>NZ_JAFLRK010000001.1 GCF_017315735.1 Paracoccus shandongensis
AGATGACGCCGATGCGCTGCCCGGCAGATGGCTGGATGAGTGGTTGCATGGGGCAGCTCCTGTTGGGCATTGCACGCCGGTCGCGCGTCAGCCTGGCAACGTGACAACATGGCTGCAGCACATGTCCGTCCCCGTGACGCGTCGCGTATGAATAAGGGCCTTTGGTGGGCGCCAGCATCATAATGCGCGCGACCGTGATACACCCCGGCCTCGCCCTGACGCTATTCTGCCGCATCACTGACGCCAAGCAGCAATCGTAAACTCGGCTGATCGCTTTCGTAGAAACATCCTTGCAAATCTTCCACGCCATGGAGTATTTGCAAGGTTATGTACAATCGTCATGCTTTCGCATCTGTCATTTCTGCCCTTGACGAGCAAGCCGCTGTGATCTTGCTGGGGCCCCGGCAGATTGGAAAAACGACCTTGGCATTGGATATTGCCGGACAGCGTCGCTCTGTCTATCTCGATCTGGAGCGGGAGGCAGATCGGCGGATCCTTGTCGAGCCTGACCTTTATCTGGACGAACTGGCTGGAAGTCTGGTGATCCTTGATGAAGTCCAGCAGATGCCGGACCTGTTCAGGAACCTGCGCGGCCAGATCGACATGCGGCGTCGCAAGGGGTATCGCACGGGGCAGTTCCTGTTGCTGGGATCGGCATCCAACGTGCTCTTGAACCAGTCGGCAGAGTCCCTGGCAGGCAGGGTCCGCTATATCGAGATGCCGCCCCTTCTGTTGGACGAGGTGGGCGAAAACCGCCTGAATGACCTTTGGCTGCGGGGGGGATTTCCAGACAGCTTCCAGGCCGCCAATGACCGTGCCAGCCTGGCCTGGCGAGAGGACTTTCTTCGCACCTATCTCGAGCGGGATATTCCCGCCCTGGGACCGCGCATTCCTGCGGCGACGCTGCGACGGTTCTGGACCATGCTTGCGCATAGCCAGGGTGGGCTTCTGAACGCCTCGGCCTTGGCCGAAGGACTGGGCATATCGGGCCAGACGGTCGGGCGCTATCTTGATCTTCTGGTTGATCTGATGCTGGTTCGCCGCCTGACGCCCTGGCACGAGAATGTCGGCAAGCGCCTGGTCAAGTCCCCCAAGATCTATGTCCGGGATAGCGGCCTGGTTCACGCGCTTCTTGGCCTTGGCTCTCTCGAGGCACTCCTGGGCCATCCCGTCGTTGGTGGCAGCTGGGAAGGGTTCTGCATCGAGACGCTGATCGCCGCTGCGCCTTCCGGGACAGAGGCCTTCTTTTATCGGACCTCGGCCGGGGCAGAACTCGACCTGGTCCTTCGGCTGCCGGATGGCAGTACCTGGGCGATCGAGATCAAGCGCACCACGTCACCCAAGGTATCCCGCGGCTTTCATCTTGCGATTGAGGATATCGGCGCTGATCGAAAGCTGTTGGTCTATGCCGGAGACCGTCAGGTGCCGGTCGCAGACGGGCTGCGGGCAATGCCGATTGGTCGCGCCCTTGCGGCCTTGCGGGAGGCCTGACCGCGAGCAGCGCGGAAATTGCCAATTGGCAATTTTCAGTTTCCAGCCCTGCCGGAAAGGTAATCGTCCAGGGCCGAGCGCAGTTCGGCTTCGCCGATGCTGGCCGGAAATTCGAAACGGATCCTGTTTCCGCGCTTCTGGACGGTGATGCCGGATGGCTTGCCAGCTTTGGGGGTCGAACCATAAACGGCGGCTTTCAGGCGCGACAGAACCTTCGGAACGGCAACATAGCCCCCCTGCCCTGCGCGGGCCTTGCCCTGTTCGGCCGCAATCCTTTCGGCTTCGGCCAGAACCTTGTCCTCACCGTCCTGAAGCATCGCGCGTATCTGCCGGGCGTGCAGTTCCCGGATTTCGGTGACGCGGGGCCAGGCGTCGATAATGGCCTTTGGCAGCCGCGCAAGATGCAGATAGCGCGACAACCAAGCCTCGGACACCTCGAGGCGCGCGGCCATGGTCTTCTGCTTTCCCCCATAATAGGCGCCAAGCGCCTGAAGGTAGTCACAGGCCCGCTCATAGTCACTGAGATCGGCGCGATCGCGGTTTTCGATATCGGCAAGGCGAAACGCTTCTTCGTCGGTCAGGTCACGGACTTCGATCAGATAGCGGAACTGGGGATAGTTGTTGGCCCGCAACCAAGTGACGGCGAAATGCCGGCGGGCCCCGCAGATGACCTCGTATTCCGCGCCCTGCCCCGCCGGCAGCTTGCGGACAATGGCCGGAAATTCCTGCTGGCCCTGCGACTTGAGGCTGTCGATCAGGTCGCGGCAGTTTTCCTCGGTCAGCAGGTCATAGGCGCGGTTGTGGCGGGACCACATCACGCAGCTTGCGGGATCGACCCATCTCAGCACCTTCTCCTCGCGCTCGCCGCTTTCTGACAACTCATTGGTCCGTTTCAGGAACCTTGCCCCTCCCCGGTCGGGGGTTGCGGGCGCAGGCAGATCCTTCAGGACATCGTCGAAGATCGCATTGTGCCGCTTGCTCACAACAAGCCCTCCTTGCGCAACTGACGGTGATGGCTTGGCCAGGTCTTTCGGATCAGAAGCTCGACCTCGCGTCCGACCGCGTCAAGATAGGCCCGGCATCGCTTGTGTGTCTCGGTCCGGGTCGCGGGGCCGGTCAGTTCATAGACCGTCATCAGATTGGCCGTCGCATTGTCGATCTCGGCGGAATCCTTCAACGAGACGTTCAGCATGTCCTGCGGAAACACCGCATCCATCATGCGCTTGATGGCCTGGTGCGCCGACTTCTGGTCGTTCATCTTCGAGGTCAGGATCTTCACGAAGCTGTATTCCCGCGCCCCGCCATGCCGCGCCAGCTCTGCCAGGGTCGCTTCCATCATCTTCAGGAAATGCGCGGTCGAGGCAAAGTCGATATTGTTGGGCGGCGCCGGGATCAGCAAGGCATTGGCGGCGCGCAAGACCGACAGCGACAGCATCCCAAGCGCGGGCGGCGGATCCATCAAGATGATGTCGAACTGGTCCGCGATCGAGGCGACACCGTCGCGCAGCCGGTCAAGGATGAAGGCCGGGTCGCGGGCCATCCGGGCGGCAAATTCGTATTCCGCATCATAAAGCCCCAGGTTCGCGGGAATCAGGGCGATGCCGGGCCAATAGGTCGCGCGCAGGGCATAATGCAGCGACTTTGGCCCGCCATGCTGCAGGAAAGGATAAAGGGTGTCTTCTTCCTCATCCACATCGACATCGGGGTTCAGGCCGAAGACGGCAGTGGTCGATGCCTGCGAATCGCAATCCATGACGCAGATACGGTAACCGCGCAGCGCGAAATACTGGGCGAGATGAACCACCAGTGTCGTCTTGCCGACCCCACCCTTGAAATTCTGCACCGCCATGATCAGTCCAGTTGTCCCGCCTCAGAGAGGCGCTCCAGAAGAACGCGATGAAGCCTGGTCCAGACGCTGACTGCCTGCCAATCGCGCAGCCTACGCCAGCAGGTCATGCCTGAGCAGCCAAACTCACGCGGCAGCATCTCCCAGGAATGCCAGACCGCAGAACGAAAATGATGCCGGCCAAGGCTGGCCGGTCATCGCATCGAGGGCAGCCGCCCTTCGGCTTCGGTCGCTCCTCTGGCAGAAGCGGCGTAATGGCCTCTCCCAGATGATCGGATACAAGGGGCTTGCTCATGGCCCCTTAACGCATGAACAGCAGTTTTGTTAGGCGCTCTTAGAGATAGATTGCACTGTCTTGGTGCCCCAAAAGCCAGCACGTGGATTGAGCAGGGGCCTTACCGACCATCCTTCCCTTGTCATTCTCTACAATCAAAGACGCTTCTGCACTTCTATCCGCAAGCATTCATAAAAATGCGGTTTACCAGAAGATCTCTTGAAGCAATGCCTTTGACCGGAAAAGAAGCCACTTCTGCCACAGCAACACGCAAGAGGATCCTCGAACCGAGAGGCCTGAAGCCTGCAGCAGCGCAAGGAAATGCTACACCCTTGCCAACCCTGACGTGGAAAAGGACTGCATTATAAGGTTCGTCAAACGACCGTTTACTCCCATCTCCTGCGTCTGTATAAACCCCCATCCGCCCCCCTCCCGGAGCCCTCCCCATGCCGCTGATCGGCTATGCCCGCGTCTCGACCCTCGAGCAGACCCTCGACCCGCAGCTGGCCGAGCTGCGTCAGGCGGGCTGCGCCCTGATCCACGAGGAGCACGCCTCGGGCGCCGACCGCACCCGCCCGGCGCTCGCGCGGCTTCTGGCCACCATCCGGCCCGGGGACACGCTGGTGGTGGTGCGCCTCGACCGGCTGGCGCGCTCGCTTTCGCATCTCTTGCAGGTGATCGAGACGCTGGAGGCGCGGGGGGCGCATTTCCGGTCCTTGGGCGATCCCATCGACACGGCCACGCCGCAGGGCCGCTTCTCGCTGCAGGTGATGGGGGCCGTGGCGGAGCTGGAACGCGCGCTGATCCGCGAGCGGACCAAGGCAGGCCTGCGCTCGGCGCGTGCCCAGGGGCGGGTGGGCGGCAATCCGGCGCTGCGGGCGGGCGACCGCGAGGCGATCCGCAAGCTGCGCCTGGCGCGCGACGAGGGCTACTTCCGCAAGCTCGAGGCTGGGGCCGAGGGCTGGCTGCCCCTGGTGCGCCGCCACCGCCCGGCGATGGCCTGGGACGACCTGGCGCGCCTTGTCAGCGCCCGGACGGGCCAGCCCTGGTCGGTGGAGCGGCTGAAGCGCGCCGCGCGGCGCTATGTGCGCGACGGGCTGTTGCCCGAGACCGTGCTGGAACGCGCCCCGCGCCGCGAGGCGGGCGAGCGGCTGCTGGCGATCGTGGCGGGGATGCGGCACGCCGATCCCGACCTGACGCTGGCGGGCATCGCGAGCCGGCTGGAGCAGATGCGCGAGCGCACGCCGCGCGGCAACGGCAAGTGGTTTCCGTCCACCGTGCGCCTGCTGCTGCAACGGGCCGAGAAACGGGGCATGATCGGCGGGGCGGGCGGGGCGTAGGGGCAGGCCTGCGGCTGGCTTGCGTCCGGCAAGGCCGCAGAGGAGGGAGGAGACGGGCGCTCCCTGCCCTCGCCCTTACCCCTGGTTTCGCGGCGAAACCCTATCGCTCCAGCAGCGCCTGAATCTCGACCATCAGGCTGTCCATCAGCTCGCTGTCCAGCGCCCGGCCCTCCAGCCGCAGGACATGGGCATTGCCGTCGCGGGCGCGGCGGATGGTGATGCCGCTGGCGGTCCGGATCGTCAGGTCGTCGATCCAGCCCTGCTGCACGGGCTGCTTGCTGCGCGGACGACCGCCGCGGGGCGGGCTGCGGGGGGCGCCTTCCAGCTGTGTCAGGACAGGCTCCAGCAGTTGCCATTCCTCCTCGGCTCCGTCCGGTGCGCCGCCGGACAGGGCCTTGCGCAGCTGCGCCTCGGCCCCGTCCCGCAGGGCGGCCGACAGGCGCAACCCGCGCTTTTCGGTCAGGGCCTCGGGAAAGCGCAGCATGTCGCCCAGTTCCTCGAAGATCAGGGCGAAGGACCGGACCTTGGACCGCTTGGCCTTGGACCCCGTGGCGAACAGGCGGTTCACCGCATCCTCGACATTGGCGAAGGCGCCCTGGTTGGCGGCGATCACGGCAATGCGGCCGCGCTCGAAATGGCTGAGTTCCTCGCGGACCTCGTTCTCCTCGACCATGGCGACAAAGGCGGTATCGGCCTGGGTGCGGGGGCGGACCAGGGCGCGGATGCGGTCGTATTTCGCGTCCCGCGTCAGGTCGCGCAGGGCGCGCACCGCGTGAAGGCGGCGATAGCCGGACAAAAGGCCATAGCGCGGCCCCTGCCCGCTTGCGCCGCCCAGTTCGAAGACCTCGATCGGCAGGCGCAGGCCGTTGGCGGCGATCGACAGGCGCAGTTCCTGCATCTCGTCCTCGCTCATCACCATGCGGTCGCGGATCATCGCGCCTTCGTCGATGCGGTCCACGGGCAGTTCCAGGATCAGAAGCCCCTGCCCTTCCGCCTGGCGCAGCCGTTCGGCATCGGCCTGGTCGCGCAGCCGCGCGGCGCGTGCCTCGGCATCGCCTGCCGTCGCCAGCGACGCGCTCTCGGCGGCGACCTGCGCGATGGGCGCCATCCCTGGACCCAGCGACGGTCGCCCCAGAGTTTCGCGGCGAAACTGTTCCTCGATCCGGGTCAGGTCGTCACTGCTGGGGGTTTCCAGCCGCCTGCGCTTAACCATGGGCCTTCTCCACTCCCGCCTGTTCGGCCTGTTCCATCTGCAGGTCGCGCCACCAGGTGCCCAGGATCAGCTCCTTCACCTCGGCCCAGGTGCGGTCGAAGGTCTCCCGCCCCCGGACATAGGTGTCGCGGTTGAATTCGCGGTAATCGGCCTCGTAGATACCGTTCACCTGTTCCCCGGCCTGGCCTACCATGGCGGTTACCTCTTGCCGGAAGGTGGTCATGAAATCGCCGAAATAGGCCTGGATGACATTGGCAAGATCCGTCTGCTGGGCGGCGTCGAACCGGGTGATGATGGCGCGCACGGCGTCCCATTCGAACTTCATCTCGGGCAGTCCCTCGCGGCGGCGGGCGGCATTCTCGCCTTCCTCGACGCTGGCGAAGGTCGAATAGAGCATGTCGAAGAATCGCCCCGTCGAATCGAATTCCAGGAAGGACGCGCCCAGCGGCACCAGCAGGATGTCGGCCGCCGCCAGGGCGTTGATCGTCAGATAGCCAAGCGCGGGCGGCGTATCCAGGATGATGATGTCGTAATCGTCAACGATGCGGTCATTGGCAAGGGCGTTGCCAAGCGCATCCCACAAGGGCCAGCCACGCAGGCCCATGCGCCAGACAGGCACCTGGAATTCTGCCCAATAGAGGTTCAGCTGCGCGCCCAGCAGGTCGATGTTGGGCCAGTGGGTCGGCTGGATGATGTCGCGGGCGGTGACTGTCAGCGCCTCGGTCAGCGTCTCGTCGAAGGGCAGGGGGGGCTGGCCTGCGGCCTCGCGGACGCGGTTCTCCTCCTGCAGGGCCAGGGCATAGTCCTTGGCGATCAGCGGGAATGCCGTGGACCATTCGTCGGCCACCCGGCCGCCCATGATCGAGGTGAGGCTGCCCTGGCTGTCCAGGTCGATCACCAGCACCTTGTAGCCGTCGAGCGCCGCCGACATCGCCAGATGCGCTGCGGTCGAGGTCTTGCCGACGCCGCCCTTGAAGTTCGCGACCGCGATGGTCTTCGCGGGCAGGCCTTCGGGGCGCCAGGG
The DNA here is from genome assembly GCF_017315735.1 of Paracoccus shandongensis. Taxonomy (GTDB): domain Bacteria; phylum Pseudomonadota; class Alphaproteobacteria; order Rhodobacterales; family Rhodobacteraceae; genus Paracoccus; species Paracoccus shandongensis. The sequence goes on from NZ_JAFLRK010000001.1 coordinate 7,189, forward strand.
GCGGTATTCGCGGCCCGCAGCCCCTTCCGCCGCGAAATGGTCGCGCAGGCGCAGCACGTCGTCCAGGCTGAACCATTTGGAATTGCCCTCGCCCGTGCCCTGGGGCAGGTCGGGGAACTTGCGCAGGACGCGGCGGAAATGGGCGGGGGCCACGGGGATCAGGTAGCGGCAGATTTCCCATGTGGAAAAGCGGCGCAGGCGTTTCTGGCCGTCGGGGGCATAGCCGCGTTCGGCCAGGTCCTGGCGGCCCCGGGCGGCGAAGGCGGCGGCCTTGGCGAATCGGGCGGTGTCGATCGGGTCGGACAACCGCTTCGCCGCCTTGGCCGGGTCGATGTTGAAATACGGGGGCAGGGGATCTTTACCTGATGACATGTTACACTCTCGGCGATGTGCTGCTTTGACGCGATGTTTCTGCAATCTCTTGCACATGATCCTGCCCAAGGGAATCGCGCAAGGGAGGTTTCGCGGCGAAATCCCCCTGAATGATCCCGAAAAGACATCATGATTTTAGGGATCTTTGATTCTTTAAGGATCTTTGCGGGTCTGTTTTCTTATACAGGATAAAGGCTTGCGGTCGTTTCGGCACCTGTTTCCGGGATGGATGGCACCCGTTCACGGGACGGGGGGCATCCGATTCCGGGACAGGGGGCGCCGATTCGCGGGAAAGGGGGTTTGGGGGTGCAAATAAAGCTAAATGGGTTCTGAAAGCCTCCCTCCACTACCCTTGCCATCCTGAAAACGGGTTCCTTTGGGCCGCCTGCGCCGCCAAGGGTATCCGTTTCCGGGACGTTGCACGGGCGAAACACGCAACGCCTTGGTGCCCGGGCGGTGGTTGCCCTTGGGTACCTGTTTGGGGCATGATCGCGAAAACGGGGCAGATGCGATGGACGACATTCCAAGGGACCAGCTGACCGGCGCGCTGCGGCGGGGCGCGGTCAAGAAGCACGTGGCGGCGATCCATGTATCGGGCAAGCTGACGCTGCTTCAGCGCAAGCTGTCGAACGTGCTGTTGCTCAATGCCTATGACACGCTGACCAGCAGCGCGCGCCACCAGATCGACGCGCGCACCCTGTGCCTGATGATCGGCTATAACTCCAACGACATGGACACGCTGAAGCAGTCCTTGCGCGGGTTGGCCGAGACGGTGGCCGAATGGGACATGCTGGACGAGAAGGGCCAGCAGGAATGGGGGGTCAGCAGCCTTCTGTCCTATGCCAAGCTGAAGGGGGGCGTCTGCGAATACGCCTATTCCCCGGCCCTGGCGGAAAAGTTGCACGATCCCAAGGTCTTCGCGCTGATCAACCTCAACATCCAGCGCCGCTTCACCAGCGGGCACGCCCTGGCGCTGTATGAAAACTGCTATCGCTTCGTGCGGACGGGCTCGACCGGCTGGTGGCCGCTCGATCTGTTCCGCCGCCTGATGGGGGTCGATGGATCGGCCTATTACGAGACCTTCAAGCACCTCAACGCCAAGATCATCAAGCCCGCCGTGGCCGAGGTGAACCGCACCAGCAACATCATCGTCGCGCCCGAGACGAAGAAGATGGGCCGTGCCGTCACCGATATCCGATTCCGCATCGCTGAGAACCCGCAGCTGGCGATCCTGGACATCGACGACGGGGAAGGGGCGCGGCATGGCCCGGTCTATGCCCGGCTGCGCGCGCTTGGCGTCAGCGACCGGCTGGCGCGCCAATGGCTGACCGCCCATGGCGAGGAGCAGGTTATGGCCAAGCTGGCCTATGTCGAGGCGAAGGAAGGCGTGCGCAGCCGCATCGGCTATCTCAGCGCGGCGCTGGACGGCGACGGCGGGGCAGGGGGCGCGCCCGCACTGCCGGCGCCTGCGCCCTCGCCCCGGGCGGAACGCCTGCGCCGGATCCTCGATGCGGTGAAGGCGCGCACCCCTACGCAGCGCGACGCCGACCGGCGGCTGTTCATGAGCCAGCTTCCCGACGCCCGGCTGCGCGACGATTTCGAGCGGCATGGCTGGATGTCGCCGCTCAACGCCACGCGCATCGCGCAGTTCTGGCGCGACATGGCCCCGGGGCTGTTCGAGGGGATCGACGGCTAGGCGTCGGCCGTAACGAAGGGGGGTGCCGGCCCGGCGGCGTGATGACCGGAGGAGGGAGGGTTTCGCTGCCGAACCGACGGCCGCCAACCCATCCGCCGCCCGGATGTTCCAGGCAAACGGGACCAGACTGTTGCCTCCCTGGAACATTGCGCCCGGCCCGCCGTTCCTGAGGCGGTCACCATCGCGGGGCATCGGCGGATGAACAAGGTTGGAAACGGAATGCGGGGGTCGACGGTGGTCGTCACCGGCGCCTCCAGCGGAATCGGCCAGGCCACGGCCGAGGCTTTCGCCCGGGCGGGCGCGCGGCTGGTCCTGGTGGCGCGCGACCAGGGCGCGCTTGACGCGGTCGCCGACACCTGCCGCGACCTGGGGGCCGGGACGCTGGCGCTGGCCGCCGACGTGACCGACGCCCTCGCCATGGCCGAGGTCGCCCGGCAGGCGACCGATTTCGGCGGCGGCATCGAGGTCTGGGTCAGCAACGTGGGCACCGGCGCGGTGGGCGCCTTTCACGAGGTTCCGATCAAGGCGCATGAGCAGGTGATCAAGGCCAACCTGATCGGCCACATGAACGACGCCCATGCCGTGCTGCCGATCTTCCTGCAGCAGGGGCACGGGGTTTTTGTCAACATGATCTCGCTTGGCGGGTTCGCGGCGGCGCCCTTTGCGGCGGCCTACAGCGCCAGCAAGTTCGGGCTGCGCGGATTTTCCGAGGCGCTGCGGGGCGAGCTGATCCACCACAAGGACATCCATGTCTGCGATGTCTATCCGTCCTTTGTCGATACGCCGGGCATCGCGCATGGGGCGAACTATACCGGCAAGGAACTGTCGGCCCCGCCGCCGGTGCTGGACGCGCGCCGCGTGGCCGATGCCATCCTCCGCCTGGCCCGGCACCCCAAGCCCACCACGATGATCGGCGCGCCCACCGCGCTGATCCGGCTGGGGCACGCCATCTCGCCCGGGCTGACGACGCGGGCAATTGCACTGTTCCTCGAAAGCTATTTCCGGCGCGCCCCCCGCGCGCCCATCGACAGCGGCACCCTGTTCCAGCCTCCGCGCCAGCCGGGCGGCATCGACGGCGGGCTGCGTTCGCCCGCGCAGCGGACAGGGGTGGCGGGCGTGGCGCTTGGCCTGGGGGCGCTGGCGGTCGTGGCGGTGGCGCTGCGGGGACGGCGCTGATGGCCGATGTCACCTATCCCCCGCTGGACGTGCCGAAGCCTGTTGCCGAGGATGTCTGGGTCGTGGACAGCGGTCCGATGAAGGCCATGGGCGTGATCCCGATCCCGGTGCGGTCCACCGTGATCCGCCTGTCCACCGGCGACACCATGGTTCATTCGCCGTCCCGCCTGACGCCCGACCTGTGCCGGCGGATCGAGGAGATCGGCCCGATCCGGCACCTGGTCGCGCCCAATATCGCCCATTGGACCTTTCTGAAGGACTGGCAGCGGGAACTGCCCGAGGCCGTGACCTGGGCCGCGCCCGGCCTGCGCGACCGCGCGCAGGTCAGGAAATCCGGCCTGCGCCTGGACCACGACCTGGGGTCCAACACCGCGCCGGGCTGGCCGCCGGACCTGGACCAGATCGTCGTGCCGGGCGCGGGCGGGTTCTGCGAGGTGGCGCTGCATCACCGGGCCAGCGGGACGCTGATCCTGGTCGATCTGGTCCAGAACTTCGAGGCCCGCAAGCTGCCCTTGCCCCTGCGCCCCCTTGCGGCGGCGGCGGGCGTGCTGGCGCCCGACGGCCGCGCGCCCGCCTATCTGCGCGCGGTCGTCAGGCTGGGCGGCAAGCCCGCGCGAGAGGCGGGGCGGCGGCTGGTCGAGACCCGGCCCGAGCGGGTGATCTTTGCCCATGGCCGCTGGTTCGACCGCGACGGGGCGGCAAGGCTGGAACGGTCCCTGCGCTGGCTGGCGGGCTGAGGGGCGCGGCGACCGCGCCCCTGCTTGCGTCAGCCCTGGCTCGTGCCCTTTTCCAGGTCGTCATACTGGCGCCGGGCCAGTTCGGATTCGATGGTGTCGCGGTCGCCTTCGGGCGGATCCTCTTGCAAGCGGTGGGCCGGGGCAAAGTCGCCGGTGCTGGCGCTGTCCCCCCCGCCCTGGCTGTCCCCGTTTTCCTCGCCGATCTCGGAACTGGCCTGCTGCCAGTGTTCGTCATGCCTGCCCTCGGGGCGGCCCTGTTCTTCCCAAAGCTGGTGGGCGCGCTGCCGGATCCGGTCTTCGCGTTCGGTGGTCATGTCGTCTCCTCCGATGGACATCCGGGCGCGCAACAATCGGCGGGGCGGAATGTTCCAGGCGCGCGCGCTCAGGGATCGGGCGCGGTCTGGCCGGGGGGCGGCGCTTGCAGGATCGCCTTGCGCAACTGCGCCATCAGGGCCTGCAACCGCGCGGGAATGGGGTGGGCGTCGCTGTCCATGCTGTTGTCAAGCTGTGCATCCATGCCGCGTGCGCCCTATTTCATGCCCCCGGATGGGCATGGTCGGCCGCTTCATGACGGCGAAAGGTTACCAATGGGTTAATGGGTCTGAAAAATCCCTAGAATTCGGGGGCCAGCATGTCGCGCAGGATGCGGCGGGCGCGGCTGACGCGGCTTTTGATCGTGCCGATGTCGCAATCCAGGATCCTGGCCGCGTTGACATAGCTTTCCCCCAGGACCGAGATCAGCACCAGCGCCTCGCGGTAATGGGCGGGCAGGCGGTCCAGGGCCTGCAGCATCTCCTTGTGGCGCAGGTGCCATTCCTGGCTGGGCTGGCTTTTGGGCAGGGCCGAAACGCAGTCGATCTGCCCGGTCGTCTCGCGCCCCGCGCGGCGGCAGTTGTTGTAGAAGCGGCTGCGCATGATGGTGAACAGCCAGGCGCGCAGGTTCGTGCCGGGCCGGTAGGTGTCGGCATATTCGATGGCCCGCAGCAGCGTTTCCTGCACCAGGTCGTCGGGATCCTGGGCGCCCCGGCACAGGCCCCGCGCAAAGGCCCGCAGCGCGGGCAGGTAATCCAGGATGTCGTCCGACATGCCCGGGGCGGGCACCGGCGGCGGGACGACCTGTCCCGGGCGGGTTCGCTGCGTCGCAAGGTCCAGGGAACCCAACTGATCGGCCATGCGATATCTCCTGTGCCTTTGCGTCAAGGGTCGGCTGGCGGCGGTCTGAACCCTGGCCCCGGGGCATTGTTCCCGCGGGAACGGAAAAAAACGACAAGTCTCGACAAGGCGTGGTTTTCAGAAGGCGGTTCCTGGCCTAGAAAGGTGGCAGGCACCCAAGGGATCTGTCAACCGCGCCGGTCGTGCCTGGGGCAGCAAAGACCATGACCGCCGACGACGACCCCCTTTCCGAACCCGATCCCGCCATAGCGGAGCTTTTGCGCGATGCCGCCAGCCAGCCGGTCCCGCCCCGGCTGAAGCTGCTGGCCGAGCAGTTGAAAAAGGCCCTGGAGGAGGCCCGCAAGCGCCGCGGCCACTGACGCCGGCCCGGGTTGATAAAGGTTGCCCCGGCCGTGCCGGGGGAACAATCGGGCGCTTGCACGGTTTGCATGTCGGACAGCCGACACCGGGCTTGCGGGCTGAAATCGCCCGCCGCCGCAGGCTGGTCTTTCATCCACAGCCGGAGCTTTCTCGATGTTCTATACCGACAACAAGCTGCAGTATCCCGTCCGGGTCGAGACCCCCGATCCGCTGTTTGCCCGTGCCCTTCAGCAAGCCATCGGCGGCGTCGAGGGAGAGATCCGCGTGGCCATGCAGTATTTCTTCCAGGCCTGCGGCGCGCGCGGCAACCCCAAGTTCCGCGACCTCCTGATGAACACCGCCGCCGAGGAGTTCGGCCATATCGAGATGCTGGCGACCGCCGTGGCCATGAACCTGGAAGGCGCGCCCCTGTCGATGAAAGAGGAAATGGTGGCGGGCGACCGCGCCATCGCCGCCGTGATGGGGGGCATGAACCTCAAGAACCTCCTCTCCTCGGGGCTGTCGGCCATGCCGGTGGACAGCGACGGCGTGCCCTTCGACATGTCCCACATCTATGCCAGCGGCAACATCGCCGCCGACATGACCGCCAATGTCGCCGCCGAGGCGACGGGCCGGACGCTGGCCGTGCGGCTTTACAACATGACGGATGACGCGGGCATGAAGGACATGCTGCAATACCTGATCGCGCGCGACACCATGCACCAGAACCAGTGGCTGGCCGCGCTTGAGGAACTGGGCGGCATGACCGGCGCCTTCCCGATCCCCAACAGCCATCCCCAGGCCGAGGAAAAGACCGAGTTTTCCTATGCCTATCTGGGATTTCAGGCTGACGGCAGCGCGCCGGTCCCGGGCCGCTGGGGCGAGGGGCCGTCCATCGACGGCAAGGGCACCTTCACCACGGGCAAGCTGCATCCGTCCGACCAGAAGCCCGACCTGGGGATGGCCAGGCCGAAAAGCGGCGCCCAGGCCGAACAGATCGCAGGCTGATCCCATGGCCCGCCGGGTTTGTCCGGCGGGCCGTTTCATCGGGGGAGGAGGACAATGGCACGCTTTGCCTGGATGCGCTGGACATTTCTTCTGGGCTTCGCGCTTGGCGGGTTCTTCGACGGCATCCTTTTGCACCAGATCCTGCAATGGCACCACCTGCTGAGCCTGGTGCCCGGCATGGCCGACCTGCGGGTGCAGATCCTGTGGGACGGCTATTTCCACGCGCTGATGTATGGCCTGGCCGCGCTGGCCTTGTGGGGCTTGTGGCGCGCGCGGGGGCAGGCGGTGGCGACGGGCGCGACCTTGGGGATGGTGCTGGCGGGCTTTGGCGCCTGGCATGTCATCGACGGGGTCTTGTCGCATTGGCTGCTGGGCATCCACCGGGTCAAGCTGGACAGCCCCGCGCCGCTGGCCTGGGATCTGGGCTGGATGGCGGCGTTCGGCCTGGTCCCGATCCTGATCGGCTGGCTGCTGCTGCGCCGCCCGGGGCAGGGCGGGCCACGGCCCGCGGCGCTTGTCCTGGTCCTGGGGCTGGTGGCGGCCCTTGGCGGGATCTGGGCCGCGCAGCCGCCCGAGGGCCAGCCCTTCACCACCATCGTCTTCGCCCCGGGCATTGATCCCGAGGATGCGCTGTCCCGCGCCGGTCTGGGGGATGCCCGGGTGGTCTGGATGGATCCCCTGTCGCAGGTGACGGTGGCGCAACTGGAAGGCCGCAGCCCTTGGAGGCTTTACCTGTCCGGCGCCCTGCTGGTCAGCGGCGCGGGCACGCCCCCCGGCTGCTTCAACTGGACACGCGTGTGAAGGAAACACCATGACCGGAGAAACCCCATGATCCCGCCCCGCCTGCACGCGACCCTTGATGCGGCATCGGCGGCGATGCTGGTGCTGCTGCCCCACGCGCTGCGCTGGCCCGCGCGCCTGTCGCGCCCGCTGGCGCTGGCGGGACTTGGCGTCGCCGCCTATTCGCTGGCCACCCGCTATCGCCGGGGGCCGGAGGGTGGCATTGACCTGGACCAGCACCGGATGCTGGACGCGGCCCAGGGGGCCGCCTGCCTGGCGGCGGGACTGCGAGAGGCCCGGCCCGGCCCGCGCGCCTTCCTGACCGGCTATGGCGGCTTTTCCTTGGCCGCCGCCGCCCTGACCAGCCCCGAGGGGCCGCAGGGCATTCCCCTGCCCGACAGCGCGGTGGCCACCGACATCGGCCCCGACCTGATGCGCCTGCGCTGCGGCATCGTGAACGTGGCCTTCATCGGCGCGCCCGGGGCGGGGGACCGCGACTGGTTCCTGGTCGATGCGGGGATCGCGGGATCTGCCCCCTTCATCCGGGCGGCGGCCCGGGCGCGGTATGGTGACGCGCGTCCCGCCGCGATCCTGATGACCCACGGCCATTTCGACCATGTGGGCGCGCTGGAACAGCTGGCCCGCGCATGGGACGCGCCCGTCCTGGCCCATCCCCGGGAACGCCCCTTCCTGGACGGCAGCCGGTCCTATCCCCCGCCCGCGCCCGAGGTCGGCGGCGGGTTGATGGCGGAACTGTCCCCCTTGTTCCCCCGCAGCCCGATCGACATCGCGGACAGGCTGGCGGATCTGCCGCCCGACGGAAGCATCCCGGGGCTGAAGGGCTGGCGCTGGATCCACACGCCGGGCCATGCGCCGGGCCATGTGTCCTTCTGGCACGAGGCGACGGGCCGGCTGATCGCGGGAGACGCGATCAGCGCCACGCAGCAAGAGTCGATCTCCAGCGCCGCCTTGCAGACGCCGAAGCTGCAAGGGCCGCCCGCCTATTTCACGACCGACTGGCTGGCGGCGGGGGAATCCGTGCGCAGGCTGGCCGCGCTGCGCCCGCGCGCGATGATCGCGGGCCACGGGCCTGCGCTGGCGGGGCCGGATTTCCAGGACGCGCTGGACCGGCTGGCGGGCGATTTCGGGGCGCTCGGCCTGCCGCGCGACAGCCGCTATGCCCCCCGCCTGCTGCCCGCATGAGCGCCGCGCCGCCCCGCCTGCCGGGACCCGACCACACGCTGCGCTTCCTGCGCCAGGGCTATCGCTTCATCGGGGATGGCTGCGACAGGCTGGGATCGGACTGGTTCCGCGCCCGGCTGATGCTGCGCCCGGTGATCTGCGGGCGGGGGGCGGATGCCGCGCGGCTGATCTATGACCCCGACCTGTTCACCCGCAGGGGGGCCATGCCGCCCACGGTCCTGCGGCTGTTGCAGGACAAGGGCAGCGTGCAGTTGCTGGACGGTGCCCCGCACCGTCACCGCAAGGCGCTGTTCACCGGGCTGCTGATGACGGACGGGGCCGAGCGGTCCTTCCTGGCGCTGTTCGAGAACGAATGGCGGCTGGCCCTGCGGGACTGGACCGCCCGGGGCCGCGTCACCCTGTTCGACGCGGTGAACCTTGTCCTGACGCTGGCGGTCTTTCGCTGGGCGGGGGTTCCGCTGGACGATCCGGCCCGGATGGCGGGCGACCTGTCCTCGGCGGTCGAGAACAGCGGCCGCATCGGCCCGCGCATGTGGCTGGCGCTCGCGCGCCGCAACCGGGTCGAGCGGCGGATCCGCCGCATCATCGACCGCGCGCGGACGACGGGCGCGGCGGGCGACACGGCCTTGCACCGCATCGCGGGTTTCCGCGACGCGGACGGCGCCCCGCTGTCCCCGAACCAGGCCACGGTCGAACTGATCAACATCCTGCGCCCCACCGTGGCCATCGGGCGTTACCTTGTCTTTGCCGCGCTGGCCCTGCACCGGCATCCCGCCTGGCGGGACGCGCTGCGCGGCGCATCCCCCGACGCCTACGCACGCTTCGCCGAGGAAGTGCGGCGCTTTTATCCCTTCTTCCCGGCCATCGGCGGCATCGCCCGGCGGGATTTCCGCCACGGCGGGCTGGCGGTGTCGAAGGGCGACTGGATGATGGTCGATCTGTTCGGCATCTGCCACGATCCCCGGCTGTTTCCCGCGCCCGGGGATTTCGACGCGGGCCGCGCGCTGTCCTGGCGGGATTTCGGCTTCGATTTCGTGCCGCAGGGCGCGGGTGATCCGCATGGCGGCCACCGCTGCCCGGGCGAGCGCCTGACCGTCGCCGCCATCGCCCGCGCCACCCGGCTGCTGGTCGAGGCGATGGACTATACCGTCCCGCCGCAGGATCTGACGGTCCGGCTGTCGCGCATCCCGGCGCTGCCGGAAAGCGGGATGGTGATCGCGGAGATCCGGGAAAGGGGCTGAGGTCTGGCGATGCGCGAAGGACGGGGCGCGGCGTGGGGCAGGGGTGGACGCCGCCGCGCTAAAGGCTGTCGGCCAGACAGCGGTCCTCTTGCACGCGCATCAGGTTGTGGACGCGGGTTGCCGCGATCTCTCCCTGGGCCATGGCGATGGCGATCTGGTTGAGGCCCGTCACCACGTCCCCCGCCGCGAAGACCCCGGGCACGGATGTTTCCTGATGCGCGTCGGTGGTGATGCGGCCGTCCTCGGCCAGGTTCAGGCCAAGGCTTCGGGCCAGGCTGTTCTGCGGGTCGATGCCCAGGCCGGAATAAACCGCGCGGAAGCGGGCCGGGTTGCCGCCAAGCCTGACCCCCACGCCGCCCTCGCCGAAGTCCCAGTCGGTGGCGTGATCCGTGACGATCCGCACGCCGGCCTTTTCCAGCTTTTCCATGACTGGCGGCGCGACGGCCAGGTCGTCACCCAGCGTCAGCATGGCGATGTCGGGCGTGTAGTGGCGCAGGAACAGCGCCTCGCCCGCCGCGCAGTCGCCCGCGCCGATCACGGCCACGGGCTGGCCGGTCAGCTCATAGGCGTCGCAGATCGGGCATTGGCGCAGCAGGCCCTCGCGGATGTGGTCCAGCGCGTTGTCCAGGGGCGGCAGGCGGTCGCGCGATCCGGTGGACAGGATCACATGCCCTGCGGCAAGGGGCTGGCCCGCCGTGATCCGGAAGCCGCCGCCGGGAAGGGGGGCGATGTCGGTGGCCTTTTCGTGCAGCACGGTCACGCCGAAGCGGTCCATCTGCTGGCGCATCCGGTCCAGCAGGTCGTTGCCGTGGATCCCGTCGGGATAGCCCGGATGGTTGTGCGACCGCGGGATCAGCGAGGCGCGGCTTTTCCCCGCGTCGATCAGCACCACCCGCCGGCGGAAGCGCGCCAGATAGATCGCCGCCGTCATGCCCGCCGGGCCGCCCCCGACGATGGCGCAGTCAAAGGCCCCGGTCGTCATGGACGTCCCCCCGGCGCAGGACCGGGGGCCGGAACAGGGCCTCGTCGGCGCGGTCGATCAGGGCGAAGCGGTCGGCCAGCGGATGGTCGAAGCGGATCGGGTTCACCCGCTTGTGCCAGGTCATCCGCAGCCGCGCCAGCACGGTGCCGAGGATCCGGCGCGCGTGATCGTCCCCGCCCATGTCCAGCGCCTCGGCCAGCCTTTCGGCGGTCAGTTGCGGATCGGCGCGCAGCGCATCGGCGATGGCGAAGACGGTGATGTCCCATTCCAGATAGGTCGCACCGATCTGCGCCTCGTCGCCGCCGCCGATGCCAAGGCCGTCGGTGGGCTTGGCGCGCCAGGTCTTTTCCGGCACGCCGACCTCTCGGGCCAGCCAGGGGATTTCCCAGGACTTGATCAGGCCCTGCACCGGCGCCAGGTCGCCCACGTCGCCATGCAGCGTCCAGAAGCCCGCGCCCAGTTCGGAAAAGTTGTCGGTGCTGGCGACGATGCCGCCAAAGCGGTGCGCCTGGTCGTAAAGCGTGATCATCCGCAGCCGGGCGCGCAGGTTGCCCCGCCGCGTCCGGGCGGGCGTGTCGTCCGACCCGGGCATCGCCTCATCGACGCGGCCCAGGGCGGCCACCATCGCCTCGTATTCGGGGGACAGATCCAGGTGCAGATGTTCCAGCCCCAGGGCCTCGCAGGCCTCGACCCCGCGCTCGGTCTCGACGGGATCCTGGCGGATGGGCAGGGTGAAGCCGATCACGCGCCAGCCCGCCCGCTTGAACAGCGCCGCCGTCAGCGCGGAATCGACGCCCCCCGACATGCCCAGGACGGCGGTGCCGACCCCGGCCTGGGTGCGGTAATCGGCCAACTGCCCGGTGATCCGGTCCCGCACCTGGGCCAACCGGCCTTCGCCAAGGAAAAGGCCCGCGTCGATCTGCGCCTTCAGCCGGGCGTCGAACCAGGGGGACAACTCCCCGGCCGCCGCCTGGCGCGACAAGGCCAGGATCTCGGAATACGGCATCGGATCCCCCCTGGCCTTTGTCAGATGTCGGCGCGTTCGCCGCTGCCCGACAGGGCCACATACTGGCGGACGACATGGGGCAGGCTGGCTTCGATGGCGGCGGCCATGGCCTTTTCCTCATCCAGGTTCTGCTGCAGGACCGGGATGGCCGCTGTCTGTCCCGACAGTTCCGCCGCCGTGATCAGCGACATATAGGCCGCGATCTCGAAATGCTCGAAGGCAAAGTTCGCCATCGAGTTCTTGAGGATCTCGTCGGTGGCCAGCGTATGGGTCATGGCCGCCATCGAGCCGCTGAGCGACAGCATCGTATCCTTCAGCCCCGAGGCGGATTCGCCCATGCCGTCAAGCAACTGGTCGATGCGGGCAAGCTGGCCCTCGGTCTCGCGGATGTGGCGGTCCAGAAGGGCCGACACCTCGGGATAGTGTTCCAGCCGGTTCAGTTGCGGCTGCATGATCGACAGGGCCTGCTTTTCCATGGCGTGCGCGTTGCGCAGCCCGTCCAGGAAAAGGTCATGTGCGGGATTGGTCATGGTGATCATCCTTTGCAAGGGGTCCGCCACGCGTGCGGATTTCGTAACACTGAACCCGCCGGTCCGCGCATCTGTTCCGCGCAGGCGGGCTAAACATAGATCAATCCGCCCTTCCGGGGCGTTCGGACCGGATGCCCGCGACAATGGCGCGGAAGGTGTCGCTTGCCACCACGTCGTCCAGGGCCAGGCCCAGCTTGGGACGCCAGTTGGGGTATTCGTCCTGGGTGCTGGGCAGGTTCACGGGGCGGGTCTCGCCCGCCAGATCCTCCAGCCGCACGGCCATCAGGCGGCAGGGCGTGCGCGCCAGATAGCGGTGCGCGGCCAACACCACCTCCAGCGGGGCGGCGTCCTCGGCCGTGTCCGGGCTTTCCGGCAGCAGGCCCGCGTCGGCCAGGGCGTCCAGCAGGGCCTTGCGTTCGGCGGGGCGGGCCTCGGCCTGTTCGCGGCCGGTGTCCTCGCCTACAAGGTCGAACTCCTGGCGCAGCCGCACGTCGTCGCCGCGCCACCAGCCCTGGAAGGTCGGCAGGTCATGGGTGGACAGGCAGGCCAGCGCATGGGCCGGGTAATCCTGCGGCGGGATGAAATCGGTTTCGTCGCGTTCAAAGAACAGGATGCGATAGGACAGGATCCCGGCATCCTCCATCATCTCGCGGAAGCCGGGGGGGACGTTGCCCAGATCCTCGCCGATGACGGCCGCGCCGTGCCGGTTCGAGGCCTGGGCCAGCGCGCGCAGCATGTCGTCCAGCGGATAGCGGGCATAGGTGCCGGTGCTGGCATCCGCCCCGTCGGGGATCAGGAACAGTTGCCACAACCCCATGGCATGGTCGATCCTGACGGCGCCCGCGCGGCGCATCACGCCGCCGATCAGCGTCCCGAAGGACGCGGCCCGCGTCGCGGTCATCGCGGCGGGGGACAAGGGCGCAAGGCCCCAGTCCTGGCCCTTTTCGTTGAAGTAATCGGGCGGCGCGCCGATGCGGACGCCCGGCAGCACGTCGGGCCGTCCCCAGCTTCCCGACCCGTCCGCCGCCTCGCCCACGGCGATGTCCAGGTAAAGGCCGATCCCCATGCCCGCTTCCCGGCAGGCGTCCTGCGCGCGGGCAAGCTGGCGGTCGGCCTGTTCCTGCAGCCAGCGGTGGAAGGCCAGGTCGGGGGCATGGTCGCGGGCGAAACCCGTGACGTCGGGCCCTTCGGCATCCTGCCAGGCGGGGGGCCAGCTGCGCCAGCCCGCGCCATGGCCCCGGGCCACCATATGGGCCGAGACCGTCTCGAACAGCGCGTGCCGGTCGAGGTCATCCCCGCCTTCCTTGCGAAAGGCGTCGCTGGCATCGGGGGCGCCAGCCGCCTGCCACGCGGCGCGCAGGGCGCGCAGCTTCAGGGCGGCCACGGCGGGATAGTCCACCAGATCCGTGGCCTGCAGCCGGGCGATCTCATCGGGGTCGGCCATGGCGGGGGCAAAGCCCTCCACCCGGTCCACGGCGATATAAAGCGGGTTCAGGAAGCGCCGGTTCGAGGGCGAAAACGGGCTGCACCGCGCCGGATCGGCCAGAAACATCGTGTGCAGCGGGTTGAGGCCGATGAAGCTTGCCCCCTGCGCGCCCAGGATGGCCGCCAGCGTTTCAAGATCGGCAAAGTCGCCGATGCCCCAGTTCCGCGCCGTGCGGATCTGGTAAAGCTGCACCGCCACGCCCCAGGCCGGGGGGCCTTCGGGCAGGTGGCAGCGCACGCCCCTGGGCGCCTCCAGCGCCTGCGGGCGCATCGCGGGGGCGGGCTCGAAGGCCGCGACCAGCTTTTCCAGCGTTTCCTCGGGCACCTCGTGGCGGGTGCCGCCGACGCCTTCGTAATCCAGCTGGATGCCAAGCTCGCGCGCCCGCGCCCCGATGTCGGTCATGGGAAAGCCTCGTTGCCGGGTGGGACGCGTCAGTCGCCGTGGACGATGTAAAGGCCCGTTCCCGCCCCCTGTCCCGGGGACCGCTCGGGCATGTGGTCGGGGAAGGCGTCGCCGTGGCCCGCGTGTTCGTCCTTGGGCCGGGTATAGGGAACGTCGCGGGTGGTGCCGCGGATCCCGTCGGGCAGGGCCGAGTCGTCACTGACCGCGCCGCCGGTGGGGGCGGGGCCGCCTGCCTGCCGGTTCAGAACGGACAGGGCAAGGTCGTGTTCGGCCTGGGACCGGCCCGTCACGACCAGCACGGCGCCGTTTTCCGCGACGGCGGTGGCGACCGCCTGCCGGTCGGCCTCGGGCAGGCGGGCCAGGGCGGGGTGGGTCAGGCTGCCGCTGCCGCTGGCGTCATGGATGATGCCGCCGTCGATGCCGGCGTCTCGCAGCCCCTGGGTCGCGGCGGCGGCCGCGTTCCGGTCGGCAAAGACCGCGACGATCGAAGGGGGCCGTCCGGTTCCTGCGGTTTGCTCCAAAGTATGCGCCACGGGTCTTCTCCCTTGCTGCGACGGCCCGGTCTGGCGGGCCGGGCGTTGGAAAGGAAAACAAGCGCGCGGAGAAATTGTTCCGGCAAGCGGAGGCAAGGGCCACGCGGTGCGTTTCCCCCCCTGAGCCCTGCAAAACAAAAGGCCCGCCAGTGGCGGGCCAGGGTCGGCAGGCTGTCCGCGCGGATCAGGCGCGCGACATGGCGGCCATGGTGGCGCGGGTCGGCTCGATCCCCAGGCGGCGCAGGTCGGCCACCGAGGGCGCGTGGTGCGAGCGCACGGCGGCCGAGGCGGAAATCGCGGCATCCATCACGTCCAGGAGCGCGCGGAGGCGGGTCATGGCGTTGCGGAGGGCGGTCATGTCGGGTCTCTCTTTCTGTCCTTGGTTGACAGGGGGAAGATGGGCCTTTCCCCGCCATGCCGCAACGCAGCATCTGCGCAGATCCGTCATGCGGGCCCTGCATGGGTCGCGGCCAGGGCCAGGTCGTCGCCGGTCCGCACCACCGCCGCAAGGGCCGTGTCGATATCCTCGTCCGTGGTGCGGTGGTTGCAGATCGCCGCCCGCAGCCCGTGCTGGCCATGGACGGTGGTGTCGGAAAAGGCGGCGATGCCGGTTTCCTGAAGTCGCATCATGATCTCGGCGTTCAGCGCCGTCAGGGCTGCGGCGTCCAGCCCGCCGGGGTCATAGCGGAAGCAGACGATGTCCAGCGTGACCGGGGACAGCCGCACCAGCCGGGGATGGGCGTCGATCCCCGCCGCCATGCGCCGGGCCTGGTCGATGTTGCGCCCGATGATCCGGCCAAAGCGGGCGGTGCCGTGTTCGCGCAGCATCATCCAGACCTTCAGCGCCCGGAACCCGCGGGTGGTCTGGATGCCCCAGTCCAGCAGCCATTCCGCCGCCGCGATCCCGCGCAGCGCCGGGTCCAGATAGGGGGAATGCAGCGCGAAGCTGTCCAGATGGGCCTGCGCGTCGCGGACCAGGATGCAGCCTGCCTCGAACGGGACATGCAGGCTTTTGTGCGGATCCAGCGCCAGGCTGTCGGCGCGGTCCATCCCGTCCAGCAGGGGCGCGTGGCGGGGCGACAGCCGGGTCAGCGCGCCGATGCAGCCATCGACATGGAACCACAGCCCCCGGTCGCGGCACAGGTCGGCGATGGCGGGCAAGGGGTCGATGGCCCCGGTGTTGACCGTCCCGGCCGTGGCGATGACGCAGGTGGGCTGCCAGCCCCCGGCGCGGTCCTCGTCGATGGCGCGTGTCAGGGCGGCCATGTCCATGCGGCAATCGGGGCCGGTGGGGATTCGCCGCAGCGCGCGGTTGCCCATGCCCAGCAGCTCCACCGCCTTCTGGTGGCAGCCATGCACCTGGTCCGAGGCGTAGACGCGCAAGGGCCGGGGCAGGGCGGCCAACCCTTCTTCGCGCAAGTCCACCCTCGCCATGCGGTTGCGGGCCACCGTCAGGCCGATCAGGTTCGCGACCGAGCCGCCGCTGGTCAGCGTGCCGCTGGCGCCTTCGGGGAAACCGGCGATCTGGCGCAGCCAGTCGATCACCTGGCCTTCGCATTCCGCCGCCGCGTGGTTGCCCCCGCCCAGGTTCGACCCGTCAACAGCCGCCAGGAAATCGGCCAGCGCCCCCGTCAGGCTGGACGCGCCCATGTACCACATCCAGAACCGCGGATGCGTGTTGCCCATGGGATAGTCCAGCACCCCGCCCCAGGCATCCTCCACCACCCGGTCCAGCGGTGTGGGATCCACCGGCAGCGGCTGGCGCAGCCCGTCGCGCACCGCCTGCGGGATCGGCCGCCAGACCGGGCGGCCGGGCAGGGCGGCGGTCCGTGCGATGGCCCGGTCCACGGCGTCGTGCGCGATGCGCGCGAAGCTGTCCCAGTCCGGCGGGTCCAGCGTTTCCATGGCTATCCCATCCGGTAGCCGGGGGTGGATTCCGACAGGGCGCGTTCCTCGTCGTCCATGTCCTCGGCGATGTCCCCGAACAGCGGGGTGGACAGGTACCGCTCGCCCGTGTCGGGCAGCATGGAAAGGATCACCGTGCCAGGTTCGGACCGTTCCGCGATCTGCATGGCGACGGCAAAGGTGGACCCGCCCGAGACGCCGGTCAGGATCCCTTCCTTCGCGGCCAGCCTTTTCGCCCAGGCGGTGCCGTTCGCGCCCGAGACGGGGATCAACTCGTCATAGCCGCCCTTGTCCAGCGCCTCTTGCAGGACATAGGGGATGAAATCGGGCGTCCAGCCCTGGATCGGGTGCGGCTCGAAGGCGGGGTGGCTGGCGGCGGGGGCGTGGTCGGGGCCGCGTTCCTGGGGCGTGCCGCTGGCCACCAGGGCGGCATTGGCGGGTTCGGTCAGGATGATCTTCACCTCGGGGCGTTCGCGGCGCAGGACGCGGGACAGGCCCGTGACCGTGCCCCCGGTGCCGTATCCGGTGACGACGTAATCCAGCCGCTTGCCCGCGAAATCGCCGATGATTTCCTGCGCGGTGGTGGCTTCGTGGATGTCGGCATTGGCGGCGGTCTCGAACTGGCGGGCCAGGAACCAGCCGTGCTTTTGCGCCAGTTCGGCCGCCTTGTTGTACATGCCGGTGCCCTTTGCGGCGCGCGGCGTCAGCAACACCTTGGCCCCCAGCATCCGCATCAGCCGCCGCCGTTCCACGGAAAAGCTGTCGGCCATGGTCACGACCAGCGGATAGCCCTTCTGCGCGCAGACCATGGCAAGGCCGATGCCGGTATTGCCGCTGGTCGCCTCGACCACGGTCTGTCCCGGTTTCAGCGTCCCGTCCCGCTCGGCCGCCTCGATGATGTTGAGCGCCAGGCGGTCCTTGACGGATGCGGCGGGGTTGAAGAACTCGGCCTTGACATAGATCGTCACGCCCTCGGGGGCGAGGTTGTTCACGCGGACCGTCGGCGTGTCGCCCACGGTGTCCAGGATGCTGTCATACAGGCGGCCGCGCCCGCGAGTGGTTCGGATGGTGTCTGGCATGGAAAATCTTTTCGGGAAACGTGACCGCAAGGGGGGAGTATAGCATGGAAGCGGGGGTGGCGGGCGGGAAAGAAGGGGAAGAAGCCATGAGCCCTTAGCTGCCGGTCATGAGAGCCTCCATCGGCTGCCATTTGTGCTGTGGCCTCCGAACGTGGGAGTCGAACGCGAACCAGCACCCGCCACCTCCCGGACCCTGGTCGAAGCGTTGGTCTATACCGATGCCAGACAATGCGCAGAACAGCAGGGTGCCAACCCCGCCGTGCCCAACGAACAAAATATCTCCGTCTTGCGGAGCTGTCAGGCAGGCCTCGACCTCGGCCACGATGCGGCGCTGCGCGTCCTCTGCCGTCTCCCATCCCCGCACACTAGTAGCAGGTTCAGCAAAGAACTGATCTGCAACGGCCTCAAACTCCTGTGGAGGAAGGAAACCCGTCGCGCTGCGATCATTTTCGTGCATCTTCGGCCGGACCTCTAGCGCCACGCCCAATGCCGAGGCAAGAGGCGTAGCTGTCTCAAGTGCCTTGGTCTCTTCGCTGCTGATCACCCTGCGCGTTCCTGAAAGAGATCCGAGCCGGGCAGCCAATGAAGCGACCCGATTGCTGCCTACTTCGTTCAGTGACCACGCCCGGACGTCTTTCAGAGGCTCGATCAGAACCTGTGGATGGGTCAGGTAGCGGACGATCTGGGGCATGGCAAAGCCTATGATGACGAGCGCTGATAACCGGAACAATCATGTTGCGCCCGCCATTGGTCAATGTCTGAAAAGTCCGCAAAACTGTCATCCACAAGGCCTCACACGGCCCTGCTATCAGAAGCCCTGGTACCGCCGGGGCCTCCCTCACCGTCCCTCAATCCTCGTCCGAGGCCAGCTGGCTCAGCACCTTCCCCTTGCCGCGCGCCCGCAGGATCAGCGGCACGATCAGCGCCAGCGCCGACAGCGCCAGCAGCGTGGCGGATACCGGCGATCCGACCAGCGTGGTCAGATCCCCCTGGCTGATCGACAGGGCCCGGCGCAGCTGCTGTTCGGCCATCGGTCCCAGGATCAGGCCCACCACCACCGGCGCGATGGGATAGCCGTAAAGCCGCATGGCATAGCCCATGACGCCGAAGATCAGCAGCATCGACAGTTCTACCGGCGAGGGGTTGGCGCCGATGGTCCCCAGCGTCGCAAAGACCAGGATGCCTGCGTAAAGCCAGGGGCGCGGGATGGTCAGAAGCTTCACCCATAGCCCGATCAGCGGCAGATTCAGCACCAGCAGCATGAAGTTCGCGATCAGCAGGGACGCGATCAGGCCCCAGACCAGCTGCGGGTTGGTGGCGAACAGCAGCGGCCCCGGCTGCAACCCGAACTGCTGGAAGCCCGCCAGCATGATCGCCGCCGTGGCCGTGGTGGGCAGGCCCAGCGTCAGCAGCGGCACCAGCGTGCCTGCGGCCGAGGCGTTGTTCGCGGCCTCGGGGCCCGCGACGCCCTCGATGGCGCCGTTGCCGAATTCCTCGGGGTGCTTCGACATCTTCTTTTCCGCCGCATAGGACAGGAAGGTGGCGATGTCGGCACCCCCGGCAGGCATGGCGCCGATGGGAAAGCCGATCACCGTGCCGCGCAGCCAGGGCTTCCAGGACCGCGCCCAATCCTTCGCGGTCATCCAGACGGAACCCTTGACGGCGATCACCTCGTCATCGACGGTGCCCCGCTGGCCCGCGACGAACAGCGCCTCGCCCACGGCGAACATGGCGACGGCAAGGGTCGTGACCTCGATCCCGTCCAGAAGCTGCGGCACGCCAAAGGACAGCCGCGCCTGGCCGGTCAGCTGGTCGATGCCCACCAAGGCCAGCGCCAGGCCGATGAACAGCGAGATCAGCCCCTTGCGCGCGCTTTCCCCGAAGGCTGACGATACGGTGACGAATGCCAGCACCATCAGCGCGAAGTAATCGCGCGGGCCGAAGACCAGCGCCAGCTTGACCACCGTCGGCGCGACAAAGGCCAGCAGCACCGTGGCGGCAAGACCCGCGATGAAGCTGCCGATGGCGGCGGTGGCCAGCGCCGGTCCGCCGCGCCCGGCGCGGGCCATCTTGTTGCCCTCCAACGCGGTGACGATGGACGCGCTTTCGCCCGGCGTGTTCAGCAGGATCGAGGTCGTGGATCCTCCATACATCCCGCCGTAATAGATGCCCGCGAACATGATCAGCGATCCGGCGGGGTCCAGCCCATAGGTCACGGGCAGCAGCAGCGCCACGGTCAGCGCGGGGCCGATGCCCGGCAGCACGCCCACGGCGGTGCCCAGCGTCACGCCAATCAGCGCATACAGCAGGATCATCGGGTCCAGCGCGACCGACAGGCCCTGCAACAGGAAATCGAAGGTGGTCATGCGGGCGTCCCCCCGTTATGGCCCCGAAACAGGCCCCAGACCAGGTCTTCAAGCGGACCGGCGGGCAGGCTGAGCTTCAGAAGCCCCGCGAACAGCAGATAGACGACCAGCGCGAAGGCAATGCCCACCGGCACGGTCAGCGCCAGGTTGCGCTTGCCGAAGGCGGCCGCCGTTGCCGCGAACAGCAACCCCGTGGCGATGGAAAATCCCGCCGTGGTCAGCAGCGCCAGTTGCGCGGCCAGCCCGCCCACGATCCACAGGATCGGGCCGACATTCTGCGCCTCGCGGTCGGTCTTGCCGGACCGGAAGGCCTCGATCACCGACCACAGCGACAGGCCGCCAAGGCCCCCGGCGATCCAGCGGGGCACGTCGGCGGGGCCGACGCCCGCATAGCCGCCCGCCTGCGGCAGGCGCGCGGCATCCCGCCAGATCACCACGGCAATGGCGGCCAGGATAAGGGCGACAACCAGCGTCGCCCCGTCGGGGCGACGCGTTCCGGCAGATCCTTGGGGGGTGGTCCCGCTCATTTCACCAGACCGATATCCTTGAGGATCGCGCCGGTCGCCGCGATGTCCTTGTCCAGTTGCGCCTGGAAATCCGCGCCCGCCAGATAGGTGTTGGCCCAACCCTTGGTGGCCAGCGCATCCTGCCAGGTCTTCGACTGGACCATCTTCTCGATATCGGCGCTGATCGCGGCCTTCTGGTCGTCGGTGATGCCGGGTGCCGCGGCGACCATGCGCCAGTTCTGCAAGGCCACGTCAAGGCCCGCTTCCTTCAGCGTCGGCGCGTCCACGCCCTCGATCCGTTCGTCCGAGGACACGGCCAGGATCCGCAGCGTGCCCGCGTCGGCCTGGGCCTTGAACTCGCCCAGCGAGGAGATGCCCGCCGTGACCTGGCTGCCGAGGATCGCGGCCAGCGCCTCGCCGCCGCCGGAATAGGCGATGTAGTTGATCTTCGTGGGATCGACGCCCGCCGCCTTGGCGATCAGGCCCACGGCGATGTGGTCGGCGCCGCCCGCCGATCCGCCCGCCCAGCTGACCGCGCCGGGATCGGCCTTCAGCTTTTCGATCAGCCCGTTGATGTCCTGGATCTCGGACGCTGCGGGAACCACGATCGCCTCATACTCGCCGGTCAGGCGCGCGATGGGGGTCACGTCGGCCAATGACACGGGGGAGGCGTTGGTCAGGATCGCGCCCACCATCACATAGCCGCCGACGATCAGCTGGTCGGGTTTGCCCTGCGCGCTTGACACGAACTGCGCCAGGCCCACGGTGCCGCCCGCGCCGGGGACGTTCTGGACCTGCACGCTGTCGGAAATGCCTTCGCCCTGCAAGGCTTCCTGCATGGTGCGGGCGGTCTGGTCCCAACCGCCGCCGGGGGCCGCAGGGGCGATGATGGTGTAATCGGTGGCGTAAGCCGGAACCGCCAGGGCGGCGGCGATCAGCCCCGCGAAAAGGGTGTGCTTCATTGTGGGTCATCCTCCCAGGATGCGAACATGCGAACCGGACCCTCCAGCCCGGATGGGGCCAGAAAACAGGATGAACCTGTCATGGGGCTGACATGGGCGGCCGGAAAAACGGCGGTGGGCGCCTAATCCCCGCCCGTCGCGCGGCGCCAGCGGTCGATCAGCCGGGCGCGCTTGGCCTGGTCCAGATAGACCAGCAGGCCCGGGGTGACGGGCACCGGGCGCAATTGCGCGCCAAGCGCCGCCTGCATGGCGCGCGCGCTGTTCTCGTCCGAGACCTCCAGGCTGACGGCGGGCAGGCGCAGCTTTTCGGCCAGGATGGTCTGGCCCGCCTGCGACATGAAAAAGCCCAGGAACCGCGCGCCCAGGTCGGGCCGGGCGGCGGCGCGCGGCACCAGTCCCACCCGGGACACCACCACCGTGAAGTCGCGCGGCAGCACCAGCCCCACATCGGGGTGGTCGCGCGCCCAGTCGGCGGCATAGGATCCCAGGATGTTGTAGCCGATCAGCAGCCGCCCGTCGCCAACACGTTCCAGGATCTGCTGGCTGGTCGAAAACTGCTGGACCCCCGCCCGGCCCATCGCGCCGATCACCGACCAGATGTCGGGAAAATGCTCCTGGTCGCGGGCCAGGAACAGGTATCCCACGGCGGACCGCCGGATGTCATAGGTGCCGACGCGGCCCCGCACGCCCGCGCCGCCATGGGCCAGCCAGTCCACCAGCTCGAACCGCGAGGACGGCGGGGGACGGTCGCGGAAGGCGGGGCGGTGATAAACCAGCACCGCGGGCTCGAAGGTCAGGGCATAGGCGGTGTCGCGCCAGTTGGCCCAGCGGGGCCAGCGGGGGCTGTCGGGCGTCACGGCGGGTCGCGCATAGCCGTCATTGGCCAGCTTGACCTGCAAATCCATCGCGGATGAAAAGGCGAAGTCCGCCGTTTCCTGCCCCGCGTCGGTTTCCGCGACGATGCGGTCGTTCAGCGCGCCGGTCAGCAGTTCCTCGTAATGGACGGTCACGTCGGGGTTCCGGGCCTGGAAGCCCGCGATCAGCGGCGCGGCCAGGTGGTTGTCCAGCGAGGAATAGATCGTCAGGATCTGGTCCCCGCCCCCATAGACGAACATCTCGGCCCGCGCGGGCAGGGCAAGCAGGACCAGGGCAAGGATCGCGCGCAGGATCATGGCCCGATCATGGCAGCGCCCGCCCCGGTTCACAACGCCCCCGCGCCCGGCTATCGTGGCCGTCCAGGGGGGAACCGTGATGCGGCTTTTGCTGGTCGAGGACAATGAACAGCTGGCCGAGGCGCTGCAATCCCTGCTGGCGGGCGCGGGCCATGCGGTTGACCGCGTGGCCGACGGCGCATCGGCCGAGGCGCTGGCGGCCGCCGAACGCTTTGACCTGATCATCCTGGATCTGAACCTGCCGCAGATGGACGGGCTGTCGGTGCTGCGCGCGCTGCGGGCGCGGGGCAACCAGGCCGCCGTGCTGATCCTGACCGCGCGCGGCGCGCCCGGGGACCGGGTGCGCGGCCTGGACCTGGGGGCCGACGACTATATGGTCAAGCCCTTTGACATCGGCGAGTTCGAGGCCCGCGTCCGGTCCCTGCTGCGCCGTCAGGCGGGGCTGCGCGCGGCCATCGTCACCGTGGGCGATGTCACGCTGGACCTGGCGGCGCGGCGGTTCACCGCCGGGGGCGCGGCGCTGGACCTGCCCGCGCGAGAACTTGCGCTGCTGGAACTGCTGTTCATGCGCGCGGGCAAGGTCGTGACCAAGGACGCCATCATCCAGTCTCTGACCAGCCTGGACGACAGCCTGTCCGAAAACGCCATCGAGCAATATGCCAGCCGGTTGCGCCGCCGCCTGGCCCCCCATGGCGTGCATCTGCGCACCGCGCGCGGCATCGGCTATTATATCGACAGGTCCGCCTGATGGGATCGCTGCGCCGGCGGCTGCTGGGCTGGCTGCTGGCCGCGACCGCCATCCTGGGCCTGCTGGCCCTGGCCGACACCTGGCGCGAGGCGGTGGCCACCGCGACCCTTGTGTCCGACCGCGTGCTGGCCGGATCGGCCCTGGCGATTGCCGAGCGCGTCACGGTGGACGAGGATACGGGCCTGCAGGTGGACATCCCCTATTCCGCGCTGGAGATGCTGACCTCGACCGCGCAGGACCGGGTGTTCTATCGCGTCGATGGCCCCCTGGGCTTCCTGACGGGCTATGCCGACCTGACGCCTGCGGCCACCGACCGGGACGGGCGCGGCTTTGCCGACGGTGTCCACGCGGCCGAAAGGGTCCGCATCATCACCCTGGCCCGCACCGTGTCCACCGGGGTGGAATCGATCCCCTTCGCCGTGACGGTCGCGGAATCGACCCTGGCGCGGCGGGATCTGGCGCGGTCGATCCTGATCCGGTCGGCGCTGCGGCTGATGGGCATGATCGGGGGCGCCGCGCTGATCGTCTGGATCGCCGTGCCCTTGGCGCTGCGCCCCCTGCACCGGCTGGGCGAGGCCATCGCCGCCCGGTCCCCCGACGACCTGTCCCCGATCCGCGAATCCGTCCCCCTCGAGGTGCAGGGCCTGGTCGAGGCGGTCAATTCCTTCATGGCGCGCCTTGGCACGGCGCTGGACGCGTTGCGCAACTTCACCGGCAATGCCAGCCACCAGTTGCGCACGCCGCTGGCGGTGCTGCGCACGCAGATGGCGCTGGCCGGGCGGGCGGACACGCCGGGGGCGATGCGCCAGGCGGTGGCCAAGGGCGACGCCGCGCTGGCCCATGCCGAACGGGTGCTGGCGCAACTGCTGCTGCTGGCGCGCGTGGATGCCGCGCCGGGGCAGGGGGCCTTGGGGGCCGTCGATCTTGCCGCCCTGGCCCGCGATGTCACCGGCGAGGCGGTGCCCCGCGCGGCCGAGGCGGGCATCGACCTGGGTTTCGAGGGCGAACCCGCGCAGGTCCGGGCCGAACCCATCCTGCTGGCCGAGGCGCTGGCGAACCTGATCGACAATGCGCTGGCCTATGGCGGGCGCCGCGCGGTGGTCACGGTCAGCGTCCAGGCGCGGGACGATCACGCGATCCTTGCGGTGACCGACGACGGCCCCGGCATCCTGCCGGACCTGCGCGCCCGGCTTGGCGCACGCTTCGCCCGGGGCGCGCGCGACGAGGCCGAGGGACTTGGCCTGGGCCTTGCCGTCGTGGCCGAGATCGTCGCCCTGTTCGGCGGCGGCCTGTCCCTGGGGGACGGACCCGGCGGGCGTGGCCTTCGGGCGGAACTGCGGTTGCGGCGGGCGGACGGCCCGCCGTCGTGACGCCCGCTCAGCGCATCAGGCTGTCGGCCTGCGCGGCGGTCAGGTATCCCGTCGCCTGCATCCCGTTCGCCCGCTGCCACGAGGCGATGGCATTGCGGGTGCCCTGTCCGAAGGCGCCGTCGATGCCGCGCGTGTCATAGCCCCGCCGCGTCAGCCCGGCCTGGATCGCCGCCTTCTGCGACCGGCTGAGGCCCAGGTCGGCCTCGCTGTCCGCAGGCCCAAGAGCGGTCGGGCGGGATGAACCGCTGCCGCTGTTGCCTGCGGCCGTGCCGCGCAGGATCTCGTTGGCCTGGGCGGTGGAAAGGCTGCCGGTCTGGCTATAGCCCCGGTCGCGCTGCCACAGGGCGATGGCGCGCCGCGTGCCGGGGCCGAAATTGCCGTCCGCGCCATTGGTGCTGTAGCCAAGCGCGTTCAGCTGGCGCTGCACGCTGACGCGCTGCTGCCGCGTCAGGCCCGATGTGTCGCCCGCCGCCGTGCCCCCGGCCACCGGGTTGTCGCGGTCGGCGGTGGACCCGCCAAGGCGGCGGATCTGGGCGCGGGCCTCGGCGGCGTAAAGCCCCTGGGGGAACTGCTGAAGATAGGATCGATAGGCGCGGACCGTGCCCTGGCCTTGCGCCTGCGAAAAGGCGGCGCGGTCCTGTTCCTGCGACAGGTATTGCCGCGCCACGCCGGTGACGATATCGCCCAGGTCCTGCGCCGGCGCGGGCGCTGTCAAGGATGCGGCGACAAGGGCCGCTGAAAGCATCGTCCTGACCATCGGATGGTCCTCCGCTTGTGGGTCCGTGCCCCGGATGGGGCGCTGGCTATATAGCGCGGACAAGGCGTTTCGGTTCCAGGGCCTTCAATTCCCGGCGTTTTATCCCTGCGGGGTCATGGCCTTGCGCTGGCGGCTGCGTTCCAGGCCCAGCTGGCGTTCGCGCCAGATGATGGCGATGCCCGCCCCGATCACCAGGGCCGCGCCCGCCAGCACCACGCCCGTCGGCGCTTCGGAAAACACATACCAGCCGATGCCGATCGCCAGCAGCATGGACACATATTCAAAGGGCGCCACCAGCGAGGCATCGGCAAAGCGATAGGCCGAGGTCAGCAGGATCTGCGCCACGCCGCCCAGCAAGCCGCTGCCCACCAGCAGCGCGGCGGTGCGCGCGTCGGGCATCACCCAGCCGAAGGGCAGCGTCAGAAGCCCCAGGATCGTCGAGGTGACGGAAAACCAGAACACGATGGCCGAGGTGCGTTCGTCCTGCACCAGGCGGCGCACGAAGATCTGCGCCAGGGCCGCGCCCACCGCGCCGCCGAATGCCACCACCGCGCCCAGGGTGCGCCACGGATCGGCGGGCGCGTCCAGCCGCAGTTGCGGGGACAGCACGATCAGCACCCCGGTCAGCCCGACGCCGACCATGGACAGGCGGAACAGGCGCACCTCCTCGCCCAGAAACATCGCGGCGAAGATTACCACCAGCAGCGGCGCGGCATAGCCGATGGCCGTCACCTCGGGGAAGGACAGCAGCGCCAAGGCCCAGAAGTTCAGCGCCATGGACGTGGTGCCGACGATGCCGCGATAGAAATGCCCCATGGGGCGGACGGTGCGCAGGCCCACCGACAATTCGCCCCGAAAGGCCAGCCAGACCAGGATCACCGGAATGGCGAAGACCGAGCGGAAGAACACCTGCTGGCCAGGCGGCACGCTGCCTTCCGAGGTGGCCTTGACCATCGCGGCCATGACCGTGAACACCGCCACGCTGGCGCATTTCAGCAGGATGCCCTGCATCGGATTGGGGTGGGGCATAGGGGGACCGCTTGTGTCGGATGGCCCATGGTTAGGGCGCGGCGCGGCGGGCTACAAGGGCCGGTTTGCAGGATGTGCAGATCTGCCGTTTCGCGGGTCCGGTCAGCCGCCGGATTCCGCCAGGGACGCCTGCAACCGCAGGAAATGCCGCCGCAGCCGGTCCAGCCCCGCCGCGTCCCAGCCTTGCGGCTGCGTGACCGCCATCCAGGGCGCGATGTGGTCGTTATAGGCGTAAAGATGCCCGTGCCCCATCGGCACATGCAGCGCCAGCGCCATGTCGAAGGCCAGTTGCAGGAAGCTGACGACGGGATACCAGCGCAGGTCCGGCGACACGTCGGGGCCGCGCGGCGGTTCCATCCAGGCGGGGCGGTGCCAGGCGGATCGGGGGTCGAAGAAGACGATCGGGTCGCTGGCATATTGCAGATAGACGATGCGGATCCCGCCCCAGGGATCCCCCGCCGACAGCCCTTGCTGCCCGTTGGTGAAGCGCACGGTCTGGCCGCGCTCCATCCGGGGCAGCCATTCCGGGGACGCGGGGTCGCGTTCCCGCGTCAGCGTTTGCCACAAGGGGCTGACGAAGGGCGGCCCGACCCACAGCGCCCCCGCGAAGGGCTGGTCGATCATCTCGGACAGGCGCAAGGATTGCTGCGAGCTGTAGGCCCCCAGGCTGAGCCCATAGAGATAAAGCTTCGGGCGCCGGTCCGGCGGCAGGGTCAGCCAGTGGCGGCGCACGGCGCTGAACAGGGCGCGGCCCGCCTCGGCCGAATATTCGGGCTCGACCAGCAGGGAAATCCAGCTTTGCAGATAGGAATACTGGATCGCCACGGTGGCCACGTCGCCGCGGTGCAGGTATTCCAGCGTGGTCATCGCCGCCGGATCCAGCCAGCCGGTGCCGGTGGGCATGGCGACAACCAGGATGCTGCGTCCGAAGCCGCCGATGCGGTCCAGTTCCGCCACCGCGAGGGCGGCGCGTTCGTCAGCCGTATCGGCGGCGTTCAGGCCGACATAGGCGCGCAGGGGCTGCATCGCCTCGCCGCCCGTGACGGCGGCGATTTCGTCCGCCGTGGGGGTGGCGGCGACATAGTTGCGCCCCTCGCGGCCCAGATCCTCCCATGCGACCAGCGAGGCGGGGCTGCCGGGCAGCAGGGGATCGGCGGGGGGCAGGATGTCGGGCGGGATCACCGCGTCCAGCGCGCGGGCGGATGTGTCGGCGGTGCGGATGAAGCCGCTGAACAGGACGCCATTGGCCAGCGACCACAGCAGCACGGCCCCGATGATCAGGCCCAGCAGATGCGCGGCGCGGCGCGGCACCACCCGCGCGATCCGCGCGGTCAGGTGGCGGACCAGGGCCGCGGCCAGCTTGCCCAGGGCCAGCAGCACCGCCGCCACCACCAGGGCGATGCCGCCGATCATCAGCGGCAGTTCGGGCGGGGCCAGCGCCATGCCCATGGGCGCGCGGATGGAATTCTGCCAGTCCGTCGCGCGCGCCAGGAACGCACCCACGATCAGCGCCGCCAGCACCGCCAGGGCCAGCAGCACCTGCCGCCCCGTGCGCCCCCGGATCAGCGGCAGTTCCAGCGTGACCCAGATCCAGCGCCCCAGCACCGCAAGCCCGTAGCCTGCGGCAAAGCAGACCCCGGCCAGCACGCCCTGCACCCCTTCGCCGCGCGGGATCAGGCTGGGCGTCAGCGAGGCCGCCATGAACAGCGCCCCCAGCACCAGCCCCACGCCCGAGACATTGTCCGCAAGTCCGCGAAGGATGCGCCCCGGCAGGGTGTGTCGCTGGTTGGTCATGGGCCGTCCTTTGCCGCCTTTTGCGCCGATCAGCACCGAACGGCGCGGGGGCGTCAAGTCCTGCCGGGACGGCCGCCCGCGAAACCCGGCCGGGGGCGCGGGGGTTGTCAGGGCGCCAAGCAAAGGAGCGTTTCATGGCCCCGTCCCTGAACACCGTCGCCCATGTCGATCTGTCCCGCTATGGCGGCACCTGGTTCGAAATCTGCCGCCTGCCGCTGAAATGGGAACCGCGGGGCGCGCGCGACGTGACCGCGACCTATGGCCTGGACGGCGACGGCAGCATCCGCGTGGACAACCGCTGCCTGGACGAGGATGGGAAGCCCACGCAAGCCTTGGGTCAGGCAAGGCCGGTCGATGACAGCAATGCGCGGCTGGAGGTCAGCTTTCTGCCCGAATACCTGCGCTGGATCCCCTTCACCAAGGGCGACTACTGGATCCTCCGCCTGGCCGAGGATTATTCGGTGTCGCTGGTGGGCACGCCCGACCGCAGGCACCTGTGGCTGCTGGCCCGCCGCCACGACCTGCCGCAGGCGGTGCGCGACGACTATCTTGCCACCGCCCGGGCGCAGGGGTTCGACCTGTCCGCGCTGATCACCCCGGCCCAGAGCGGGACTGTCGTGCCGATCTCCGGATGATGCCCTACAGCCCCGCCGCCAGTTCGCCTTGCACCTGCGCCAGCAGCGCGCGGACATGGGGGGCGAAGCTGCGCCAGATGTCCATGCGGAAATCGGCGGGGCCGTCGCGCCACAGGATCACGGTGGCGCTGTCGAAGACCGTGCGCGCAGCCGTTCCCACGGGCATGGCCGCCACGTTGCGCGGACAGCAGGCGGCCAGCAGGTCCAGCACCGCAGGCCCGGACAGGCGCAGCGAGATTTCGCGGTCGCTGATGTCCACCAGGCTGTGCGGCGCATCGGCGTAAACCGCGCGGGCGGGGGTCGCCAGATCCGTGCCCTCGGGCGCGGTCAGCAGCCATTCGTCGGGGCCGAGGCACAGCGCCTCGGTTCCCCCCGCCGCCACGCGGGCGCCCACGCGGGTCGGCAGGTCCAGGCCAAGCGCCTGGCCCAACGTCGCGCTATGCGCGGGCTTCACGCGCAGCGACAGGCGCAGGGCGGGGGCCAGATCCTCGACCACGGCAAGGGCGGCGGCGAAGTGATGCTTTTCATAGGTCATCGCGTGGCTCCTTACGCCTTCAGCCGCGTGTTGTCGGGGTCGTAGAACACGGTCGAGGTAACGCGCGCCTTGCGCACCCCGTCGGGCATGGGGATGAACACCGTCTCGCCCATCCTGTCGAATCCGCCCTCGATCACCGCCATGGCGATGGGATGGCCCAGGGTGGAGTGATAGGAGGAGGTGACGTGCCCCACCATCTTCATGGGCTTGGGCTGGTCCGGATCCAGCACGATCTGCGCGCCTTCCTGCAACAGGCTGCCGTCCTCGGTCAGCAGGCCAACAAGCTGCTTGCGGCCTTTCGCCACGATGTCGGGACGGGACAAGGACCGCTTGCCGACAAAATCCTTCTTGGCCTTGCCGACGGCCCAGTCCAGGCCCGCGTCCGCCGGCGTCACCGTGCCGTCGGTGTCCTGGCCCACGATGATATAGCCCTTCTCGGCCCGCAACACGTGCATGGTTTCCGTGCCATAGGGGGTGATGTCATAGGGCTTGCCCGCCTCCATCAGCGCGGTCCACAGGGTCAGGCCGTGGCGGGCGGGGACGTTCACCTCGAAGCCGACCTCTCCGGTGAAGGACAGGCGGAACAGGCGCGCGGGCAGGCCCGCCACCGTGCATTCGGCGCAGGACATGTGCGGGAAGTCGTCCCAGTTGACGCCCTGGACCAGAGGCTTCAGCATCGCCAGCGCGTTCGGCCCATTCAGCGCCACCGTCGCCCATTGTTCCGTGGTCGAGGTCAGCCACACGTCAAGCTCGGGCCATTCGGTCTGCAGGTAATCCTCCATCATCGTCAGCACGCGCGCCGCGCCGCCGGTGGTGGTGGTGACGTGGAACAGGTCGGGGGACAACCGCCCGATCACGCCGTCGTCGCGGATGAAGCCGTCCTCGCCCAGCAGCAACCCGTAGCGGCAGCGGCCCGGCGCAAGCTTGGTCCAGGGGTTGGTGTACATGCGGTTCATGAATTCGACCGCATCGGGGCCCGCGACTTCGATCTTGCCCAGGGTCGAGGCGTCGAAGATCCCCAGCGACGCCCGCGTGGCCTTGCATTCGCGCAGCACGGCGGCGTGCATGTCCTCGCCGGCGCGCGGGAAATACCAGGCGCGGCGCCATTGCGCGACGGGCTCAAAAACCGCGCCGTTCGCCTCGGCCCACCCGTCGATGGGGGTCTTGCGGGTCAGCTGGAAGGTCTCGCCCCGCAGGTATCCGCAGAAGGCCCCGAAGCTGGTCGGCGTATAGGGCGGGCGGAAGGTCGTCAGGCCCACCTGCGGCGGCTGTTTCCCAAGCGCATCGGCGGCGATCATCAGCCCGTTGATGTTCGACATCTTGCCCTGGTCGGTCGCCATGCCGTTGGTGGTGTAGCGCTTCACATGCTCGATCGACCGCATCCCTTCGCGCACGGCCAGGCGGATATCCTTGGCGGTCACGTCGTTCTGGAAGTCGATGAAGGCGCGGGCCTTGCCGGGGTTCCCATCGGTCGGCAGTTCGGTATGGCTGGCTCCGGTGCCGGGGCGGTCGTTCGCCACGCGGAAGCCCGCGGGATGGCCCGCACGGCCCAAGCCCTCAAGCGCGCGCAGCCCCGCCGCCGCGCCATCGGCCAGCACATCGGCATAGCCCCAGAGGCCCCGGCCCGCGCCCGCGATCTCGCAGGCTTCCGTCTTGCGGTCGGGCAGGAAGGTCTGGCCGTCCCAGGCCAGCGACCCCTTGGTGTGCGAGAACAGATGCAGCGAGGGCGTCCAGCCGCCCGACATCAGCAAACAGTCGCAGGCGATGTCGCGGCCCGTGCCGACATGGGTGCCGCGCATGGGGGCGGCGCGAACGGACTTGACCCGCAGACGGCCCCGGGTGGTGGTGACGGTGTGGCCGCTCAGAACCTCGATCCCGCGCAGGCGGGCGCCGTCCAGCAGGTCGGGGCGCACCGCATCGCGCGTGTCGATAATCGCCGCGACGCGCGCGCCGCTGTCGGCCAGGTCGAAGGCCGCGTAATATGCGCTGTCATGGCTGGTGATGACGGCGGGGGTATCGCCCACCTTGACGCCGTACTTGTGCAGATAGGTCTGCGCCGCACCCGCCAGCATCACGCCGGGACGGTCGTTGCCGTCGAAGACCAGCGGCTTTTCCAGCGCGCCCTGCGCCAGCACCACCTGTCCCGCGCGGACCCGCCACATGCGTTCGCGCGGCGCGCCCTTGGGCGGGGTGTCCAGGTGATCCGTCAGCCGCTGGCAAAGGCCCACCATGTTCTGGTGATAATATCCGATTGCCGTGGTCCGCGTCATCAGCCGCACCCCGGCGGCGCGCAGGCGGCCCAGTTGCGCATCGACCCAATCCCATGCGGGCCTGCCGTCGATCTGCACGGCGGGATCGGACAGCAGCGATCCGCCCATTTCCGGGTTCTCATCGACCAGCGTCACGTCCGCGCCCGACTGCGCCGCAGCCAGCGCCGCAGCGATCCCGGCAGGCCCCGCGCCGATCACCAGCACATCGGTATGCAGGTAGCGGCTGGCATAATGGTCGGGATCAGCCTCGGTGGGCGACTTGCCAAGACCCGCCGCGCCCCGGATCACGGGTTCATAGATCTTGTCCCAGAAGGACTTCGGCCACATGAAGGTCTTGTAGTAGAAGCCTGCCGAGAACAGCATATAGGCCCGATCGTTCACCGCGCCGATGTCGAAGGACAGCGAGGGCCACTTGTTCTGGCTTTCCGTGACTAGGCCCGCGCGCAGTTCCTGGACGGTGGCACGGGTGTTGGGTTCGAACCGTCCCGCACCGCGCGAGGTGCCGATCAGCGCGTTCGGTTCCTCGGATCCGGCGCTGACCGCACCGCGCGGGCGGTGATACTTGAAGGACCGGCCCATCAGGTGGACGCCATTGGCCAGCAGGGCGGATGCGACCGTATCGCCACGCAACCCGCGATAGGTCTTGCCGTCGAAGGTGAAGGACACGGGCGCGGCATGATCGACGCGGCCCTTGCCCGGAATGCGAAAGCGGCTCATTCGGCGGCCTCATTCAGTTGCGGACGGGGCTGCCCCGCCTTGTAGGTCATCAGGAAACGGTCGCTGACCGTGTCGCGCAGGGCGTTGAAGAAGCGCCCGCAACTGATGTGCCGCCAGCGTTCGTAATGCGGCCCGCGCGCGTTGGTGCGGATGAACAGGAAGTCGCGCCATTCCTCATCCGAGAGCGTCGAGGGGTCGGCGGGGCGGGCGATATGCGCCTCGCCCGCGTAAGCAAATTCCAGCTCGGGCAGGCTGTCTTCGCAATAAGGGCAGTGGATCAGCAGCATGGCGGGTTCCTCAATGCGCGACGGCGGCGGCGGCGGCTTCGTCGATCAGCCGCCCGGTGGTGAAGCGTTCCAGCGTGAAGGGCGCGTTCAGCGGGTGCGGTTCGTCCTTGGCGACGGTGTATGCCAGCAGATGCGCCGCCCCCGGCGTGGCCTTGAAGCCGCCGGTGCCCCAGCCGCAGTTGACGTAAAGCCCCTTGACCGGCGTCTTGCCCAGGATGGCCGATCGGTCGGGGGTCACATCGACGATGCCGCCCCATTTGCGCAGCATCCGCATCCGGGTGAAGATCGGGAAGACCTCGCAGATCGCGGCCACGGTATGCTCGATCAGCGGCAGTCCGCCGCGCTGCGAATAGCTGGTGTACTGGTCGGTGCCCGAGCCGATCACCAGCTCGCCCTTGTCGGACTGGCTGATATAGGCGTGGACGGTGTTCGACATGACCACGCAGGGGAAGATCGGCTTCACCGGCTCGCTGACAAGCGCCTGGAGGGGGAAGCTTTCCAGCGGCATCCGCAGCCCGGCGCTGTCCATCACGACGCTGGTGTTGCCCGCCGCCGAGACTGCGACCTTTTTCGCGCGGATGAAGCCCTTGGCGGTATCCACCCCGATCACCGCCCCGTCCGGCCCGCGCCGGATCGCGGTGACCGCGCAGTTCTGGATGATGTCCACGCCACGGGCGGCGGCGGCGCGGGCATAGCCCCAGGCCACCGCGTCATGGCGCGCCGTGCCCGCCCGCATCTGCAAGGCCGCGCCCACCACCGGATAGCGCGCATCGGGCGAGATGTTCAGCGGGGGGCAGAAGGCCTTGGCTTCTTCCCTGGTCAGCCAGCGGTTGTCCACGCCGTTCAGCCGGTTGGAATGGACATGGCGCTGGAAGGACTGCACGTCATGGACGTTATGCGCCAGCATCAAGACGCCGCGCTTGGAATACATGACGTTGTAGTTCAGTTCCTGCGAAAGGTTTTCCCACAGGTCCAGCGCGTGGTCGTAAAGCTTGGCGCTTTCGTCATACAGATAGTTCGACCGGATGATCGTGGTGTTGCGGCCCGTGTTGCCGCCGCCCAGCCAGCCCTTGTCGATCACCGCGACATTGGTGATGCCGTGTTCCTTGGCCAGATAGTATGCCGCGCCCAACCCGTGCCCGCCCGCGCCGACGATGACCACGTCGTATTCGGCCTTGGGCTGGCTGTCGGGCCACTGCTCCCTCCAACCCTTGTGGCCGTTGAGCGCCTGTTTGAGCAGCGAGAAGCCAGAGAAGCGGGTCATGCGGGCAAACCTTGTGGGCGATTCCGGGATGTCCTGGAAACTGCCAGAAACGCGTCGCGGGCGACTGGATCCCTGCGCCAGGGTGGTGTTACATTTGCGTCATGCGCGACGTGACCACCCCCACCGAGTCCCTGCGGCTGCGCGTCGGCTTCCTGCTGGCGCGGCGCTTCACCCTATCGGCCTTCGCCAATTTCGTGGACGTGCTGCGGCTGGCCGCGGACGAGGGCGACCGGTCCCGCCCGATCCGCTGTTCCTGGCGGGTGCTGGCGACATCGGGCCAGCCGGTGCAGTCAAGCTGCGGCATCAGCGTCACCCCGGACGAAAAACTGGGCGATCCGTCGCGCTTCGACTATATCGTCGTGGTAGGCGGCCTGATCGACGAGATCGAGCGGATGGAGCCCGAATACACCGCCTTCCTGCACCGCGCCGCCAAGGCTGGCGTGCCGCTGGTGGGCGTCTGCACCGGCGCCTTCATCCTGCACCGGGCCGGGCTGATGGGGGGATACCGCTGCTGCGTCAGCTGGTTCCATCACGAGGATTTCCTGGAACAGTTCGACGGGCTGCGCCCGGTGTCCGACCGCATCTTCGTGGTGGACCGCGACCGGCTGACCTGTTCCGGCGGGGCCAGTTCCGCGCATCTGGCGGCCTTTCTGATCGACCGCCACATCGGCCGGGCGGCGGCGCAGAAAAGCCTGCACATCATGATCATCGACGAGGCCATGGCCGCCGACGACCCTCAACCCGGCCTTCCCTTGGAACTGAAGACCCAGGACACCCTGGTCCGCCGCGCCCTGCTGATGCTGCAACAGAACATGGACACGCCCCCCGCCGTGGCTGATGTCGCCGCCCAGTTGCAGGTCAGCCGCCGCAAGCTGGAACGCCACTTCGCCGCATCCCTGTCCATGTCGCCTGCCGAGGCCTTCATGCGCGTGCGCCTGTCCCAGGTGCGGATGCTGCTGGCTCGCCCCGACCGCACGGTCAGCCAGATCGCCGCCGAGACGGGCTTTTGCGACGCGTCCCACCTGATCCGGGTATTCCGGGACGTGATGGGGGTCACGCCGGAACAATGGCGGAAAGGGGCAAGGGAAGGGGTCTGAGTGGAACGACCCCGGTCTGTCCTGAAGCCGCTCATCCAACGCTGATCGAACCGTAGGGTGCGTGCTTGCACGCACTTAAGCTGGGGCTGTCAAACCGGTGCGTGCTTGCACGCACCGATGGCGCCGCGTTGCAAATGGTGCGTGCAAGCACGCACCCCACGTCAGCTTGCCAGGGCCAGCATCGCATCAGACCGCGCGGGCATCGCCACCACCGTCGCCGCCTTCTGGACCCCCCGCTCGCGATAGGGTGATGTCCCATACCGTTCCCGATAGCATTTCGAGAAATGCGAGGAACTGGCGAAGCCGCAGGCGATGGCGATCTCGATCAGGGGCAGGTCGGTGTTCAGCAGCAGGTGGCGCGCGCGGGCCAGGCGGGCCTCCAGGTAATACCGCTTGGGGCTGCGGTTCAGGTATCGCATGAACAGACGTTCAAGCTGGCGGGTGGACATGCCCGCGTCGGCAGCCAGTTGCGAGGGGCTGACGGGGTTTTCCAAGTTCGCCTCGATCCGTTCCACCACGGCGGCAAGGCGGGGGTGGCGGATGCCGATGCGGGTTGCGATGGACAGCCGCTGGCGGTCGCCCCCGGTGCGGATCGCCGTGTGCAGCATCTGGTCGGCGATCTGCGCGGCCAGATCCGCCCCATGCACCCGCCCGATCAGGTGCAGCATCATGTCGATGGAGGACGTGCCGCCCCCCGCCGTCAGCCGGCTGCCGTCATCGACGAAGACCTGCCGGTGCAGGTCCACGTCCGGGAAGGTTTCGGCAAAGGAATCGTGGTTTTCCCAGTGGATCGTGGCGCGGCGTCCGTCCAGCAGCCCGGCCCGGGCCAGCACATGGCTGCCGGTGCAGACCGCGCCCAGCACCGCGCCCGCGCGCGCTTGCCTGCGCAGCCATGCCAGCACCGGGCGGCTGGCCTGCGCCGTGATGTCGTCGCCCCCGCAGACGATCACCGCCTCGTCCCGGGCCACGGTCGCGTCGCTGTCAAGCCCCGCGTCCAGCGCCATCCGCGACCCGTTCGAGCAGGTGGCGAAATCCCCGCCCATCCCCACCAGCCGCCAGTCGTAAAGCGGCCGCCCCGACATCTTGTTGGCCAGCCGCAGCGCGTCCAGCGTGGCCGCAAAGGGCAGCATGGTGAAGCGGTCCAGCAGAAGGAACGTGAAACGCCGGGGGGTGGGTGCCATCTGTGTTCTCCGTCGCGAAAGCTGCGGGCCATGCGCGGCCAGCGTGACAGAGGGCCGGGGCGGGACAATGGACCCATGCGGCAGAACGGCAGGAGATTTGCGCCGCGCCCGTCAGGGTTGCAGGCTGTCCTTGACCCGTTCCCAGGCCAGCGTCAGGTGGCGGCCCAGGATCGCGGACAGGCGGCCCTCATCGCGGGCTTCCAGCGCGGCGATCATCTCCTCGTGCTCGGCCACGGCATTGGCCCATTTCTCGGGGCCCTCGTGGCCGATGAAGCGGATGCGCTTCAGCCGGGTCTGCAACATGCCATGCACGTCCGACAGCGCGGCATTGCCCGCCAGCGCCACGATGCCCGAATGGATCGCCTGGTTCAGCTTGTAGTATCGCAGCCGGTCGCCCGAGCGGTAGCAGGCCACCATCTCGTCATGCAGATCGCGGATCGCGCCGATGTCGTTGCTGGTGGCGATCTGGCAGGCGCGGGTGGCGGCGAACTGTTCGAGGGTGCGGATCACCTCGATCATGTCCAGCACCTCCTTGGCGCCGAAGGCCTTGACCACCGCGCCCCGGCTGGGGACCAGCTCGACCAGGCCCTCGCTGGCAAGATACTTGATCGCCTCGCGCAGGGGGGTGCGGGACACGCCAAGCTGCGCGCCAATCTGGCCCTCGTTGATGCGGGTGCCGGGGGGCAGGTGGCCCTCGATGATCATGTCGCGCAGGCGCGTGACGATGGCATCGTGCAGCGAATGCCGCTCGATCCGGGCCGATTCCGGATTGGGTTGGGGATTGACCGCGACCACCTGTGCCCTCCCTGGCTATTTCCCATGGGTATGCGGCGGAATGACGCGAGTCAATCATGCGCGCTAAATGCTGCATACAGTATTCTTGAACCTGCGTTCTTTCCCATGCTAGCGTTCCGGCCGGAGGAGCGATTCGGAAGGCCGCAGCCGCGTGGCCATCCTGCGCAGGAACGATGGAGGCGTTGCGTTGACCCACCCCTGGACCGCCGAGACCTGGCCCATTGCCGCGGCCATGATCCCCTTTCCGGGCCGCCTGCCCGACGGCCGCCTGGTCCAGGACGCGGATCCGCAGGTCTGGGCCGAAAACCTGGCCGAGGTTGCCGATGCGGGCTTTGACTGCGTGGACCCTACGGATTCCTGGCTGCGCGTGGCCGACCTGGATCCCGCGCGGCGGGCCGCGTTCGTGGCGATCTGCCGTGACCTGGGCCTGTCCGTTCCGGCGATTTCCACGTCCCGGCGCAGCGTGATCGACCCCCAGCATGGCGACGAATACCTCGCCTACAGCCACCGCGTGATCGACGCCGCCGCCGAACTGGGCGCGCGTCACGTCAGCTTCGGCTTCTTCGGTCCCTTCACGCCAGCGCAGCAGAAGGCGCTGTGGTTCTGGACCGAACAGGGCGTGAAGAACCCCGACGACCCCGCGACCTGGCAACTGGCCGTGGACCGGATCCGCGACCTTGCCTGCCATGCCGACGACCTGGGCGTCCGGATTTCGCTGGAGATGTACGAGGACACCTATGTCGGCACGGCGCGCGATGCGGTGCGCTTTATCACCGATGTGGACCACCCCTCGGTCAAGCTGAACATCGACATCGGCAACCTGATCCGCCTGCACCGCCCGGTGGAACACTGGTCCGAGATGATCGAGTTGTGCATCCCCTTCGCAGGCTACTGGCACGTCAAGAACTATTACCGGATCGAGGATCCCTCGGGCATCATCATGTCGCATCCCGCGCCGCTGATGGGCGGCACGATCAACTGGCGCGCGGCGATCCGCAAGGCGATCGCGGCGGGCTTTGACAGCCCCTTCCTTGTGGAACACTACGGGGGCGACGGCCTGGGCGTCTGCGCCGGGAACCGCGACTATATCCGACAGATCTTGAGGGGGATCCGCACATGACACAGGTTTTCGACGCGCCCGACCGCTTTGCCGAAACCGCCTTGCAGGGGTTCTGCGCCGCCAATGCCGACCGCGTGCGCGCCGTCCCGCATGGCGCGGTGCGCGCCGCGCCGGGGCCGCGCGGCAAGGTGGCGCTGCTGGTGGGCGGCGGGTCGGGCCATTATCCGGCCTTCCTGGGCTATGTGGGTACCGGGCTGGCGGACGGCGCGGTGGCGGGGGATGTCTTCGCCTCGCCCTCGACCGCGTGGATCCATGGGGTCGCCAGGGCGGCGAACCGGGGCGGCGGGGTGATCCTGGGCTTCGGAAACTATGCGGGCGACGTGCTGAACTTCGGCGCCGCCGCCGAACGCCTGCGGGCCGAGGGGATCGACGCGCGCATCCTGGCCGTGACGGACGACGTGGCCAGCGCCAAGGTTGACGAACGCGCCAAGCGGCGCGGCGTGGCGGGCGACCTGCCGGTCTTCAAGATCGTCGGTGCCGCCGCCGAGTCCGGTCTGGACATGGACGCGGTGATGGCGGTGGCCGACCGCGCGAACAAGGCCACGGTGTCCTTCGGCCTGGCCTTCGACGGCTGCACGCTGCCGGGGCAGGGCGCGCCGCTGTTCACGGTCGATGCGGGCCAGGTCGGCATGGGCCTTGGCATCCATGGCGAGCCGGGCATCAGCACGAAGCCGATGATGCCCGCCAGGGATCTGGCGCGCACGCTGCTGGAGCCGCTTTTGGCCGAACGCCCGGCGGGCCATGACGGGCGGGTGGCGGTGATCCTGAACGGCTTGGGCCGCACGAAATACGAGGAGTTGTTCGTCCTCTGGCACCATCTGACCGGGATGCTGGCGGAGGCGGGCCTGACCGTGGTGGACCCCGAGGTGGGCGAGTTCGTCACCAGCCTGGACATGGCGGGCTGTTCGCTGACCCTCACCTGGCTGGACGACGCGCTTGAGGGTTACTGGCGCGCGCCCGCCGACGCCCCCGCCTTCCGCAAGGGCACCGTGGCGCGCGCCCTGGAAACCGAAGCGGTGGACGCAGGCGCCGAGGCCGTGACCGAGATCGCCCCCGGCAGCCCGGAATCGCAACAGGCCGGGCGCCGCGTGGCCGCCCTGATCGGCCATGTGGCGGCTGCCCTGGCCGATGCCGAGGAGGAACTGGGCCGCATCGACGCGCAGGCGGGCGACGGCGACCACGGGCAGGGCATGGCGCGCGGATCGGCCGCCGCCGCCGTTGCCGCCGAAAAGGCGGTGATCGCAGGCGCAGGGGCGGGGACGGTGCTGTCGCTGGCGGGCGATGC
The DNA here is from genome assembly GCF_017315735.1 of Paracoccus shandongensis. GTDB lineage: Bacteria > Pseudomonadota > Alphaproteobacteria > Rhodobacterales > Rhodobacteraceae > Paracoccus > Paracoccus shandongensis. Next base: position 46,727 of record NZ_JAFLRK010000001.1, read on the forward strand.
CTGGGCGGACCGCGCGGGCGGAACATCCGGCGCGCTGTGGGGCGTGGCGCTGCGGGCTTGGGGCCAGGCGCTTGGCGACGCGGACAAGCCGTCCCCCCAGGCCGTCGCGCAAGGCGCCCGGGCCGCGCAGGATGCCATCGTCCGGCTGGGCGGCGCGCAGGTGGGCGACAAGACGCTGGTCGATGCGCTGGTGCCTTTTGTGACGGTGCTGGCCGAACGGGTCGCGGCCGGTGAAACCCTGGGCGTGGCCTGGGCCGCCGCCGCCGCCCGCGCGACCGAGGCCGCGGACGCCACGGCACAGCTGGTCCCACGCTTGGGCCGTGCGCGCCCGTTGGCGGAACGCAGCCTGGGCCACCCGGATGCGGGCGCGGTGTCGCTGGCGCTATGCGCGCGGGTCATGGGCGCAAATCTGTAGCGAATTCAGCGGCGGACCGCAGCCTGTGCGCCCGCCGGTTGACCAAAAGGCCAGACGGCATCGCCTGAAAAACAGGTGGATTTGATGCTAAATTCTGCATACAGAATGTTACATAGAGGACGGAGAATCGGGAATGCGCATAGCTTTGGCAATCGGTGACGCCGGGGGCGTCGGGCCGGAACTCGCGGCCAAACTGCTGGCCGATCCGGCGATGGCGGGTCAGGACGTGGTTGTCGTGGGCGATGCCAGCGTCCTGGCCATGGGCGCGCGTCATGCGGGCGTCACGCTCGACCTGCCGGTCATCCGCGCCGACCAGGTGGGCGACCTGCCCTCGGGCCATGTGCTGGTCGATCTGGCCAACATCCCCGCAGGCACCGTGACGCTGGGCCAGTCCAGCCCGGAAACCGGCGCGGCCTCGCTTCAGAACTTCGCCGCCGTGCTGCGGCTGGCCCGCGCAGGCGTTGCCGACGCGGTGATGTTCACGCCCTTCAACAAGCATTCCATGCGCCTCGCCCGCCCGGCCTATGTCGACGAGATCGGCTTCATCGACCGCGTGCTGGACACCGACCGTTCCGGCCGCGAATTCAACGTGCTGGAAGAGGTCTGGAACGCCCGCGTCACGTCCCACATCCCGCTGAGCGAGGTCGCAAACCGGATGAGCGTGGACCGCATCCTGGGCAGCCTGCGCCTGACGCATGAAACCATGACTGGCGCGGGCAAGCCCAACCCCCGCATTGGCGTCGCCGCCCTGAACCCCCATGCGGGCGACGGCCGCAACTTCGGGACCGAGGATGACGACATCATCGCCCCCGCCGTGGCCGCAGGCGTGGCCGAGGGGATCGACGCCAAGGGTCCGATCCCGTCCGACACCGTTTTCGTGCGCGCCATCCGTGGCGAATTCGACGCGGTGCTGACCATGTATCACGACCAGGGCCAGATCGCGATGAAGCTGATGGGCTTCGACCGGGGCGTGACGCTGATCGCGGGCTATGGCTTCCCGATCGTCACCCCGGCCCATGGCACCGCCTTTGACATCGCGGGCCAGGGCCGTGCCGACCTGGGCGCCACGCTGCAAGCCGCCCTGCTGGGCGCGCGCCTGGCCGCGCTGAACCCGCCCCGCGAGTGCCAGCCGCTGCCCGCCGACTGGGCCACGGCCGGGGTCGAGGGCGCGCAGGCCGCCATGGCCGAATAAGAACCAGTTTCCGGCCCTGACCGGGGCCGGTTTTTCCCCGGAGGAGGAACACCATGACCAAGACCAAAGCAGGCCTTCTGGCCGCGACCGCGCTGATGCTGGCCGCGCCCGCATGGGCCGAATGGGCGCCCTCGCGCCCCGTCGAATTCGTCGTCGCGTCCGGCGCGGGCGGCGGCACCGACAACTTCGCCCGCACCATCCAGGCCGTGCTGACCCGCGACGGGATCGTGGAAAGCCCCATCGTCGTCTTGAACAAGGGCGGCGGATCGGGGGCCGAGGCGTTTCTCTATGCCCGCCAGAACGAAGGCGACCCGCACAAGCTGATCTTCGGGACAAACAACGTCTATCTGCTGCCGCATGTCGCCAAGCTGGCCTACACGGTCGAGGATCTGCAGCCCGTCGCGGCCCTCGCGCTTGACGAATTCCTGGTCTGGGTCAAGGCGGACTCGCCTTATCAGACCGTGATGGATCTGGTGAACGCCGCCAAGGACGCGCCGGGCACCATCCCCTTTGGCGGCAGCCAGTCCAAGGACACCGATGAAACCCTGGTCGCGCTGATCGAACAGACGACCGGCGCGGACTTCAAATACGTCCCCTTCAACGGCGGCGGCGAGGTCGGCGTGCAGCTGGCGGGCGGCCATGTCGCGGCCAACGTCAACAACCCCAACGAGAACGCAGGCCAGTGGCAGGCCGGCGCGATCCGCCCGCTGTGTGTCTTTGCCCCGCAGCGCATGGCGGAAAGCGAACCCGTCAGCGGCGACATGGGCTGGCACGACATCCCGACCTGCAAGGAGCAGGGGCTGGAGATCGAAAGCTATCAGATGCCGCGCACCGTCTGGCTGCCCGCGGGCACCGAGCCTGAGGTGCTGGCCTATTATCAGGACGCGCTCAAAAAGGTCGCCGAAAGCCAGGACTGGAAGGACTACCTCGCCAAGACCTCGCAATCGGCATCCTTCCTGACGGGCGAGGAACTGGCCAGGTTCATCGAGACCAGCGAGGCCAATGCCGTCAAGGTCTTCGAGGCCGAAGGCTGGACCGCCCAGTAAGGGCCTGACCCTGCCCGCGCCGGACCCCCGGCGCGGGCGTGCTGCGACCATCCAAGGGGGGACATCATGACCGTCAAGGTCTTTCACGCCGAACTGGGCACCGCCATCGCCACCGGGCTTCTGGGCCTGGCGGGCGTGATCGGCGCGACCGAACTGGGCCATGGCTGGACGGAAAGCGGCCCCGAAGCGGGCTATTTCCCGTTCCATGTCGGGCTGATCCTGATCGGCGCCAGCCTGTGGAACCTGGTCGCGGCCTTCCTCAAGCACCGCGCCGCAGGGTCCGACCCCGAGGAACCCTTCCTGGACCGCGACAAGGCCCGCCGCCTTGGCGTCTTCATCGCCGCCCTGCTGGTCTTCGTGATCGTCACGCTGACCCTGGGCATCTATGTCGGCTCGACCCTGTACATCACCTGGAGCGCGTGGCGGCAGGGCGGATACCGCCTGCCCCTGGCGCTTGGCACCGGGGCGGGCTTCGCGGTCGCGCTTTATCTGATCTTCGAGGCGATCTTCAGGATTCCGCTGCTGAAGGGGCCGATCGAGCCGCTTCTGGGCATCTACTAAGGGCGCGCATATGGAAAACTTCGATCTTCTGATGCACGGCTTCGGCATCGCCATCACGCCGATGCACCTGATGCTGATGGTGGGCGGCGTCCTGATGGGCCTGATCGTGGGCGTCCTGCCCGGCCTTGGCGCGCCGAACGGCGTGTCGCTGCTGATCCCGCTGACCTTCGCGCTGGATCCGACCTCGGCCATCATCCTGCTGTCGTCGATATACTGGGGCGCGCTGTTCGGCGGATCGACCACCTCGATCCTGTTCAACATCCCGGGCGAGCCGTCTTCGGTCGCCACCACTTTCGACGGCTATCCCATGGCGCGGTCCGGGCAATCGACCCGCGCGCTGACGCTCGCGTTCATGTCGGCGGGCTTCGGGGCGCTGCTGGGCGTGATCGTCATCACCCTGCTGGCGGGATGGGCGTCGAACTTTGCGCTGAAATTCGGCGCGCCGGAATATTTCGCGGTCTATTTCCTGGCCTTCGCCGCCTTTATCGGCATGGGCAGCGCCGCCCCCATGAAGACGCTGGTGTCGCTGGCCGCCGGGCTGCTGCTGGCATCCGTCGGCATGGACAGCGTGACCGGATCCATCCGCCTGACCTTCGGGTTCGAGGATCTGCTGGGCGGCATCAGCTTCCTGGTCGTGGTGATCGGTCTGTTCGGCATCGGGGAACTGCTGTCCACCGTGCAGGAGGGCCTGCGTTTCCGGGGCGTGGCGTCGAAAATCGACCTGCGCGACGTGTTCAGGACCATCGCCGAACTGCCGCGTTACTGGGCGACCTATCTCCGGTCCGGGGCCATCGGCATCTGGATGGGCATCACGCCGGGCGGCCCGACCGCCGCATCCTTCATGAGCTATGGCATCGCCCGGTCGTCCAGCCGCAAGGGCGCGCCCTTCGGCACCGGCCGCCCGGAAGGCATCGTCGCGCCGGAAACGGCCGACCACAGCGCGGGATCCTGCGCGATGCTGCCGATGCTGGCGCTTGGCGTGCCGTCATCGGCCACGGCGGCCGTGATGATGGGCGGGCTGATGATCTGGGGCCTGACGCCGGGGCCGATGCTGTTTGCCACGCAGCCCGATTTCGTCTGGGGCCTGATCGCCTCCATGTATGTGTCGAACCTGATTGGCGTGGTGCTGGTGCTGGCCACCGTGCCGATGTTCGCGGCCCTGCTGCGCATCCCCTTCACCATCATCGGCCCGATGATCGTGGCGATCTGCTTCGTGGGCGCCTATACGGTGTCGAACGCCACGTTCGATTTGTGGCTGGTGCTGGTCTTCGGGCTGGTGGGATACCTGTTCAGCCGCCTGGATTATCCGCTGGCGCCGCTGGTCCTGGCGATGGTGCTGGGCCACAAGGCGGAAAACGCCTTTCACCAGTCGATGGTGCTGTCGGACGGGTCGCTGGGGATCTTCTTCTCGAACCCGTTGGTCAGCGGCATCATGGCCGTGGGCATTGCGCTGCTGGTGCTGCCCAAGCTGGTGTCGATGGGATCGCGCCTGCGGCGCCGGGTGCCGGTGGAATAAGGACAGGACCATGAACCATCATCGCTATTTCGCGGGTCTTGGCGCCCGGACGGTCGAATGCGCCATTGTCGGCACCGGCGGCTTCGGGCGCAGCTTCCTGGCCCAGGCACGGCATGTTCGCGGCCTGACCTGCCGCGTGGCGGTTGACCGGGACGCGGCGGTTGCGGCGGGTGTGCTGGCCTCGGTCGGGGTGACGGATGTGGCCGAATGCGCGGACGCTGCGGCGGCGCGGGCGGCCTGGGACGCGGGACGCGCCATTGCCGCCGCCGATCTGGCCGTGGTGGCCGACCTGCCGATTGACGTGGTGCTGGAGGCGACCGGCAACCCTGAGGCAGGCGCCCGCCATGCGCGCCTTGCGATTGAATCGGGCAAGCATGTGGTGATGGTCACAAAGGAAACCGACAGCGTGGCAGGCCCGATCCTGGCGCGCATGGCGGCGGAACGCGGCGTCGTCTGTTCCCCCATCGACGGCGACCAGCCGAGCCTGCTGATCGGGCTTGCCACCTGGGCGCAGGTGATCGGGCTGCGCATCGTGGCGGCGGGCAAGTCCAGCGAATACGACTTCGTCTTCAACCCCGCGACCGATGAGATCACCAGCAACGGCGTGATCGTGGACGCGCCGGGCTTTGGCGACTGGCTGGAGGCGGGCGACCGCCCCTGGGCCGAGGTGATCGCCGCTCGCGCGCGGCTGGTGCCGCTGCCGCAGCGCGCGGTGCCCGACCTTTGCGAGATGGTGGTGGTGGCCAATGCCTTGGGAATGGCCCCCGACCGCCCCGATTACCACGCACCCATCGCCCGCGTTACCGAACTGGCCGACCTGATGGCCCCGGTGGCCGATGGCGGGCTGCTGGAGGGGAACGGCCAGCTTGATGTCTTCAACTGCCTGCGCCTGCCGGGCGAGGCCAGCTTCGCGGGCGGCGTCTTCGTCACCGTCGCCTGTGACGACGATGACACGTGGCAGATGCTGCGGGACAAGGGCCATGTGGTCGCCCGCAACGGCAAGACGGCGATGATCGGCCTGCCGCGCCACCTGCTGGGGATGGAGGCCGCGACCACGGTGTTCGAGGTCGCGCTGCTGGGCGTCTCCTCCGGTGCCGAGAAGCCGCGTCCGGTGATGGACCTGACCGCGCACGCCGACGCCGACCTGCCCGCAGGCTCGCTGCTGGTGGCGGAAGGGCATCACCACACCATCGCCCATGTCTCGGGCCGGATGACGCCCGCGCGGGCGCTGTCCGATGACACGCCGATCCCCTATTACCTGCTGTCGGGGCGTCGTTTGAAACGGGATGTGAAAGCGGGGCAGATGATCCTTTGCGGCGACGTGGATCTGGATACGGGGTCCGAGCTTTACCGCCTGCGCGCGGCGCAGGACGCGATCACGGACTGGTCGTAAGATGCTGCTGGGCTGCATCGGGGACGACTTCACCGGATCGTCCGACCTGGGCAACACGCTCGCCCGCGCGGGGATGCGGGTGGTGCAGTATTCCGGCACGCCCTCTGCCCCCGCCGACCCCTCGGTCGAGGCGGGGATCGTCGCGCTGAAATCGCGCACCCTGCCGGTGGCGGATGCCGTGCGCCTGTCGCTGGAGGCGCTGGACTGGCTGCGCGCCCAGGGCTGCCGACAGTTCCTGTTCAAGTATTGCTCGACCTTCGATTCCACGCCCCAGGGCAATATCGGCCCGGTGGCCGAGGCCCTGGCGGATGCGCTTGGTGCCGACCGGGTGATCTTCTGCCCGGCCTTCCCGGCGACGGGGCGCACGATCTTTCAGGGCCACCTGTTCGTGGGCGACCGCCTGCTGTCGGAAAGCGGAATGCAGGACCATCCCCTGACCCCCATGCGTGATCCCGACCTGCGCCGCTGGCTGGGCCATCAAACGCGCGAGGGCGTGGGCCACATCCCCGCCGCGACGGTCTGGCAGGGGCCAAATGCCGTGCGCGCCGCGCTGGCTGCGCAGGAACACCGCTTCGTGGTGACGGATGCCATCCGGGATGAGGATCTGGTCACGCTGGGCAAGGCCGTGGCCGATCAGGCGCTGCTGACCGGAGGGTCGGGCATCGCGCTTGGCCTGCCGGGCAACTTCCGCGCGCAAGGGCTGCTGTCCGCCGAAGGCCCGCGCTGGCGCGGCCAGCCGGGTCCGGTCGCGGCCCTGTCGGGATCCTGCTCTCGCGCCACGCGTGGTCAGGTGGCGCGCCACATCGCGGACGGCAATCCCGCGATGGAGATCGACCCCGAGGCGGTGATGGCAGGCACCATGACCCCGCGCGATGCCGCCCCCTGGGCGCTGTCGCAAGGGGGCCTGCCGCTGGTCTATTCCTCGGCCGATCCCGATGCCGTGCGCGCGGTGCAGGCTCGCCACGGGACCGAGGCCGTGGCCGCGCGCCTTGACGCCTTCTTCGCCGAAACCGCCTGCCTGCTGGTCGCGGGCGGCGTCACCCGCCTGATCACCGCAGGGGGCGAGACCTCGGGCGCGGTGGTCGAGGGGCTGTCGGTGGCCAGCCTGGAGATCGGCCCCGAGATCGACCCCGGCGTTCCCGCGATCCGGGCGGGCGAAGCCCTTGTCCTGGCGCTGAAATCCGGCAATTTCGGCGCCGAGGACTTCTTCGCCAAGGCCGCCGAAAGGCTTGGCCGATGAGCGACGCCGCCTTGCGCGAACGCATCTGCCTGCTGGCGAAATCGCTGTTCGACCGGGGCCTGACGCATGGATCGACCGGCAACATCAGCGCCCGGACCCCGGATGGCGGGCTGCTGGTATCCCCCACCGGCACCAGCTTCGGGCGGCTGGACCCCGCCCGTTTGTCGCGCTTCGACGCGGCGGGAAACCATGTCGGCGGCGACAGGCCCACCAAGGAAATGCCGCTGCACACGGCCTTTTATGACACTCGCAACCGCACGGCGGCGGTGGTGCATCTGCATTCCTGCCACTCGGTCGCCTGGTCCGTGCTGCCGGACGCCGACCCCGACGATTTCCTGCCGCCGATCACGCCCTATGCCTTCATGCAGCTTGGCCGGGTGAAGCTGCTGCCCTATTTCCGCCCCGGCGATCCGGCCATCGGCGATGCCGTGCGCGGCCTTGCGGGCAAGCGGTCCGCGGTGATGCTGGCCAATCACGGCCCGGTCGTGGCGGGCCTGGACCTGGACGCCGCCTGCAACGCCATCGAGGAGCTGGAGGCCACCGCCCGCCTCGCCATGCTGCTGCGGGGCACCACGCCTGCCATGCTGACGCCGGAACAGGTGGCGGACCTGGTGCGCCTCCATGACGTGGCCTGGGGCGACTGACTTGCATCAGGGCCGATGTTGACCTACATTCTGGTCAACAAAGGGGGTGCGCCATGCAGATCGCCATTGCCGAAGCCAAGGCCCAGTTCGCCGACCTCATCCGCCGCGCCGAGGCGGGCGAGGAGATCGAGCTGACCCGCTATGGCCGCCCCGTGGCGCGGCTGACCGCCTCGCCCCGCCGCGCGAACAGCCTGATCGGCTGCGCCAAGGGGCAGTTGCGCTTGCCCGACGACATCAACGAAGGCGACGACCAGGTCGCCGAGCTGTTCCGCGCCGGTTCCGTCCTGCCCGAATGAGGCTGCTTCTGGACACCCATGTCGTCTTGTGGGCGATGGCGGATGACGCGCGCCTGCCGCGCGCCCTGCGCGACGCCATCGCCGGGGCTGAGGCGCTGTTCATCAGCGCCGTCACCGTCTGGGAGGTGGCGATCAAGGCGTCCCTGGGCAAGCTGGACGTGCCCGCCGACCTGTTCGACCGCGCGCTGGCGGCGGGGGCGCAGCCCTTGCCGATCAGTTGGACCCATGCCCGCGCGGTGGCGGACCTGCCGCCGCATCACGCCGATCCCTTCGACCGGCTGCTGATCGCGCAGGCCCGGGCCGAGGGGCTGGTGCTGGCCTCGGCCGATCGACAGTTCAGGGCCTATGACGTGGCGCAGCTGGGCGGCTGAGGGTTGGTGAACAGCACCTCGCGCATGGCGAAGCGCAGATGGGCGCGCATGATGCTGCCCGCCAGCGGGCCGTCGCGTTCGTAAAGGGCCATCACCAGCGCGCGGTGTTCGCCGACCGACCGCTGCTGCCGGTCGGCGCGGGCCAGCTGCACCCGGCGCAAGGGCGCCAGCCGCTGCCGCAGCCCGTCCGCCACCCGGGCCAGTTCGCCGTTCCGCGCCAGCCGGCAGACCCGGTCGTGGAAGTCGAAGTTCATGGACGGATAGTCGGCGGGGTCCGCTTGGGCCATCCGCTCCACCGCAACCTCGAGCGCCGGAAGATCGGCCCCGCGCGCGCGCTGCGCGGCCAGGGTGGCGCACAGGGCCTCGATCTCTGCCAGGGCCTCGAACAGGTCCAGCAGAAGGGGGGGCTTGGGTGTCATGGGGTTGTCCTGCGAAGCGCCGTCATCCTTTTGCCCTTGGACTGCCTATGTGCGGGCCATATAGGCAGAGGCAGCTTAACAATCAGAGAATCGCCATGTCCTTGCGCAGGGCCGAGGCCGTTCTGGCCCGATTTGGCTTTGACCGCTACATGCTTTTGCTGGTGCTGACCGTGGTTCTGGCCACCGTGCTGCCCGCGCGGGGCGCTGTGTCGGGGGTGCTGTCGCAGCTGACCTATTGGGTCGTGGCGCTGCTGTTCTTTCTTTATGGCGCCAAGCTGACCACGGCGACCATCGTGGCGGGGCTGACGAACTGGCGGCTGCAACTGTCGGTGCTGGCGCTGACCTTCGTGCTGTTCCCGGTGCTGGCCCTGGCGCTGAAGCCCGTCTCGATGCTGTGGCTGCCCGCCGCCGTGGGGGTGGGGTTCCTGTATATCGGCTGCATGCCGTCCACGGTGCAAAGCTCGATCGCGTTCACCGCCGTGTCGGGGGGCAACGTGGCGGGGGCGGTCTGCGCGGCCTCGATGTCCAACCTGATCGGGGTGGTGCTGTCGCCCCTGCTGTTCGCGGTGCTGATCCCGCAGGGATCGGGATACGGCATCGACCCGTCCGCCATCTGGAAGATCGTCCAGCAGATCCTGTTGCCCTTCGCCCTGGGCCAGTTGTGCCGCCCGCTGCTGGCGGGGTTCCTGAACCGCCATCGGATGCCCACGATGATCGTGGATCGCGGGTCCATCCTGCTGATCGTCTATGCGTCCTTTTCGGCCGGCGTGGTCAACGGCATCTGGCAGGTGATCGGGGCCCCGGCGCTGGCGATCCTTGTCGGCCTGTGCCTGGTGCTGCTGGCGGCGGTGATGGGGGCCGCGATGCTGATCGGGCGGGCGGCGGGCCTGGACCGCGCCGACCTGACGGCGGTCCTGTATTGCGGATCGACGAAAAGCCTGGCGACCGGCCTGCCCATGGCGGGGATCCTGTTCGCGGGTCAGGACATATCCCTGATCATCCTGCCCTTGATGCTGTTCCACCTGTTGCAACTGGGCGTCTGCGCGATCATCGCGCAGCGCATGGCCGGGCGGCTGGACCTGCGGCCCGCCTGACGATTGACAGCCCCGCCCCGCGCGCCGATCCTTGCGCGATGAGCGATGTCGATGCCTGGCTGTCCGATCCCACCCCCCTTGGCCGCAAGAGCGCGGCCCAGCAGGTGTTCGAGGATCTGCGCGACCTGATCGGGTCGGGCCGCGTTCCCCCCGGCACCCGCCTGCCGTCCGAATCGCAGATGGCCGCGCGATACGCCGTCAGCCGCCCCGTGATCCGCGAGGCGCTGCGGTCGCTGAACGCCCTGGGCCTGACGCAGACCCGCACCGGCAGCGGCACCTTTGTCGTGGGCGCGGGGGCCGACCTGCGCTTTGGCGGCTATACGGCGGCCGACCTGATGGAGGCGCGGCCCTTTGTCGAAATTCCCGCCGCCGGTTGGGCCGCCCTGCGCCGCAGCGAGGCCGATCTGGCCCGGCTTGCGGCGCTGTGCGACCGCATGGACGCCACCGAAGACCCCGAGGCCTGGGTCCGGCTCGACAGCGATTTCCACGGCTTGATCGCCCGGATCTCGAAAAACGCGATCTTCGCCAAGGTCGTCCATGACGTGCGCGACGCCCTGCGCGGGCAGTCGGGCTGGCTGAACCTGCAGGGGCCGCGGCGCATTGCCTCGAACCGCGAACACCGGGTGATCCTGGAGGCCATTGCGCGCGGCCACGAGGCTGATGCCCGCGCCGCGATGGAAGCGCATCTGCGCCAGGTGGAAACCGCCGTCGCCCGCAGCGCGGCAAAAACCGTCTGACGATTTTTCTTGACCTGTCCGCGGCGCGGCCTTTAAGGCGCGAAAATCTGTAAGACAGCCTTGCAGGCTGGCAGGTGACGCAGCCCCGAGAAACAGGACCATCATGTCGCAGACAGCATCCGATCCCGTGGCCGAGGGCCATGTCTATGCCGAGGAGGAGGCGGGCTTTCACAAGGAACTGAAGCCCCGCCAGATCCAGATGATCGCCATCGGCGGCGCCATCGGCACCGGCCTGTTCCTGGGCGCGGGCGGCCGCCTTGCCACCGCCGGGCCCGCGCTGGTGCTGGTCTATGCGCTCTGCGGCTTTTTCGCCTTTCTGGTGCTGCGCGCCTTGGGCGAGCTGATCATGCACCGCCCGACCTCGGGGTCGTTCGTGTCCTATGCGCGCGAATTCTATGGCGAGAAGATGGCCTTCGCGGCGGGCTGGATGTACTGGCTGAACTGGGCCATGACGGCGGTCGCGGATGTCACGGCGGTCGCGCTGTATATGAACTTCTTCAAGGCCTATGTGCCGATGCTGCAGGGCATCGACCAGTGGGTCTTTGCCCTTGTCGCGCTGGTCGTGGTGCTGGCCATGAACATGCTGTCCGTCAAGGTCTTCGGAGAGCTTGAATTCTGGTTCAGCCTGATCAAGGTGCTGGCGCTGCTGACCTTCCTGGTGGTCGGCATCTGGTTCGTCGTCACCGGCACGCCCATCGAGGGCCACACCCCCGGCCTGGCCACGATCACCGACTTCGGCGGCATGTTCCCCCATGGCATCCTGCCCGCGCTGCTGGTGATGCAGGGGGTGGTCTTCGCCTATGCCTCGGTCGAACTGATCGGCACCACGGCGGGCGAGACCGAGGATCCGCGCACCGTCATGCCCCGCGCGATCCGCACGGTCGTCTTCCGGCTGGTGATCTTCTATGTGGGTTCGGTCCTGCTGCTGTCGCTGCTCTTGCCCTATACGGCCTATCAGGGCGGGGTCAGCCCCTTCGTCACCTTCTTCGGCAAGATCGGGGTCGAGGGCGCGGACATCATCATGAACCTGGTGGTGCTGACCGCCGTGCTGTCCTCGCTGAACGCGGGGCTGTATTCCACGGGCCGGATCCTTCATTCGATGGCCGTGTCGGGCTCGGCCCCGGCGGCGCTGGCCAAGATGAACAGGCAGGGCGTGCCTTATCGCGGCATCGCCGTCACGGCGGCGGTCACGGTGGGGGGCGTCGTGATGAACGCCTATGTCCCGGCCGAGGCCTTCGAGATCGCGCTGAACGTCGCGGCCCTGGGCATCATCACCGCATGGGGGACCATCGTGCTGTGCCAGCTGAAGCTGTGGCACCTGTCGCGCCAGGGCATCCTGCCGCGCCCCGATTTCCGCATGTTCGGCGCGCCCTGGACGGGCGTGCTGACGCTGGCCTTCCTGGCGGGCGTGGTGGTGCTGATGGCCTTCGATTATCCGGTGGGAACTTACACGGTCGCCTCGCTGGTGGTGATCGTCCCGGCGCTGGTCCTGGGCTGGTATCTGGCGCGTGACCGAATCCGCGCGGTGGCGGCCCAGCACGGGCTGGATCGCGGCGGGCTGGATCTGCGCTGATGGACCCGCTGATCGCCGTCATTGCCACGGGCGGCACCATCGCCAGCCAGCAGAACGCGGACGGATCCAGCACGCCCAGCCTGGACGGGGGGGCGCTGCTGGCGCGGCTTGGCGATCTGCCGCGCGTCCGGCTGAAGCCGGTCGATCTGTTCGCGCGCGATTCATCCACCCTGCGGCTCGCCGACATGCAGGCCGTCAGCGATGCGGTGGGCGCGGAACTGGCGGGCGGGGCGGCGGGCGTCGTGGTCCTGCACGGCACCGACGCGATGGAGGAAACGGCGCTGCTGGTCTCGCTCCAGCATCCCGGCGCGCCCGTGGTTTTCACCGGCGCGCAGTTCACCGACGACCACCCGCAGGCGGACGGCCCCGCGAACATGACGGCAGCCATCCGTGCGGTGCTGGAGGGCGGGGCAGGGGTGCGGCTGGCCTTCGGCGGGCGGCTGCTGCCCGCCTGGGGTCTGGTGAAGTTTGCCACCGACAGCGCCGATGCCTTTCGGCTGGCGGCGGATGCGGTGGCGCCCGAGGTGGGGCTGACGGCACCCGTGGACGGCATCCGCGTGGATGTGGTGGCGATCCATCCCGGGGCGGATGCGGTGCATCTGGATGCCAGCCTGGCGGCAGGCGCGCAGGGGATCGTGCTGGCGGCGCTCGGGTCCGGCAATGCCACGCCTGCCGTGGCCAAGGCCGTGGCGCGCGCCCATGCGGCGGGGGTGCCGGTTGTCGTGTCCAGCCGGGTGCCCTTGGGGCGGCTGGCCGCCAGCTATGGCGGCGGGGGCGGCGGGCATGACCTGGTGCGCGCGGGGGCGGTGCTATCCGCCGTGCTGCGCCCCGGCCAGGCGCGCGTTCTGCTGGCCGCGCTGATCGCGGCGGGGCAGGTGGGGCAGGCCGGGGCGCTGTTCGGATAAGGCGCCCCTGGCACGGGCGGAAAAAGGAAACGCATGCGTTTCCCCGCCCGCTTCCGGCATTGCCACCAGAGACGGCGCCATCCCGCGACCACCTAAGGCTAGCGCCCGCCTCGGGGCGGGCGGGCGCTGGCCGGGCCTTTGAGGGCCCGGCGGCACTTGCGGCACCGGCATCGCGTGGCGAAGGCGATGGCCTTCGCCAAACGCAACGGCTGCCAATTTTTTCCGCGCTACCCCCCTGCAACCCACGCCCGCCATTGCGCAGCCTGCCGTGCCCATGCCACCACACGAGCAGCATGTCCAAACGCCTTCTCATCGGTGTCGTCGAACCCGATCCCGACCGCGCGCAGCCCATCGCCGAGGGCCTGCGCGACGCGGGCGACCACCACATCCGCATCATCGCGGAACAGTCCGGCCTGGCCTGCCAGGTCGCGGATCTGCGCCCGACGTGGTGCTGATCGACATCGCCAACCCCTCGCGCGACGTGCTCGAGGAACTGGCCCTGGCCTCGGGCCCCGCCGGACGCCCGGTGGCGATGTTCGTGGACCGATCCGACGAGGGGATGACGCGGGCGGCGATCGAGGCCGGGATCTTGGCCTATGTCGTGGACGGGCTGCGGCCGAAACGCATCAAGCCGATTCTGGACGCGGCCATCGCGCAGTTCCACCTGTTCCAGCAGATGCGCGCCGAACTGGCCGCCACCCGCGCCGCGCTGGAGGAACGCAAGATGGCGGCGGGGCTGCTGGGCCGATGATCAGCTTGCGCCTTGGCTATGTGCCCCTGATCGACGCCGCGCTCCTGATCGTCGCGCAGGAACTGGGCTTTGCCGCCGAGGAAGGGCTGGCCTTGGATCTGGTCCGCCTGGGCGCTTGGGCGCAGGCCTGCGACATGCTGGGCGCGGGGCTGATCGACGCGGCGCATATGCTGGTGCCGATGCCGGTGGGGCAGGCGCTTGGGCTTGGCCCCGAGTTGCCGGCGATGGATCTGGTGATGGTGCTGTCTCAGGGCGGGCAGGCCGTGGCCGTCAATCGCAACCTGGAAACCCGGCTGCGCGGGGCGGTGACGGGGCGGCTGCGCATGGGGGTGCCGTTCGGCCCGGCCTTCCAGGGGGGATGCCGCCCCGGATTGTATAGCGGCCGTTGCAGCCTTGCCGCCTGAGGTGGAAATTTGCGGCTGCAACGGTGTTTCCAAGGGCACCATTCTGGATGCGGTGGCGGGCGGAACCTGCACCGGGCTGGTCCAGCAGGTCATGGCGCTGACGCTTGGGGGTGCGGTTGCGGATGCGCCTGCGGGCATGTGCAAATGCACCGACCACAGCCACGAGGACGTGCGCCGCCTGATCCGGTCGATGGGGCTGAAGTCGGTTCCCGCCGTGATGCAGGAACTGGGCTGGAAGTCCGTCGGCGGCTGCCATTCCTGCCGCCCGGCGCTGAACTATTACCTGCTGACGGAATACCCGCTGGAGTATCAGGACGACCGCCAGTCGCGCTTTGTCAACGAAAGGAACCACACCAATATCCAGAAGAACGGCACTTATTCCGTGGTCGCGCGCATGTGGGGCGGCGTGACCACCCCTGCCGAGTTGCGCGCCATCGCGGATGCGGCCGAGAAATACGACGTGCCCATGGTCAAGGACACGGGCGGCCAGCGCATCGGCCTGCTGGGCGTGCGCAAGGAAGACCTGCCGCATATGTGGGCGGATCTCAACGCTGCCGGGATGGTGTCGGGCGCGGCCTGTTCCAAGGGCCTGCGCACGGTGAAGACCTGCGTGGGCAAGGAATTCTGCCGCGTCGGCATGCAGGACAGCACGAGCCTCGGGATCAGGCTGGAAAAGCGGATGTGGGGATCCTGGACGCCGCACAAGCTGAAGCTGGGCGTGTCCGGCTGTCCCCGCAACTGCGCCGAGGCCACCTGCAAGGACATCGGCGTGGTTTGCGTGGATAGCGGCTACAATATCGTCATCGGCGGCGCTGCGGAGATGGAAGTCCGCGAGACCGAGCATCTGGCCTCCACCCCGTCCGAGGACGAAGCCGTCGCCATCATCCTGGCCGTGACCCAGCTTTACCGGGAAAACGCCCGCTACCTGGACCGGATCTGGAAATGGATGGGCAAGGCGGGGCTCGACTGGATCCGGGCGCAGATCGACGACCCGGCCACCCGCGCCGCTTTGGTCGAACGCTTCGAGATCAGCCAGTCGGTCTATCGCCGCGACGCTTGGGCCGATCTGTCCACCCCATCCGAGACAGCCAGATGAGGGCCCCTTGCCGACATGACGCTGGAGGCCGCGGAATGACCATCTTCGTTGACATCGGATCCCTGGACGACATTCCCCGGCAAGGCGCGCGCCTGTTCAAGACCGCAGGGGGCTGCGTCGCCGTCTTCCGCACCATGGACGACCAGGTCTTCGCGCTGGAGGACCGCTGCCCCCACAAGGGTGGGCCGCTGTCCGAGGGCATCGTTCACGGCACATCCGTCACCTGCCCGCTGCACAACTGGGTCTTCGACATGAACTCGGGCGCGGCCCAGGGCGCGGACAAGGGGCGGGTCCGCACCTATCCCGTCCGCGTCCAGGGTGGCCGCATCCTCCTCGACGCCACCCTGATCCGCACCAGAAGCGCCGCTTGAAAGGCACGCCCATGTCCTATGTCACGCCAACCGATTTCGCCCGGAAGATGATCGACGCCGGAGAGGCGAAGGTCTTCATGTCCACCAAGGACATGCTGATCCGCGCCTCTATGGCGGGCGCGATCCTGGCGCTGGCGGCGGCCTTCGCTGTCACCGTCAACACCGGCCACCCGCTGATCGGCGCGCTCTTGTTCCCGGCGGGCTTCTGCACGCTTTACCTGCTGGGCTTCGACCTGCTGACGGGCGTCTTCACCCTTGTCCCGCTGGCGCTGATCGACAAGCGGCGCGGCGTGACGCTGCGCGGCATGATGCGCAACTGGGGCCTAGTCTTCGCGGCCCACTTCGGCGGCGCCTTCACCGTTGCGATCTTCATGGCGATCATCGTCACCTTCGGCTGGTCCGAGGCCCCGAACGCCGTGGGCGAGAAGATCGGCCATATCGGCGAGGGGCGCACGGTCGTATACGCAGCGCATGGCGCGGCCTCCGCGCCGGTCGCCGTCCGGGCCGAGTGAAAGGCCAGTCACCGCGGGATCCTCGCGGCGGCTTGATGCGCCCTGGACGGAACGCATCGGTTCCTGCGGCGGTTGAGCCCTGCCACGCCAGCAGGAAGCCGCCATGCAGCCAGCCGTCCGCTATTCCCCCGATGTGGAAAGCCCCTCGCCGGACGGGGCGGCCACGATCCGCGATCTGTCCGACGCCCTGCGCGGCATCCTGGAAACCACATCCCGCGACTACGGCCATGCCGTGCGCGCGGTCCATGCCAAAAGCCACGGCATCATCCGGGGCGCCCGCCGCCAGCCTTACCGCATGTCCGCCGCCTTCCGGTCGGATGTCAACGGCTGCCCCATCCACGAACCCGCCGCCATCGAGGGAGATGCGCCATGACCGGGGAACGCGACCAGGATCCGGCGACGCCCTTCTATGACGCCCCGACCGGGGGATGGGGGTCGCTGAAAGGCGTGCTGCGGCAGGCCACCAAAAGCCGGATCCGGCTGGGTGTGCTGGAAACCCTGCGCCGCCAGAACAAGCCCGGCGGGCATATGTGCACGTCCTGCGCATGGGCCAAGCCGCCATCCCCGCACCTGGCCGAGTTCTGCGAGAACGGCGCCAAGGCCACCATCTGGGATCTGACCCGCGACCGCTGCGGCCCGGATTTCTTTGCCCGCCACACCGTGACCGAGCTGCGCAACTGGCCCGACCACGACCTTGAGGCCGCGGGCCGCCTGACCCATCCCCTGCGCTATGACGCGGCAAGCGACCGCTATGTCGAGACGACCTTTCCGGAAGCCTTCGCCGCCATTGGCGCCAGCCTGCGCGGGATGGATCCGAAGGCGACGGTCTTCTATGCCTCGGGCCGGGCGAGCCTTGAGGCATCCTATCTGTATCAACTGTTCGCCCGGCTTTACGGGCACAACAACCTGCCCGACAGTTCCAACATGTGCCACGAAACGACCAGCGTGGCGTTGAAGCGGACCATCGGCGCGCCGGTCGGCACCGTTGTGCTGGAGGATTTCGACCATTGCGACCTGATGCTGTTCTTCGGCCAGAACACCGGGTCGAACAGCCCGCGTTTCCTGCACCCGATCCAGCAGGCGAAAAAGCGCGGCTGCAGGATCGTCACCTTCAACCCGATCCGCGAACGCGGCCTGGTCGAGTTCATGAACCCCCAGAACCCGGCCGAGATGCTGACGGGCCGCGCCACGCCCATTTCCGACATTTATCTGCAACTGCGCCCCGGCGGCGACATCGCGGCCATCGCGGGGATCTGCAAGCACCTGTTCGACCATAGCGACCTGGACCGCGACTTCATCGCGCGGCATTGCCACGGTTTCGACGCCTTCGAGGCCTGGGTGCGCGCGCACCCCTGGGACGACATCGAAGCCGCCTCGGGCCTGAGCCAGGGCGACCTGGCCGAGGTGGCGGGGCTGTTCGCCGCGTCGAAACGCGTGATCGGCGTCTATGGCATGGGCCTCACCCAGCATGTCCATGGCGGCGACAGCGTGGGGATGCTGGTGAACCTTCTGCTGATGGGCGGCCATATCGGACGGCCCGGCACTGGCATCTGCCCGGTGCGCGGCCATTCCAACGTGCAGGGACAGCGCACGGTGGGGATTTCCGAAAAGCCCGAACTGGTGCCGCTGGACACGCTGGCCCGGATGTTCGATTTCGACCCGCCGCGCGACACCGGCATGACCACGGTCGAGGCCGTCCGGGGCGTCATCGACGGCACGGTCCGGGGCTTCATCAGCCTGGGCGGCAACTTCGCCCGCGCCATCCCCGATCTTGCCCGGGCCGAGCCTTTCTGGGCGGCGCTGGACCTGAACGTGCAGATCGCGACCAAGCTCAACCGCTCGCACCTGCTGGTGGGGAAGGGGGCGTGGCTTTTGCCCTGCCTGGTGCGGGCCGAACGGGACATGCAGAAAGGGGGGCCGCAGGCGGTCTCGATGGAGGACAGCCTCAGCCATATCCATGGATCCATGGGCCGCCGCACGCCCGCCTCGCGCCACCTGCTGTCGGAACCGGCCATCGTCGCGGGGATCGCCAAGGCGACGCTGCCGCCCAACCCCCAGGTCCGCTGGGACGACTGGATCGCCGACTATGCCCGCATCCGCGACCTGATCGCCGAAACCTGGCCCGACCAGTTCGACGCCTTCAACGAACGGCTGTTCAAGGCGGGCGGCTTTTATCGCGGCAACTCGGCCCGCAGGCGCGACTGGAAGACCGAAAGCGGCAAGGCGGAATTCACCGTGCCGCCCGGCCTGTCCGCCCTGGGGGTCATGCCGGGCGGGGATGTCTATACGCTGGTCACGCTGCGGTCGAACGACCAGTTCAACACCACGGTCTATGATTATCACGACCGCCTGCGCGGGCTGGAGGGGGACCGGATGATCGTCCTGATCTCGCCCTCCGAGATGGCGCGCGCCGGCCTTTCCGAAGGCCAGCGCGTGGCCCTGGTGTCGGCCATCGCCGATGGCGTCCCGCGCCGGGTCGAGGGCTTCACCGTCACCCCCTACGACCTGCCGCCCGGCTGCGTCGCGGCCTATTACCCCGAGGCCAATCCCCTGGTGCCGCTGGATCATCACGACCTCGCCTCGAAAACCCCGGCCTACAAGGGCGCGCCCGTGCGGATCGAGGTGTGACGGCCCTCAAGCGGACGTGATTCATCAGCGGACGGAATCGCTTGGCGGATTTCGATTCACATTCATCATTGGACGCAGGGCGAACAGGGGGGCAGACTGGACCCATGATCAGCGAACCCGACAGCGTGCTTCTGGACCGCCACGATCCTGACCGGAACATGGCGCGGTATTACCGCCTGGACATCGTGCCCGACCTGTTCGGCGGCGTCGTGCTGGTGCGCAACTGGGGCCGCATCGGCCACCGGGGCCAGGAACGCCAGCACTGGTTCGCCGACCGGGCAACCGCTTTGCAGCAGCAGGCCGCCTGGGCAAGACGCAAGGAACGCCGCGGCTACCATGTTGTCGGAACCGCATAGGTTCCATAATTCGGCTTATTAACGAAACCATGCTCTCTAGGGGACGCGCTATCCTGAAATGCGACTTTCTGTGCTCGACAATGGGTTGAGCCATGAAAGGAGCATAGGAATGAAGGTTCGGTTTTCTCACCTTTCCCTTTCGGAGCGCCGCAAGATCGAGCGCTGGCGGCAGATGAAGCTGAGCCCTGACGAGATGGCGCGCAGGCTTGGCCGGCACCGCTCGACGATCTTCCGCGAGCTGCGCCGCAATCACTTCCACGACAGCGACATCCCAAAGCTCAGCGGCTATTGGTGCGTTGTGGCGCAAAGCTTCTCGGATAGACGCCGGACCCGGCAGCGCAAGCTGGTGCGCGATCCCGGGCTGCGCGACCAGGTCGAGCGTTGTCTCCGCTCTGGCTGGACACCTGAGCAGATCGCCGGCCGCATGCGTTACAAAGGTGCCCCGCGCCGTGTCTGCCAAGAGACGATCTATCAACACATCTATTCAGAGGATGGCCGCCGAAGTGAGTTGTGGCGCCACCTGCCCTCCAGCCGCCGACGCCGCCGGGTGTATCGGTTGCGCAAGCGCCCGCCGCCCAAATTTGCTCCGGAACTCAGCATCTTGTTCCGCCCCGACGTTATCGCGCATCGCAAGCAGTTCGGGCACTGGGGTGAGACAGGACCGTCGCGCCTGATGGCGCGGCGTAAGCCTGTCGAACGACCTGGTGCTGTTCCGGCAGAAGTATGGGCCGGCCAATGTCACCACGATGATCG
The DNA here is from genome assembly GCF_017315735.1 of Paracoccus shandongensis. Classification (GTDB taxonomy): domain Bacteria; phylum Pseudomonadota; class Alphaproteobacteria; order Rhodobacterales; family Rhodobacteraceae; genus Paracoccus; species Paracoccus shandongensis. The sequence goes on from NZ_JAFLRK010000001.1 coordinate 67,000, forward strand.
AACGCACAAGCCGTTTCCTGGTGGCGTTGAAGAACGAGGAGAAACGCACTAAGCCGATCATGGCGCAGATCGCCCAAGTCCTGACGCCCCTGCCCCGGCATGCCTGCCGATCGATCACCTTTGACCGCGGATCCGAATTCGTCGACTGGCCGCATCTGCAGGCCGAGGTGGGCACGCAAACGTGGTTCTGCGAGGCGCAGTCGCCTTGGCAGAAAGGGGCTGTGGAGAACGCCAACAAACGGCTGCGACGCTGGCTTTGTCGCGACACTGATCCGAACTCGCTCTCACAGGAGGAACTTCGTCAACTCTGCGCGGGCCTGAACGCCACGCCGCGCAAGTGCCTCGGCTTCCGAACGCCTGCGGAGGTCTTCAAGGCCAATCTGCTCGGACGCGGCTACAGACGCGAGAAACTTTCTCGGCAACCGAAGTCGCATTTGAGCTAGCGCGTCCACCTTTGTCCCTGATCACTCCCTTCGGGAACTTTTCCGATTGGTGATGCTTTCATCGTCAGAACGCGCATTCGGGCGCGCAGAAAGGATCCTCTGATGCGACTTCTGACTGCAAGTCTTTTCGGCTCCATGATCTTTGCCTTGGCGGCCTGCGGCAATACGGCGACGGAACGGGCGGCGACGGGCGGCTTGGGCGGTGCGGTGATCGCCGGACCGGCGGGTGCCGTAGTCGGCGGGACCGTGGGCGCCGCCACCGCCAACTGACCGAGCCATCTTCAAGGAACGGCCGCGTCCATGACGCGGTCGTTTTTTGTTGGTCTTGCGGCCCTATCCCGCTTCCCCTACATCTGCAGGGCAAAGGCAGAAGGACAGCCACATGCCCATGGAAGCTCACGACATCGAAGCCCTCATCCGCGCGGCCTTTCCCCATGCGCAGATCACCATCACCGACCTTGCCGGTGACGGGAACCATTACGCGGCCGAGGTGATCGACGAAAGCTTCCGCGGCCAGAACCGCGTCCAGCAGCAGCGTGCCGTTTATGCCGCGCTTCAGGACAAGATGGCTGGCAAGTCCGGCGCATTGCACGCCCTTGCCTTGACAACGAAGGCCCCTGACTGAGGCCCCTGCCCCTTGGCCAACCCTTCAGAAACAGGATAATGAAAATGACCGAAGTTGCTGAAAAGATTCAAGGCCTCGTGGATGCGGCCGATGTCGTGCTGTTCATGAAGGGCACGAAGGAAATGCCGCAATGCGGGTTTTCCAGCCGGGTTGCGGGCGTGCTCAACTATATGGGCGTGGATTACCGCGACGTGAATGTGCTGGCCGACGATGCCATCCGTCAGGGCATCAAGGATTTCTCGGACTGGCCGACCATTCCCCAGCTTTACGTCAAGGGCGAATTCGTGGGCGGCTGCGACATCATCACCGAAATGACGCTGTCGGGCGAACTGGACCAGTTGTTCGACCAGAAGGGCGTCGCCTATGACAAGGCGGCGGCGGACAAGATCCGCGAAGCCAACGCCTGATCAAGGGAAACGGGCCGCATCAGCGGCCCGTTTCGTCAGAGGATGTCGTCCTCGTATTCATCCGAGTCGCGGCCCTCGCGCAGTTTCGACGCCAGGGTGATCCCCACGGCGAAGGCACCCACAAGCTTGGCGATGCTGGCGGCGTTGCTGTTGTTGGCCCGCGACAGCGTGTCGGTGGCGGTATCGACCTTGGCGCGCATGGTGCCGATATTGGTCGAGGTCAGGCCAACCGCCTCGGCGGCGTGACGGGCGGCACCAAAGACCCGCCGCTCGGTATCGTCGGCCAGCTTGTTGGCGCGGAAGGTCGCCTCGTCCATCAGGGACACGACCTTGTTTCCGGCGATATCCACCATCCGCTCGGCTTCGGTCCGCGCCTTTTCGACCGCCGCATCCTTTGCCAGGGTGATTCGCGCTTCGACTTCCTTGCGCAGATCGTCGGCCGTCGGCATCTCGTGCTTGGGTTTCTTCGACACCACCAGCAGAATGACCGCGACCAGCACAAAGATGCCGCCGATCACCAGCGAGGCCACGGTCGGTCCCCACCCCAGGGTGTGCGCCAGGAACGACCACAGCGCGGCGAGCAGGAAGCCTGCGGCGACCACCAGGATGACCCCGGCAGCCGCCTTCATCGCCGACCGGCGCGCCGTGTCCTTGAGAGCAAGTTGAAGGCGCTGCGCATAGTCGAACATTGGGAACCTCAGCGGCGGGCCAGGATCAGACCGACAAGGAAGCCGACGCCGGCCGCGATGCCAAGGGCTTGGGCGGGGTTGCGACGAACCATCTCGGACACTTCGTCGTAACGCTCGCCCGCGTAATGGGTCAGCTCGGACGCGCGTTCCTGGCCCTGCTGGTACAGCCGTTCCGCTTCCGAGCGCGCGCGACCCACATATTCGCTGCCCACCTCGCGGGCGCGTTCCACATAGTCCTGGGCCGTGTCGCGCGCGTTCTGCGCCAGGTCCGCGCCACGATCCTTGAGGCTGTCGGAACTGGAACGGTCGGACAGCTTTTCAGCCGTCTCGCGAATGTCCTCGCCAACCTTCTTGGCGCCTTCGCGCAGGTCGGCCTTGGCGGCGTTGGCTTCGTTCTTCAGGTCGTTGGCGGTGGGATTGTTGGGGTTAGCCATCTTTATGTCCTCCGGTGTGATTGTCACCATCAGGACTTAAACCCCGCGAAAACATCAAGGTTCCGCAAACCGGAAGAATAAACGGCAAGCAAAGGCTTAGAGGGGGATGGTACCGCCTCCCCGGCTCGAACGGGGGACCTCTAGATCCACAATCTAGCGCTCTAACCAACTGAGCTAAGGCGGCACGGATGCGTTCTCTAACGCCGGTTGCGGGCCGTTGCAAGCCTGTCTTGCCGGAAATCTTCGCCCGCGATACAGAAAGCGACCACAGGACAAGGACAACGGTCATGAGCATCAACAGCCAGAGCGACATCGCGGCCAACCTGCAGATCGGCCCCACGGACCAGGGCATGGTGCGGATTTACGTCGAGGCCGAGGGGATCGACCTGCCGCTGGACTTCGACCCGGACGAGGCGGCCGAGATCGCCGAGGAACTGCTGGCCGCGGCCGAGGCGGCGCGCCAGATGGGCCAGGGCGGCGGCAAGCCTAAGAAGCGGCGCTGAATCCGTCGGGATCGGTCAGCCCTTGCAGCCGCAGGGCCGAACAGCGGGCGAAATCGCGCATGACCCTGGACCGCCGCGCCCCGGCCAACCGGGTTTCGGGGGCCATGCGCTGGATTTCCGCGCCATAGGCGTCGGCGCAGATCAGGCCGGTATCGGGCGGCAGCAGCTCGGTCGGGAAATCGCAATCGACCGCCCAGAAATAGCGGTCGCACCATTCCAGATAGCCCTGCCATTTCCGGTCGCCCATGAAATCGGCGCGGCAGCTTTTGCACTCGACGATCCAGAATTCGCCCTTCGGCCCCATGCTGATGACATCGACGCGCAAGCCCCGGCTGGGCACGAATTCCGTCAGCACGGCGTGATCCATGCTGCGCAACAGGCGCGACACACCACGCGCCAGGCGGTGGCCGGGCATGGCGGGAAGGGTGGGATCGGGCTGGTCCATCGGCGCACCATAGAACAAAGGGGAAACATCCTCAAGCCGCTTGAAATGCGGAAATCCCGGCCCTATCTGGTTGGTCAGGCGGGTTTCTGCTCTTCTCGCGAGCGGCCATTTTTCCACTGGCCTATAACTTTTCCGAGGGGGCTGGCTCTGGCGTGACCCTGGTCTCGTTACCCGGCGCCCACCTGGTAATCCAGGCTTTCGGGAAATCTCGTGCTGCCGCGGTCGCTGCGGTTCCCGCCGCCCTTGTCCAACCGCCCTGCCCCCGCAGCGGCGGTTTTTCCATGCGAAAAGGGCGGCCTTGCGGGCCGCCCTTTCCCTGTGCTTCTGACCAGAGGGAGGGAAATCAGAAGCCGTAAACGACCGACACGCCCAGGGTGTTGTCCGTGCGGATCGGACGGTTTTCCTGGTATTCGGTGGTATAGCTGACGCGGGTCGCCAGTTGCTCCGACATCTGGAAGTTCACGCCGAACTGGTTGGTGATCACGTCGTCCGAATCTTCCGACGACAGGTAATCGGTGTCGTTGGTGATGAAGACCATGTCGTTGAAGCGGTGATACAGACGCGACGACACGATATAGCCGACGCCGCTGTCCGACGAGTCGTTCACAGCCACACGCTCCAGATCGCCATCATTGTCGGTATCGACAAGATCGAAGCCCGCCTTCTGCGCACCGGTCTGGGTGTAGCGATAGCCGATACCGGCCTGGACGCGCCATGCGGTCGTATCGGTGTTGATCACGCGATAGCCCGGGCCGACGCCGATGAATCCGTCGCGGGCGAAGTCGCCCAGGTCATCCGCAACATCGGCATCGTCGTCAATGCCGTACTGATCGCCATTGGCCAGACCGTCGATGCTGAAGCGGCCCAGAACGAAGGCATAGAAGCGGTCGTTGAAGTAGTATGCGCCATCATAGATGACCGAGACTTCTTCCTTGTCCTTGTCGCCGTCTTCGTCCTCGCCGAACTCGAGCAGCATGCCCACCGACTGCTGCCAGGGTCCGGCGTTGTTCGACACGCGGCCGGCCAGCGAGAAGTCCTGGCTTTCGTCGTTGCCGGTGCTGCCGGCATAGGTCAGCGCCAACGATCCGAACAGCCCTTCGCGGCGGTCCGGGTTGCCAAAGCGCGCGTCGTCGTTGTCACGGTCGAAATCGTCCTGAACGGCATCCTCGACGTCAATAATGCGGTCGTTGATCGACGAAATGCCGGTCGCGTCCGCACCCGCCGCAATCTCGGTCTGGGCGAAAGCCGGGGCGGAAAGGGCAGCCATCAGCGCGGCGGTGCCGGTCAGCAGCGTAACTTTTTTCATCTTTTCCTCACGAGCTGAGTTTTGTTGTCCTGGGGCCTGACGGTCGCCAGAGCATCTCTGCGGAATATGAAGTAGTCCCGCCCTGCCCCGGTTCATAGACCCGTGAAAAACGTCGCGGACTGCCCGAAAGGACGCGCGGACGTCACCGGCGCGAATCACGCGGAATTTTGCTGAAACAAGGGTTTGAACACAAACTGCGGAACCCGTTTGCATGTTGTGGAAGCAACTGATGGTTAACACCAAAGTTGCGTTTTTCGGCGCGTCGCCCACCACCGACATGGGCGTCAGCCTTGCAACAAAGCCGTTACTGCCCAATTTTTGACCAAATCTTGGCAACACGGCGACAGCGAAAGTTGTTGCAAAATCGCCACGCCTTGCAACACTTTCACGCGCAGGCGGTAAATGCGTCTTTTCAGTCGCGGCGGGGTTTTGAGGCGGGCGCCGCCGCAAGGGCAGGTTTCAGCGGGCCGGTGACGCGCTCTTTCCGGCCCCGGGCGGGCGGCGGGGTTTCTGCCTGGCCCATGACGACAATCGCGAACTGGACCCCGGCAAAGACGATGGTGTTGAAGACGATCATCATGATCACCGCCAGCCAGCCCACGCTGCTGTTCAGGATCAGGTGCCGCAAATGCGCCACGTCCAGCGCCAGCAGCGCCGCGACAAAGCAGCAGGACAGCGCAACGCCGATCAGGACGCTGCGGATATAGACGCGGACCATCTTGGGCATGACGCACCTCTGTTTTTCCGGCAGACCCTGAATATAGGGGGTCCGCGCCGGAATTGCAGCGGAAATATGCGCGTCAGAACGCCTCGGGGCGCAGTTCCCGTGCCACATGGTCCAGCACGGCGTTGACGAATTTCGGCTCGCGCCCCTCGGGGAAGAAGGCCTCGGCCAGACGGACATATTCGCTGATCACGACCCGGGGCGGCGTCTGCGGCGTGACAAGCTCTGCCCCCGCCGCGCGGAACAGCGCGCGCAGCACCGGGTCGATGCGGTCGATGGGCCATTTGGCGACCAGCCCGCGGTCGGTGGCCTGGTCGATTTTCGATTGCCAGTTGACCGCCGCATCCACGACGCGGGTGAACAGGTTCTCGTCGGCGGGCAGGGATCGGCCGTCCTCGTCCTCGGCGCCCAGGCGATGGATCTCGAACTCTCGCATGACGCGGTCGGCGGACTGCCCGGCGGCTTCCATCTGATACAGCGCCTGCACGGCATAGAAGCGCGCGCCGCTGCTGAGCGCCCGCCGATCCGCGCGCTTGTCGTTCGCCTTGTCTTCGTTCGGGTTCATGGTTCCGGCCTTGCAAAGAGACCGGCTGAAATGACCCGAAAGAAGCCGCGCGTCAAGCCCCGCCGGCTTCGGCCAACCGCGCGACATAGCGGGCCAGCGTGTCGATTTCCAGGTTGATCTGGTCCCCGACGGCCACATCGCCCCAGGTCGTGACCTGCCGAGTATGGGGGATCAGGTTGATGCCGAAGCGGTTGCCCTCGACCTCGTTCACGGTCAGCGAGGTGCCGTTCAGCGCCACCGAGCCCTTGGGCGCGATGAAGCGCGCCAACGCCGCTGGCGCCTCGAAGGTCAGGCGCAGGCTGTCGCCCTCGTCCTGCATGTCGACGACCTGGGCCACGCCATCGACATGCCCGCTGACGATATGGCCGCCCAGTTCGTCGCCCACGCGCAGGGCGCGTTCCAGGTTCAGGCGCCGCCCGACGGCCCAGCCATCCGCGCCGATATTGGTCTTGGACAGCGTCTCGGCCGAGATGTCGACAGCGAACCAGCCGGGGGCCTTGTCCACCACGGTCAGGCAGACGCCGTCACAGGCGATCGAGGCGCCCATGTCCACAGTGCCCATGTCATAGCCGCAACCGATCCTGGCGCGCATGTCGCCGCGCATTTCGACGGCAAGAACGGTCCCGATGTCGCTAATAATGCCTGTAAACACGCAAAAGCCCTTTCCTTCCTTCGCAACCTAGGCGATAGCGTATGCAGGTGCAAGGTTGCCGGGTCTTTACGTCATATTCATCCTGCCATGCACTTAATATGGCAGCCATTGTCGCGACGCATTTGACAAGGATCGGCAAGTGACCAAGGATCGTCACGACTTTTCGCCGTTGCGGAAACACCAGCCCGATGACCCCGCGCAGCGCGTCTTCCTGTTGCTGCAGGGTCCGCACGGGCCGTTCTTCGACCAGTTGGCCCGGTTGCTGCGCGCCGCGGGTTCGCAGGTCTGGCGCTGCGCCTTCAATGCGGGCGACGAATTCTTCTGGTCCGACAAGGACCGCCTGCTGCGCCATACGGGCAGCAGCGCGGAATGGCCCGCCCATCTTCTGAAGATCATCGCGGAACGCGGCGTCACGGACATCGTGCTTTACGGCGACGTGCGCCCGATCCATGCCGCCGCGCGCTCTGCCGCACAGGCCCTGGGGCTGCGCCTGCACGTCTTCGAGGAAGGCTATCTGCGGCCCTACTGGATCAGCTACGAACGGGGCGGATCGAACGGGCATTCGGCGCTGCTGGACATTTCCCTGGCCGAGATGCGCGCCACCCTCAGCGACACCCTGGCCGAGGTGCGGCGCCCCCCGGCCCGCTGGGGCGACATGCGCCACCACAAGTTCTATGGCGCCTTTTATCACTTCCTGGTCCTGGTCGCGAACCGGCGGTATCGCAAGTTCACCAGCCACCGCGCCCTGCCGATCCGGGACGAGTTCCGGCTGAACCTGCACCGCCTTCTGCTGATGCCGTTCCATTCGCTGACGCGGGCGGTCCAGTGGCACCGCTTCCGGTTGTCGGGCAACCCCTACCTGCTGGTGCCCATGCAACTGGAACATGATTCGAGCATGCAGGGCCATTCGCCCTTCACCGAGAACAGCCAGTTCGTCGAGGAGGTCGTGGCCGAATTCGCCCGATCGGCCCCCCGGCACCACCACCTGCTGTTCAAGGCGCACCCGCTGGAGGATGGCCGGGCCCGCAACCGCCGTTCCATCCGCAAGGCGGCGGCGCAGCATGGCGTGGCCGACCGCGTGCATTATTTCCGCGGCGGCAAGCTGGCCGACATGCTGGCCCATGCCCGCGCGGTGGTCACGGTCAATTCCACCGCCGCCCAGCAGGCCTTGTGGCGCGGGCTGCCGGTCAAGGCCCTGGGCCGCGCGGTTTATTGCAAGCCAGGACTGGTTTCGGGTCAGGCGCTGTCGGATTTCCTGGCCGAACCGTCGGCGCCCGACATGGCGTCCTATCGGGTTTTCCGCAACTATCTGCTGCAAACCAGCCAGGTGCCCGGGGGCTTTTATTCCCGCCGCTCGCGCGCCCATGCCCTGCGGCTGGCCGCCGACCTGATCCTCGCGCCCGAGGATCCCTATCAGGCGCTGGCCGCAGGACGGTGCCAGCGGCGGCAACAGATTGGCGAACTTCTGGACTAGGGTTCATGAAGTGGTGGCATCCGCGGGCGCGCCGGGCTACATTGCCCGCACAACCGGACGGCAAGTCCGGACGAAGATGAACAGGAGTTTTCGAGAGGTGACAGTGAAGCTTTCTCCTGCCCGGTCGGCGGCGGGCCTGGCCATGCGCCTTGTCGTGATCGCGGCGATGACGCTTGTGGCGGCCTGCAGCCTGCCGCGTTCCGGCCCCAGCAAGAACGAGATCTATTCGGGCGCGGTCGAAAAGGGCGGCAACGCGCATGTGATCTATGTGAACGAACATGTCGCGCGCGCCACGAACTATACGCCCGCCTATGGCTTCTCGAACAGCTTCCTGCGCGCTGGACAGGTCGGCGCGGACGAGATCCGGGCAGGCGACGTGCTGGGCCTGGCGATCTGGGAAAACGTCGATGACGGGCTGCTGACTTCGCTGGGGGCCAGTTCGACCGCGCTGCAGGAAATCCAGGTAGATAGCAGCGGCTATATCTTCGTGCCCTATGCGGGCCGGGTGCAGGCGGCGGGCAACACGCCCGACCAGTTGCGCCAGCTGATCACCGAACGGCTGTCCACGCAGACCCCCGACCCGCAGGTCACCGTGGCCCGCGTGGCGGGCGACGGCGCCACCGTGTCGGTCATGGGCAAGGTCACCGCCCAGGGCGTCTATCCGATCGAGCGGCCGACGCGCACCCTGTCGGCCATGCTGGCCCGTTCCGGCGGCGTCTCGATCGAGCCCGAGATCGCCGTGATCACCGTCAAGCGCGGCAACACCACCGGCAAGGTCTGGCTGACCGATCTTTATTCCAACGCCAGCAACGACATCGCCCTGCGTCCCGGCGACGTGATCCTGGTCGAGGAAGACCAGCGCAGCTTCACCGCCCTTGGCGCCCTGGGCGGCCAGACCCGCGTGCCCCTGGGCAACGAGATGATCAACGCGGTCGAGGCCGTGGCGATGGTGGGCGGCCTGAACTCGAACCTCGCCGACCCGACCGGCGTCTTCATCCTGCGCGACGAGCCGGAACAGGTCGCCTCGCGCGTGCTGGGCAAGACGGTCCAGGGCACGCAGCGCATCGCCTATGTGCTGGATCTGACGCGGCCGAACGGGCTGTTCCTGGCCCGCGACTTCCTGGTCCGGGACGAGGATACGGTCTATGTGACCGAGGCCCCCTATGTTCAGTGGCAAAAACGCCTCGCCGCCCTGATCGGGCCGATCAACTCCGCCAACTCCGTCCAGAACCTGACCCAGTGACCGGCGGATGAGCGATGACCAGAAAGCCGCCGGTGGGCAAGACCGGCGGCTTTTCGCATACAATCGCGGCTTCTGGCACGGACCCCGCCTGCGCCGCATCCTGCACCTGTCGGGGTGGGATCTGCGCCTTGGCCTGCCCGGCCCCGGCAATGCCGTCGCCGTCTGGGGCGCCAGCCCGACGGCATGGCGCGGCCGGGGCATCGCCGCGCGGCGCGGGGCAGGTCTGGTCACGGTCGAGGATGCGTTCCTGCGATCGGTCCTGCCCGGCCGCGCCAAGGGGCGCACAGCCCGGCGCGGCCCCCTGGGCCTGCTGATCGACCCTTTCGGCCTGCATTTCGACCCGTCCCGCCCCTCGCTGATCGAACGGCTGGTTACGGACGGCGCGACGGCGGGGCATGAGCAGCGCGCCCGCGACGGCATCGCCCGGCTGCGGGCGCTGGATCTGTCGAAATACAACGCCCACCGTCCCCACCTGCCCGCCCCGGATCCCGGCTATGTCCTGGTGATCGACCAAACGCGGGGCGACGCCTCGCTGATGGGCGCGGGGCGCGACCGCTTCCTGGCGATGCTGGACGCGGCGCGGCGCGAACATCCCGGCCGCCCAATCCTGCTGCGCTGCCACCCCGAGACGGCCCAGGGCCTGCGCCCCGGCCACCTTGGCGCGGGTGACCTGCGGCCCGGCGAGATCCTGTGCGATGCGGACATCTCGCCCTGGCGGCTGCTGGAAAACGCCCATGCGGTCTATGCCGTCAGTTCCCAGCTGGGATACGAGGCGATCCTGGCGGGCCACAAGCCCCGCCTGTTCGGCCAGCCCTTCTATGCCGGCTGGGGCCTGTCCCAGGACGAAGTCCCCCTGCATGGCCGTCGCGGCACCGCCAAGGCCGAGGCGCTGTTTGCCGCCAGCCATCTTTTGGCGCCGGTCTGGTATGACCCCTGCCGTGACCGCCTGACCGATTTCGACGGCGCGGTCGATCAGCTGGAGGCCGAGGTCAAGGCCTTCCGCCAGGACCGCGACGGCCACCTGGCCTATGGGATGCGGCTGTGGAAGCGGCCCTTCATCGCGCGCGCTTTTGGCGATGGCCGGGGGGTGCGGTTCACGGACCGGCCTTCGGCCCATGTCACGCTGGCCTGGGCTGGCAAGGCCGATGCCGTCCCCCAGGCGATCCGGGTCGAGGATGGCTTTTTGCGGTCCCGGGGGCTTGGCGCGGCCCTGACGCCGCCCTTGTCGCTGATCGCGGACGACCGGGGCATCTATTTCGACCCCACCCGCGAAAGCCGGCTGGAACGCCTGATCGAAGCCGGCCCTCCGCCCGGCGGCGCGGCCCGGGCGGCCCGGCTGATCGCGGCGATCCGCGCGGCGGGCCTGTCCAAATACAACCTGTCGGGCCAGGGCCATCGCCCTGCCCAAACGGCCCGCAGGCGCATCCTGGTGCCGGGACAGGTCCAGGACGATGCCTCGATCCGCCTGGGCGCGGGGACGGAACGCACCAACCTGGACCTGTTGCGCCGCGTCCGCCGCGACAATCCCGACGCCCACCTGATCTACAAGCCCCATCCCGATGTCGAGGCGGGGCTGCGCCCCGGCGCCATCGACGCCTCCCCCCTGGCAGACGAGATCGCCACCGCCGCCGATCCCATCGCCCTGCTGTCCCATGTCGATGAGGTCTGGACCATCACCTCGACCCTAGGGTTCGAGGCGCTGCTGCGCGGCGTTCCCGTGACGGTGCTGGGCGCGCCCTTCTATGCAGGCTGGGGCCTGACCCGCGACCTGGGGCCGATCCCGCCCCGCCGCCGCGCCCGCCCGGATCTGGCTGCGCTGGTTCATGCCTGCCTGATCGCCTATCCCCGCTATCGCGATCCGGTCACGGGCCTGCCCTGCCCGGTCGAGGTCGCGGTGGACCGCCTGAAGGACGGCACCGGCCCGCGCGTCCCGGTGCTGCGCCTGATGGCCAAGCTTCAGGGCCGCCTGGCCGGGCATAGCTGGCTGTGGCGGCGCTGAGGCGCGCAAAAGAAACGTTATCGCGTGCCGGGCGCAGAGGCCCGAACAGAGGTTGCCCGGCACGCTGCCTTGCAGTCCGGCATCAAGGAAAATCGCCCCGCCATGGAACAGCGTTCCTGCCGTCCCGCCCCTGCAGACCGGGGGCCTTTCTTGGCAAGCATCCGCCCCGTTGCTAACTGGGACGCGCAACCAGGAAAGCCGCCCATGTCGCTTGTGATCTCGCATCTAGCCCGGCGCTTCGGCGCGACCCCCGTCCTGCGCGGCATCGACCTCGAGGTGCGACAGGGGGAACTGGTGGCGCTTCTGGGCCCCTCGGGGTCGGGCAAGACGACGCTCTTGCGCATCATCGCGGGGCTGGACTGGCCGGATGCGGGCGGGCTGTCCTTTGACGGCGCGGACTGGCTGGCGAAATCGGCCGCCGAACGGCGCATCGGCTTCGTCTTCCAGCATTATGCGCTGTTCCCGCACATGACGGTGCGCGACAACATCGCCTTCGGCCTGACGGTCCTGCCGCGCGCCAGCCGCCCCGGCAAGGCGCAGATCGCGGCCACGGTGGACGGGCTGCTGCGGTTCCTGCAGATCGAGGGGCTGGCCGACCGCTATCCGGCGGAACTGTCGGGCGGGCAGCGCCAGCGGGTTGCTCTGGGCCGCGCCATGGCGATCGAACCGCGCGTGCTGCTGCTGGACGAACCCTTCGGCGCGCTGGACGCCCAGGTCCGGCGCGACCTGCGCCGCTGGCTGCGCGGCGTCCATGACAGCGCGGGCACCACGACGATCTTCGTGACCCACGACCAGGAGGAAGCCTTCGAGCTGGCCGACCGCGTGGTGGTGATGAACGGCGGCTTCATCGAACAGATCGGCCGCCCGGACGAGATTTACGACCACCCCGCCACGCCCTTTGTCGCGCGCTTCCTGGGCCTGACGGTCGAACTGCCCGTGACCATGCGCGCGGGCCGGGCGCAGGCCGCGGGCCTGGACCTGGCCGCCCTGCCCCGCCGCGCGCTGCCCGACGGCCCCGCCACCCTGTTCCTGCGCCCCGCCGACATCGAAGCCCTGCCCGACCCCGCCGCCCCCTTCCGCGTGACCGAGGCCGCATCGACCGGCGCGCTGCTGCGGATCGTGGCGGAAAACGGCACCGGCTGCCGGATCGAGGCCGAGGTGCCGCGCCGCGAGGCCCGCGCCCTGTCAGTCGGCCAGCCCGTCGGGCTGCGCATCGTCGCGGGCCAGATTTTTCCCGGCGGCACGGCATCCGCTGCCGCGCAAGCCGAACCATCCAGACCCCTGAAGGAGGCCCGCTCGTGAAGACCCGCCTGACCACCGCCCTTGTCCTTGTGCTGGGCCTCGCCAGCCCCGTGGCCGCGCAGGACGCGATCCTGAACGTGTCCTATGACGTGGCGCGAGAGTTGTTTGCCCAGCTGAACCCGGTCTTTGCCGAAAAATGGCAGGCGGAAACGGGCCGTAGCGTCACCATCGACCAGTCGCATGGCGGATCGTCCAAGCAGGCCCGCGCCATCCTGGAAGGCCTGCCCGCCGATGTGGTGACCTTCAACCAGGTGACGGATATCGACGTGCTGGCCGAAGGCGGCCTGGTCGATGAGAACTGGCGCGAGGCCTTCCCGAACCAGGCGTCCCCCTATTACTCGCTGCCCGCCTTCCTGGTGCGCGAGGGCAATCCCAAGGGGATCGACGACTGGGACGACCTGGCGCAGGACGGCGTGCAGGTGATCTTCCCCAACCCCAAGACCAGCGGCAACGCGCGCTACACCTATCTGGCGGCCTATGCCTATGCGCTGGACAAGAATGGCGGCGACCAGGCGGCGGCGCAGGAGTTCGTGGGTAAGATCTTCGCCAATGTCCCGGTCTTCGACCAGGGCGGCCGCGCGGCCACCGCGACCTTCGCCGAACGCGGCATCGGCGACGTGCTGATCACCTTCGAGGCCGAGACGGGCGGCATCGCCAAGCAATACGCCGATGCCAAGCTGGAGCGGGTCACGCCCTCTCTGTCGGTCCTGGCCGAGTTCCCGGTCGCCGTCGTGACCGAGAATGCCGAGGACAAGGGCACAGCCGAGGTGTCGAAGGCCTATCTCGACTTCCTTTATTCGCCCGAGGCGCAGCGCATCCTGGCGCAGAACTTCAACCGCGTGCATGACAAGGCGATCACCGCCGAATTCGCCGCCAACTTCCCCGACGTGAAGCTGGTCACGGTGGAAGACGTGTTCGGCGGTTGGGACAAGGTGCAGCAGGAACACTTCGCCGAAGGCGGGATCCTCGATTCCGTGTTCGTGAACCAATGAGCGTGGCGGCGGTCGCGGGCCTTCCCGCCGGGCGGCAGCGGCGGGTGCTTCCGGGCTTTGGCCTGACCATGGGCCTGGTGCTGACCTATGTCGGCATCATCGTCCTGCTGCCCGTGATCGCCCTGTTCCTGAAGGGGGCCGAGATCGGCCCGCTGCGGTTCTGGGAGATCGTGACCGCCCCCCGCACGCTGGCCGCCCTGCGCCTGACCCTGACCGCCGCCGCGCTGGCGACGGTCTTCAATGCGTTCTATGGCCTGCTGATGGCCTGGGTGCTGGTCCGTTACCGCTTTCCGGGACGGCGGCTGCTTGACGCGATGATGGACATTCCCTTCGCGCTGCCCACCGCCGTGGCGGGCCTGGCGCTGACGGCGCTGTTTTCCGAAAACGGCTGGTATGGCGCGATCCTGGCGCCTGCCGGGATCGGGGTCGTCTATACCATCTGGGGGGTAGCGGTCGCGATGTCCTTCACCTCGATCCCCTTCGTGGTGCGCACCGTCCAGCCGATCCTGGAGGATCTGGACCCGGGGCAAGAGGAAGCCGCCCGCACCCTGGGCGCGACCCCGTTTCAGATTTTCACCCGCGTGATCTTCCCGGCGATCCTGCCGTCCTTCCTGGTCGGCACCACCATCGCCTTTGCCCGCTCGCTGGGCGAATTCGGCGCGGTGATCTTCATCGCGGGCAACCTGCCGATGAAGACGGAAATCGCGTCCCTTCTGGCCGTGATCCGGCTTGAGGAATACGATTACAACGGCGCCGCCGCCATCGCCCTGACGCTGGTCGCCATCGCCATGGTGCTGCTGGTCGTGTCGAACTGGCTGCAAGCGCGCCTGACGCGGCGGAGGGTTCCGGCATGACGCCCGCCACCCTGGCTCCGCGCCCCGACCGCCGCGCGCAATGGCTGCTGATCGGGCTGGCCGTGGCGCTGACCCTGTTCATCGTCGTGGTGCCGCTGGTCTACATCTTCTGGCGCGCGCTGTCTGAAGGGTTCGCGGTCTTCGCCCAGAACATCCTGGCCCCCGACACGCTGCACGCGATCTGGCTGACATCGGCCGTGGCGGTGATCACGTTGCCCGTCAACCTTGCCGTCGGCATTGCCGCCGCCTGGCTGATCGCGCGCTTCACCTTTCCCGGCCGCAAGGCGCTGCTGACGATCATCGAGCTGCCGTTTTCCATTTCGCCCATCATCGCGGGCGTCTGCTATCTGCTGCTTTACGGGCGGCAGGGGCTGCTTGGCCCGGCCTTAGCGGCGGGCGACGTGAAGATCCTGTTCGCGCTGCCCGGCATCGTCATGGTGACGCTGTTCGTCACCGGGCCCTTCGTGGCGCGCGAAGTCCTGCCCCTGATGCAGGCGCAGGGGTCGGAACAGGAACAGGCGGCGCTGACGCTGGGGGCCTCGGGCTGGCAGATCTTTTGCCGGGTGACGCTGCCCAATATCCGCTGGGCGCTGCTTTACGGCGCGGTGCTGGCGACGGCGCGGGCGGTGGGGGAATTCGGCGCGGTGTCGGTGGTGTCGGGCGCGATCCGGGGGCAGACCATGACCCTGCCCCTGCAGATCGAGCTTTTGTTCAACGACCTGAACACCGTCGGCGCCTTTGCCGCCGCGTCCACCCTGACGCTGATCGCGCTTGTGGTGCTGGTTCTGAAGACGGTTCTTGAGGGCCGGACCCGCTAGCGCCGGAAATCCGTGGGCTTGATGCCGTGGCGGGCCAGCTTGTCGTAGAAGGTCTTGCGCGGCAGGTGCAGCCGCGCCATCGCCGCAGTGGCATTGCCGCCCGCCAGCCGCAGGGCGTCGCGGATTAGTTCGGCCTCATAGGCCGCCACCAACTCCGACAACCCCGGCGCGGTGCCGCCGTCCTGCGCGTCGAAGGGCGTCACGCCGATGGCCTGGCTTTCGGCGAAGCCGCGCAGTTCGGGCAGGTTGCCCGGCCAGCCATGCCCGGACAGCCGCGCCTTGACCGCGCCGGTCATGGCAGGCGCGGGCCGGTCCAGCCGCGCGCAGGCGGCCAGCAGGAAATGGCGGTAAAGCGCCGGAATGTCCTCGCGCCGTTCGGCCAGGGGCGGAACCTGCAAGACCGTGCCCGACAGGCGATAGAACAGCCGCCCGTCGAACGGACCCCCGGCCAGATGCGCGGGGTCGGCGCTGGTCGAGGCCAGAAGCTGCACATCCATGGGGCGCGGGGCGCTGGCGCCCATGGGCCAGAACTCGCCCGCCTCTAGGATCGCGGCCAGCCGCGCCTGCATGGCGGGGGTCAGCGCATCCACACGGTCCAGGAACAGCACGCCCCGCTGCGCCCGTTCCAGCCGGCCCGCCTTGCGGGTGCCGCGCGGGCCCGCAGGCTCGCTGCCCAGAAGGTCGGCCTCGAACCGCGTCTCGTCCAGGGCGTCGCAGGCCAGATGCACGAAGGCGCGGGCGCGGCGCGGGCCCTGGCGGTGGATCGCGCGGGCGACGGACAGCCTGCCCGACCCGTCCGGGCCGGTCAGCAGGGCGTTCCCCTCGGCTTGGGCCACGCGGTCCAGGGCGGCGCGCAGATGGTCCATGACCTCGCTGCTGCCCGAAAGCTCGGGAAAGGCGTCCGAGGCGTCATGGCTGGCCTGCCGCAGCGCGCGGTTCTCCAGCACCAGGGCGCGGGCGGTGGCGGCGCGGTTCAGCGCGGCCAGCAGCACGTCGCGGCCAACGGGCTTTGTCAGGAAATCATAGGCCCCGGCCTTCAGCGCGGCCACCGCCATCGGCACGTCGCCATGCCCGGTCAGCAGGATCACCGGCAGGTCGGGGTCGATCCCGTGCAGCGCCTGGAACAGTTGCAACCCGTCCATGCCCGGCATCCGCACATCGGACAGCACCACGCCCGGATAGTCGCGCGTCACGCCCGCCAGCGCGTCCGTGGCCAGCCCGAAATCCTCGACCCGGAAGCCCGCCAGTTGCAGGGTCTGGACCTGGGCCGCGCGCAGATCCTCGTCGTCTTCCACCAGCCGGACAAGCCTGGTCATGCGGCCCTCCTCAGGATCAGGCGGAAGGTGGCGCCCTGGCCCGGCACCGGGTCGTCGGCGGTCAGGTCGCCGCCGAAATCGCGGGCGATGTCGCGGGAAATCACCAGCCCCAGGCCAAGCCCCTGCGCCTTGCTGGTGGCGAAGGGCGCGAAAAGCTGGCCGCTGGACTGCGGCGGCAGGCCCGGCCCGTTGTCCGTGACCGTCAGGGTGACATGCTGGCCATCCGCCGCGATCCCGATGCGGATCCAGGGATCGGGACTGGCCTCCTGCGCCTCGAAGGCGTTGGTCAGCAGGTTCACGAGGATCTGTTCCACGCGCACCTGCTCGCCCACGACGGCCAGGTCGCCGGGAATGTCGGGCAGGTGGACGGGCATGTCGCTGGCCTTGCGGCGGCTGGCGGTCAGCATTAGCGATGCCTCGATTACCGGGCGCAGGGGGACGGGGCCGATCTCTCCGGTGGCCTTGCGGGCGAAGCTGCGAAGCTGGTCGGTGATCTGGCCGATCCGGTCCGTCATGCGGGCGATGCGGGCCAGGTTGTCGCCCGCCGGACCATCGGGCGCCATCGCCTGCCCGTTTTCGGCCAGCAGGCGGATGGTGGCCAAGGGCTGGTTGATCTCGTGCGCGACGCCTGCGGTGATCTGGCCCATGGTCGCCAGCTTGTTGGCCTGCACCAGGTCGGATTGCATCTGCGACAGGCGGGCTTGGGCCAACTGACGCTCGCGCATCTCCTCGGACAGGTCGCGGGTGCGCTCGGTGACGGCGCGTTCCAGTTCCGCGCGATAGGCCCGGTCGGCCCGGGCCTTCCGGGCGGCGCGCAGCCGCGCGCGGCGGGCCTGGTTGGCCAGCGCCATCAGCAGCAGCACCGCCAGCCCCGCCGTCCCCGCCGCGTAAAGGGCCGTCTGCCGCGCTTCCCGCGTGGGCACATGCAGCGCCAGGGTCCATCCCGTTCCCCGCACCGGCAGGGCGATCGCCAGGCTGTCGGGCACGACGGGCGGGGCGGTGGTGAAGCGAAGGGCCGGGTCGGTGGTGATGATGACGCGGCCATCCTGTTCGGTCACATGGGTGGCGTTGGGGCTGCGCGCCCAGGCGGCCTCCAGCGCGTCGAATTCCACCTTGACAACCACCACCCCCAGAAGCGCCGCGCCGTCGCGCACGTCGTGGGACAGATACAGCCCCGGCTGGCGGCTGACCATGCCCAAGGCGAATTCCATCGCGGTCGGGCGCGCAAGGCGGAAATAGTCGCGGAAGCTGTAGTCATGGCCCACGAAGCTGTCCGGCCCGTTCCAGTTCGACGCGGCAATGGTCCGCCCCGTGGCGTCCAGCAGATACAGGACCGTGCTTTGCGTTTCGGACCGCAGCCGTTCCAGCTTGGCCGAGACGGCGTCGCGCCGGTCGGGCGCCTCGCCCTGAAGCGTGGCCTTGACCATGGCGTCGTCGGCCAGGATCGCCACGACCGCGCGCTGGCGGTCCAGGATGCTTTCCAGCGTCAGCGCCCGCGATTGCGCGGCGGCCAGTCCCTCGTCGCGCAGGTTCTGCAGGGCCCCGGCCCGCACGCCCCAGAAGGCCGCGGCGGGAACCAGGACCAGCAGCGCCAGGGCCAGCGCGACGGCCAGCCAGCCCGCCGCGCGCGGCAGGACGGGCGAATCGCCGTCCAGGGGCAGGTCGTCCCGAATGTCGCGCACGCGTCCGAATCCCCGGCAAGCTGTTTCCCTTTCCACACTAGCAGCCCGGGGCTGTGCGGAAAACCACACATCAATCAGGCGCTATCAGGTGAAAACAGCCATGTTTTCAGCGCATTGCTGCCATGTGGCAAGAACTTTGGGCAGCCCTGCCGCCCGCGTAGGATGTGCGTCATCGCATAGACATTCACAAGGCTGGAGGAGGCCTTCATGCAGTTGGACATATCCGCGCATCCCGTGGCCCATGAGAAACGGCCATTCTATCGCCACCTGTACTTCCAGGTGGTCATCGCCATCGCGGCGGGCGCCCTGCTGGGCCATTTCTATCCCCAGACGGGCGAGGCGCTGAAGCCCCTTGGCGACGGCTTCATCAAGCTGGTCAAGATGATCATCGCGCCCGTCATCTTCCTGACCATCGTCACGGGTCTGGCGGGCATGGGATCGCTGCGCGGGGTGGGTTCGGTCGTGGGCAAGGCATTCGCCTATTTCCTGACCTTCTCGACGCTGGCGCTGATCGTGGGCCTGATCGTGGCGAACGTGATCCAGCCGGGCAAGGGCATGAACATCGACCCCGCGTCCCTGGATGCAGGCGCCGTAGCGACCTATACCGAAAAGGCGCATGAAACGTCGCTGGTGGGCTTCGTCATGGACATCATCCCGACGACCCTGGTGTCGGCCTTTGTCGAGGGCAACATCCTGCAGGTGCTGTTCGTGGCCATCCTGTTCGGCATCGGCCTGATCCTGGTCGGCGACAAGGGCAAGCCCGTGCTGCACATCCTGGAATCGGCCAGCTTCGCGGTCTTCCGCGTGGTGGACATCCTGATGAAGGCCGCCCCCATCGGCGCCTTCGGGGCCTTCGCCTTCACCATCGGCAAATACGGCATCGCGTCCATCATGAACCTGGCAATGCTGGTGGGGACGTTCTACCTGACCTCGGCGCTGTTCGTGGTCGTGGTGCTGGGCACCGTCTGCATGGTCAATGGCTTTTCGATCTTCCGGCTGATTTCCTATCTGAAGGCGGAAATCCTGCTGGTCCTGGGCACCTCGTCGTCAGAATCCGCCCTGCCCTCGCTGATGGAGAAGATGGAAAAGGCGGGCTGCGCGCGTCCCGTGGTGGGCCTGGTCGTGCCGACCGGCTACAGCTTCAACCTGGACGGCACCAACATCTACATGACGCTGGCCGCGCTGTTCATCGCGCAAGCCACGAACACCGACCTGACGCTGCAACAGCAGGTCTTGCTGCTGCTGGTCGCGATGCTGTCGTCCAAGGGGGCCGCGGGCGTCACCGGCGCGGGCTTCATCACGCTGGCCGCCACCCTGTCGGTGGTGCCCACGGTTCCGGTCGCCGGGATGGCGCTGATCCTGGGCGTGGACCGCTTCATGTCGGAATGCCGCTCGATCACCAACTTCATCGGCAACGCGGTGGCCACGGTCGTCGTCAGCCGCTGGCAGGGCGCACTGGACCGGGAACGCTTCGACGCGGTGATGGGCGGGCGCGAACCCGAGGGCCTTGCCGCCCCCGTCACCGGGCTGGCGATCCACCCCGCCGGGTTGCAGCTGGGCGAAAGCAGCGCGGACTGATCCCGCGCAAGAAAGCCAGGGGCGCCGCAGCGATGCGGCGCCTTTTTCATGCCTTAGACCAGAATGTCCCCGTCGCGTGGCGGCGTGCCGTTCTGCACCGCCAGCAGGTTTTCCATCATCCGCGCGACCGTGGGCGCAAAGCCCTTCGCATCCAGCGCCGCCAGATGCGGGGTCAGCACCACCGCGTCCAGGCCCAGCAGGGGGTTGTCGGGCGTGATCGGCTCGACCGAGAACACGTCGATGCCCGCGCCCCGCAACCGGCCCGCGCGGATGGCATGGGCCAGGTCAGCCTCGACCAGGACACCGCCGCGCGCGGCGTTGACCAGGATGGCATCGGACTTCATCAGCGCCAGTTGATCGCGCCCGATCAGGTTGCGGGTGCTGTCGTTCAACTCGCAGTTCAGCGTCACCACGTCGGATGCCGCCAGCAGTTCCTCCAGCGGCGCGAAGCGGGCGTTCAGGTCCGCTTCCTCGGCCGCAGTCAAGGGACTGCGCTTGGTGTAAAGGATCGGGCAGCCGAAGCCGCGCAGCAGGCGGGCCAGGGCGCGGCCGATATGGCCCATGCCGACGATGCCCACGGTGCGGCCGGTCAGGGTGGCGGCAACCGGCCCGATCTCGGCCTTGGACCAGCGGCCCTTTGCGATCCCCAGATGGCCCCGCACGATGCTGCGGTTGACAGCCAGGATCAGGCCCAGCGTGGTTTCCGCCACCGCCACGGCGTTCGATCCGGTGGTGCGCAGCACCCGCACCCCGTGCCGCTGCGCCGCGTCCAGGTCGATGCCGTCATAGCCCACGCCCCATTTGTGGACCGCACGCAGGCCGGGCACGGCGAACATCGCGTCCGTCACGGGCACGTCGCCGGTGATCGCGAAGCTGGCCCCTTGCAGCGCCGCAAGCTGGTCCTGCGGCGCGCGCGACGCCGCCGTGGTCAGACGCCAGCCCGGGGGCAGGAAAGGCCACAGCCGGTCCAGCCGTTCGGGGGTGGATGGGTCCAGAAGAACAAGCGTGGTCATGTCACCCTCAGATCACGAAGCGGATGCCGGGACGCGCCAAGCCGCCGCCCTGCGCCATCACCGTGCCGTCCGCGCGCCAGCAGGCCGCGCCGGTCATGGTGCCGTCCGGGGCAAAGCCGATGGCGTTCATGCCCCCGCCGATGGTCTTGACCAGCCGCACGTCATGGCCGCGCGCGCGCATGGCACCCGCCTGCGCGGCAAGGCTAGGTTCCAGTTCCAGGTGGGCCCCCTCGGTCCACAGGCGCGGGGCCTCGACCGCCTGTTGCAGGGTCATGCGGTGGTCGATCAGGTTGACGATGGCCTGCATGGCGGACGGAAAGATCCGCACGCCCCCCGGCAGGCCAAGCGCGTAAAGCGGCGCACCGTCCCGCAGCACCATCATCGGCGCCATGGAGGTGGGCACCCGCTTACCCGGCGCGATGGACAGCGCCCGCCCCGGCCGGGGGTCATAGTTCAGCATATAGTTGTTGGGGATGATCCCCGTCCCCGGCACCATGAAGCAGGCGCCCCACAGCCCGTTGATCGTGTGCGTGGCGCTGACGATGATGCCGTCCGCATCGGCCACCGTGACATGCGTCGTGTCGCGGCTTTCATGGGGCATCCGCTGGCGGGCATAGTCCTTGGACGTGAAGCGGTCCACCGGCACATCCACGAAATCCGGATCGCCCGAGGCCGCGCGCCGGTCCTCGAAGGCCAGCGCAATGGCCCGCGCCATCAGATCCATCGTGTCGGGGTTGGCAAAGCCCATGCCGCGCAGGTCATGGGGTTCCAGCATGTTCAGCATCTGCACGACGTGAACGCCGGATGAGGCGGGCGGCGGTGGCCCTACGATGGTGTGGCCGCGATAGGTGCCGGTGATCGCCTGCCGCTCGACGGCCCGGGCCGCCGTCAGGTCGGCCAGCGTCACATGGCCCGCGTCCGCCAGCCGGTCCGCCAGCGCACGCCCCAGATCGCCGCCATGCAGCGCCGAGTCGCCCTGCTGCTGGATCAGGCGCAGGCTGGCCGCGTAATCCCCCATGACCAGCCGCCCGCCCGGGGCCAGCGGCGCGCCGTCCGGCAGGAACAGCCGCGCCATTTCGGGATCCGCGCGCAGGTCGTCCTCGTGTTCCCGGATCGCGCCGTGCAGATAGGGGCTGACCGTAAACCCTCGCGCCGCCGCGCGGATGGCGGGGTCCACCACGTCGGCCCAGGGCAGCCGCCCGTATTGCCGCTGCATCAGGAACCAGCCGCGCAGGTTGCCGGGCACGGCCACGGCGGACGGCCCGATCCTGTTCCGCCGCCCTTCGACCTCCATCCAGGCGTCGGGCTGATCCGACACCGGCGTGAACATGTCCGCCCGCGCGCCCTGCCCCGCCACCGACAGCGCGTCGATCACCACATGCCGTCCGTCCGCCAGCCGCAGATGCGCGATGCCGCCGCCCGCGATGCCGACCATCATCGGCTCTACCACCGTCAGCGTCAGCAGCGCGGCAACGGCGGCGTCCACGGCATTGCCGCCGACGGCCAGCATCTCGGCCCCCGCGGCGGTGCCCAGGGGCGCGTTCGTCACGACGACGCCGCGCGAGCCGGATGCAGGGCGCTTTTCGCAGGTGAAGGGCAGGGTCACGCCCGCGCATCCTCCAGCATCATCCGCGCGGCCTTTTCCGCGATCATCATCACCGGCGCGTTTGTGTTGCCGCTGGTGATCGTGGGCATGACCGAGGCATCCGCGATCCGCAGCCGCCCAAGCGCGCGCATCCGCAGGCGCGGGTCCACCACGGCGCCATCGTCCACGCCCATGCGGCAGGTGCCGACCGGGTGGAAGATCGTCGTGCCCACCGCGCCCGCAGCCTTGACCAGGTCGTCGTCGGTCTGGAAGGCGATGCCCGGCACATGCTCGCTGGGGTCATAGCGGGTAAAGGCGGGCTGCGCGGCGATCTTGCGGGCCAGTCGGATGGCGCGGACGGCCACGTCCCGGTCGCCCGGCGTGGACAGATAGTTCGGGCGGATCGCCGGATGGGCGCGGAAATCCGGGCCGGTGACATGGACCGAGCCCCGGCTTTCGGGGCGCAGGTTGCAGACGCTGGCGGTCATGGCCGGGAAGGGGTGGACCGGGTCGCCGAACTTGTCCAGGCTGACAGGCTGGACGTGGAATTCCAGATCCGCCGTGGCCTTGTCGGGGCCGGACTTGGCGAAGATGCCCAACTGGCTGGGCGCCATCGACATCGGACCCGACCGCTTCAGCAGGTATTCCAGCCCGATGGACGCGCGGCCCAGCAGGCGCGACGCCTTTTCGTTCAGCGTCGGCACGCCGTTGACCTTGTAGACCAGCCGCAGTTGCAGGTGGTCCTGCAGGTTCTCGCCCAGGGACGGCACCTCGACCTGGGGCGCGATGCCCGCCGCTTGCAGCACGTCGCCGCGCCCGATGCCCGACTGTTCCAGGATCTGCACGGACCCGATGGCGCCAGCCGACAGCACGGTTTCGCGGGCCGCGCGGACTTCCCTGCGCTGGCCCCCATGATGGAAGACGACGCCCTTGACCTCGCCCCCCTCGATCACCAGCCGCTCGACCTCGGCCCCGGTCAGGACGCGCAGGTTGGGGCGCGACAGGACTGGGCGCAGAAAGGCCTTGGCCGCGCTCCACCGCCAGCCGCGCCGCTGGGTCACGTCGAAATAGCCGCTGCCCTCGTTGTCGCCCCGGTTGAAATCGGGGGTCGGCGGGATGCCCGCCTGTTCGGCGGCCTGCATGAAGGCGTCCAGCACGGCCCAGCGGACGCGGGCGGTTTCCACGCGCAATTCGCCCCCCGCGCCGTGGGCATCATCGGCGCCGCGATAGAAATCCTCTTGCGCCTTGAACAGCGGCAGCACGTCGTCCCACGCCCAGTCGGTGCAGCCCATCTGCCGCCAGCCGTCGTAATCGGCGGCCTGCCCGCGCATGTAGATCATGCCGTTGATCGACGAACAGCCGCCCAGCACGCGGCCGCGCGGATAAAGCAGCGACCGGCCGCCCAGACCTTCCTCGGCCTGGGTCTTGAAGCCCCAGTCGGTGCGGGGATTGCCGATGCAATACAGATAGCCCACCGGGATGTGGATCCAGTGGTAATTGTCGCGCCCCCCGGCCTCCAGCAGCAGGACGCGGGTGCGGGGATCGGCGGACAGGCGGTTGGCCAGAACGCATCCCGCGCTGCCCGCACCGATGATGATGTAATCGCAGCTTTCCATGCGCGAGAGGATGGCCGCAAAGACCGCCTTGCACAAGCGGCCGATGCGAACGGCCCGGCCAAAGGGCCGGACCGCTTGGAGGCTGCAGCCCCGGGGTCAGAACGACTTGCTCAGGCTGACATAGAAGGCCCGGCCCGGTTCGTTGAAGGTATTGGCGCTGGATCCGGTGCCCGTGCGCACCACCGTCTTGTCCAGAAGGTTGGTGATGCCCGCCGACACCCGCGCCGTGTCGTTGACCTGCCAGTTGCCGCCCAGGTTGACCAGCGTATAGGGATCGCGGCTTTCGGTGTCGGCATAGACCTCGCCGGTGGTCGATGCGGTTCCGGCAGCCTCGATCCTACCATAGCGGGTGGCCGACAGGGTGACGGTCAGCGCCTCGGTCGCCTGCCAGTCCAGCGCGGCGTTGAGGGTATAGTCGGGCACCAGGCTCAGCGGTTCGCCATTGTCCTTTTCCGACTTGATCATCTTGGTGAAGTTCGCGTTGAACGCGAAGCGGTCGCCCAGGTCGGTCGAGACGTTGCCCTCAAGCCCCGAGATCACGGCCTTGCCTTCGTTTTCCCAGCGATACAGCCGGTTCGTCGTCGCGCCGTCGTTATACTGGACGAAGCCCGAGCCGATCCGGTTGTCGTAGTCGTTGTGGAAATAGGTCAGGCTGGCATTGATGCCCTGCGCCCCCGCATAGGCGATGCCGATTTCGCTGTTCAGGCTTTTCTCGGCTTCCAGATCGGGGTTGCCGATCACAAGGCAGGGGCCAGTGACCTGCACCCCGTCGACATAGGGGCAGCCGTTACCCCGGGTGCGATAGACATAGTTCGGGTTCAACTGGAACAGGTTCGGCGTCTTGAAGGCGCGCGCCACGCCCAGCTTCATCGTCCATTCGTCGCTGAATTCATAGGTCGCGTTCAGCCCCGGCGACCAGGCGCTGCCGAAGGTGTCGCTGTAGTCAAAGCGCAGCGCGGGCGTCAGCGTCAGGCGGTCGTTCCATTCGATGTTGCCTTCGGCATAAAGCCCGACCAGGTTCTGCTCGCTTTCCGTTTCCCGGTCGGCGGGATCGACGGGAATGCCCAGCAGTTCCGCAAGGTCTTTCGCATCCTCGGGATCCTCAGCCAGGCTGTTCAGGATGGAATTGGGATCCTCCATGAACTCGCCCCGGTATTCGGCGCCCAGCGTCACGCGGCTGGCCTTGCCGCCCAGATCCATCGGCATGATCCATTCGGTCTTGGCGGTGATGTTGTCGAGGTCAATGGTGTTGTTGCGGAAGGCATCGTTCTCGCCATCGCCGTCGATATCGACGCAAGGGACATAGTTGTCCTCGATACTGCCCGAAAGGCCGGAACACAGGCGGGTGTTGTCCGTCTTCTCCCATTGCAGATAGCTTATCGATTCGCCGAAATCGTATTCGCCGCGATGGGTCGTGGACAGCGTGCGGCGATACATGCGGCTGGTTTCCGCCCCCACCAACGCCGCCGAATCCTCGCTGATCGTCCCGTTCCGTGTGTCGCCCGCGAAGATGTTGCCCTGGCGCGAGAAGTCGAATTGCAGATCCAGCTCGTGGCCCGGCGCCATGTCCCAGGTCAGCAGGGCGCCCGTGTCCTTGTTCACCACGCCTTCGCGCGCGGCAAGCGTCTCAAGTTCTCCTTCTTCGTTCAACTGGGGCGGGTTCAGGTCGGGATCGTCGCCGCCGGTTTCGCTGTAGTTGCCGAAGACGCGGAAGGTCAGCCGTTCGCCCGCCGGGCCCGCCAGCATGAAGTTGGTGCGCTTGGTCACGCCTTCCTTGTCGTTTTCGGGCTGGTTCCAGTGCAGGCCCAACTGGCCGGTGAAGGTCTCGGGGCGCTTGGTGATGATGTTGACCACCCCGCCCGAGGCGCCCGATCCGTATCGCGCCGCCGCCGGGCCGCGAATGACCTCGATCCGTTCGATCAGTTCGGCAGGCACCCAGTTCGAATCGCCGCGGGTGTCGCGTTCGCCGCCCCGGCTCATCTTGACGGAATTGCGCGACAGCACGGGCTTGCCGTCGATCAGGATCAGCGTGTTTTCCGGCCCCATGCCGCGAATGTCGATCTGGCGCTGGTTGCCGCGCTGGCCGGTGGCCGTCGATCCGGTCAGGTTCACGCCCGGCTGCCTGCGCACGACTTCGGAAATGTCGTTGACGACCGGCTGCTTTTCCAGATCCTCGGCCGTTACCTGGGACACGCCGAGCGCCTGCTTGGCCTGTTCCTCGGCGGTCAGGACGATTTCTTCCAGAACGGTGACATCGCCGGTTTCCTGGGCGCGAAGGGGCGCGGCAACCAGGCCGAACGACACCAGAAGCGACAGCGACGTGCCCGAGACAAGCCGCGAACGAAAGGTCGCCATGGCAGGCTCCTTTTTTGTTTCATTGGGGATTTCTGGCTGGCGTTCGCGGGCTTCTCACGCGCGCTTCAAGCATCTGTGAGCCGCGGGCGCAACATTCCCGACAAAAATAGTTTCAGTGCCGTTTTGATGCCACAGTCGCGGCCCGCCTCAGACCTCGCCGTCGATCAGGACGGTGATGCGGCCTTGAGAGCAACGCTCGACCCGGGCGCGGACGCCATAGACGCGGGCCAGCAGGTCGGGCGTCAGCACGGTCGCGGGCTGGCCGCTGGAATGCAGTTCCCCCCGGTGCAGCAGGACGATCCGGTCCGCCCATTGCGCGGCCATCGCCAGATCGTGCAGCACGGCCACGACGATCCGGCCCTCGGCGGCAAGCGCGCGCAACGCGCCCAGCAGGCGGACCTGGCGGGCCAGATCCAGCGCGCTGGTCGGTTCGTCCAGCAGCAGCACGCGCGGGTCGCGGACAATGGCCTGGGCCAGGCTGACCATCTGCCGCTGCCCGCCCGACAACTGGTCCAGCGGCTCCATCGCCAGGTCGGCGATGCCGAGGCGTTCCAGCACCGCCATGGCCTGCGCGTCGGCCCCTGCCGCAAAACCGTCGCCCGCGCGCAGGGCGGCAATGACGCTTTCCAGCACGACCAGCGACGATCCGGCGGGAAGCGCCTGCGGCATCACCCCGATCAGCCGGGCGCGGCGGCGGATCGGCATCCGCGCCAGATCCTCGCCATCCAGCGCGATGCGCCCGCGATAGGGGGCAAGCTGGGCGATGGCGCGCAGCAGCGTCGATTTCCCGGCGGCGTTGGGACCGGCCAGGACCGTAACCTCGCCCGGGCGCAGGTCGGGCAGGGTCAACCCGCGCAGGATCGGGCGCGCGCCGTAACGCAGGCTGACGTTTTCGATGCGAAGCCCGCTCATCGCCGCGCGCGCCCGCGCAGGATCAGCCAGAAGAACACCGGCAGGCCGATCAAGGACGTGACAAGCCCCACCGGAAGAAGCACCCCGGGCACCACCATCTTGGACAGGGTGGAGGCCAGCGACATGACCAGCGCGCCGGTCAGGATGCTGGCGGGCAGGAAGAAGCGGTGATCCTCGCCCACCAGCATCCGGGCGATATGGGGGCCGGCCAGGCCCACAAAGCCGATCACGCCCACCAGCGACACGGCGGTCGCGGCCAACAGGCTGACCCGCAGCAGCGTCCAGCGGCGCAGCGCATCCACATCGACGCCGAAGCTGCGGGCCTGGTCCTCGCCCATGCGCAGGGCGGTCAGTTGCCAGGCCGCGCGCAGGGAAAACGGCATGCAGGCGGCCAGCACCAGGGCCAGCGCCGCCACCCCCTGCCAACTGGCCGCCGAAAGGCTGCCCATGGTCCAGAACACCAGTTGTTGCAGCGCATCGGCCGAGGCCACGAATTGCAGCACCGACAGGAAGGCCGCCGCCGAGAAGTTCAGCGCGATCCCGAACAGGATCAGCACCTCGGGTCCGCCGCCGCGCAGCCGCCCCAGCAGTTGCAGCAGCGCCAGCGCGCCAAGCGCGAACAGGAAGGCATTGGCGGAAATGGACCATTGTGCGGGCAGCATGGGCAGCGTCAGGCCCAGGACGATGGCCGTTGCCGCGCCAAGGGCCGCCGATGCCGACACGCCCAGCGTAAAGGGTTCGGCCAGGGGGTTTTCCAGCACCGTCTGCATCTCGGCCCCGGACAGCGCCAGCGCCGCGCCGACCAGCAGGGCCAGGGCCGCGACGGGCAGGCGGACCTGCCAGACGATGACCTGGGTCGCGCGTTCGACCTCGGCCCCCGTCAGGGCGCGCAGGGTTTCGGACAGCGGCAGCCCGGAAGGCCCGGTCATCAGATCCAGCACGATCCCAAGCACCGCCATCGCCGCCATGACCGCCACCAGAACCGCGCGGCGGCGGTTCTGCTGATGATAACGGTGCAGCAGCACGCCGCCTATTGCCGGTTGTCGATCCACCACGTTCCGTCCACAGCCACCGAGGAAAAGCGGGCCTCGATCTCGGCCAAAGTGGCGGCGGGGTCAAGGTCCGCGAACAGGTCCGGGTGGAAGGTCTTGGCCAGGTATTCGATCAGCGCGATATGGACGGGCGAGTCGTTGAACAGGTGCCACACCCCCGCCGCATGGCCATTTTGCACCGCCGACAGCGCATTGAACCCCGGCGCCCCGGTCAGGGCGTCGAAGCTGTCGCGGGCCTGATCCACGTCCACGCCCGACCCCAGCACCAGCCCGCCCCGCGCCGCCATATGCGTGCCGCCGGTGGCGATATAGAAGTCCGGGTCCGCGCCGATCAGGTATTCCAGGCTGACATTGCCCTGCACGCCCGCTGCCACCTCGGCCGCCAGGTTCCGCCCGCCCGCCGTGGTGATGAAGTCGTGGAACACCCCCTGCCCCACGGTCGAACAGCAATCTCGCGCCGCCGCATGGACATGGAAGAACACGCCCGGCCGGGGCGCGTCGCTGGCGGCCAGACGGTCGCGCACGCGGTCCAGCCGTTCCTGGTAGAATTGCGCGAATTCCTCGGCCCGATCCTCGGCCCCTGTCAGCTTGCCCAGGATCCGCAGGCTGGGGATCGCGTTTTCCTGGGGGTGGGAAAAGAAATCGACATAGGCGACCGGAATGCCCGCCGCCTCGATCTGGTCGCGGGCGCGCTGCATGGCGGGGTCGCTGGCGTCCATCAGCGACATGACCAGCAGGTCGGGCTTCAACGCGATCACGCTTTCGGCGGAAATGCTGCGCGCGCCCCCGCCCACGGTCTGGATGGCGTCGATGGCCGGGAATTTCGCCCGCCAGGCGGCCAGCGTCGGTTCGTCCAAGGCACGCTCCAGCCGCCAGCCCGCCACCAGCGAGACGGGATCGTCATGGATCAGGCCCAGGACGGACAGGTGCCGCCCCTCTCCCAGGACGATGCGGTCGGCGGGTTCGGGGATCGTGACGGGCCTGTCCAGGATGTCGGTCACGGTGATCTCGGCAAATGCCGGAAAGCCCAGGCAGGCGCAGGCCAGGAAGGCAAGGCTTTGAAGACGCATGGGCTTTCCCTTCATCGGATCAGTTGGCGTGGATGCGCCAGACGCGGTCGCCGGCCTCGTCATTCTCGCCGCGCGACTTGTTGACGGCATAGACATTGCCCTTGCCGTCCGCGCGCAATTGGTTGGGAAAGCTGCCCGCGTCCAGGTTCGCGACGATCTGTCCTTCGGTATCGACCACCGTGATCGTGCCGGATCCGCGGTTGGCGACAAAGGCATGGCGGCTGACCGGATCGAAGGTGACGTTCAGCGGGCCTGCGCCGACCTCCACATCATGCAGCACCTCGCCCGTGTCGGCGTTCAGGATCAGCAGGTTGTCGGTCTGCTGCGCGGTCACGAACAGCAGCCCGTCCTGCGCGTCATAGGCCGCGCCTGCGGTGCCCTTGGCGCCCTCGATCTCGAACACCTTGGCTTCGCCGGTGTTCAGGTCGATGACGGCGGCTTCCGGCGTGTTCAGGCTGGCCGTGACCAGCGTGCCCGCCTTGGCGTCCAGGTCCAGCGCCATGGTGCCGAACTCCTCTCCCCGGATATTGGAGGGAACCGTGATCGGGTCCAACTGCTCCAGCGTCCTGGTGTCGAAGACCAGGATCTCGGGGGCCGTGCTGGTGCTGACATAGGCGCGGCCGCGATCCCCGTCGATCACCACGTCGCGCGGATGGGGGGCGGTGTTCGGCGCGAACTGCTTGACCAGCGACAGGTCGTCCTGCTTGTAGACCGCGACGGTGTCCTGGCGCGTGTTCGTCACCCAGACGGTGCCGTTCGCATCGTCCACCGCCACGCCGTAAACCGCAAACACCCCGCCGTCGCCTTCCCCACGGGCAGGCGCGGGTTGGGGCGTGGCCGAGGCGATGGTTTCCAGCGTCTCCGGGTTCACCTTGACCAGCGCCGATTGCCTGACCGGCGGGCGCCCCACGGCCGAGGTCACGAACAGCGCGTCCGATTTGGGGCTGTAGGCCACCTGATACAGCCCGCGCGTCACCGGCTGGCTGAGGATGGTGAACTTGTCCTGCCCCGAAACCGGGATTTCGGGCGAGACCTTCAGGTCCACCACGGTCGCGGCGGCGGGGTTTTCGCCGATCACGACAATGGGGTGCAGGCCGGTCGCGGCCCCGGCATCCACTGTCACGTCCGTGCTGAAGGTGCCGTCTTGCGCGACGGTCAGCGGACTGTCCGCGTTCAGGACGGTGGTGCCACGCATCAGGGTGATCTGCTGGCCTGGGGTCAGATCCTCGCCCGAAATGGTGACGGTGGTTCCGGCATGGATGGGCGCGCGGTTCGGCGCCTCGGCGCTGACCGCGCCGACGAAACCGTCCGAGGTGGGCGTAAAGATGGTTTCGGCCAGCGTGGGGCTTGCCAGCGACAAGGCCAGAATCGAAGCGCCCAGCAAGGCGCGGGCATGGCGACGGATTGGGGTTGCCATCGTGATCTCCTTGAAGAATGGATCGTTTTTCAGGCTTGTCCGACAGGCGGGCTGGCTTCGATCGCGTGCAGCAGTATATTTCTGACCAAGTTTGTCAACCATGGCAGGCAGAGAAAACGGCGAAGGATCGGGAAGGATGCGGAACACGGGACAGGCAGGGCCGGACCATGCGCGCAGGCAGGCAGAGCTGCGGATTTTCGACGGGGCGGTGGCGACGCATCACCTGTCGCAAATGGTTGTGGACACCGGGCCGGGCCACCGGCTGTTCCTGGCCGTGCCGCGCGGCACGCCGCCCCGGACGGGCTGGCCGATCCTGTATCTGCTGGACGGCAACGCGGCCTTCGATTTCCTGACGCCCGATCTGCTGGCCCTTGCGCCGGGTCTGATGCTGGCGGGCGTGGGCTATGACACCGACCGCCAGTTCGCGCGCGAACAGCGCACGCTGGACTTTACCGCGCCGGACGGCCCCGGTGACGGCATCCGCCCCGACCCCGTCCATCCGGGCCGCATGGCGGGGGGCGCGGCGCTGTTCCTGGACCGGCTGACCGGCCCGCTGCGGCAGGCGGCCGAGGCTGCCGCCCCCGTTGATCCCGCGCGGCGGACCCTGTGGGGCCATTCCTTCGGCGGGCTGTTCACGCTTTACGCGCTGCTGACGCGGCCCGGTGCCTTCGCGCGCTACGCCGCGATCAGCCCCTCGATCTGGTGGGACGAGGGCCTGATCCGCCGCGTGGCGGACCGGGCGGGGCGGATGGCCGCGCCCCCGCCCCTGCTGGCCGCCCTGGGCGACCGCGAAAAGCGGTCTGGCAGCGACGGCCCGCCGCCCGATGGCCCGGCGCCCGCGACGATGCAATTCCTGGCCGACCTGCGCGACCGGAACAGGCTGTCACCGCAGATCCATGTCCTGCCCGGGCTGGTTCACATCGAAACCATCGCCGGATCCCTGCCGCTGGCGCTGCCCTTTGCCGCCGCCTGATCCATCCGCGCGGCCAGCATCGGCGCGATCAGGGCCGAGGCTTCGATCGAGGTCATGGCGGGATGCAGGAACGGCACCGACAGTTCCTCGATCCATGCGGCGTGGGGACGCCACATCGCGGCCCGCAGGTCGCGGTCCTGATGGTCCAGGCCCGCGCGGATATGGGTCAGCGTGCCGGTCCAGCGGCGGTGGTGATGGCCGCGCACCAGGCGGTTCGTGTCGGTGACAGCGCGGACCACGCCGTCCAGCACGGGTTCCGGCAGCGCGCCAAGCGCGGTATCGCCCGCGCGCAGGAAGGCCACCACCTTGGGCCGCGTGTCCAGATCCCGATGCGCGTCGGGGTCATGGCCCGCAATCGCCAGCAATGCCCGCAGGGCCGCGACGGGATCGGGTTCCGGCTCGTCGCGCCAGACATCGGCGGGATAGCTGTCCAGCGCCGCGACCAGCCCTGCCCGCCGCCCAAGCGCCGCCAGTTCGATGGCGGTGGCCTGCGCCAGGATGCCGCCGACAGACCAGCCCGCCAGATGCACCGGGCCGTCCGCAACTGCCGCGATGCGTGCCGCATAATCGCGCGCCAGGTCGTCAAGGCTGCCCGGCAAGGGAACGGTCAGGTCCAGGCCCGGATGCTGGATCCCCCAGACCCGCCGCGCGGGCGCGATCAGCCGCGCGAGGTGGCGATAGCCCCATGCAATGCCGCCCGCCGGGTGGATCAGGAACAGCGGCGCGGCCGCCGGATCGCCGTCCGCCAGCAGGATCAGCGGGTTCAGCCCGTCGTCCTGACGCGCCGTCCCAAGCGCCGCCGCCAGATGCCCCAGCACCGGGTGTTCAAAGATCGTGCCCAGGCCGGGATCGCGGCCGGTTTCCTCCTCGATCCGCAGGATCAGGCGGACCGCGGACAGGGAATCGCCGCCGAGGGCGAAGAAATCGGCCTGGGTGCCGGGCACCTGCGGCAGGTGCAGAACCTCGGCATAAAGGCGCGCCAGCAGCCGTTCGGCATCCGTTTCCGCATCCCGCCCGGCGACCGAGACCTTTGGCGCGGGCAGTGCCTTACGGTCCAGCTTGCCGTTCGCAGTGACGGGCAGCGCGTCCAGCAAGACCTCGGCCCCGGGCAGCATATAGGCGGGCAAGGTGGCCGACAGATGCCGGGCCAGCAGGCCCTCGGCCCAGGCGTCGGAGGGCACCAGATAGGCGACCAGGCGGCGGTCGCCCGCGCGGTCCTCTCGCGCCAGGACCACGCATTCGCGGACGAGGCCGGAGGCCATGATGGCGGCCTCGATCTCGCCCAGTTCGATCCGCAGCCCGCGGATCTTCACCTGGTGGTCGGACCGGCCCAGATAGACCACCGCCCCGTCATGCCGCCTGCGTGCCAGATCGCCGGTGGCATAAAGCCGCGCGCCATCGGGTCCGATCACGAACCGCTGCGCCGTCAGGTCGTCGCGGCCCAGATAGCCGCGCGCAAGCTGCACGCCGCCCAGGTACAGGTGCCCCGCCAGCCCCGGCGGGACCGGGCGCATCCGGTCGTCCAGGACGTGCAGCGACGTGTTCCAGACCGGCCAGCCGATCGGCAGCGGGTTCGACGCATCGTCAGGCCCGGCAGGCCAGAAGCTGACATCCACGGCGGCCTCGGTCGGGCCATAAAGGTTGTGCAACTCGGCCCGGATGCGGCGGTGGAACCTGGCGCGCTGGTCGGCGGTCAGTTCCTCGCCCGAACAGAAGACGCGGCGCAGCGCGATTCCGTCGGATGCGGGCGCGGCCAGAAAGGCCGACAGCATCGAAGGCACGAAATGCAGCGTGGTGATGGCGTGGCGGCGGATCAGCGCGGCGATGGCCGACGGGTCGCGATGTGCGCCGGGCGGGGCCATGACCAGTTCAGCCCCGGCGATCATGGGCAGGAAGAACTCCCACACCGAGACATCGAAGGTCGCGGGCGTCTTTTGCAGGATGCGGTCGGATGCGTCGATGCCGTAATGGTCGCGCATCCACAACAGGCGGTTGACGATGGCGCGGTGGTCGATGACCACGCCCTTGGGTTCGCCGGTGGATCCCGAGGTGTAGATGACATAGGCCATGTCCCCCGGCGCCGGTCCGGTGGGCGGGGTGCCTGTGGCAGGCCATTCGGTCAGCAGGGGCGCGTCGGACGGGAACAGGCCCGCCAGATCGGGCTGCGTCACGACCGCCACGGGCTGCGCCATCGCCAGGATCCGCGCGATCCGTTCGGGCGGATGATCGGGATCCAGCGGCAGATAGGCCGCCCCGGCGCGCAGGATCGCCAGCAGGACTACGGGCAGATCCAGAGAGCGGTCCAGGGCCACGGCGACGATGCGGCCCGGTCCTGCGCCAAGCGTTGCCAGATGCGCCGACAAGGCCGCGCTGCGGCGGTTCAGGTCGGCAAAGCTGATCGTTGCATTGCCGAAGGTCACGGCGGGCGCGTCGGGGGTCGCGGCCATCTGCGCCTCGATCAGCGCCACCAGCGTCGTGTCGGGGACCGGGTGGTCGGTCGCGTTGACGGCGGCGGCTGCGGCGATCTCGGCGCGGCTGGCGGTCGGCACCTGCGCCAGGGTCGCGGCGACCAGGGCTGCGGCGATGAAGTCCGGCAGGCGCGCGGCATGGCCGGCCACGTCCTGCGGGGAATAAAGGTTCGGGTTCGCGTCCACCTCGAACAGCAGGCCCGCTTGCGGATCGCCCCGGAAGGTCAGCGTCAGGTCGTCCACCGCCCCTGCGCCCAGGATATGCAGATCCACCTGCAAGCCCGCGAAGCGCGGCGCGCGGTCGAAGGGCTGGACGTTGACCAAGGGGCCATAGAGCCTGCGCGCGCCGCCGACCAGGCCCAGGTCGCGGCGCAACTGTTCGCTGCGGTAAAGGCCATGGCGGCGGGCCTGCGCCATGTCGCGCGCCAAGGCCGCCAGGCAGTCGGACACGGGCGCATCCTCGTCCAAGGCGATGCGCTGCGGCAGGACGTTCATCGCCATGCAGGGCAGCCGCGCGATCCTGCGGCCCATGCGCGCCATGAAGGGCACGCCGATCACGGCGCAGCCCCCGGTCCAGCGGGCCAGATAGGCGCCCGCCAGCCCCGTCAGCACGTCGGGCCAGTTCAGGTCATGGGCGTCGGCAAAAGCGGCAAGCCGGGCCAGCAGGTTGCCATCCAGCCAGCGGCTTTCCCGCAGGAAATGACGCGCGCTGACGGCGGTGCCGATTGCGGGGCCTGTCACCTCGGGCAGATCCCGCAGCCAGTCGCGCCACCAGGCGGCGTCCGCCTCGCGCTTGTCGGAAGCGCGATAGGCCGCGTCCTCCTCATGCGCGCGGTCCAGCGGCGGGAATGGCAGGGGCGCGGGGCCGCCGGTCACGATGGCCGAGTAGTGCTCTCCGATCCGGTTGGTCAGCAGCACCATGCCATAGCCGTCGATGGCGAGGTGGTGGATGCGTTCGTAAACCAGCACCCGGTCGGGAAGGATGAAGATCGTGAAGGCCGCCGCCGGGTCGCGCGCCAGGTCAAGCGCCCGGCCGCTGTCCGCGCGCATCATCGCCAGCGCCTCGGGCCCGGTCGCGTTGACAACGCTGGGCGTGATGGGCGCGGGGTCCAGCCATTGCTCCGGGCCGTGCGGACCCTGGCGGAAGCGCAGGCGCAGCGCCTCGGTTTCCGCCAGCGTCCGGGTCAGGGCCAAGCGCAGCGCGTCAGGATCGACCGGGCCGCGCAAGTCCAGATACTGCCCGGTGTTCAGGATCGGGTTGGCGGGGTCCAGCGCCTGCGCATACCACAGGCCTTCCTGCGCCTCGGTCAGGGGGCGCGTGTCAGGCATCGGCGTCGGGGGCGACGATATGGGTCCACCAGTCGCCCAGCGTTTCATATTCGGCAAACAGGCTGAAATTGGCGGTCAGCCCGGCTTCCTCCCACGCCAGGACCAAGCGCATCAGGCGCAGGGAATCAAGGCCCAGGTCGCCCAGGTGGTCGTCGTCGCGGATGTCCGACGGGTCCATGTGGATCGCGCGGGCAACATCGGCGCGCATCCGGTCCAGCGTCAGGGTCATGCGGTTTCCTTCAGATAGCGGCTGCGCAATTCCGCGCGCAGCACGTTGCGGCTGACCTTGCCCACGGCGGTGGTCTGGAATTCGGGGACGAAGACGATCTGGTCGGGCACCTTGAAATCCGCCACCCCCCGCCCGCGCATGAAGGCCTTGAGATCCGGCGCGCGGGGCTGCGTGCCGGGGGCGGCGATGACGAAGGCGCAACTGCGTTCGCCCAGGAACTCGTCCGGGATCGAGACCACGGCGGCGTCGAAGACCGCCGGATGGGCCATCAGGTGATCCTCGATCTCCTCGGCGGAAATCTTCTCGCCCGCGCGGTTGATGTGGTCGCCCGCCCGGCCCTGCACGACAAGGTATCCGCCGGGCAAACGCTTCACGATGTCGCCGGTGCGATAGAAGCCGTCGGGGGTGAAGCTGCGGGCGTTAGCGCCGGGATCGTTGTGATAGGCGCGGATCGTATAGGGGCCGCGCGTCAGCAGGTGGCCCGGCTCGCCCTCGGGCACCGGGTTGCCGGTATCGTCCAGGATCAGCACCTCGTCGTCGGGGCTGATGGGACGGCCCTGGGTGGTGACGATGATCTCCTCGGGGTCGTCCAGGCGGGTATAGTTCACCAGCCCCTCGGCCATGCCGAAGACCTGTTGCAGGGTGCAGCCCAGGGTCGGGCGGACGCGGGCCGCGGCCTCGGGGATGAACTTGGCGCCGCCGACCTGCAACACTTGCAGGCTGGACAGGTCGTGCGGTGTCCTGGCCGCCGCCTGCATCCACAGCAGCGCCAAGGGCGGCACGACGCCGGTGATGGTCACGCCCTCGCGCGCGATCAGCGAAAAGGCGGTCTCGGCGGCGGGGTTCGGGGCCATGACCACCCGCGCGCCTGCATAAAGCGCGCCGAAGACGCCGGGCGAACTCATTGGGAAGTTGTGGGCCACGGGCAGCGCGGCCAGATAGACGCTGTCGCCGGTCAGCCCGCAGATCCGCGCGCTTTCGCGGAAGCTGTAGATGTAATCGTCATGCGTCCGGGGGATCAGCTTGGACAGGCCCGTGGACCCGCCCGAGATTTGCAGGAAGGCCACCGCCGACGGATCGACCCGGGGCAGCGCGGGACCGGCGCGCAGGTTGTCGAAGGGAATGTGATCGCCCGCATCGCCGATGACGATGACATGGGCGATGGCGGGAACCTCGGCCCGGACCAGATCGGCCAGGGGGCGATAGTCGAAGCCATCGTGCCGGTCGGCGATGACCATGGCCTTCGCGCCCGATCGTTGCGCGAAATGGATCAGTTCGGTCTGGCGATGCGCGGGCAGCGCATAGACCGGGACCAGCCCCGCCAGGAACAGCCCGAACACGGCCGGGAAGAAGGCGGCGATGTTGGGGATCTGCACGATCACCCGGTCGCCCGGTTGCAGCCCAAGTGCCAGGTATCCCCCCGCCGCCGATTCGGCGCGAACCAGCAGGTCGGCATAGGTCCAGCGGTTCCCGGCATCGACCACGGCCAGCCGGTCGGGATGATCGGCCGCGCGGGCGCGCAGGAAATCCCCGAAGGTCTCGTTCCGCCAATAGCCCTTGGCGCGATAGCGCGCGGCAAGATCGGCGGGCCAGATTTGCCGGGGGATCGTGTTCGCTTCGGTCATTGCGTTTGCCTTTCGGATCGGCCTTGGCGGCGGCATAAGCCGGTTGAGAGAAATCGTCAACTTTTCGCAAAGCAGGCTTGGACAGGCGCGGCCAACCGGCTAAAGGGCGGGAAAGGCCCGCGGAAAGCCAACCCTTGCAGCCATCCGCCGGCCCTTCCCGAACAGATGAACAGGTCACGCCATGATCCACGCCGCCCCCCGGGTGCCGCTTCGCGATACGCCACAGGTTTATGGCAAGGTGACGCGCCTTCTGCACTGGACCATGGCGGCCCTGATCCTTTGGCAGTTCGCGGGCATGGGGCTGCGCGCGATCTATGGGCGGCAGGACTGGCTGGCGCCCTTCGTGGGCAGCCATGCCCCGGTCGGCACGGCCTTGTTCGCGCTGGTGATCCTGCGGGCGCTTTGGGCGCTGGCGAACCGCCGCAACCGTCCGGCGCATGACGGCGGGCTTCTGGGAACGGCGGCAATGGCGGGACACGGGCTGCTGTATCTGCTGATGCTGGTCATTCCCGGCCTTGCGCTGCTGCGGGCCTGGGGGTCGGACCGCGCCTTCGCACCCTTCGGGTTCGAGATCTTTCCGGCAAGGACACCCCCTGTCGAATGGACCGGCACCCTGGCGGGCGCGCTGCATGGGGAACTGGGCTGGTTCCTGCTGGCCTTGGTCGCGGGCCATGTGCTGATGGTCGGGCTGCACCAGGCGATGTGGCGGGACGGCACGCTGGCGCGCATGGCCGGGCGGCGGGGCTGACGCCTTGGCCCCGGGCAGCGCCTTGCAGCGGCTGAGCCGCGCCGTCATGCGGGCCGAGGCCGCCCTGGGCGGCATCCTTGTCGGCGCGATCCTGCTGTTGCTGCTGGCGAATGTCGTCTCGCGCAGCGCAGGCCGCCCGCTGATCTGGACGGATGAGCTGGCCGTGCATCTGATGGTGGTGCTGGCCCTTGTCGGCGCCTCGCTGGGGATCGCGATGAAGGGCCACATGGCCATCGGGTTGCTGCCCGACCGGCTTGGGCCGCGCGGCCGGGCCGTGCTGGCGCTGCTGGCCGACCTGTCGGTGCTGGCCTTCCTGCTGGTGATGGCGTGGATCCTGTGGCGCTGGTTCGACCTGCCGGGCCTGCTGCGGGCGGGATCGGGGGCGGCCCTGGCCGAGCAGAGCTTCAACTTCGTTTACACCGACCCGACCAACACCCTAGGCCTGCGCAAGATCTGGTTCTGGCTGGCCCTGCCCCTGACGGGCGTCACGGCGCTGATCCACTGCCTGGCCGCGCTGCACCAGGACATCGGGGCGCTGCGGGCATGACGGCGGGCCTGTCCTTCCTGGCGCTGCTGGGCCTTGGCGCGCCCATCGCCTTTGCCATGATCGCCACGGCGATGATCCTGATCGTGGACGGCGGCAACACCGCCCTGCTGCAAGGCTTCGCGCAGCAACTGTTCGCGGGCATCGAAAGCTACAGCCTGCTGTCGCTGCCGCTGTTCATCCTGCTGGGGGAACTGATGGGCGCGGGCGGCATCGGGCGGCGGCTGCTGGCGCTGGCGCAGGCGCTGGTCTGGCCGGTGCGGGCGGGGCTGGCCCATGTGAACCTGCTGGCGAACCTGATGCTGGCGTCCATCCTGGGATCCACCGTGGCGCAGCTGACGGTGATGGCCCGGCTTGCCGTCCCGGAAATGGAGCGCGCGGGCTATCCCCGCGACGTGGCCGCGACGGTCACGGCGGCGGGGGGGCTGCTGGCGCCGGTGGTGCCGCCGTCGATGAACCTGATCGTCTATGCCACCATCGCGCAGGTGCCGGTGGCGGAGATCTTCGTGGCCTCGGTGATCCCCGGCCTTGCCATGGCCGCGGCCTTTGCCGTGGTGATCGCCTGGCTGGGCTGGCGCCATGCCCTGCCCCGCGTGCCGTCGCAGCCTATGGGGGCGCGGCTGCGGGCCATCGTCGATGCCCTGCCCGCGCTTGTGGTGCCCGCCATCGCCGTGGGGTCGATCCTCGGCGGCATCGCCACCCCGACCGAGGCGGCGGCCGTCGCATCCGTCGCGGCGATCCTGGTGGGGCGGCTGGTTTACCGCGAACTGTCCTTGCGCGACCTGCCGGGGGCGCTGGTGCGCACTGCCGCGACTGCGGGCGCGGTGCTGTATCTGGTCGCGGCGGCGCAGGTGCTGGCCTGGGTGCTGACCTTCGGCAACCTGCCCGCGCAGGCCGCCGCCTGGGTGCAGGACATGGCCGGGACGCCCTTGATGTTCCTGATCCTGCTGAACCTGCTGCTGCTGGCCCTTGGCACCGTGCTGGAGCCGATCCCCGCCATCATCCTGACCGCCCCAGTCCTGCTGCCCATCGCGACCGGCGTTTACGGCATCGACCCGCTGGCCTTCGGCGTGATCCTGTGCGCGAACCTGGCGCTCGGGCTGCTGTCGCCGCCGGTGGGCGCGGGGCTGTTCACCGCATCCTTGCTGACGGGCGTGCGCGCGGAACGGCTGTCCTGGCTGCTGGCCCCCTTCTTCATCGCCATGCTGGCCGTCCTGGCGGGCATGTCCATCACCGCCGCCCTTCACGCCGGAACCTGACCCATGACCATCCTGAAAGCCGCCGCCTGCCTGCTGTTCCTGGCAAGCCCCCTGTCCGCCGAGACGCTGCGCATCGGCATGGTCACGCCGCCGTCCCACCAGTGGACGCAATCGGCGCAGCACCTGGCCGACACGCTGGCCACGGAAACCGACGGGCGGCTGGACCTGGCCGTCTTCCCCTCGGGCCAGTTGGGGAACGAGGCGCAGATGCTGCAGCAGTTGCAGGCAGGCGCGCTGGATTTCGCCTTCCTGACGGTGGGAGAGCTTGCGAACCGCGATCCCGACTTCGGCATCCTGGTCGCGCCCTATCTGGTGCCGGACGCCGAAACCGCCGCCCGGCTGCTGGAGGGCAAGACCGCGGCCGCCTTGCAGGACAAGCTGGGCGCGCTTGGGCTGAAGGGGCTTGGGCTTGGCATGGCCGGGATGCGCATTGTGCTGGTGTCCGACCCCGTGGCCCAAGGGCAGACGCTGGCGGGCCGCAAGATCCGCACCGTGCCTCTGGCGCAGGAACTGGACTTCTGGACCCGCGCCGGAACGGCGCCCACGCCCCTGCCGCTGCCCGACCTGTTCGACGCCTATACCAACGGCCAGATCGACGGGATGCAGATCGACCTGGAGGGCACCTTGAACAACCGCTTCCACGATCATTCCGCCGCGATCCTGGACACGCAGCACATGATCTTTCCCATGTTCGCCGTGGCCTCGGGGCGCAAGTGGCAGACCTATTCCGACGAGGACCGCGCCCTGATCGCCCGCCATATGGCCGAGACCACGGCCGAGATCCGCGCGGCCTATCCGCGCATCGACGCCGATTATCGCGCCAGGCTGGCCAAGGCCGGTGCGCTGCTGCAACAGGTCGGCCCCGAGGTCTTCGGCGATGCCGTGGAAAGCTGGTACCGGGAATGGCGCGCCCGCACACCGCTGCTGGTTGAACTTGAAACCGAGCGGGACAGCCTGTCGGCGAAGCAATAGGTTACGGGCGATCACGGATCCGGGGGCGGGAACTTCCGGGCGGCGTCGCGGCTTGTCTGTCATATCATGAATGGAGACATCCCATGAAGACGATCCTTGGCCTGACCACCGCCGCCGCTCTGGCCACCGGTGCAGCCTTTGCCCAGACGACTGTTGTCACGACCCCCTCGACCACCGTGCAGCAGGTCCAGACCCAAGACCCCGCCACCACCGGCGGCGGCGCGATGGGCGGCGCGGCCTCGGGCGCGATTGCCGGTGCCGTGGTGGGCGGCCCCGTGGGCGCGGCCGTGGGCGGCCTTGCCGGCGCGGTGATGGGCGACGTGTCCGAGGACGCGCTGACCCCCGAAACCCGCACCTATGTGCTGGAGCATCGGACCGAATCCGTGGTGCTGGACGGCGGGCCTGCCGTGGGCACGGTGATCCCGGAAACCGCCCCGGTGCAGACCGTGCCGAACACGCAATACCAGTATGTCTATGTGAACGACCAGCCGGTCCTGGTCGAACCGGGAAGCCGCAAGATCATCCACATCTACGAATAAGACCCGCCACGCGGGACGACCGGCAGGCTGGCCCTTGTGCCAGCCTGTCGCGTTTTGGCGATCCCGGAAGGAATCGAACCCTCAACCTGCCGATTAGAAGTCGGCTGCTCTATCCAGTTGAGCTACGGGACCACGCGCCGTTTCTTGCGGGATTGCGCGA
Organism: Paracoccus shandongensis; assembly: GCF_017315735.1. Lineage (GTDB taxonomy): Bacteria > Pseudomonadota > Alphaproteobacteria > Rhodobacterales > Rhodobacteraceae > Paracoccus > Paracoccus shandongensis. The sequence continues at coordinate 108,917 of NZ_JAFLRK010000001.1, forward strand.
CGAAGCGCAAGTCACTCGCGCGCCTGGCAGTCCTGGAAAAGCGTCTGGTCCTGCCCGTCCGCCCCGAACGAGATCATCGCCCCGTTGCCCTTGGACCACAGCTGATAGGCGTCCGCGCCATCCCCGCTGCGATAGCGCGCGCCCGAGGCCGAGACGACCTGGCGCATCCCCAGCAGCTTGCCGTCGATCCGCGCCACCGCATAGGACTCGCCGTCGTCGGGGCTCACGAAGACCACCGGAATTTCCACCCCGCGTTCGCAAAGATAGGTGATGGGGATCAGGTCGTCGCCCTGGGCAAGGGCCATCGTGGCCGCGCAGGCCAAGGCTGGGGTCAGGATGCGGATCATCGGTTCCTCACAAGGCCAGGGTCATGAAGACGCTGTTCGGATCGGGGCAATAGCTGCCGAAGGGCGGACATTCGGCAAAGCCGCCCCGCGCGTAAAGACCCCGGGCGGCGGCAAAGCTGGGCTGCGCGCCGGTTTCCAGCGACAGGCGCGTCAGGCCCACGCCGCGCGCATGACCCACCAGCCGGTCCAGCATCAGCCGCGACAGGCCCGCGCCGCGTGCTTCGGCCAGGACATGCATGGACTTCACCTCGGCATGGGTGCCGTCCAGGCGTTTCAGCGCCGCCATGCCGACAGGTTTGCCCGACCGGCGCAGCACGAAGAAGTCGATGTCCGGGGAAACCAGCGCCTCGCGCGGCAGCATGTGGATCGATTCGGGCGGGGTGTCGGCGTGCATCTCGGCGGCGTGGCGCTGGAACAGCAGGTCCAGGTCGCCCGCCAGCGGGGATTCGGGGGCAAAGGAAAGGGGTTCTGTCACGGCGGCCTCGGCTGTTGCCGCATGGTTAGCAAGGACGGGACGGCCCCGCAACCGGATGCAGAAAGGGCGGCCGCCGGGCCGCCCTTTGAGGGAAAAAGGGATCAGGCCGCGCGCGACAGCAGCACTTCCTCGACGCGCTTCTGGGCCGCGCCCTCGTCCAGGCCGCTGACGGCGGCGACTTCGCGGGTCAGGCGGTCCAGCGCGGCCTCATACAGCTGGCGCTCGGAATAGGACTGCTCGCGCTGGTCGTCGTTGCGGTGCAGGTCGCGCACCACCTCGGCGATCGACATCAGGTCGCCCGAGTTGATCTTCTGGTCGTATTCCTGCGCGCGGCGCGACCACATGGCGCGCTTGACACGCGCCTTGCCCTTCAGCGTTTCCAGCGCGCGGTCGATCAGGTCCGGGCTCGACAGGCTGCGCATGCCGATCTCGGAGGCGCGAGAGGTGGGCACGCGCAGGGTCATCTTGTCCTTCTCGAACGAGATGACGAACATTTCCAGCCGCAGCCCCGCGACTTCCTGCTCTTCGATCGACACGATCCGGCCCACGCCATGGGCCGGATAGACGACGAAGTCGTCGGGGCGGAATTCGTTTTTCTTGGTCTTGGACATCTGGCTTCCTCTAGGTGGTGCCTTCAGGGAAGGACACAAAAGAACCGCAAGCGGCCAAGCCGCCTCCGGTCCATATCTCGGTCATCGTGGTGTTTCCGCCCGGCAGAGGGCAGGAAAACGGCAGTGGGGGCGCACATCCTTTGGGCCTCTGACTCCCATCAGATGCGAATATGAGGGGAAGATAGCACAAAAACGGCTTTAAAAAAAGCAATTCGATGGTCGCAGCCATGCGGCGGACTAAGGGGCTGATATGCAGCCAGATCAAGGAATTGCCTTGCCGCCGTTCAGGCGCGGCCCGTCGGACGTAACGTCACGGGTGGCGGGATCAGTCCCCTTCGCCCGGCGCTTCCGAGAAGTATTTCGCCAGCTTTCCGGGCACGCCGTCCATTTCGGCCGCCGTGGGCAGGGGCTCTTTCTTCTGGGTGATGACCGGCCAGATTTCCGAATACTTGCGGTTGAACTCGACCCATTCCTCCATGGCCGGTTCGGTGTCGGGGCGGATCGCGTCGGCGGGGCATTCGGGCTCGCAGACGCCGCAGTCGATGCATTCGTCGGGATGGATGACCAGCGTGTTCTCGCCCTCGTAGAAGCAGTCCACGGGGCAGACCTCGACGCAGTCGGTATATTTGCACATGATGCAATTATCGGTCACGACATAGGTCATCGCAGGCTCCACTTCCGTCCGAGGGGCTAGTTACGCCCGGCATCCCGATCATTCAAGGCTGCGGTGGTGGAAAAGACCGTCGTTCGGGCAAATCGCGGTGCGGCAAAACAGCCGTTCGGGGCGGTTGCCCGAATGCTGAACGGCAATCCGGCGCGATCAGCCTTCGGATCCAAGCTCGTGATACAGGCCCTGGGCCTCGGCCGCGGGGCCGCGCCGCTGGCCAAGCGCGGTGACCTCCAGCGCACGGACCTGGCCGAAGGCGGAAACGACCACCCGGTCGCCGGGCCGGACCAGCTTGCCGGGCTTGTTGCAGGACTGGCCGTTCACCCGCACGCCCCCGGCCTCGATCCGTTCGCAAGCGATCGCGCGGGACTTGAAGACCCGCGCGAAGAACAGCCACTTGTCCAGACGCAGCCCGCTAGAAAGTTCGGGCGGGCTGTCGGTCACTTCTTGTCCTTCAACGCCGCCAGGATCGCGAAGGGGCTGTCGGGATCGGCCTTCTTTTCCGGGCGGGACGAGAAGGTCGCAGGCTTGTTGTGCTGCGGCTTGCCGCCCTTCTTGAAGTTGTCCTTGCCGCGCGGCTTGCCCCCATCGCCATGGTTGCGGTCCTCGCGGCGCTCGCGGTTGGGACGCCCGCCTTCGGGCCGGTCCTGACGGTCGCCATGGGCCGGGCGTTCGCCCCGGTCCTGCCGGTCGGCGCGGGGTTCGCGCGGGCCGTCCTGCGCCCCGTCGCGGCGCGGCCCGCCACGGCGGCCCTGCCCTTCACCCTGCGGGCGGCGGTTCGGACGGGGCTTCGGCGCCCAGCGGAAGGTATAGAAGACCTCCATCTCGGGCGCGGCTTCCTCGACCGGCTCGCCTGCGGCCTCGGCCTCGGCGCGGCGCTTTTCGGCCTGCTCGGCCTCCCAGCGGGCGCGGGTCTCGGCGGCAAGGACGCTTTCTTCTTCGGTCATCGGGGCGTCGGATGCCTCGCCTTCGGGCGCGGGCACCATGACCGGCGCCTCAACCGCCTTGACCTTGGCCCGCTCGCCCTTCTCGGCGGCATAGCCCAGGCCTTCCATCAGGCGAGAGAACTGTTCCAGCGTCATGCCGGTGATCGACAGCATGTCGGGGTTCGCCTCGAAACCGCCGCGCGTGTCCTGGGTGCGCAGCAGGTCGGCCAGCCGTTCCAGCATGTCGATGCGGATCGCGCGTTCACCCGCCGGGCGGTATCCCGACAGGGTGTAGTGCTGTTCCGGCACGTCGGCGATATGCGGGATCGTGACCAGGCCCGGGGGCGGGCTTTCGGGGAAAGTGTCCAGCCCTTCGGCCAGCGACCACAGGACCAGCCGCAGCCGGGTCGGCGCGGGCTTCAGCAGCGCGGGCATGAAGATGGTGAACTGGCCGAAGCGGACGCCATGCTTGCGCAGCGCGCCGCGCGCGTCCTGGTCCAGTTCCTTGACCTCGTTCGCGATGCCTTCGCGCGGCAGGACGCCAAGCGCCTCGACCAGGCGGAAGGCGAAGCCGCGCGCAAGCCCTGTCAGCGCCTCGTCCTTTTGCAGGGTCAGCAGGGGCTCGAACAGGGCCGCGACCTTGCGGTCGATGAAGTGCTGCAACCGGCGCTTGACCTTTTCGGCGATCTCGGGCCCGGCTTCCTCGTCCACGAAGACCTCGACGCCGGGATGCAGGGCGTCCGATCCGCGCACCAGCTTGCCGATGGCGGCATTGCCCCACATCAGCCCGCCCTGTTCGGTATAGTCCAGTTCCGTGTCGGGGGCGTTGTAAAAGCGGTCGGCGCGCAGGTGGAACTCGGGGCGCAGCGCCTCGTAGCTGGCGCGGTTCAGCATCCGGGCCTCGTCCGCCGATCCGGTCTGGTCGGGGCGGAACCGGAAACCTTCCAGACGGCCGGCGAATTCGCCCTCGACCGTCACTTCGCCCTTGTCGTTCACTTCGGCCACAAGGCTCTCCTTCTGCTTGAGCCGGCGCAGCAGCACCGAGGTGCGCCGGTCCACAAATCGTTGGGTCAGCGCCGCGTGCAACGCGTCTGACAAGCGGTCTTCTACCGCGCGCGTCTCGCCGCGCCAATGGCTTTCGTCCTGAACCCAGCCGGATCTCTGCGCGACATAGGTCCAGGTGCGGATATAGGCCAGCCGTTTCGAGATCGCGTCGATGTCGCCATGCGTCAGGTCGATGCGCTTTATGGCATTGCCCAGCCAGTCCGAGGGGATCGCCCCATCCTGCAGGAACCCGAAGATTCGCGCCAGCAGCGTTGTGTGTTCGGCGGGCGAGATGCCGCGGAAGTCGGGCACGCGGCAGACATCCCACAGCAGCTTGACATCCTGCCCGCTCCGCACCCGGTCGCGGATTTCCGGGATCTCGCGCAGCGTCTTCAACGCCTGAACGTCGTCGGCGTCCCGTCCCCGGCCCAGCAGCGCGTGGCCCGAGGGCGCCTCAAGGCTTTCGACCAGCCGGTCCATGGTGCCGAATTGCAGATCCGAATTGCGCCAGGTCAGCCGCTGGATCGGGGCGAAACGGTGATTCTCGATGGCGTCGATCAGGCCTTCGTCCAGGATCTCGGCCTCGCCCGTCACGCCGAAGGTGCCGGATTCGGTGTGCCGTCCGGCGCGGCCCGCGATCTGGCCCATCTCGTGCGGAAACAGCGGACGGACGCGGCGGCCGTCGAACTTGTGGGTGGCGCTGAACGCGACATGGCGGATGTCGAGGTTCAGGCCCATGCCGATGGCGTCGGTGGCGACCAGGTAATCCACCTCGCCCGCCTGGTACATGGCGACCTGGGCGTTGCGCGTGCGGGGCGACAGCGCGCCCATGACCACCGCGCAGCCGCCCTTCTGGCGCCGGATCAGCTCGGCCATGGCGTAAACGTCATCGACGGAAAAGCCCACGATGGCGGATCGCGCGGGCATCCGCGACAGCTTCTTCGACCCCGACCAGGACAGTTGCGACAGCCGGTCGCGGCGCTGGAACTGCACGCCCGGGATCAGGGACGCGATGGCCGGGCGCATGGTGTCGCTGCCCAGGAACAGCGTTTCGTGCAGGCCCCGCATCTTCAGCAGGCGGTCGGTGAAGACATGGCCGCGTTCCGGATCGGCGCAAAGCTGGATTTCGTCGATGGCCACGAAATCGGCGGCGATGTCGGGCATGGCCTCGGTCGTGGCGACCCAGTATTGCACGCGGTCGGGGACGATCCGTTCCTCTCCGGTGACAAGGGCCACGACGGACGGGCCGCGCGCCTTGACGATGCGGTCATAAACCTCTCGCGCCAGCAGGCGCAGCGGCAGGCCGATCACGCCGGTGCGGTGCGCCAGCATCCGCTCAATGGCGTAATGCGTTTTCCCGGTATTGGTCGGGCCAAGGATGGCCGTCACCCGGCCGCGTTCATGGATTGTCATGGGCTAGATATCGGTGCCGCCTTGCTGCCGTTCCAGACGTGCGACGCCATCAATCGCCTCTTGCTGGTGGGGATGGATCGCCAGGCTTTCGCGATAGGCCTGAAGCGCGCGTTCGGTTTCGCCCGTTTCCTCCAGCATGACGCCCAACTGGGTCAGGGCGGGAAAGAAGCGGGGTTCAAGCTGCAGGGTGCGCGCCAGATCCTGGAAGGCGGGGCCGAACTGCCCGGCGCTGGCATAGGCGGCGGCGCGGGCATGGAAGCCCGCCGGAAAGTCGGGCGCGTGATCGGTCAGCGCAGTCAGGTGGCCGATGGCGGCGGGGATGTCGCCCTTATCCAGGGCGTCCTCGCCCCGTTGCAGCAGCAGGTCCAGCGCGGGCGATCCCGATTTCGACCATTCGCGCAGGATGTCCGATTCGGCGATGCGCCAGGCTTCGCCCTGGGGTTCGGCCAGGCGGCGGAACAGCGCGTCCATGTCGGGGCTGTTTTGCGCACCCGCCACGGTTGCCAGGGCCACAACCGGGAGAATAAGGAAAAACGTAACTATTCGGTGGCGGATTGCCGCAACGACATTATGGATAATGTGGCGGACCAGACGCATATCTTGGATCTTAACCAGCCCGCTGGACGGGCGCCAGTCCCATCGGAAGGGGAAGACCTGAAATGAGCAATGTTGTGAACGCCGCCGTCGAGAAGCTGAACGAGAAGATCGGCAGCTTCGGATCGACCGCGAAGTTCGTGATCGAAAACGAAGGCGCGATCATGATCGACGAGAACGGCGTTCGCGCGGGCGACGAGGAGGCCGAGGTGACGCTGTTCGCCAGCCGCGAGACGTTCGAGGGCATCCTGAACGGCAGCGTCAACCCTGCCACCGCCTTCATGATGGGCAAGCTGAAGATCGACGGGTCGATGGGCGTCGCCATGCAGCTGGGCCAGGCGCTGTCCTGATCCCCATGCAGGCGCAGGCGGCCCCCTTCAGGCAGCTGCCGGGCGATCCCTCCCGCCCGGCGCAGGCGTTCTGGGTGCAGGCCGACGATGGCGTAAGGCTGCGGCTGGCCCATTGGGCTGCCACAGCAGGCAGCCGGGGCAGCATCCTGCTGTTCCCCGGCCGCACCGAATATGTCGAGAAATATGCCGGGGTCGCGCAGTCGCTGACCGCCTCGGGGTATGATGTGCTGGCGATCGACTGGCGCGGCCAGGGGCTGTCGGACCGCCTGCTGCCTGACGCGCGGCTTGGCCATGTCGGGCAGTTTGCCGACTATCAGCGCGACGTGGCCCAGGTCGTCAGGGCGGCAACCGCCATGGACCTGCCACGGCCCTGGCATCTGCTGGCCCATTCGATGGGTGGCTGCATCGGGCTGGCGGCGCTGCATCAGGGATTGCCGGTCGCGTCGGCTGCCTTTTCCGCGCCGATGTGGGGGATCAACCTGCGGCAGATGCCGCATGGGGTGGCGGTGGGCATGGCCTATCTGGCAGGCCGCCTGGGCCGGGGGGCGCGGCCCGCGCCGGGCAGCGGCGGCGCCCTGGGCACCTATGTCCTGGACGAAAGCTTCAGCGCCAACCTGCTGACAACCGACGCCGACGCTTGGTGCCGCATGCTGCGCGAGGCCGCCGCCTGGCCCGACCTGACGCTGGGCGGGGCCAGCTTCGACTGGGTGGGCAAGGCGCTGAACGAATGCCTGCGCCTGTCGCGGCTGGAATCGCCCGACATTCCCGCCTTGGTCAGCCTGGGCGGCCAGGAAAAGGTGGTCTCGGCCACCGCGATCCGCGACCGGGTGGCCCGCTGGCCCCGCGCCACCCTGCTGGAGATCCCCGAGGTCCGGCACGAGATCATGATGTGCGCCCCCGGCCATCGCGCCGCCTTCCTGTCGGCGGCGCTGGCCCTGTTCGGGGGTGCTGCGGGGCGCTAGGCCCTTCCGGTGGGCAGCGCCCGGGGGATGTGCATCGGCTCGATCTTCTCGGCCGCCGCAGCGCCCGCAAGGCGCAGGCGCACGCGCTTGATGCGGCGCGGGTCGGCATCGACTACCTCGAATTCCGCGCCCGAGGCATGGGGGATCACCTCGCCCTGCGCGGGCAGGTGGCCCGCCAGCATGAAGATCAGCCCGCCCAGGGTGTCGATGTCCTCGTCCTGTTCGGGATCGGCCAAGGCCAGCCCCGTCTCGGCCTCGACATCCGTCAGCGGCGCGCGGGCCTGGATCAGCCATTGGCCGGGCTTTTCCAGCACCCACAGGCTGCCCTCGGCCTCGTCGTGCTCGTCCTCGATCTCGCCGATGACCTGCTCGATCAGATCCTCGATGGTGACAAGGCCGTCCACGCCGCCATATTCGTCGATCACCAGCGCCATGTGGATGCGCTTTTGCTGCATCTGCTGCAACAGGACGCCGATGGACATGGACGGGGGCACATACAGCAGCGGCCGCAGCATGGGCCGAAGCTGGAATTCCCCGGTCGCGCCAAAGCCGTGCTTCAACGCCAGATCCTTGAGGTGGATCATGCCCAGCGGGCTGTCCAGCGTTTCCTCGTAAACCGGCAGGCGGGAAAAGCCGTGTTCGCGGAACAGGGCAACCAGGTCGTCAAGGCTGCTGGTGTCCGGCGCGGCGATCATCTCGGCCTTGGGAACGGCCACGTCGTCCACGCGCATCCGCCGCAGGTTGACCATGCCGGGCACGACCTGGGCGGGTCTTTCGTCGGCCTCGTCCGCGTCATCGTCCGCGCCGGTCAGGGCATCGAAGAAGCGCCCCAGGAAACCGCGCGAACTGGGAAGATCCCGCCCTTCCCCTCCGGTGCCGTCCGCTTCCGAGGCGGCGTCGGCACCAAGGGGCTGGCTGGGTAATCGAGACTCGGAGTTCATCAGACCTTCTCTTGATAAGGATCGGGGATATTGAGCCGCGCCAGGATCGAACGCTCGGCGGCTTCCATGGTTTCCGCATCGGCGTCGTTCATGTGGTCATAGCCCAGCAGGTGCAGGGTGGCGTGGACCAGCAGATGCGTGACGTGGTGGGCGACGGGCTTGCCCTGCGCCTCGGCCTCGGCCAGGCAGGTCTCATAGGCGATGGCAATGTCGCCCAGTTCGTCCTCGTCCGGCAGGTCGGGCACGGCGCCGGGTTCGTGCGGCACATGCTCGACCGAGGGCCAGGACAGCACGTTGGTGGCGCGCGGCTTGCCCCGGAAGTCGGCGTTCAGGGCCGCGATGCGGGCATCGTCGCAGCCCATGACCACGACCTCGCCACCGACGCCGTGCCATTGCAGCGCGGCGGACACGGCGCGTTCGGCCAGGGCCTCAAGCCCCAGCGTCTCCCATCGGTCATCCTCGATGACGCAATCGGTGGATATGTCGTCAGGCATCGCCTCGCATCGCCCGGCGGGGGACGTATTGCCCGCGCGGCTCCTCTGATTCGCCGCGCGCCAGGGCCGCGGCATCCTCGGCGTCATACGCCGTGATGATGCGCGCGACAAGCGGGTGGCGCACGACATCCTTGGCGGTGAAATAGCTGAAGCTGATCCCCTTGACCCCGTCCAGGATGCGTTCGGCGTCCACAAGGCCCGACAGCATCCCGCGCGGCAGGTCGATCTGGGTGCGGTCGCCGGTGATGACCATGCGCGAGCCTTCGCCCAGGCGGGTCAGGAACATCTTCATCTGCATCGAGGTGGCGTTCTGCGCCTCGTCCAGCACCACGAAGGCGTTGGAGAGCGTCCGGCCGCGCATGAAGGCCAGGGGCGCGATCTCGATGCGCTTTTCCTCCATCAGCTTCTGCATCTGCTTGGCGGGCAGGAAATCGTTCAGCGCGTCGTAAAGCGGCTGCATGTAGGGATCGACCTTTTCCTTCATGTCGCCGGGAAGAAAGCCCAGCCGTTCCCCGGCCTCGACCGCGGGGCGGGACAGGATGATCTTGTCCACATGCCCGCCGATCAGCATGGTGACGCCGACCGCGACGGCCAGATAGGTCTTGCCGGTGCCCGCAGGCCCGATGCCGAAGGCCAGTTCGTGCTGGAACAGCGAGCGGACATAGGCCTTTTGCGCGTCGGTGCGGGGTTCGACCGACTTCTTGCGGGTCCGCAACTCGTAATCGCCCGCCGCGAACATCTCGATCTGCTCGGCGGGGGTCGTGGGGACGGTGTCGTCCACGCCCATGCGCAACGCGGCCTCGACCTCGGCCAGGGAAACGGGGCGGCCCTGTTCCAGCCGCGCGTAAAGGCCGCGCAGCAGCAGGGCGGCCTCGGCCTGCGCCTCGGGGGTGCCGACCACGGCCAGCTGGTTGCCGCGTCGCAGGATATGGACGCCCAACGCTTCCTCGATCCGCGCAAGGTGCCGGTCATTGGCCCCGCACAGGTCGATCAGCAGCCGGTTGTCGGGAAATTCCAGCAGGGTTTCGGTCGAAGGGGTCGCGACGGGGGGCGTAGGCGTAAGGCCCAAATCTCTCTCCTGCAAAGGGGTCTTGTCCTAATGGTGGCGATCCGGGGGGATTCGCACAAGGTCATAGTGGCAAGGTGTTGCCCAGAAACCCCGCCAGGGGCGCCGCGTGATCCATCCGTGAAACCGGACCGTCCCAGGCGATGCGCCCGTCCTGCAGCAGCGCCACCCGGTCGCCGATGGTGCGGACCGAGGCCATGTCATGCGTGATGGTGATGGCCGTCGCGCCCGTTTCCGTCACGATCCCCCGGATCAGGCCGTTGATGCGCCGCGCCCGGATCGGATCCAGCCCGGTCGTGGGTTCGTCGAAAAAGATCACCGCCGGATCGTCGGCGATGGCGCGCGCAAGGCCGGCGCGCTTGGCCATGCCGCCCGACAGCTCGGCCGGCATCAGGTCGGCCGTTTCCGGTCCAAGACCCACGCGGGCCAGCTTTTCGATGGCGATGGCGCGGGCCTGCCGGTCCGGCATCCGCTGGCGCAGGCGGAAGGCCACGTTCTGCCAGACGGTCAGGCTGTCGAACAGCGCCGCACCCTGGAACAGCATCCCGAAACGGGCCAGGAAGGCCGGGCGGGTGGCCGCGTCCAGCGGCTTGCCCTGCCACAGGATCTGCCCGGCGTCAGGCGCGGTCAGGCCCAGGATGCATTTCAGCAGCACCGACTTGCCGGTCCCCGACTGGCCGATGACGCACAGGCTCTCGCCCTGCCCCACGGCCAGATCGACGCCCGCCAGAACGGGCTTGGCCCCGAAGGATTTGTGCAGCCCCGCGATCTGGATCATTCGAAGAACAGCCCCGTCAGCACGAAATTCGCGGCCAGGATCCCCACGGCGGCGGCGACCACGGCGGATTTCGTGGCCCGGCCCACGCCTGCCGCGCCCCGGTCGGACCGCAACCCGAACCAGCAGCCGCAGACCGCGACGATCAGCCCGAAGACCGCGCCCTTCAGCAGGCCCGACACCACGTCCCAGCGTTCCAGATAGGCGGCCGAGTTCGCCAGGTAGGCCACCGAGTTGAAGCCCAGCGACTGCGTGCCGACCAGCCAGCCGCCCGCGATCCCGATGATGTCGCCCACGCCGACCAGCAGGGGCACGGTCAGCATCGCGGCCCAGAGGCGCGGCGTGACCAGCCAGCGCATCGGATCGGTGGACAGCGTCACAAGCGCGTCGATCTGCTCCGTCACCTTCATGGTGCCGATCTCGGCGGCGATGGAGCTTGCCACGCGCGCGGCCACCATCAGCCCGCCCAGGACGGGGCCAAGTTCGCGCACCATGCCGATGGCGACGATGGCGGGAACCACGTCGCTGGCCTGGAAGCGCGCGCCGCCCGAATGGATCTGCAAGGCCAGCGCCGCGCCGGTGAACAGCGCGGTCAGGCCCACGACCGGCAGGGACAGCCAGCCGATCTGGACCAGTTGCGCCCCGAAGGCGCGGGCATAAAAGGGCCGCAGGCGGAACAGCCCGCGCGCCACGAACAGCGTCACGGCGCCGATGCCGCGCGTCAGAGACAGCGCGGCGCGGCCGGTCAGCCGGACTGGCTTCACCGATACGTCCGGTCGTAGCGATGGCCGAGAGAGGTCAGGATTTCATATCCGATGGTCCCTGCAAACTCCGCCACCCGGTCAACGGGTTGCTCGGGACAGATCAGGTCCAGTTCCGCAGGCACATCGGCAAGCCCCGTCACATCCGCCGTGATCAGGTCCATGGACACGCGGCCCACGACGGGACAGGCCGTTCCCGCCGCATAAAGGCTGATCCCCGAGGAGGAGATCGAGCGCAAAATCCCGTCGGCATAGCCCGCCGCGACCGTGGCGATGCGGCGCGGCGCATCCGCCGTCCAGGTCGCGCTGTAGCCCACGAACTCGCCCGGCTGGACGGTCCGCGTCTGGATCACCGGCAGCGACAGGCGCGCGACCGGCTGCCCATCCGCAAAGGGCAGCGCGCCGTAAAGGCCGATGCCCGGGCGGACCAGGTCGAAGTGATAGTCCGGCCCCAGCAGGATGCCCCCGGTCGCGGACAACGACCGTGGCACGTTGCAATCCTCGGTCATGGCGCGGAAGGCGGACAGTTGCGCGGCATTGGCCGGGTGGTCCGGTTCGTCCGCGCAGGCCAGGTGTGACATGATGAAATCGGGTTTTGCGGCCAGAACCTCGGCGCGGATGGCGGACCATTCGCCGGGTTCGATTCCCAGGCGGTTCATGCCGGTGTCCAGCTGGACCGCAAAGGGCTTGCCGGGGCGCATGGCGCGGTCGCGGAAGAACTGTTCCGGGCTGTTCAGGACGGGGACGAGGCCCGCCAGATCCGCGCCCTCCATATGGCCGGACAGGATGTTGATGCGGGCGTCATCGGGCAGATGCGGGCGCAGCGCGCGACCCTCGCTTGCCAGCGCCACGAAGAAATCCCGCGCCCCGGCCTGATACAGCGCGGGGGCGACCTTCGCGGCGCCCAGGCCATAGGCATCGGCCTTGACCACGGCGGCGGCGCGGGCGCCGGGCGCCCTGGCGGCAAGCGCGGTCCAGTTGGCGACAATGGCTTGCAGGTCGATATGCAGGGTCATGGCGGGCCGTCCTGTGATGGTCGGACTTCTTCAAGCAGAAATCGCGCGGCCCTGCCAGCCCGGATCACACGAACTGTTCGCGCAGCAGCCGTTCCTCCAGCCCGTGGCCGTTGTCGAACAGCAGGCGGTGGCGCACGTCCTGCGCGCTGCGGATCTGGACGCGCACCACATGACGGACCGACCGGGAATCGGCATCGGCCATGACCGGGCGGCGCTCGGGGGTCAGAACCTCGATTTCCACCTGCGCGCCCTTGGGCAGCAGCGCGCCGCGCCAGCGGCGGGGGCGGAAGGGGGCGATGGCTGTCAGGGCCAGAACCTCGGAATTGATGGGCAGGATCGGACCATGCGCGGAATAGTTATAGGCCGTGGATCCAGCGGGCGTGGCGATCAGCGCGCCGTCGCAGACCAGTTCGGCCATGCGCATCCTGCCGTCCACATGAATGCGCAGCTTGGCGGCCTGCGGGCCTTCGCGCAGCAGGCTGACCTCGTTGATGGCCAGCGCCTCGTGGATGGACCCATCGGCACGGATGGCCCGCATCCGCAGGGGGTTGATGACGGTCTCCTCGGCCGCGGCCAGGCGTTCGGGCAACCCGCCCTCGGCATAGCCGTTCATCAGGAAGCCCACCGTGCCCCGGTTCATGCCATAGACCGGCAGGTCGCGCCCCGTCAGCGCGTGCAGCGTTTGCAGCATGAAGCCGTCGCCGCCAAGGGCCACCACCACCTCGCAGCCGTCCAGATCCACCGCGCCATAGCGGTCGGTCAGCACCGCCAGCGCCCGTTGCGCCGCCTCGGATTCGCTGGCGGTGAAGTGGATCCGTGTCGTCATGATGCCCTGCCCCTTGCGGCGGGCAGCATCCGACGGCGCACCGGGCATTGCAAGCCCCGCCGCCCGCCGGCGCCCCTTGGTCGCATTTGTGACTTTCCGCATCGTCACCCCTGGGGTATGAGGACGCCGAACCGCCGCCTTGGCCCATTGATAAGGACGCGAGACCATGAACGCCCCCACCCGCGAAACCGGATTCTTCACCGAAACGCTGCAAAACAGCGATCCCGAGATCGCCAAGGCCATCACCCAGGAACTGGGCCGCCAGCGCGACGAGATCGAGCTGATCGCGTCCGAGAACATCGTGTCCAAGGCGGTGCTGGAAGCCCAGGGTTCGGTTCTGACCAACAAATATGCCGAAGGCTATCCGGGCAAGCGTTACTATGGCGGCTGCCAGTATGTCGATGTCGTGGAAACCCTGGCGATCGAACGCGCGAAGAAGCTGTTCGACTGCGACTTCGCCAACGTCCAGCCGAACAGCGGCAGCCAGATGAACCAGGCGGTGTTCCTGGCGCTGCTGCAACCGGGCGACACCTTCATGGGCCTGGACCTGAACTCGGGCGGGCACCTGACGCACGGCTCGCCGGTGAACATGTCGGGCAAGTGGTTCAACGTCGTCAGCTATGGCGTGCGCCAGCAGGACCAGCTTCTGGACATGGAGGAGATCCGCCAGAAGGCCCTGGAGAACAAGCCCAAGCTGATCGTCGCGGGCGGCACGGCATACAGCCGCGTGTGGGACTGGGCGGCCTTCCGCAAGATCGCGGACGAGGTGGGCGCCTACCTGATGGTGGACATGGCCCATATCGCGGGCTTGGTCGCGGGCGGCGTCCACCCCTCGCCCATTCCGCACGCCCATGTCGTGACCACGACGACGCACAAGTCCCTGCGCGGCCCGCGCGGCGGCATGGTGCTGACCAACGACGCCGACATCGCGAAAAAGATCAACAGCGCCGTCTTCCCCGGCCTTCAGGGGGGCCCGCTGATGCACGTGATCGCCGCCAAGGCCGTGGCCTTCGGCGAGGCGCTGCAACCCTCGTTCAAGGCCTATGCCGCGCAGGTCGTCAAGAACGCGCAGGCCATGGCGGATGAACTGATGAAGGGCGGCATCGACATCGTGTCGGGCGGCACCGACAACCACCTGTGCCTGGCCGACCTGCGCCCGAAGGGCGTGACCGGCAAGGCGACCGAGGCCGCCCTGGGCCGCGCCCACATCACCTGCAACAAGAACGGCGTGCCGTTTGACCCGGAAAAGCCCTTCGTCACCTCGGGCATCCGCCTGGGCGCCCCCGCCGGCACCACGCGCGGTTTCGGCGAGGAGGAATTCCGCCAGATCGCCCGCTGGATCGTCGAGGTCGTGGACGGCCTGGCTGCGAATGGCGAGGACGGCAATGCCGCCGTCGAGGCCAAGGTCAAGGCCGAGGTCGCCCAGATGTGCGCGCGCTTCCCGCTTTATTCCGGGATGTGATCCCCTGACCTGAATGCAGCCCCGCCGCGACCGCTCGCGGCGGGGTTTTCTATTCGGCGGCGGCGGGGGCTGCAACCCGCAGCCGCGCCTCGCGCCAGGTGATATAGGTGATGGCGCCGATCATCATCCCGCCGCCCAGGATCACCCATTCGTCCAGCGGCTCGTGGAAGATGAAGATGCCCAGCAGGCTGGCCCAGATCAGTTGCAGGAAGGTCACGGGCTGCGTGACCGTCAGCGGGGCGGCAGTGAAGGCCCGCGTCATGGTGTAATGACCCGCCGTCGCAAAGACCGCGACCAGCCCCAGCCAGCCGATCTGCGCCCATGTCGGCGGCACCCAGACCGCCCAGGCCAGCGGCGCAAGGCCAATGGACACCGTCAGCGACATCATCGCCACGACGATGGCGGCGGGCACCTGCGCGGTGATGCGCTTGGCGATCAGATAGGATGCGCCAAAGCACAGCGAGGCCGCCACCTGCGACAGATGCCCCGGATCCAGATCGCGCAGACCGGGCCGCAGCACGACCAGCGCGCCCATCAGCGCCACGCCCACCGCCGCGATCCGCCGCAGGGCCAGCCGTTCGCCCATGAACAGCGCCGCGCCCACCGTCACGACGATGGGGTTCAGAAAGCCGATGGCCGTGACCTCGGCCACGGGGATGCGCGACATGGCATAGAACCAGGCGATCACCGCCAGCACATGCAGCGCGCCCCGCAGCGTCAGCAACCGCCAGATGTGCGGCGAAAATCCCCTTTGCAGCGCCGGGACCAGCACCGGCCCCAGAAAGACCAGCCCGAAGACAAAGCGGATGAAGGCCGATTGCGGCGCGGGCAGCGCGCCGCCCAGCCAGCGGACGATGCCGTTCACGGCGACAAAGCACAGGCCCGTCGCCAGCATCCAGCCTATGCCCGCCAGGTCGCGGCGCGTTTGCGTGTCGAATTGCATGGCGTGCAGTTGGACCGCTTTGCGCAGGCTGCGCAAGCCTCATTCCGCGATCAGGGCTGCGGCGATGGTCCACATGACGATGCCGATCAGCACCTCCAGCACCTGCCAGGCGCGCGGGCGGGCAAAGACCGGCGCCAGCAGCCGCGCGCCATAGCCAAGCGCGAAGAAGAACAGGAACGACCCCGTCACGGCCCCAAGCCCGAACACCCCCGGCCGGGGCCACTGGGCCGAGATCGCGCCGACCAGCACCACCGTATCCAGCCACACATGCGGGTTCAGCCAGGTCAGCGCCGCGACCACCGCCAGCGTCCGGGGCAGGCTGGCCGCGCCCCCCTCGGGCCGCAGCGCGCCGCCGCCCTGCCAGGCCGCGCGAAAGGACCGCGCGCCATACCAGACCAGGAAGGCGGCGCCCGCCCATCTTAGCCCCACCAGCAGCCATGGCGCCGCCGATCCGATCCGGGCAATGCCGTTGACGCCCAGCAGGATCAGCAGGGCATCGGACAGCGCGCAGAACAGGCAGACCCAGAAGATGTGATGGCGGATCAGCCCTTGCTTCAGCACAAAGGCATTCTGCGCACCGATGGCGACGATCAGGGACAACCCGGTTCCAAGACCGGCGGCATAGGACATCATTGGCAAGCACCTCTCGGCCCGCGCTTTCGCATGAAGCACGGATAAGGTAAAATGAATGATGCTTACCCGGATGAAGCTGCGCTTATGCTGGACTATCCCGCCATCGCCGCCCTGGCCGAGATCATCCGCCACGGCTCTTTCGAGGCCGCGGCGGCGGCCCTGCATGTCACCCCGTCGGCAGTCTCGCAACGGATCCGTTCGCTTGAGGACCGCATGGGCGCGATCCTGATCGACCGCGGCCCGCCCGTCACCGCAACGGAACAGGGCCTGCGCCTGGCCGCGCATCTGGACCAGGTGCGGCTGCTGGAATCCGGCCTGGCGTTGTCGCGGAACCGTCCGGTGCTGCGCCTGGCCGTCAATGCCGACAGCCTGGCAAGCTGGGCCATGCCTGCGCTGGCCGCCGCGCCGGGGCTTCTGGACCTAACCATCGACGACCAGGACCATGCGCTGGACTGGCTGCGGGGCGGCATGGTGGTGGCCGCGCTGACCAGCGACAGCCGCCCCGTCACCGGCTGCGACAGCCTGCGGCTTGGCACGCTGCGCTATCGGGCGGTGGCAAGCCCCGGTTTCGCGACCCGTTACTTTCCAGCCGGCGTAACCGCCGAAACCCTGTCGCTAGCCCCCTCGCTCTGCTTCAACGCCAAGGACGCGCTGCAATCCCGCTGGGTCCGGGCGCTGATCGGCAGGCGCGTCACCCTGCCGATGCACCGCATCCCCACGGCCCATGGCTTTGCGGCGGCTGCGCGCCTTGGCATCGGCTGGGGCATGAACCCCGAACCGATGATCCGCGACGACCTGGACAGGGGCCGCCTCATCGACCTTGCCCCGGACCTACCGCTGGACGTGCCGCTCTACTGGCAGTTCAGCCGCATCACCGCCCTGGCCCTCGCCCCCCTGACCCAGGCCATCGAAAAGGCCGCCAAGGCAGCCCTCCTGCCCTGACGGCCTTTCACTTTGGTCCAAATATCCCGGGGGGAGTCGCCGGACACGGCGACCGGGGGGCTGGCCCCCCGCCACCGTCCCCGACAGGAACCGGCCAGCCTACAGCTGGGCGGCCACCGCGTCGGAAATGTCGAAATTGCCGGTGACGTTCTGCACGTCGTCGTCGTCCTCCAGGGTGTCGATCAGCTTCATCAGCTTCTGCGCCGTTTCCAGGTCCGAAATCTCGGTCGGGGCCTGCGGCTTCCAGATCAGCTTCGCGGTCTCGGATTCGCCCAGGGTCGCCTCCAGCGCGGTTGACACCTCGTTCAGCGCGGTGTCGGCGCAATAGATCCAGTGGCCTTCCTCGTCGGTCTCGACATCGTCCGCGCCCGCCTCGATGGCGGCCAGCATCACGGTGTCGGCGTCGCCGGCCGACAGCGGATACAGGATCTCGCCCACGCGGTCGAACATGAAGCTGACCGATCCGGTCTGGCCCAGGTCGCCGCCGGACTTGGTGAAATAGCTGCGCACGTTGGATGCGGTGCGGTTGCGGTTGTCGGTCATCGCCTCGACCACCAGGGCGATGCCGTTGGGGCCGTAGCCCTCATACCGGATCTCCTCATAGGCCTCGGCATCGCCGCCGACCGCCTTCTTGATGGCGCGGTCGATCACGTCCTTAGGGCAGGAATTCGACTTGGCTTCCTTGACCGCAAGGCGCAGGCGCGGGTTCTTGTCGGGGTCGGGATCGCCCATCTTGGCGGCGACGGTGATTTCCTTTGCCAGCTTGGAAAACAGCTTCGATCGGGCCGCATCCTGACGGCCCTTGCGATGCTGGATATTGGCCCATTTGGAATGGCCTGCCATGGTCGGTCGTCCTTCGCAATTCGTAAGCGGATGGGGCCGCTTTTAGTCCAGCCCGGCGACCCATCGCAAGCCGGGCCGCGCAGAAGAAAGGCGCCCTGTCCGATGGGACGGGCGCCTTTCGGAAAGACCGGCCGGGCGGCTCAGATCGCGGCGGAAACGCCCAGGATGCGGCGGATCTCGCCGTCGCGGGTCAGCCCACGGCGCGCCAGTTCGGCATCGCTGAGGCGGTTCAGACGCTCGATCTCGCGGACCTTGGGGCTGGCTTCGGCGATCAACACCAGAAGCTTGCCGATGGCGATGAACGGCGCCGCCACCATGCCCAGGACGGACAGGCGGGGTTTGTCGAAAGTGATCGTGCTGGCCATCTGGAAACTCCTTTGCACCACAAGGCTGTTTCCCCCCCTTGCCCGCGATATCGGATGGAAGCCTTATCGGAACAACGGCCAATGCTGCATGGCAGCATTGCAAGGGCGTCACAGGGGCCAGAACAGGGGAATGACCAGGCAGGC
Source organism: Paracoccus shandongensis (assembly GCF_017315735.1). GTDB lineage: Bacteria > Pseudomonadota > Alphaproteobacteria > Rhodobacterales > Rhodobacteraceae > Paracoccus > Paracoccus shandongensis. The sequence continues at coordinate 127,517 of NZ_JAFLRK010000001.1, forward strand.
GACGATCCCGCACAGAATGTCCAGCGGCACGCCCACGCGCACGAAGTCGCTGAACTTGTAGCCGCCAGGGCCATAGACCATCATGTGCGTCTGGTATCCGATCGGCGTGGCGAATGCCACCGTGGCCGAGAACATGACGGCCACCACATAGGCGCGCGGATCGTGGCCCAGCGATTGCGCCAGGGCGATGGCGATGGGCGTCAGCAGCACGGCGACCGCGTTGTTCGACAGGATCTCGGTCATCACCAGGCCCAGGAAATAGATGGCGATCAGCGTGGCAAAGGGCGGCAGGTCGCGCAGGATCGGGGACACGAAATCCACGATCAACTGGACGGTGCCGGTATGTTCCAGCGCCTCGCCCACGGCCAGCATCGCAAAGATCATCGCCATCAGCCGGCCATCGACAAAGGAAAAGGCCTCCTCGGCGTCGATGCAGCGCGTCAGCAGGATCACGGCGGCGGCCAGGAAGGACAGCACCTGGATCGGCGCGACATCCAGCGCGGCCAGCGTCACCACCGACAGCAGGCAGATGATGGCGATGGGCGCGCGTTCCCGCCGGTAAGCCCGGGCCGAGGGGCGCGAGACATCGACCAGCCCCATGTCGGCGGCAAGGCGCGCGATATCCTCGGGCGCGCCTTCCAGCAGAAGCGTGTCGCCCACGCGGACCACCAGGTCGTCCAGTTGCCGCCCCAGGTTCTGGTCGCGCCGATGCGCCGCCAGCACATAGATGCCGTAACGGCGGCGCAGGCGCATGTCGCCCAGTCGGCGCCCGATCAGTTGCGCACCGGGGGAAATCAGCACCTCGACCGTCTCGGTGGCGACGGAACTCAGCTTGTCCACCACCGACAGGTTCTTGTTGCCCAGGAATTCCAGCAGGTCGGCCATTTCCGACCGCAGCACCACGCGGTCGCCGGGTTCCAGCACCACCTCGGCCAGGTTGCGGCGCAGGGACGCGTCGCCGCGCAGCACGTCGATCAGGCGCACGGCCTCGCGCCGGAACAGGCCCACCTCGACCGCCCTTTGGCCGACAAGGCTCGAATCCTCGGGGACCGCCAGTTCCGTGAAATATTTCATTCCGCGCTTGGATCCCAGGAAGCTTGCCAGCGAGGTCCGGTCGGGCAGCAGGTGCTTTCCGAACAGCGCGAAATAGGCCACGCCCGCCAGGCTGATCGCGATCCCTACGGGCGCGATCTCGAAGATGGTGAAGGGTTCCATGCCCTGTTCGCGGGCCACGCCATCGACCAGCAGGTTGGTCGAGGTGCCGATCAGGGTGATCATGCCGCCCAAGATCGTGAAATAACTTAGCGGGATCAGCAGCTTGGACGGAGACATCTTCATCCGGTTGGCAAGCTGGATGCAGATGGGGATCATCACCGCCACCACCGGCGTGTTGTTCATCACGGCCGAGGCCAGGACGACAAAGGCGAACAGCGCGCAGACGGTGAAGGCGGGGTTGGTGACGGCGCGCGCGGTCACGATGCGGGACATGATTTCCAGCGCGCCGGTGCGCAGCAGCCCGCCCATGATCAGGAACATGAAGGCGATGGTCCAGGGCGCGGCGTTCGACAACACGCCCGCCGCATCCTCGGCCGGAAGCAGGCCCAGGACCAGCATGGCGGCGGCGGACCCGATGGCCACGACCTCGGGCGGCTGCTTTTCCCGGATGAACTGGACAAAGGTGATCGCGACGATGACCAGCATCGCGACCGCCGCGTTCGTTCCGGTCAATTCAAATCCAAGCATGAAGCCCCTGTCGAACGGCGCCGGTCACCGGCAGATCGTGGCGGTCATAGAATTCTTTTCCCCGCAACCGCAAGCGAAAGCAGGATCCGTTTCACACGGGATGCGTTTGCGCCAACCGGCCGCCGTCGCGCAGGGGCTCGATCGCGGTGGCGCGGCCCGTGCGGTCGTCGGTGACGACCAGGACGCCGGACAGCGTGGCCTCGCCTTCCGCCGGGGTGAAGCGGTCGCGGGTCATGCCGGTGATGAAGCGGCGCAGGGGTTCGGTCTTTTCCATGCCGATGACGCTGTCGTAATCGCCGCACATCCCGGCGTCCGACTGGAATGCCGTCCCGCGCGGCAGGATCTGGGCGTCGGCCGTGGGCACGTGGGTATGGGTGCCCACAACGGCGCTGGCGCGGCCGTCGCAGAAATGCCCGGCGGCCATCTTCTCGCTGGTGGCCTCGGCATGGAAATCGACAAGCGCGGCCTGGACCATGCCGCCCGGCGGATGGGCGCGCAGCACGGCATCCAGCGCCGAGAACGGGTCGTCATAGGGCCGCGACATGAAGACCTGCCCAAGCGCCTGCGTCACCAGCAGCTTGCGCCCGCGCGCGTCCGCGATGATGGCGCTGCCCCGGCCCGGAGCCTCTTTCGCGAAGTTCAGGGGGCGGATGATGCGCGGCTCCCGCTCGATAAAGGCCAGCATGTCCTTTTGGTCGAAGGCATGGTCGCCCAGGGTCAGGCAGTCCGCGCCTGATTCCAGCAGCAGTTGCGCGTGGCCCGCCGTGCAGCCGCGCCCGCCGCTGGCGTTTTCGGCGTTCACCACCACCAGGTCGGCCTTCAGCCGCGCGCGCAGGGGCGCCAGCCGCTCGGTTATCGCGCGCCGTCCGGCGCGGCCCATCACATCGCCAAGAAAGAGTATCCGCATGACAGGCTGGTTACGCGTGAAGCCGCCGCGCTTCAAGCGCCGTCTCTGGACAGGGCGTCCGGGCGCGGCCATCTTGCCGCCGCAATGGCGGAGGCGGCGATGGATTGGGCAGCGGCGGAATGGACGGCGGGCGAGGTGCGGCTTTGGCCGATGCACGGCGATGCCGAGGGGGCGGCGATCACGGCGCCCGCCGGGGACGATCCGGTGGCCGCGCTGCGGGCGATGCTGGCGCCGGGGGTTGCCATCGACGTGATCGCGGCGGGCTGGCCGGGGACCGCGCCGGTGCGGGTGCCCTGCCCGCCCCCGCCGCCCCTGCCCGCGCTGGCCCTTGATCCGCAGGTCACGCTGCACCGGCTGCCCGGCCTGGTGCAGGACCGTCCGGCGGATCTGATCGGGGCGCAGGCGACCCGCATCGCCGGGCATCTGGCCCGCCATCCCGATTTCGACGGCGTTTTGTGCCTGCCGGGGCCGCAATCCGTCTGGGCGCAGATCAGCGCGGGCGAGGTCGTCAGCTTCCGCAGCTTCCTGACGGGCGAACTGCTGTCGGCGCTGACCGCTTCGGCCGACGAAAGCACCGGATTTGCCGAGGCCGTGCAGGACGCGCTGTCCCGTCCGGCGGGGCTGGCGGCGGAACTGTCATCGGTCCGCGCCCGCCTTGCCCTGGACCGGATCACCCCGTCCGACGCCCATGCGCAGACCGCTGGCCTGCTGATCGGGGCCGAGCTTGCGGGGGCCCGGCCCTGGTGGCTGGGCCAGCCGGTCACGGTCATCGGCCAGGGCTGGCTGGCCGACCGCTATGCCGAAGCCCTGGTCTTGCAGGGGGTCACGCCGGCCATGGCGGACCCGACGCGGGCGCTTCTGGACGGGTTTCGCGCCGCGCGCCGGACGCTCTGACCGGAACCCGCGCCGCGCCTTGCGGTTGGGTTGCCGACCCACGGCAGGAGACACGCGATGACCGACACCACGCCCGACCTGTCCTGCGACGTGGCGATCATCGGGGCGGGGACGGCGGGGCTTGCGGCGGAACGCGCGGCGCGGGCCGCGGGGGCGCGCACCCTTCTGATCGACGACGGCTTTCGCGGGACGCTCTGCGCCAGCGCCGGCTGCATGCCCTCCAAGCTGCTGATCGCGGCGGCGCACGCCCATGCCGGCCTGGACCGCGCGCGGATGATGGGCATCGACATTCCCAAGGCGCGGGTTGATGGCCGCCGCGTGATGGAACGCCTGCGGACCGAACGCGACCGCTTCGTGCAATCGGTGCAGGACAGCTTTCGCGCATTGCCCCCGGGCACCTGCATCGACGCCCGCGCCCGCTTCGTCGCGCGGGACCGTCTGGAACTGGACGACGGGCGGCAGGTCGCGCCGCGGGCGGTGGTGATCGCCACCGGGTCAATGCCCGTGATCCCCAAGCCCTATCGAAACCTGGGACCGCGCATGCTGACCAACGAATCGATCTTCGAGCTTGAGGATCTGCCTGAAAGCCTGGCCGTGATCGGGGCGGGGCCGCTGGGCGCGGAACTGGCGCAGGCCATGGGCCGCCTGGGCGTTCGGGTGGCGATGTTCGACAAGGGCGGCAGGCTGGCCGGGATCCGCTGCGACAGGCTGCATGACGCCTTCCGCGAGATCTACGCCCGGGACGTGACGCTGCATCTGGGCCGCGCGCCCAAGCCCTCGGCCCAGGGAAACGCGATTCGGCTGGCATGGAATGGCGGGGCCGGGGATTTCAGCCATGTGCTTGTCGCAACCGGCCGTGCCCCGGCGCTGGACGGCCTGAACCTGAAGGCCACGGGCCTGGCGCTGGACGACAAGGGCGTGCCGCGTTTCGACCGCGTCACGATGCAATGCGGCGACGCGGCCATCTTCATGGCGGGCGATGCGGATGCCGACGCGCCGGTGCTGCACGAGGCCCGGCTGGACGGCATCATCGCAGGCACCAACGCCGCCCGCTTTCCCGCTGTCGAGGCCACGGACCGACCGCCGCTGTTCACCATCACCTTCACCGACCCGCCCATTGCGGCCATCGGCGCGCCGCCCGACGAATGCGTCTTGGACGCCCATGCCAGCTATGCCGACCAGGGCCGCGCGCGGGTCGAGGGCAAGGCGGCGGGCCTTTATCGCCTTGGAGCGGACGAGACAGGCCGGTTGATCGGCGCGGACTTGGCGGTGCCGGGGGGCGACCACATGGCGCATCTTCTGGCCTGGGCGATCACCAGCGGGGCGAGTGCCTCGGACGTGCTGGACCTGCCCTTCTATCACCCGACGCTGGAGGAGGGGCTGAAACCCGCCTTGCGTGACCTATGCCGCCGGGCGAACCTGGCGCTGCGCGACGACGGCAATCCACCGGGGGCATGATGGCGGAACGATTGATCGACCTTGGCAACGGCTTCTGGAACATTCGCGGCATCCTGCGGATCGGCGGGCTGGTGAATGTGGGAACGCATTGCTCTCTGGTGCGCCTGTTCTCGGGGCGGTTCGTGTTCCTGGATTCCTATGGCTTCGGCCCGGACATCGCCGGGCAGGTCATGGCGCTTACCGACGGGGGCCGCGCGGTCCAGGCGGTGCTGAACCTGCATCCCTTCCACACGATCCATTGCGAAACCATGCACGCCATGTTCCCGCAGGCGCAACTGTTCGGATCGGACCGCCACCGCCGCAAATGGCCGGATCTGCCCTGGCAGTCTGACGCCGTCGAATCGCCCCGGGTCGCCGCGCGCTTCCCGGACCTGCGCTTTTCCCTGCCGGACGGAATCGACTATATCTGCCAGAACGAACGCGTCCATGCCGGATCGCTGCTGGCCTTTCATCCCGCCAGCGGCAGCCTGCATGTGGACGACACGTTGAACGTGCTGCCCCTGCCCGGCCTGCTGCGGCAGGTGCTGCGCCTGCCCCGCGTCAGCTTCCACCCGACCCTGAAACAGGCCCTTCGGGACCGCCCCGGCGCGGCGCAGGATTTCCGCGATTGGGCCCTGCGGATCGCCGAGGACTGGCGCGACACCCGCACGATCTGCGCGGCCCATTCGGACACCCTGGCGATCCAGCCCGGCAGCTTTCCCGGCCATGTCCGCAAGGCCCTGGCCCGCGCGGAACCCGCCCTGAAACGGGCCGAGGCGAAGGGCCGCTAGCCCAACCGCGCGATCAGGGACGAGGTGTCCCAGCGGCCCCCGCCCATCCGCTGCACATCCTTGTAGAACTGATCGACCAGCGCGGTGACGGGCAAGGATGCCCCGACCTCATCGGCGGCGGCCAGGCAGATCGCCAGATCCTTGCGCATCCAGTCCACGGCGAAACCGTGGTCGAACTGACCCGCATCCATCGTCTTGTGGCGGTTGACCATCTGCCAGCTTCCGGCGGCGCCCTGGCTGATGACCTCGACGACCTTCTCGACCTCCAGCCCGGATTTCTTCGCGAAGGCCAGCGATTCGGACAGCGCCTGCACCAGCCCGGCGATGGCGATCTGGTTGCACATCTTGGTGATCTGGCCCGCGCCCACATCGCCCATGCGGCGGCAGATCCGGGCATAGGCGTCGATCACCGGCGCGGCGCGGTCGAAATCCGCCTGCGCGCCCCCGCACATCACCGACAGCTGCCCGTTCTCGGCCCCGGCCTGCCCGCCCGAGACCGGCGCGTCCACATAGCCAAGCCCCGCCGCCTGCGCCGCCTGCGCCAGTTCCCGCGTCACAGCGGCGGAAACGGTGGTGTGATCCACGAAGACCGCGCCCGGCGTCATGCCCGCGAATGCGCCGTCCGGGCCAAGGCAGACGGACCGCAGGTCGTCGTCATTGCCCACGCAGGCCATCACCAGATCGGCATCGGCTGCGGCCTCGCGCGGGGTGGCGGCCCAGGTGCCGCCGTGCCTGGCCGCCCATGCCTCGGCCTTGGCGCGGGTGCGGTTGAACACCGTCACCTGGTGCCCGGCGGCCTGCAGGTGCCCCGCCATCGGCGCGCCCATCACGCCCATTCCCAGAAATGCCAGCTTTGTCACTTGTTCCCCCGATCCGTCATGCGGCGATCTGCCGTGCGTTGAACTGGCCCTGCGCCTCGATTATGCAGCACCCAAACAGCCCGGCGCGCCATGGTCAAGCGCATCGGTACCACAGGACAGGCGGCGGACCGGCCCATGGATCATCTTCCGACATGTTGACCCTTTTCCGCTGGCTTTTGCGGCTGACCATCGGCCTGATCGTGCTGGGGATCGCGGCCGTGATCCTGGCCTGGTATTTCTCGATCCGGTCGCTGCCCGACTACAACGCCACGCTGCAGGTGCAGGGCATTTCCGCCCCGGTCGAGATCGTCCGATCGACCGAGAACGTGCCCCATATTTTCGGCCAGACGGACGAGGACGTGTTCTTCGCCCTGGGCCTGGCCCATGCCCAGGACCGGCTGTTCCAGATGACGCTGCTGCGCCGCGCCGCCCAGGGCCGCCTGTCCGAGGTCTATGGCGCGGGCGCCTTTCCCGCCGACGACCTCGCCCGGCGGCTGGAGCTTTACCGCAATGCCACAGCCTCGCTGGAATCCCAGGACCAGGCGACGCAGGCGGCGCTTCGGGCCTATGCCGACGGGGTGAACCAGTGGATCGAGCAGGTCAACAAGGGCGCGCTTGGCCGGGGCGCGCCCGAGTTCTTCGTCCTGCCGCAGGACATCGCCTATTGGCAGCCCGCCGATTCACTGGCGATCCTGAAGCTGCTGGCCGCCGTGACCAGCAATTCGGCGGCCGAGGAGATCCTGCGCGCCCGCCTGTCGCTGACCTGGCCGGAACGGGGGACCGACCTGCTGGTGGGCGAAGGCAATGCCCCGGCCATCCTGCCGCGCTATGCCGACCTGTTCCCCGGCGCCCGCCTGGCCCCGCCCGAGGCGCGCGAAGGCCCCGCGCCCGACCGGGACGCCACGGATTTCCTGCGCCCGGGCAGCGGGCTTGGCGCCAACGGCTTTGCCGCCGCGGCGGACCGGACGGCGGCGGGCGGGGCGCTGCTGGCCAATGACCAGCAGGCGCCGCTGCTGGCGCCCTCGCTCTACTACCTGGCGCGGTTGCAGCTGACCTCGGGCGGGGTGATCGGGGCGACGATCCCCGGATTGCCGGTGGTGTTCTCCGGCCGCAATCCGCAACTGGCCTGGGGCATCGCCCCGGCGGCGGTGGACGACGCCGACATCGCCATCGAGGAAATCCAGCCCGGCCGGACCGACCGCTATCGCGGCGCGGACGGCTGGACCGAGTTCACCACCCGGCGCGAGGTGATCCGCGTCCTGGACGAACCCAACCGCGCCATCACCCTACGCAGCAGCCGCAACGGCCCGCTTGTGCCGCTGCTGGATCCGGGGCTGGCGGATGTCACGCCCATGGGCCATGTCGCGGCGCTGCGCTGGACCGGGCTGTCGGGCACCGACACCACCCTGTCGGCGCTGATCGGGATGATGCGGGCGACCGACGCGGACAGCGCCGCCACCGCGCTTGGCCGCGTCGTGGCCCCCGCCATGGCCGTGACCCTGGCCGACGGCGACGGCATCCGCCAGGTGACGGTGGGCGCGGTGCCGCAGCGCGCGGCCAACCACCCGACCGGCGGGGCGATGCCCGTCCCCGGCTGGCTGGCCGAGGGGGAATGGCAAGGCGTCGTCCCCCTGTCGCAGGACAGCCCCACCACCGACGGCCTGGCCTTCGCGACCGAGGAGCGCGGCCCCCTTGCCCTGCGGCGCGCCCGCCTGTCGCACCTGCTCAAGGACCGAGAGGTCCATTCCCGCGACAGCTTCATCGCGGCGCAACTGGATGTCGTCAGCCCGGCGGCGCGCGCCCTGCTGCCCCTGGTTGGCGCGGATCTGTGGTTCACGGGCGAACCCGCCGCCCCCGGCACCCCGGAACGCCAGCGCCAGGACGCGCAGAACCTGCTGGCGGAATGGGACGGCGCGATGAGCGAGCACCTGCCCGAGCCGCTGATCTATGCCGCCTGGATGGGCGCGTTGCAGGACCGCCTGATCCGGGACGAGCTTGGCCCCGTGGCCGACGACATCCGCGTGCTGCATCCGGGCTTTGTCGATTCGGTGTTCCGCAACCGGGGCGGCGCGGGCGCCTGGTGCGACATCGTGCAAAGCGCCCCGGTCGAGGATTGTACCACCATCGCCCGCCAGGCGCTGGACCGCGCGATCCTGGACCTGACGCAGCGATACGGGCCGGACGTGACAAGCTGGCGATGGGGCGACGCGCACCAAGCGCGGCACGTGCATCCGGGACTGGGCCGGATCGGCGGGCTTGGCTGGATCGTGAACCTGCCGCAGGCGATCTCGGGCGGGACATTCACCCTGTCCCATACCGCCATGCTGGGCACCGGCCCGAACCCGTTCGAGGCCGAAACCGGCCCCGGCTATCGCGGCGTCTATGACCTGGCCGATCCGGACAGTTCGGTCTTCATCATCTCGACCGGGCAATCGGGCCACCCGCTGTCGCGGCATTACGACGACCTGGCGGGGCTGTGGCGGCGGGGCGAATATATCGGCATGTCGCTGGACCCGCAGCTGGCCCGCGCCGCAGCGACCGGGATCACGACCTTGCAGCCTGCGCCGTAAGGCTTCAGGCGATCCTGCGCCAGCGATGGAACAGGTCCGGCCCGATCCGGCGCGTCTCGGCCAGGGCAAAGCGGGGCGCGTCAGACAGCCGGTCAAGCCGCATCGGCCCGACCGCAGGCAGCCCGTCGCCGCCCAGGGTGACGCCCGCCGTATAGCCAACGATCTGGTCCACAAGCCCCGCCTGCAGCAGCGACGCGGCCAGCATCCCCCCGCCTTCGCAGAAGACCCGGGTGATGCCGCGTTCCGCAAGCTGCGCCAGCGCCTGTTCGGGCGGCGCGTCGATCCGCCACAAGGGCCCGTGCATCGGCCCCTCGGGCGGCAGGTCGGGCAGCGGGCGCGCGGACAGGACCACCCGCACCGGCTGGCGCGGGGTGGTCAGCCCCCGCACGTTCAGCGACGGGCGGTCCGCATGGGCCGTGTTGCCGCCCACCATCACCGCGTCATGGGCCATGCGCATCGCGTGAACATGCAGCCGCGCGGCAGGCCCCGTGATCCACTGGCTTTCCCCGCAGGCCGTGGCGATGCGCCCGTCAAAGCTGGTCGCCAGCTTCAATGTCACGAAAGGACGCCCCCGCTCGACCCGCGACAGGAAACCCGCCTGCATCTCGCGGGCCTCGGCCTCGCGGATGCTCTGGGTCACGGCAAGGCCCGCCTCGCGCAGGATCCGGTGCCCGCGCCCGGCGACGCGGGGATCGGGATCGGTCATGGCCGACACCACGCGCGCGATGCCAGCCGCCACCAGCCCCTCGGCGCAGGGCGGCGTCCGCCCGTGATGGGCGCAGGGTTCCAGCGTGACATAGGCCGTGGCCCCCCGCGCCAGCGTCCCCGCCTGATCCAGGGCCATCCGCTCGGCATGGGGGCGCCCGCCCGGCTGCGTCCAGCCGCGCCCGACGATGCGGGTGCCTTGCACGATCACGCAGCCCACCGCAGGGTTCGGCCAGACATTGCCCAAACCCCGCCGCGCCAGCCGCAGGGCATGGGCCATGTGGCGCAGGTCGTCCCCGGGCGTCACGGTTCAGTCGCCGACCGCGCCGGGCCGCAGTTCCGAGACGAACTTGTCGAAGTCGTCCGCATCCTGGAAGTTCTTGTAAACGCTGGCAAAGCGGACATAGGCCACGTTGTCGATGCGCGACAGGGACTCCATCACGATCTCGCCGATCATCTTGGACGGGATGTCCGTTTCGCCCGTGCTTTCCAGACGCCGGACAATGCCGCTGATCATCTGCTCGATCCGTTCGGGTTCCACGGGGCGCTTCTGCATGGCGATGCGGATCGAGCGGGCCAGCTTGTCGCGGTCGAAATCCTCGCGCCGTCCGCTGGATTTCACGACCACCAGATCGCGCAGCTGCACCCGTTCATAGGTGGTGAAGCGCCCCCCGCAGGCGGGACAAAAGCGGCGGCGGCGGATGGCGACGTTATCCTCGGCCGGACGCGAATCCTTGACCTGCGTATCGACGTTTCCGCAAAACGGGCAGCGCATCCAGTTGTCCCCTTCGCCCCGGCAATGCCCATCACTATAGGATACCCTCAGGATTTGGGTAGCCTTATCCACGGGGCACAAGATGTTCGCCGCCCCGTCTGTGACCGGAATGCCGCGCCGTCAACCGGCCTGAAAGACCGCCGCCACCTCGCGCCGATGGGGGGCGCGGCGGTGTTCCACCAGATAGATCCCCTGCCAGGTGCCCAGCATCATCCGGCCCCCGGCCACCGGGATTTGCAGGCTGACCGGCAAAACCGCCGCCTTCAGATGCGCGGGCATGTCGTCGGGGCCTTCGTCGCGGTGGCGCAGCCAGGACATCGAGGGGTGATCGGCGGGCGGCGCGATCCGGTCCAGCCAGCCCAGCAGGTCGGCCTGCACATCGGGATCGGCGTTTTCCTGGATCAGCAGCGAACACGAGGTGTGGCGCACCATCAAGGTCAGCAGCCCGTCCCCGGCCTGCATCACGGACAGCCAGGCCGCCACGTCGCGGGTAAAGTCGTGGCAGGCGGGGCCGCGCGTCTGGATGGTGAAGATGCAGTTCATTCGGCGGCCTCGGGCGGGTCCAGCATCAGGGCGTCGCCGCTGTCGTGATCGGTGGCGATGCGCTTCTGCGTCCGCGCGCCCAGTTCGCGCAGCATCTCGACCTGGCGGATCACGTTGCCCGATCCCCGGCACAGCCGGTCCATGGCCTGCGTGTGCGCCCGCCCCGCCTGGTCCAGGGCGCGGCCCACGCTGTCCATGGATTCGACGAAGCCCGCCACCTTGTCGTAAAGCTGGCCCGCGCGCTTGGCGATCTCGGTCGCGTTCGCCTCGCGCCGCTCGACCGCCCAGATATGCTCGATGGTGCGCAGGGTCAGCATCAGGGTCGTGGGCGTGGTCAGGCCCACGCGGCGTTCCATGGCAAAGCTGGCCAGCGTTGGGTCGGCCCGCAGCGCCTCGGAAAAGGCGCCCTCGATGGGGATGAACATCAGGACGTAATCGACCGATCCATCGTCCATCCGGTGATAACCCTTGTCGCCCAGGGTCACGACATGGTTGCGCACGGCGGCGACATGGCGGCGCAGGGCGGCCTGCGCCTCGGCCGGATCCTCGGCGTTGACCGAGGTTTCGTAATCCACCAGCGACACCTTGCTGTCGATCACCATGACCTTGGCGCGCGGCATCCTGACCACCACGTCGGGGCGCCACCGCTTGCCGTCCTCGTCCGTCCAGCTGGACTGGGTGTCGTAATGCGTACCCGCGATCAGGCCCGATTCCTCCAGCAGGCGTTCCAGCACCATCTCGCCCCAGGCACCCTGGCGCTGCTTGTCGCCTTTCAGCGCACGGGTCAGGTTCACCGCCTCGCGCGAGATATCTTCGGACCGCTGGTGCAGAAAGGCGATCTGTTCGCGCAACCTCGCACCTTCCTCGTCCAAGACCTTGTTTCTGGCCTGCAATTCCGTCTGGAAGCGATGCACCTGTTCGCGGAACGGGTTGAGCAGCGCGGACAGTTGTTCCCCCTGCGCCTTTTGCAGATCGCCCTGCTGCACGCGCAGGGTTTCCGCCGCCAGCAGCTTGAATTGTGCGGTCATTTCCGCACGCAGTTCGCGCAGGGTCTGGATTTCGCGGGCGGCGGCTTCGGCGTCCTTTTCGGCGCGCAGCCGCGCTTCGGCCAGTTCTGTGCGGGACCCGGCCAGCAGTTGGCGCGCCTGGTGCAGGGCATCGGCAAGGCCGTCGCGTTCCTCGGTCAGTTCGGACAGGCGGGCGGTCTGGCCGTCCAGCCGCGCCTCGTGCTGGCCCGCGCGCAGGGCCAGGGCGCGGGATTCCTCGCCCAGGGCGGAAAGCTGCGAGGCGAGAGCGGTGGCGCGATCTTCGGCCAGCGCGCGGGCCTTGCGCCAGCCCAGCGACAGCACCGACAGGGTCGCAAGCGCCGCCAGGGCGGCGATCAGCAGGACGCGAAGGGCGGCGGGGTCTTCCAGCAGGCTTGGCATCGGCTCTCCACGAACAACTGGAAATAGTGTTCATGGTTTGTGCCGAACTTGCAAGCGGTTCAGCCCACGGCCCCGCCATAAGGGCGAGGCCGTGGGATATGGGTCACTGGTCCAGGAAGGACCGCAGCTTGCGCGACCGCGAGGGGTGCTTCAGCTTGCGCAGCGCCTTGGCCTCGATCTGGCGGATGCGTTCGCGGGTCACGCTGAACTGCTGGCCCACCTCCTCCAGCGTGTGATCGGTGTTCATGCCGATGCCGAAGCGCATCCGCAGCACCCGTTCCTCGCGCGGCGTCAGGGACGCCAGAACCCGCGTGGTGGTTTCCTTCAGGTTTTCCTGAATGGCGGAATCCAGCGGCAGGACGGCGTTCTTGTCCTCGATGAAATCGCCAAGCTGGCTGTCTTCCTCATCCCCGATGGGGGTTTCAAGGCTGATCGGCTCCTTGGCGATCTTCATCACCTTGCGGACCTTTTCCAGCGGCATCTGCAGCTTTTCGGCCAGTTCCTCGGGCGTCGGTTCCCGGCCGATCTCGTGCAGCATCTGGCGGCCGGTGCGGACCAGCTTGTTGATCGTCTCGATCATGTGGACCGGGATGCGGATGGTCCGCGCCTGATCCGCGATGGAGCGGGTAATCGCCTGCCGGATCCACCAGGTCGCATAGGTGCTGAACTTGTAGCCCCGGCGATACTCGAACTTGTCCACGGCCTTCATCAGGCCAATATTGCCTTCCTGGATCAGGTCCAGGAATTGCAGGCCCCGGTTCGTGTATTTCTTGGCGATGCTGATGACCAGCCGCAGGTTCGCCTCGACCATTTCCTTCTTGGCCTGGCGGGCTTCCTTCTCGCCGCGCTGGACCTGGGACACGATGCGGCGGAATTCCTCGATATCGACGCCGACATACTGGCCGACCTGCGCCATCTCGTTGCGCAGATCCTCGACCTTGTCGCGCGAGCGTTCGAACAGCGCCTGCCAGCCGCGCCCCGCCTGCTGGGACATCCGGTCGATCCAGGCCGGATCCAGTTCGGTGCCGCGATAGGCGTCGATGAATTCGCGCCGGTTGATGCGCGCGGCGTCGGCCAGCTTGACCATGCCGCTGTCAATGGTGACGATCCGGCGGTTGATGCCGTAAAGCTGATCGACCAGCGCCTCGATCCGGCTGCTATTCAGGTGCAGCTCGTTCACCAGCCCGACGATGCGGGACCGCAGAACCTGGTAATCGCTTTCCGCCGTGGCCGAGAAGCTGTTGTCCTCGTTCAGGGTGGCCGACATGCGCTGGTCCTGCATCGCGGCGAGGGCTTCATAGTCGTTGGCGATCAGTTCCAGCGTTTCCAGAACCTTGGGCTTGAGGCTGGCCTCCATCGCGGCCAGCGACAGGTTCGCGCCCTCGTCCTCGTCCTCGTCATCCTCGGAGCGCATGGGGTTGCCGTCGGCATCCAGCTCCTCGCGCTTTTGCGGGGACTCGGCCTGGACGCTGTCCTCGGACAGTTCCTCCTCGTCGGCTTCCTCGTCATCCAGCGACTGGCCGAAGGTGGTTTCCAGGTCGATCACGTCGCGCAGCAGGATTTCTTCGTCCAGAAGCTCCTCGCGCCACATGGTGATGGCCTTGAAGGTCAGCGGGCTTTCGCAAAGGCCCGCGATCATCGTGTTCCGGCCCGCCTCGATCCGCTTGGCGATGGCGATCTCGCCCTCGCGGCTCAGCAACTCGACGCTGCCCATCTCGCGCAGATACATGCGCACGGGGTCGTCGGTGCGGTCCAGCTTTTCCGTTTCCGAGGTGGCAACGGCAACCTCGCGCGAGGTCGATCCGACCACGGCGACCGCGCCGCCTTCGGGTTCCTCGGCCCCCTCCTCGTCCTCGATGACGTTGATGCCCATCTCGGACAGCATCGACATCACGTCCTCGATCTGCTCGGACGAGGCGTGTTCGGGCGGCAGGGCCGCGTTCAACTGGTCATAGGTGATATAGCCGCGTTCGCGCGCATCCGCGATCATCCGCTTGACGGCCGCCTGGCTCATGTCCAGCGAATGGGCGTTGTCGTCCTTGTCGGTCTTGTCGTGATCGTCGTCCTTGGCGGCCATCAAGGGCTCCCTTTATCAGGCAATGATTCGCGCGCAGCCGAATCACCGGAATTCAATTCCACATGTAGCGCGCCGAACCCCCGAATCAAAGGGCAGGCCGCGCAAATTGATTCGCGTGCTGCGAATCGGCTGGGCAGAGCGTCAACGGCGCGGCGGCTTGCGCCAGATCTGGCCATCGACGAACTGGGACAGTTGGGCAGACAGGGCCTCCCGGTCCTCGTTCAGGTCGGCCCCGCCTTCCAGTTCCGGCCGTTCGGCGCGGTGCCGGGCGCGGGCGATCTGCTGCATCCGCCAGGTCAGCCCCTCGTCGGCCTCGCCCTGGATCTCGGCCTCGGCGCGGGCCAGTTCGGCCCCCGCCGCCCGCTGGGCCTCGAGCCGGTCGAGAAGATTGTCCAATGTCGCCAAGGCCGTCTCGTCATCCTGGGATCCGATGACGGCCGGGGTCAGGCCCAGATGGGCGTCGCGCCGAAGCGTTTCAAGCCCGCGCCGCCCCGCCGGGCTTTCGCTGTGCGACAGCAGGTCGAACAGCAGCGCCGCGCGGTCGGGGTCTTGGGGCGCAAGGCGTTCCAGCCGCGTTTCGGCCCGCGCGATCAGTTCGGGACGCAGCGCGCAGATCAGAAGGCTGGCCCCTTCCAGCAGCGCGGCGGTGGCCTGGGGCGGGACAGTCGCCCCCGGAACGGGACGCGGGGCCTGGCCCCTGTCGCGGCGGCTGAACTTGCGATCCGTGGGCCGCCGCTCGATCTGGCGGGACTGGCTGCCGAACAGATCCCAGCGTTTGCGGCGCAGCTCCTCGGTGTAATGGGTGCGGGTCAGTTCGTCGGGGATTTTTGCCACGGCGTCCTGCAGGCGCTTGTCCAGCGCGGCCTTGCGTTCGGGGCTGTCGAAGACCTGGCCCTCGGTTTCCCGCGCCCAGAGCAGATCGACCAGCGGCCGCGCCCCATCCAGCAGCGCGCCCATGGCGCCCGGTCCGGCGGCCTTGATCAGGTCGTCGGGATCCTGCCCCACGGGCAGGATGACAAAGCGCAGCGCCTGCCCCGGCCCCGTCAGCGGCAGGGCCAGGTCGATCAGCCGCTGCGCCGCGCGCTGGCCTGCCGCATCGCCGTCCAGCGCGATCACGGGTTCCGGCGAGACGCGCCACATCAGGCGCAACTGGTCCTCGGTGATGGCGGTGCCCAGGGGGGCCACGGCACCCTCGAACCCCGCGCGGGACAGGGCGATCACGTCCATATAGCCCTCGGCCACGACCAGGCGCTGGCCCTTGGCCACGGCGGCGCGGGCGGGACCGAGGTTGTAAAGGTTGCGGCCCTTGTCGAACAGCGGCGTTTCCGGGCTGTTGAGGTATTTGGCCCGGGCATTCGGATCCATGGCCCGGCCGCCGAAGCCGATGCAGCGGCCCTGCCCGTCGCGGATCGGAAAGATGATGCGGCCCCGGAAGCGGTCGTATGCCGCGCCGCCCCCGTCGGGCTTGGCCGCCATGCCCGATTCGACGATCAGCGATTCGTCAAAGCCCTTGTCGCGCAGGGCTTGGGTCAGCGCGGTGCGGCTGTCGGGGGCAAAGCCTACCTCGAACCGATCCTCGGCGGCGCGGTCCAGCCCCCTTCGCAGCAGGTAGTCGCGCGCCTCGGCGGCGGCCCCGGTCTGCAATTGCAGGCGGAACCAGCGGCAGGCGGCCTCGGTCACGTCCAGAAGGCGGGTGCGGCGGTCGGTTCTTTCGCGGGCGCGGGGGTCGGGTTCGGGCATCTGCAAGCCCGCCTCGGCGGCCAGCAGCTTGACGGCCTCGATGAACTCCATCCCGTCGGCCTCGCGCAGGAACTTGATGGCGTCGCCCTTGGCGTGGCAGCCGAAGCAGTAGTAATAGCCCTTCCCATCATCGCAATGAAAACTCGCGGATTTTTCCTGGTGGAACGGACATGGCGCCCACCAGTCGCCGCGCGCCTGGTTCGACTTGCGCAGATCCCATACCACCTTTTTCCCGATCACGCGGCTGATCGGGACGCGGTTGCGAATCTCGTCAAGGAAGCCGGGGGGAAGACTCATGGGGGGATTATCGCGCCGCAGGTGGCGTCAAGGAAAGGGGTATTTGAACAACGAAGAAGCGGGGGTCAATCCGCGCCGACGGCACCGCGCGCAAGGCCCCAGTAGATGTCGCCGATCCGCTGGCGGTCCAGGCGCCCGCCTTCGCGATACCAGTTCGTGACCCCGGTCAGCATCGCGATCAGCGCCATGGTCGCAAGGCGCGGGTCGTCGATGCGCATGACGCCCGCCGCCATCCCGTCGCGCAGGATGGATTCCAGGGCGGATTCATATTCGCCGCGCAAGGCCGCGATGCGGGCGCGATTCTCGGGCGTGAGGTTGCGCAGTTCCATGTAGGACAGGAATACCGCATCCGCGTGATCCAGGCTGGTGTCGATGTGGAAGCGCACGAAATGCTCTAGCCGCGCCAGGGGATCACCCGGAATGTCGGACCAGGCGGCCAGCAATTCCTGCATGTGGCTTTCCAGCAGGTCCAGCAGCAGCGCCTGCTTGTCGGGCGTATAGGCATAAAGCGCCCCCGCCTGCACCCCCACGGCGGAGGCGATCTGGCGCATCGACACGGCGGCATAGCCCTGCCGCGCGAACAGGCGGCGGGCTTCGTTGCGGATCAGGGGGCCGGTGACATCGGCGCGGGAACCTTGGGTGCGGGCCATGGGGCTTTCTAGCGCGCGGCCCGGCCCCGGGAAAGCCCGTTGCCCCGCCCCGTGGCGCGGCTTAGGCTGCGGGCCATGAAACACGCCCTGACCCTGATCGCCTGCGCCGCCCTGCTGTCGGGCTGCGGGAACGAGGCCGATCCCTATCCGCGCCTGCTGCCGACCGACCAGATCCTGGCGGAACCCACCCTGCCCGACCATGCGCCCGACGCGGCGGCCTCGCCCGCCGCTGTCGATGCCCAGGCCAAGGCCCGGGCCGAGGCGTTGCGCCAGCGGGCCGATGCCCTGCGCGGCCCCGTGATCGAGCCGGAGGCACGGTCGCGGATGCGGCCACGGGACTGATTGCCCTGCGCCCCGCGATTTGGTAAAAACTTTTGACCAAGTTGCGGAGAGTTCCATGCCCGTCATCACCTCGATCGAAGATCTGAAGCGGATGCACCGCGCGCGCACGCCCAAGATGTTCTATGACTATGCAGAATCGGGCAGCTATACCGAACAGACCTTCCGCGAGAACACGACCGACTTCGCGCGCCTGAAGCTGCGGCAGAAGGTGGCCGTGGACATGTCCAACCGCAGCGTGGCCACCGACATCGTGGGCCTGCCCGCCGCCATGCCCGTGGCGCTGGCCCCCGTGGGCCTGACGGGGATGCAGCACGCCGACGGGGAAATCCACGCCGCCCGTGCGGCGGAAAAGTTCGGCGTGCCCTTCTGCCTGTCCACCATGTCGATCTGTTCCATCGAGGATGTGGCGGAACACACGACCAGACCCTTCATGTTCCAGCTTTACACGATGAAGGACCAAGACTTCCTGGCCGCCATCATCGAGCGCGCGAAAAAGGCCAGGTGCAGCGCCCTGGTGCTGACGCTGGACCTGCAGATTCTGGGCCAGCGGCACAAGGATCTGAAGAACGGCCTGTCCGCGCCGCCCAAGCTGACCCTGCCCACGCTGATCGACCTGGCCTTCCGCTGGCGGTGGGGCATGGGGATGCTGCAAACCAAGCGGCGCTTCTTCGGCAATATCGTGGGCCATGCCAAGGGCGTGGCCGATCCCTCCAGCCTGATGAGCTGGACGGCCGAGCAGTTCGACGAAAAGCTCGACTGGGACAAGATCGCCCGGATCCGCGACATGTGGGGCGGCAAGCTGATCC
Organism: Paracoccus shandongensis; assembly: GCF_017315735.1. Classification (GTDB taxonomy): domain Bacteria; phylum Pseudomonadota; class Alphaproteobacteria; order Rhodobacterales; family Rhodobacteraceae; genus Paracoccus; species Paracoccus shandongensis. Next base: position 146,081 of record NZ_JAFLRK010000001.1, read on the forward strand.
TGAAGGGGATCCTGGATCCCGACGACGCGCGCCTTGCCGCCGATTTCGGGGCGGACGCGATCATCGTCAGCAACCATGGCGGGCGACAACTGGACGGGGCGCTGTCCTCCATCAGGATGCTGCCCCATATCGTCAAGGCGGTGGGCGACCGGGTCGAGGTTCACATGGACAGCGGCATCCGGTCGGGCCAGGACGTGCTGAAGGCCCTTGCGCTTGGCGCGCATTCGACCTGGATCGGTCGGGCCTGGCTGCATGGCCTGGGCGCCATGGGCGAGGCCGGCGTGACCCGCGCGCTGGAAATCATCCGCAAGGAACTGGACATCAGCATGGCGCTGTGCGGCGAACGCCACGTCAAGGACATCGGTCCGCAGAACGTGATGATCCCGCGCGGCTTCCTGGATGAATACGATATCCCGCAGCCGATGGGGGCTTCACAAATCGCGCCCATTGCCGTATAGGCCGCGACCTGTCGCCATGCACCCTTGGAGGATGGCGGCGTCCATCAACTGAGTTAGGAAAACATCATGGCCAAAGAGATCCCTGATCTGGTGGCCGAGCCGCGCGCGGGGTCAGGCAAGGGGGCCGCCCGCCAAGCTCGCCGCGAAGGCAAGGTTCCGGGCGTCGTTTACGGCGACCACAAAGACCCGATCAACGTGCAGTTCGACTTCAACAAGCTGCTGACGCAACTGCGCGCAGGCCGCTTCATGTCCACGCTGTTCAACCTCAAGGTTGAAGGCCAGGAAGACGTGCGGGTCATCTGCCGCGGCGTGCAGAAGGACGTGGTGAAGGATCTGCCGATCCACATCGACTTCATGCGCCTGCGCCGCACGTCCAAGGTGAACCTGTTCATCCACGTGGACTTCATCAACCACGACAAATGCCCCGGCCTGAAGCGCGGCGGCACGCTGGTGACGGTGCGCCCCGAGGTCGAGCTGGTCGTGACCGCGGGTGACATTCCCGATCACATCACCGTCGATCTGGAAGGCCTGAACGTCGGCGACACGATCCACATCAACGACGTGGTTCTGCCCGAAGGCGTGAAGCCCACCATCGACCGCAACTTCGTGATCGCCAACATCGCCGCGCCCTCGGCGCTGCGTTCCAGCGATGATGACGCCGAGGAGGCCCCGGCCGAGGCCTGATCCTCGCTGCCCAGGCAATATCGGGGCGGTGCCGCTGGCGCCGCCCTTTCCATTTTGCTAGTCCCCTTGCAGGAGGTCGCATGGAACCCATCCACATCATCGGCGCGGGCCTTGCCGGATCCGAGGCCGCCTGGCAGGCCGCCCGCCTGGGCGTCCCGGTGATCCTGCACGAGATGCGCCCCGCCAAGGGCACCTTCGCCCACAAGACCGGCGATTGCGCGGAAATGGTCTGCTCCAACAGCTTCCGGTCCGACGACGACGTGATGAATGCCGTGGGGCAGTTGCATTGGGAAATGCGCGCGGCGGGCGGGCTGATCATGGCCATGGCCGACCGCCACAAGCTGCCTGCGGGCGGCGCCCTGGCCGTGGACCGCGAGGCCTTTTCCGCCGCCGTGACTCAGGCGCTGCAGGCCGAGCCGCTGATCCGGATCGTACCGGGAGAGATCACGGACCTGCCCCAGGACGGCAACTGGATCGTCGCGACCGGCCCGCTGACCTCGAACGCGCTGGCGCAGGCGATCCGGTCGGTGACGGGCACCGAGGCCTTGGCCTTCTTCGACGCCATCGCCCCCATCGTTCATGCGGATACCATAGACATGACGGTGGCCTGGGAACAAAGCCGCTATGACAAGGGCGAGACCGAGGCCGAGCGGCGCGCCTATATCAACTGCCCCATGACCCGCGACCAATACGAGGCCTTTATCGATGCCCTTCTGGCCGCCGACAAGACCGAGTTCCACGAAGGCGAAACGGCGGGTTACTTCGACGGCTGCCTGCCCATCGAGGTGATGGCCGAACGCGGGCGCGACACGCTGCGCCACGGACCGATGAAGCCGGTGGGCCTGACCAATGCGCACAAGCCCCATGAAAAAGCTTATGCAGTGGTTCAACTTCGTCGGGATAACGCATTGGGGACGCTGTACAATATCGTCGGCTTCCAGACCAAGATGAAATACGGCGCGCAAACCCAGGTGTTCCGCATGATCCCGGGACTGGAGAACGCCAGCTTCGCGCGGCTTGGCGGCATCCACCGCAATTCCTTCCTGAACTCGCCCACGCTGCTGGACGACCGGATGCGCCTGCGCCAACGCCCGAACCTGCGCTTTGCAGGCCAGGTCACGGGCGTCGAAGGCTATGTCGAAAGCGCCGCGATGGGCCTGCTGGCGGGCCGGATGGCCGCCGCACAGGCACTGGGCCGCGACCTGCCGCCGCCCGCGCCGACCACCGCCATGGGTGCCCTGGTCAACCACATCACCGGCGGGGCCGAGGCCAAGACCTTCCAGCCGATGAACGTGAACTTCGGCCTGTTCCCGCCGCTTGATGAAATGCGCAGCGGCCGGAAGGGCCGCAAGGACCGCTATCCCGCCTATACGCAGCGCGCCAAGGAAGACTTCGCGGCATGGCTGGCGGCGCAGTAAGACGCACGCGCTTCGCGCCCTCGCCCACCGGGCTGCTGCATCTGGGCCATGCCTATGCGGCGCTTGTGGCGGAACGCGAGGCCAGCCCCGGCCAGTTCCTGCTGCGGATCGAGGACATCGACCGCGACCGCTGCCGCGCGGAATACGAGGCTGCGATCCATGAGGATCTGGCATGGCTGGGTCTTCACTGGCAGCGCCCCGTGATGCGGCAGTCGGACCGACTGACGGCCTATCGGGACGCGCTGCGGCGGCTGGCGCCGCTGACCTATCCCTGCCGCTGCCGCCGAGGCGACATCCGCGCCGCGCTGTCTGCCCCGCAGGAAGGCGCGCTGCCCGCCGGTCCCGACGGTCTGGTCTATCCCGGCACCTGCCGCACCCGCAGCCTGGCGGATGCCGGACCGGACGACGTGATCCGCCTGGACGTTGGCCGCGCCTTCGACGCCCTGGGCATCGATCGCATCGCCTTCCGGGACGAGGCGATCATGCCCAGCCATGACCATGTGCTGACCCGCGACCAGTTCCTGGACGGCATCGGCGACGTGATCCTGTCGCGCCGGGGCATGGGCACGTCCTATCACTTGGCCGTGGTCGTGGACGATGCCGCGCAAGGCATCACGGTGGTCACGCGGGGAAAAGACCTTTTCGATTCAACATATATCCACGTTCTTCTTCAGAAACTGCTTCAGCTTCCAACGCCGCTCTACCACCACCACCGCCTGATCCGCGACGCCACAGGCAAGCGCCTGGCCAAGCGCGACGACGCCCGCGCCCTCCGCCATTACGGCGAGGACGGCGCCACCCCGCAGGACGTCTGCCGGATGCTCTCCCTCTGACCTGCTTTGGACCGCAAATATCCCGGGGGAGTCGCCGGAACGGCGACGGGGGCAGCGCCCCCTTTACGCCATCGGCTCCATGATCCCGACCTCGGCCCCGTCGCGAACGGCGGTATAGAAGCATGTGCGCCGGTTGGTGTGGCAGGCAGGCCCGGTCTGCCGCACAAGGACCAGCAGGCAATCGCGGTCGCAATCGACGCGCAGCTCGACCAGTTCCTGCACATGGCCCGAGCTTTCGCCCTTGACCCAGAAGGCCTGCCGCGACCGCGACCAATAGGTGACGCGGCGCGTGTCCAGCGTCCGCGCCACGCTTTCCGCGTTCATCCAGGCCATCATCAGCACCTCGCCGCTGTCCGCGTCCTGCGCGATGGCCGGGATCAGGCCATTCCCGTCGTATTTCAGGCTGGCAGGGTCGAACATCGGGTTTCCTTTCCTCGGTCGCGTTCCTATCTAGGCCCAAGGCAACCCGTGGGAAAGACCGATGGCCGACAGCGACCTGATGCAGCTTTACTCGCGCAGGATCCTTGCGCTGACGACGACCATCCCGCACCTGGGCACGCTGCCGGACCCTGACGGCAAGGCCATGCGCCGGTCGCCGCAATGCGGATCCTCGGTCACGGCCTATGTCGCGATGGACGGCGACCGGATCGCCGATTTCGCGCAAGAGGTGCGGGCCTGCGCGCTTGGCCAGGCCTCGGCCTCGGTCCTGGGCCAGGCGGTCATCGGCCGCAGCCGGGACGAGATCGCAGCCACCCGGGACGCCCTGCGGGCCATGCTGACGACCGCCGGCGACCCGCCTGCCGCCCCCTTTGCGGATCTCGAGGCGCTGTTGCCCGCGCGCGATTACCCGAACCGCCACGCCTCGATCCTGCTGGCGTGGGAGGCGACGCTGGACGCGATCGACCAGGCGGCCGCATAAAAAAACCGGCCCGCAAGGGGGCCGGCAGGTGCGCGTGCAGGGGAATTGACGGACGCACAGGCAAGCGCCGTCATCGCAACGCGGGGCAGAGCTCAGGCCTGCAGGATGGCAGGCAGCCACAGGACGATCACGGTCGTGGTGGCAAGGGCAATGACGCCCAACAGATCAGAAGCGAATTCACGGGACATGGGCAACTCCTGTTTGTTGCCCATTTGTTCTCATATTCGCGCCGTTCTGTAAAGAACATTTTAAGAACTTCTTCACCCGACCGAGATCAGGCGGATCGCTTCGTCCTGGCTCATCAGCCACATCAGGGTGCGGACCGCCTGGCCGCGCGGGCTTTCCAGCCCCGGATCGCGGTCCAGCAGCGCGCGCGCATCCTGCCGCGCCACGGCCATCAGCCCGGCCTGATGTTCCAGATCCGCGATGCGAAAACGCGGCAGCCCGGATTGCGCGGTGCCGATCACGTCGCCCGCCCCGCGCATCTCCAGATCCACCTCGGCGATGCGGAAACCATCCTCGGTATCGCGCAGCGTAGTCAGGCGCCGGGCGCCCGATTCGTTCAGCGGCGGATGATACATCAGCAGGCAGGTCGAAGCACCCGTCCCCCGCCCGACCCGCCCGCGCAGCTGGTGCAGCTGGGCCAGGCCAAAGCTTTCGGCGCGCTCAATCACCATGATCGTCGCCTGGGGCACGTCCACGCCTACCTCGATCACCGTGGTCGCGACCAGCAGTTGTGCGCGGCCTTGGGCGAAATCGGCCATGGCCGCGTCGCGCTGGTCGGGCGGCATCTGGCCGTGGACCAGCCGCACCACCTCGCCGAACTGCGCGCGCAGCGACTGGAACCGCGCCTCGGCGGCGGTCAGGTCGCTGACCTCGCTTTCATCGACCAGCGGGCAGACCCAATAGGCGCGCGCGCCCTGGTCCAGCACTCGGCGCAACCGCGCCGTCACCTCGTCCAGCCGCTGGTCGCTGATCATTACCGTGGTGATCGGCTGCCGTCCCGGAGGCTTTTCGTCCAGGATCGAGATGTCCAGATCGCCATATTGCGTCAGCGCCAGCGACCGCGGGATCGGAGTCGCGGTCATGATCAGCATGTCGGGCGGCACCTGGCCCTTGGCCGACAGCTCCAGCCGCTGCGCCACACCGAAGCGGTGCTGTTCGTCGATGATCGCCAGCCGCAGGTCGTGGAAATGCACGTCCTTCTGGAAGACCGCATGGGTGCCGACCAGGATGTCGATGCGGCCTTGGGCCAGATCCTCAAGGATCTGGGCGCGCAATTCGCCCTTATCGCGCCCCGTCAGCGCGGCCAGCCGGATACCCGCCGCCCGCGCCAGCGGTTCCAGCGCACGGGCGTGCTGGCGGGCCAGGATCTCGGTCGGGGCCATCAGCACCGCCTGCCCCCCTGCCTCGACCGCGACAAGGGCGGCCAGCATCGCCACCAGCGTCTTTCCGGACCCCACGTCGCCCTGCAGCAGCCGGTTCATGCGCCGGTCGCTGGCCAGGTCGGCGGCGATCTCCTCGACCGCGCGGCGTTGCGCGCCGGTCGGCGGCCAGGGCAGGCTGTCCAGGACCGCGCGCCGCAGCCGCCCGTCGCCCCGGCTTGGACGCCCCTTCAGGCGCCGCTTTTCGCGGCGCACCAAGGCGAGCGTCATCTGGTGGGCCAGGAATTCGTCATAGGCCAGCCGCGCCCGCGCAGGCGCATCGGGCGACAGGTCGCGCATCCCCTGCGGGTCATGCGCCTGCCGCAGCGCGGTCGCCAGGTCGGGCCAGCCGCGCTGCGCCATCAACTGCGGGTCGATCCATTCCCCGACCGGCGGCACGCGGGTCAGGGCGGCCTCGACCGCCTTTGTCATAACCTTGCGCGTCAGCCCGGCGGCCAGGGGATAGACCGCCTCGAATTCCGGCAGGGGGGGCTCGTCCTCGCGCAGGATGTGGTCGGGATGGACCATCTGGGCCAGGCCGTCGAACAGCTCGACCTTGCCGCTGACGATGCGGCGGGCGCCGGTGGGAAGCTGGGCTTCGATCCACTCCTTGCGGGGATGGAAGAAGACCAGCGTCAGGTCGCCCACGCCATCGCTGCAATGGACGCGCCAGGGGCGGCCCTTGACCGTGGGCGGGTGGTGGCGGCCGACGGTGACGGCGACCGTCACGACCTCGGGCGGGCGGGCGTCGCTGATACAGGCGATGCGGCGGCGGGTCACGCCGCTGGCGGGCAGGGTCAGGATCAGGTCGCGCGGACGGTCGATCCCCAGTTGTGACAGCGCCGCGCGGCTTTTCGGGCCGATGCCCGGCAGGGTATCGACATCGGAAAACAGCGGAAACAGCGCCGGAGGGCGCCCCTTGGGCTGCGTCATGCGCTGCCCGCGATGCGCAGCCACTCATCCTCGTCGATGACGGTGACGCCCAGGGCGGCGGCCTTCGCGGCCTTCGATCCGGCGCCCGGCCCGGCGATCAGCAGGTCGGTCTTGGCACTGACCGATCCGGCGACCTTGGCGCCCATGGCCTCGGCGCGCGCCTTGGCCTCGGCCCGGGTCATGCGTTCCAGCGTGCCGGTGAAGACCAGGGTCTTGCCGCTGACGGCGGTTTCCTCGGCCTGGCGCGCGGCGGCGGGGATCGCCTCGATCTGCGTGATCAGGCGGTCGATGCTGGCGCGCTCGGCCTCCTGCGTCAGGGTGGTGACAAGGGACTGGACCAGAACGGAACCGATGCCGTTGATGGCGGTCAGTTCGGACCAATGGGGGCTGTCGGCCAGGACCGTGCGGCGGGTCTTGTCGTCCGCCGCATGGGCGGGTTCGCGCGCGGCGGCGTCGATGGCCGCGATCAGCGCGTCCCATGTGCCGAAATGGCGCGCGAGGATCCCCGCCGCGACCTCGCCCACGTGCCGGATGCCAAGCGCGAAGATCAGCCGAGCCAGGGGGATGCGGCGCTTGTCCTCGATGGCGGCGAACAGCTTTTCGGCGGATCTGGCGCCAAAGCCCTCGCGGTTCTTCAGCCTGGCAAGGTTACGCGTGTCCCGCTGGGCCAGGGTGAAGATGTCGGCGGGTTCGCGGATCGGCAGGACGGGGTCGGCGAAGAACATCTCGATCTGCTTGGCGCCAAGGCCCTCGATGTCGAAGGCGGCGCGGCTGACGAAATGCTTCAGCTTCTCAACCGCCTGGGCGGGGCAGGCCATGCCGCCGGTGCAGCGGCGTACCGAATCACCCGGCTCGCGGATGGCGTCGGATCCGCATTGCGGGCAGGTTTCGGGAAAGGCATAGGGCTGGCTGCCCTGCGGCCTGCGCGACAGGTCCACATCGGCGATCTTGGGGATCACGTCGCCCGCGCGATAGACCTTGACCCAATCGCCCTCGCGGATGTCGCGGCCCTCGCGGATGGGCGCGCCGGTGCTGTCGCGCCCGGCGATGTAATCCTCGTTATGCAGGGTTGCGTTCGAAACAACAACCCCGCCCACCGTCACCGGCTCCAGCCGGGCGATGGGGGACAGCGCGCCGGTGCGGCCCACCTGGATGTCGATGCGATCCAGCCGCGTCCAGGCGGTTTCGGCCGGGAACTTGTGCGCCAAGGCCCAGCGGGGCGTGGTCGAACGGTACCCAAGGCGGGTCTGATAGGACAGGTCATTGACCTTGTAGACCACGCCGTCGATGTCATAGCCCAGCGTGGCGCGCTGCTGCTCGATGGCGGCCCAGGTGGCGATCATCCCGTCGGCGTCGTGACACAGCCGCGTCAGGGGATTGGTCTGGAAACCAAGCGCCCCCAGCCGCTGGACGGCGCCGATCTGCGTATCGGCCAAGGGTTCGCTGAGCTGCCCCCAGCCATAGGCGAAGAACCGCAACGGACGCGAGGCGGTGACCGCCGGGTCGATCTGGCGCAGCGATCCGGCAGCGGCGTTGCGGGGATTGGCGAAGACGCGGCCGCCCTCGGCGGCGTTCAGCCGCTGGAAATCGCTGTGGGTCATATAGACCTCGCCCCGGACTTCGAGAAGGGCGGGCACGTCGCCGGTCAGCCGGTGGGGGATGTCGGCAATGGTGCGGGCATTGGCGGTGACATTCTCGCCCACGGCGCCGTCGCCGCGCGTGGCGGCCTGGACCAGCACGCCGTTTTCATAGCGCAGGGACAGCGACAGCCCGTCGATCTTCGGTTCGGCCGTGAAGGCCGGGGTGTCCCGCAGCCCCAGGAAACTGCGGACGCGGGCCACGAAGTCGGTCACGTCCTCGGCGCTGAATCCGTTTTCCAGTGACATCATGCGCTGCGCGTGAACGACCTTGCCGAACCCCTCGGCCGGCGCGGCACCAACCGCCTGTGTGGGGCTGTCGGGCCGGGCAAGCTGCGGAAAGGCGCGTTCAAGGGCCAGCAGCCGCAGCTTCAGCGCGTCGTATTCGGCATCCGACAGGACCGGGGCGTCGAGGGTATGATACTCCTCGTTCGCCTGGGCGATTCGGGCCGAGAGATCGGCGATTTCATCGGCGGCGCGCCCCTCGTCCAGCGTGGCCATGTCCGCGCCGCCATCGTGATTGGTGTCCGTCATCGCTGCCTCCGCCTTCCGTCTATGCGTTCTATACGACGTTCGGCGGGGGATTTTACAGGGGCCACGGCAGGCCGCCGTGGCCCGCCGGGGTCAGGCGCCGATTGCCAGGCGCTCGACGCTGGGCGAGGGTTCGCGCAGGACATAGCCCCTACCCCAGACCGTCTCGATATGGCTGTCGCCGCCGATCGCCTCGGACAGCTTCTTGCGCAGCTTGCAGATGAAGACATCGATGATCTTCAGTTCCGGTTCATCCATGCCGCCGTAAAGATGGTTCAGGAACATTTCCTTCGTCAGCGTGGTGCCCTTGCGCAGGCTAAGAAGTTCCAGGATCTGGTATTCCTTGCCCGTCAGGTTGACGGTCTTGCCCTTCACCTGCACCGAACGGGCGTCGAGGTTCACCACGATCTCGCCCGTCTTGATGATCGCCTGGCTGTGGCCCTTGGACCGGCGAATGATCGCCTGGATGCGGGCCTGCAATTCCTCGCGGTTGAAGGGCTTGGTCATGTAGTCGTCGGCGCCAAAGCCAAAGCCGCGCAGCTTGCTTTCGGTGTCGTCCGATCCCGTCAGGATCAGGATCGGCGTGTCGATGCGCGCCAGGCGCAGGTGACGCAAAACCTCCATCCCGTGCATGTCGGGAAGATCCAGATCCAGAAGGATCAGATCGTAGTCGTATAGCTTGGCGAGGTCGATTCCCTCCTCGCCCATATCCGTCCGAAAGACATTGTAGCTCGCGGCAGTCAGCATCAGCTCGATGGCGCGTGCCGTACTGGGATCGTCTTCAACCAACAGAATACGCATAAAAGTTCACCCCGATTCGTGTCTAACCTGACCCAACCATCGGGCCATAAGGTTAACATGTCGTTACCTTATGACTAATTCGCCGTCATGCAATCTAAGGTTGCCTGAAACGTTGAATTGCCGTCACTTTCAGCGCGGCCCGACCGTGTTTCTGCACCGCCTTCGTCCAGCCATCCAGTTCCTCCTCGGACAGGCCATAGCGGCGCAGCGCCTCCTCCTTCCCGATCAGGCCGTGAAGGACGGCGTTCACGACCGTTTCCTTGCGGCTGGCGACCCATCTGGTGTCGTCCGGCGGCAGGTCGGCCACGGAGAGAACCCTGCCATCGGGCAGGATGACGGTTCGAGGAGCATCTGTTTTCTTCAAGAACATCCCACCTGTCCCATGTCGCTTGAGACGACAGTGACGGAAAGCCATTAATCCCGGATTGAACATGACAGCTTTTTGGCGTCCTGGACGCTTGAGAATATGCAGCATTTGCTTATATTTCGACGCAATCATCACCCGGAACCTGCCATGACGCTTCACCACCGCGCCCCGGCGCGCGCGACCCCCTTGAACAGCCTCGGCTTTGCCAAGCCGCCTGCGCAGACGCGCGTGGTGGTGGCGATGTCGGGTGGCGTGGACAGTTCCGTCGTCGCGGCCAAGCTGAAGGCCGAGGGCTATGACGTGATCGGCGTCACGCTGCAGCTTTACGACCACGGCGCGGCCTTGGCGAAAAAGGGCGCCTGCTGCGCGGGGCAGGACATCCATGACGCGCGCCGCGTGGCCGAACGCATGGGATTTCCCCATTACGTCCTTGATTACGAGAACAAGTTCCGCGAATCGGTCATCGACGAGTTTGCCGATGCCTATCTGGCCGGCGCGACTCCGGTCCCCTGCATCCGCTGCAACGAGCGGGTGAAGTTCCGCGACCTGCTGGAAACCGCGCGCGACCTGGATGCCGATTGCATGGCGACCGGCCATTACATCCAGCGCAAGGACGGCGCCCTGCGGGCCGAGCTTCACATGGCCGCCGATCCGAATCGCGACCAGAGCTATTTCCTGTTCTCAACCACCCAGGAACAGCTTGATTTCCTGCGCTTTCCCTTGGGGCACCTCGCCAGCAAGGCGGAAACGCGCGCCTTGGCCGCCGAATACGGGCTGGCGGTGGCCGACAAGCCCGACAGCCAGGACATCTGCTTCGTGCCCAACGGCAACTATGCCGCGGTGATCGAGAAGCTGCGCCCCAATGCCGCCGAGCCCGGCGAGATCGTGGACATGGACGGCACCGTCCTGGGCCGGCATCGCGGGGTGATCCACTATACCATCGGCCAGCGCCGTGGCCTTGGGATCGGCGGGTTGGGCGATCCGCTCTATGTGGTGCGGCTGGACCCGGATGCCCGCCGCGTGGTGGTCGGGCCGAAATCGGCGCTTGCCACCACCATCGTGCCCATCTCCGAGGTGAACTGGCTGGGCGACCAGCCCTTCGCGGGCGAGATCCCGGTGATGGTCCGCATCCGGTCCACCCGTCCGCCGCGCCCCGCGATCCTGCGCCCCCTTGACGCCACCCGCGCCGAGGTGGAACTGCTGGACCCCGAGGAAGGCGTCAGCCCCGGCCAGGCCTGCGTCTTCTACGACCCCGACAGCACCCGCGTGCTGGGCGGGGGTTGGATCACGCTGCGTCGGCGGAAAGCTGCCTGATCCGCTGGATCATGGCCCGCAGCCCGTTCGACCGCTGCGAGGACAGGTGTTCGTCCAGCCCCAGCCTCGCCAGTTCGGCCTGCGCGTCGATCTGGCCCACCTGCCCCACCGGAACGCCGGAATAAAGCGCATGCAGCACCGCGATCAGCCCGCGCACGATCATGGCGTCGCTGTCGCCCTGGAAATCGAAGCGCCCGTTTTCGATCCGGGGCATGATCCAGACCTGGCTGGCGCAGCCCTCGACCTTGGTGGCGGGGACTTGCAGGGCCGGGTCCATGGGTGGCATGGCGCGGCCCAGTTCGATCACGTGGCGATAGCGGTCTTCCCAGTCGTCCAGGAAGTCGAAGGTCTCGGCGATGTCTTCAAAGGCTTGGGTGGCCATGGCGGGATCCTTTCGGACCCATGGTTAGCGCGCCCCGCCCCCAAGGTCAAAGTGCCTTTATCCCCCTGCGGTTTTCGCCTAACAAATCGAAAACACCCGAAGGATGGTGACATGAGCAAACCGACCGCGACGCTGCTGATCGCCACGATGGCCGTTTCCGCCTGCGGGCGGCTTGGCGACAGCCGCTGGAACCCGCTGTCCTGGGGGTCCGCGCCAGTTCGCACGCTGGAACCCGAGGAGGGCTATGCGCAGGTGTCCGACACCCGCCCCGCCATCCCGCAGATCACCTCGGCCCGGTGGGAGCCGCTGAACGAAGGCCTGCTGCTGGTCGTGAACGGCTTTGCGCCGGTGCGCGGCTATTCCTCGGTCGCGCTGGTCACGGCGCGTCCGATGCCGGGCGACCGGCTTTCGCCCGATGCGGACGGCGTGCTGCGGTTGCGGCTTGTGGGCGTGCCGCCCGCGCCGGGCAGCGCCGCCGCCCTGCCCGCCCGCCCCGGCTTGGACGAGATCACGGCGGCGATGGCGCTTTCCTCGGTGCAGTTGTCGCGGATCGCGGCAGTTGAGATCGCGAGCGCGGGGAATGTGGTGACGCTGCGGCGGTAAGGCGCGGGGTTTCGCGCACCTTCGGCGGTGGTGAAGTGGTGCGTGCAAGCACGCACCCTACGGTTAATGGAACAAGCGGCGTGCTGTACGGTGGACTCTACCCTACCATGTCGATCCGGTCAGAGAAAAACGGTGGGGTGGAAACCCACTCTACGCTGACTACAGCTTTTGTCAGTTTACTTTTGACACCATCTTTCCAATCCCCCCTCCTACATCACCGACGATGGTCTCAACATCATTCATGGATATTCCTGCTGCTGCTATAGAGATTTTCCTTTTAGTAGCTAGGCTTTTCACTAAAAGTGCATCACCAACCTGGAAGTGCTCCAAAAATGAAGCTGGATCGTGAATTGCGGCACTAACGGGAACTAGCAAACATTCTGGCTGGCGATTAAAGACAATCTCAAAACCTGTAGAGGGAGCACCGCCGATGTTTTCAATATCAATTATAATTAGATTATTTTCCTGACTCTGAAGTGATATCTCAGAGCAGTCTCCAAATTTACTAACCTCTTCCATTCTAAAGGATCCTTCGTGAACGGTGGCCACAATTTCAGCAGAAGGTTCTTCTGTTAGTTTATCCTATGCATATTGCCCAACGAACGTAACTCCAGAACCTAGCAGTATCAAAAAAAGATCTTTCTTTATATTCATTTCTCCCAACCTCCTCCTGATCTGCATTAATAATCAATTAATTTACTTACTCAACCCACCCGCCACACTCGGCACATCCCCTGCCGCAAAGCCGTAATGCCGCAGCCAGCGCAAGTCGCTTTCAAAGAACGCCCGCAAGTCTGGGATCCCGTATTTCAGCATGGCAATCCGGTCGATGCCCATGCCGAAGGCGAAGCCCTGCCACTGGGCGGGATCAATCCCCCCTGCCTGCAGCACCTTGGGATGCACCATGCCCGACCCGAGGATCTCCAGCCAGCTATCCCCCTCGCCGATCTTCAACTGGCCGCCTTCCCAGGAACAGCGGATATCCACCTCGGCGGACGGCTCGGTGAAGGGGAAGTGGCTGGCGCGGAAGCGCAGCTCGACCTGGCCCACCTCGAAGAAGGCGCGGCAGAATTCTTCCAGCGTCCATTTCAGTTGTGCCATGCTGATGTCGCGGTCAATGGCCAGCCCCTCGACCTGGTGGAACATCGGCGTGTGGGTCTGGTCCATGTCCATGCGATAGACGCGGCCCGGGCAGATCACGCGGATCGGCGCGCCCTGGTCCTGCATCGCGCGGATCTGGACCGGGCTGGTATGAGTGCGCAGCACATGTGGCGAGCGGGTGTCGCCCGGCGCGCGGTGCATGAAGAAGGTGTCGTGTTCCTGGCGTGCGGGATGTTCGGGCGCGATGTTCAGGGCGTCGAAGTTGTACCAGTCGGATTCGACCTGCGGGCCTTCGGCAACCGAAAACCCCATGTCGGCGAAGATTGCCGTCACTTCCTCGGTCACCTGGCTGATCGGGTGGATGGTCCCCTGCGGACGCGGGCGGCCGGGCAGCGTCACGTCCAGCCATTCGCCCGCCAGACGCGCCTCCAGCGCGGCGTCCTCCAGCGACAGCTTGCGGGCGCGCAGGGCGGCGTCCAGTTCGTCGCGCAACTCGTTCAGCGCGCGGCCGGTGGTCTGGCGTTCCTCGGGGCTCATGCGGCCCAGTTCGCGCATCTTCAGGCTGATCTCGCCCTTCTTGCCCAGGGCGGCAAGGCGCACCTCCTCGATCGCGGCGGGGTCAGAGGCGCCGTTGATGCGGTCAAGCCATTGCTGGCGCAGCGGGGTCAGGTCGTCCATCGTCATGCCTCGTCCTTGTCGGGACCGCGTTAGCATTTGTGACGACGGGGGAAAAGCCTTGGCCGCGCGGCTGGCGGCCAAGGCGGCAGGATCACTTCCAGATTTCGCGGTTCACGCCCTGACCCAGGCCGGGATGGTCGCCGATGTGGAAGGTCGGCTGCCGGCCCGCCCTGCGTTGCGCGACGTAATCGCGCGTCACCCGGATGACCGTGCGCGACAGCAGGACGATCGCGACCAGGTTGATCGTGGCCATCAGGCCCATGCTGGCATCGGCAAAGTTGAAGACCGTCGCCACCGCCTGGACCGACCCCCAGAACACCATCGCCAGCGCGACAAGGCGCAGGATCACGATGCCTGTCCTGCCGCCGCCCAGATAGACGACCGAGTTCTCGGCATAGGCATAGTTGCCGATGATCGAGGTGAAGGCGAAGAAGAAGATCGCCACCGCCACGAAGATGCCCCCGAAGGCGCCGAAATGTTCGGTCAGCGCGCTTTGCGTCAGCGCCGTGCCGGTCAGTTCGGCCGAAGGGATCGCGCCTGACAGCAGGATCATGATCGCGGTGGCCGTGCAGACCAGGATCGTGTCGATGAAGACGCCCAGGGCCTGGACAAAGCCCTGGCTGGACGGGTGGTGCGGATCGGGAATGGCCACCGCCGCGATGTTGGGGGCGGACCCCATGCCCGCCTCGTTCGAAAACAGGCCGCGCTTGATCCCGTTCAGCGCGGCCGCCATGACGCCGCCGGTGACGCCCCAGGCAGCCTCTTGCAGGCCGAAGGCGTTGGCGATGATCGTCCCCAGCACGCCCGGCACCTCGGACAGGTTCAGCGCGATGACGATGATCGCGGCCAGCAGATAGGCCCCGGCCATGAAGGGGACCACGAACTCGGCCACGCGGGCCACCTGCGGGATGCCGCCGAAGATGATGACCGCGGTCAGCGCGGCAGTCGCCAAGCCCACGATCCACTTGTCGATCCCGAAGGCACCCTGGATCGCCTCGGCGATCGAGTTGGCCTGCACGGCGTTGAAGATCATCCCGAAGGCCAGGATCAGCGAAACGGCAAAGACGGCCGCCAGCCAGGGCTGCCGCAATCCGTTCGCGATATAGAAGGCGGGTCCGCCCCGATACAGGCCGTCGGGCCCGTGGACCTTGTAAAGCTGCGCCAGCGTCGATTCCGCATAGGCGGTCGCCATGCCCACGGTTGCCACCACCCACATCCAGAAGATCGCGCCCGGCCCGCCCAGGGTCAGGGCAACGGCCACGCCCGCGATGTTTCCGGTGCCCACGCGGCTGGCCAGCGACACGGTCAGCGCCTGAAACGGAGAGATGCCGTCCCGGTCCACCGCGCGGGATCCGGTCACGCAGCGGAACATTTCCGGAAAGTGGCGGAACTGGATGAAGCCCAGCGAGACGGTGAAGTAAATGCCCACCGCGATCAGCCCGTAGATGAGGACATATCCCCAGAAGATGGTGTTCAAGAAATCGATGATGGCGTTCATGCGCGCGCTCCTGGTTCTTCACGTCCCGCACATGTAACACGCGCGTGAACGCTCTGCCGCAGGCCGGGGCGATTTCCTGAAGGATCTGTTGCAGAACCACAAGACCGGCTAGCGCGGCGCGACATCCAGCCAGACCCCGCCGTGGGGGCGCAGGGTCAGGATCATGCGCGGCTGCGGGACGCGGCCGGGAATGGCGGCGAAGCGGAACCGCGCCAGCAGCGTGGCCAGGATGATGACGGCCTCGTGCAGGGCGAAGCTGGCGCCGATGCAGATGCGCGGGCCCGCGCCGAAGGGCAGGAAGGCATAGCGGTCGGGCGTGGTCAGGAAACGGTCCGGGTCGAAGGCGTCGGGGCGGTCCCACAGCAGATGGTGGCGGTGCAGCGCATAGATCGGCAGCATCACCGTGTCGCCGGGCAGAACTTCCCTTCCGCACAAACGGTCGGCCACCTGCGCGGTGCGCGACAGGAAGGCGGCGGGGGGATAAAGGCGCAGCGTCTCGTTCACGATGCGCTGGACCAAGGGCAGCGCGGGCAGGTCGGCGGCGGTGGCGGCGCGGTCACCCAGGACAGCCTGCGACTCGGACGCGGCGCGGTCCTGGATGGCGGGATCGAAGGCGCAAAGGTAAAGCGCCCAGGCCAGCGTCAGGGCCGTGGTTTCATGCCCTGCGACGATGAAGGTCAGCAGGTTGTCGCGCAATTCGTCCCGCGTCATGGCGCGGCCGGTCTCGGGGTCGGCGGCGTGCAGCAGCAGGTCCAGCAGGTCGGGCGCGCCCTTGGCCCGGGGCGCGGCGGCGCGGGCGTCGATGGCGCGGTCGGCGATCTGCTTCATCCGGCCAAGGCCCGGGCGCGAAAACATCCGCCCCGGGCGCGGGATCCAGCCCGGCAGCCCCAGCACGTCCAGAAGCGAGACCTTGCCCGCCTGGGCGATATAGGCGTCGATGGCGCGATGCACCGCGTCGCGGTCGAAGGCCCGGTCGCCCGACAGGGTCACGTCGGAAATCACCTCGAAGGTCGCGGCCACCGTTTCCTCGAACAGATCGACCAGGCCGCGCGCGGCGGACAGGCGGCGGCTGGAGGCCTCGGCGGCGGCGGTCATCACGGGGCCAAGCGCCTCGACATGGCGCAGGGCGAAGGCAGGGGCCACCGCGCGGCGCTGCCAGCGCCATTCAGCCCCTTCCGCCACGAACAGGCTGTCGCCGATGGCGGGTTCAAGCATCAGCTTGGTGACGATGGATTTGGGATAATCCTCGATCCGGTCCTTGAGAATGTGGCGCAGCGTGGGCAGGTCCATGACCATGTGGAACCGCACCCCGGTCTTACCCGAGATGATCGGCTGGCGCGTGGCGATCTCGGGGATCAGTTCCAGCAGGTTCCGCCGCGCGGTCATGGCAGTGCCCAGGATGCCCAGGGGCTGGCGGGCCAGAGCGACCTTGACGGGGTCGCGGGCTGAAGGGTCGGTCCGAGTGCGAGCGTTCATTCCAGAAGGATAGGAAGCCTGCCCTGCCCAGACAACGGCAGCCATGAAAAAGGCCGGTGCATCACGCACCGGCCCCTGTCGCTGTCGCGTTGCCCTGAAGGATCAGGCGGCGGCTTTCGCCTGCGCCACGATCGCGCCGAAAGCCTCGGGTTCGTTCACGGCCAGGTCGGCCAGAACCTTGCGGTCAACCTCGATCCCGGCTTTCGCCAGCAGGTTGATGAAGCGCGAATAGGTCATTTCCGCGTCCACCAGGCGGACGGCGGCGTTGATCCGCTGGATCCACAACGCGCGGAAGTTGCGCTTGCGGGTCTTGCGGTCGCGGGTGGCGTACTGGTTCGCCTTGTCCACGGCCTGGGTGGCGGTGCGGAAGTTGCGCGAACGGTTGCCGTAATAGCCTTTCGCCGCGTCAAGAACCTTCTTGTGGCGGGCGTGGGTGACCTTGCCGGATTTAACTCGTGCCATTGTTCAGTCCTCGCGATCAGCGGTTGTAGGGCATGTATTTCTTGACGATCTTGGCGTCAGCGTCCGACAGGACGGTGGTGCCGCGCGCATCGCGAATGAACTTCGTGGTGCGCTTGATCATGCCATGGCGCTTGCCGGCCTGGGCGGATTTCACCTTGCCCGAAGCCGTGAACGAGAACCGCTTCTTGGCGGCCGACTTGGTCTTCATCTTCGGCATTTTCATCTCCTTCATCAGAGTGAACGCGCGACTCGGCAATGCCATGGTGGCCGGACGCACGGGTAGGAAGCGCGCCGTATAAGCGCGCCCCATCGGTTTGGCAAGGCCTCAGGGCGTGGTCGCGCCGCCGGTCACGCGTGCCCAGGCCTGCGGAATCTGGTCCAGGCCGACGGGCTGCGGGGCCAGCCAGGCGGCGGCCAGGATCGCCGCGATTCCCAGCACCAGCAGGATCGCCGCCGCGCGCGGGGGCCGGGTCTGCAACAACTGCACGACGGCCACGAGGACCGAGATCAGGCACAGCGCGATGCCGCCAAGCAGCAGAAGATCAGACATGGAAATCCCCGTAATGGTTTGCCTGGTCCGCGCTTATTCTGGATCGGACGCGAAGATCAAGCGTTCGTCGCAAGGCGCGATGCGCACGATGTTGGTGCTGCCCGGCACGTTGAAGGGCACGCCCGCGATCACCACCACCTGCCGGGTCTCGTCGGCAAAGTTGAACTCGCGCGCGGCGCGGGTGGCGTTGACCACCGCCTCCTTGAAGCGGCCCAATTGCGGGGTGATGACGCAATGCGTGCCCCAGGTCAGGCACATGCGGCGCAGGACCGATTCGACATGGGTCAGCGCGATGATCGGCACGCGCGGGCGTTCGCGGGCGACCAGGCTGGCGGTCTTGCCCGACTGGCTGAAGGCGCAGATGGCCGCGATGTCGGTTGTTTCCGCGATCTCGCGCGCCGCCGTCACGATGGCGTCGGCCACGGTGTGCAGCTTGTTCTGGCGCGAGGCCTCGATGATGGCGCGATAGTTGCTGTCCGCCTCGACGGACCGGGCGACGCTGTCCATGGTGCGCACGGCCTCGATCGGATAGGAACCGGCGGCGCTTTCCGCCGACAGCATCACGGCGTCCGCGCCTTCGTAGATGGCGTTCGCCACGTCGCTGACCTCAGCCCGGGTTGGCATCGGGCTTTCGATCATCGATTCCAGCATCTGGGTCGCGACGATCACGGGCTTCGCCGCCGACCGGCACTTGCGCACCAGCCGCTTCTGGATCGGCGGGACGGAATGGATCGGCAGTTCCACCCCCAGGTCGCCGCGCGCGACCATGATGCCGTCGGACACGGCAAGGATATCCTCGAAGGCATCGACGGCCGCCGGTTTCTCGATCTTGGACAGGATCGCGGCGCGGCCCCGGGCCAGGGCGCGGGCTTCCTCGACATCCGCCGCGCGCTGCACGAAGGATAGGGCCAGCCAGTCCACGCCCAACTCGCAGGCGAATTCCAGATCCGCGCGGTCCTTGTCCGACAGCGCCGCCAGCGGCAGCACCACGTCGGGCACGTTCACGCCCTTGCGGTCGCTGATGGTGCCGCCGACCGTCACGGTGCAATCGGCGAAATCGGGGCCGCAGTCATCCACGCGCAGGCGGATCTTGCCGTCGTTCACCAGCAGGTTGCTGCCGGGCACCAGGGCCGCGAAGATCTCGGGGTGGGGCAGTTGCACGCGGTGCGAATCCCCCGGCGCGGCATCCAGGTCGAACCGGAACCGTTCGCCTTCCTCAAGATCGCAGGCGCCCGAGGCGAACTGGCCCACGCGCAGCTTCGGGCCCTGAAGGTCGGCCAGGATGGCGATGGGGCGGCCCGTCTCGGCCTCGACCGCGCGGATGGTGTCGTAACGGGCGCGGTGATCGGCGTGGCTGCCATGGCTCATGTTCAGGCGGAACACGTCGGCGCCGGTCTCGAACAGCGCCCGGATCATGTCCTTGGTGCTGGAGGCGGGCCCCAGCGTTGCCACGATCTTCACGTTGCGATGTCGTCTCATCCTGCCGCCTTTCCGCCGTTTGCGCTAACTATGATCCAGAACGCGGGCGGCCGCAACTGGCGTCCGGCGGCACCATGGCATAGACAT
This sequence comes from Paracoccus shandongensis, assembly GCF_017315735.1. Lineage (GTDB taxonomy): Bacteria > Pseudomonadota > Alphaproteobacteria > Rhodobacterales > Rhodobacteraceae > Paracoccus > Paracoccus shandongensis. The sequence continues at coordinate 165,716 of NZ_JAFLRK010000001.1, forward strand.
TCCCCGACATGAAGGATGACCGACCCATGACAGAGCGTGCCTTCTGGACGGAAGGCGAGGATCGCCCGTCCCGCTGGCTGATCACCTGCGACCATGCCACGAACCGGGTGCCCGGCTGGGTGGGCGGCGGAACCCTGGGGATCGAGGCGGCGGACATGGCCCGCCACATCGCCTATGACCCGGGCGCGGCGGGGCTGGCGTCAAGGCTTGCCGCGCTGATGGAGGCGCCGGCGATCTTTTCGGATTTCTCGCGCCTGGTGATCGACCCCAACCGGGGCGAGGACGACCCGACCCTGCTGATGCGGCTTTACGACGGCACGGTCATCCCCGCGAACAAGCACGCCGATGCGGCGGAACGCGAGCGGCGGCTGGACCGGCTGCACCGCCCCTATCATGCCGCGCTGGCCCGGCTGGCGGACCGCCATCCCGCCCGCTGCATCTGCGCGATCCACAGCTTCACCCCGCAGCTTCGCGGCCGCCCCATGCGGCCCTGGCAGGTCGGGATCCTTTATTCGTGGCGGGACGTGCGGCTTGGCCCGCCGCTGGTGCAGGCCTGCCGGAAAGCAGGCTGGATCACGGGCGAGAACCAGCCCTATGACGGCCATCTGGAGGGCGATTCAATCGACCGCCATGCGTTGAAGCAGGGGCGTCCCAACGTGCTGATCGAGGTCCGCAACGACCTGATCGCGGATGAGGCGGGCCAGGCGGAATGGGCGGCACGGCTGGCGCCGGTGATTGCAGGGACATTGGCGGCAACAGGGCTATAAAACGGTGGGGTGAAACCCCTACCCGCATTTCGAATGTCCGCAATTCGGACAGGTCATGCAGCCCTCGTTCATGCGCATCCCGTATTGGCCGCAGTTCGGGCAGGCCGGGCCCAGCGGGCGTTCACCGACCGCCACCGCCTCGACCTGCGGATCGGATTTCAGGCCCATCCCCTCGCCCGCCAGAAAGCCGATGGCGATCATGTGGCGCTCGATCACGCCGCCGATGGCCGCGAGGATCGAGGGCACATAGCGCCCGTTCATCCAGGCCCCGCCGCGCGGGTCGAAGACGGCCTTCAGTTCCTCGACCACGAAGCTGACATCGCCGCCGCGCCGGAACACCGCCGAAATCATCCGCGTCAAGGCGACGGTCCAGGCGAAATGCTCCATGTTCTTGGAGTTGATGAAGATCTCGAACGGGCGGCGGTGGCCCGACTGGATGATGTCGTTGATGGTGATGTAGATGGCGTGTTCGCTGGCGGGCCATTTCAGCTTGTAGGTCGCGCCTTCCAGGGCGGCAGGGCGGTCCAGGGGTTCCGTCAGATAGACCACGTCGGCGCCCGCATCGGCCTGCGGCACGCCTTCGGCCTTTTCGCTGACCGACAGCACGCTGCCGGTCACGTCGTTCGGGCGATAGGTCGTGCAGCCCTTGCAGCCCAAGTCCCAGGCGGAGAGATACACATCCTTGAAGTCCTCGAAGGAAATGTCGGCGGGGCAGTTGATCGTCTTGGAAATCGAGCTGTCCACCCAGTCCTGCGCCGCCGCCTGCATGGCGACGTGATCCCGGGGCGCAAGCGTCTGCGCATTCACGAAATGATCCGGCAGGGGCGCGTCGCCGTGCAGGTCGCGCCACATCTGGACAGCGTAATCGACGACCTCCTCCTCGGTGCGGCTGCCGTCCTTTTGCAAGACCTTGCGGGTATAGGCATAGGCGAAGACCGGCTCGATCCCCGAACTGACATTGCCGGCATAAAGGCTGATCGTCCCGGTGGGCGCGATGGAGGTCAGCAGGGCGTTGCGTATGCCGTGCCGGGCCACGGCCTCGCGCACATCCGCGTCCATCCGCTGCATGAAGCCCGAGGCGAGGTAAGCGTCCCGGTCGAACAGCGGAAAGGCCCCCTTCTCGCGCGCCAGATCGGCGGATGCAAGATAAGCCGACCGCGCGATCGCCTTCATCCAGGCCCGCGTCTGGTCCACTGCATCCGGCGCGCCATAGCGCAGGCCCAGCATCAGCAGCGCATCGGCCAAGCCCGTCACGCCCAACCCGATGCGGCGCTTGGCCTGCGCCTCGGCCGCCTGCTGCGGCAATGGAAATTTCGACGCATCGACCACGTTGTCCATCATCCGCACCGCCACGCGCACCAGGTCGTCCAGCGCCGCCATGTCCAGCCGGGCCTGCGGGGTGAAGGGCGCGTCCACCAGCCGCGCCAGGTTCACCGACCCCAGCAGGCAGGCGCCATAGGGCGGCAGGGGCTGTTCGCCGCAGGGGTTCGTCGCCGCGATGGTTTCCGCGTAATGCAGGTTGTTCTGCCGGTTGATGCGGTCGATGAAGATCACGCCCGGCTCGGCATAGTCATAGGTCGCCCGCATGATCCGGTTCCACAGGTCGCGCGCGGGGACCGTGCGATAAACCTTGCCGCCGAAGACCAGATCCCACGGGCCGTCGGCCTTCACGGCTTCCATGAAGGCATCCGTCACCAGCACCGACAGGTTGAACATCCGCAGCCGGGCGCTGTCCTGCTTGGCGGCGATGAAGTCCTCGATGTCGGGGTGGTCGCAGCGCATCGTCGCCATCATCGCGCCGCGGCGCGAGCCCGCCGACATGATCGTGCGGCACATCGAATCCCACACATCCATGAAGGACAACGGGCCGGATGCGTCGGCGGCCACGCCCTTCACCTCGGCCCCCTTGGGGCGCAGCGTGGAAAAATCATAGCCGATGCCGCCGCCCTGCTGCATGGTCAGCGCGGCTTCCTTCAGCGCGTCGAAGATGCCCGCCATGCTGTCCTGGATCGTGCCCATGACGAAGCAGTTGAACAGCGTGACCGACCGGCCCGTGCCTGCCCCCGCCAGGATGCGCCCGGCGGGCAGGAAGCGGAAATCCTGAAGCGCGGCAAAGAAGCGGTCTTCCCAGGCGGCGGGGTCCGCCTCGACCCGGGCTAGGTCACGGGCGACACGCCGCCAGCTGTCCTCGACCGTGGTGTCGAGGGGGCGGCCCTCGGCGTCCTTCAGGCGGTATTTCATGTCCCAGATCTGTTCGGCAATGGGCGCGGCGAAACGGGTCATGGCAGATCCCTTGGGGCGGCAGGCGGTTGGATCTACAAGATATGGGCGTTTCACACGTCCGATCAAGCGATCAGATCGCCAGCCCCCGGCGCACCGCATCCTCGGCGGCGGTGGAGAGCGTCTTGCGGGTCTGACCGGCCACGGGGATCGGTTCGTGCAGGACCACCGTCACCCGGCCCTGCCGCCGCGCGGCCAGCACCGCCAGCAGATGCGGGCCCAGGTCCATGTCGCCCCACCAGCCATAGAAGCGCGGGTCGGTCCCGGCAGGCGCCTGATAGACCGCGCTGACAGGCTGGATCGCCAGCCCCTCGGGCAGCGCGGGATCCAGGAAGCCCTGGAACAGCGTCGGCTTGAAGGGCAGCAGGCGCCGCCCGTCGGTCGAGGTGCCCTCGGGGAAGAACAGCAGCCGGTGCCCTGCCCTGACGCGCGCGGCGAATTCGTCGGCCTGGGTGCGGGCCAGCTTGGGGTCGCGGACCACGAAATGCGTGTCGGTCACGCGGGTCAGGATGTTGATGCCGGGCCAGCCCGCAACCTCGGCCTTGCTGACGAAAAAGACCGGCATGGCGGCGTTCAGGACCAGGATGTCCAGCCAGCTTGAATGGTTCGCCACCACCGCCCCGGGGCCGCGCATCGGCCTGCCAATCCTGCGCCAGCGGATGCCCATGCAGGCCAGGGTCAGGCGGCAGACCCATTGCACATGCGGGCCGGTCCAAGGACGGCGCTGGCCGTGAAACAGGCGTTCCACCCCGCGCAGGGGCAGGATCAGCAGCACGCCCGCCAGCAGCACCAGGATCGCGCCCGCACCCCGCCGCAGCACCCGCAGCCAGGCGCGCAGGCCATGGGGGCGGACCACCGGCGGCGGCACCGCATCGCGCCAGGTGGCCTCTCCACGTCCGGGAGTGACGTTCATTGCGGCTGCCAGCGGCTTTCGTAGAACTGCCGGTGCTTGTCGGACATGGCCTTGGTGTCCATCAGCAGGAACACGTCGGTGGTGTTGAAGGCGCGGTCGATGAAGGCCCCCTCGCCCACCATGCCGCCAAGGCGCAGATAGGCCTTGATCAGCGCGGGCATGGCGACCAGCGCCTGCCGCCGGTCCAATTGGTCGGCGGGGATCAGGTCCATGCGGTGATGGCCGGGCGGCAGGGCCTTGGGCCGCAGCTCGGCAGGGGCAAGATGATGGTGATGCAGCCAGCTGAGCGATTGCGCCAGCGCCGCCGTGTCGGTGCCATGGAAGCTGGCCACGCCGAACAGGATCTGGATGCCGTGGTCCAGCACGTAATCGGCCAGGGCGTTCCACATCAGGAACATGCCCGACCCGCCGCGCACGGCCGGATCGACGCAGGATCGGCCCAGTTCCAGCACCGGGCGGCCGCATTGGCGCAAGGGCGTCAGATCGTATTCGGAATCGCAATAGAACCGCCCGAACCGCGCCGCGCGGTCGCCTGGCAGCAGGCGATAGACGCCCACCACATGATCCAGATCCGCGCTCGACCGCCGGTTGTCGATCAGGCAGAGGTGATCGACCACGGGATCGAATTCGTCCCGTTCCAGCCGCCGGTCATGATCGACCAGGGGACCGTCGCCGCCCAGTTCCTCGACAAAGACGCGATAGCGCAGGCGCTGCGCGGCCAGCAGGTCCGCTTCCGACACGGCCAGCCGGATGTCGAAGAAGGACGGGTCGGACTTCATGCGTGCGGCAAGGGCGGTCATGGTCATCGGATCTTCTCTAGGCGGCGGGGGGCGGCATTGCAACAGCGCAGCGGGGAACCCCGCATCACCGCTTGCACTGAACAACCAAAGGTTGCAATTCTGGCGGAAGCCCTAGTTGCCCTGTAACCACACGATATCCAGTGACACCCGTTTTCCGTCGATGACCTGCTTGCCCGCTTCAAGGAAATTGACGGTGATGCGATCGCCGATGCGCGATTGCACCTGCCCCTCGCCCCATTCGGGCGCGCCGGGATGGCGGACGATCATTCCGGGTTCCAGCATCTCGTTCACGGCGTCGTCCCCCCCCTTGTCTGTCAATTGAAAGGTAATGTCCCATGGTTCCGGATACAACGCATGTCGCACCGGGCGAGCTGTCGCAACTGCTGGGATCGCGGCTGTGCCACGACCTCGTCTCGCCCCTGGGGGCCATCGGCAACGGGGTCGAGCTGCTGGAGATGTCGCCCGACTTTCCCGGCATCGCCGCCTGCCCCGAACTGAAGCTGATTGCGGAAAGCGTGGCGGCCGCGCGCGCGCGCATCCAGATCTTCCGCGTGGCCTTCGGGCAGGTGCAGGGGGACCAGCGCATCTCGCGCGCAGGGCTGGCGCAGTTGCTGGACGGGTTTTCCGCGCAGGGCCGGATGCAGATCCGGCTGGAGGCCGAGGGCGATTTCGCCCGGACCGACATCCGGATGGTCACGCTGGCGATGATGTGCCTGGAAAGCGCGATCCCCTGGGGCGGCACGGTCACGGTGCTGCACGGTCCCGCCGGCTGGCGCCTGGTGGCCGAGGCCGAGCGGACCAGGCAGGACGCGGCCCTGTGGGCCTGGCTGGGGGGCGATGCGCCGCGCAACCCCCTGCCCTCCGAGGTCCAGTTTCCCCTGCTGGCCGATGCCCTGGCAAGCGCAGGCCGCCCCGTCCGCTGCGAGGTGGACGACAAGGGGGCCGAGATCGCCTTCTGATCCCGGCCCGGCGTTACGCCCGGATCGCGCCGTCGCCCGTCACCAGATACTTGAAGCTGGTCAGCTGCTCGGCCCCGACCGGGCCACGGGCGTGCAGCTTGCCGGTGGCGATGCCGATTTCCGCGCCCATGCCGAACTCGCCCCCGTCCGCGAACTGGGTCGAGGCGTTGCGCATCAGGATCGCGCTGTCCAATCCATTGAAGAACCGCCGCGCGGTCGCGTCGTTTTCGGTCAGGATCGATTCGGTGTGCTGGCTGCCATGGCGGCGGATATGGGCGATGGCCCCGTCCACGCCATCGACCAGTTTCGCGGCGATGATCATGTCCAGGAACTCCTGCCCGAAATCGTCGGGCTCGGCCAAGACGGTGCCGGGGATCCGGGCCAGGTCGCCATCCGCCCGAACCTCGACGCCTGCGTCCAGCAGCGCCTGGACCAGGGCGGGGCCGCCGCGATAGGCTCGATCGATCAACAGGCATTCCGCAGCCCCGCAGACGCCCGTGCGCCGCGTCTTGGCGTTCAGCACCACGCGCCGCGCCTTGTCGGGATCGGCGTCGCGGTCGATATAAACGTGGCAGATCCCCTCAAGATGCGCAAAGACCGGCACCCGCGCTTCGCGTTGGACCAGCCCCACCAGCCCCTTGCCGCCGCGCGGGATGATCACGTCGATCAGCCCCTGGGCTTGCAGCATCGCCGTCACCGCCGCCCGGTCGCGGGTCGGCACAAGCTGGATCGCGGCCTCGGGCAGGCCCGCCTGGCGCAGGCCCTGGACCATGCAGGCATGGATCGCGCGGGCGGAATGCAGGCTTTCCGACCCGCCGCGCAGGATCACGGCATTGCCGGATTTCAGCGCAAGCGCCCCCGCGTCGGCGGTCACGTTCGGGCGGCTTTCATAGATGACGCCGATCACGCCGATGGGGGTGCGCACGCGCTGGATGTGCAGCCCGTTCGGGCGGTCCCATTCGGCCACGACCTCGCCCACCGGATCGGGCTGTCCGGCCACGGTGCGCAAGCCGTCCTCGATCCCGCGCAGGCGGTCTTCGTCTAGGCGCAGCCGGTCCAGCATCGAATCGGCCAGGCCCTTGTCGCGGCCGAACTGCATGTCCTGTTCATTGGCGGCCAGAATCTCGGCCTGGTTGCGGCGCAGGGCCTCGGCCGCCGCGATCAGGGCGGCGTGCTTGCGTTCCGCCGTGGCCTGCGCCAGGTCCACCGCAGCGGCGCGCGCGGCCTCGCCCATGGTGGCGATCAGCGCCGTTGCATCCTCATGATCCGTCATGGCAATCCCCCGCAATCAGCCGTTCAGATGACCCATCCCGGCGCGCGCTTCAACCCGCCCGTTCACCTTGGCCACAAATATCCCGGGGGAGTCCGCAGGACGGGGGCAGCGCCCCCGACAACGCTTCAATCAGGAAAAAGGGGAAGAAATGGCGCGGTTGACGGGGCTCGAACCCGCGACCCCCGGCGTGACAGGCCGGTACTCTAACCAACTGAGCTACAACCGCGCTATATCTTGGGCGACTGGTGTGTGTGGCGCGGTTGACGGGGCTCGAACCCGCGACCCCCGGCGTGACAGGCCGGTACTCTAACCAACTGAGCTACAACCGCACACTCACCACCCCGATCGCATCGCCCGCCGGGGTGAGGGGCGGTTTACGCAGACACGTCGCCCCCGTCAAGGGCACGTTTGGAAAAATCCTGTCGTTTGCGCGGATGACTGATCCGCCCCCCGCAGCAGGGCGCGGGAACGCCGGTCGTCGTGGGCCCCGAGGTCGGCCACCCCCGCATGACGCGCGCGGCCAGCCAGCCGAAGGCCTGGGCTTCCAGCATGTCGCCGTCCAGGCCCGCGGCCTCGACCGGCTGCACGGCGCAGGGCAGCGCCGCAGCCAGCCGCGCCATGATCGCCGGGTTGCGCCGCCCGCCGCCGCAGACCAGCACGGTGGCAGGAACAGAGGGCAGCCAGCGCAAGCCCGCCGCGACTGCCCCGGCCAAGACGGCGACCAGCGTGGCGGCGGCATCGGCGTCCGCCAGCGGCGCGACGGCGGCGGCCAGGCCCGTGAACTGGTCGCGGTCCAGCGACTTGGGCGGCGGGCGGTCGAACCAGGGATGCGCCAGGAAATCGGCCACAACGGCGCCGTCCGCCCGGCCCGCCGCCGCCAGCGCGCCGTCCGCGTCATGGCTGCGCCGCAGCCTGCGCCGCATCAGGTCGTCTATGGGCGCATTGGCGGGTCCGGTGTCGAAAGCCAGGCAGGCCCCCGGCACCTCGGGCGCAGGGGCCGTGGGATCGACCCAGGTGATGTTGCCGACCCCGCCCAGGTTCAGGAAGGCCACCGGCTGCGCGGACAGCTTGCCCTGCCCCACGGCCCACCCGGCGCAGGCCCAGTGGAAGAAGGGCGCAAGCGGCGCGCCCTCGCCGCCCCGCCGCACATCTTCGCTGCGGAAATCCCAGACCACGGGCCGGTCCGCTTTCCGCGCCAGCAACGCGCCGTCGCCCGCCTGGTGCGTGCCCCTGCCCTGCGGATCATGGGCCAGCGTCTGGCCGTGATAGCCGATCAACTCCGCCTCGGGAAAATCGGCGGCCATGGCGGCATGGCTGGCAACCGAGATCGCGGCGGCGTCCGCCACCCCCGCCTCGCCCGGCCAGCGGCCAAGCGCACCATGCAGCGCGGCGGATTCGTTATCGGAATAGGCGCGAAAGGCGATGCGCCCGAACCCGCCGATCCGCACCCCGTCCGTCTCGATCATTGCCGCGTCCACCCCGTCCATCGAGGTGCCCGACATCATTCCCAGAACCCGGATCATCGTGCTTTTCCTTCCCTGCCGCAGCCGGTATATCCGCGCCGATCAGAAGGAAAAAGCCGATGACCTTTCAGCCCAAGTCCGATTTCCTGCGCGTGATGACCGAACGCGGCTATGTCGCCGACTGCACGGATTACGCGGCCCTGGACCAGGCGCTGCTGGACGGGCCGGTCACGGCCTATATCGGCTATGACGCGACGGCGGCGTCCCTGCATGTGGGGCACCTGCTGAACATCATGATGCTGCGCTGGTTCCAGAAGACCGGCAACCGGCCGATCACGCTGATGGGCGGGGGCACCACCAAGGTGGGCGACCCCAGTTTCCGCAGCGAGGAACGCCCGCTGCTGGACGAGGCCGCGATTCAGTCCAACATCGACGGGATGGCCCAGGTCTTCGCGCGGTATCTGGATTACGGCGAAGGCCGGGCCACCATGCTGAACAACGCCGAATGGCTGGACGGGCTGAACTACCTGGAGTTCCTGCGCGACATCGGGCGGCATTTCAGCGTCAACCGGATGCTGTCCTTCGAAGCGGTGAAGTCCCGGCTGGACCGCGAACAATCGCTGTCCTTCCTGGAATTCAACTACATGATCCTGCAAGCCTATGACTTCCTGGAACTGCACCGCCGCTATGGCTGCCGGTTGCAGATGGGCGGGTCGGACCAGTGGGGCAACATCGTCAACGGCATCGACCTGACCCGGCGCGTGGACGATGCGGTAATCTGGGGCCTGACCTCGCCCCTGCTGACCACCAGCGACGGGCGCAAGATGGGCAAGTCGGCGGGGGGTGCCGTCTGGCTGAACGGGGCGATGCTGTCGCCCTATGACTTCTGGCAGTTCTGGCGCAACACCACCGACGCCGATGTGGGCCGGTTCCTGAAGCTCTATACCGAGCTTCCGGTGGATGAATGCGACCGCCTGGGCGCGCTCCAGGGATCCGAGATCAACGGGGCCAAGATCCGCCTGGCAAACGAGGTCACGACCCTGCTGCACGGCGCCGATGCCGCCGCCAGCGCCGAGGCCACCGCGCGCCAGGTCTTCGAGCAAGGCGGCGCGGGCGGCGATCTGAAGGTCGCGACCGTCAGCGCCGAAGCCCTGTCGGGCGGGCTGACCGTGGCGCAGCTGCTGGTCCAGGCCGGCATCACCGCCTCGGGGAAAGAGGCCAAGCGCCTGATCGCCGAAGGCGGGCTGCGGTTGAACAACGAGGCCGTGTCGGATCCGCAGATGGCCGTCGATGCCGCGCTGATCGGGGACGGGCTGAAGGTGTCGGTCGGCAAGAAAAAGCACCGCATGGTGCAGGTGGGCTGATGCGCCTGCTGCATGGCAGCATTGCAAGGCAAGTTGACGCTGCGTCGCAGCAATGGACTCAGGCACATGCCGCCCCTATCTGTCATTCCGGGAGGACCACTCCGACCCGGAAGACAGGACAATGGCACAGAACACCGCACAACCCCTCAGCCTTTCCGCCCGCAAGTTGCAGGCCCAGGCCGACGCCGTGCTGGATCAGATGTTCGGCTACTTCACCCGTGAAGAAGCCCCGCGCGAAGCCGAAACGCGCCGCGCCGCCTGATCGCGACAGACCAGCACAGGATTTCCGGGGGCGTTCGCGCCCCCTTCGCATGTCCGGACCTCAGCGCGCCACCGCCCGGGGATAGCCGTTCGCCCGCAACCGCGTCAGCGCCGCCACCAGGGCCTGCCGATCCGCGAAGGGCCCGGCCAGGACGGCTTTCACTGCTTTGTCCCCTGAACGCTCGTGCCTCTGGGCGGTTCGGTATCCCATTCCCGACAAGCGCCGCAGGGCCGAAACGGCATTCGCTTCGTCGGCATAGGTGCCGATCTGGACGTAGCGTGCATGGGCCGGGATCATCTCGACCCCTGCCGGGACAGCGGGCCGCACGGGTTCGGGGCGGCGCGCCACCGCCCGGGAGGGTTTGGCAGGCGCGTCCCCTTGCGACTTGGCCGCAGGCGCCGCAACCTTGCGGGACAGCTTGGCGGGGCGTTCGGCGGGCGCCGGGACCGGAGCAACCTTGGGCTGAACGGAAGCCGTCGTGATGGCAGGTTCCAGATCGGGGGCCGTCATTCCGGGGCACAGGCCCTGCGTGACATCCCCGCCGAGGATCGGCGTGGCCCCTTCCGCCGGGCGATAGCCCAAGCGCGCGCAAAGCCCGTCCGGCGCGCGGCCCGTCATGGCGCTGCGAAGCCGGGCGTCCAGGTCGACCTGCTGGGCCAGCGTCGTGTCCAGTTGTGCCTGCCCGGGATCGGGCGCGGCATCCGCCAGCGGCGGCGCGGCCGGATTTGCCAGCAGGTCGCCGGACCGCAAGCCTTCGGCCAGAATCGCCGTCAGAACCTCCTCGGGCGAGGGCGGATCGGCGGGCGCCCCTGCCGTCTCGGCTGGCTGGCTGGGGGGAAAGCCGCAGATCGGCGCGCCCTGCTTATCGAGGCGCGGCTTCCAGTCCGCACCGTCACGGACAAAGACGCAGCCCGTGCGGTCGATATATTGCGCGCCCGGATAGTCCCCGGGCGGGGGCGGCTCGGGCGCGGCCAGAACCCGCCCCGGCAGCCAAAGCACCAGCACCATCCAACCCAAGACCCGCATCAGCCACCCGCGATTCGACTTCATGCCCCAGCAATAGGGGGAAAGCCTGAACCCCGGGTTAACGGGCTATTTCGTCCCGAACATCCGGTCGCCCGCATCGCCCAGGCCGGGCACGATATAGCCGTGGTCGTCCAGCCGTTCGTCCAGTGAGGCCGTGAAGATCGGCACGTCGGGATGGGCCTGCCGCATCCGTTCCACCCCTTCCGGCGCGGCCAGCAGGCACAGGAAGCGCAGGTTCGTGGCCCCGCGCGCCTTCAGCATGTCGATGGCGGCGACCGAGGAGTTGCCGGTCGCTAGCATCGGATCGACGACGATGGTCAGGCGCGCGTCCAGTTCCTTGGGAACCTTGCAGTAATATTCCACCGGCATCAGCGTCTCGGGGTCGCGGTAAAGGCCCACGAAGCCCACGCGGGCGCCGGGGATCATCTCCAGAATGCCGTCCAGCAGCCCGTTCCCCGCCCGCAGGATCGAGATCAGGGCGAGCTTTTTCCCCTCCAGCGTAGGCGCGTCCATCTCGCACAGGGGGGTTTCGATGCGGGTGGTGGTCAGTTCCAGTTCGCGCGTGACCTCATAGGCCAGAAGCAGGCTGATTTCCCGCAACAGGCGGCGGAAGCCTGCGGTGGACACGTCCTTCTGGCGCATGATCGTCAGCTTGTGCTGGACAAGCGGGTGGTCGATGACGGTCAGGTGCTGGCTCACGGGAACTCCTTCAAAAGCCTGTCGCGGGTCGCTTGGTCGCAGAAGGCAGCCTCGGCGGCCCAGCGGTTGATCTGCGCGAGTTCCGTATCGCCCCAACCGAAGGCATCGGCAAGCCGGTCGTATTCGTGACGCATCGTCGTGCGGAAGAAGGGCGGGTCGTCGGTGGACACGGTGACGCGCACCCCGGCATCGGCAAGCCGCGCGACGGGATGGGCGGGCCAGCCGGGATAGACGCCAAGCGCGACGTTCGATCCGGGGCAGACTTCCAGCGTGACGCCCTTGTCGGCCAGGTCGCGGACCAGGGCCGCGTCCTCGATGGCGCGGACGCCGTGGCCGATGCGGGTGCAGCCAAGCGACAAGGCGTCGCGGATGCTGTCCGGGCCGCCCCATTCGCCCGCGTGGCAGGTCAGGCCAAGGCCCGCTTCGTTGGCGCAGTCGAAGGACCAGGCGTAGTCGGTCGCGCGTCCCACGGCCTCGGCCCCGCCCATGCCGAAGCCCGTGACCCAATCCCCCGCCGTTTCCGCCGCGCAGATCGCGGTCTTGCGGGCGCGGTCGGGGCCGAAATGGCGGATGATGGTCAGGATCGCGCGGCTGTCGATGCCCTGGGCGCGGGCCTTGTCGGCGACCTCGATCATGGCGGCCAGATAGTCGCGCCAGGCGGACAGATCCGCGCCGCCGCAGAACTCGGGCGAGACGAACAGTTCCGTGTAGATCACGCCCTGCTCGGCGGATCGTTCCAGCACCTCGGCCAGCAGGCGGGCGTAATCCTGCGGGGTTTGCAACACGCTGGTCGCGGCCTCGTAGCAGCGCAGGAAGCCGTCGAAGCCGTCATAGGCATAGTGGCCGCGTTCGTCGAAGACGCCGGTCAGGTCGGCGTGCTTTTCCTGGGCCAGGCCCCGGATGAAGGCGGGGGGTGCCGCGCCTTCCAGATGCAGGTGCAGTTCGATCTTCTTCACAGGAACGACCTTCCATGATCGGGCGCGGGCAGGCCCAGATGCACCAGGACCGAGGCGCCGATGTCGCTGAAGCCCACCAGACCGATCTCTCGCAGACCGAGGCCATGGCCCAGGACCGCCACCCGTTCGCGGGTGTGGTCGGTGCCGTGCCAGGACGGGTCGTTGCCGTGGTCGGCGGTGAAGATCGCCAGGTCGCCCGGGCGCAGCGTGACGAGGAACCGGCCGGCCACCCCGTCGAACCATTCCAGTTGCGCGGCATAGCCGGGGATGTCGCGGCGGTGGCCGAAATTCGTATCGAATTCGACGAAATTGGCGAAGGTCAGGCTGCCGGGTTCGGCATCCTTGCCAAGGCGGACCAAGTGGTCGGCCAGGTCGGCGTCGGACTTGCCCTTGTGCAGGTGGGTGATGCCGCGATGGCTGAAGATGTCGCCGATCTTGCCGATGGCATGGGTCACGCGGCCCGCGCCTTGCGCGATGTCCAAGATCGTGCGGCCCGGGGGCGCGATGGCGAAATCGCGGCGGTTGCCGGTGCGGCGGAATTCGCCCGGAGCCTCGCCCACGAAGGGGCGCGCGATCACGCGGCCCACGCGCATGGCGTGCAGGGTGGGGGCCAGCGATTCGCACAAGCCGATCAGCCGGTCCAGGCCGAAATGCTCCTCGTGTGCTGCGATCTGCAACACGCTGTCCACCGAGGTATAGCAGATCGGCCAGCCGCTGCGGATATGGTCGGCCCCGAAATCCTCGATCACCTGCGTGCCCGAGGCGTGGCAATTCGCCAGGATCCCCTTGGTCCCCGCCAGGTCGCAGATGCGGGCCGTCACCTCGGGCGGAAAGGCCGGGATGGTGTCAGGGAAATAGTGCCAATCCCAGGGCACCGGCACGCCCGCGATTTCCCAATGGCCCGAAGGCGTGTCCTTGCCTTTCGAGATTTCCGTGGCCGCCCCCCACAGCCCCTGCGGCGGCACCATCAGCCCGGGCGCGTCCTGCCCGGAGGCAAGGCGCACCGCCGCCCCCAGGCCAAGCCCGGCAAGGTTCGGCATGTGCAGCGGTCGGGCCTGCGCGATATGGGCAACGGTATTCGCGCCGGTATCGGGCCGGTCGCCGTTGAAGAACGCATCCGCATCGGGCGCGCCGCCGATGCCCACGCTGTCCATCACGATCAGGAAGGCGCGCCGATCCGTCACGGCGCGATCCTTTCGCGGACCAGGGGGCCGGGCGCGCCACCCTCGCCCAGGCGATAGGCGGCGTGGACTGCGGCAATGGCGACCTCGGCCGCGGTGTCGTCAGCGGCGTGGACCAGGGCCAGGGGGCGGCCGGGGCCGACCTCCTCACCCAGTTTCGCCAGCATGGACAGGCCCACGCGGGGGTCGATGGCCTCGCCCGCGCGGACGCGGCCGCCGCCCAAGGCCACGACGGCATGGCCAAGCGCGGTCACGTCGATCTGCGCCACGCGGCCTTCGGGCGCGGGAATGGGGCGGATGACCGGGGCAGGCGCCAGGTGCGCGTCGGGACGGTCCAGCAGATCGGCGGGGCCGCCCTGGGCCGCGATCATGCGGCCAAAGACCTCAGCCGCCGCGCCCGAATCCAGCAGGTCGGCCAGGTTGTCATCCCCCTGCCCGACAAGCCGCAGCACCTCGGACGCGAGCGCCAGCGTCAGGTCGCGCAGGGCGCCGGGTTCGCCGCGCAGGACACGGATCGACTCGGCCACCTCCAACGCGTTCCCGGCGCTGCGGGCCAAGGGCTGGTCCATGTCGGTGATCAGGGCCGAAGTCCTGCACCCCGCGCCATTCGCCGTTTCCACCAGGGCCTGCGCCAGGCGTTGGGACGATTCCGCCTTGCGCAGGAAGGCCCCCGACCCGGCCTTCACGTCCAGCACCAGCGCCTGCAACCCCGCCGCCAGCTTCTTGGACAGGATGGACGCCGTGATCAGGTCGATGGATTCCACCGTCGCCGATTCGTCGCGGATCGCATACAGCCTGCGGTCGGCGGGCGCGAAATCGCCGCTGGCCGCGACGATGGCGCAGCCCACGGTGCGGGTGATGCGGCGGAAATCATCCTCGGACTGGTCGCAGCGGTATCCGGGGATCGCCTCCAGCTTGTCCAGCGTGCCGCCGGTATGGCCCAGGCCACGGCCCGAGATCATCGGCACGAACATCCCCTTTGCTGCCAGCAGAGGGGCCAGCACCAGGCTGACCGCATCGCCGATGCCACCCGTGGAATGCTTGTCCACCACCGGCCCCGGCAGATCCCAGTGCAGCACATGGCCCGAATCGCGCATGGCCCGCGTCAGCGCCACGCGGCCCGGGGTGCCGATGCCCTTGACCAGCACCGCCATGGCAAAGGCCCCCGCCTGCGCGTCGCTGATCGACCCGTCGGCCAGGCCCTGCGCGATCAGCGCGGCGCCCGGGCCGTCCAGGCCGCGGCCGTCGCGGAGCGCCGCGATGACAGGGCGCGGGTCGGTCATTCCGCCTTGGCCATGTGCCCGGCGTCGAACCGGCCCGGCAGCAACTCGCCCACCGTGGTGGCCAGCGTCGCGCCGTCGATGGTCGCCAGCAGCACGGGGGTATGCCCGTTGCCGAATTCCGCCAGCTTCTGACGGCAGCCGCCGCAGGGGGGCACGGGGGACGGGCTGTCGGCGATCACCGCGACCTCGATCAGTTCCGTCTCGCCCGCCGCGACCATGGCGGCGATGGCCCCGGCCTCGGCGCAGGTCCCTTCGGGATAGGCCACGTTTTCCACGTTGCAGCCGCGATAGACGGCCCCCGAGGCGCCCCGGATGGCCGCGCCCACCTTGAACCGGGAATAGGGCACATAGGCCATTTCGCGCACCTCGCGGGCGGCATCCAGCAGCGACATCCGCTTCTCCTGTAATCGTTGCGACAGTTTCGCGCAGCGGTGCCGCTAACGCAAGCCGAAGGCTTCTGTTCCCCGGCCGGGAAATGGTTTAACGCTCAACCAATTCGCAGACCGAGGGGGCAGACATGGAAGAACGCAGGCAGGACAATGCCCGGCAAGAGGCGCTGGATTATCACGAATTCCCGCGCCCGGGTAAGCTGGAAATCCGGGCGACGAAGCCCCTGGCCAATGGCCGCGACCTGTCCCGCGCCTATTCCCCCGGCGTGGCCGAGGCCTGCCTGGAGATCAAGGCCGATCCCGCCACGGCCAGCCGCTATACCTCTCGGGCGAACCTGGTGGCGGTGGTGTCGAACGGCACGGCGGTCTTGGGCCTTGGCAATATCGGGGCTGCGGCGTCCAAGCCGGTGATGGAGGGCAAGGCCGTCCTGTTCAAGAAATTCGCCAATATCGACTGCTTCGATATCGAGGTGAACGAATCCGATCCCGAAAAGCTGGCCGACATCGTCTGCGCGCTGGAGCCGACCTTCGGCGCGATCAACCTGGAAGACATCAAGGCCCCCGACTGCTTCATCGTCGAAAAGCTGTGCCGGGAACGGATGAACATCCCCGTTTTCCACGACGACCAGCACGGCACCGCCATTGTCGTGGGCGCGGCGGCCACGAACGCGCTGCATGTCGCGGGCAAGCGGTTTTCCGACATCAAGGTGGTGTCCACCGGCGGCGGGGCGGCAGGGATCGCCTGCCTCAACATGCTGCTGAAGCTGGGGGTCAAGCGCGAGAATGTCTGGCTCTGCGACATCCACGGCCTTGTCTACAAGGGCCGGGTCGAGGACATGACCGTCCAGAAGGCCGCCTTCGCGCAGGACACCGACGCCCGCACCCTGGCCGAGGTGATCGCGGGCGCCGACCTGTTCCTGGGCCTGTCCGGTCCCGGCGTGCTGAAGCCTGACATGGTGGCGAAGATGGCCCGCCGCCCGATCATCTTCGCGCTGGCGAACCCCACGCCGGAAATCCTGCCCGACGAGGCCCGCGCGGTCGCCCCCGATGCCATCATCGCCACGGGCCGCAGCGATTTCCCGAACCAGGTGAACAACGTCCTGTGCTTCCCCTTCATCTTCCGGGGCGCGCTGGACGTGGGCGCGACCACCATCAACGCCGAGATGGAGCTGGCCTGCATCGAGGGCATCGCGGCCCTGGCCCGCGCCACCACCGCCGCCGAGGCCGCCGCCGCCTATCGCGGCGAGACGCTGACCTTCGGGCCGGAATACCTGATCCCGAAACCCTTCGACCCGCGCCTTGTCGGCGTGGTCAGCTCCGCCGTGGCCCGCGCCGCGATGGAAACCGGCGTGGCCACCCGCCCGCTGGAGGATCTGGAAACCTACAAGCGCAAGCTGGACAGTTCGGTCTTCCGGTCCGCCCTTATCATGCGCCCCGTGTTTGAAGCCGCCGCCACCGCCACCCGCCGCATCGCATTCGCCGAGGGCGAGGATGAACGCGTCCTGCGCGCCGCCAATGCCATGCTGGAGGAAACGACCGACGTGCCGATCCTGATCGGCCGCCCCGAGGTGATCGCCATGCGCGCCGAACGCGCGGGCCTGCCGATCCGCCCCGAGCGCGATTTCGAGATCGTGAACCCCGAGAACGACCCCCGCTACCGCGATTACTGGGAAACCTATCACCAGCTGATGGCCCGGCGCGGCGTCAGCCCCGACATCGCCCGCGCGATCATGCGCACAAACACCACCGCCATCGCGGGCGTGATGGTCCATCGCGGAGAGGCCGACAGCCTGATCTGCGGCACCTTCGGGCAATATTCCTGGCACCTGCGCTATATCCGCGAGATCCTGGCCCGCGACGGCCTGAACCCCATCGGCGCGCTGTCCATGATCATCCTGGAGGATGGGCCGCTGTTCGTCGCCGACACGCAATGCCACGACGATCCGACGCCGCAGCAGGTGATGGACACGGTGATGGGCGCCGCGCGCCATGTCCGCCGCTTCGGCCTGACGCCCAAGATCGCGCTCTGCTGCCATTCGCAGTTCGGGAACCTGGACACCTATACCGGCCGCAAGATGCGCGAGGCCCTGGCCCTGCTGGACGCCCGCAAGCCCGACTTCATGTATGACGGCGAAATGCACGTCGACTCGGCCCTCAGCCCGGAACTGCGGGAACGGATCTTCCCCGGCTCGCGGCTGGAAGGCGTGGCGAACGTGCTGGTCTTTGCGGGCACCGACGCGGCATCGGGTGTCAGGAACGCGCTGAAGATGCGCGCCAACGGGCTGGAGGTCGGGCCGATCCTGATGGGCATGGGCAACCGCGCCCATATCGTCACCCCATCCATCACCACGCGCGGGCTTCTGAACATGAGCGTTCTCGCCGGAACCCCGGTCGCCCATTACAGTTGATCCTCCACGCCGGGCGATTCGCTTCAAGGACCGCCCGGCACGCTGCACCTGCATTGCCGCATTTGCAAACTACGTGGCCCCGCATGGACTGGTTTGCAGGTTTTTCCGGTTTGCAAACGCTTCCGGCCCATATCTGCTATATTTTGCCACATGCCTCTTACCTGCCCCGCTAACATTGTTGCGCAAAGCCTCGCCGCTTGCGTAACACATGCGGCAGGAGTGAGGAGATACCGCCATGTCGTATCGCGACACCTATGCCGCCTGGCAGTCGGACCCCGAGGGGTTCTGGCTGGACGCCGCCCGCAAGATCGACTGGGACCGCCCCCCAAGCCGGGCCTTCTTCGACGGGGGACCGGCCGGGGAATGGTTCGCGGACGGCACCCTGAACGCCTGCTGGAACTGCGTTGACCGCCATGTCGAGGCCGGACGCGGCGACCAGCTTGCCATCATCCATGACAGCCCGATCACCCGGTCCTATCGCGGCATCACCTATGCCGAATTGCGCGACCGGGTCGCCAGCCTGGCAGGCGCCCTGCGCGCCAAGGGCATCGAAAAGGGCGACCGGGTCATCATCTACATGCCCATGGTCCCCGAGGCGCTGGAGGCGATGCTGGCCTGCGCCCGCCTGGGCGCGATCCATTCCGTCGTCTTCGGCGGCTTCGCGGCGCATGAACTGGCCGTCCGCATCAACGACGCCACGCCCAAGGCGATCATCGCCGCGTCCTGCGGGGTCGAACCGGGCCGGATCGTCCATTACAAGCCGCTGCTGGACCGGGCGATCGACGAAGCGACGCACAAGCCCGACTTCTGCGTGATCCTGCAACGGGAACAAGAGGTGGCCGAACTGACCCCGGGCCGCGACGTGGCCTGGCACAGCTTTCAATACGGCGTCGAACCCGCCGAATGCGTCCCGGTCGAGGGGAACCACCCGGCCTATGTCCTTTACACCTCGGGGACCACGGGCCAGCCCAAGGGCGTGGTGCGCCATACCGGGGGGCACATGGTCGCGCTCGCCTGGTCGATGAAGAACGTCTATGACATCGAGGCGGGCGACGTGTTCTGGGCGGCCTCGGACGTGGGTTGGGTCGTGGGCCACAGCTATATCTGCTATGGCCCGCTGGCCGTCGGCGCCACCACCATCGTGTTCGAGGGCAAGCCGGTGGGCACCCCCGACGCCGCCGCCTATTGGCGGGTGATCCAGAACCACCGCGTCAAAAGCGTCTTCAGCGCCCCCACCGCGATCCGCGCCATCCGCCGCGAAGACCCGGACGGCACGCTGATCGGCGACTACAACCTGCGTCATTTCAAGACGCTGTATCTGGCGGGCGAACGCGCCGATCCCGACACCATCCAGTGGGCCGAGGAAAAGCTGGGCGTGCCGGTCATCGACCACTGGTGGCAGACCGAAACCGGCTGGCCCATCGCCGCGAACCCGGTCGGGATCGAACTGCTGCCGGTCAAGCACGGCAGCCCCTCGGTCGCGCTGCCGGGCTATGACGTGCAGGTTCTGGACGAGGAGGGCCATCCCGTTCCCCCCGGCACCCTGGGCGCGGTTGCGATCAAGCTGCCCCTGCCGCCGGGCACCCTGCCGACCCTGTGGAACGCCGCCGACCGCTTCACCAAGTCCTATCTGTCGCATTTCCCCGGCTATTACGAAACGGGCGACGCGGGCTATATCGACGAGGACGGCTACCTGTATATCATGGCCCGCACCGACGACGTGATCAACGTCGCGGGCCATCGCCTGTCCACCGGCGCGATGGAGGAGGTTCTGTCAGCCCACCCCGCCGTGGCCGAATGCGCGGTGATCGGCGTGGCCGACAGCCTGAAGGGCCAGATGCCGCTGGGCTTCCTGTGCCTGAAGAAGGGCACGAACACCCCCGACACCCAGGTCGTGAAGGAAGTCGTGGGCATGGTCCGCGACCAGATCGGCCCGGTCGCGGCCTTCAGGACCGCCTGCGTGGTGGACCGCCTGCCCAAGACGCGGTCGGGCAAGATCCTGCGCGCCACGATGGTCAAGATCGCGGATGGCCAGCCCTTCAACACCCCCGCCACCATCGACGACCCCGCCATCCTGGACGAGATCGCCACCGCCCTGCGCGCCGTCGGTTATCCGCAGCACGCCTGACAAAGATTTGCCGAACCAAAGCGCTGCCTCCGCGTTCGATTGCCGGAGGCGCGCATGACCGAAAAAATACCACCCGTCATCGACCACATCCACCTGCGGTCGGTCCATCTCGACCAGGCCATGGCCTTCTACCAGGCCGTGTTCGAGGCCCTGGGCCGGGGCGACGACGTCCGCATCGGCCGCGACTGGCTGGAAATCGACGGTTTCTACCTGGACCAGGCCGATGCCCATACCCCGCCCAGCCGGATCCACCTGGCCTTCATTGCCCATTCCCGCGAGGCGGTGCAGACCTTCCACGCCGCCGGCCTGACCGCAGGCGGCACCGACAACGGCGCGCCGGGATTGCGCGATTACCATCCCGGCTATTACGCCGCCTATCTCTGCGACCCCGACGGCAACAATATCGAGGCGAAGTTCGACGAACGCGCCGCCTAGCCCAGATCCGCCCCCAACCCCTGCATCAAGGGCAGGAAGTCGGGGAACGAGGTCGCGATGGGCGCGCCGTCGTCGATGGAGACCGGCGCCTCGGTCGCCAAGCCCAGCACCAGGAAGGACATGGCGATCCGGTGGTCCAGATGCGTGACCGCCATGCCGCCGCCCGGCACGCGGCCCATGCCGTGAACGGTCAGGCTGTCCCGGGTTTCCTCGACCGTCACGCCATTGGCTTCCAGCCCGCGCGCCATGGCGTCGATGCGGTCGCTTTCCTTGACGCGCAGTTCCGCCACGCCGTTCATCACGGTCGCGCCCTCGGCAAAGGCAGCAATCACGGACAGGATCGGGAATTCGTCTATCATGCTGGCCGCGCGTTCCGCCGGAACGGTGACGCCCTTCAGGGGGCCATGGCGGACCAGCAGGTCGGCCACCGGCTCGCCCCCTTCCTCGCGCGGGTTTTCAAAGGCGATGTCCGCGCCCATGTCCAGCAGCGTGACATACAGCCCGTCACGGGTCGGGTTGCGGCTGACGCCGGGCACGCGGATCTCGGATCCTGGCACGATCAGCGCGGCGGCCACCGGAAAGGCCGCGCTGGACGGATCGCGCGGCACGGCCACCGGCTGCGCGCGCAGTTCGGGGCGGCCTTGCAGCGTGATGACATGGCCTTCGTCCGTCGTCTCGGTTCGGATATCCGCGCCAAAGCCCGCCAGCATCCGTTCGGAATGATCGCGGGTGGGTTCGGATTCAATCACCACCGTCTCGCCCGGCACATTCAGGCCCGCCAGCAGGATCGCCGACTTGATCTGCGCGCTGGCGACCGGCGTGCGGTAACACACGGGCAGCGGATCGGCCGCGCCTTCGATGGTGATCGGCAACCGCCCGCCTTCGCGCGCGGTGATCTGCGCGCCGAACAGGGCCAGCGGATCGGTCACGCGGGCCATCGGGCGGCGCGACAGGCTGGCATCGCCGGTGAAGGTCGCGGTGATCGGCGTCGTGGCCATGGCCCCCATGATCAGCCGCACGCCGGTGCCGGAATTGCCGCAGTCGATCACGCCCTCGGGTTCGGAAAACCCGCCGACGCCCACCCCATGCACCGACCATTCGCCCTGCCCCAGCCGTTCGACCTGGGCGCCAAAGGCCGCCATCGCCTTGGCCGTGTCCAGCACGTCCTGGCCTTCCAGCAATCCGGTGATCCGCGTCTCGCCCACCGACAGCGCGCCCAGGATCAGCGCGCGGTGGCTGATCGACTTGTCGCCCGGAACGGTCGCGACCCCGCGCAGGGCGCCGCTGCGGCGGGCGGTCATGGGGCGGGGATCGGACGAATGGGACATGGGCACACCTGTTGATTGCGC
Organism: Paracoccus shandongensis; assembly: GCF_017315735.1. Lineage (GTDB taxonomy): Bacteria > Pseudomonadota > Alphaproteobacteria > Rhodobacterales > Rhodobacteraceae > Paracoccus > Paracoccus shandongensis. The sequence goes on from NZ_JAFLRK010000001.1 coordinate 187,651, forward strand.
GGGTCTTTTACCGCTGGCGCGTGACCTCTGCCACCCCTAGAACAGCGGGACGGAGGCCGTGATGAACGAACTGGATGCGCTGCGGGCGCTGGCGGATGCCGGCAAGGCCGACGAGATGCTGGCCTGGCACAAGGCGGCGCGGACCTATCTGGGCGTCGCGAACCCGCAGATCGACGACCTGGTGGCCGAATGGCGCGCCTCCCGCGACCTGGACGGGCGCATTGCCCTGGCGGCAGCCTTGTGGAACAGCGACATCCACGAGGCGCGCCTTGCCGCGGCCAAGCTGCTGACGCAGGCCCGCATCCGCCCCGACGAGGCCGCGTGGGCGCTGATCGCCTCATGGGTGCCGCAGTTCGACGGCTGGGCCATCGCCGACCACGCGATGATCGCAGGGCAAAAGCGGCTGGTGGCCGATCCCGCCCGGCTGGATCAGGTCGAAGCCTGGCTGGATCACCCGAACCCCTGGACCCGCCGCGCGGCCCTGGTGGGCACCCTGCCCTGGGCCAAGATGAACAACCCCAAGCCCGCCGATCTGGAGGCGCGCGAACGCGTGCTGGACTGGGCCGCACGGCTGGCGGACGACCGGGACACCTTCATCCAGAAGGCCATCGCCTGGTGGCTGCGCGATCTGTCCAAACGCGACGCGCCCCGCGTCCGCGCCTTCCTGGCCGATCACGGGGCGCGGATGAAGCCCTTTGCGCGCAAGGACGTGGCGCGGCTGGTTCAGGACCGATAAACCTCGATCGTCGGCAGGTCGGTCAGCGACACGCCCAGCAATTGCAGGGCGGGCAAGGACACCTGCGATCCGCCGCTGGCCGGGCCGTCCAGCGGGATCAGGTCCACCTTGGCCGACTTGCCGGTCGCCGGATCCACGATCCGGCCCAGTCCGCGTTCCTTGACCAGCGGCGTCTTGATCCAGAACCCGCCCTCGGTCGGATCGCCAAGCGAGGCGATGGTGCTGCCCAGCTTCGTCTCGGCCGCCTGGGCGGGCCTTGCGGCCTCGGCCCGCTGTTCCGGCGTGGTCGTGTCCAGTTGCGCCGCCGTTGCGCGGGCCGCCGGACGCGGCGCGGGTGCGCGGGTGACGGCGGTCGCCGCCGCCACCTGTTCGGTCGTCATCTGCGTCTTCGGGGCCGCCGTGCTGCGGCTGGCGGTCATCGCCCCTTCGGTGCAGCCCGCCAGAAGGCCCGCAGTCAGGATCAGCGCCGGTGCGGCGGTGGTGATACGCATGGATTGTCCCTTCTGTCCCGTTCTCGCGCGCAGCCTAGCCTGCCCGGCGCGACCCCGTCCAGCCGCTCGCCGCTTGTGCGCGGCCTCGCGCGCGCCTAGATTGGGACCATGCAACAGTCGGCCCCCCTTATCGACCCCTTCGCGCGGCCGATCACCTATCTGCGGGTGTCGGTCACGGACCGCTGCGATTTCCGCTGCGTCTATTGCATGGCCGAACACATGCAGTTCCTGCCCAAGGCCGAGCTTCTGACGCTGGAGGAACTGGACCGCCTGTGCAGCGCCTTCGTGGACCTGGGCGTGCGCAAGCTGCGCATCACCGGGGGCGAGCCGCTGGTGCGGCGCAACATCATGTCCTTCTTCCACGCCATGTCGCGCCATCTTGGCACGGGGCTGGACGAACTGACGCTGACCACCAACGGCAGCCAGTTGGGTCGATACGCCAGCGAGCTGGCCGATTGCGGCATCCGACGGGTCAATGTCTCGCTGGACACGCTGGACCCCGACAAGTTCGCGGCGATCACCCGCTGGGGCCGCCTGCCGCAGGTGCTGGACGGCATCCGCGCCGCCACCGCCGCAGGCCTTCGGGTCAAGATCAACGCCGTGGCGCTGAAAGGCGTGAACGACAGCGAGTTGTTCGACCTGGTCCGCTGGTGCGGCGACCAAGGCCACGACCTGACCTTCATCGAGGTCATGCCGATGGGCGATCTGGGGAACGAGGATCGGCTGGACCAGTATTGGCCGCTGTCCGACCTGCGCGCGCGACTGGCCGAACGTTTTACCCTGATCGACCTGGCCGAACGCACCGGCGGCCCGGCCCGCTATGTCCGCCTGCAGGAAACCGGCCAGAAGATCGGCTTCATCACGCCGCTGACCCACAATTTCTGCGAAAGCTGCAACCGCGTGCGCCTGACCTGCACCGGGGAACTTTACATGTGCCTGGGCCAGGAAGATCGCGCCGACCTGCGCGCGCCCTTGCGGGCCTCCGCCGACGATGCGGCGGTGAAAGATGCCATCCGCGCCGCCATCGCGCACAAGCCCAAGGGCCACGATTTCGACTATTCCCGCCAGACCGTCGCCGGCCAGATGTCCCGCCACATGAGCCATACCGGCGGATAGGGTGCGTGCCTGCACGCACCGGAACGTACCCTACTCGGCCGCTTGAACGCCTGCTTCCGCCTCGATCTTCTCGGCCCGTTCCTCGACCAGTTGCACGATATGGTCGATCATCTGCGCGTTCGTCATCTTGTGGCTCTGCCGCCCGGCCATATAGACCATGCCGCTGCCCGCGCCGCCGCCGGTGAAGCCGATATCGGTCATCAGCGCCTCGCCCGGGCCGTTAACCACGCAGCCGATGATCGACAGCGACATGGGCGTCTTGATGTGTTCCAGCCGCTTTTCCAGCGCCTCGACGGTGCGAATCACGTCGAACCCCTGCCGCGCGCAGGACGGGCAGGAGATGATCTGCACCCCCCGCGTCCGCAGGCCCAGCGACTTGAGGATCTCGAACCCGACCTTCACCTCCTCGACCGGATCGGCGGACAGGCTGACGCGGATCGTGTCGCCGATGCCCATCCACAGCAGGTTGCCAAGCCCTATGGCCGACTTCACCGTGCCGCCGACGAATCCGCCCGCCTCGGTGATGCCCAGATGGATCGGCGCGTCCGTCGCATCCGCAAGCTGCTGATAGGCGGCGGCGGACAGGAACACGTCGCTGGCCTTCACGCTGATCTTGAATTCGTGGAAATCGTTGTCCTGAAGGATCTTGATGTGATCCAGACCCGACTCGACCATCGCATCCGGGCAAGGCTCGCCGTATTTCTCCAGCAGGTGTCGTTCCAGCGAACCGGCATTGACACCGATGCGGATCGAACAGCCGTGGTCCTTGGCTGCCTTGATGACCTCGCGCACGCGGGTGGCATCGCCGATATTGCCGGGGTTGATGCGCAGGCAGGCCGCGCCCGCCTCGGCGGCCTCGATGGCGCGCTTGTAGTGGAAATGGATGTCGGCCACGATCGGCACCGGGCTTTCGCGGCAGATCTCGCGCAGCGCCCGCGTGGTTTCCTGGTCGGGCGCGGAAATCCGCACGATGTCGGCCCCCGCGTCGGCGGCGCGGATCACCTGGTCCAGCGTGGCGCGCACGTCATGGCCGTTGGTGTTGGTCATAGTCTGCACGCTGATCGGCGCGTCGCCCCCCACGGGAACGCGGCCCACCATGATCTGGCGCGACTTGCGACGCTCGATGTTGCGCCAGGGACGGATGGGGTTCAGCGACATGCAAGGCCTCCGCGGGTTCGCCCTTTGCAGATAAGCCATCGCGGCCAAACCGGCAACCGCCGCACGGGGCTTTGATCAGGCAGGCAGCCGCAGGGCCGTCATCACCGTGGCCAGCGTGCTGCGCGGCAGCATCAGCAGCATCTTGCCCTCGATCCGCAGGGTGACGACGCCGTTCGCCCTGTTGGACGTGCCCACACGTCCGCCCGGCGCGAACTCGATCCCCTCGATGGGCCATTCCAGGCCCGTGCTGATCCCCCGCGCCGGTCCCATGGGATACAGCGACACGCGCGTCCCCGGCATCAGCGGCAAGGTCAACCGGGACGGTGCCACAAACACCACGTCATCCGAGGCCAGCAGGATCACGAAGGGCCGGGGGGTATAGGCCATGGTGGTCAGCGCCGACAGCGTGTGATCCAGCCGCAGGCCCGCAAATCCCACCGCCATCACGAAGGGCGCGGCGATGCGGGTCAGGCATTTGGTGAAATCGGTGCTGTCCTGCTCGGCCACGTGATGGATGCGCCCCGCCGGGATCAGCTTCCTCGCCCCCGGGGTGATGCTGTCCAGATCGCCGATCACCCAGTCCGGCGTTCGGCCCAGGGCAAGCGCCCGGTCCGCGCCCCCATCCGCCGCCACCAGGGTGGGCGCCACCACAAGCGCCGTCTGCAGGTCATAGGGCGTGGCCGTGCCCCCGCCGATCACCGTCACCCCCCGGTCCGAGATGACCAGCGGCGGAATCATTCCCCGCGCCCGATGCCGGAAAAGACCCGCTTGAAGGGAAGGATCCACAGGATGCCAAGGCCCACATAGATCGCGACCTCGACCAGGATCGGCTGGCGGCCAAAGCGCGCATCCATCCAGTTGACCAGCGTCACCGCCGCCACGACATACAGCGGCATCCCGACTACCAGGATCAGCAGCGACAGCCGTTTGCGCGTCTTCAGGTTCATCACCGCCTCCCCTTTTCACTTTGGTCTAAATATCCCACGGGGGTCCGGGGGTGTGAAACCCCCGGCTTGCGCCCTCAATCGGCAAAAGGATCCGTCACCAGGATCGTATCGTCCCGCTCGGGACTGGTCGAGAGCAGCGCGACCGGGCATTGGATCAGTTCCTCGACCCGGCGCACATACTTGATCGCCGCCGCCGGAAGATCGGCCCAGGACCGCGCCCCCTGGGTCGACTCCTGCCAGCCCTCCATTTCCTCATAGATCGGCGTGACCTTGGCCTGCAAGGCGGCGGCGGTCGGCAGGTAATCGTATTTCACCCCGTCGATCTCGTATCCCACGCAGATCTTCAGAGTCTCGAACCCGTCCAGCACATCCAGCTTGGTCAGGGCGATGCCGTTCACGCCGCTGATGGCGCAGGTCTGGCGCACCAGCACCGCGTCGAACCAGCCGCAGCGCCGCTTGCGGCCCGTGACGGTGCCGAATTCATGCCCCCGCTCGCCCAGACGCTGGCCGTCGCCGTCGTGCAATTCGGTCGGGAACGGCCCCTCGCCCACGCGGGTGGTATAGGCCTTGACGATCCCCAGCACGAAGCCGATGGCCGACGGCCCCATGCCGGTCCCCGAGGCCGCCATCCCCGACATCGTGGTCGAGCTGGTGACATAGGGATAGGTGCCGAAGTCGATGTCCAGAAGCGAGCCCTGCGCGCCCTCGAACAGGATGCGCTTTCCGGCCTTGCGGGCGTCGGCCATGATCTTCCAGACCGGCTGGGCATAGGGCAGCAGCTTCGGCGCGATCTCCAGCAATTTGGACTTCAGATCCGCCCGGTCGATGGGTTCCGCGCCAAGGCCCTGGCGCAGCGCGTCGTGATGGGCCAGCAGACGGTCCAGGCGCGCGTCCAGCGTTTCCTCGTCGCCCAGGTCGGCCACGCGGATCGTGCGGCGGCCCACCTTGTCCTCATAGGCGGGGCCGATGCCGCGCCCGGTGGTGCCGATCTTCGAGGCACCGGCCGCTTCCTCGCGCAGCTTGTCCAGATCCTGGTGCAAGGGCAGGATCAGCGGGGTATTTTCCGCGATCATCAGGTTGTCGGTGCTGATGGCGACGCCCTGCCCCGCCAGCTTGTCGATTTCGGAAAACAGCGACCAGGGGTCCAGCACCACGCCGTTGCCGATCACCGCCAGCTTGCCTTCCCGCACGATGCCCGACGGCAGCAGCGACAGCTTGAAGACCTTGCCGCCGATGACCAGCGTGTGCCCGGCATTGTGGCCGCCCTGGAAGCGGGCGATCACGTCGGCCCGCTCGCTCAGCCAATCGACGATCTTGCCCTTGCCCTCGTCGCCCCATTGCGCGCCGACAACCACCACATTGGCCATGAACGGTCCTTCCATCTGCCCGGAAAATGTCCGGGGCAGGGTCTAGCGCAAGGGCGGGCCGGGGGAAAGCCGGGATTTGCCGCCCTTTTCCTTTCGGTCCGCAGCGATTAGGGTCCGGGCTGGACTTGGAAAGGTGCGGGCATGTCGTTTTTCACCAAATTGCGCGACCGGCTGACGCGGTCTTCGGCGAAGATCGGCGAAGGCCTGGACGACATCGTCGAGGCCGCGCCCGAGGCAGCCCCTGCCCCGGCACCCGCCGCCCCCGCGCCGGGCCTTGTCGGCCGCTTGTTCGGCACCTCGCCCAAGCCCGAGGAACCCCGCCGCGCCCTTGACGACGCCATGCTGGAGGAACTGGAGGACATGCTGGTCCAGGCCGACCTTGGCGTGGACACCGCCCTGCGCGTGACCGCCAACATCGCCGAGGGGCGCATGGGCCGCCGCCTGTCCTCCACCGAACTCAAGGAACTGCTGGCGGGCGAGATCGCGCGGATCATGACCCCCGTCGCGCGCCCCCTGCCCCTTTATCCGAAAAAGCCGCAGGTCGTTCTGGTCGTGGGCGTGAACGGCGCGGGCAAGACCACCACCATCGGCAAGCTGGCCAGCCAGTTCCGCGCGGCGGGCAAGTCGGTGATGATCGCGGCGGGCGATACCTTCCGCGCGGCGGCGGTGGAACAGCTGCAGATCTGGGGCCAGCGGGCGGGCGTGCCGGTGATGGTCGCGGCCCAAGGCAGCGACCCGGCCAGCCTGGCCTATGACGCCATGGCGCGGGCCGAGGCCGAAGGCGCCGACCTGCTGATGATCGACACGGCAGGCCGTCTTCAGAACCGCCAGGATCTGATGGAGGAACTGGCCAAGATCGTCCGCGTGATCCGCAAGAAGGATCCGACCGCCCCGCACAACACCCTGCTGGTGCTGGACGCGACCACCGGGCAGAACGCGCTCAATCAGGTGGAAACCTTCCGCCAACTGGCCGACGTGTCGGGCCTTGTGATGACAAAACTGGACGGCACCGCGCGGGGCGGCGTTCTGGTGGCGCTGGCCGACCGCTTCGGCCTGCCGATCCACGCCATCGGCGTGGGCGAGCAGATCGACGACCTGGACGCCTTCGACGCGAACGATTTTGCCCGCGCCCTGGTCGGGCTTTAGGGCGCGGCCGACGGGATCACCCGCAAAGACAAAGGCCGGATGTCGTTCATCCGGCCTTTCGTCATGTCACATGCCATCCTCGATCGGCGAGCCGTCCTTTTCCTGAAGCAGCTGCCCCGCATTGGCGGCATTGGCCGACAGCCACAGCTTGCCCCCATCGACCGACGCGACATCCGCCAGGGGCAGATAATGGTGGTGGTCCATGGACTGGCCATGCGCCTCGTCCTTGCGGGTCAGCTTGATGCGGTCGCCGTCCAGGTGGTCCACCTTGCCCACATGCACGCCGTCGGCGCCCACGACCTCCATATGCTCCTTGATCTGGCTTGCATCGACCATTGCGAATCCTCCGCTTTCCGCCGCGTCCTTGTGCGGCACCGCGATAACGTCCGGTCCGGCCGATTCGATCCGTGCAGCGCGCAAGGCGCGGCCTTACCTGCCCGTCAAAAGGGACAGGAACGCCTGCGCCTCGGCCGTTTCAGCGGCGGCGCGGTTGGCGAACAACGTCGCCTGGCTGGCAAGGATCAGGGCATCGGGCAGGATTTTCAGGTGATTGGCCCGCAGGGTTTCGCCCGAACTGGTGATGTCCGCGATCGCTTCGGCCGTCTGGTTGGCCACCGTGCCCTCGGTCGCACCCTGCGAATCGACCAGCTGGTAATCGGCGACCTCGTGGCCCGCCAGCCAGGCGCGCACCAGGCGGTGATACTTGGTGGCGATCCGCAGGCGGAACCCGTGGGCCGCGCGGAAATCGCGGGCGATGGCGGCGAAATCGTCCAGGTTCTCGCAATCGCGCCAGCACTCGGGTACCGCCAGGATCAGGTCTGCATGGCCGAAGCCCATCGGCGCGACCTCGGCCACGTCGGACCGCCAGCCCGCCAGCTTTTCGCGCACCAGGTCGGTGCCGGTCACGCCCAGTTCGATCCGGCCCGCCGCCAGGTCGCGCGGGATCTCGCCCGCCGACAGCAGGACCAGCGACACGCCGTCCGCACCCTCGACCCGGCCCGCATATTCGCGGTCCGACCCGCTGCGCGACAAGGCCACCCCGCGCGCGGCGAACCAGTCGAAGGTCTGTTCCATCAGCCGCCCCTTGGACGGCACGCCCAGCCGGATCATGCGGCCTCCAGTTCGGCGACAAGGCCCGGTCGGATGATGCCGCCCACGGCGGGGATCGCCCGCCCGCCGCGACCCAGCACGGCGGTCAGCGCGTCATACCGCCCCCCGGTTGCCACGGGGGGCCAGCCTGCGCGTCCTTCGGCCAGGAAGCTGAAGGTGAGGCCGTCGTAATATTCCATCGTGCGGTGGCCGTGGCTTGCATCGAACAGGACCGTTTCCGGCGCGACACCCCTGTCGGCCAGCATCCCCGCCCGTTCCTCGACACGCCCGATGGCGGGCGTCAGGGCGGGCCAGTCCCGCGCCAGGTCCGACAGTTGCGCCAGGGCGTCCGGCATGGGCGCACTGATGGCGAACAGCCGGTCCAGCCGCGCAATCCAGACCGGATCCAGAGGCGCGGCGTCCCGGTCGGCCATCAGCCGGGCCATGCGCCGCTCCATCTCGTCCTCGGACCGCAGCCCGGCCCAGGGGGCGGCGCTGTCGGCAAAGACGCGCGGCGCGGCGGGCTGCGAGAACCGCTTTAGCAGCCGCCCGAACCGACCGGGCCGCCAGACGTGATGCAGCAGCGCATCCCGCCGGGCATCCGGCAGAGGCAGCGCGCGCACGGCATCCATCACCAAGCCCATGTCGCCCGTCACCGCGCGCAAGCGGTATGGCGCCAGCAGCCGGTGGAACAGCGCGAAGACCTCGGCATCGGCCTGGGGGTCATGGGCGAACAGCTCGAAACCGGCTTGCAGGTATTCGTTGTCGCGCGGGTTGGCGGGGCGTTCCTCACCCGGATCCTGCTTGCGGAAGACCTCGCCCAGATAGCAGTAGCGCGCGGGTTCCGCACCCCCCGCCATGTGCATCTGCACCACCGGCACGGTGAAATCCGGGCGCAGCATCACCTCTCCCCGCAGGGGATCGGTCGAGGTATAGGCGCGGGCGCGGATATCCTCTCCATACAGATCCAGCAGGGTATCGGCGGGCAGCAGGATGTCGGGCGCGACCTCGGCCGCGCCTGCCTCGCGGAAGGCCGCCAGGAAGCGTTGGCCGATGGCCTGCTTGTCGCGCTTGGGGATCATCCGATGATCCGTTTCACTTCCGCGGCCAGATCGGCGCGCGGAACCTCGGTCTGGGCGGGCTGCGCCTTCCATTCGTCATGGCTGGCCTCGGCCGCGATGCGCGCGCCCAGGACCAGATCCTTGACCTGCACCACGCCGCGCGCGGCCTCGTCCCCGCCCTGGATGATCGCGACCGGCGCGCCGCGCTTGTCGGCATATTTCAACTGGTTGCCGAAGTTCTTCGGATTGCCCAGGTAAACCTCGGCCCGGATGCCCGCCGCGCGCAGGTCGGCGGCCATGGCCTGGTAATCCGCCATCCGGTCGCGGTCCATCACCGTGACGACGACCGGCCCCTGCGCCTGCGTTCCAGCCAGCCCCTTGGCGCGCAAGGCGGCCAGCAGACGGTCCACACCGATGGACACGCCCGTCGCGGGCACCTTCTGGCCCGTGAAGCGTTCCACCAGCCCGTCATAGCGCCCGCCGCCCGCGACCGATCCGAACTGCCGCTTGCGGCCCTTCTCGTCCAGGATCTCGAAGGTCAGTTCGGCCTCGAAGACAGGGCCGGTGTAATAGCCAAGGCCGCGCACGACCGAGGGGTCGATGACCGCGCGATCCTCGGCCACGCCCATCGCGGCCAGCATCCCGGCGATCTCGGCCAGTTCGTCCACGCCCTCGGCCCCGATGGCCGACGCGCCGACCGCCGCACGCAGGTTCGCCAGCGTCGCCGCGTTGTCCGCGCCTTTCGAGGTCAGGAAGGCCAGCACCGGGGCGGCCTGCGCCTCGGACAGCCCCACGCCCTCGATCATCGCGCCGCTGTCGTCCTTGCGGCCCGTGGTCAGCAGCGCCAGCACGCCATCGCGGCCAACCTTGTCGAACTTGTCGATCTGGCGCAGCACGTCGTCGGCCTGATCCGGGCGGACTTCGGCCGCCTCCAGCACGCCGTTCAGAACCTTGCGGTTGTTGATCCGCACGATGTAGTCGCCGCGCGCGATCCCCACGGCCTCCAGCGCATCCGCCAGCATCGCGCAGATCTCAGCATCCGCCGCCACGCTGGCCGACCCGACCGTATCCGCATCGCATTGATAGAACTGCCGGAACCGTCCCGGCCCCGGCTTCTCGTTCCGCCAGACCGGCCCCATGGCATAGCGGCGATAGGGCGAGGGCAGGTCATTGCGGAACTGCGCCGCCACGCGGGCCAGCGGCGCCGTCAGGTCGTATCGCAGCGCCAGCCAGTCGCCCGACCCGCCCCCGGGCACCGCTTCCTCTTGCCAGGCAAAGACGCCGGCATTGGGGCGGTCCACGTCGGGCAGGAACTTGCCCAGGGCCTCGACCGTCTCGACGGCGCTGGTTTCCAGGGGATCGAAGCCATGGCGGTGATAGATTTCGGCGATCCGGTCCAGCATCGCCTTGCGTTCGGTCACGTCCGCGCCGAAATAGTCGCGAAAGCCCTTGGGCGTTTCCGCCTTGGGACGGGGCTGTTTTTTCTGATCTTTCGCCATGGTCCTGCCTTTCCGGCCAATCCGTGGCTGCCTTAACCGAAGGGGCCGATATGGACAAGGATACCCACGCGCGATTCCAGCAGCTTGAGGAAACGCTGGCCCACCTGACCCGCGTGACCGACGAGTTGCACGAGGTCATCGCCCGCCAGGATGGCGAGATTGCCTTGCTGACCCGCCGCGTCGAAATGCTGATGCGCTTCGCCGCCGAACAGCAGGCCGATGCCGAAGGCCAGATCCCCTTGGCCGACCAGCGCCCGCCGCATTGGTAGGCGGCAGGACTTCTTCTTCACGGAAATATCCTCGGGGGGAATTCCCGAAGGGAATGGGGGGCAGACAGCCCCCCAGCACTGTGTCCTACCCGCGCATCTGCCGGAACAGGCTTGCCAGATGCTCGGTCGAAGGATCATGCCCCGGCGCGGCCTCGCCCTTCAGCAGCGGCTCGACCTTCAGCGCCAGTTCCTTGCCCAGTTCGACCCCCCACTGATCGAAGCTGTTGATCCCCAGGATCACGCCCTCGACGAACACGCGGTGTTCATACAGCGCGACGATCTGGCCCAGGGTGAAGGGGGTCAGCTTCTCGATCAGCAGCGTGGTCGAGGGGCGGTTGCCCGGGAACACGCGGTGGCGCGCCTGGCGGTCCAGTTCCGCGCCTTCCAGGCCCTTGGCGGCCATCAGGGCGCGCGCCTCCTCCAGCGTGCGGCCGCGCATCAGCGCCTCGGACTGGGCGAGGCAGTTCGCGGCCAGCAGGATGTGGTGGTGGGCCAGGTCATCCTCGTGCCCGCGCGCGGCCAGGATGAATTCGCAGGGAACGGGCGTCGTGCCCTGGTGGATCAGTTGATAGAAGGCGTGCTGGCCGTTGGTGCCGGGCTCGCCCCAGACGACCGGACCGGACGGCAGGGCCAGATCGGACCCGCCCATCGCCACGCGCTTGCCGTTCGATTCCATCTCAAGCTGTTGCAGATAGGCGGGCAGGCGCAGCAGGCGGTTGTCATAGGGCAGCACCGCACGCGTCGGATAGCCGCAGACCTGGTGGTGCCAGATGCCGACCAGGGCCAGCAGCACCGGCAGGTTTTCCGCCAGCGGCGCCGCGCGGAAATGCGCGTCCATTGCCGCGCTGCCCGCCAGGAACTCGTCGAAACGCTGGTCCCCGATGGCCAGCATCAGCGACAGCCCGATCGGCCCCCAGACGGAATAGCGCCCGCCGACCCAATCCTCGAACCCGAAGACGCGCGACGGGTCGATGCCAAACTCGGCCGTCCTGTCCGTGGCCGAGGACAGGGCCACGAACTGCGCCGCCGGATCCGTCACCACGCGCCCCATCCAGTCCCGCGCGGTCTGGGCGTTGGTCATCGTCTCGATGGTGGTAAAGGTCTTGGAGGCGACGATCACCAGCGTCGTCGCCGGGTCCAGCCCCTTCAGCGTGTCGGCAATGTCGGCGCCGTCCACGTTGCTGACGAAATGGCAGCGGGGCCCGTCGTGATAGGGCGCCATCGCCAGCACGGCCATGTAGGGACCAAGGTCGGACCCGCCGATGCCGATATTGACCACGTCGGTGATGGTGCCGCCCTGCCCCGTGAAGGCGCCCGACCGCACGTCGCGGGCGAAATCTGCCATGCGGTCATGGGTTTCCCGCACGGCGGGCATCACGTCCTGGCCGTCCACCATGACGCTGCCGCGCAGGTTGCGCAGGGCGGTGTGCAGGACGGCGCGGCCTTCGGTCTCGTTGATCTTCTGGCCGGTGAACATCGCCTCGCGGCGACCCGCCACGTCCGCGCCCTCGGCCAGTTCGACCAGCAGGTCGCGCGCGCCCGCATCGATGGTCGTCTTGGACCAATCGAAGACCAGGCCGTCGGCTTCGGTGCAGAAGGCGCGGGCGCGGTCAGGGTCGGCATCGAACAGGTCGGTGATGCGTCGGCTGCCCTGCGCCTGGCGGTGGGATTTCAGGCGGGTCCAAAGGTCGGTCATGGGGAAGGCTCCTATTCGGCCCAGTGAACGGTCGCGTTGTCCAGAAAGGCGCGGATCGGCGCCTCCAGCGGGTCCAGCTTTTGCGCGCGCTCCAGCGCCTCGCGCTTTTCCGGGCCCATGATCAGGACATGGACATTCATCGCATCGGCCAGGGCCGGGCGCGTCAGGGTGATGCGCGGTTCCTCCGCCCCTTCGGCGCGGATCGGCAGGACCAGGGGGGCGTCGGCCGCCAGCCCCTCGGCCAGGCGGTCGGCGCCGGGGAACAGGCTGGCGGTGTGCATGTCGTTGCCCATGCCCAGCAGGACCACGGTGATCGGCAGGTGCGGGCGGATCGCCTCGGCCAGTGCCGGGGCAGCCTCGTCCGGGGTCTCCGTGCCGGTGTAGAGGTCGATGTAACGCGCCCTCGCCGCCTTGTCGCGCAGCAGGTGGCGGCGCAGCAGGCGGCCGTTCGACCGCTTGTGGTCGCCGTCCACCCAGCGTTCGTCGCCCAGAAAGACCGTCACGCGGTCCCAGTCCAGATCCGCCCCGCTCAGTGTCTCGAAGACCAGCGTGGGCGAGGTGCCGCCGGGCACGCAAAGGCTGGCGATGTCGCCCGTGCGCAATTGCTGCGCCAGTTGCGAGGCCATCTGGTCGGCCAGCGACAGGGACAGCATCTCGCGGTCGGGGTATTCCTTGAAGGTCATGCTCATCCGCGGATTTCCCTCCATCGGCGATTGTCGCGATGCAGCAGGCGCAACGCTTCCTCGGGGCCGGAAGATCCCGCATCATAGGGTTCGGGCCGGCGCTTGCTGTCTTCCCAGGCGGCGATGATCGGGTCGGTCCAGGCCCAGGCGGCCTCGACCTCGTCGCCGCGCATGAACAGGGTCTGGTTGCCACGGATCACGTCCATGATGAGGCGTTCATAGGCGTCGGGCATGTCGCTGCCGTCGGTCCCCAGGGCCTGCGCGAAGGACATGTCCAGCGGCACCTGCACCAGCCGCATCCCCCCCGGCCCCGGTTCCTTGATCATCACCTTGAGGTTCATCCCCTCGTTCGGTTGCAGGCGGATGACCAGTTCGTTGGCCTTGGGCGCGCCGCTGTCGTCGAAGATGGAATGGGGCGGCTCGCGGAAGACGATGGCGATCTCGCTGGTGCGGGCGCGCAGCTTCTTGCCGGTGCGCAGGTAGAAGGGCGTGCCCTGCCAGCGCCAGTTGGAAATGCAGACCTTCATCGCGACATAGCTTTCGGTCCGCGAATCCGGGTTTTCCGAATCCTCAAGATAGCCGGTGGACTTGCCGTCCGCCTGATACTGGCCGCGCACGATGTCGCCAGGTTCCACGGGTTGCAGCGCGCGGATCACCTTCAGCTTTTCGTCGCGCACGGCGTTGGGGTCGAAGTGATAGGGCGGCTCCATCGCGATCAGGCACAGAAGCTGCATCATGTGGTTCTGGACCATGTCGCGGATCGCGCCCGACTTGTCGTAATAGCTGCCGCGCCCGGCCACGCCCACGGTTTCGGCGACCGTGATCTGGACGTGATCGACGTATTGGGAATTCCACAAGGGCTCGAACAGGATGTTGGCAAAGCGGACGGCCATCAGGTTCTGGACGGTTTCCTTGCCCAGGTAATGGTCGATGCGATAGATCTGTTCTTCCCGGAAATGCTGGGCCAGCATGGCGTTCAGCGCGCGCGCCGTCTTGAGGTCGCGGCCAAAGGGTTTTTCGACCACGATGCGACTGTCCGCATCCGCGATGCCGTTCGCCGCCAGCCGTTCGGCAATGTCCCCGAACAGCGCCGGCGCGACCGAGAAGTAGAAGGCATGGACCGCCCCGTCGCGCATCCGGGCCTTGAGATCCGCCCACCCCCCGTCGCCCTTGGCGTCAATGGGGGTATAGCCCAGCAGTTGCAGGAACTGCGCCAGGCGGGGATCGTCGTCCTGCACGCCCGCGAATTCCACGATGGCCCTGGCCGCATCCTCGCGGAAGGCATCGTCGTCCTGTTCGGTGCGCGCCGCGCCGATGATCCGGGATGTTTCGGGGAACTGCCCTGCCACGAAGCGCCGGAACAGGCCGGGCAGGATCTTGCGGCGCGCCAGATCGCCCGTGGCGCCGAAAATCACCAGATCGAAGTCATCAACGGGAATGACGCGCGAGACCATGCTGTCCTCCTTGCGGTTGGCGGTCGCCATGTCCCTCGTTAGCGTTAACAGCACCTCTGTTCAACCTCTCAGGGCCTTGGCCAGCCGGGGCAGGCGGCAGCGTTTGAGCATTTCGTGGGCGGTCATGTCGCCCCCCATGGCGGCCGCCTTGTCGCGCGCCGCCTGGACGGCCTTGCCGACAGCGGGCGGATCCGCCGCCAGCAGATCCAGCAGGAAGGCATCGGGATGGATCGCCCGCAAACCAAGGCCCGCCATCAGGACTTGGGGAAAATCGCGCAGGTTCGCGGTCACGATCAGGGGGGCGTTCCCTGCCAGCGCGGCTTCGACCACATGGCGGTCGGCGGGGTCAGGGAAAGGCAGGTCGATGGCACGCGTGCCGTCGTCGGGCAGTTCGGCCCCGGGAAAGCGATCGCGCAGCAGCGCGATCTCGGCCCCTGCTACGGCATCCTGATCCGCCCCAAGCCGGGCGGCGGCATGGCGCCATTCGGCCAGGATGCGCGGCGACCACAGCGGCACGAACAGCCCCGCCCCTGCCAGATCGGTCAGGATCTCGCGCAGGATGGTCGGGAACAGGACGTTGGCGTCAAGAACCGCGCGCATCAGTCCAGCCGGAAGAACAGCGCCTTGAGGTATCCGGTTTCCGCCAGTTGCGGCAGCATCGGGTGATCCGGCCCAGCTTGGCCCGTATGGATCAGGACGCTTCGACGCCCGCCCCGCCCGATGCCGCGCGCGCTGACATTGCGAAAGGCCGTCAGGTCGGCGGCGTGGGAACAGCTGCACAGCCCCAGATAGCCGCCGGGCGCGACCAGCGGCGCGGCCAGTTTCGCCACACGCTCATAGGCGCGCAGCCCAGCCTCCAACGCGAGTTTCGAGGGCGCGAAGGCCGGCGGGTCGCAGACCACGACATCGAAGCGGCGGCCTTCGGCGGCCAGTTGTTCCATGGCCTTGAAGGCGTCGGACTGGATGGTGTCCAGCCGGCCTTCGGCACCCATCCGCCCTGCCCCGCCCTTGGCCAGATCCAGCGCCGCCGCGCTGCCGTCGATGCAGGTGGCATGGGTCGCACCTGCCGCCAACGCCGCAAGCCCGAAGCCACCCACATGGCTGAAGATATCCAGCACCGTGGCCCCCTTCGCCAGCCGTTGCGCAAAGGCCTGGTTCGGCCGCTGGTCGAAGAACAGCCCGGTCTTCTGTCCGCCCATCAGGTCGGCCAGATAGATCGCGCCATTCATCGGCACAGCCACGGGTTCGGCGGGCGCATCGCCACGCAGAACCTCCATCCGTTCCTCCAGGCCCTCCAGGCCCCGCGCGCGGCCCTGCCCGTTCAGGATCACGGTCGCCACCCCCGTAACCTGCATCAGCGCATCGGCCAGATCCTGGGCCATGCGGTCGGCCCAGGCGGCGTTGGGCTGGATCACCGCCGCATCGCCGAAGCGGTCGATCACCAGGCCGGGCAGCCCGTCCGCCTCGGCATGGACCAGGCGGTAGAAGGGCGCGTCATACAGCCGTTCCCGCATCTGCAAGGCGCGGGCCAGCTTGGCGCGCAGCCAGTCGCCGTCGATCACAGCTTCGGGATCGGCATCCATCACCCGCCCTACGATCTTGGAAGCGGTGTTCACCGTCACCAGGCCCAGGGGCTTGCGCTCCGCATCCTCCAGCACGGCGAAACCGCCCACAGGAATGTTGCGGCTGCGGCGGTCCAGCACGGCCTCGTCCGCGAAGACCCAGGGAAAGCCGTGGCGGATCGCCTGGGGCTTGGATTTCGGGCGCAGGCGCAGCACGGGCAGATCGGTCATCGGGTTCATCCTTTTCGCAGGCGGGATCTGGCACGCCGCCCCGCCCGGCACAAGACCGCAGCCCGCCACGTCACAAGAGACATTGAACCGTTAACGCTAACACCCTATATTCTTCTTACGCAGAAGGAGCCAGCCATGACCCTGCACGCCACCATCGACCGCGTCACCGACCGGATCCGCGCCCGGTCCCGGCCCACGCGCGATGCCTATCTGGCCAAGATCGCCCGCGCGGCCGCCGAAGGCCCGCGCCGCGCCCACCTGTCCTGCGGCAACCAGGCCCATGCCTATGCCGCGATGCCCGACAAGGACGACTTGGCGCTGACGTGCAAGCCCAACATCGGCATCGTGACCGCCTATAACGACATGCTGTCGGCCCATCAGCCCTATGAACGTTTCCCCGACCTGATCCGGGCGGCGGGCCATGCGGCGGGCGCCACGGTCCAGGTCGCGGGCGGCGTTCCCGCCATGTGCGACGGCGTGACCCAGGGCCGCGCAGGGATGGAGCTGTCGCTGTTTTCCCGCGACGTGATCGCATTGGCGGCGGGCGTGGCGCTGTCGCACGACTGCTTCGACGCGGCGGTCTATCTGGGCGTCTGCGACAAGATCGTGCCGGGCCTAGTCATGGCCGCCGCGACCTTCGGCCATGTCCCGGCGGTGTTCCTGCCTGCCGGTCCCATGCCCTCGGGCCTGCCCAATGACGAGAAATCCCGCATCCGCCAGCAATTCGCGGCAGGCGAGGTCGGACGCGACGCGCTGATGGCGGCCGAGATGGCGTCCTATCATTCCCCCGGCACCTGCACCTTCTACGGCACCGCCAACAGCAACCAGATGCTGATGGAGTTCATGGGCCTGCACCTGCCCGGGTCCAGCTTCGTGAACCCCAACACCCCCCTGCGCGACGCCCTGACCGTGGCCGGCGTCCAGCGCGCCGCCGCGATCACGCGGCTTGGCAACGACTACCTGCCCGCGGGCGAGGTTCTGGACGAAAAGGCCTTCGTGAATGGCATCGTCGGCCTGATGGCGACGGGCGGGTCCACGAACCTGGTGATGCACATCCCGGCCATGGCCAAGGCCGCGGGCATCCTCCTCGACATCCAGGACTTCCACGACATCTCGGAATCGGTGCCGCTGATGGCCCGCGTCTATCCCAACGGCCTGGCCGACGTGAACCATTTCCACGCGGCGGGCGGCATCGGCTACATGATCGGCCAACTGCTGAAGGCCGGACTGCTGCACCCGGACGTGAAGACCATCAATGGCACCGGCCTTGACGGCTATACCGCCGAGCCCAAGCTGGACGGCGAGGCCATCCGGTGGGAGGAAGGATCCCGCGACACCCTGAACGACAAGATCCTGCGCCCCGCGCACACCCCCTTCGCCAGGACCGGCGGGTTGAAGCAGCTTGGCGGCAACCTGGGCCGGGGCGTCATCAAGGTCAGCGCCGTCGCCCCCGAACGCCACGTGATCGAGGCCCCCGCCCGTGTCTTTTCCGACCAGGACCAGGTCAAGGACGCCTTCAAGGCGGGCGAGTTCACGAAAGACACCGTGGTCGTCGTCCGCTTCCAGGGCCCGCGCGCCAACGGGATGCCCGAGCTTCACTCGCTGACCCCGATCCTGGCCGTCCTGCAGGACCGAGGCCTGAAGGTCGCCCTTCTGACCGACGGCCGCATGTCCGGCGCCTCGGGCAAGGTTCCCGCCGCCATCCACATCTCGCCCGAGGCATCCGTCGGCGGCCCCCTCGCCCGCGTCCGCGACGGCGACCTGATCCGCCTGGACGCCTCTTCCGGCACCATCGACTGCCTCGCCCCGGATTTTGATTCCCGCCCTGCTGCGGCGCACGATCCCGCCCCCAGCAGCGAAGGCATGGGCCGCGAGCTGTTCGCCGCCTTCCGCGCGGTCGCCGGCCCTGCGACCGAAGGCGCGGGCGTGGTGGTGTAAGGGATCTTGGCAATCGCCCTGCCAGGGGTTACGCAGCCCCGACGGAGCAGTGGCCGAGCGGTCTAAGGCAGCGGTCTTGAAAACCGCCGGGCCAGCAATGGTCCCGTGGGTTCGAATCCCACCTGCTCCGCCACTTGCCTGCGCGAAAGCGTTCTCCCGATCAGGCTGCGGCCAGATTTTTCCGTTGTTTCGTGGGTTATGCGGGAGGGGCTGTTAACAAGCTCCCGCTTCGGAAGGCGCATACGTGTTCTCTCCGGACTCAAATTCTCCGGACCTGTTAACCAGACCCATTCCAGTTATACGGGTTAAGTGTCTGTCTCGGCTTAATTTATCCCTGGATGGCGCTTCACTTTTGCAATGATAAACGCCTGCCGCTCGTCGCATAGATCGAAAAAGATAATGGCTCAGACCAAGTAGTCCGACGCATGCGCCTCCTTCATACAGCGCCTTGATGGATGTTGCAGCCAAGACTGCTGCACGCGTTGCCGCTTCCTTCAGGTCGAGGATCCGAAATATATCGGCGATCTTCGCGACAGCATATATCCGTAGATACTGGACGCCGAAGCGTTCTACATACTGGGCAAGGCCCTTCAACTTAGGAATGGCGTCACCGAACTGGTTGCCGTAAAATACGAAAAGGTGGGGAGAGGTGTTTCCGCAACCTGCCCGGCGCGACCACCATGACAACACGGCACCGCCGGGCCGTGCTGGCCGAGGTGCGAGAGCGGCTGTCCGCAGGGCAGCCGGTCTGGCTGGTCAGCACCAGCCTGATCGAGGCGGGGGTGGATATCAGCTTTCCGCGGGTGTTCCGCGCGCCTGGATGCTTTACGACATAGCCCAGGCAAGGGGCCACGAGGCTCGGTTCTTTTGCGCTAGGCTGGGGACGGCATCATCGACGTGGCCCGCTCCCGGTCCGAACGGCTGGCGCAATGACGATCCTGTCGGCTTTGAACAGCCTTGACGACCGGATCGCCCAGGCGGGCGAGGCGCCGCGCCGTGGCTATTCCTCGGAACGGATCGGCCCGAAGTGGTGATCGACCGCAACGGCAACCTTGTGGCGATCAATTCCAAGCTGGTCGCGGACGGCAGCAGTCGCGCCCCGGATGGGCGCGTGGATACCGATCACGACCGCGCGCTGACGGTTGCCCGGCTATCCTGCCAGCCACAAGACTCCAGGCCTTTCGCAAACACGCCCTTGTCATGCACAAAAAACCTGCGCCGACCCCGCGCTTGTCCCAACCGCAATGCTGCCATGCAGCATCGGCGGTTGCGGCCGGCAGTCGGAAGGACGACCTTGGGCGACAGGGAGGAAACGGCTTTGTCCTTGGCAAGGAGTTTCCGCAGGGTGATCATCGCTTCCGCTCATCACAGGCTGGCCGGGTTTTCGGCTGCCTTGCCGCTGTCTCGACCTTGCGCAGCAGGCTGCCTTATGACGATGCCGGATGCCTCCCGGGCACGGACCCGGATCCGAAGGCGGACCGCGACCTGCTGTCCAAGCGCCTGCCCCGGCAAGCCCCTTGACCGTCCCGCAGGAACCGTTTGCGCCGCGCGCCACCCTGGACCCTGCCCTAAATCCAGAAAGAACCTGACCATGAAAACCATTCTTTTGACCGCTGCCGCCGCCCTTGCCCTTGCGGCGCCCGCTTCTGCCGAAGTCGTTGCGCTTTCGGCGCCGCTCCAGGCGGGAAGCCTTCATACCGGCGCGCTGGACATGGTGGCCTATCGCACGGATCTGCCCGACGGGGCGCATGAAGTCACCGCCATGTTCCGCGGCCGCGGCAACCAGAAGCCGCAGCGTGTCGTGATGCGCCTGGATGGCGGGGACGAGGTGCGGTTCTCGATGCCGGGCAAGCCGCAGACGCTTTATACCTTCGCGGACAAGGGCGATGTGGTCGAGATTTCGGCCCAGGGCGCAGCGGTGCAACTGGCCACGCGCTAAGGCCCGGGCTTCCTTCCAGGTGCTGACCCCCAGGGGTCGGCGCCAAAGGCGGTTCAACTGCCGGGGGACGCCACCACCACGCGCGTTCCCCCTTCGGCGCAGACCCTGCGCAACCCTTCCGGCACCGGTCGGTCGATGAAGACCGCGTCCAGTTCGGCCAGCGACACCACCCGGATCGGGGCCTTCTGCGCCAGCTTGGCCGAATCCGTCACCAGCCAGCGTTCGCGCGCCTGCCGCAGGATCGCGCGACTGACCCGCACCTCGGCCAGGTCGAAGTCCAGGATGTCGCCGTCCTCGTCCAGGGCGGAACAGCCGATGATGGCATAGTCGGTCTTGAAGTTGGCCATGAACTCGCTGGTCAGATCCCCTACCAGCCCGCCGTCGGATCGGCGCAGCAGGCCGCCCGCCACCAGAACCTCGCAACTGTCGTTGGCGGCCAGGATGTTGGCCACGTTCATGTTGTTCGTCACGACCGTCAGGTTGCGGTGGCGCAGCAGGGCGCGGGCCACGGCCTCGGTCGTGGTGCCAATGTTCAGGATGACCGAGCTGTTGTCGGGGATCTCGGCGGCGCAGGCGCGGCCGATGGCGGCCTTGGCGTCCTCGTTCATGCGCCGGCGTTCCTCATAGGCGATGTTGCTGGCGCCGCTGCGCAGGATCGCGCCGCCATGGACGCGGTCCAGCACGCCCTGGTCGGCCAGCTCCGCCAGGTCGCGTCGGATCGTCTGGGGCGTGACCTCAAGCCGCGCCGACAGTTCCTCGACGCTGGCCCGGCCCGAGGCGCGCACGACTTCCAGGATCTGCATCTGCCTGATGTTCATATGTCCAGAAGACCGCGCAAGGATCATCTGTCAAGCGAAACAAAATGCGCAGGAACGAACATCCATGTTGACAGAATCTGCGCGCGGATGTTCGACTTCCCTGCAAGGGAGTGAGGCTGCCATGTCGCAAGCGACGGATCTGTTCGTCATCGGCGGTGGGATCAACGGCACGGGCATCGCCCGGGACGCCGCCGGGCGGGGCCTTTCCGTGCGGCTGGCGGAACAGGGCGACCTGGCCGGGGCGACCAGCAGCGCATCCACCAAGCTGTTCCACGGCGGGCTGCGATACCTGGAGTTCCTGGAACTGCGCCTGGTGCGGGAATCGCTGCGCGAACGCGAGGTGCTGCTGCGGGCGATGCCGCATATCGCCTGGCCGATGCGCTTTGTCCTGCCGCTGGACCCGCAGATGCGCTTTGCCGGGGGGACGCCGGTGTCGCGGCTGCTGTCGGTCGCGATGCCCTGGGCGCGCGGCCACCGTCCCGATCTGGTGATCCGCGCGGGGCTGTTCCTGTACGACCATCTGGGCGCGCGGGAAATCCTGCCGGGCACCTCCTCGCTGGATTTGCGCCATGCGCCCGAGGGCGTGCCGTTGCAGGACCGGCTGGTGCGGGCCTTTGAATATTCCGATGCCTGGGTGGACGACGCGCGGCTGGTGGTGCTGAACGCGCGGGACGCGGCGGCGCGCGGGGCCGACATCATCGTCGGCGCCCGCGTGACCGAGGCCCGGCGCGAGGGAGAGGGCTGGACGATCCGTCTGGCCGACGGGCGCAGCTTCCGCGCGCGCGTCCTGGTGAATGCGGCGGGGCCGTGGGTGGGACAGGTGATCCGCGACGTGGCGCATCTTCCGTCCACCGAAGGGGTGCGGCTGGTGCGCGGCAGCCATATCGTGACACGCAAGCTGTTCGATCATCCGAAATCCTATTTCCTGCAAGGCCAGGACGGGCGGATCGTCTTTGCCATTCCCTATGAAGGCGACTTCACCCTGATCGGCACGACCGACGTGGACCATGACGGCCCGCCCGGGGCCGCCATCTGCACGCCCGGGGAAGTCGATTACCTGTGCCGCTTCGTATCAGACTATTTCAGGACGCCCGTGACGCCCGCCGACGTGGTCTGGACCTATTCGGGGGTCAGGCCGCTTTACGACGACGGCTCGTCCTCGGCCACGGCGGCGACGCGGGATTACGTGCTGTCGCTGGACGCGGACGGCCCGCCCTGCCTGCACGTCTTCGGCGGCAAGATCACCACCTACCGCCGCCTGGCCGAGGCCGCGCTGGCAAAGCTGGCCCCGCATCTGCCCCATGCGGGCGCGGCCTGGACGGCGGGCGCCCCCCTGCCCGGCGGCGACTTTCCCGTGGACGGGGCGGGGGCGCTGGCGGATGCGCTGATGCGCGACCATCCCTTCCTGACCCCCGGCTGGGCCAACCGGCTGATCCGCGCCTATGGGACCGAGGCCGCGCAGGTGCTGGACGGCGCCCGGACCGCCGCCGACCTGGGCCGCGACTTCGGCGCGACGTTGACCGAAGCCGAAGTCCGCTGGATGATCGGGCGCGAATGGGCGCAGGACGCCGAAAGCGTGCTGTGGCGCCGCTCCAAGCTGGGCCTGCGGCTGACGCCCGAACAGGCCGCGGCGGTCGAGGATTACATCGCAAGCGAAAGGGTCGCCGCATGACGCTGGAGCTTCGGGGCGTTTCCAAGGAGGTCGCCGGCCAGGTCTGGATCCACCCCGCCGACCTGACGCTTGCGCCGGGCAGCATGAACGTCCTGCTGGGGCCGACCCTGTCGGGCAAGACCACGCTGATGCGGCTGATGGCGGGGCTGGACCAGCCCAGCGCCGGGCAGGTCCTGTGGCAGGGCCGGGACGTGACCGGCCAGCGCGTGCAGGACCGGGGGGTGGCGATGGTCTATCAGCAGTTCATCAACTATCCATCCATGACCGTTTACGACAACATCGCCTCGCCCCTGCGGCTGCAACGCGTGGCGCGGGCCGAGATCGACGCCCGCGTGCGCCGGACGGCCGAGATGATGCGCCTGACGCCCATGCTGCACCGCCGCCCGCTGGAACTGTCGGGCGGCCAGCAGCAGCGCACCGCCCTGGCGCGTGCGCTGGTCAAGGGCGCGGGCCTGGTGCTGCTGGACGAGCCGCTGGCGAACCTCGACTACAAGCTGCGCGAGGAGTTGCGCGCCGAAATCCCCCGCATCTTCGAGGCCTCGGGCGCGATCTTCGTTTATGCCACGACCGAACCCGAGGAGGCGCTGCTGCTGGGCGGCAACACCGCGACCCTGTGGGAAGGCCGCGTGACGCAGTTCGGCCCGACGCCGCAGGTTTACCGCGCGCCGCAGGATGCCGTGACCGCGCGCGTCTTCAGCGACCCGCCGATGAATTTCAAGCGCATCGCGGTGGCGGGGGGCGAGGCGGCTTTGGACGATGCCCGCTGGCCGGTGGATGTGGCTGACGGCCCCTACACCGCCGGTTTCCGCGCGCCCCATCTGACGCTGGAGCCCACTCCGCAGGCCATCCCCCTGCCCGCCCGGCTTGACGCGACCGAGATCACCGGGGCCGAGACCTTCCTGCACCTGTCCCATGGCCAGGACCGCTGGGTCGGGCTGGTGCCTGGGGTGCGCCGACTGCCGCAGGGTCCGGTGACGGTGTGGCTGGATCCGGCGCATGTCTATCTGTTCGACCAGGGCGGCAGGCTTGCCCGCGCCGCCCCCTATGCACGGGCGGCGTGAATGGCGCGGATCACCCTGGACAACCTGGCCCACAGTTACAGCCCCGCGCTGAAGGGCGATGCCGACTGGGCGCTGAAGCCGATGTCGCTGACCTGGCGCGACGGGGGCGCCTATGCGCTGCTGGGATCGTCCGGCTGCGGCAAGACCACGCTGCTGAACATCATCTCGGGGCTGCTGCACCCCTCGCGCGGGCGGGTGCTGTTCGGCGACCGCGACGTGACGGACCTGCCCACGGCGGACCGCAACATCGCGCAGGTGTTCCAGTTCCCGGTCGTCTACGACACCATGACCGTCCGCCAGAACCTCGCCTTTCCGCTGAAGAACCGGGGCCTTCCGGCGGCGCAGATCGCCGCGCGTGTGGATGCGGTGGCGCGCATGATCGGCATGACCGACACGCTGGACCGCCGCGCGCGCGGCCTGACGGCGGATGCCAAGCAGAAGATCAGCCTGGGCCGCGGCATGGTCCGCCAGGACGTGAACGCGATCCTCTTCGATGAACCCCTGACCGTGATCGACCCGCAGATGAAATGGGAGCTTCGCACCCAATTGAAGGCCCTGCACCGCGAGTTCGGCCATACGATGATCTATGTCACCCATGACCAGACCGAGGCCCTGACCTTCGCCGACGAGGTCGTCGTCATGTCCGAGGGCCGTGTCGTGCAGGCGGGCACCCCGCAATCGCTGTTCGACAGCCCGGCGCATACCTTCGTGGGCTATTTCATCGGCTCGCCCGGCATGAACCTGCTGGACGCGCGGGTCGAGGGCGCGACCGCCTATGTCGCCGGAACCACGATCCCCCTCGGCGCCCCCTATGCCCCGCCCAAGGGCCGCGTGCAGATCGGCATCCGACCCAACGCCGTGCGCCCCGCACCCGAGGGCCTGCCCTTCCGCCTGATCCGTGCCGAGGACGTGGGCCACCACCGCATCCTGCGCGGCGAGGTCGCGGGCGCGCCCTTCAACCTTGTCGTCCCCGAGGACCAGCCGATCCCCGCCGGTTTCGACCGCGTGGCCCTGGACCCCGCCCGCATCGGCGTCTTCGTGGACGACTGGCGCATCGAGCCGCTGGAAAGGGCCGCGTGATGGACAAGCCCGTCAACAACCGCGCCTGGCTGCTGGTCCTGCCGGTGCTGGTGCTGGTCGCCTTTTCCGCCGTGATCCCGCTGATGACGGTGGTGAACTATTCCGTGCAGGACACTTTCGGGAACAACCAGTTCTTCTGGAACGGCCTTGGCTGGTTCCAGGAGGTGCTGGAGTCGGACCGCATCCATGCCGCCCTGGGTCGGCAACTGCTGTTCTCGGCCATCATCCTGGCCATCGAGATCCCCCTGGGCATCTTCATCGCGCTGAACATGCCCAAGCGCGGCTTCTGGGCGAGCCTCGTGCTGGTGCTGATGGCCCTGCCCCTGCTGATCCCGTGGAACGTGGTCGGCACCATCTGGCAGGTCTTCGGGCGCGTGGACATCGGGTTGCTGGGGCATACGCTGGCGGCGATGGGCATCGACTACAACTATGTCAACGACCCGCTGGACGCCTGGGCCACGATCATCGTCATGGACGTGTGGCACTGGACCAGCCTCGTCGCGCTGCTCTGCTATGCGGGCCTGCAGTCGATCCCCGACGCCTATTACCAGGCCGCCCGCATCGACCAGGCGAGCCGCTGGGGCGTCTTCCGTTATATCGAGCTGCCCAAGATGGCGGGCGTGCTGCTGATCGCGGTCTTGCTGCGCTTCATGGACAGCTTCATGATCTACACCGAGCCTTTCGTCGTCACCGGCGGCGGCCCCGGCAACGCCACCACCTTCCTGTCCATCGACCTGGTGAAGATGGCGATCGGACAGTTCGACCTTGGCCCGGCGGCGGCCTTCAGCCTGATCTACTTCCTGGTGATCCTGCTGATCTCCTGGGTGTTCTACACCGTCATGACCGCGCAAAGGGAAACGCCATGACGCGCGCCTCCCGTGGCTCGGCCATCGTGATGACCCTGTATTTGCTGTTCCTGCTGGTGCCGATCTACTGGCTGGTGAACATGAGCCTGAAGACCAACGCCGAGATCACCGGCACCTTCAGCCTCTGGCCCCGGACGCCCACGCTGGCCAACTATCGCGTGATCCTGACGGATCCCAGCTGGTACATGGGCTATGTCAACAGCCTGATCTATGTGGTGATGAACACGGCCTTGTCGCTGGCCGTGGCGCTGCCCGCGGCCTATGCCTTCAGCCGATACCGCTTCCTGGGCGACAAGCACCTGTTCTTCTGGCTGCTGACGAACCGCATGGCGCCGCCTGCCGTCTTCGCCCTGCCCTTCTTTCAGCTTTATTCCGCCGTGGGCCTCTTCGACACTCATATCGCCGTGGCCTTGGCGCACTGCCTGTTCAACGTGCCCTTGGCGGTCTGGATCCTCGAAGGCTTCATGTCCGGCGTCCCGCGCGAGATCGACGAGACGGCCTATATCGACGGCTATTCCTTCCCCCGCTTCTTCACCCGCATCTTCATGCCCCTGATCGCCAGCGGCATCGGCGTCGCGGCCTTCTTCTGCTTCATGTTCAGTTGGGTCGAACTGCTGCTGAGCCGCACGCTGACATCGGTGAACGCTAAGCCCATCGCGGCGACCATGACCCGCACGGTCAGCGCCTCGGGCCTCGACTGGGGCGTGCTGGCGGCGGCGGGGGTGCTGACGATCCTGCCGGGCGCCTTGGTCATCTGGTTCGTGCGGAACTACATCGCCAAGGGCTTTGCCCTGGGGAGGGTGTGATGCGCCGGTCCGTCAACTCGGGCTTTGCCGCCGCCGCCCTGCTGATGGGGGGCGTCCTGGCCTGGCTGGTCATGCTGGTTCCCGCCAAGGACGGCGTGCGCGAATGGACCGGCAGCCTCAATCCCGGCGGCTGGATGGCCTGGACCTTTCCGACCGCGCTGTTCTTCTGGGTGATCGCGGCGCTGCTGCTGGTCTTTACCTGGGCCGCCATCCGGTCCCCCGAGACACCCCGCAAGGGGCTGTTGCGGATCTGGACCACGCGGGGCGACCGGCTGTTCATCAGCCTGCTCGGCTCGGCCTTTATCAACCTCGCCTGGCTGGGATTCGGAGGAACCCCGGCCTGGGGAGGATTGATCCTGTCACTGATCTACGCCGCGGCGGTGTTCCGCTGGGTGTGAAAACCGGGCCGCAAAAGGCCCATCCTGGGGAGGAGACGACATGAGACTGCACCTGACGACCGCCATGGCGCTTGCGCTGATGGCAACCGGCGCGCAGGCCGGGATCGAGGAGGCGAAGGCCTTCCTCGATGCCGAGATCGGCGACATGTCCAGCCTGGACCGCGCGGGGCAAGAGGCCGAGATGCAATGGTTCATCGACGCCGCCCAACCCTTCGCGGGGATGGAGATCAAGGTGGTGTCGGAAACCATCACCACCCATGAATACGAATCCAAGACCCTCGCCCCCGCCTTCACGGCCATCACCGGGATCAAGGTCACCCATGACCTGATCGGCGAAGGCGACGTGGTGGAAAAGCTGCAGACGCAGATGCAGTCGGGCGAGAATATCTATGACGCCTATGTCAACGACAGCGACCTGATCGGCACCCACTGGCGCTATCAGCAGGCCCGCAACCTGACCGACTGGATGGCGAATGCCGGGAAGGACGTGACCAACCCGAACCTCGACATCGACGACTTCATCGGCAAGTCCTTCACCACCGCGCCGGACGGGAACCTCTATCAACTGCCCGACCAGCAGTTCGCCAACCTCTACTGGTTCCGCAAGGACTGGTTCGACGACCCGAAGAACCAGGAGGAGTTCAAGGCCAAATACGGCTATGACCTGGGCGTGCCCGTCACCTGGTCGGCCTATGAGGACATCGCCGAGTTCTTCACCGGCCGCGAGATCGACGGCAAGAAGGTCTATGGCCACATGGACTATGGCAAGAAGGACCCCTCGCTTGGCTGGCGCTTCACCGACGCCTGGCTGTCCATGGCCGGAAACGGCGACAAGGGCATTCCCAACGGCAAGCCCGTGGACGAATGGGGCATCCGCGTGGATGAGAACAGCCGCCCTGTCGGCAGCTGCGTGGCGCGCGGGGGCGACACCAACGGCCCGGCGGCGGTCTATGCGATCCAGAAATACCTCGACTGGATGGCCAAATACGCCCCCCCGGCCGCGCAGGGCATGACCTTCAGCGAAAGCGGCCCGGTCCCCAGCCAAGGCGAGGTCGCCCAGCAGATGTTCACCTATACCGCCTTCACCGCCGATTTCGTCAAGGAAGGCCTGCCCGTAGTGAACGAGGACGGCACGCCCAAGTGGCGCTTCGCCCCCTCGCCCCACGGCGCCTATTGGCAGGACGGCATGAAGCTGGGCTATCAGGACGCGGGGTCCTGGACGCTGCTGAAATCGACGCCTGACGACCGCGCCAAGGCCGCCTGGCTTTACGCGCAGTTCGTGACCTCGAAGACGGTGGACGTGAAGAAAAGCCATGTCGGCCTGACCTTCATCCGCCAGTCCACGCTGGACCACCAATCCTTCACCGACCGCGCCCCCAAGCTGGGCGGCCTGATCGAGTTCTACCGCAGCCCCGCCCGCCTGCAATGGTCGCCCACGGGCACCAACGTGCCGGATTATCCCAAGCTCGCGCAGCTGTGGTGGCAGGCCATCGGCGACGCGGCATCCGGCGCCAAGACCGCGCAAGAGGCGATGGACAGCCTGTGCGCGGAACAGGAAAAGGTGCTGGAGCGGCTGGAACGCGCGGGCGTCCAAGGCGACATCGGCCCGAAGATGGCCGAGGAGCATGACCTGGAATGGTGGAACACCTACGCCAAGGAACACGGCAGCCTCGCCCCCCAGCTGAAGCTGGAAAACGAGGATCCGCAGCCCGAAACCATCAGCTATGACGAACTGGTGAAAAGCTGGCAGCAATAGCATGATCGCGATCGGGGAACCCGGGCCGCCGGGTTCCCCTGCAAGGCACCGCCCGCTGCCTGCATTCTGCGGGTGCCGTTGCGGCATAACCCTGCGGCACCCTTGCAGCTTCACGTCCCTCACGCGAATATCCCTGCATTCCGGCCCGGGTTAACCCTTTGACCTTGGGGCGATTCCGGCAAGACGCGCGATCAGGACAGACAGATGAACATCGAAAGGCCCGCCTATACCTGGCTGCCTGCCACCAACAGCCAGGTCGCGCGGCAGATCGCCTGCCGCGACTGGCAGGCCTCAGGCCTGGGGCCGCTTGACGGCTGGCCGGTGTCCCTGCGCGCCATCCTGTCGGCCATGCTGACCTGCCCGACGCCGATGTACATGGCCTGGGGGCCGGATCTGGTGTCCTTCTACAACGACGCCTACCGGCCGATCCTGGGTTACAGGGAACCCCATGCGCTTGGCTGCCCGTTCCGCGACCTGTGGGCCAGCATCTGGGACGAGATCGCGCCCCTGGTCGACGGTTGCCTGCGCGGCGAAAGCCAGCGGATGGTGGACATGCGCCTTGACCTCAGCCGCCAAGGCGAGCCCGAGGAAAGCTACTGGACCTTCACCTATTCGCCGGTCTTCGACGACGCCGGGCGCATCTGCGGCCTGCTGTGCGTCACGAACGAAACAACGGCCCGCATCCTGGCCGAACGCGCGCGCGCCGAGGCCGCCGAACGGCTGGACCTGGCCATGTCGGCGGGCAACAGCGTCGGCATCTGGGATTGGGACGTGGCCCGGGACCGCGTCACCTCGGACAAGCGTTTCGCCACGCTCTACGGCGTGGACGAGGCTGTCGCCGAAGCCGGTGCCCCGATCGAGTCGTTCTTCAAGGGCATCCATCCCGACGACCGCGCCCGGGTGCAAGCCGAGGTGGCCCAAACGATCCGCACCGTCGGGGCCTTCAGTTCGGAATACCGCCTGCTGCGCCCGGACGGAACGGTGTCCTGGGTCTCGGCCCAGGGGCGCTGCATTCCCGGCCCCGACGGGCGCTGCATCCGCCTGCCCGGCGTCAGCTATGACATCACCGCCCTGAAGGAAGCCGAGTTGAAGCTGCGCGCCGCCGCAGAGGAACGCGAGTTCGTGCTGGAACAGATCGCCCACCAGCGGATGCTGACCGACCCGCGCGAAATCCTGCACAGTTCCTCCGAGGCCTTGGGCAGGCGGCTTGGGGTGAACCGCGTCGGCTTTTATCGCCTGACGGGACCGGACAGCATCTGCCACGAGGCGTCCTGGACCGACGGCACGCTGAAGCCGCTGATCGGGATGCAGGCCACGAATTACTATGGCGACCATGCCGATACCGAACGCCGCGCGGGCCGCGCGCTGGTCTTCGGCGACAGCCGCAGCGATGCGGAAGGCCAGCTTGCGCCCTATGCCGGCGACGGCGTGCTGGCGGGGATCTGCGTGCCGCTGCTGACCGACGGACGCTGGGCGGCGGGCATCTATCTGCACCAGGCCGCCGTGCGCAACTGGACCGAGCCCGAGATCACCCTGGCCAAGGAAATCGTCCAGCAGACCTGGCTGGCAATGGAACGGGCCGAGGCGCTGCGCAGCCTCAACCGCCGGGTCGAGGAGCAGGAGGCCGCCCTTGCCCAGCGGGAAATCGTCCTGCGCGAGGAGTTCGAGCGCCGCGAGGCCGCCGAACGCCAGCTGCGCCAGTTGCAGAAGATGGAGGCCGTGGGCCAGCTGACCGGCGGCATCGCGCATGACTTCAACAACATGCTGGCCGTGGTCATCAGCGGGCTGAACCTGACGCAGCGCCAGCTTGCACGGGGCAACAGCGATGTCGGCCCTTATATTGAGGGGGCGCTGGAAGGCGCCAACCGCGCCGCGGCCCTGACGCAGCGGCTGTTGTCCTTTTCCCGCCAGCAGCCGCTGGAACCGGCGGTGGTCGATGCCAACGGCTTGCTGACCGGGCTGTCGGACATGCTGTCGCGGTCGCTGGGGGAAACGGTGGTGCTGGATGCGCAGTTGCAGCCGGATCTGTGGGCCATCAAGGTTGACCGGAACCAGCTGGAAAACGCCATCGTCAACCTGGCCGTCAACGCCCGCGACGCGATGCCCGATGGCGGGCGGGTGGTGCTGCAAACGGCCAATGCCCACCTGGACGGCGGCCAGGCCCGCGACCTGGGGATCGAGCCGGGCGATCATGTCCGCATCCGCGTCGCGGACACCGGCGCGGGCATGACGCCCGAGGTTCTGTCCAAGGCCTTCGACCCCTTCTTCACCACCAAGCCGACGGGCCGGGGAACCGGGCTTGGCCTCAGCCAGGTCTACGGCTTCATCCGCCAGTCGGGCGGGCATGTCTCGATCAGGTCGCAGGTCGGACAGGGCACCATCGTCGACCTGTATCTGCCCCGCTGCCTTGAAGGCGCCGCGCCGGTGCCTGGCGATCAGGCGGCAGACGCCCCACCGGGCCGCCCCGAGGACGTGATCCTGGTGGTCGAGGACGAGGACCGCGTGCGCGGCTTCACCGTCTCGGCGCTGCAAGACCTGGGATACACGGTGCTGGAGGCGGGTTCGGGCGCTGCCGCCCTGGCCCTGCTGGAGGCGCGGGGGGACATCCGGCTGCTGTTCACCGACGTGGTCATGCCGCAGATGACCGGCCCGCAACTGGTCGAACAGGCCCGGGCGATGCGCCCCGACCTGACGGTCCTTTACACCAGCGGCTATACCGGCAAGTCGCTGGAAACCGCCGACCGGGTCAGGGCTGGCGGAAACTTCCTGCCCAAGCCCTTCAGCTTCGACCAGCTAGCGCGCAAGATCCACGAAGCCCTGGCCCGGCAGGCGGCGGTCTAGCGCCCCCGCCTGGACCGCTTGTTGCCGCCGCGCTGCCCCGCCCGGCCCGCCGTGGACCGCCCCGAGGCCTTCACGGCTTCCTCGGCCGCTTCCTCGATCACGGACTGGCGCGCCAGGGGATCGTCGGCCACCGCCAGTTCCACGGCCTCCAGGCGCTTCACCTCGTCGCGCAGGCGGGCGGCTTCCTCGAATTCCAGGTTCTCGGCGGCCTTGCGCATCTGCGCACGCAGGGCGTCCAGATGGGCCTGAAGGTTCGACCCGATCATCGGGCGGTCCACCTTGGTGGTGATCCGCGACTGGTCGGTATCGCCCTGCCACAGGCCCGCCAGCACGTCTTCCACGTTCTTGCGGACGGTCTGGGGCGTGATGCCGTGGGCCTCGTTATAGGCCATCTGCTTCTGCCGGCGGCGTTCGGTTTCCGCCATGGCGCGTTCCATGCTGCCGGTGATGTGGTCGGCATACATGATGACGCGGCCCTCGGCGTTGCGCGCCGCGCGTCCGATGGTCTGGATCAGCGAGGTTTCCGACCGCAGGAAGCCTTCCTTGTCCGCATCCAGGATCGCCACAAGCCCGCATTCGGGAATGTCCAGCCCTTCGCGCAGCAAGTTGATGCCCACCAGCACGTCGAAGGCGCCAAGGCGCAGGTCGCGCAGGATCTCGATCCGCTCGATCGTGTCGATGTCGCTGTGCATGTAGCGGATGCGGATGCCCTGTTCGTGGAAATACTCGGTCAGATCCTCGGCCATGCGCTTGGTGAGCGTCGTGACCAGCGTGCGCAGGCCTGCCGCGCTGACCTTGCGGATTTCGTCCAGCAGGTCGTCCACCTGCATCTCGACCGGGCGGATCTCGATCTGCGGATCCAGAAGGCCGGTGGGGCGGATGATCTGTTCGGTGAAGACGCCGCCGGTCTGGTCCAGTTCCCACTGCGCGGGGGTGGCCGAGACGAAGACCGACTGCGGGCGCATGGCGTCCCATTCCTCGAACTTGAGGGGGCGGTTGTCCATGCAGCTTGGCAGGCGGAAGCCGTGTTCGGCCAGGGTGAACTTGCGCCGGAAGTCGCCGCGATACATGCCGCCGATCTGCGGCACGCTGACATGGGATTCGTCGGCAAAGACGATGGCGTTGTCCGGGATGAACTCGAACAGCGTGGGGGGCGGCTCGCCCGGCGCGCGGCCGGTCAGATAGCGGGAATAGTTCTCGATCCCGTTGCAGACGCCGGTGGCCTCCAGCATCTCCAGGTCGAAATTGGTGCGCTGTTCCAGCCGCTGGGCTTCCAGCAGCTTGCCTTCGTCCACAAGCTGCTTCAACCGCCCCTGCAATTCCGCCTTGATGCCCTTGATCGCCTGCTGCAACGTCGGGCGCGGCGTCACATAATGGCTGTTGGCATAGATGCGGATCTGGCGGAAGTTGTCGGTCTTTTGCCCGGTCAGCGGGTCGAATTCGGTGATCGCCTCAAGCTCGTTCCCGAAGAAGTCAAAGCGCCAGGCGCGGTCCTCAAGGTGGGCGGGCCAGACCTCGACCACGTCGCCCTTGACCCGGAACCCGCCCCGCTGGAAGGCCGCGTCCAGGCGGCGGTATTGCTGGGCCACAAGCTGGGCGATGAATTCCCGCTGGTCATAGCTGTCGCCCACCACCATGTCCTGGGTCATGGCCGAATAGGTCTCGACCGAGCCGATGCCGTAGATGCAGCTGACCGAGGCCACGATGATCACGTCGTCGCGTTCCAGCAGCGCGCGGGTGGCCGAATGGCGCATCCGGTCGATGGCCTCGTTGATCTGGGATTCCTTCTCGATATAGGTGTCGCTGCGCGGAACGTAGGCTTCCGGCTGATAGTAGTCATAGTAGCTGACGAAATATTCCACCGCATTGTCGGGGAAGAAGCCCTTGAATTCGCCGTAAAGCTGGGCGGCCAGCGTCTTGTTGGGCGCCAGGATGATGGCGGGGCGCTGCGTCGCCTCGATCACCTTGGCCATGGTGAAGGTCTTGCCCGTGCCGGTCGCGCCCAGCAACACCTGGTCGCGTTCGCCCGCCTGCACGCCCTGGGCCAGTTCGACAATGGCCGTCGGCTGGTCGCCCGCCGGTTCGAAGTCGGTTTTCAGGACGAAACGCCGCCCGCCTTCCAGCTTGGGGCGGGTGACTTCGATCGGACGCGCGACCGGCGCGTTGGTGTTGTTGTGACCCATGGGCGACCCTTGTGCGGCAGAGCCTTAAGGTGTGTCGCCGCGCGCGAAAGTCAACCGGGGCTGCTGACGGAACGCGGCAGCAGAAGGGGGCTGTCTGCCCCCTTCTTGGCCTGCGGCCAATTCATCCCCCGAGGATATTTGGTTGAAGAAGAAGCGCCTACCGCTTGAACCGCGTCGGCTGCAGTTCCGCCCAGCCTTGGCCGCCGTCCATCTCCTCGGCCAGGATTTCCGCCGTGACCGGACCCAGGGTGAAGCCCTGGTGGCCGTGGCCGAAATGCGCCCAAAGGTTCGATTGGTCGGGCACGCGGCCGATCACCGGCAGCATGTCGGGGATGCAGGGGCGGCGGCCGGTCCAGGGTTCGGCCTCGACCGGGGAACCAATGTCGAACAGTTCGCGCGCGGCCTTTTCGCCGTGCTTCAGTTGCGGCGGCGTCAGGCGCGGGTGGCTGGTCAGTTCGGCGGCGGTGGCGATCCGCAGGCCCCGGCGCATCGGTGACAGCACGACCGAATTGCCGAAGTCGGCGATGGGATGGTTCGGCGGCGTTTCCATGCGGTAATGGCGGTGATAGCCGCGCTTGAACACCATCGGCACGGTCAGCCCAAAGCGTTGCAGCAGCATCGGCGACCAGGGGCCAAGCGCCACGACGGCATGTTCGGCGGTCTCATCGCCGACGCGCCAGCCATTGCCCGCGCGGTGCAGGTCGCCCGCATCGGCGTTGACGATCCGCCCGCCACGCTTTTCAAACAAGCCTGCATAGGCGGCGACCAGGCCGCCCGGATCGGAACAGGCCCAGGCATCCGACCAATGGGTCGCGCCCTCGACCTCGATCTTGATGGCCGGTTCCAGCGCGCGCAGCGCGCGGCCGTCCATCAGCTTGGCCTCGACCCCGAATTCGTCCAGGAACCGCTTGGCGGTGATGCGCGCCTTTTCCATGCGGGCGGGGGTGCGATGCACCTCGATATAGCCGTCGCGGCTGATGATGTTGTCGGCGCCCGCCGCCTGAACCAGGGGCGCGTGGCGTTCGGTCGATTGACGGATCAGCTTGCCCCAGGTCAGCGTGGCCCGGCGGTGGCCTGCGGGCAGAGAGTTGATGGCATAGGTCCAGACCGCGTTCAGTTGCGACATCAGGCCCGGCAGGTTCCATTTCACGTCATAGCCGCGCCCCATGGCGATCTGGATCAGCGCGGCGGGGGCCAGCGGCATGGCATAGGGTTCCACCGCCTCGGTCTGGATCAGGCCGGCATTGCCATAGCTGGTTTCCCGCCCCGGCACGCCGCGTTCGATGATCGTGACCTGATGCCCGCGCGCCTGAAGGGCAAGCCCGGTCGAAACCCCGACCATTCCCGCACCCAAGACCAAAATCTCTGCCATGTCCGCACCTTGACCTGTGTTTCGGTCAGGGATGCAGACATTCCGTCATTGGACAAGAGGATCTTCGGCGACCCCTAGAAACTTTGCAAGATTCAGGCGAAAAGCTCGTGGCAGAAGGTCAATCCTTCGACCAATGCGTCCACTTCCTGCCGGGTATTGTACATGGCGAAGGACGCCCGCGCGCTGGCGGTGATTCCGAAGAACTCCATCAGCGGCATGGCACAATGGCTACCCGCGCGCACGGCGATGCCGCGCTTGTCCAGGATGGTGGACAGGTCATGGGCATGGGCGCCCTGCATGGTCATGGAAAAGATCGCGCCCTTGTCCGGCGCGTCGCCCTGGACCTGAAGCCAGTTGAGGCTGCGCAGCCGGTCGCGGGCGTAATCGCGCAAGTCCCGTTCATGGGCGGCGATGTTGTCCATCCCCAGGTCCATCATGTATTCCAACGCCGCGCCAAGGCCGATCTGGTTGACGATGCCGGGGGTGCCCGCCTCGAACCGCAGCGGCGGGTCGGCATAGTCGATGGCCTCGCGCGTGACCGTGCGGATCATGTCGCCGCCGCCCAGGAAGGGCCGCATCTCGGCCTGGCGGTCGCGGCGGATCCACATCGCGCCCGAGCCTGACGGCCCGTAAAGCTTGTGCCCCGTGATGCAGTAGAAATCGACGCCGAGCGCGGCCAGATCGACCGGCATGTGGACCGCCGCCTGCGATCCATCGACCAGAACCGGCACATCCGTGCCGCGCGCAATCGCCCCAACGTCCACGATGGTGCCGGTCACGTTCGACATATGCGTGACGGCGATCAGCTTCGTGCGCGGCCCCACGGCGGCCAGCACCTTTTCGGGCGGCAACGATCCGTCGGGTTCGGGTTCGACCCATTTCAGCACCACCCCCTGCCGTTCGCGCAGGAAATGCCAAGGCACGATATTGGCGTGGTGTTCCAGCACGGACAGCACGATCTCCTCCCCCGCAGCCATGCGCGGCGCGGCCCAGCCATAGCTGACCAGGTTGATGCCCTCGGTCGATCCGCTGGTGAAGATCACCTCATCCTCGTGCGGAGCGTTCAGGAAGCGGGCGACAATCGCGCGGACGCGTTCATAGTTGTCGGTCGCCAGGTTCGACAGGAAATGCAGGCCGCGATGCACGTTGGCATATTCGCCTTCGTAAGCGCGGGTAATCGCCTCGATCACCTGGCGCGGCTTTTGCGCGCTGGCGCCGCTGTCCAGATAGACCAGCGGGCGCTTGTTCACCTGCCGCGACAGGATCGGGAAATCGGCGCGGACGGCATCGACATCAAAGCTCATTGCGGCATCTCCGGCATGATCCCAAGGGCGGCGGCAAGGATGGAAAGAAGGAACCCGGCGGCGATGGCGGTGCCGATCAGGCCCATCGTGACCTTCAACGTGCTGGAAAAGCCGTGCAGCGCCTTGGTGAACTGCACGGTCAGCCACAGGAACAGGGCCATCGCCATGATACCCAGCAACCCCGCGACCGAGGGCAGGACCAGCGACAGCACGATCTGGACGGCCTGAACCAGCAGCAGCAGAACCTCGATCCAGACGGTCAGCAGCAGCGCGTCCTCGAACCGGCCCTGGCCGCCGAACATGCGGCCCACGCCCGACATCAGGCCCGCCGCGATCACGATGGCGCCCATCTGCATGACGGCCAGGACCATGGGCTGCTGGCTCAGCAGGACGACCTGCACGTCCTCATCGGAGGGGGCGGCGAACATCGCGCCCGCCAGCCAGGCCAGCAG
This sequence comes from Paracoccus shandongensis, assembly GCF_017315735.1. Classification (GTDB taxonomy): domain Bacteria; phylum Pseudomonadota; class Alphaproteobacteria; order Rhodobacterales; family Rhodobacteraceae; genus Paracoccus; species Paracoccus shandongensis. The sequence continues at coordinate 224,642 of NZ_JAFLRK010000001.1, forward strand.
GGCCGAGACCGACACCGCCGCCAGCAGCGCCATCCAGCGCGCCTGGACCGGCCAGCCCTGCCCCATCAGCGCCTGCGCCGCCCGTTGCGGATCGCGGAAGGACAGGCCGACCAGGGCCTTGAAGTCGTCGAACGTCATTTTCGCCTCGCCAGCGCCGCGATGCCGGCGCCCCAGATCACCAGAAAACCGATGCCGCAGATTGCCTGGACAACCGCCAGGGCCGGACCCTGCCCGACCATCCCCTCGACCAGCCCGGCCAGCAGCATCGCGGGCGCCACGGCCAGCAGCGCCCAGAACAGGGCCAGCCGCGAATCCTCCTGCCGCAGGTGCCAGGGTGTCAGGCGGGACAGGATCGTCACCAGGGATGCCACCGCATAGGCCAGGATCGGCATCATGAACATCACCGCCAGCAGCGCGCCCCCCATCCGGGCCTGGAAGGGGACCGAGGGGTCAAGCTGCGCCAGCCGCGCATGGGCGGGGGCCTGCGCGATCAGGAAGACCAGCATCGCGGCCATCAGCACCGCCAGCTTGGACCCTTCCGGCATGGCGGAAAGGCCCCGCACCACCCGGCGCGGGGCCCACCAGCTTTGCAGCACCCGAGGGACGATGCCCTCTGGCGCGCGCCTTATTGAACCGCGTTCAGGGTCAGCCACACGTCAAGCCGTTCATAGATGCAGTCGCGGATCGCTTCGTCCTCGACCTCGGCCAGGGCGTCGGCCAGGAAGGACAGGACCAGAAACACGATGGCGCGTTCCCGAGGCACCCCGCGAGAGCGGAGATAGAACAATGCTTCCTCGTCGATCGCGCCGGTGGTCGATCCATGCGAACATTTCACGTCGTCGGCATAGATTTCCAGCTCGGGCTTCGCCAGGAACTGGCTGCGTTCGTCCAGCAGCAGCGCCTGGCTGATCTGGTAGCCGTCGGTCTTCTGCGCGCCGGGCTTGACCAGGATCTTGCCCTGGAACACGCCCTCGGCCCCGTTCTTCAGCACCTTCTTGAAGACCTGGCGGCTTTCGCAACGCTCGGCCCCGTGGGTGATGAAGACGGTGTCGTCCTGATGGAAGGGCGCCTTGCCCCCGTCGCCCAGGACGGCCGCCGCGATATGGGCCACGGCGTCGTCGCCCGCGATGTCGATCACGGCCTCGTTGCGCATGGTCGTGCCGTTCACCGACAGGGTGAATGACTTGAACTGCGCGCGCGCCGCGACGCGGGCGAAGATGTGGCCGATGCCGACCTTGGCATCCACGGCGCGTTTCGACGCGACATGGTGGAAGCGCGCGCCGGGGGCCAGATCGACCTCGATCACGCTGTTGGACCGCGCGCCCGACATGCCGGTTTCCAGCAGGGTCAGTTCGGCGCCTTCCTCGACGCGGATGACATGGTGCCAGACCGCATCCGCGCTGTCCGAGGCGCGGCGATGCACCACATGGATGGGCTTCGACGGCTTTCCGGTGACGCGGATCAGCAGCCCGTCCTGGGCGGCAGCCGTGTTCAGCACCGCGAAGGGCCGCTTGACCGGATTCTGGCCCGCCGCCTCCAGGGTGCCATAGAGATCCGCCGCCCAGCTTCCCGCGCCATCGGCCTGGGCAAGGGTCGCGATCTCGACCCCGTCCAGCGCCAGGTCGTCGGACGCCGCCTCGTCAAAGAGGCCGTCCACGAAGACAAGGGTCAGCTTGTCCAGCCCGTCGAACAGCGGGGTTTCCTGCCCCTCAGGGATCGGCATCGCGGCGGTCACCGGCGCGTTGAACGGGCGCGGATCGGTATAGCGCCAGTATTCGTCGCGCGGACCGGGCAGGCCCATGTCGCGCAACCGCGCCAGCGCATCGCGCCGCGCCGCTGCGGTGAACCCGCCCTGCGGCAGGGCCAGCGCGGCCAGCCGCGCATCCAGCGCGTTGGCGGGCCTGGACGCACCCTCGACCGAGGGGGTCTGGTCCTTTCTTCTGACTGCGGTATCCGCCATCAGCCGACCTCCGCCAGAAGATCGCCGTAACCTTCCTGTTCGACCTGCAGGGCCAGTTCCGGCCCGCCCGATTTCACGATCCGGCCATTCGCCATGATATGCACCACATCCGGCTGGATGTGGTTCAGCAGGCGCTGGTAATGCGTGATGACTAGGAAGCTCCGGTCGGGCGAGCGCAGCGCGTTCACGCCGTCCGACACCAGCCGCATTGCATCCACGTCCAGGCCCGAATCCGTTTCGTCCATGATGCACATGCGCGGTTCCAGCATGGCCATCTGCAGGATCTCGTTGCGCTTCTTCTCGCCGCCCGAGAAGCCGACATTGACCGGACGCTTCAGCATCTCGGGGCTGATCTGCAGCTCAGCCGCCTTGGCGCGCACGACCTTGAGAAAGTCGCCCGAGGACAGTTCGGCCTCGCCCCGCGCCTTGCGCTGCGCGTTCACGGCGGTGCGCAGGAAGGTCATGTTGCCGACGCCGGGGATCTCGACCGGATACTGGAAGGCCAGGAACAGGCCGGCGGCCGCGCGCTCCTCGGGTTCCATGTCCAGCAGGCTTTCGCCGTCCAGCGTGGCGGACCCTTCCGTCACTTCATAGCCGTCGCGGCCCGACAGGACATAGGACAGCGTCGATTTGCCCGACCCGTTCGGACCCATGATCGCATGGACCTGACCGGCCGGAACCTCCAGCGACAGACCCTTCAGGATCTGCTTGTCCTCTTCCTCAAGCTTGACGTGCAAGTTGTCGATTTTCAGCATCTTTTCCTCATCAGATGGTGGCGTCGGTGCCGAAAGCCCGGCACCATCATCAAATCCTTCGCGGCCTCAGCCGACCGAACCTTCCAGCGAAATGGCGACCAGCGCCTGCGCCTCCATGGCGAACTCCATGGGCAGGGCCTGCAACACCTCGCGGCAGAAGCCGTTGACGACCAGGGCCACGGCCTCCTCCTCGTCCATGCCGCGCTGGCGGCAATAGAACAACTGGTCGTCATCGACCTTGCTAGTGGTCGCCTCGTGTTCCACGCGGCTGCTGGTGTTCTTGACCTCGATATAGGGCACAGTATGCGCCCCGCATTGGTCGCCGATCAGCAGACTGTCACATTGCGTATAGTTGCGGCTGTTGGTGGCGCGCGGGTGCATCGTCACCAGGCCGCGATAGGTGTTCTGGGCGCGGCCCGCCGAGATCCCCTTGGACACGATGCGCGACCGGGTGTTGCGGCCCAGATGGATCATCTTGGTGCCGGTATCGGCCTGCTGATGGTTGTTGGCGATGGCGATGGAATAGAACTCGCCCTGGGATTCCTCGCCCCGCAGGATGCAGGACGGGTATTTCCAGGTGATCGCGCTGCCGGTTTCCACCTGCGTCCACATCACCTTGGCGCGGGCCTCGCGGCAGTCGGCGCGCTTGGTGACGAAGTTGTAGATGCCGCCCTTGCCTTCCTCGTCGCCCGGATACCAGTTCTGGACGGTGGAATACTTGACCTCGGCATCCTCCAGCACGACGATTTCCACGACCGCCGCGTGCAATTGGTGGGTGTCGCGCTTGGGCGCGGTGCAGCCTTCCAGATAGCTGACATGGCTGCCCTTGTCGGCGATGATCAGCGTGCGTTCGAACTGGCCGGTGTTTTCCGCGTTGATGCGGAAATAGGTGGACAGTTCCATCGGGCAGCGCACGCCCTTGGGAATGTAAACGAACGATCCGTCGGAAAACACCGCGCTGTTCAGCGTGGCGAAATAGTTGTCCGACTGCGGCACGACGCTGCCCAGATACTTCTTCACCAGCTCGGGATGCTCGCGGATCGCCTCGCTGATGGAACAGAAGATCACCCCGGCCTTGGCCAATTCCTCCTTGAAGGTCGTGCCCACCGACACGGAATCGAACACCGCATCGACGGCCACGCGGCGGCCGTCGGCGCGGCCCTCCTCGGTCGTCTCGACCCCGGCCAGGATCAGTTGTTCATTCAGCGGGATGCCCAGCTTTTCATAGGTCGCCAGCAGCTTGGGATCGACCTCGTCCAGGGACTTGGGCTTCGTTTCCATGCTTTTCGGGCGGGCATAGTAATACTGGTCCTGATAGTCGATCTCAGGATAGTTCAGCATCGCCCATTTCGGTTCCGTCATGGTCAGCCAGCGGCGATAGGCTTCCAGCCGCCATTCCGTCATCCATTCCGGTTCGTTGTTCTTGGCCGAGATCAGGCGGACGATGTCTTCGTTCAGCCCCTTGGGGGCATAGTCCATCTCGATCTCGGTATCCCAGCCGTATTTGTAGCTGCCAATGCTTTGCACGGCCTCGACCGTTTCGCGGTCAACGCCCTCGCGCACGTCAAGATCGGTGGTTGCAGTCATCCTTTGTCCTTCCTCAGGCCGGGTGTGTCGCCTAGCCGTTCCGTTCGCGCCAACGTGAATACGCGCTTTCCCACGCATCCGCAAATCGGTTCACCTGATCGTCGCCCATAGCCGGGCTTATCGAGATCCGAATTGCCGATTGCGCGGCCTTATCGTCGAAACCCATGGCCCCCAGCACGCCGCTGGCCCGGACCTTGCCCGAAGAACAGGCCGAGCCCGCCGAAATGGCAAAGCCCGCCAGATCCATCTGCATGACCTGGGTTTCACCCTTCCATCCCGATGTAAGAAGGCAGGTCGTGTTCGGCAAGCGCCTGGCGCCCTTTCCGGCGACGATTGTGCCGGGCAGCGACAGCATCCGTTCCTCCAGCGCGTCGCGGCGGGCGGCGACCTGGTCCCACAGGCCCGCCTCCAGATCCTTCTGCGCCGCCGTGGCCGCCGCGGCAAAGCCCAGGATGCCGATCAGGTTCTCGGTCCCGCCGCGGCGGCCCTGTTCCTGGCCCCCGCCGCGGATCAGCGCGGGCACGTCGGTGCCGCGTTTCACGATCAGCGCGCCGATGCCCTTGGGCCCGCCCAGCTTGTGCGCGCTGACGAAACCGGCGGTGATGTCCAGCCAGTTAAAGGCGAAGGGGATCTTGCCGAAGGCCTGCGTCAGGTCGCTGGACGCCAGCCCCTGCGGCAGATCCTGGATCACGCCGGTTTCGTTGTTCGCCAGTTGCAGGCTGGCCTGCGCGGGATCGGGCACCGTGACGATGCCGTCGCCGTCCACCGCCAGATCCTGTTCGCACCAGACCTTGACCGCGCTGTGTTCCACCGGCGCGCAATGGATGCCGCCCCCCGCCAGTACCATGGCCGCAGCCTCGGTCGTGCCCGAGGTGAAGATCACGTCCGCCCCCTCCGCGCCCAGGGCGGCGGCCAGTTCCTCGCGCGCGCGTTCCATCGCCATCTTGGCCGCGCGCCCCTCGGTATGGACGGATGAGGGGTTGCCCACGATCTCCATCCCCGCGCGCATCGCGGCCTTGGCCTCGTCGCGCAGGGGCGTGGTGGCGTTCCAGTCCAGATAGGTTCTCATCCGATCACCCCCGCGATCTTCTGCGCCAGGCGGCGGGCCACGGCGTCCTTGGCCATGCGCGGCCATTCCTCGGCGCCCTCGTCGGTGATGACGGTCACGGCGTTTTCCGTCCCGCCCATGATGCCGGTGCCTTCGCTGACATCGTTGGCGACGATCCAGTCGCAGCCCTTGCGCAGGCGCTTGTCGGTGGCGTGCGCCACCACGTCGTTGGTTTCCGCCGCAAAGCCCACCACCAGCGGGGGACGCCGCGCGCCCGGCTGGCTGATCCAGGCCAGGATGTCGGGGTTCTCGGTCATCTCCAGCACCGGCGGCTTGCCGGTCCCGTCCTTCTTCATCTTCTTCGCCGATGAGTTGCGGATCCGCCAATCCGCCACGGCCGCCGCCATCACCGCCGCATCCGCAGGCAGCGCGGCTTCCACCGCGTCGCGCATCTGCCGGGCGGTCTGGACGCGGATCACCTCGACCCCCTCGGGCGGGACCACGTCCGCCGGGCCGGTGACAAAGCTGACCCGCGCGCCCATGTCGCGCAGCGCGGCGGCAATCGCCGTCCCCTGCGCGCCAGAGGATCGGTTGGCGATGTATCGCACCGGGTCGATGGGTTCATGCGTGGGGCCCGAGGTCACGATCACATGCCGCCCCGACAGCGCGCCCGTGCGCACCTGCGCCTCGGGCAGAAGCTTCAGGGGCTGCGGGGCCAGTTCGTCGCGGATCGCCTCGACGATCGCCTCGGGTTCGGACATGCGGCCGGTGCCGTATTCGCCGCAGGCCATGTCGCCGTCCTCGGGACCGACGAACAGGATGCCGTCGTCGCGCAGGGTCCGCAGGTTCCGCTGCGTCGCCGGGTGGTGCCACATCCGCACGTTCATCGCGGGCGCGACCAGCACCCGCTTGTCGGTCGCCAGCAGCAGCGTGGACGCCAGGTCGTCCGCCAGCCCATGCGCCATCTTGGCCAGCAGATCGGCGGTGGCGGGCGCCACCACCACCAGGTCGGCATTGCGCGACAACTGGATATGGCCGATCTCGGCCTCGGCCGCGATGTCCCACAGGCCCTCGTGCGCGGCCTCTCCGGCCAGCACCGATACCGTCATGGCGGTGGTGAACTGCGCCCCCGCCTGCGTCAGAACCGGGGTCACGGCGGCGCCCTCGGCGCGCAGCAGGCGGATCAGCGCCGGCACCTTCATGGCCGCGATGCCGCCGCCCACGATCAGCAGGATACGCTTGCCGTTCATCTTGCCCCCATGACCTTGCGCCCCTGTCACATAGCCCCCCGGCCCCTGCCTCGCAAGCAAGGGCCGCCCGTTAACCTTTCCTTAAACCCGCCCCGTTAACCATCCCCGGAACGCAAAGGGGAAGCCATGGTCGCAATCGCCTATTCCGTCGCCTTCGAGGGGATCGAGGCGCGGCTGGTCGAGGTTCAGTGTTCCGTCGCGGCGGGCCTGCCGGGCTTCGCCATCGTGGGCCTGCCCGACAAGGCCGTCAGCGAGGCGCGCGAGCGGGTGAAGGCCGCCTTCGGCGCACTGTGCATCGCCATGCCGAACCGGCGGCTGACGGTGAACCTGTCGCCCGCAGACCTGCCCAAGGAAGGATCCCATTTCGACCTGCCCATCGCCCTTGCGATCCTGGCCGCGCTTGAGATCATCCCGTCCGAGGAACTGTCGCGCTGCGTGGCCTTGGGGGAACTCGCGCTGGACGGACGGCTGGTCGCGGTGACGGGCGCCCTGCCCGCCGCCATGGCCGCGGCCGAAGATGACCGCGCCCTCATCTGCCCCCGCGCCTGCGGACCCGAGGCCGCTTGGGTCGATGCCGTCCCGGTCCTGGCCCCCGCCACGCTGCGCGAGGTCATCGACCACCTGACCGACCGCGCCCCCATCGCCCGCGCGCAGCCAGGCATGATCGACGGCACGGTCAGCAGGGGCTGCCTGTCCGAGGTCAAGGGCCAGGAACGCGCCAAGCGCGCCCTGGAGATCGCGGCGGCTGGCCGGCATCATCTGCTGATGGTCGGACCGCCGGGCGCGGGCAAGTCGATGCTGGCCGCCCGCCTGCCCGGCCTGATGCCACCCCTGGGCGCGGCCGAGGCGCTGGAAACCTCGATGATCCATTCCCTTGCGGGCACCCTTGACGACGGGGGCATCTCGCGCCGCGCGCCCTTCCGCGAACCGCATCACACCGCGTCCATGGCCGCCATCGTCGGCGGCGGGCGCGGCGCCAAGCCGGGGGAAATCAGCCTTGCCCATAACGGCGTCCTGTTCATGGACGAGTTTCCCGAATTCCCCCGGCAGGTTCTGGAAACCCTGCGCCAGCCGATTGAAACCGGCGAAGTCGTGGTGGCCCGCGCCAATGCCCATATCCGCTATCCCTGCCGCTTCCTGCTGATCGCCGCCGCCAATCCCTGCCGCTGCGGCTATCTGGCCGATGCGGCCCGCGCCTGTTCGCGCGCACCCACCTGCGGGGGCGACTACATGGGCAAGATCTCGGGCCCGCTGATGGACCGCTTCGATTTGCGGCTGGAGGTTCCGGCGGTCAGCTTCCTGGACCTGGAACTGCCCTCGGGCGGGGACACGTCCGCGCAGATCGCCGCGCGGGTGGCGGCGGCGCGGCAGGTACAGGCCGCGCGGTTCCGCGACCATCCGCAGGTCCGCGTGAATGCCGAGGCCTCGGGCAGCCTGCTGGACCAGATCGCCGCGCCGGACGAGGAAGGCCGCGCGCTGATCCTGAAGGCATCCGAACGGCTGGGCCTGACCGCGCGCGGCTATCACCGCATCCTGCGCACCGCGCGCACCATCGCCGACCTGGCCGGGTCCGCCACCGTCCGTTCGCCCCATCTGGCCGAGGCGATCAGCTATCGCCTGCCCTTTGTCGCGGGCGGCTGACGAATTGCGCAGCGTGCAAGGCGGCGCTATGGCGGGATGACCCTGACGGAGCCGGACCATGCCCCCCATCAGCGCCCGGATCGGCGGCATCCTGACCGCCCTCGCGCTTTTGGCGACGATCCCGCACGAATACGGCGCCGGGCAAGGCTTCGCCATCGTTGCCGCCATGCTGCTGGTGGGCGCCCTGGCGCTGTTTTCACTGACCGCGCCCCCGTCGCGGCTGGCCTTCGTGGCGGTCGGGCTGGCGCTGGTCGCCTGGGCCGCTGCTACCCGCCCCGACTGGGTCGACGCCACGCTGACGGCGCTGACGCGCGGCGCCTTCATCATCGCCCTGTTCACCGCGCTGTCGGCCCTGCGCAGCGCCGCCATCGGGTCGCAGGCGATCCTGGATTGCGGCCGCTTCCTGGCCCGCCAGCCGCCCGGCCGCCGCTATCTGGCGCTGACCGTCGGGGGGCACCTGTTCGGGCTGATCCTGCTTTACGGGTCCATCTCGCTGCTGGGATCGCTGGCGGCCGAAAGCACCGCGCAAGAGGCGGACGGCGACCTGCGCCGCCACCGGCTGCGCCGGATGCTGGTGGCGATCCAGCGGGGCTTTGCCTCGACGATCTGCTGGTCGCCGATGGCGCTGTCGATGGCGGTCACGATCCCGGTGGTGCAGGGCGCGTCCTGGCCGCAGGCCGTCGGCTTCTGCCTGGTCAGTTCCGCCCTGATGATCGGCATCGGCTGGCTGCTGGATACGCTGTTCAGGCCGCACCTGTCCGCCCCGCCCCCGCCGCGCGCGGTAGAGACCGACAGTTGGCTGCTGCGCCTGCGCCCCCTGCTGGTGCTGCTGGCCATCGTCGTGGGCAGCACCCTTGCGCTGCACCTGGCGACCGGCGTTGCCGTGACCGGCGCAGTCATGACCGTGGTGCCGCTGATCGCCATGGCCTGGATCCTGATCCTGCCGCCCCTGCCCGGCGGACGCGCGGCCACGCTTGGCGCGCGCATCGGCCAGTTCGCCACGCGGGACATGGCGGGCTATCGCGGAGAGGTCATCCTGCTGTTCATGGCGGGCTTCATCGGCAGCCTGGGGTCAACCCTGCTGGTGCCCGTCATGCAGGCGCATGGGCCGGACCTGTCGGCCATCCCGCCCCTGCTGATCCTGGCGGCGCTGGTCTGGATCATCCCGCTGACCGGCCAGATCGGCATGAACCCGATTCTGGCCGTGTCGCTGCTGGTGCCGCTGCTGCCCGCGCCCGCCGCGCTTGGCATCCATCCCACGGCCATGGTCGTGGCGATCACCGGAGGCTGGGCGATCAGCGGCAACACATCGCCCTTCACCGCATCCGTCCTGCTGGTCGGCAAGCTGGGCGGGGTGGATGCGCGCCAAGCCGGGACGCGCTGGAACGGTCTTTACGCGCTGGCGACGGGCGCGGCGCTGACCCTGTGGGTGCTGACCGCCGCGGCCCTGCTGTAGGCACCTACTCCACTTCCACGAGCAGATCCTTTGCGTCGATCTGTTCTCCGGGTTTGACGTGGATGGCCTTGACGGTGCCGTCGCGGTCGGCGTGGAGGGCGGTTTCCATCTTCATGGCCTCGATGGTCAGCAGGAGGTCGCCCTGGCGGACGCGTGCGCCCGCGCTGGCCGCGACCGAGGCCACCACGCCCGGCATCGGCGCGGCGACATGGCCCGCGTTCGACGGGTCGGCCTTGGGGCGGGCGGCCTTCGTGCCGGTGGCCTTGCGGTTGGGGACGCGGACCTGGCGGGGCTGGCCGTTCAGTTCGAAGAAGACCTTGACCTCGCCCTTCTCGTCGGTCTCGCCCAGGGTTAGCAGGCGCACCTCCAGGGTCTTGCCCGGGTCGATCTCGACGCTGATCTCGTCTCCCGGCTCCATGCCGTAGAAGAAGGTGCGGGTGGGCAGGACGCGCACCGGGCCATAGGTCTCGTGGCGGGCGCGGTAGTCGGTGAAGACCTTGGGATACATCAGCCAGCCGTTCAGGTCCTCGTCGTCGATCTCGGCGCCCAGGTCTTCGGAAAGCTTGGCGCGCGCGGCCTCGATGTCCACGGGGGGCAGATGCGCGCCGGGGCGGTCGGTGATGGGCGCCTCGCCCTTCAGGACCTTCCGCTGCAAGGCCTCGGGCCAGCCGCCGGGGGGCTGGCCCAGGTTGCCCTTCATCATGTCCACCACGCTGTCGGGGAAGCTGACCTCGACGGCCGGGTCCATGACCTGCTGGGGCGTCAGCCCCTGGGCCACCATCATCAGCGCCATGTCGCCCACGACCTTCGAGGACGGCGTGACCTTGACGATGTCGCCGAACATCCGGTTCACGTCGGCGTAAGCCTGCGCCACCTCGTGCCAGCGGTCCTCGAGCCCCATGGATCGCGCCTGCGCCTTGAGGTTGGTGAACTGCCCGCCCGGCATCTCGTGGAGATAGACCTCGGAGGCGGGCGACTGCAGGCCGCTCTCGAAGGCCGCGTATTGCTCGCGCACGCGTTCCCAGTAGTTGCTGATCTGGCGGATCGCCGCGATGTCGAGGCCGGTGTCGCGCTCGGTCCCCTCCAGCGCCGCGACGATCGAGCCGAGGCAGGGCTGCGAGGTGCCGCCCGAGAAGGCGTCCATGGCCGCATCCACCGCGTCCACGCCCGCATCAGTGGCGGCCAGGATGGTCGCCCCGGCCAGGCCCGAGGTGTCGTGGGTGTGGAAGTGGACGGGCAGGCCGACCTCCTCCTTCAGCGCACGGATCAGGATGCGGGCTGCGGCGGGCTTCAGAAGGCCCGCCATGTCCTTCAGGCCCAGCACATGGGCGCCCGCGGCCTTCAGGTCCCGGGCGGTGCGGACGTAGTAGGCCAGGTCGTACTTGGACCGCTCGGGGTCCAGCATGTCGCCGGTATAGCAGACCGTGCCTTCGCAGATCTTGCCGGTCTCGATCACCGCGTCCATGGCCACGCGCATGTTCTCGACCCAGTTGAGGCTGTCGAAGACGCGGAACACGTCGACGCCGCTTGCCGCCGCCTGCCGCACGAAGCTTTGCACCACGTTGTCGGGATAGTTGGTGTAGCCCACGCCGTTCGAGGCCCTGAGCAGCATCTGCGTCATCAGGTTGGGCATCCGCGCGCGGATGTCGCGCAGCCGCTGCCAAGGGCATTCCTGCAGGAAGCGATAGGCCACATCGAAAGTCGCGCCCCCCCAGCATTCGACGCTGAACAGGCCGGGCAGGTTGGCGGCATAGGCGGGCGCCACGCGGATCATGTCGATGGAGCGCATGCGGGTGGCCAGCAGCGACTGGTGGCCGTCGCGCATGGTGGTGTCGGTGACCAGCAGGCGCGTCTGCGCGGCCATCCAGTCGGCCACCGCCTGCGCGCCCTTCTCCTCCAGCATCTGCCGGGTGCCGGGCGCGGGATCGCCCTTCGGCGCGGGGGGCACGGGGGGCCGGGCTTGGGCGGGCGGCCTCGGGCGCCCCGCCGTCTCGGGATGCCCGTTCACGCTGATGTCGGCCAGATAGGTCAGGATCCGCGTGGCGCGGTCCTGGCGCTTGTCGAACTGGAACAGCTCGGGCGTGGTGTCGATGAACTTGGTCGTATAGGTGTCGTCGAGGAAGGTCGGGTGCTTCAAGAGGTTGATCACGAAGTCGATGTTCGTCGAAACCCCCCGCACCCGGAATTCGCGAAGGGCGCGGTCCATGCGCCGGATCGCCCCCTCGGGCGTCTGCGCCCAGGCCGTGACCTTGACCAGCAGCGAGTCGTAGTAGCGCGTGATCACGCCCCCCGAATAGGCCGTGCCGCCGTCCAGCCGGATGCCGTTGCCGGTGGCGCTGCGATAGGCGGTGATGCGGCCGTAATCGGGGATGAAGTTGTTCAGCGGATCCTCGGTCGTGACCCGGCATTGCAGCGCGTGGCCCGAGAGGGTGATCTTGTCCTGGCTGGGGACGCCCGTCGCCTCGGCCAGCGTCGCGCCCTCGGCGATGCGGATCTGGGACTGCACGATGTCGATGCCGGTGACCTCCTCGGTCACGGTATGCTCGACCTGCACGCGCGGGTTCACCTCGATGAAGTAGAACCGCTGGCTGTCCATGTCCATCAGGAACTCGACCGTGCCCGCGTTCTGGTATCCCACCGCGCGGCCGATCCTCAGCGCCAGCTCGCAGACCTCGGCGCGCTGGTCGGGCGTCAGATAGGGCGCGGGCGCGCGTTCCACGACCTTCTGGTTGCGGCGCTGCACGGTGCAGTCGCGTTCATACAGGTGATACAGCCCGCCATGCGTGTCGCCCAGAAGCTGCACCTCGACGTGCCGCGCGCGCAGGATCATCTTCTCCAGATAGCCCTCGCCATTGCCGAAGGCGGCTTCCGCTTCCCTGCGGCCCTCGCGGACCTTGTCCACCAGTTCCTCGGGCCCGTTGATCGGGCGCATGCCCCGCCCGCCGCCGCCCCAGGAGGCCTTGAGCATCAGCGGATAGCCGATCTCTGCCGCCTCGGCCCTGATCGCCTCGAAGTCCTCGCCCAGCACCTCGGTCGCGGGGATCACCGGCACGCCCGCCTGAATGGCGACGCGCCGGGCGCTGGCCTTGTCGCCCAAGGCCCGCATGGTGTCCGCGCGCGGGCCGATGAAGGTGATCCCGGCAGCCACGCAGGCATCCACGAAGTCGGGGTTCTCGGAAAGCAGCCCATAGCCCGGATGGATGGCATCGGCGCCCGACTCCCTGGCCACCCGGATGATCTCGGGGATCGACAGATAGGCCGCCACCGGCCCCAAGCCCGCGCCGATCCGGTACGCCTCGTCCGCCTTGAAGCGGTGCAGGCCCAGCTTGTCCTCCTCGGCGTAAACCGCAACCGTCCGCTTGCCCAGCTCATTGGCCGCCCGCAACACGCGGATCGCAATCTCGCCACGGTTCGCTACAAGGATCTTCTGAAACATCGCGCCGTCCCCATCCGATTTGCGCGGAAGACTAGCGATGCCGCAGCGCGGCGCAAGCGCCACCACACTTGTCCTGCAACAAAAGGTTTACGCAAGGTCGTGTTCGCGGGATGTTCCCATTTTGCGGTTGCTTTTTGGAACCGCGCCCCTATGTGATGCGCTTGGTCGGCCAGGGACATGTCATGGAACAGAAGTTCATCGAGGTTCGCGGCGCGCGCGAGCATAACCTGAAGGGCGTGGACATGGACATCCCGCGCGACAAGCTGGTGGTCATCACCGGGTTGTCGGGTTCGGGCAAGTCCAGCCTTGCGTTCGACACGATCTATGCCGAAGGGCAGCGCCGCTATGTCGAAAGCCTGTCGGCCTATGCCCGGCAGTTCCTGGACATGATGGGCAAGCCCGATGTGGACCACATCACCGGCCTGTCGCCCGCGATCAGCATTGAGCAGAAGACCACCTCGAAGAACCCCCGTTCGACCGTGGGCACGGTCACGGAAATCTACGATTACCTGCGGCTGCTGTTTGCCCGCGCGGGCACGCCCTATTCCCCCGCCACCGGCCTGCCGATCGAGGCGCAGCAGGTCCAGGACATGGTGGACCGGATCATGGAGATGCCCGAGGGCACACGCGCCTATCTGCTGGCGCCCATCGTCCGCGACCGCAAGGGCGAGTACCGCAAGGAATTCCTGGAGCTTCGCAAGCAGGGTTTCCAGCGCGTCAAGGTGAACGGCCAGTTTTACGAACTGGACGAGCCGCCCGTCCTGGACAAGAAGTTCCGCCACGACATCGACGTGGTGGTGGACCGCATCGTCGTGCGCGAGGGGCTGGAGACGCGCCTGGCCGATTCGCTGCGCACCGCGCTGGATCTGGCCGACGGCATCGCCATCGTGGAAACGGCGGGTGATGAGCCCGAACGCACGACCTTCAGCGAAAACTTCGCCTGCCCCGTCAGCGGCTTCACCATCCCGGAAATCGAGCCGCGGCTGTTTTCCTTCAACGCCCCCTATGGCGCCTGCCCGGTTTGCGACGGGTTGGGGGCGGAACTGTTCTTCGACGAACGGCTGATCGTGCCGGATGCCGCGCTGTCCGTCGAAAAGGGCGCCATCGCCCCCTGGGCCAAGTCGAAATCGGCCTATCTGACGCAGACGGTCAACGCGCTGGCCAAGCATTACGGCTTTGACAAGAAGACCAAGTGGAAGGATCTGCCCGAGGATGTGCGGCGCATGTTCCTGCACGGGTCGGGGTCCGAGGAGATCCCCTTCCGTTTTGACGACGCGGGCCGCGTCTATAACGTCACCCGCGTGTTCGAGGGCGTGATCCCCAACATGGAACGCCGGATGCGCGAATCCGACAGCCAGTGGGTGCGCGAGGAGTTCGAGCGTTACCAGAACAACCGCCCCTGCGGCGCCTGCCACGGCTATCGGCTCAAGGACGAGGCGCTGGCGGTCAAGATCGCCGGAAACCACATCGGGCAGGTGGTCGAACTGTCGATCAAGGAGGCCCTGGCCTGGATCCAGGCCGCGCCCCAGCACCTGAGCAAGCAGAAGAACGAGATCGCCCACGCCATCCTCAAGGAAATCCGCGAACGGCTGGGCTTCCTGGTGAACGTGGGTCTGGACTATCTGACGCTGTCGCGCGCGGCGGGGACGCTGTCGGGCGGCGAAAGCCAGCGGATCCGGCTGGCGTCCCAGATCGGCAGCGGGCTGACGGGCGTTCTGTATGTGCTGGACGAACCCTCGATCGGGCTGCACCAGCGCGACAACGACCGGCTGCTGGACACGCTGAAGGGGCTGCGCGACCAGGGCAACTCGGTCATCGTGGTCGAACATGACGAGGACGCGATCCGCCACGCGGATTACGTCTTCGACATGGGGCCGGGCGCGGGCGTCCATGGCGGCACCGTCGTCAGCCAGGGCACGCCCGAGGAAATCGCCGCCGACCCGGCCAGCCTGACCGGGCAATACCTGTCGGGCGCGCGGGAAATCGCGGTCAGCGACGAACGCCGCAAGGGCAACGGCAAGGCGGTCAAGGTCGTCAAGGCGACGGGCAACAACCTCAAGGACGTGACGGCGGAATTCCCGCTGGGCAAGTTCGTCTGCGTGACCGGCGTGTCGGGCGGCGGCAAGTCCACACTGACCATCGAGACGCTGTTCAAGACCGCCAGCCTGCGCCTGAACGGCGCGCGCCAGACCCCCGCCCCCTGCGAGACGATCACGGGGCTGGAACATCTGGACAAGGTGATCGACATCGACCAGCGCCCCATCGGCCGCACGCCCCGGTCGAACCCCGCGACCTATACCGGCGCCTATACGCCCATCCGCGACTGGTATGCGGGCCTGCCCGAATCCAAGGCGCGCGGATATAAACCCGGCCGCTTCAGCTTCAACGTCAAGGGCGGGCGGTGCGAGGCTTGCCAGGGCGACGGCGTCATCAAGATCGAGATGCACTTCCTGCCCGACGTTTACGTCACCTGCGAAACCTGCAAGGGCAAGCGCTATAACCGCGAAACGCTGGAGGTGCAGTTCAAGGGCAAGTCCATCGCCGACGTGCTGGACATGACGGTCGAGGACGCGCAGGGCTTCTTTTCCGCCGTGCCCGCCATCCGCAACAAAATGGACGCGCTGATGGAGGTGGGCCTCGGCTATGTCAAGGTCGGCCAGCAGGCCACCACCTTGTCTGGCGGCGAGGCGCAGCGGGTGAAGCTGGCCAAGGAACTGTCGCGCCAGTCCACCGGCAAGACGCTGTATATCCTGGACGAACCCACCACCGGCCTGCATTTCGAGGATGTGCGCAAGCTTCTGGAGGTGCTGCACCGGCTGGTTGACCAGGGCAACACGGTCGTGGTGATCGAACACAACCTGGATGTCATCAAGACCGCCGACTGGATCATCGACATCGGTCCCGAGGGCGGCGACGGCGGTGGGCGCATCGTGGCGGTCGGCACGCCCGAGGATGTGGCCAAGGTTCCCGAAAGCCATACCGGCCGCTATCTGGCGCCGATGCTGCGGCCCGCGCGGGTCCGGGCGGCGGAATAAGGGTTCAGCCGGGCTGGCCCACCACGATCCGTTGCACGGTGCAGCCCGATTCGTCGCGGCCCTGCCCGGGCATGTCCGGCTGTGTCTCGTATCCGGCGCACAGGCGGATGCTGTCGGGCGGCACCAGTTCGATCCGGTAAGGCGCGCTGGTAAAGGGATCGGCCAGGCGCGGCGTCATCGGGCAGGCCTCGATGGGCGTGGGGTCGGTGCCCACCCGGCCCGCCTGCTGCGCCTTGCAGAACAGCAGCGACTGGATTTCGGACAGGTCGCGGTCGCGCGTCCGGTCGCGCTTTTCCGCCCTGCCCTGCGCGGGTCCGCCGGTCGTGGCGATGCCAGCCGCCAGGACCGCCAGCGACAATGCGGTCAATCCCCATATGGGCCAGCGCCTAGCCATCCAGATCCTCGCGATAGCAGGCGGCCACCAGCAGGCCCATGACGGCCACCAGGGCGCATTTCGCCGCCAGCCGCGGCGTCAGGTCGCCCGACAGGAAGGCATAGATGACCGACACGGCATCGCCCAGCAGCACCAGCGCGGCGGCAAGAACCGTGATCGAGGCAAAGACCCGCCGCGCCTGCGACCGGCGCCGCTGCTCGCCCCCGCCGATCCGCCGCGCCATGCGATGATCCAGAATCACGAAAAGCGGCAGGAAGGCCAGGATGGCCGCGATCGAGAACCGCATCGACCAGGTGTCGGGCGGCCCCGCCTCGGCCAGGTCGGGGATGGCCAAGTCGATGACCCGGAAGCCCAGGCTGATCACATGAAAGCACACCAGCACCAGCGCGATCATCAGCAACGCATAAAGCATCGCCTCGCGCGCCGAGACATAGGGGCGCGGGCGCGGCACCGGCGGCAGCCCGCCCCCATCCTGCCAGGCGGTCATGGCGCCCTCGATCTCGGGCGCGGTCCAGCCGGCCCCCTGCAACGCCGCGCGGATGCGCAAGCCGTCGTGGCCCGCCGCCAGGGCGTCGCGCACGAAATCCGACAACTGCTCGGCTGCGGCCATGGCCCTTCCCCTGTTCCGGCCCGCAGGTTCGCGTGCCTTGCAGGGTTCTGTCAACGCCTGGAAAATTTCGCATCGAAGATGATTTTTCCTCTTGCGCCCCCCGGCGCAGTCCCATAAATCACCGCTCACCGAAGGCGAGACGGCAAGACGAAGCGCCAACGGAACGGATGCGGGTGTAGCTCAGGGGTAGAGCATAACCTTGCCAAGGTTAGGGTCGTGAGTTCGAATCTCATCACCCGCTCCAACATAAAAAGGCCGGACCTTCGGGTTCGGCCTTTTTGTTTTGCGCAAACAAAAACCTTCGACCGGAGGTTGCAGAATCTGCATTGGCGCTTATGATGCCGCAAGAAGGCTCTAGCCTGATCACCGTTGAAACAAAAACACGAACAATATCAGACCAGAGCCTAAGCGGGCATCCCGGAAACCCTTTACCCAGGACACAAGCTGGCACGGCTGTCTCGCTTTCCAGCATGCCGTTAACCAACCGGGACAAGCCACCATCCGCGATTGGCTTTACACTGTCAAGTTGAGTGATGAACAAGATGCCGATGCGCGGAGATCTGCCACAGCTGTTGATCAAGACCGGACTGGATCTTCTGGACGAGGAAGGCACGGAGGGCCTGACCTTGCGCCGGATCGCCGCGCGGGCGGGGGTATCCCATGCCGCGCCCGCCCATCATTTCAACGGACTGCCCGGCTTGCGCACGGCCATCGCCACCCAAGGGTTCCGCAGCTTTCTGCATGAACTGGTCAGCGCCCGCGACGCCCTGCCCCCGGATGCCGATCCGTTCCTGTGCCTGCTGGCGGTGAACCAGGCCTATATCCGCTTTTCCCGGCGCAGGACGGCCTTGTTCCGGCTGATGTTCGACCAGTTGCCGACCGAGGACAACGACCTGCGCCAGGCGGCGCTCGCCGCCTATGCCATCCTCCAGGACCACTGGACGCCCTTCGTAGGGGACCGCCATCCTGCGTCCTTTGAAACGGCGATCTGGGCGCTGACCCATGGCTTCGCCGCGCTCAGCATGGACCGGCCCTATCCCCCAGACACGCCCGTCAACCTGTCCTCCTACGAGGATGCCCTGCGCCTGCTGGTCGGCTGACGCAGGGCGGCTTTTTAGCCGTCCACGCGGATCCGCGCGTTCTGCGGGTCGTAGGGGCTGTCCTCGGTGACTTCGGCGTCCCACAGCTCGCGGAACATGCGGACCTTGACCTTGGTCCCCGGCGCGGCCAGGTCGGGGCGGACATAGCCCATGCCGACCTGCTTGCCAAAGGCCACGGAATAGCCGCCCGAGGTCAGGCGCCCGACCTTTTGCCCATCAAGAAAGATCCCTTCGCGCCCCCATGGATCAGCGTCCTGCGGCCCGTCGATCAGCAGCGTGACGCACATGCTGCGGATGCCCTTGGCCTGCATCGCGGCCTTGCCCCGGAAATCCTTGGACAGATCGACGAAGCGGTCCAGCCCGGCCTCCAGCGGGGTGGCGTCGCGGCCCAGTTCCGTGCCGAAGGCGCGATAGGATTTTTCCTGCCGCAGCCAGTTCTGCGCCCGCGCGCCGACCAGCTTCATGCCCAGCGGCTCGCCCGCCTCGATCAGGCGGTCGAACAGGTGGTTCTGCATCTCGATCGGGTGGTGCAGTTCCCAGCCAAGCTCACCCGTATAGGCGACGCGGATGGCGTTCACGGGCACCATGCCCAGTTCGATCTGTCTGGCCGACAGCCAGGGGAAGCGCTTGTTCGACAGCGCGGTTTCGGGCTGCGCATCGCGGATCAGACCCGCCAGGATGTCGCGGGATGCCGGACCCGCCAGGGCAAAGACGCCCCACTGGGTCGTCACGTCATGGATGCTGACGTAGCCGCCGCCCGCCGCCATGAAATCCTCGGCCGATTTGACCAGGTGATCGCCGTCATAGGCCGCCCAGGCACCGGCGGACACCAGGTAATAGCTGTCCTCGGCCAGCCGGACGATGGTGTATTCGGTCCGCGTGGTGCCCGCGTCGGTCAGCGCATAGGTCAGGTTGATGCGGCCCACCTTGGGCAGCTTGTTGGTGGTCAGCCAGTCCAGGAACGCCGTCGCGCCCGGTCCCTTGACGGTGTGCTTGGCGAATGCCGTGGCGTCGATCAGGCCCGCCGCGTTGCGGACAGCCTCGGCCTCGGCCCTGGCATGTTGCCACCAGCCGCCGCGCCGGAAGCTGCGGGACGCGTGGTCGTCGAAGTCCTGCGGGCCGTAGTAGTTCGGACGTTCCCAGCCGTTCACCTGCCCGAACTGCGCGCCCCGCGCCTTCTGCCGGTCATAGGCGGGCGAGGTGCGCAGCGGGCGACAGGCTTCGCGTTCCTCGTCAGGGTGGTGCAGGATGAAGACGTGCTCATAGGCCTCTTCGTTCTTCCGCGCCGCGTATTCGGTGGTCATCCAGCCGCCGAACCGGCGCGGATCCAGCGAGGCCATGTCGATCTCGGCCTCGCCATTTACCATCATCTGCGTCAGGTAATGGCCGACGCCGCCAGCCGCCGTGATGCCGAAGCTGAACCCCTCGGCCAGCCACATGTTGCGCAGGCCGGGCGCGGGGCCGACCAGCGGGTTGCCGTCGGGGGTATAGCAGATCGGGCCGTTGTAATCGTCCTTCAGCCCCACCGTTTCCGAGGTCGGAATGCGGTGGATCATGGACATGTATTCCTCCTCGATCCGTTCCAGATCCAGCGGGAACAGGTCGGCGCGGAAGGATTCGGGCACGTCATACAGGAAGCGCGCGGGGGCGTTGCGTTCATAGGGGCCAAGGATCCAGCCGCCGCGTTCCTCGCGCACATACCACTTGGCGTCGGCATCGCGCAGGACCGGGTGTTCCGGGTTGCCCTCGGCCCGCCACTTCACCAGCGCCGGGTCGGGTTCGGTGACGATATACTGGTGCTCGACCGGGATCGCGGGGATCTTGATGCCCAGCAGGCGCGCGGTGCGCTGCGCGTGGTTGCCGGTGGCGGTCACGACATGCTCGGCCCGGATCTCGAAAGTCTCGCCCGATCCGACCAGGTTGCCGCCCTTTTCCACCAGCTTTTCGCAGGAAACGATCCATTCGGACCCTGTCCAGCGGTATCCGTTGACCTGGACCTTGCGCTCGATGGTGGCGCCGGCCATGCGCGCGCCCTTGGCCATGGCCTGCGTCACGTCGGCGGGGTTGATATAGCCGTCGGTCGGGTGGAACAGCGCGCCCTTCAGATCCTCGGTGCGGACAAGCGGCCAGCGGTCCTTGATCTGCTGGGGGGTCAGGAACTGGTGCTCGATCCCCACGGTTTCAGCCGTGGCGGAATACAGCATGTATTCGTCCATGCGCGCGTCCGTCTGCGCCATGCGCAGGTTGCCGCAGCGGGTGAAGCCCGCGTTCAGCCCGGTCTGCGATTCCAGTTCCGCATACAGCTTGACCGAATAGTCGTGGATATGGGTCGTCGCATAGTTCATGTTGAACAGCGGCAGCAGGCCCGCCGCGTGCCAGGTGGATCCGGCCGTCAGCTCGTCACGCTCGACCAGCATCGTGTCCCACCCGGCGCGGGCCAGATGGAGCGCGATGCCGCAGCCGACCGCGCCGCCTCCGACGACAAGAACCTTCACATGCGACTTCATCCGCGCGACTCCTTGATGCGTTGTGGGATCGTTACTGCCACGGCCTGCGCCAGCCGGTTCGTTGGGCCCGACCTATAATGGCCAAAAACGACATGCTGCAACGCAGCACTTGTGCGAATCCGTCGTGGTCTATTAGGGTCCGCGCCATCAAGGGGGGACGGGATGCAGATTTGCCGCGACAAGCAGGCGATGCGCGACTGGCGGCGGGGCGCGGGCCGCGTGGCCCTGGTGCCCACCATGGGCGCGCTGCATGACGGGCACCTGTCGCTGGTGGCCCATGCGCGCCGCTGGCTGGATGCGCGGGGCGGCGGGCGGGTGGCCGCGTCGATTTTCGTCAACCCCACGCAGTTCGGCCCGAACGAGGATCTGGCGACCTATCCCCGGGACGAGGAAAACGACATCGCCCTGCTGCGCCACGCGGGTTGCGACGCGGTGTTCCTGCCCACGGTGGCCGACATCTATCGCCCCGGCGCGCAGACGGTGGTCGAGGTCACAGACCTGTCCCGGATGCTGATGGGCCGGCTGCGCCCCGGCCATTTCCGGGGCGTGGCGACGGTGGTGACCAAGCTGTTCAACATCGTCGGGCCGGACGCGGCGGCCTTTGGCGAAAAGGATTATCAGCAGCTTGCGGTGATCCGCCGGATGGTCGCGGACCTGGACGTTCCGGTCGAGATCCTGCCCGTGCCCACCATGCGCGAACCCGACGGCCTTGCCATGTCGTCCCGCAACCGCCGCCTGTCGCCCGCCGAACGCGCCGCCGCCCCGGTGCTGAACCGCGCGCTGGACCAAGCGGCGCGGATGGTGGCCGAGGGCGCGGGCCTGCCCGCCGTCCGGGCCGCGCTGCGCCGCATCATCGGGGCGGAACCGCTGGCCGATATCCGCTCCATCGACATCCGCGATGCCGCCACCCTGTCGCGCATCGCCACCATCCAGGCGCCCGTGGTGATCCTGCTGGCCGTCCGCTTTGGCGACGTGCTGCTGATCGACCAGCGCGTCGCCCATCCGAAAGGCGCCCCCGATGTCCGTTGAAACCCGCATCAAGCGCGTGACCGCCCCGCAGATCGCGGATCGCAAGGGCGGCACGCCCATCGTCGCGCTGACCGCCTATACCGCGCCGCTGGCCGCGATGGTGGACCAGCACGCCGACCTGATCCTGGTGGGCGACAGTCTGGGGATGGTGGTTCACGGCTTGCCCTCGACCATCGGCGTCACGTTGGAGATGATGATCCTGCACGGCCAGGCGGTCGTCCGCGGCAGCCAGCGCGCCATGGTGGTCGTGGACATGCCCTTCGGCAGCTACGAGGAATCCCCCCAGCAGGCCTTCCGCAACGCCGCGCGCATCATGGGCGAAACCGGCTGCGGGGCGGTGAAGCTGGAAGGCGGCAGCCGCATGGCCCCCACCATCCGCTTTCTGACGGAACGCGGCATCCCGGTCATGGGCCATGTCGGCCTGACGCCGCAGACCACGCATACCCTGGGCGGCTTCAAGACCCAGGGCCGCGATGCGGAAAGCTGGCCCCGCCATGTCCAGGATGCCGTGGACGTGGCGGGGGCGGGCGCCTTCGCCATCGTGGTCGAGGGCGTGGTCGAGCCCCTGGCTGACCGCATCACCGAAACCGTGGCGGTGCCCACCATCGGCATCGGCGCATCCGTCCGCTGCGACGGGCAGATCCTGGTGCTGGACGACATGCTGGGCCTGACCGGCCGGGTGCCGCGCTTTGTGCGCCGCTTCGCGGACCTGGGCGCGCAGGCGGACGGGGCCATCGCCGATTACGCCGCCGCCGTGCGCGAACGGCGCTTTCCCGGCGCGGATCACGTTTACCGCTGAGGCTCAGCCGCCCCCCTGAAAGTCCGCCGTCCGCGCCAGGCGCGACAGCAGCAAGGGCACCAGCAGCAGCAGCGACAATCCTGCGTAGATGACGGAAAAGCTGGTCCGTTCGGCCAAAAAGCCGATGGTGCCGGGGGCCAGCAGGATCCCGGAATAGCCCATGGTGGTGACGACCGACAGCCCCACGCCATGCGCCAGTCCCGGCACGTTGCCCGCCGCCGAAAAGGCGATGGGCACCATGTTGGCGATGCCGATGCCCGCCAGGGCAAAGCCCGCGATGGCGGTCAGGGGCGAGGGCGCCAGCGCCGCCAGCGCCAGGCCCAGCATGGCGATCCCGGTGCTGACCTGCAGCGTCCGGACCGCGCCGAACCGGCCCCGGATCCCGTCCCCCAGGAACCGCATGACCGCCATCGTTCCCGCGCAGGCGGCAAAGCCCCATCCCGCCACCGCCAGCGAGGCGCCCATTTCCCGCTGCAGATAGACCGCCGCCCAGTCGAGGATCGCGCCTTCCGGGATCATCGAGGCCAGCGCCATCACCCCGATCAGATAGGGCAGCGGCGTGCGCGGCAGGCGCAGGGGCGCGTGTGCGTGGTCCGCCGAGGGCTTGTCCCGCAGCAACAAGGGAAAGGCCAGCGCCAGGACCGCCGCGACGATCAGCGTCACGATGACGGCATGGGTCAGTTCGCCCAGGGCCTGGATCGCCACGCCCCCTGCCCCCGCGCCCGCCAGGCCCCCCAGGGACCAGAACCCGTGGCAGGACGACATGATCGCCCGCCGCCGGGCGCGTTCCACCGCCACGGCATTGGCGTTCATGGCGACATCCATGGCCCCGATCAGCCCGCCAAAGGCCAGCACGGCGGCGGCGGCCCACCAGGGACCGGGGGCGAGCGAAATCCACATCAGGCTGGGCGTGGCCAGCATCGCCGCCAGCCGGACCGCATGGGCCGAACCCCGCCGCGCGACCAGCGCGCCAAAGACCGGCATCATGCAGATCGAGCCGACCCCAAGCGCCAGCACGATCAGGCCCGCCACCTGCTCGCCGATGCCAAGCCGCGCCATCAGGGCGGGCAGCTTGGGCGCCCAGCTTCCGACCAGAAGCCCGTTGCAGAAGAACAGCGCCGACACCGCCCACCGCGCCTTGATCCCGACAAGGCCCGTCCTGGCCATGGTCCCATCCATCCCCGGGGTTCCTTCCCCTGTCACAACATGCTGGGCACGACCAGATCGGGCGGGCGATGGCCGTCGGCAAAGGTCTTGATGTTGATGATGACCTTCTCGCCCATCTCGGCCCGCCCCTCGACCGTGGCCGATCCCATGTGCGGCAGAAGGACGACATTGGGCAATTCGCGCAGGCGGGGGTTGATCTCGTGCCCATGCTCGAACACGTCAAGGCCCGCGCCCGCGATTTCCCCCGCGCGCAGCATCCGGGTCAGGGCGTTTTCGTCGATGACTTCCCCGCGTGAGGTGTTCACCACCACCGCCGTGGGCTTCAAGAGCCTCAGCCGCCGCGCGTTCAGCAGGTGAAAGGTCGATGGGGTATGCGGCGCGTTCACGCTGATGATGTCCATGCGCGCCAGCATCTGGTCCAGGCTTTCCCAGTACGTCGCCTGCAACTCCGCTTCGATTTCAGGGCGCAGGCGGCGGCGGTTGTGGTAATGGACCTGCATCCCGAAGGCATTGGCCCGCCGCGCCACGGCCTGCCCGATCCGGCCCATGCCCAGGATCCCCAGGCGGCGCCCGCCCACGCGCCCGCCCAGATGCGCGGTCGGCGCCCAACCGGCCCAGCGGCCCGCCTGCATCTCGGCCATGCCCTCGGGGATGCGGCGCACCACGCCCAGGATCAGCGCCATGACCATGTCGGCGGTGTCCTCGGTCACGACGCCGGGGGTGTTCGTCACCAGCACGCCGCGCTGGCGGGCGGAATGAACGTCGATATGGTCCACGCCCGCGCCGTAATTGGCGATCAGCTTCAGCCGCTCGCCCGCCTGGGCCAGCATGGCGGCGTCGATATGGTCCGTCACCGTGGGCACCAGCACATCCGCCCCGCGCATCGCCGCCGCCAGATCGTCGCGCGACATCCTGGCGTCGGTGTCGCGCAGGACCACGTCGAACAGTTCCTTCATGCGCGTCTCGACCGCCTCGGGCAGGCGGCGCGTCACCACGACACGCAGTTTCTGGCGCGAGGGCTGCGGGCTGTGCATGATGGCCTCACTTTCTCGATGTCATGTCGGGGCGGCCTTTCAAAGCGGCGCCGGTTTTGGCAAACTGCCCGCGATATGGGGCGCGCACAAGACCCCATCGGGGCGCCTTGCGTGTTCCGGCAGAGGGCAGACGGGGCCGCCCGAAGGCGGTCGGCAGGAACGGACGGGTTGATGAGAATACGGACGCTTTTGGGTGGCGGGGCGGCGGTTCTGGCCGCATCGGTGGGTTTGGCGCTGGCCCAGGCGGACACCGTGCCGCAATCGGCCGACGCGCAGATCCTCCGCGTCCAGGACGGGGGCGGCGCGGCGCGCGGTCCCGTGACCAACCTGCCGGTGCCCCGCTATGTCAGCCTCAAGGGGTCCGAGGGCAACGCGCGGCGCGGCCCCAGCCTGTCGCACCGCATCGACTGGGTGTTCCGCCATGCCGGGATGCCCCTGCGCGTGGTGGCCGAGTTCGGCCACTGGCGCCGGGTCGAGGACAAGGACGGCGCGGGCGGCTGGATCCACTATGCGCTGCTGTCGGGCGTGCGCACCGCCCTGGTGACGCAGGACATGGTGGAGCTGCGCAGCCGCCCCCACCCCGACGCCGACATCGTGGCCCGGGCCGAGATGGGGGCCATCGTGCGGCTTGGCGAATGCGAGCCGGATTGGTGCCGCATCTCGGGCGGGGGTCAGCGGGGATGGGTTCCGAAGACCGCGATCTGGGGCGTGGACGCGGACGAGGTGCGGGACTAGGCCAACCCCCGCCCCCGCAGCAGCGCATCGACCCCCGGCATCCGCTGCCGGAAAGCCAGCCACAACTGGTCCGCCGGGGCAGATCCGCCCTTGGACAGGATCGTCTCCTCCAGCCGCCGCGCGGTGGCCGGGTCGAAGATGTCGCCGGTCTCCTCGAAGGCGGCGAAGGCGTCGGCGTCCATCACCTCGGACCACATATAGCTGTAATAGCCGTTGGCATAGCTGTCGCCGCTGAAGACATGGGCGAAATGCGGCGTCGCGTGGCGCATCGGGATGGCCGTGGGCGCGTCCAGTCCTGCCAGCACCCGCGCCTGTGCGGCCATGGGATCGGCGGGCGGTTCGCCCTGATGAAAGGCCAGATCGACCAGCGCGCTTTCCAGGTATTCGGTCGTGGAAAAGCCCGCATCCGCCTTGCCCGCCGCCAGCAGCCGGTCGCGCAAGTCGGCGGGCAGCGCCTCGCCCGTCTGGTAATGCCGCGCATGGGCGTCCAGAACGGCGGGCTGTTCCAGCCAGTGTTCGTAAAGTTGGGAGGGCAGTTCCACGAAGTCCTGCGCCACCGCCGTGCCGGAAATCGAGGGCCAGGTCACGTCCGACAGGATGTGATGCGTCGCATGGCCGAATTCGTGGAACAGCGTGCGCGCATCGTCCCAGGACAGTAAGGCGGGGGTGCCGGGCGCATCGGGCGGGGTGAAGTTGCAGACATTCACCACGATGGGCCGCTGGCCCGCGCCGATCTTGTGCTGGACCTGCAGCGACGAACACCAGGCCCCTGACCGTTTCGAGGGCCGCGCGAAGTAATCGCCCACGAAGATCGCCATCAGCCGCCCGTCGCGCGTGATCCGCCAAGCCCGCGCATCGGGCGACCAGAGGGGCGCCTCAAACGGCTGGAACTCCAGCCGGAACAGGCGGCGCGCCACGTCCATCATGGCCGCCAGCATCGCATCCAGCGTCAGGTAGGGCTTGACCTGATCCGCATCAAAATCATGGTCCTGCCGCCGCAGCCGTTCCGCATAGAAGCGCCAGTCCCAGGGTTCCAGCGCGCCGTTCACGCCATCTTCGCGCGCCATGGCGGTCAGCCGGTCCTCGTCGCTGGCAGCGCGGGCGCGGGCGGGTTCCCAGACCTGCCCCAACAGGTCGGCCACGCGGTCGGCGGTCCCGGCCATCTCGGGTTCCAGCTTGTAGGCGGCGAAATCGGCATAGCCCAGCAGGCGTGCGCGTTCATGGCGCAGTGCCAGGATTTCCGAGACCAGGGGCAGGTTGTCCGTCGCCTCGCCCCCCGCGCCCTGCCCCGTCCCCCGCGCGGTCCAGGCGCGGAACGCGACCTCGCGCAGGGCGCGGTCACTCGCATGTTCCAGGAAGGGCACGATCAGCGACCGGGACAGGGTGACGACCTGCTCGTCCATCCCCCGCGCCACTGCTGCCGCGCGCATGGACCTGACCAGCCAGTCGGGCAGTCCCGCCAGCCGGTCGTCGGGGATCGGCAGGACGTAGTCGCGTTCGTCCGCCAGCACGTTCTGCGAAAACTGCGTGGTCAGCACCGCCATGCGGGCGCGGATTTCGGCCATGCGGTCGCGCGCGGCACCTTCCAGCCCCGCGCCCGACCGGGTCAGCCCGCGCAGGGCCAGTTCGGTGATGCGGCGATCCTCGGGCGGCAGGGTATCCGCCGTTGCAGCAACCGCCTTGACGCGCGCATAAAGCCGAGGGTCCATGCCTGTCTTGCTGTTATAGGCCGCAAGGCGCGGAGCGAAGTCGCGTTGCAGCGCCTCTCTCGCCGGGTTCGAATCGGCGCTGGCCAGGGTGTAGAAGATCGACAGCAGGCGGTTCAGCCCGTCCTCGGCCGTTTCCATCGCGGCGACGGTGTTGGCGAAACTCGGCGCGTCGGGGTTGGCGGCGATGGCCTCCATCGCGGCTTCGGCGGCGGCCAGTTCGCGGTCGAAGGCGGGGGCGAAATCGCCGTCCGCGATCAGGTCGAAGCGGGGCAGTCCCTCGGGTCCGGTCCAGCGGGTCAGTTCGGGATTCATGGCGTCTCCTTTGCCATGAACCTAGGCGGGCTGCGTGCCGCCTTCCAGATCCGATCCGCAGACCGGGCAATCCGGCCGCCGCGCCGTGCCGATCATCCGGCTTTCACCATACAGCCCGTCAAAGATCAGCATCCGCCCGCGCAATCCCTGCCCCGCGCCGGCCAGATGCTTGATCGCCTCCATCGCCATCATGCTGCCAATCACGCCGGGCAAGGGGCCGATCACTCCCGCCTCGGCGCAAGGGGGTGCAAGGCCCGGTGCGGGAGCGATCGGGAACAGGCAGGCCAGGCACGGCCCGCCGCGCGCGGGGTCATAGAGCGTGACCTGCCCTTCCCATTGCGCGATGGCCCCGGCGATCAGGGGCACGCGGGCTGCGACGCAAGCGCGGTTGACCGCGTCCCGCGCGGCAAAGCTGTCGGTGCCGTCCAGCACCAGGTCGTGCCGGGCGATCAGGTCGGCGTCGGCGTCAGAGATGCGGCGCGGCAGGGGTGTCACGGAGACATGGGGGTTCAGCGCGCGCATCGCGGCGGCGGCGGCCTGGGCCTTGGGCTCGCCGCGCTGGTCGCTGCGAAAGATCACCTGGCGTTGCAGATTCGACAGGCTGACCGTGTCGTCATCCGCGACCGTGATCCGCCCCACCCCCGCCGCCGCGAGATACAGGCAGACCGGCGCGCCAAGGCCGCCCGCGCCCACCACCAGCACGCGGGCATCGCGCAGGCGCATCTGGCCGGGACCGCCGATTTCGCGCAGGACCAGATGGCGGGCGTATCGGTCCAGTTCGGCGCCCGACATGCCGGGATCGGCCGGGGCAGGCACAGGCGCGGGAACGGCGCGCGCGCGCAGCCGCGACAGCCCCCCGCGATAGGCAAGCACCAGCCCCGCCAGCCCGCCCGCGACCAGCCAGCCGCGCGCGGACCCGCCGAACACCGCGCCCCTGCCCGCCAGATGGGCCAGCTCGATCACCGCCCAGACCAGCACCAGCGCCGCCAGCAGCCACCGGCGCGGCAGGCCGAAGACCCATCCCGCCACAGCGACCCCGACCAGCAGCCAGAACCCCAGCATCGCTCACACTCCGGTCGAGCCGAAGCCGCCCGCCGCCCGCGCGGTTTCCCGGCTGAAGCTGTCAACCACGGTGAAGGCGGGGCGCAGGACGGGGACAAAGATCATCTGCGCGATCCGCTCTCCCGGCTGGACGGTGATCGGCGCCGAGCCTGCGGGGTTGCGGTTCCAGGTGCTGATCAGGATTTCGCCCGTATAATCGGGGTCGATCAGGCCGGTCGAGTTGCCCAGCACCAGCCCGCGCTTGTGCCCCTGCCCGGATCGCGGAAGCACCAGCCCGGCAAACGAAAAATCGCCAAAGGACAGCGCAATCCCGGCGCTGATCAGCACCGCCGGGGCCTGCGGGGCGATGTCCAGGGGCGCGTCGATGCAGGCGAACAGGTCGATCGCCGCCGATCCCGCCGTCTGGTAATCGGGCAGCCCCCATTCACGGATCCGCGGGTCGAGTATCCTGACTTCCATGTCTGCCGCCCTTGCTGTCTTTCGCCAGCCTTAGCGGATGCGGTTCAGACCTGCCAGCGGGGCTTGCGCTTGTCGAAGAAGGCGGCGATGCCTTCGGGGGCTTCGTCCCCTTCCCAGACGGCCACCAGCCGGTCGATGCTGTCCTCGATCACCGATTGGTCGATGCGGGGACCAAGGGCGCGGCATTGCGCCTTGGCGGCGGCGACCGCGCCGGGGGCGGCCAGCAGGAAGGGGGCGACCTCGGCCTCGATGGCCGCATCCAGGGCGTCGGGGGCGACGGCGCGCGCAGCAAGGTTCAGCGTGACCGCCTCGTCCGCGCCGAACAGGCGAGCCGAGAAGAAGACGCGGCGGGCCTTGTCCTCGCCCATGCGGGCCAGGACATAGGGGCCGATGGTGGCGGGGATCAGGCCCAGCTTCACCTCGGTCAGGCCGAAGCGGGCGGTGTCGGCGGCAATGGCGATGTCGGCCACGGCCATCATGCCGACGCCGCCGCCGAAGGCATTGCCGTGGACGCGGGCGATCAGGGGCTTCGGCAGCAGGTTCAGCGCCGACAGCATCCCGGCCAGGATCCGCGCCCCCGCCCGTCGCGTGTCCGCATCGGCATCCATCTGCGCGCGCATCCAGCCCAGGTCGCCGCCCGCGCAGAAGCTGGCGCCCTCGCCCGCCAGCAGCACCACGCGCACCGCCGGGTCCGCGCCTAGGGCCGCGGCGGCTTGGGTCAGTTCCTCCATCATCTGCTGGGATAGCGCGTTGTGCTTGTCGGGACGGGCCAGCCACAGCGTCGCCACGCCGCGCGGGTCGGTGTCGATGCGGATCGTTTCAAACATGGGTCGCTCCCCTCAGGCTGCGCGCGAAAGCGGCGGCCTGCTCGATCACCGCCATGTCCAGGCCATGCGCAAATCCCTGCGCCGCAAGATGCGCCGCGACTTTTTCCGTGGCGACATTGCCCGCCGCACCCGGCGCATAGGGGCAGCCGCCCAAGCCCCCTACGGCGGCGTCAAAGACCCGCAGGCCCCGCGCCAGGCTGGCGTCGATGTTCTGAAGCGCCCGACCCGCCGTGTCGTGGTAATGACCGGCCAGCCGGTCAGGCGGCAGTTCATCCAACACCGCCGCCAGCATGGCGTCGATGGTTTCTGGCCGTCCTTGCCCGATGGTGTCGCCCAGGCTGATCTCATAGCAGCCCAGGTTGCGCAGCGCCGCCGCCACGCGAGCCACGTTGGCGGGCGGGGTCGGGCCATCGAAGGGGCAATCCGTCACCACGCTGACATAGCCGCGCACCGGGATGCCGTCGGCCTTTGCCGCCGCCGCAACCGGCGTCAGCCGT
Organism: Paracoccus shandongensis; assembly: GCF_017315735.1. Classification (GTDB taxonomy): domain Bacteria; phylum Pseudomonadota; class Alphaproteobacteria; order Rhodobacterales; family Rhodobacteraceae; genus Paracoccus; species Paracoccus shandongensis. The sequence goes on from NZ_JAFLRK010000001.1 coordinate 255,051, forward strand.
TCCAGGCTTTCGGCGATGGTGGCGTTCAGGTTGGCGCGGCTGAACCCTTCGGAGGCGCTGGCGAAGATCGCGACTTCGCTGGCCTGCGCGGCCCGCGCGCCCTCGTATCCCTTCATGTTCGGCGTCAGCACGGCATAGGAAACCCCTGGCACGCGGCGGATGCCAGCCATGACCTCGGCCGCGTCGCCCATCTGCGGCACCCATTTCGGGCTGACGAAGCTGGTGACTTCGATCCGCCGGAAGCCCGCCTGCGACAGCAGATCGACCAGCGCGATCTTGTCCGCCGCCGGAATCAGGCGCTTTTCGTTCTGCAGGCCGTCGCGCGGCCCCATCTCGAAGATTTCCACCGTTTCAGGCATCGGGAAGCTCATAGAAATCGCGTTCGTAAAGCTGCGGCTCGCCTTCCTGCGGCAGGGCGCGCTGGAAGGCAGGGCGCGCGGTGCAGCGGTCCGCATAGGCCTGCAAGGCAGGGGTCAGGCGGACAAAGCGGCCCGCCGTCCAGACCGACCAGCCGACCGCGCAATCCACGCCCGAAAAGCCGCCAGCCATCAGCCAGTCCTGATCCTTGACCGTCTGTTCCACCATTCGCAAGGCCCGGCCCAGACGCGCCGTTTCCAGCTTCATCACGGTGGGCGACCGCGTGGCGGGATCGCGCAGCATCAGGTGGCTTTGCGTCAGGCTCGCGATGTGCTGGCCGATGGTTTCCGCGAAATGCAGCCAGTCGAGCCAGCCGAGCCGCCCTTCCTCGCCCGGTGCGCGCCCCAGATGGGGCCCGCGCGTTTCGCACAGGTATTCGACCATCGCGCCCGATTCGTGGATCACGTTGCCGTCGATCTGAAGCGCGGGCGCACGGCCGACCGGGTGGATAGCGGCGTATTCGGCGGCGCGCATATCCTTGCTGCGCAGGTCCATGACGCGCAGGCTGAAGGGCAGGTCCAGTTCGTTGAGCAGCCACAGGATGCGCATGGACCGCGACAGGGGGACGTGCCAGAGGATGATCTCCTCGCCGCCGTCCTTGACGGGGCCGCCCTGGGCGGGCGGGGCTGCGTCGGTGGGGACGGGTTCAGGCATCCGCGTCCTCCAACCGGATCAGGGGAGCGCCTGCCTCGACCTGGTCGCCCGCGCTTGCCAGCACCTCGGCCACCACGCCGTCGCGGGCGGCGGTCAGGCTGTGCTCCATCTTCATGGCCTCCAGCACGGCCAACCGGTCGCCTGCCTTGACAGTCTGGCCCGCGCGGACATCGACCGACTTCACCAGCCCCGGCATGGGCGACAGCGTCAGCGCCGCCCCTGCCACGGCATCCGCCTGCCGGTCCAGCGGATCCAGCGGCGCCAGATGCAGGCTGCCCGCGCCGAAGACGCTGACGCCGCTGTCATGGGCGGTGATGCGGTGACGGCAGAGGCTGCCGTCCACCCACCAGCGGTCGCCCTGCCAGCGGACCTCATGCGGCTGGCCGTCCAGCGTCACGCGCGCGGCGCCGGGGCCAAGCACCTCAAGCACGGCCTGCCCGTCCTGCCAATGGATCGTGCGGCGCAAGGGCTGCCACAGGGTCATGCCGCCCTTGACGCTGGGGTCGGCCAGACCCGCCAAGCCGATCACGGCCAGGGCGCGGGCGACAGGTTGAGGTTCGGATGCGGCAACCAGCGCGTCCAGGTCGCGGGCGATCAGGCCGGTATCGACCTGACCCGCGCGGAAGCCGTCATGCCGGGTCAGGGCGATCAGGAAGTCCAGGTTCGTGACCGATCCCGCGACCTCGGTATCCACCAGGGCCGCTTCCAGGGCGCGCAGGGCAATGGCGCGTGTCGGACCCCCCGTCACGACCTTGGCGATCATCGGGTCATACCAGGGGCTGATCGTGTCGCCCGTCCGCACCCCCGTTTCGATCCGCGCGCCGTCGGGGAAATGCAGATGCGCCAGGCGGCCGGTGGCGGGCAGGAAGCCTGCGGGCACGTCCTCGGCGTAAAGCCGCGCCTCGAAGGCGTGGCCGTTGATGGTCAGATCCTCTTGCCGCGCGGGCAAGGGTTCGCCGCTGGCGACGCGCAGCTGCCATTCGACCAGATCGACGCCGGTGATGGCCTCGGTCACGGGATGTTCGACCTGAAGGCGGGTGTTCATCTCCATGAACCAGAAGCCGTTGGGGCGCAGGCCGTCCGAGCCGTCCACGATGAACTCGATGGTGCCCGCGCCCGCATAGCCGATGGCCTCGGCGGCGCGGACAGCCGCATCGCCCATGGCCTGCCGCATTTCGGCGGTCATGCCGGGGGCCGGGGCTTCCTCGATCACCTTTTGGTGGCGGCGTTGCAGGGAACAGTCGCGTTCAAACAGGTGGACTGCGCGGGTGCCGTCGCCGAAGACCTGGACCTCGATATGGCGGGGCTGCTGAATGTATTTCTCGATCAGCACGGCGGGGTTGCCGAAGGCGGTCGCGGCCTCTCCCTGCGCGGATTGCAGGGCGGCGGCGAAGTCCTGGGGGCGTTCGACAAGGCGCATCCCCTTGCCGCCGCCGCCCGCCACGGCCTTGATGAGGACCGGATAGCCGATCTGGCCCGCCTGCGCCTCCAGATGCGCGGGATCCTGGTTTTCGCCGTGATAGCCGGGGACGACCGGCACGCCCGCCCTGGCCATCAGCGCCTTGGCGGCGTCCTTCAGACCCATGGCGCGGATCGCAGCGGCAGACGGCCCGATGAAGACCAGTCCCGCCGCGGTCACTGCGTCCACGAAATCGGGGTTTTCGGACAGGAAGCCATAGCCCGGATGGATCGCCTGCGCCCCCGTGTCCAGCGCCGCCCGGATGATCGCGTCGCCGCGCAGGTAGCTGTCCTTGGGCGCGGGGCCGCCGATGTGGATGGCCTCGTCCGCCATCGCCACATGGCGGGCGGCGCGGTCGGCGTCTGAGAAGACGGCCACGGTGCGCACGCCCAATCTGCGGCAGGTGTCGATGACGCGGCAGGCGATCTCGCCCCGGTTGGCGATCAGGATTTTCTGGAACATGGCGGCACCTGCCTGTGGCGGGCCAAGCCGGGGGCTTCGCGCCCCCGGACCCCCGCGGGATATTTGGACCAAAGTGAAAGAGCCATCCGCATCACATCCTGAAGACGCCGAAGCGGGTTGGCGGAATGGGCGCGTTGAGGCTGGCGCGCAGCGACAGGGCCAGCACGTCGCGGGTCTTGCGCGGGTCGATGATGCCGTCGTCCCAAAGCCGGGCCGAGGCGTAGAGCGGGTGGGACTGGCGGTCGAACATTTCGATGGTGGGGCGCTTGAACTCGGCCTCCTCCTCCGCCGACCAGGTGCCGCCGGTGCGCTCGATGCCCTCGCGGCGGACGGTGGCGAGGACGCCCGCCGCCTGTTCGCCGCCCATGACGCTGATGCGCGAGTTGGGCCAGGTCCAGAGGAAACGCGGGCTGTAGGCGCGGCCCGCCATGCCATAGTTGCCTGCGCCGAAACTGCCGCCGACCAGCATGGTGATCTTGGGCACGTTGGTCGTGGCAACCGCCGTCACCATCTTGGCGCCATGCCGCGCGATGCCTTCGTTTTCGTATTTGCGCCCGACCATGAAGCCGGTGATGTTCTGCAGGAAGACCAGCGGGATGGACCGCTGGCTGCACAGTTCGATGAAATGCGCGCCCTTCTGCGCGGCTTCGGAGAACAGCACGCCGTTGTTGGCGACGATGCCCACCGGGCAGCCCTCGACATGGGCGAAGCCCGTGACCAGCGTCTCGCCGAAGCGGGCCTTGAATTCGTCGAAGTGGCTTGCGTCCACCACGCGGGCGATGACCTCGCGGATGTCATAGGGGGTGCGCAGGTCGGCGGGGACGACGCCCAGGATCTCCTCGGGGTCGTGGGCCGGGGGTTCGGAGGATTGCCAGGCCACCGTGTCGGGCATCCGGCGGTTCAGGTGGGCGATGGCGCGGCGGGCCATGGCCAGGGCATGGGCGTCATCCTCGGCCAGGTAGTCGGCCACGCCGGAAAGGCGCGTGTGGACATCGCCGCCGCCCAGATCCTCGGCCGTCACGACCTCTCCGGTCGCGGCGCGGACCAGCGGCGGACCGGCCAGGAAGATCGTGCCCTGGTTGCGCACGATGATGGTCACGTCGGACATCGCGGGGACATAGGCGCCGCCTGCCGTGCAGGATCCCATCACCACCGCGATCTGCGGGATGCCCTTCGCGCTCATCTGCGCCTGGTTGAAGAAGATGCGCCCGAAATGATCGCGGTCGGGGAAGACCTCGTCCTGGTTGGGCAGGTTCGCGCCGCCCGAGTCCACCAGATAAACGCAGGGCAGATGGCACTGTTCGGCGATTTCCTGAGCGCGCAGGTGCTTCTTGACGGACATCGGGTAATAGGTGCCGCCCTTCACGGTAGCGTCGTTGGCCACGACCATCACGTCCTGGCCATGCACCCGGCCCACGCCCGCGATCACGCCTGCGCCTGGCGCCGCGCCGTCATACATGCCATGCGCCGCCGTGGCGCCGATCTCCAGGAACGGACTGCCGGGATCCAGCAGGTTCGCCACCCGTTCGCGCGGCGGCATCTTGCCCCGGCTGGTGTGACGCTCCATGGCCTTGGGCCCGCCCCCGGCGGCGGCGGCCAGGGCGGCCTCGCGCGCGATATCCAGCAGCGCCAGATGCGCCTCGCGGTTGGCGCGAAAGCTGTCCGATGTGGTCAGGGCGGATGATGTCAGCTTCATGGGCAGGCTTTCCCGAACGGGGCGCGGCGCATTGTCGCAGCCGAGCTTTGGTTCACAGCGGTTTGATCCAGATCATGTTTTCGGCCCGGGCCCCGGTCCATGCCACGCCCTGTAACCTTTGAAGGAGTCTTGTGATGAAAACTCTGTGCCTTGCCGCCGCGGCCGTGCTGGCCGTCGTTTCCCCGGTGGCTGCGCAGCAAGCGGGCGACCTGACCGTCGGCCTGGGCATTGCCAATGTGAACCCCAAGTCGGACAACGGTACGCTGGCTGGCGGCGCCTATCCGATCAGCATCGGCGACAACACCCGCCCGCAGATCACCGTCGAGTATTTCATCCGCGACAACATCGGGATCGAGCTGCTGGGCGCCCTGCCCTTCAAGCACTCGATCAAGTCGAACGGGGCCGAGGTCGGCACCGTCAAGCACCTGCCGCCCGTCGTGTCGCTGCAATACCATTTCGACGCCACGCCACAGCTGAAGCCCTTCGTGGGCGTGGGCGTGAACTTCACCGGCTTCTATGACGCGGAGTCCAAGGGTGATCTGACGGGCAACGAGCTGCGCGTGAAGAACAGCTGGGGCCTGGCCGCCCATGTCGGCACGGACTACTGGATCAACGACCGTTCCGCCGTCCGCGCCGACCTGCGCTGGATCGACATCGACGCCGATGTGACCCTGAACGGCGCCGATATCGGCAAGGTCGAGGTGGACCCGGTCGTCGCGGGCATCAGCTATGTGATGAAGTTCTGATCTGGAGCCCCGGCGCATCCCTGCGGGGATGCGCCGCATCCCCCCTGGCAGGCGCGCCTTATTCATCGCGCGGCTCCCACGCGCGCAGGCGCAGGTATTGCTGGGCGGTCAGGTGCAGGCTGCACTCGACGCCAGCCGGACCCGCGCCGGTGCCGCCGCCCCAGCGGCTGCCTTCATAGGAACAGGCCGAATTGCGAAAGGCGATCCAGTCACGCTGCATCTGCCTCAGCAGCGGTTCCTGTCTTGCGGCGGCCGAACCCAGGCTAGCCATCTCGGTATCGGCGGCCTTTGCGGCGGTCATCACCTTGGCATAGCTGTCGTTCAGCTTTTCGTCCCAGACCGCGAGTTCCTCGCCCAGGCACCAGGACATCGCCGCGGTGCTGTAGCCTTCGGGCGAATCAATGCAGGGACCAGAGGCCGCGCCGACGCAGCCGAGATAATCCGGCGTCCCGTCCGGCTTGGCCTGCCGGCTGGCGTTTTCCAGGCAAGCGTCAATCAGACCACCGTCGAAGGGCGGCCATTCGGGTTCCTGGCCAAAAGCCGGGGTTGCCATCACGGCCAGAACCAGCAGGGCGCGCATCAGGCAAGGCCCAGCAATTCGCGCCCGATCAGCATCCGGCGGATTTCGCTGGTGCCCGCGCCGATCTCCATCAGCTTGGCGTCGCGGAACAGGCGGCTGACCACGCTGTCGTTCAGGAACCCCGCCCCGCCAAGCGCCTGCACGGCCTGATGGGCCTGCACCATGGCCTGTTCGCTGGCATAAAGCACCGCGCCCGCCGCGTCCTGGCGCGTCACCTTGCCCGCGTCGCAGGCCTTGGCCACCTCATAGACATAGGCGCGGGCGGTGTTCAGCGCGACATACATGTCGGCGATCTTGGCCTGCATCAGCTGGAAGGATCCGATGGGTTGGCCGAACTGCTTGCGATCGCGCACGTAAGGCATCACCTCGTCCAGGCAGGCGGCCATGATGCCGGTGCCGATGCCCGACAGGACCAGCCGTTCGTAATCCAGCCCCGACATGAGGACGCGCACGCCCCGGCCTTCCTCGCCCAGGACATTCTCGAACGGGATCTCGCAATTCTCGAAGATCAGCTCGCCGGTGTTGGACCCGCGCATCCCCAGCTTGTCGAAATGCGGGCTGGTGGAAAAGCCCGCCATGCCGCGTTCGACGATAAAGGCGGTGATACCCTTGCTGCCCGCCTCGGGGTCGGTCTTGGCATAGACGACCAGCGTGTGGGCGTCGGGCGCGTTGGTGATCCAGTACTTGTTGCCGTTCAGGACATAGCGGTCGTTCTTCTTTTCCGCCCGCAGCTTCATGCCCACGACATCGCTGCCCGCACCTTCCTCGGACATGGCAAGGGCGCCGACCGCCTTGCCGCTGCACAGGTCGGGCAGATACTTGCGGCGCTGTTCGTCGGTGCCGTTCAGCTTGATCTGGTTCACGCAGAGGTTAGAATGCGCGCCATAGGACAGGCTGACGCTGGCGCTTGCCCGCGCAATCTCCTCGACCGCCACCACATGGGCCAGATAGCCCATGCCCGCGCCGCCGAACTCCTCCGGCACGGTGATGCCCAGCAGGCCCAGGTCGCCCATTTCCGTCCACAGCTCGTTCGGGAAGGCATTGGTGCGGTCCACCTCGGCGGCGATGGGCTTGACGCGGTCCTGCGCCCAGCGATGCACCATGTCGCGCAGGGCGTTCACATCCTCGCCCCCGTCGAATTCCATCCCCCGCGTGAACATCCGCAAACCCCCTCCGGTTTATTGAACGGTCGTTCATTTCTTATAGGCCAGCGCGCCGCCGACGGTCAAGCACCAGCCTGCGCGGGAAGCGGCAGCCGGTCAACAGCGCGATCAACACCCGCTTCGCCTTGTGACGGACCAGCGATGCACCGCAGGGCGAAAACATGAAACCTGGTCTTATTCGTTGTATTTTATTCATAACAAGATTGCAGAATGGCGAAACGCCGATAGCTTCCGAAGACTTTCAAACCACGGATACTCATCATGGCCCGGATCCAGCTTCACCGCTCCTTTGACCTGACTGCCCCTACCCGCTTCGCCAATCCCGAATGGGGCCCGGATGAGGCTTGGCTGGATTTCAAGGGCGGTCTGCGGCTGAGCTTCAGTTCGCCGGGGCGCGGCTCCGATCTGATGGATGGCTTGACCCTGACCCGGAATGGCGCGCCGATCTTCAGCATGTCGCATTTCGTGATCTCCACCCATCCGTTCGAGATCAATGAAAAAGAGTTGTTTGAAAAGGGCAACTGGCTGTCGATCTGGAACACGGTTCTGGCCAAGGACGACGAGATCATCGGCTCGGTCGGCCGCGACGTGGTTGATGGCCGCACCGGCAATGATGTCATCTGGGGCATGGGCGGCGATGACACGGGCTTCGGGGGTGCGGGCAACGACAGCTTGTCCGGCGGCGCAGGTGCTGACCATCTGTTCGGCGACCAAGGCCATGACCGGCTTGACGGCGGGGCCGCCGCTGACCTTCTGGATGGCGGTATAGGCAACGACCTGCTGATGGCTGGCCTGGGCGCCGACACGATCCGCGGCGGACTGGGCACGGACACGTTGCAGATGCAGACCGCAGCAAACCTTTCCATCGATCTGCTGGTTGAAACCGCGCAATCGTTCAAGGGCGGTTCGGTTACCGTCAGCGGGATCGAGATCCTGCGCACGGGATCGGGCCACGACCGGCTGTCGGGCAGCAACCTGGGCGATACGCTGGATGGTGGTGGCGGCAACGACATCTTGGTGGGTCGCGGCGGCACGGACAGGTTGGCGGGAGGCCTGGGCAATGACCGGCTGGAGGGCGGTGCCGGAAACGACATCCTTTCCAGTGGAACCGGCATTGACAGCTTTGTCTTCCGTGCTGGCAGCGGCAGGGACCGGATCACGGATTTCGTTGATGGAACAGACAAGATTGTCTTTGCCGCAGGCCCACACGACATGTCGGATCTGCGAATTCTTGACCAGGGGGCCGATACGGTGATCCGGTTCGGCAGCGACCAGATTACCCTTGTCAATGTCGATCACCGCCTTCTTGGCCAGGATGACTTCACCTTCGCCTGACAAGGATGGAAAAAGACCCAAGGCTTTCTTGCACGACACTTCCTCGGCGCGCCCCGATGGACTAGAGAGGGCGCGAAGAGGATACGGACATGACGCAGATCACCCCACAGCCCGGCATCATGGACATTGCGCTCTACGTCAGCGGCGAAAGCAAGCTGCCGGGGCGCGGCGACGTGCTGAAGCTGTCATCGAACGAAAACCCGCTGGGCTGCAGCGACAAGGCGCGCGCGGCCTATGCCGCAGCCGCAGGGGATCTGCACCGCTATCCCAACACCGATCACGCTCCCCTGCGCCGCGCCATTGGCGAGGTTCACGGCCTCGACCCCGACCGGATCATCTGCGGCGTCGGATCGGACGAGGTTCTGCAATTCGTGGTCCAGGCCTTTGCCGGGGTGGGCGACGAGGTGATCACGACGGAACACGGCTTTTCCATGTATCCGATCCTGGCGCGCATGGTGGGCGCGGTCCCGGTCACGGTTCCCGAAAACGAACGCCGCATCGACGTGGATGCGATCCTGGCGGGCGTGACGGACCGGACGCGGATCGTCTTCATCGCCAACCCGGCCAATCCGACCGGCACCATGCTGACGCCAGAGGAAGTGCAGCGTCTGGTGGATGGGCTGCCCTCATCGGTCCTGCTGGTCCATGACGGGGCTTATACCGAATTCGCGTCCGGGGATGGCGGCGCGGGCTTGGTGGACCGTCACCCGAACGTCATCATGACGCGGACATTCTCCAAGATCCATGGTTTGGGGGGCCTGCGCATCGGCTGGGGCTACGGCTCGCGCGAGATCATCGACGTGCTGAACCGCATCCGCCAGCCCTTCAACCTGTCCAACGCCCAGATGGCCGCCGCCGAGGCCGCGATCCGCGACACCGCCTTCCGCGACCATTGCGCCGACCTGAACGCCCGGATGCGCCAGCGGCTGCGCAATTCGCTGATCCAGATGGGCATCGGCTGCGACGAAAGTTTCGCCAATTTCGTGCTGGCCCGCTTTGCCGACCCGGCCGAGGCCGAGGCTGCGGACGCCGCCCTGCGCGGCGACGGCATCCTGGTCCGCCGCGTGTCCGGTTACGGCCTGCCCGCCGCCCTGCGCATCACCGTGGGGGACGAGGACGGCGTGACCCGCGTCCTCGACCCCTTGGGCCGCTTCATGTCGGAACGGGGCCGCGCATGACCGTGATCTATGACCGCGTGGCGCTGATCGGGCTTGGCCTGATCGCCGGATCCATGTCCCATGCCATCCGCGAAGGCGGGCTGGCGCGCGAGGTCGTGGGCCATGCCCGCAGCGCCGAGACGCGGGAAACCGCGCGCGAGATCGGCTTGTGCGACCGTGTCGCCGACAGCGCGGCCGAGGCGGTGGCAGGCGCCGACCTGGTCGTCCTGGCCGTGCCGGTGGGCGCCATGGGCGCGGTCGCGGCCGAGATCGCGCCGCATCTGAAGCCCGGCGCGACCGTCACCGATGTGGGTTCGGTCAAGCAGTCGGTCGTCGACGCCGTCGCCCCGCATATCCCCCCGGGGGTGCATTTCGTGCCGGGCCATCCGCTGGCGGGCACGGAACATTCCGGCCCCCGCGCGGGCTTTGCCAGCCTGTTCCGCAACCGCTGGTGGCTGCTGACCCCGCTGCCCGACAGCGACCCGCAGGCGGTCGAGCGCCTGTCGGATCTGGTGCGAGCCATGGGGGCCAAGACCGACCGGATGGAGGCCGCGCATCACGACCTGGTGCTGGCCGTCACCAGCCATGCGCCGCACCTGATCGCCTTCACGATGGTCGGGGTCGCCGATCACCTGCGCCGCGTCACGGACGAGGAGATCATCCAGTATTCCGCCGCAGGCTTCCGCGACTTCACCCGCATCGCCGCCAGCGACCCGACCATGTGGCGCGACGTGTTCCTGCACAACAAGGAGGCGACGTTGGACATCCTGGGCCGCTTCACCGAGGAGCTGTTCGTCCTGCAACGCGCCATCCGCATGGGCGACGGCCAGCAGCTGTTCGACTATTTCACCCGCACCCGCGCCATCCGCCGCGGCATCATCGAGGCCGGTCAGGACACCGCCGCCCCCGACTTCGGTCGCGTCGCGACGGGCAGCTAGGGCACGGGCCAGGGCGGGGCCGACCCGATCTCGATCGTGCCAAGGAACATCCGGCCCCCGCGTATCTCCAGCGGGATGCGGACCTGGCCCGTTGGTGCGGGCGGCATGGGCGGCCAGTCCGCCCCGTTGTCCGCGAAATCCATCTGTCCGACCCGGTTCAGCATGGCCCGCGCCAGCAGGCGGACCTTCGGCGGGATTGACCCCGCCTCGATGGCCCGGTCCAGCATGGCGGCGGCATCGCTGCCGTAGAGCGCCACGCGTCCCTGGGCCAGCCCCTCCGCGTCCTTGCTCAACTGCCCGACCAGCCGCACCGTGAAACCGCCCGTGTCGATCTTAAGCCCCTCGGCCATGACGCCCAGCACGGCGGGCGGCGTTTGCGTCGCAAGGCCCGGTGCGCGATCCAGCCACAGGCGCAGCCCGCCGGTTGCCGACCTGGCTTGCGGCAGGCGCAGGTCGGGAAGGTCGATCTGCACCTGAAAGGGATGGCCCCCGATCCGGTCATCCGCCACGGCGCGCGCCGTCACGGTGCCCCGCCCGGACAGCGGCGCGCCGTCCAGCGCCAGGGCGGCAAAGGATGCGCTGGCCCGCCTTGCCGCGCCGAAAGGCGACAGCGTCACGGTTGCATCCGCATCCTCCATCCCTATCTGCCGCCGGCCGGTCGGGGCGTCGAGAACAGCCGTCTCGGGCAGGTCGGCGCGCAGGGTCGTCGGCGTCAGGGGCGTCACCCACAGGTCCAGCCTGGGCAACCCTAGCGGCCCCGCCTGCGTCTGCAGCACCGCGCCCGACAGCGCCAGCCCAAGCCGCCCCCATCCCGGTTGCGAGGCGATGCTGTCGGCCTGCACATGCCGCCGCGCCTGCGCGACCAGCAGGGGTTCGGCCGCGAACCACAGCCCGCCCACGGCCAGCACGATCATCAGAAGCAGCCTTGGAATCATCATCCGCCCACCTGTCCCCTTCCGTCATGGCACGCGCCGTCCTAACTTTCGGTAAATGAACGGGTTCGGGGCGATGCGAAAGATTGAATGGGTCTTCGGCTACGGTTCGCTGATCTGGGATCCGGGCTTTTCCCCGGTCGAGAGCGCGCGAGCCTGGGTGACGGGCTATGCCCGCAGCTTCTGCCTGCGGTCGATCCAGCATCGCGGCACGGCGGCGCGGCCGGGGCTGGTCCTGGGCCTTGACGCGCAGCCGGACGGCGAGTGCAGCGGCCTGGCCCTGCGCATCGCCGATGGCGACCATGACGAGGTGTTGGCATACTTGCGCGCCCGCGAACTGGTGACGGACGCCTATCAGGAGGCGATCCTGCCCCTGCGGCTGGAGGATGGCCGCCGGGTCGAGGCGCTGGCCTATGTCATGCGGCGCGATCACGTCCAGTATGCGGGCGGGCTGGATCTGGCCGAACAGGCGCGGATCATCGCCCGGGCGCAGGGCGGGCGGGGACCGAATGCGGATTATCTGTTCAACACCGCCGCCCATCTGGCGCAGATCGGGCTGGCCGACGCGACCATGGACCACCTGACGGCGGAAGTGCGCAAGTTGCTGGAAAGCGACAGGAACCCGCCCGCCTGACCGTCGGATCGCTTGGCAAGCGGTGGGGTGCGCCCTACACTCTCGGCTTGACAGTGTTTGGCCATGGGAATGCGACCAGTTGACCGACCCGACCAGCAGCCAGCGGCCTGACCAGTCCGCCCTTCCGCGCCAAACCGGCGCGGCCAACCGGCGGATCACCGCGACCCGCGCGCCCGGTCCCGGCCCCGCCCATCCCCGCTTTTCGCAGCCCATCCGCCAGATCGTGCTGATGGTCACGGTGCTGGCGCTGGTGCTGGCGGGGGGCTGGATCGCCTATGGCCGCATCCTGCCGATCTTCCGGGCGAACCTGTGGCTGAACGGCATGATCCTGGCGGTCTTTGCCCTGGGCGTCCTGGCCTGTTTCTGGCAGGTGGGCCAGCTGATCCGGTCCGTCAGCTGGATCGAGCGGTTCGCGGCGCGGCGCAGCAATGCGGTGGAAAAGGGCATCGCCGCGCGGGGCGGTCTGGACACCAGCGACCAGCCCCCGCGCCTTCTGGCGCCGCTGGCCGCGCTGCTGGGCACGCGGGGGGCGGCGGGCGGGGTCATCTCGACAGGCGCGGCGGCCTCGATCCTCGATTCCGTGGCGACCCGCATCGACGAAGGGCGCGACATCACAAGATACCTGTCCAACCTTTTGATTTTCCTTGGCCTTCTTGGCACCTTCTATGGCCTTGCGACGACCATTCCTGCCGTGGTGGAAACGATCCGCAGCCTCGCCCCGCAGCAGGGCGAAAGCGGCATCCAGGTCTTCGACAAGCTGATGAGCGGGCTGGAATCGCAGCTTGGCGGCATGGCCACGGCCTTTTCGTCGTCCTTGCTGGGGCTTGCCGGATCGCTGGTCGTGGGCCTTCTGGAACTGTTCGCAACCCACGGCCAGAACCGCTTTTACCGCGAGCTTGAGGAATGGATGTCGGGCTTTACCCGCGTCAGCCTGGCCGGGTCCGAAGGGGATGCCGTGGATCAGGCCGCGCTGGCGGGGTTCCTGGAACAGATGGCGAGCCAGATGGACCGCCTGCACCAGATGCAGGCCGAACGCGACGATGCCGCCGCCATGGCGGACGAACGCGTGGTGGTCATGGCCCAGGCCATCGAGGCGCTGGTCCACCGCAGCGAGGCCGAGCAGGAGGCATCCCTGTCCCGCATCGCCGGGCTGACCGAGGCGCTGTCGCGGCTGGCCGACGGGCAGGAACGGCTGGTCGGCGGGCAGGACCGGCTGGTCGATCTGGTGCGGGCGGAAACGGAACGCCCCACCGCCCCGCCCCCCGACCTGGGCGGGATCGAGGCCGCGCTGAACCGGCTGACCGGCGACCTGACCGAGGGGCGCGAGGAGATGGTGGCGGAACTGCGCTCCGACCTCCTGGTGCTGACGCGTGCGGTGCGCGCGGCGCGTTTCAACGATCCCTTCCGCGACGATCTGCTGCGCGATCCCTTGATGTCGCGGGACGGGGGCTGACCCATGGCCCTGCGCCGCGCCGCATCCGGGCACCGCTTTTCGGCCAATATCTGGCCGGGCTTCGTGGATGCCTTGGCCACGCTGCTGATGGTGCTGGTCTTCGTGCTGACGATCTTTACCGTGATGCAGTCGGTGCTGCGCGAACAGATCACCGACAAGGACGACACCATCGCGGAACAGGACGAGACGATCGCCGGGCAGACCCGCACGATCTCGGCCCAGGAGCGGCGGCTGGAACAGCTTGGGCAGCAGGTGTCCGCGCTTGGGCAGGCCCTGACCGCGTCCGAGGATCGCGGCGCCGATCTGCAAGGCCAGTTGGCCGATGCCGAGGCCGAGGCGCGCGACCGCGCCGCCCGCATCGCGCGCCTGTCCTCGCAACTGGAAAGCAGCCAGGGGGAACTGGCGCAGGCGCGTTCCCGGCTGACCGACTTCGAGGCCGAGGTCGCGGCGCTGATGGCCGCGCGCGCGGCGGACCAGGAACAGGCGCGGGTGCAGCAGCAACAGGCGCAGGCGCAACTGGCCCAGCAGCAAAGCCGCGCCAGCGCCGCCGAACTGGCCGTGGCCGCCGCCCGCCGGGAAATCGACGCCCAGGCCGAACAGGCCCGCCTTGCCGCCGCCCGCCGCGACGCGCTGGAGGCGCTGGTGGCCGACCTGCGCCAGAAATCCGAGGCGTCTGAGGCCAAGGCAGGCGACATGCAGACCCGGTTGACCGAGGCCGAGGCCGCCCGCCTGACCGATGCCGAGGCCGCGCGCGCCCTGCGCGAACGGCTGGAAAGCGCGGATGCCGAACTGGCCGCCATGACCCTGGCGCTGGAGGAAAGCCGCAAGCGCGCCGAGGAAACCCTGACCCTGCTGGCCGCCGCCGAAGCCGCGCGCGACCAAGCGACCGCCCAGGCCACCCGCAGCCTGACCGAGGCCGAGCGGCAGGCCGCGCTGCTGGCCACGGCGGAAAAGGCGCTGGCCGACCAGACGGCGCTGTCGGACGACGGGCAGCGGCGGGTCGCGTTGCTGAATGAACAGGTGGCCTCGCTGACCGCGCAACTGGGATCGCTTCAGGCGCTTCTGGATGCCGCAGGGGATGAGCAGAAGCAGGCGGAACTGCGCGTCGAGAGCCTGGGGCAACAGTTGAACGCCGCCCTGCTGCGCGCGGCCGAGGAAACCGACCGCCGCCTGACCCTGGAGGAACAGGCCCGCCAGCGCGCCGAGGAGGAGGCCAAGGATCTGGCCCGCTATCGGTCTGAATTCTTCGGCCGCCTGTCCGAGATCCTCTCGGGGCGCGAGGGCGTGCAGGTGGTGGGCGACCGCTTCGTCTTCCAGTCCGAGGTGCTGTTCCCGCCCGGCGCCACGACCCTGTCCCCCGAGGGGCGCGACCAGGTCGCCCGCGTGGCCCGGATGCTGTCGGACATCGCTGACGACATCCCGCCGGAAATCGACTGGATCATCCGCGTGGACGGCCATACCGACAGCACGCAACTGTCCGGCACCGGGCGTTATCGCGACAACTGGGAACTCAGCCAGGCCCGCGCCCTGGCCGTCGTGCGCTACATGACCGACGAGCTGGGCTTTCCGGCCAACCGCCTTGCCGCCACCGGCTTTGCCGACACGCGCCCGGTGATGCAGGGCACCACCCCCGAGGCGCTGGCGGCAAACCGGCGCATCGAGCTGAAGCTGACCGAACGCTGAAGGCTATCTGGCGGGTTTTTCCTGGGCCGGTTTGATCGGGACGCCCGCCATTTGCTTCAGGTGGCGCTCGATCTCGGAATTGACCTCGGCCCCGACCAGGACAACGGTGGATGCGAACCACAGCCACATCATCAGCGCGATCACCGCGCCCAGGGAACCATAGGTCTCGTTGTAGTCGGCGAAGTTCGCGGCATACCAGCTGAACAGGATCGAGGTGATGACCAGCCCCACGGCGGCAAGCACCGCCCCGGGCGAGATCCAGCGCCAGCGCGAATCCGGCGCGTCGGGGCCCCAGCGATAAAGCGCCGCCAAAGCCAGAATCAGCACGCCGAACATGATCGGCCAGCGGATCACCGCGACCCAGGTGCTGGTCGTTTCCGCCAGCGGCAGCATCTGCAACACGATCGGGATGACCGCGATCACGCCCAGCATCAGGACGATCAGCACCAGCCCGCCCAGGGTGAAGGCCATAGACACCAGGTTCAGGCGGATGATGCCGCGTGTCTCGGTCTGGAAGAAGGCGACGTTCAGCGCCGACAGCAGGGCCTTCATCCCGCCATTGGCGGAATAAAAGGCCACCAGCAGCCCCCCGATCCCCGCCAGCGACAGCGCCGCGCCGGGCGAGGACGTGATCGATTCGACCTGGCCGCGGATGATGTCCAGCGCCCCCTGCGGCAAGAAGCTTTGCAGCAGGTCCAGATGGCCCGAAATCGTCGCGGGATCGGCGACCAGGCCATAGATCGACACCAGCGCCGTGATCGCCGGGAAAAGCGACAGCAGGCCGAAGAAGGTGATCCCGCCCGCGACGGCCGTCACGCGGTCGGTGCCGACCTGGGTGAAGGTCGCCTTCGCGATCTCCATCCAGTCGTCCTTGCCCAGGTCGCGCAGCCCGATATCCTTGCCCGCCGGATGGGGCCGCGCCGCTGTCCTGGCCTCCGGCGCCTCGTCGGTCTTCATCCCGAACCGCTGGCGGGTCGGATCGTCCAAGTCGCCGAACAGGGCGTCAAGAACGCCGGGCGTGCTGCTTCTCATGGCGCTGTTCCCGGGTCGATCAAAGCCGGTGCGCGCGATCCGAATCGCCTGCATCCCGATGCGCAGGGCCTGGCCTCTCGCCCCGCAGGGCCGCGCGCAACTGGTCGGCGGTGTCGGCGAATTCGGCCACCACCGCGGTCGCCTGGCGTGCCACGCTGCGGAAGCCGTCCATCGCCGTAGAAACCGACTTGGCCACGCCTTCCAGGCTTTCCGACAGCCGGGTCGAGGTATGGATCAGATCCTCGACGAAGTTGCCCTTGGGTTTGGACGCCTTGGGTTTGGGGGCTGCACGATGCAGGGACGCCTCGGCCCGCAGGCGGCTGAACTCCTGGTGGTCGGCGTGATCCTGGGCGCGCACGCGGCGGCGCATCGCCTCGCGCTCGTCCTCGTCCATCTCGACAAAGCGGGGCGCGTCGAACTTGCGATGGGGATGCTTGGGGCGGGAATCGCCGGAAATGGCGTCGGCGACCTTGCGCACGGCCAGGACGGCCGCCGCCGTGCCGCCCGCCACGCCCACCGCGACGCCGCCCCAGACCGCGATCTTGGCGCCCAGCGAGGGGGTGGGCCAGGACGAACGGCCATCGGGCGACACCTTGCCGGACGCGATCACGCGCCGCGCCTGGAAGGACGGCTTGGGACCATGGTGCCCCGGGGGCACGGGACGGGGGCCGAAACGGGTTTCGCTGGTGCGGTCGGCCTCGGTCAGGGGGTGGTCGTCGTCATGGGTCGGATGCATGGCTTTTCTCCGGTCTTGTCGGATTGGTCGAATCCTCAACAGCTTGCGCCGCCGGAATGTTCCCTTGTCCCGCCGGTCGGAAATCGAAAACTTGCCGCCGGGTCATTGCGCCGCTATGCCCGCCCCAACCGGAAAAAGAGGCCCGCCATGATCCCCCGCTATGCCCGCCCCGCCATGACCGCCATCTGGTCGCCCGAGACCCGCTTCCGCATCTGGTTCGAGATCGAGGCCCATGCCTGCGACGCCCAGGCCGACCTGGGCGTGATCCCGCGCGAGAACGCCGAGGCCGTCTGGCGAGCCAAGGATGTCGAATTCGACGTGGCCCGCATCGACGAGATCGAGGCCGTCACCAAGCATGACGTGATCGCCTTCCTGACCCATCTGGCCGAACATGTCGGCGCGGATCAGGCGCGCTTCGTCCACCAGGGCATGACCAGCAGCGACGTTCTGGACACCACGCTGAACGTCCAGTTGGTGCGCGCCGCCGACATCCTGCTGGCCGACCTGGACCGCGTGCTCGAGGCGCTGAAGCGCCGCGCATACGAACACAAGGACACGGTCCGCATCGGCCGCAGCCACGGCATCCACGCCGAGCCCACGACGATGGGCCTGACCTTCGCCCGCTTCTATGCCGAGATGAATCGCAACCGCGCCCGCCTGGAACAGGCCCGGTGGGAGGTCGCGACCGGCGCGATTTCCGGCGCGGTCGGCACCTTCGCCAATATCGACCCGGCGGTCGAGGAACATGTCTGCGCCAAGCTTGGCCTGCGCCCGGAACCGATCAGCACGCAGGTGATCCCGCGCGACCGCCACGCGATGTTCTTCGCCACGCTGGGCATCATCGCCTCCAGCATCGAGAACATCGCCATCGAGATCCGCCACATGCAGCGGACCGAGGTGCTGGAGGCCGAGGAGTTCTTTTCCCCCGGCCAGAAGGGGTCTTCGGCGATGCCCCACAAGCGCAACCCGGTCCTGACGGAAAACCTGACCGGCCTCGCCCGCCTGGTCCGCATGGCCGTGATCCCGGCGATGGAAAACGTGGCCCTGTGGCATGAACGCGACATTTCGCACAGTTCGGTGGAACGGGGCATCGCGCCGGATGCGACGATCACGCTGGATTTCGCGCTGAACCGGCTGGCGGGCGTGATCGACAAGCTGGTCGTCTATCCCGAAAACATGCTGCTCAACATGAACAAGTTCAAGGGCCTGGTCATGTCGCAGCGGGTGCTGCTGGCGCTGACGCAGGTCGGCGTCTCGCGCGAGGACGCTTACCGCCTGGTGCAGCGAAACGCCATGAAGGTCTGGGAACAAGGCGCTGATTTCAAGGAACAACTGCTGGCCGACCCCGAGGTGACGGCGGCCCTGTCGCCTGCCCAGATCGAGGAGAAATTCGACCTTGGCTATCACACCAAGCATGTGGACACGATCTTCCGCCGGGTATTCGAGGAAGACCGGAAATAGGCGCGCGTAAACCGCATGTTAGGAAAGCTCTGCCAGATTGGCCGCGTTGAACGGTCGATCTGGTGGAACGATGACGATACAAACGGGATTGAACCAACGGCAAAAGGCGGCGGTGATCGTCCGCCTTCTTCTGGATGACGACGAGGCCTCCAGCCTGTCGCGGCTGGACAGCGAAAGCCAGACCCTTCTGGCCGAGGAGATGGCGGGGATGGAGCTGATCGACCGCCAGACCCGCGATGCGATCATCACCGAATTCTGCGACCGGCTGGAATCGGTCGGCGTGACCTTCCCGGGCGACCTGGACGGCACGCTGGCGATGCTGGGCCAGCAATTGTCCGAGGACAGCACCGACCGGCTGCGCCGCCGCGCGGTCAACCAGGGCCGGGGCGATCCCTGGATCCGCATCGCGGCCCTGCCCGCCCCCGCCATCCTGTCGCTTGCCAACACCGAGGCGGTCGAGATGGTGGCGCTGATGCTGTCCAAGCTGCCGGTGGAACGCGCGTCCGAGCTTTTCGTAGGCCTGCCTCGGGAACGCGCGCGCGCCGTGGCGCAGGCCATGTCCATGACGGCGGGCGTGACGCCCGAATCGCTGCAACGCGTCGGCATGATCCTGCTGCAAGCGGCCGAGGCCCTGCCCCGGCCCGCGCTCTCCACCCCCGCGACGGACCGGATGGGCGCGATCCTGAACTTTGCCACCGCCGATCTGCGCGACGACGTTCTGGACAGCCTTGATCGCCATGATGCCGAATTCGCGGGCAGCGTGCGCAAGGCGATCTTCATCTTCGCCCATATCCCCGCCCGCGTCCTGCCGCGCGACATCCCGCGCATTGTCCGCGAGGTGGACCAACCCGTGCTGGTCCGCGCCCTTGCCGCCCCCGGCGAGGCCGAGGCCGCGGCGGCCGAGTTCATCCTGGCAAGCCTGTCGCAGCGCATGGCCGACGGCTTGCGGGAGGAACGCAACGACCTGGGCAAGCTGCGCGCCTCCGACATCGAGGAGGCCATGAACGAGGTCGTCGCCGCCATCCGCCGGCTGGAGGAAGCGGGCGAGATCACGCTGATCCTGCCGCAGGACGATGAGTAAGGGTGCTTGCGCCGCTTGCGCGACGGGCGGATAAGGCAGCCATGACCAACACCATCGCCATCGCGCTTCTGGTCCTGATCCTGGGGCTGTTCGCCGCCGACCAGCTGTGGCTCCAGTGGCAGTTGCCGCTGATGGCGGCGCGGACGGTGGACAGCCTGGTCGAATATCTCATCTTCTGGCGCTAACACGCCGCCGGCGGGCCGCGCGGCATTTGCATCACCCGAAACAGCGCGATACGAGGGGCGCAACGTCACTTGGTCGGGAGAAAGAACCATGGCTGTCAAAGTTGCGATCAACGGTTTCGGGCGGATCGGCCGGAACGTCCTGCGCGCCATCATTGAATCGGGCCGCACCGATATCGAGGTCGTCGCGATCAACGACCTGGGCCCGGTCGAGACCAACGCGCATCTGCTGCGCTATGACAGCGTGCATGGCCGCTTTCCCGCGCAGGTGACCGTCAACGGCGATTCCATCGACGTGGGCCGCGGCCCGATCAAGGTGACCGCGATCCGCAACCCGGCCGACCTGCCCTGGGGCGACGTGGACGTGATCATGGAATGCACCGGCATCTTCACGTCCAAGGACAAGGTCCAGCCGCACCTGTCCACGGGTGCCAAGCGCGTGCTGATCTCGGCCCCGGGCGACAATGCCGACAAGACCATCGTCTTCGGCGTGAACGACGACACGCTGACCGCCGACGACCTGGTGGTGTCGAACGCCAGTTGCACCACGAACTGCCTGTCGCCCGTCGCCAAGGTGCTGAACGACGCCATCGGCATCGACCGCGGCTTCATGACCACGATCCACAGCTATACCGGCGACCAGCCGACGCTGGACACGATGCACAAGGATCTGTACCGCGCCCGCGCCGCCGCCCTGTCGATGATCCCGACCTCGACCGGGGCTGCCAAGGCCGTGGGCCTGGTGCTGCCGGAACTGAAAGGCAAGCTGGACGGCGTGGCGATCCGGGTGCCCACGCCCAACGTCTCGGTCGTGGACTTGGTGTTCGAGGCGAGCCGCGACACCTCGGTCGAGGAAATCAATGCCGCGATCAAGGCTGCGGCCGACGGCCCGCTGAAGGGCGTCCTGGGCTATACCGAGGAGAAGCTGGTGTCCTCGGACTTCAACCACGACCCCCATTCCTCGGTCTTCCACATGGACCAGACCAAGGTGATGGAAGGCCGGCTGTGCCGCATCCTGACCTGGTACGACAACGAATGGGGTTTTTCCAACCGCATGTCCGACACCGCGGTCGCGATGGGCAAGCTGATCTGACCGGAACGGCGGGGGAAACCCCGCCGTTTTCCTTTACCCGGCCCGGCCCAGGCGGCGCGAATTGGCGCGGGTCCGCTTGCCATAGGGGCGCAGGGCGGCGGCCATCATCCGTTCGGCGCTGTGCCCGCGGGCTGCGGATTGCGCGATGGCGAACAGCGATTCCGTCGCGGCGGCCTGCTTTTCGGCAACCATCACGAAGGGCTCGCCCGGGGCCTGTGCCATGATGCCCATCATCCCCGCCGTCCGAAGGCCGATCACCATCTGCGCCTCGATGGCCATGCGGGCGAATTGCGTCCAAAGGCGGACAGGGTTCTTGGGCATCATCGGGTACATCGCGTCATCCTTTGGACCATCACCTCAATCTGGTGTGACGCAAACGTCAGAGCAAGGGCCGCTGTTGCACGGATGCCTGCCATTTTATGCATGACGCGCTTGGCAAGGCCCGTTTGCGTTGTATAGAGGCAGGCCATGACCGACCGCATCACCCTTCGCCGCCCCGACGACTGGCACCTGCACCTGCGCGACGGCGCGATGCTGGCCGCCGTCGCGCCCCATTCCGCCCGCTTCGGCCGCGCGATCATCATGCCGAACCTGGTGCCCCCGGTCGTGACGGGCGCCCAGGCCGCCGCCTATCGCGACCGCATCCTGGCAGCCCTGCCGGACGGTGCCGCGTTGCAGCCGCAGATGACGCTGTATCTGACCGATGCGACCGATCCCGCCGATGTGGTGGGCGCCTTCCGCGCAGGCATCATCCGCGCGGTCAAGCTCTATCCCGCAGGCGCCACGACCAATTCCGCTAGCGGCGTGACCGATTTCGACCGCGTCCAGCCGGTGCTGGAGGCGATGGCCGAGGCGGGCGTGACCCTGTGTGTCCACGGCGAAGTGACGGACCCGGCGGTGGACATCTTCGACCGCGAGGCCGTGTTCATCGACCGCGTGCTGGACCCGCTGCGCCGCCGCACCCCCGGCTTGCGCGTGGTGATGGAACATATCACCACCAGCGACGGCGTGGCCTATGCCCGGTCGGGCGGCGACGATCTGGCCGCGACGATCACCACCCATCACCTGGTCATCAACCGCAATGCGATCCTGGCCGGGGGGATCCGCCCGCATTACTACTGCCTGCCCGTCGCCAAGCGCGAATCGCACCGCCTGGCGCTGCGCGAGGCCGCCACCAGCGGCGAGGCGCGGTTCTTCCTGGGCACCGACAGCGCGCCGCACGCCGACAGCGCGAAACTGCAACCCTGCGGCTGCGCGGGCTGCTTCACCGCGCCCAATACGATGTCGATCCTGGCCCAGGTCTTCGAGGACGAGGGCGCGCTGGACCGCCTGGAAGGTTTCGCCAGCCTGCATGGCGCCGCCTTCTATGGCCTGCCGCCGAATGACGACCGCATCACCCTGGTCAAGCGCGGCACCCCCGCCGCCTATTCCGCGCAGATCGACGCGGGCGGCGAAACTGTCACTGTCTTCGACCCCGGCTTCCCCCTTTACTGGCATCTGGAGGACTGATGAGCCTGACCTTCCCCGCGCGCGAGGAGATCGCCCGCCTGTCCGCCCGGATGCTGCTGGAAATCAAGGCCGTCGATTTCAATGCGGCGACGCCCTTCACCTATGCCTCGGGCCTGAAGGGGCCGACCTATGTGGATTGCCGCCGGATCATCAGCTTTCCGCGCGTGCGCCAGACGCTGATGGATTTCATGGCCGCGACCGTGATGCGCGACGCGGGTTTCGAGGCCTTCAACAACGTGGCAGGCGGTGAAACCGCGGGCATCCCCTTTGCCGCCATGGTCGCCGAACGGCTGGGCCTGCCGATGACCTATGTACGGAAAAAGCCCAAGGGTTACGGCCGCAATGCCCGGATCGAGGGCGTGATGACCGAAGGCCAACGCGTACTGCTGGTCGAGGATCTGACCACCGATGGCGGCAGCAAGCTGTCCTTCGTGGACGCGATTCGCGACACGGGCGCGACCTGCGCGCATACGGCCGTGGTCTTCTATTACGGCATCTTCCCGGAAACGACGCAGCGTCTGGCCGATCATGGGGTTTCCCTGCATCACCTCTGCACCTGGTGGGACGTGCTGGCCGAGGCGCGGGCGCAGGCCGCCTTTGACGCGCAAACGCTGGCCGAGGTCGAGGTCTTCCTAACCGATCCCCGCGCCTGGCAGGCCGCGCACGCCTGACTTATCCACAGGCCATCCACAGAACCGCCCCCTGAAATCGCGCGGCGCGGCGTTCCCCGCGTGGCGCATCGGGTGTAGAACGAGGGGCAAGACCAAAGGGGGCAGCACATGACCAACCTGCGCGCCATCATTCCGGGCCAGCCCGTCAGCGCCGAGGACACGCCCTCGATCCCCTTTTCGCTGGAGGCCGAACAGCAGCTTCTGGGCGCGCTTCTGACCAACAACGACGTGTTCGACCGCGTCAGCCAGATCATCAAGCCGGATCATTTCTATCACCCGGTCCATTCCCGCATCTTCGAGATCTGCGCGGAACGCATCCGCAAGAACGCGCTGGCAAGCCCCGTCACCATCAAGGCCTTCCTGGAACATGACGAGGGGCTGAAGGAACTGGGCGGTCCCGCCTATCTGGCCCGGATCGCGGGGGCCGCGATCAGCGCCTATGCCGCGCGCGACTATGCCCAGATGATCCGCGAATTCGCCCTGCGGCGCGAGTTGATCCAACTGGGCCAGGACATTTCTGCCCGCGCCGCCACGGTCGAGGTGGGCGACGAGGCCGAGGAGCAGATCAAGGCCGCCGAACAGACGCTGTACAAACTGGGCGAGGCGGGCACGGCCGAACGCGGCTTCCAGTCCTTCCTCAAGGCCGTGACGGGCGCGGTCCAGGCGGCCAACGCCGCCTATCAGCGCGACGGCAAGCTGTCGGGCATCTCGACCGGGCTGATCGACCTGGACGCCAAGATGGGCGGGCTGAACAACTCGGACCTCATCATCCTGGCGGGCCGTCCGTCGATGGGGAAAACCTCGCTTGCGACCAACATCGCCTTCAACATCGCCAAGGCCCACAAGACGGGCGAACGCCCGGACGGCACCATCGGCACGGTCGAAGGCGGCGTGGTGGGCTTCTTCAGCCTGGAAATGTCGGCTGAACAGCTTGCCGCCCGGATCCTGTCCGAGGCGGCCGAGGTTCCCTCCGAACGCATCCGCAGCGGCAACATGGACGAGGCCGAGTTCCGCCGCTTTGTCGAGGCCGCGCACGCGCTTCAGAACTGCCCCCTCTATATCGACGACACGCCCGCCCTGCCGATCAACCAGCTTGCCGCCCGCGCCCGCAAGCTGAAGCGGACGCATGGGCTGGACGTGCTGATGGTGGACTATCTGCAACTGCTGAAGGCGGCGTCGGCCAAGGACAGCCGCGTGAACGAGGTCAGCGAGATCACGCAGGGCCTCAAGGCCGTCGCCAAGGAACTGAACATCCCCGTGATCGCCCTGTCGCAGCTGTCGCGCCAGGTCGAAAACCGCGACGACAAGCGCCCGCAACTGTCCGACCTGCGCGAATCCGGGTCCATCGAACAGGACGCCGACATCGTGATGTTCGTGTTCCGCGAGGAATACTACAAGGAACGCGAAAAGCCGTCCGACAGTGACCTGGATGCCATGGCGAAATGGCAGCAGGTGATGGAGCAATGCCACGGCAAGGCCGAGGTGATCCTGGGCAAGCAGCGCCACGGCCCCATCGGCACGGTCGAGCTGTCCTTCGAGGGCCAGTTCACGCGCTTCGGCAATCTGGCCAAGGACCGGCAGTCGCAATGGGACTAGGCCTGCCAGTCCCCGCCGTCACCATCGGGCTGCTGATCGCGTCCAACGTCTTCATGACGGTGGCCTGGTACGGGCACCTGAAGTTCAAGACCGCGCCGCTGGTCACGGTAATCGCGATCAGCTGGTTCATTGCCCTGTTCGAATACATCCTGCAAGTGCCCGCCAACCGCATCGGCCACGGACATTTCAGCGCCGCCCAACTGAAGACCATCCAGGAGGTCATCAGCCTGTCGGTCTTCGCGCTGTTCTCGTGGCTTTACCTGGGCGAGCGCATAGGCTGGCAGCACGGCGTGGGCTTCGGCCTGATCTGCCTGGGCGCCTGGTTCATCTTTCACGATTTCGGCTAGACTGTCGGTTCATCCAGTTGCAACCGGAAGCTTCCGATCATTGCCCTGAAGGCAATGGTCGAGCAATCGTTTGTGGAAAGGATATGGCGGACAGTGAGGGATTCGAACCCTCGAGACGGTTCCCCGCCTACACACTTTCCAGGCGTGCGCCTTCGACCACTCGGCCAACTGTCCGTGGGCGCGGTCTAGCTTGTGTCCGCGGCGGGCGCAAGTCAGAGCTTTGAAATACGCTGCTGAAGTTCGGCCAGTTGGCGCCGGATTTCCGCCATGTCCTCGCCGCCCTCGCCCTCGGGGGCGGAACGGGGGCGGGTCTTGCGGGTGGGCGCGGCGTCGGCCGCCTGCTCGGGGCCCTCCAACTCGGTGGGCTCGGGGCCCGAGGAGCCGGTCCAGCCGCCCATCAGGGCCTTCAGGAAGGCCTGCTGCTGGCGGTGCATGGCGTCGAAGCCCGGGACGCGGGCCATGGGGTTCGGCATGACCGCCATGTTCTCCATCAGCTTCGACTGGCTTTCGCGCAGCATCTCGAAACTGGCGGCCAGGAACTGGGGCACCACGGATTGCGCGCTGGTCGCATAGCTGCGCACCAGGTCGGTCAGAACGCCGATCGGCAGGACGTTTTCGCCGCGGCCCTCGTGTTCGGCGATGATCTGCAACAGGTATTGCCGCGTCAGGTCGTCGCCGGACTTCAGATCGACGATCTTGACCTCTCGCCCCGCGCGGATGAAGGTGGCGATGTCCTCCAAGGTCACGTAGTCGCTGGTTTCGGTGTTGTAGAGCCGCCGACTGGCATAGCGCTTGATCAGCAGCGGCGTGGATGTTGCGGCCATGTCGGACCTCGGGCAAACGGTTTCCGACATGATGGGTGCTGCATCCGCAAAAGGCAAAGAAAATTCTGCGCCTGCCAAGGCCCTGCCTGATGCGCATGAAAAAAGGGGCGGTGACGCCCCTTTCCTCACATCACTGTCCGGTGCGATTACTTCGCGGCGACGGTGGTCGCGGCGCCTGCGGCCTTCTTCACGGCCAGCTGGTTGTCGCGGACCACGGTTTCAGCCACGGTGCGGGCCTCAGCGGCCACGTCCTTGCCGGCGGTCAGCATCAGGTCGACGGTGTCCATCTGGACCTTTTTCGCCACTTCGGCAAAGGCGGCCATGTGTTCGGCCGCGACTTCGGCGGACGCCGAGGCGAAGTCGGTCAGCGACTTGGCGTAGTCGGACGGTTCCTGCTTGACGACGGCCAGCTCGCCCATGCGGGAGATGGTGTCCTTGGCCCAGCGGGCCGAGATGTCGGTCGAACGTTCGGCGGCGGCCAGCGCGACCCGGGCCAGTTTCTCGCCCAGAACGCTCTGCGATTTGAAGGCTTCCTGGAACGACGAGGTATCGATCGGGAAGTTGGCCATCATGTCCTGGAAGGTCTTTGCGAAATCGGGGGTCTTTGCCATGTCAGTCACTCCTATCAGCGCAGCGGAAGGAAGAGATTCGATGAGAGAGGTTTCCGCAGCTAAAGCCATTCTCGTGACGGGAATATGAATGCTGCGGCGCAGCATTGCAAGGTTTTTGCTGCTGCGCCGCAGAAAAAGTTAACCATCCGGAAAGGAGCCGACGGCATTTTCAGGCAAGCCACTGGAATGCCAGAGATTAATTTTCCGTTCATGCCGCCCGTTCGTGGACATAGGTGCCGGGCGCGGGCGCCAGGCCGGGGCCGGGGTCGCGCGCGGGCACCATCGGCCCGGCCCGCTCCGCCAGCCATTCGCCCCATCGCGGCCACCAGCTTCCTTCGGCGAACGAGGATGATTCCCTCCAGGCCTGGTGGTCCTTGCTGAAATCGCGGCTGCCCATGTAGTGGCCGTATTTCTTTTTCGACGGCGGATTGACGATGCCCGCGATATGGCCCGATTCCGACAGGATGAAGGTCTTGTCCGTGGACCCCATCAGCGACACGCCGCGCCAGCTGTCCTTCCAGGGCGCGATGTGGTCCGTTTCGCAGGTGATCGCGCACAAGGGCACCGTCACGTCCGAGATGTGCAGGGTATGGCCCATCATCTCGAACCCGCCCTCGACGAAGGCGTTCTGCTGGCACAGCTTGCGCAGGTATTGCATCACCATCTTGCCGGGCAGGTTCGTGCTGTCGCCGTTCCAGAACAGCAGGTCGAAGGCGGGCGGCGTCTCGCCCATCATGTAGCTGCGGATGGCCGGCCCCCAGACAAGGTCGTTGGGGCGCAGGAAGCTCATGGTGCGCGACATCAGCTTGGCGCGCAGCAACCCGTGGCGGCTGACCTCGTCGGCGATGCCGCTGACGATGTCGTCCTGCAAGAAGCTGACGAATTCGCCCTGGTCGGAAAAGTCCGTCAGCGTCGTGAACAGCGTGGCCGAATTGACGCGGTCGTCGTTGCGCTGCTTCAGCAGGGCCAGCGTCAGCGACAGCACGGTCCCGCCGATGCAATAGCCCACGACGTTCAGCCGGGGCTGCGCGGTCAGGGCGCGCACCTTGTCCATCGCGTCCAGATAGGCCGCGACATAGTCTTCAAGCCCCACATCGGCATAGCCGGCATCGGGGTTCTTCCAGCTGACGACGAACAGCGTGTGGCCCTGTTCGACCAGCCACTTGATCAGGCTGTTCTGGGGCTTCAGGTCCAGGATGTAGAACTTGTTGATCCAGGGCGGGAAGATCAGCAGGGGCATCTGGTGCACCTGGTCGGTCGCGGGCTTGTACTGGATCAGCTCGTAAAGCGGGGTGCGGTGGACGACCGACCCTTCCGAGGTGCCGACGTTCTCGCCCACCGAAAAGGCCTCGCGGTCGGCCAGCGACACCACGATGTCGCCGCCGTTCATCTCCACGTCGCGGACCAGGTTCTCCAGCCCCTTGACCAGGCTTTCGCCCTCGGTCTCGATGGCGCGTTCCAAGGCGTCGGGGTTGGTCGCCAGGAAATTCGTGGGCGCCATCATGTCCACGATCTGGTTGGTCAGCCAGGTGATGCGCCGCCGCGCGGTGTCGTCGGGCACTTGCAGGCCCTGCGCGGCATCCTTCAGCGCCTTGGCATTGGTCAGGTATTGCCGCTTGATGAAGTTGAAATAGGGATGGCTTTGCCACAGCGGATTGGCGAAACGCTTGTCGGCGGGGGCATCGTCCTCGGGGATGCCCGCCTGCCTGCGCGCCAGCATCATCTGCACGTTGGCATAGTTCTTCAGCGTCTCGCCCCAGTAATTCACCTGGTTTTCCAAAACGCGGCCCGGTTGTTCGGACAGCGTCTTCATCCAGGCGGTGGCGGCGGTCATGAACAGTTCCGGTCCCGGCGCCTCGATCCCGTGGTTGGGCAGGGGGCGCGACGCCAGGGCGGCCATCAGGCGCTGGCCCAGGGCCTCGATCCGCTCGATGTTCTCGGCCAGCTTCTTCGCGGTCGAGGGGGACGTGCCCCGCGCCATCGCCTCGGCCATGGCCTCGGGCGCGCGGGTGCTGTCGGCCACGGTCGAGGCCGCCTGGTGCAGGTGGACCTGCGGCGCGGCGACGGCGGGCGCGTCCCCGGCCGCCGGTTCCGGCGCTGCTGATTCCATCGGGGCTGCCTTTGCGGCCGGGGGCTTCGTTCTTTTCCTGGCCGGACGCCGGGCAGAAGCTGTCCCAGGCTTTTCAGAGGCTTGCGCTGTCCCTGGTGCCGCAACGTCCTTGCCGCCGTCCGATTCCGCGCTGCTTGCCATGGTGCCGGTTCCCCCCTTATACCTGAGGGGAATGATATGCGCAGGGCAGGCGTTGCGCAAATGCGGTCGGAACCTATTTGCCCTCCCTTTGCTTTTCGTCATGCCGCAGCCTCGAAAGGATGGCCCAGGTGACGATAAAGGGTATCAAGGGCATCGTGTCCTATGACGCGATGGAAACCATTCGGAACACGAACGAATGGATGGGCGCGTCGGCACGGGCCATCGCGTCCTATCCGATCTTCGCGCTGAACCCCCATCCCATGTTCAAGCTGATGAGCGCATGGGGCCGCGTCACCGAACGCAGCTTCGCGCGCATGGTGATCAAGCCCGACTGGGAAATCCCGCCCATCGCCGGGGAACAGGGCCAGGACCACATCGTCTATGTGGAACCCGTGCTGAAGCGCCCCTTCGGCGACCTGGTCCATTTCCGCGTCGCCCGCCGCGCCGTGCAGCCGCGCAAGGTTCTGCTGGTCGCGCCGATGTCGGGCCATTACGCCACGCTGATGCGGTCCACCGTGACCTCGCTTCTGCCCGATTGCGAGGTTTACGTCACCGACTGGCACAACGCCCGCGACATCCCCGTGAGCGAGGGCAAGTTCGACATCGAGGATTACACCCAGTATCTGGTCGATTTCATCCGCCACCTGGGGCCGGACACCAACGTGATCGCCGTCTGCCAGCCCGCGCCGCTGGCCCTGGCCGCGACCGCCATCCTGGCCGAGGACGATCCCGCCTCGCAGCCGCGCACCCTGACGCTGATCGGCGGCCCGGTCGATCCCGACGCCGCCGCGACCGAGGTGACGGATTTCGGCAACCGCATGACCATGGGCGAGCTGGAGCATCTGGTCATCCAGTCCGTCGGCTTCAAGTATCGCGGCGCGGGGCGGATGGTCTATCCGGGCCTGGCGCAGTTGTCGTCCTTCATCGCGATGAACGCCGAAACCCATGCCCGCGCCTTCATCGACAAGATCTGGGCCGAGGCGCGCGGCACCGGGTCCGAGGGCGACAAGCATTACAAGTTCTATGACGAATACCTGGCGGTCATGGACATGACGGCCGAGTTCTATCTTTCCACGGTCGAGCGGATCTTCAAGAACCTGGAAATCGCGCAGAACCGCTTTGTCGTGAACGGCCGCCATGTCGATATCGGCAAGATCACCGACGTGGCCATCATGACGGTCGAGGGCGCGAACGACGACATTTCCGCCCCCGGGCAATGCGTGGCGGCGCTGGATCTGTGCACGGGCGTCGCCCCTGAACGCAAGCGGCAGCACCTGGAACCCGGCGCGGGCCATTACGGCATCTTCGCGGGCAAGTCCTGGCGGCTGAACATCCGCCCCCTGGTCCTGGACTTCATCGACGAGAACGTCGCGATCCCGGATGCCAGCAAGCCCCGGAAACCCCGCGTGCGCGGCGGCGAGGCCGCGGATTGCGGCGTCACCGACCCCTTCACCGACAGCAGCAAGATCGCGGTCTAGGAACCCGGCCCCAAGGCCCCGATCCAACGGGCGATCGCGGCCGCAAGGTCGCGGGTCAGGCCGGGCGACAGCGCCTCGCCCCCAATCACATGGGCGTCGGGATCGTCGTCCGGCCCCGGCATCACCCTCAGGACCGTCGCGCCGCCGCCCCAGGTGGCGGCAATCCGGGCGCTGGCCCGATGGTCGATGATCCGGTCGGCATCGGACCAGATGAACAGCGCGGGCACCTTGGCTGCACGGTAATCCCCCCGGCGCGCCTGCCGCAGCACCGCCCCGACCGCCAGCACAGCCGAGGCCGGATAGCAGCTTGTCCAGCGCGCCCGGTGCAGGTCGTTGCGGGTCGTGAAGCACCTCTCGGGATCGCCCGTCAGCCGCAGGAGGGTCCGGGCGAAGGGCAAATGCAGCCTCCACGCGCCCCGCCCCCGCAAGGCGAAGTTGGGCGAGATCAGGACCACCCCGTCCATCGCCGCACCCATCTGCGGGTCGCGCGCGGCCAGCGCCGCCAGGGTCGCGCCCGTGGACATGCCCAGCACCACCACGCGCCGCCCGATCCGCTGTGCAGCCGCCAGCCCCTCGGCCAGGTCGCGCCACCAGTCCCCCGCCCGGGCGGCGGCCAGGTCCGCGCCCCCCTGCCCGTGCCCGGTCAACCGGATCGCCAGCAGATTCGCGCCCAGTTGCCGCGCCAGATCCTCGGGCAAGGGGCGCAGTTCGGCGGGGCTGGCGGAAAAGCCATGAACATAAAGGATCGCCAGATCGGTCGCCTGCCCCGGCTGCCCCGCCCATTGCAAATAGGACGCGACCTCGGGGCGGATCCCCGCCTCTCGCGCGGCCAGCCAGGCCTGCGGATCGGCGGGTCCATCGACCGCCACCGGATCAAGCCGCAGCCTGTCGCGCGGGCCGAAGATCCAGGCCAGCGCCAGCCCGGCGGCCAGGGCAAGCGCCAGCCTAAGCCAGAACATCGCCGATGGACTGCGCGATCAGCGCCAGGCATTCCGGCGTCGAGAAGCGGTGGTCCGCCCCCTTGACCAGCGTCAGGCGGATATCGTCCCCCGACGCGTGATCCAGCAGCCGCATCGCCCAGTCCACCGGCACGTCGGCATCCGCCGTGCCTTGCAGGAAGCGCACCGGGAAGGGCAGCGGCAGGGTCTGGTTCATCACCAGATGGTCGCGCCCGTCCTCGATCAGGCGGCGGGTGATGACATAGGGCTGGTCGGCATAGTCGCTGGGCAGCGCGATCCGCCCCGCACGGGCCAGAACCTGCCTTTGCGCATCGCTGAACCCCGCCCAGAACCCCTGTTCCGTGAAATCGGGCGCGGCGGCGATCGTCACCAGCCCCGCCACCCGCTGCGGCAGCGCCCGCGCGACCAGCAGCGCGATCCAGCCGCCCATGGACGATCCGACCAGCACCTGCGGCCCGTCAGTCAATGCCTCGATCACATGGCGGGCGTCCTGGAACCAGTCACCGATGCAGCCTTCCTCGAAACTGCCGCTGCTGTCGCCGTGCCCGGAATAGTCGAAGCGCAGGAAGGCGCGGTTCTGCCCCCGTGCCCAGTCGTGCAGCCAGGCGGCCTTGGTTCCCGTCATGTCGGACTTGAACCCGCCCAGGAAGACCACGCCGGGCCCGCGCCCGGTGCTGCGCTGGAAGGCGATGCGCCGCCCGGCGGGGGTTTCCAGATACTCGCTCATCTCGGGCCTTTCGCTAGGGGTCGGCTTATCTTGACAGTTTTCCCGGCCCGGTCCAAGGAAGGCCGCACATAACCCGCAACCGGGCGTTCCGTGGGCGCCAAACCGACGAGGAGGACGTTATGTCCCAGATTTCCCTCACCTTCCCCGATGGCAATGCGCGCGACTATCCCGCCGGCGTCACCGCCGCCGAGGTCGCGGAAAGCATCGCGCCCAGCCTGGCCAAGCGCGCGATCTCGGCCAGCCTGGACGGGCGGCACATCGACCTGCAATGGCCCATCCAGGCCAGCGGCGCGATCAGCATCAACACGATCAAGGACGACGCCCCCGCGCTGGAACTGATCCGCCACGACTTCGCCCATGTCATGGCCCGCGCCGTGCAGGAGATCTGGCCTGACGTAAAGGTCACCATCGGCCCGGTGCGCGATCATGGCTGGTTCTACGACTTCGACCGCGCGGAACCCTTCACCCCCGAGGATCTGGGCCGGATCGAGGCGAAGATGAAGCAGATCATCGCGCTTCGTGAACCCGTCCGCACCGAGGTCTGGGACCGCGACCGCGCCATCGCCCATTACAAGGCCGCAAACGAGCCGTTCAAAGTCGAACTGATCGACCGCATCCCCGAGGGCGAAGACCTTCGGATGTATTGGCATGGGCCTTGGCAGGATCTATGCCGCGGCCCGCATCTGCAGAACGTGGGCCAGCTGCCCGCCGACGCCTTCAAGCTGACCCATATCGCCGGGGCCTATTGGCTGGGCGACAGCTCGCGCCCCATGCTGCAGCGCATCTATGGCGTGGCCTTCCGCAACCGAGACGAGCTGAAGGCCCATCTGACCATGCTGGAGGAGGCCGCCAAGCGCGACCATCGCAAGCTGGGCCGCGAGATGGACCTGTTCCACATGCAGGAGGAAGCGCCGGGCCAGATCTTCTGGCACCCGAACGGCTGGAACATCTACACGACCTTGCAGGACTACATGCGCCGCAAGCAGCGCGCCGACGGCTATGTCGAGGTGAACACCCCGCAGGTCGTCAGCCGCACCCTGTGGGAGGCGTCGGGACATTGGGAAAACTATCAGGAAAACATGTTCATCGTCGAGGTGGACGAGGAACATGCGCGCCAGAAGACCGTCAACGCGCTGAAGCCGATGAACTGCCCCTGCCATGTGCAGATCTTCAACCACGGCCTGAAATCCTATCGCGACCTGCCGCTGCGCATGGCGGAATTCGGATCCTGCAACCGCTATGAACCCTCGGGCGCGCTGCACGGGATCATGCGGGTGCGCGGCTTCACCCAGGACGACGCGCATATCTTCTGCACCTTCGACCAGATCGAATCGGAATCACGGAAGTTCATCCAGTTCCTGGCGGGGATCTATGCCGACCTGGGCTTCGACAAATGGCGCGTGAAGCTGTCCACGCGCCCCGAAAAGCGTGTCGGGTCAGAGGAAAGCTGGGACCGGATGGAGGCCGCGCTTGGCAATGCCTGCAAGGCGGCGGGCCATGATTTCGAGATTTTCCCCGGTGAAGGCGCCTTCTATGCGCCCAAGCTGGAATTCGTGCTGACCGACGCCATCGGTCGGGACTGGCAATGCGGCACCCTTCAGGTGGACCCGAACCTGCCCGAACGGCTGGATGCGGAATATGTCGGCGCGGACGGCGCGAAACATCGCCCGATCATGCTGCACCGCGCGGTCCTTGGCAGCTTCGAACGCTTCATCGGCATCCTGATCGAGAACAGCGCGGGCAAGCTGCCCTTCTGGCTGGCGCCCCGGCAGGTGGTCGTGGCCTCCATCGTGTCGGACGCCGACGCCTATGTGGCCAAGGTGGTCGATGCCCTGCGCGCGGCAGGCATCCGGGCCGAGGCGGATACCCGCAACGAGAAGATCAACTACAAGGTCCGCGAACATTCCGTGGCGAAGGTGCCCGCGATTCTTGCCATCGGCATGAAAGAGGTAGAAGATGGGACCGTATCGCTTCGGCGCCTGGACCAGCAGGGTTCACGCTTGTTACCGCTAGCCGAGGCTGTTGCCGTTCTGAAAGACGAAGCCACGCCGCCCGACCTGCGCTGAATCGCGTCGCCCTTGCGGGTTCCCGCGTGCGGACGCTTGTCCGCGCGCGTTTCCTGCTTGCCTTTTTTAACGATTCGTCCATCCTCTCACTTGCGTGAGCGAAGTCTTTCTACCGCCTCCCTTTCACGGGCAGCCGGAAGTTCGAAAGCGGGCTGCACGGCCTGGCGCAATCCTGCGTCGGGATGACTTGAAGGAGAGAACGGTTATGGCGACCGGAACGGTTAAATGGTTCAACGCCACCAAAGGCTATGGCTTCATCGCCCCCGATGACGGCGGCAAGGACATCTTCGTCCACATCTCGGCCGTGGAACGCGCCGGGTTGACGGGCCTGAAGGACAACCAGAAGATCGCATACGAGCTGCAGTCGGGCCGCGACGGCCGCGCCTCGGCCAGCGATCTGAAGCTGCTCTGATCCAGCTCTTGAACGGTTGCGGAGCGGCCCGCTTGCGGGCCGTTTTCCATTTGCGGCCCCTGCCTGAAAGAACCCGCCATGATCCCGCTCGACATCTTTGCCGATCCCGTCTGTCCCTGGTGCCTGATCGGCAAGGCCGAACTGGACCGCGCCCTGGAAAGCCGCCCGTCCCATCCGTTCCAGATCGCCTGGCACCCGTTCCGCCTGAACCCGCAGATGCCGCGCGGCGGGATGGACCGGATCGAATACCTTCACGCCAAGCTTGGTCCGCGCGCCGAGGAAGCCTCCCGCGCCGTGGCGCAGCGGGCCGCCGCGCTTGGCCTGGTCCTGAACCCTTCGCCTGTCGAGCCCGACACCACCGACGCCCACCGGCTGATGCACTGGGCGGGGCTGGAAGGCGCGCAGACGCGGGTCATGTCGGGCCTGCTGCGCGCCCATTGGCAGGAAGCCCGCGACATCGGCGACGTCACCGAACTGGCGCGCATCGCGGCGGCTGCCGGAATGGACGCGGATCTGGTGGCCCGCCTGCTGGCCAGCGACGCCGACCGGGCCGAGGTCGCCGCCCGCGAACGGCACGCCCGCGAACGCGGCATCACCTCGGTCCCGACCTTCATCCTGGCCAACCAGCATGTCGTCAGCGGCGCGCAGCCCGCCAGCCTGTGGCAGCAGGTGATCGACGAACTGGCCGGAGCGCCAAACTAACTTGCACAGTGTGCAATATTCGGCTATAGGCCAGGCCTGACCGAAAGGCCTCCTCATGTCCGTGACCGTTCCCGACGCAAGCGCAGCGCCGCGCCGCTTGGCCCTGCCCGAATTCGTGGCGATGCTGGCCTTTCTGTTCGCCACTGTTGCCTTTTCCCTCGACGCGATGCTGCCCGCCCTGCCCGACATCGCGGCCCAGCTGACGCCCGACAACGTGAACCGCGCGCAGTTGATCCTGACCGCCTTTATGGCGGGCATGGGGATCGGAACGCTGTTTGCCGGTCCCATTTCCGACGCCATGGGCCGCAAGCCCGCGATCTTCCTGGGCACGGGCATCTATATCGCCGCGACCATCGCCGCGATCTTTTCCCAATCCATCGAATTCCTGCTGGCCGCCCGCTTCCTCCAGGGCCTTGGCGCCTCTGCCCCGCGCATCGTCGGCATGGCGCTGATCCGCGATCTGTATGCGGGGCGCGAGATGGCGCGGATTTCCAGCTTCGTGATGATGGTCTTCATCATGATCCCGGCGCTGGCCCCGTCCATCGGGGCGGGCATCATCGCCTTTTCGGGCTGGCACGGCGTGTTCGTGGCCTTCATCCTGTTCGCGCTGATCGGGGCAAGCTGGCTGGGCCTTCGCCAACCCGAGACGCTGCCGCCGACCGAACGCCGTCCCCTGCGCCTTGGCCCCCTGACCGCAGCGGCGCGCGAGGTGCTGGCGAACGGTCAGGTCATGCTCTGCACGCTGGTGCTGACGCTGGGCTTCGGGCAGATGTTCGCGCTGCTGTCATCCGCCCAGCAACTGTTCGGCGAAACCTATGGCAAGGGCGACAACTTCCCCGCCTGGTTCGCGCTGATGGCGATCCTGTCGGGGGCGGGCACGCTGCTGAACGCGACCTTCGTGATGCGCTTCGGGATGCGGCGGATCGCGAAATGGGCCTATGTCATGCAGACGGTCGTGTCCGCCGTCATGCTGGCGCTGACCCTGACGGATGCCCTGCCCGCGTCCTTGCGCTTTCCGGCCTTCTTCTTCTGGGCGGTCAGCGTGTTCTTCATGGCGGGCGTGACCTTCGGCAACCTGAACGCGCTGGCACTGCAACGCATGGGCCATATCGCGGGCATGGCGGCGTCGATCATCGCGGCGCTGTCCACCATCGCGGCCACGCTGATCGCGGCGCCGGTCGGGCTGCTTTACAACGGCACGCCCGTTCCGGCGATGACGGCGACGCTGATCTGTTCAGCCCTGGCCTGGGCCCTGATGGGCCGGCTGCGCGACTGACAGGTCCGCCCGGCCAGACCGCCGGACCACAAAGCGCGCATTGGCAAGGTCGTTTTCCAGATGCGCCGCGATCTGCCGGGCATCCTTGCCATAGCCCTGCCAGCGCGCGGTCAGGCGGCGTTCCAGTTCCGCCTCGGGCACGTCCAGCCAGATCCTCAGGTCATAGCGCAGGTGGCTCCAAGGCGCGGCATCCAGCAGCAGATAGTTGCCCTCGATCACCACGATGCGGGTGCCGGGGCTGACGACCCCCGCCCCGGCCACAGCCAGTTCCCGGCTGCGGTCGAAGACGGGAAAGATGACTTCCGTCCTTGGCACCGCCAGCCGTTGGACCAAGGCAGCAAACCCCTCGGCATCGAAGGTTTCCACCGCCCCCTTCCTGGCAAGCAACCCCCGCGCCTCCAGCACGCGGTCGTCCAGGTGAAACCCGTCCATCGGCACCAGCACCGCATCCTCCAGCCGCTGCACCAAGGCCTCGGCTAGTGTGGACTTCCCCGATCCCGGCGCCCCCGCCACCGCAACCAGAACCCGCGCCCCTTCCAGCGCACAGATCCGGGCCAGCACCCCCCGCCCTTCTTCTTCACGAAAATATCCTGGGGGGAGTCCGAAGGACGGGGGGCAAGGCCCCCCAGCCACATCCATCATGCGGCGATCCCCTCGGGCACCCGCGCCCCGGTCATATAGGCCACCGCATCCGACATCGTGTGGTCCTTGGGGTTGATGACGCACAAGCGCCGCCCAAGACGATGGATATGGATCCGGTCCGCCACCTCGAACACATGGGGCATGTTGTGGCTGATCAGCACGATGGGAATGCCGCGCGACCGCACGTCCAGGATCAGATCCAGCACCCGGCGGCTTTCCTTGACCCCAAGGGCCGCCGTCGGTTCGTCCAGGATGATGACCCGGCTGCCGAAGGCCGCCGCGCGCGCCACCGCAACGCCCTGGCGCTGGCCGCCGGACAGGGTTTCCACCGGCTGGTTGATGTTCTGGATCGTCATCAGCCCCAGTTCCGACAGCTTCTGGCGGGCGAATGCGTCCATCGCGGGCTTGTCCAGCATCCCCAGCCACTTGCCCAGGAACCCGGGCCGCTGGATCTCGCGGCCCATGAACATGTTGTCGGAAATCGACAGGGCGGGCGACAGGGCCAGGGTCTGATAGACCGTCTCGATCCCGGCGCGGCGCGCTTCCAGGGGGCTGGCGAAGCTGACGGGCTTGCCGTCCAGCCGGATCTCGCCCTCGTCGGGCTGCACGGCACCGGAAATTGCCTTGATCAGGCTGGACTTCCCCGCGCCGTTGTCGCCGATCACGGCCAGGATCTCGCCCGGGTA
Organism: Paracoccus shandongensis; assembly: GCF_017315735.1. Taxonomy (GTDB): domain Bacteria; phylum Pseudomonadota; class Alphaproteobacteria; order Rhodobacterales; family Rhodobacteraceae; genus Paracoccus; species Paracoccus shandongensis. The sequence continues at coordinate 292,702 of NZ_JAFLRK010000001.1, forward strand.
CAGGTCGAAGTCGGCGTGGTCCATCGCGGTTACGCGGCCATAACGCTTGACCAGGTTGCGGGCGGACAAAAGCGGCTCGGTCATGACGAAATCTTCCTGATCCATTGGTCGATGGCGACGGCGACGATGATCAGCCAGCCGGTCGCGAACAGCTGCCACAGCACGTCCACCCCCGCCAGCCGCAGGCCCGAGTTGAAGACGCCCACGATCAGCGCCCCGATCAGCGGCCCTAGAATCGACCCGCGCCCGCCGAACAGCGAGATGCCCCCGATCACCACGGCGGTGATGGATTCCAGGTTGGCCTCGAAGAAGGATGTCGGGCTGACCGAACCCACCCGCCCGATGGACGACCAGGCCGCCAGCGCGCAGATGATGCCCGAGACAACATAGACCGACATCAGCACGCGCTTGGTCTGGATGCCCGCAAGCGCGGCGGCCTCGGGGTCGTCGCCCACGGCATAGACGCGGCGGCCCCAGGCGGTCTGATACAGCGCATACCACAGCACCGCAAAGACAATGATCATCAGCACCACGCCATAGGTCAGCACCGCGCCGCCCAGGGTGAAGCGTTCGCCAAAGAATTTCAGCAAGGGCGCTTCGGCGTCGAGCGTCTGGCTGCGGATCGTCTCGCGGTTGGACAGGTAATAATTCAACGCAAGGAAGATATTCCACGTCCCCAGCGTCGTGATGAAGGGCGGCAGCTTCAGCCGCGTGACAAGCGCGCCGTTCAGCGCCCCCGTCGCGGCCCCGACGGCCAGACCGATCAGGATCGAGATCGGCACCGGAATGCCCCACTCGACCGACAGCCGGCCCATGATCACCGACACCATCACCATGACGGCGCCCACCGACAGGTCGATGCCCGCCGTCAGCACCACCAGCGATTGCGCGGCGGCCAGGGTGCCGACAACCGCGACCTGCTGCAGGATCAGCGACAGGTTGAAGGCGGAAAAGAAGTTGGGCGCGATCAGCCCGAAGGCTGCCACCGACAGCACCAGCACGATGACCGGAACCATGGTGGGATAGCGGTGCAGGAAATGCTGCACCCGGTCCAGCGCGCCGCGCGAGTGATGGTCAAAGCTCGCCACCGTCTCGGACGGGTTGCGCGCGACCACGGGGTCGGGGGTGTCGGACATCAGGCCCTCCGGCTGTTCGGGAAAGGGCGGCAGCCGCGCCGCCGCCCGGATGGTCAGGTCAGCCCCAGCACTGGGCCAGGCCATCGGCGACGCTGATCGAGGGCACGCCCTCGACCGGCTGGTCCGTGACCAGGTTCACGCCGGTATCGGTGAAATCCAGCCCCTCGGTCGGCTGCGGCTTGGTGCCGTCCTTGGCGAAGGCGGCGATCGCCTCGATCCCCATCGAGGCCATCTTCAGCGGATATTGCTGCGAGGTCGCGCCGATCACGCCCGCCTTGACGTTTTCCACGCCGGGGCAGCCGCCATCGACCGACACGATGGTCACGTTGCCTTCCATGCCGAAGGATTTCAACGCCTCATAGGCCCCGGCGGCGGCGGGTTCGTTGATGGTATAGACCAGGTTGATGCCCGGATCCTTCTGCATCAAGGCCTCCATCGCCTGGCGCCCGCCCTCCTCGTTCCCCGAGGTCACGTCATGGCCCACGATGCGCGCGTCATCCTCATCGCCGATGACGTTGTTGTCCTTCACATCGACGCCGAAGCCCTCCAGGAAGCCCTGGTCGCGCAGCACATCGACCGAGGGCGCGCTGGCCGACAGATCCAGCATGGCGATCTTGGCGTCCTTGGCCCCGTCGCCCATCTTGCCCGCGGCCCATGCCCCGATCAGGCGGCCCGCCTCGCGGTTGTCGGTGGCGAAGGTCGCGTCGGCGGCGTCGATCGGGTCAAGCGGCGTGTCCAGCGCGATGACCAGGATCCCTGCGTCGCGCGCCTGCTTGACCGATTCGGTGATCGCCTTGGTGTCGGACGCGGTGATCAGGATGCCCTTGACCCCCGCCGCGATGCAGCTTTCCATGGCCTGCTGCTGCGTTTCGTGATCGCCGTCGATCTTGCCCGCGAAGCTCATCAACTCGATGCCAAGCTCCTGCGCCTTGGCGGTCGCGCCTTCCTTCATCTTCACGAAGAAGGGGTTGATGTCGGTCTTGGTGATGATGCAGGCCTTGACCGGATCCTGGGCGCTGGCGAATCCCGCCGACAGCGCCAGAACGGATGCCGCCAGCGACAGGCGCATTGATGACTTGATGATCATGTGAAACTCCTCCGAATGGCGGCACCTCCTCCGCCTTGCCTTTTCAGAAAGCATGAAGCGTTTCCCCTTGTCAATAAATCAATCATGTTGACTAATGCAGGCAGGAAGGATGACGCCCATGCTGCATGACGCGAAAGACCGGCTCGATCTCAGCCAGAACGAACGGCAGATCCTGTCGCTGATCCGCAGGCGCGGCCCCCTGCCCCGGGCGGTCCTGGCACAGGCCACGGGCCTGTCCCCGCAGGCCATCACGAACCTGACCAGAAAACTGATCCAGAACAGGTTTCTTGACGCGGGCGCGGTGGTGCGCGGCAAGGTCGGCCAGCCGTCCACCCCCCTGTCGCTGGCCCCTGAAGGTGCGCTGTTCCTGGGGCTGAAGCTGGGCCGCAGGCTGGTCGAACTGGCCCTGGTGGACTTCCTTGGGCACGTAAAAATCCACCGGCAAGAGATATACAGCCATCCCACCCCCGACCGGGTGCTGTCCTTTGCCCGCAACGGAATCGCGACGATCCTGGCCTCGATGCCGCAGCCCGACCGAGTCGCGGGCCTTGGCATCGCCACCCCCTTCCGCCTGTGGGACTGGGGGGCCGAGATGGTGGGCTGGCGCGATTTCGACCTGGCCGACCATCTGGGCAAGGGCCTGCCCTTCCCGGTCTTTCTGGAAAACGACGCCAGCACCGCCTGCGCGGCCGAGCTGATCTTTGGCCGCTCGGTCCTGCCGCGCGACTTCGTGCATCTTTACATCGCGCATTTCGCGGGCGGCGGCGTGGTGCTGGACGGGCGGCTGCGGGTCGGGCCGCGCCGCAATGCGGGGGCGCTTGGCTCGATGCCGATCCCGGGCGGGCGGCAATTGCTGGACGTGGCCTCGGTTTCGACGCTGGAGGAACGCCTGGGCCATCCCCTGCCGCCGGACGATTCCGGCTGGCAGGTGCCTGCGGATATCGAAGCGCCCTGGATCGCCGAATCGGCAGAGGCGCTGGCCTTCGTCGCCTTGTCCGCCACGGCGCTGCTGGACATCCCGACCGTGGTCATCGACGGCGCCGTGCCGCCCGCCACGCGCCGCGCCCTGGCCGATGCGACCCGGACCGCCCTGGCCCGCTTGCCCGCCGCAGGCATCGACCGCCCCGATATCGTCGAGGGCAGCCTGGCCCGCAGCGCCCGCATCCTGGGCGCCGCCGCCCTGCCGCTGGCGCATTTCTTCGAGCCTGGCGGCGCGCTGACTTGACAGCGCCGGGTGCCGCTATATAAGCGCCGCTTCCATTGGTGTTGGTGGACCCCGCAAGGGGAACCCTGTCGGACCTTCGGGTCAAAGGACAACGCCCTTCGACAACGCAAGAAGGAGATCAGCGGTGACGAAACGCACCTCTGCCAAGTACAAGATCGACCGCCGCATGGGCGAAAACATCTGGGGCCGCGCCAAGTCCCCGGTAAACAAGCGTGAATACGGCCCCGGCCAGCACGGCCAGCGCCGCAAGAACAAGCTGTCGGACTTCGGCACCCAGCTGCGCGCCAAGCAGAAGCTGAAAGGCTACTATGGCGACCTGACCGAAAAGCAGTTCCGCCGCATCTATGCCGAGGCCGAGCGCGTCAAGGGCGACACCGGCGAGAACCTGATCGGCCTGCTGGAGCGCCGCCTGGACGCCGTCGTTTACCGCGCCAAGTTCGTGGCGACCATCTGGGCCGCCCGCCAGTTCGTGAACCACGGCCACATCACCGTGAACGGCCAGCGCGTCAACATCGCGTCCTACCGCGTCAAGGAAGGCGACGTGATCGCCATCCGCGAACGGTCGCGCCAGTTGGCCATCGTGCTGGAAGCCGTCGCCCTGACCGAGCGTGACGTGCCGGACTACCTGGAAGTCGACCACAACAAGATGACCGCGACCTTTGTGCGCACCCCGGCCCTGGGCGACGTGCCCTATGCCGTGGTGATGGAACCGAACCTGGTCGTCGAATACTACGCCAAGAACTGATCCTTCGGTTCTGGCGATCTTCGGGCCTGGCCGGGTATTCCCGGCCAGGCCTTTTCCATTTGGATTTCCGTGCCTGAAGTTCCGGTTGACGGAAGGGCGAGGCCCACGGCATCGCCCGTCAAAAGACCGCTACTTCCGCCGCATCGCCTCGGCCAGGGCTGCCCCGAAACCGCCCTGCCCGCCCGTCTGCGGAGCGGCGCTGGCCGACCGGGGCCCCGGCTTGCCCTGCGCCTTCTGCGCGGGCTTTGCGGCCTCGGCATCCGTGCGCATGGTCAGGCCGATGCGCTTGCGGGGCACGTCCACCTCGGTCACGCGGACGCGGACCACGTCGCCGACCTTCACCACCTCGTTCGGATCCTTGACGAAGCGATTGGCAAGCTGGCTGACATGGACCAGCCCGTCCTGGTGGACGCCGATGTCCACGAAGGCCCCGAAGGCCGCGACATTGGTGACGGTGCCTTCCAGCACCATGCCGGGCTTGAGATCAGTGATCTCATTCACCCCATCGGCAAAGCTGGCCGTGACGAAGGAGGGGCGAGGGTCGCGGCCGGGCTTTTCCAGTTCCGACAGGATATCGCGGATGGTGGGCAGGCCGAAATGCTCGTCCACGAACTGTTCGGCCCGGATGGATTTCAGCGCCGCCCCGTCGCCCATGATCGCGCGGATGTCGCGCCCGCAGGCGGCGACGATCTTGCGCGCGACGCCGTAAGCCTCGGGGTGGACGGCGGATGCGTCCAGGGGTTCCTTGCCGCCGGGGATGCGCAGAAAACCCGCGCATTGTTCAAAGGCGCGCGGGCCAAGGCCCGTGACCTTCTTCAGCGCCGCGCGGGACGGGAAGGCGCCGTTCTCGTCCCGCCAGGCCACGATGTTCTGCGCCAAGGACGGACCAAGTCCCGCGACATGCGCCAGCAGCGGCGCGGATGCGGTGTTCAGATCCACGCCGACCGCGTTCACAGCATCCTCGACCACGGCCTCCAGCGTTTTTGCAAGCTGCCGCTGGTCCACGTCGTGCTGGTATTGGCCGACGCCGATGGATTCGGGCGGCACCTTGACCAGTTCCGCCAGCGGATCCTGCAAGCGCCGCGCGATGGAGACCGCGCCGCGCAGCGACACGTCCAGTTGCGGAAACTCCTTCGCGGCCAGTTCCGATGCGGAATAGACGGACGCGCCCGCCTCGGACACGATCACCTTGGTGGGCACCTTCACGCCCTTTGGCAGGCGCTTCAGCGCCTCGGCCACCAGCCGTTCCGTTTCCCGGCTGGCGGTACCGTTGCCGATGGCGATCAGGTCCGCGCCGTGCCTGGCGATCAGCGCCAGCACCGTGGATTCAGCCCCCCGCAGATCGTTCTTGGGCTGGAACGGATAGATCGTCGCGGTATCCAGCAGCTTGCCGGTGGCGTCCACCACCGCGATCTTGCAGCCGGTGCGGATGCCGGGGTCGATGCCCAGCGTCACCCGCGCGCCAGCGGGCGCGGCCAGCAGCAGGTCGCGCAGGTTGCGGCCAAAGACGCGGATCGCCTCGTCATGGGCGCGCTTGCGCAGTTCGGTCAGCAGGTCGATATACATCGTGTTCGACAGGCGCACCCGCCAGGTCCAGCCCGCCACCTGCCGCAGCCACTGGTCGCCCGGACCATGGCCCAGCGGACCCAGGGCCAAGGCCACGATCCCCTCGGCCCGCTGCGCCCCGGTGTCGGGGTCGGGCGAGATGTCGATGGTCACGATCTCCTCCTTGGCGGCGCGCAGGATCGCCAGCGCGCGGTGCGAGGGGATGGCCGACCACTTTTCCCGATGGTCGAAATAGTCGCTGAACTTGGCCCCCGCCTGCTCCTTGCCCGCGATCAGCCGGGCGGCGATGAAGGCCTCGGCCCGCATGAAGTCACGCAGGTTGCCCAGCAATGCGGCGTTTTCCGACAGTTCCTCGACCAGGATGTCGCGCGCGCCGTCCAGCGCGGCCTTCACGTCAGGCACCGCCTCGGTGATGAACCCCGCCGCCAACGCCGCCAGATCCGCCGCACGGTTCCCCTGGATGGCGCGCAGCAGCGGCTCCAGCCCGTTTTCGCGGGCGATCATGGCCTTGGTGCGGCGCTTGGGCTTGAAGGGCAGATAGATGTCCTCCAGCGCGGCCTTGGTTTCCGCCCCGGCAATGGCGCGGGCCAAGTCGTCGGTCAGCTTGCCCTGATCCTTGATCGAGTTCAGGATCGCCGCCCGCCGCGCCTCCATCTCGCGCAGATAGGCCAGCCGGTCGGCCAGCGTGCGCAACTGCGTGTCGTCCAGGCCGCCGGTCGCCTCTTTCCGGTATCGCGCGACAAAGGGGACCGTCGCGCCGCCATCCAGCAGGTCTGCCGCCGCCGTCACCTGGGACGGCGAGGCGCCGATCTCGGCGGCAATGGTACGGGCAATGCGGGCGGTCGTGTCCATGGGATCCTCCGAAGCGGTCGGAAGGCGGTTCTAGCCGGACAGGGCGCGCCCGCCAAGGCCGCTGACGCGGCCGCCGGGCGTTCCCGCAATGACATTCCGCAGAAAGGCATCGGTCAGCGCCGCGGCCGAGGCAAGGCTCAGCCGGTTGCGGAAATCGTCAAAGGCGGCATCCGCCATCGCCTGCCGGGCGGCGGGATCGCGCAAAAGCCTGCCCGCGCCTTCGACCCAGACATCCATGTCGTTGCTGACGATCCCGCTGTCGGGCGTGAAGAACAGCGCATGATCGGCCTCTCGGCTGGTGATGACGGGCACCTTGGCGTCCAGATAGGCCAGGATCTTGCCGAAGGACTTGCCCCGGCTGAAGGGCGACACCGCCATGATCGGCGACAGCCCGACCGAGACTTCGCGCAGCGAGCGCAGGAACTCCTCGTAGGGCAAGGGCGGCATTGTCTGGATGGGTATCCCTGCGGGCAGGCGCCGCCGCAGTTCTGCCGCCTCACCCTCGGACGCCACGCCATAGAAGCGGAGCGTGAAGACGATCCCGCAGTCCTGCAGGCGACCGGCAAGGTCCAGCACGAAGTCCAGTTCCTGCTTGTAGTCCAAAGGTTTCGCCTGCGCCCAGGCCAGGACCGGCGGTTCCCCCCGTTCGCGATGATCGGGACGCGGGCCATCGGACATGGGCGTCCCGGTCCAGATCACCGTTGTCCGGGCACAGCGCGCCGCGTGCCAGTCGCGCAGAAAGCGGCTGCCCGCGATCACGCCCGCCGCCTGGCGGCTGGTGCGCTCGAGCCGGTCCTTCAGGCCGGGGACTTCCAGGTAGAAGTCGGCGTCGTCCGTATCCAGGACATAGGGAATGCCCCGGGCATGTTCGGCCGCATTCAGCGGATGGCGGCATTGCTGGAACACCAGAAGATTCGGCCGGAAGGCCCGGATCAGGCGCATCCGGCCGCCCCGGCGAACCAGCGGCGACACGCAATCGGCCCGCCAGCCCAGATCCGTCAAGGCCGTTGCCATGTTGTAGGCGCGCAGCAGGCTTGCGGCCTCGGGCGGCGAGGACGGGAAGAACAGCACCCTCGGCCGCCTGGACGCGGTGAAGCGGTCCAGCAGGCTTCTGCAATGGATCCGGGTCTCGCTCGTCATGCGGGCAAGCTGATTTTTCGTCTTCTTTCCCAACGACATCCCGTCACCCTTGAAACCCGCCGCGCACCACCCGGAAGGCGGTGGCTGCTGCAATGTGCAGCCCCTTGGGGACATGGCGCAAGCCCAACCTTCGCCCGTTGACAGAAAGAACGTCCATGCACAGGTAGGGCCTGGACAAAGACAAAGGACCATTCATGCCCTCCCTTTTCGATCCCCTCCCCCTTGGCCCCCTGACCCTGAAGAACCGCATCGTCATGGCGCCCCTGACCCGCGCCCGCGCCGGGGCCGACCGCATTCCGAACGCCATGATGGCCGAATATTACGCACAGCGCGCCGGTGCCGGGCTGATCCTGTCGGAAGCCACCAGCGTGACGCCGATGGGCGTGGGCTATGCCGACACGCCGGGCATCTGGAACGACGCGCAGGTGGAAGGCTGGAAGCAGGTCACCAAGGCCGTCCATGACGCGGGCGGGCTGATCTTCCTGCAATTGTGGCATGTGGGCCGCATTTCCGACCCGATGTTCCTGGATGGGCAACTGCCGGTCGCGCCAAGCGCCATCAAGCCCGCGGGCACCGTCAGCCTGGTGCGCCCGAAAAAGGAATACGTCACCCCCCGCGCCCTGGACACCGACGAGATCCCCGGCATCGTCGAGGCTTATCGCAAGGGCGCGGAAAACGCCAAGCGCGCGGGCTTCGACGGGGTCGAGATCCACGGGGCCAACGGCTATCTGATCGACCAGTTCCTCCAGGACCGCAGCAACCATCGCACCGACCAGTATGGCGGGCCGATCGAGAACCGCGTGCGCTTCCTGAATGAAATCACCGATGCCGTCATCGGTGTCTGGGGCGCGGATCGCGTGGGCCTGCACCTGGCGCCGCGCGGCGACAGCCATGACATGGGCGACAGCGATCCCCGCGCGCTGTTCACTTATGTCGCGCGGCAGATGCGCGACCGGGGACTGGCCTTCCTCTGCCTGCGCGAATACCTGGGCCCCGACAGCCTGCTGGACGACATCAAGGCGGCCTTCGGCGGCGTGGTCATCGCCAACGAACAGCTGACCCGCGACAGCGCCGCGGACCTGGTGCGCAGCGGGCGCGCCGATGCGGCGGCCTTCGGCAAGGACTTCATCGCCACGCCCGACCTGCCCCGCCGCTTTGCCGAGGATCTGTCGCTGAACCAGCAGGATCCCGCGACCTTCTACGGCAGCGGGCCAAAGGGGTATGTGGACTATCCGGTCGCGGAAGAAGTCTGATCCGTGTGGCGGGCCACCCGGCCCGCCCGCTCACTTCGCCTTGGCGACGGCGCTTTCCGGCAGTTCCTCGTCGAACAGGCGCTGATAGAACTCGGCCACGGTCTGGCGCTCCAGCTCGTCGCACTTGTTCAGGAAGGTCAGCCTGAAGGCATAGCCGATGTTGTTGCCGAAGATGCGCGCGTTCTGCGCCCAGGCGATCACCGTGCGCGGCGACATGACGGTGGACAGATCCCCCTGCATGAAGGCCGTGCGCGTCAGATCCGCCAGCGTCACCATCTGGCCGATGATCTTGCGGCCCTTTTCGGTGTTGTAGGTCGGGTTCTTGGCCAGAACAATGGCGGCCTCGGCATCATGGGACAGATAGTTCAGCGTGCTGACCAGCGACCAGCGGTCCATCTGGCCCTGGTTGATCTGCTGGGTGCCGTGGTAAAGGCCCGTCGTGTCGCCCAGGCCGACGGTGTTGGCGGTCGCGAACAGCCGGAAATAGGGGTTGGGCGTGATCACCTCGTTCTGGTCCAGCAGCGTCAGCTTGCCGTCGGTTTCCAGCACGCGCTGGATCACGAACATCACGTCGGCGCGCCCCGCGTCGTATTCGTCGAAGACGATGGCCGTGGGGTTGCGCAAGGCCCAGGGCAGGATGCCTTCGTGAAAGACCGTGACCTGCTTGCCGTCCACCAGCTTGATCGCGTCCTTGCCGATCAGGTCGATGCGGCTGACATGGCTGTCCAGGTTCACCCGCACGCAGGGCCAGTTCAGCCGCGCCGCCACCTGCTCGATATGCGTCGATTTCCCGGTGCCGTGATAGCCCTGGATCATCACCCGGCGGTTATAGGCGAACCCCGCCAGAATCGCCATGGTGGTGTCGGGGTCGAACTTGTAGGTGCTGTCGATTTCCGGCACGCGGTCGGACCGTTCGGCAAAGCCCTTGACCTTCATGTCGCTGTCCAGACCGAACGCCTCGCGCAGGTCGATCTCCTCAGTCGGTTTGGCGTTCATGTCCAGCATCGTCGGCACCTTTCCGTTCATCGCCTGTCTTGATCGCGCATAAGTCCGCCGCGTGCAAGCCGGGCTTGCGTTGACGGGGCGCGGCGGGCTGTTAAGTTGGCCGCAACCACAAGAGGATCCCTGCCCCTTGCCCCATGCCCGTCACCCGATGCTGCCGGATCTGATCGCGCGCGTCGCCAAGGCCGACCGCCGCGCCTTTGACGCGCTTTACGAAGCCACCTCGGCCCGGCTGAACGCGCTGTGCCTGTCGATCCTGAAGGACCGCCGCGAGGCCGAGGAAGTGCTGGAACAGGTCTATATCGGCATCTGGAAGGATGCCGCGCGCTTTCCAGACAGCGGGCTGTCGCCGATGGCCTGGATGGTGACGCAGACCCGTGGCCGGGCGATGGACCGATCCCATGCGGCGGCGCCCGTCCCCGTGGATGCCGGGAACCCGCCCGGCGGCGCCTTGGGCCTGGTGCGCATCGCCTATCTGGAGGGACTGGATTATCCCCGCTTGGCGCACCGCTGCGGGCTTTCCGCCGACGAGGCCCGCCACGCCCTGCACGAGGAGTTGGAGCGCCTGGCAGGACATGCGGCCGAGGACGCGGGCAGCCTGGCCGCCGCCGAACAGGTGCTGGGGCTGCGCGGCGGCACGGTCACGGATGCGGGGCTGGCCGCTGAGTGGCAGGAGCGGCTGGCCCGCTTCGCCGACGACCTGACCCCCGTCATGGCCCCCGCCCGCGCCCGTCAGAGGATCCGCGAACATCTGGGCCATGGGCTTGCGCCGCTGTCGGTCGATCCGCTGGAGCGAAGGCCCTGGTGGCGCGGCCCGCTGGGGATCCTGGCGATCCTGCTGGTCGCGGCGGTGGTGTGGTATGTCTGGGGGCGGTAAAGACCGCGGCTGACCCGGCACCCAAGGGGGCAAGCCGGGGGACTGGACGGCGCGACGGCGGGTCTTGCCGTAGGGTGGGGTTTCACCCTGCCTGGTCTGTGACAAGAAACGGTGACGCCACAAACCGGCCGGGCGCGATGTGGCGAAGGCGTGGCCTTCGGCAAATCAGGCGTTGAACAGGAAATGCAGCACGTCGCCGTCCTTGACGGGATAGGTCTTGCCCTCGACGCGGAACTTGCCCGCCTCGCGCGCGCCTGCTTCGCCCTTGAAGGCAACGTAATCGTCATAGGAGATGGTCTCGGCCCGGATGAAGCCGCGCTCGAAATCGCCATGGATCACGCCCGCCGCCTGCGGGGCCAGCGTGCCCTTGTGGATGGTCCAGGCGCGGGCCTCCTTGGGACCGACGGTGAAATAGGTGTCCAGGCCCAGCAGCTTGTAGCCCTCGCGGATCAGCCGATCCAGGCCCGCCTCGTGCAAGCCCATTTCCTCAATGAACATGGCCGCCTGGTCGGCGGGAAGCTGGCTGATCTCCTCCTCGATCCGGGCCGAGATCACCACATGGCCGGCGCCCTGCGCACGCGCCATCTCGGCCACGCGGTCGGACTGGGCGTTGCCGGTGGCGGCCTTATCCTCCTCGACGTTGCAGACGAACAGGACGGGCTTGGCGGTCAGCAGTTGCAGCATGGCCCAGGCCTTCCGGTCCTCCTCGGCCACCTGCACCGTGCGGGCAGGCTTGCCGGATTCCAGCGCGGCCTGCGCGGCTTTCAGCAGCTTTTCCTGGGCCACCGCGTCCTTGTCGCCGCCCTTCAGCTTGCGGGCGATATTGGCAAGGCGGCGTTCGACCGATTCCAGGTCGGCGATCATCAGTTCGGTTTCAATGGTTTCCGCGTCGGCGATGGGATCGACGCGGCCCTCGACATGGGTCACGTCGCCATCCTCGAAGCAGCGCAGGACATGGGCGATGGCGTCCACCTCGCGGATATTGGCAAGGAACTGGTTGCCCAGGCCTTCGCCCTTGCTGGCGCCCTTCACCAGGCCCGCGATGTCCACGAAGGTGATGCGCGTCGGGATGATCTGCTTGCTGCCCGCGATGGCGGCCAGGGTGTCCAGGCGCGGATCGGGGACCGCGACATCGCCCACGTTCGGCTCGATGGTGCAGAAGGGAAAGTTCGCGGCCTGCGCGGCGGCGGTTTTCGTCAGCGCGTTGAACAGCGTCGATTTGCCCACGTTCGGCAAGCCGACAATTCCCATGCGAAAGCCCATGACGCGCCCCTTTCAGCCAAGTCAGGGCGCGTTCTAGGCAAGCGGCGGATGTTTCGCAAGCGTCACCGGAACAGCACCAGCGATCCGGGCGACCAGGCCAGCCTTGTCCTTGTCCCCACCTCCTGCACGTCGCGGCCGAAGACATTGCGCATGGAAATCCGCACCGGCCGCGCCTTGCCGTCCATCGCCGCCGCCCCGTCCAGCCGCAGGTCGTAATAGGTCATGTCGCCGTAATAGACGACCTCGTCGATGGTGGCGTTGGTTTCGCGCGGCTGGCTGTGTGTCTGGGTGGGGCCCACCAGCGTCATGGTTTCGGGGCGAAAGCCGATGGTCGGGCCTTCGTCGTCGGGGTTCGCGCGGCTGATCTGGCGTTCGGGCAGGTCCACCACGCCAAGCCCCGGAACCTCGACCGTGGCGGTTCCCGCCTGCTCCCCCAGGATCCGCGCGGGCAGGAAGTTCATCACCCCGATGAAATCCGCGACGCGCCGGGTGGCGGGGCGGGCATACAGCGCCTCGGGGCCGTCAAGCTGGGCGATCTCGCCCTCGAACATGACGGCGATGCGGTCGGACATGACCAGGGCTTCCTCCTGGTCATGGGTCACAAGGACAAAGGTGATGCCGACCTGGCGTTGCAGCTTGATGAGTTCCACCTGCATCTGCTCGCGCATCTTGCGGTCCAGCGCCGACAGCGGCTCGTCCAGCAGCAGCACCTTGGGTTTCAGGATCAGCGCGCGGGCCAGCGCCACCCGCTGCCGCTGGCCGCCCGACAGGGCGTGCGCCGCGCGGTTGCCGTATCCGCGCAGGCCGACCATCGCCAAGGCCTCCTCGACCAGGGCCGCCTTTTCCGCCTTGCCGCGTGGATCGCGGCGCAGCCCGAAGGCCACGTTCTGCGCGACCGTCAGATGCGGGAAGATCGCGTAGGACTGGAAGACCATGTTGGTGGGGCGCTTGTTCGCCGGCACCTCGTCCATGCGCTTTTCGTCGATCAGGATCGCGCCGTCCGAGATGTCCTCGAACCCGGCAATCGTGCGCAAAAGCGTGGTCTTGCCGCAGCCCGACGGGCCGAGAAGCGAAAAGAACTCGCCCGCGCGGATGGTCAGGTCGATGCCGCGCAAGGCGTGGTAATCGCCGTAATGCTTGTGGACGCCGCGACATTCGATCATCGGCTTGCGGTCGTCGGTCACAGGAATCCTCCGGTCGGATTGCCGCCCATGCGGGCGTTGCCGCGGCGGCGGAAGTATTCGCCAAGCGCCAGCAGCAGGATGGACAGCGCCACCAGCACGGTGCCAAGCGCCATGATCATCGGGATCTGCTTGGGGAAGCGCAGCTGGCTGAAGATATAGGTGGGCAGCGTCGGCTGGTTGCCAGCGAGGAAAAAGGCGATGATGAATTCGTCCAGGCTGATGGTGAAGGAAATCAGCAGCGAACTGACGATGCCCGGCATGACCAGCGGCAGGGTGACCAGGCGGAACGCGCTCCACTTCGTTTCGCCCAGGTCATAGGCCGCTTCCTCCAGCGATTTGTCGAGCGATGAGAACGCCGTGGACAGGATCGCGATGGCATAGGGCATGCAGATCAGGACATGGCCCAGGATCACTGTCAGGATCGACAGTTGCACCCCCGCGCCCAGCAGCACGACCAGCAGCGACATGGCCACGATGATTTCCGGCAGGACCATGGGCAGCAGGATGAAGCCCATCATGCCGCCCTTTCCTGGAAACTCGAACCGGGTGGACGCGCGGGCGGCGAAGACGCCGAGGCAGGTCGCCAGGATCGAGGCCGAGACCGCGATGGTCAGCGAATTTGTCAGCGCCGTACGCAGCGTCGCGTTGGCCCACATCTGCGCGAACCAGTTGGTCGTGAAGCCTTGCAACGGAAAGGCGATGATCGTGCCCGAGTTGAAGGCGAACAACGGCAGCAGGATGATCGGCGCATATAGGAACAGCAGGTACAGCAGCGCATAGGCCTGCAAGCCGCGTCCCTGCCCCTTCACGACCGCACCTTCAGGAAGCGGCGGTTGATCAGCAGGAACACGACGCTGACCAGGGCCACGATGGCCATGGCCGTGACCGCAAGGGCCGATCCCAGGGGCCGGTTGTCCAAGGCCAGCATCTGCACCTGGATCAGGTTGGCGATCATGGGGATCTTGCCGCCGCCGATCAGTTCGGGCGTGACGTAATCGCCGATGGTCGGGATGAAGACGATCAGCACCGCCGCAAGCACCCCCGGCATCGCCAGCGGCAGCGTCACCCGCCAGAAGGTCATCGCCCGGCTTTCGCCCAGGTCGCGGCCTGCTTCCAGCAGCGCGCGGTCGATCTTTTCCAGGGCCACGAAGATCGGCAGGATCGCGAAAGGGGCATAGGCATGAGCCAGCGTGATCACGATGGAATTGACGTTATACAGGATGAAGGTCAGCGGCTCGTCGATGATGCCAAGCCCGGTCAGGCTGGAGTTGATGACGCCGTTATAGCCCAGGATCACCTTCCACAGGAACACGCGGATCAGGTAGCTGGTCCAGAAGGGGATGGTGATCAGGAACAGCCACAGCGATTTCCTTTCGGGCCGCACCAGGAAGCTGACGTAATAGGCCACCGGAAAGGCCAGCAGCACCGTGACCAGCGTCACCAAGGCCGACACCATCAGCGAGCGCAACATCACCGTGCGCACGATGGGATCGGTCCAGACCTGGACATAGTTCGAGACGGTGAAATCCCGCACGACCTCCAGATAGCCGTCGGTCAGGAAGCTGTAGGTCAGGATCGTCAGCAAGGGCGCCGCCAGGATCACCAGCGCATACAGGAACGGCGGCGCGATCAGGGCGTAGCCCTGCTTGGCCTGTGCATCCAATCCCTTGGCCATCCGATCCTTCCTGCCCCGTTCGTTTCAATTCCTTTCATATCAGGGAAAGGGTGAAAAGAGGGTTTATGCGCCTGCCACTCCGCCGGTGCTATCGCCACCACCGCCCGGTCAGCGCCAGACGCGCCAGAGAGGCGCGGCGCTGGAACGGCGTGACTTCAAGGGTTTGTGCAAAACAGTTGATGTCGCCTCTCAGGACTGCGTCCAGGAATGGCGGGACGCGGGGGCCGGGATAGAGAGCCGCGGCTGCCTGCCGGGGCAGCAGGCGGCGCGACCGGGCGGCGCGGCGCAGCGCATCCCGCGCGAGACCGGCCAAGGCAACGGCATCCTCGGGGCGCGCCTGGTCCAGCCCAAGGCGCAGAGGTTGCAGCCGGGGCAGCGCGCGCAGCCAGGCGGCCAGCCCCGCGCCAAGCGCCTGGTCGGCCACCACGGTCCGCGCGGCGGCTGGCGAACCCAGGCGTTCCGCCGCCAGTCCCATCAGCCGACCCGCCGTGTCGTTCACATAGGCCACGACCTCCTCGGGTGCGGTGAAAGGTTCGCGCGCGCAGTCGCGGCGGCGCGCCTCGGCCAGGGGGGCGATACGGCCCGCGCCTTCGCCCCATGCCTCCCACAGGGGGGTCAGCACGTCATGCAGGGGCGGCGGCTTGCCTGTCCCCATCTCGTCCAGGCGATCGATCCACCATTGCAGCCGCATTTCGGCCAGCATCGGTTCCCTGGACTGGAACGGCGCACGCGCGATTTCAAGGTTCAGCGCATAAAGCGTTATCAGCGCAGGACGATCCTGCGGCCGCGCGACCAGGACGGCCCCGAAGCGGTCGGGATCCTGGGTCCGCACCAGGTCGGTGCAGGCGTCCAGCGTCACGCCAGCAGATCCTCGGCAATGCGGGCCACGTCCTTTTGCACGGTGGTCGGGCGCACCAGCAGCTCGATCCCGGCCTTGGACATCCGAACCTCGAGCCCCGCGCCGGTCAGGTCCGCCTTGGCCCGATCAAGGCGCGAGAAATCCTTGGAGGCCATCGCCTGCGCCCGGATCTCGGCCAGGCGGGTTTCCAGGGCGGCGAGGATCTGGTCGAAATCCTGGTGGTCCGCCTGGCTGTCGAGCGCCTGGTAATCGGCCCGCATCCAGTCGTCATCGCCCGCCTGCAACAGCCCGATGAAACGGGCCGAGGCCAGCAGCAGCGCCGGATCGTCCTTCAGCCGGTGCAACACGGCAATCGCGCCCGGCGTGTTCAGGTCGTTGGCGATGGCCTCGACCACCTCGGTATGCGGCGCGGCGGCGGGCTCCACGTCCTTTGTCAGCAGCCGCCACCCCCACAGGATGTCGCGCGCCTCGTCCGCCTTGCCTTGCGTCCAGTCCATCGGCTTGCGGTAATGTGTGGACAAGAGGACATAGCGGATCACCTCTCCGGCAATGCGGCGGTCCAGAAGGTCGCGGACGGTGAAGAAGTTGCCGAGCGACTTGGACATCTTCTTGCCCTCGACCTGCAGCATCTCGTTGTGCAGCCAGACATTGGCGAAGCCTGCGCCGGGATGGGCGCAGCAGCTTTGCGCGACCTCGTTTTCATGGTGGGGAAATTGCAGGTCGATGCCGCCGCCGTGGATGTCGAAGCTGGGCCCCAGCAGCGCCGCCGACATGGCGGAACATTCGATGTGCCAGCCGGGGCGGCCCCGGCCCCAGGGGCTGTCCCAGCCGGGCTGGTCGGCCCCGGACGGTTTCCATAAGACGAAATCCATGGGATCGCGCTTGAAGGGCGCGACCTCGACCCTTGCGCCCGCGATCATGTCATCGACCGACCGGCCCGACAGGCGGCCGTATTCGGGGAAGGAGCGCACGTCGAACAGCACATGGCCCTCGGCCTCGTAGGCGTTGCCGTTGGCGATCAGGGTCTCGATCATCGCGACCATCTGCACGATGTATTCGGTGGCGCGGGGCTCGTGGTCGGGACGGGCGGCGCCCAAGGCGTCCATGTCGTCGTGATACCAGGCGACGGTTTCCTCGGTGATCTCGCGGATGTCGCGGCCGGTGGCGGCGGCGCGGGCGTTGATCTTGTCGTCGACATCCGTGAAGTTCCGCACGTAAGTCACATGATCCGCGCCATAAACGTGGCGCAGCAGTCGCACCAGCACGTCAAAGACCAGCACCGGCCGGGCATTGCCCAGATGCGCCCGGTCATAGACTGTCGGGCCGCAGAGGTAGAGGCGCACGTCAAGGGGATCCAGCGGCTGGAAAACCTCTTTCCTGCGGGTGCGGGTGTTCGTCAGCCGGATCTGGACCATGATGCGCCTTTCCTTGTCATGCGCGGATCTAGCCCATCGGGGCAAAGCTTTCCACCCATGCGATCTGGCGCGGCAGGCTGTGGCGGTGCAGGTCGTATCCGTCCAGGATCGCCTGCCGCGCCGCAGCCCGCAGCCGGTCGGCGTCAGGGTCGCCCGCCAGTCCCCGGATCAGCGCGGCGGACAGCGCGGGCACGTCGAAGAACGGCACCAGCCGCCCGTTCTGCCCGTCGCGGATCAGTTCGCGCACGGGTTCGGTGTCCGAGGCGACGATGTATCCGCCAGCGGCCATCGCCTCGGTCAGGGACCAGGACAGCACGAAGGGATAGGTCAGATAGCAATGCACGCGCGCCAGCCGGATCAGCGACAGATAGTCGGGATAGGCCACGCGCCCCAGGAAATGGACCCGGGACAGGTCCAGCCGGTCGCCCAACTCGGCCAGCATCCGGGCCTTCCATGTGCCGCCGTCCCGGGGCGGGGTGCCGTAGCTGACGCCCTCGGCCCCGACGATCACGACCTGCGCCTGCGGACGTGCCGTCAGCACCTCGGGCAGCGCGCGCATGAAGATGTGAAAGCCGCGATAGGGTTCCAGCGAGCGGCTGACATAGGACAGCACCTCGTCCCCCGCCCGCAGCACTTGGCCGCCCGGCAGGGTCAGGCTGGCGCGGGGGTCGGGGCAGACGCGAACGGTGTCGATGCCGTCGTGGACAACGGTGATCTTGCCGCGCAGGTCCGGCGGAAAGCTGTCGGCCTGATAGCGGGTGGGCGAAATCGCCGCATCGGCCTGCACGATGCCCTGGATCAGGTGGGCTGACCGGGCGACGGCCAGCATCCGCGCCTCATCGCTGTCGGCCTGGAACTCGGGATCGAAGCCGACATCATGGCCTCGGGTGCGATACAGAAGCTCGGCATAGACCAGCAGGCGGGCGTCGGGCCAGATTTCGCGCAAAAACAGCGTCTCGCCCCAGCCGGTATGGCCGATGATCAGGTCGGGGGTGAAGCCATGCCGGTCCCGCATCGCCCGCGCGGCGCGCACCGCCAGATAGCCGCGTTCGGCATGGGTGGCATAGCTGCGGCCAAAGGCGCTGTTCGTCTCGACCGGATCGGGCGTCTTGTAGCGCAGGGTCGGGACAGGGCTTTGCCGCTGGTTCTTCTCATCCGTCAGGGCCAGCACCTGATGGCCGCGCGCGGCCAGCGCCGGGGCCAGATGGGGGAACTGGCCGGGGAAGTTCTGGTGGACGAACAGGATCTTCATCGGTGATGGTCGCGGAAGGCGGCGGCCAGCAGCGCGCGGGTGTAGTCCTGCCGGGGGGCGTCGAAGATCTGGGCGGTCGTCCCCTGCTCGACCACCTCGCCCGCGCGCATGACCATGATCTTGTGCGACATGGCGCGGACCACGCGCAGGTCGTGGCTGATGAACAGGAAGGCGAGGCCATATTTCCGCTGCAAGCCGCGCAGAAGCCCGACGATCTGGACCTGCACGGTCATGTCCAGCGCCGATGTCGGTTCGTCCAGAACCACCACCTTGGGGCGCAGGATCATCGCACGGGCGATGGCGATGCGCTGGCGCTGGCCGCCGGAAAATTCATGCGGGTAACGGTGCATGGTGTCGGGGTTGAGGCCGACCTCGGCCATGATCTCGGCGACCATCTGGCGGCGGTCGCGGCCCTTCTCGACACCGTGGACGGTCAGGCCCTCGGCGATGATCTGTTCCACCGTCATGCGCGGGGACAGGCTGCCGAAAGGATCCTGGAAGACGATCTGCATGTCGCGGCGCAAGCGGCGCAACTGGCGCGACTGCCAGCGGGCGATGTCCTGGCCCAGGAACAGGATCGGCCCGTCGCTGTCGATCAGCCGCATGATGGCCAGCGCCAGCGTGGTCTTGCCCGATCCCGATTCGCCGACGATGCCCAGCGTTTCCCCGGCCCGAACCGTCAGCGTGGCGCCGTTCACGGCCTTCACATGGCCCACCGTCTTGCGCAGCAGCCCCCGCTGGATCGGAAACCAGACCTTGAGGTCGCGGGTTTCCACCATGGTTTGCGCATCATCGGGCACGGGATCGGCGGTGCCGGTCGGTTCCGCCGCCAGCAGCTTGCGGGTGTAGTCGTGCCGGGGGTTGGCGAAGATGTCGGCCACCGGCCCTTGTTCCACGATCTCGCCGTCCTTCATCACGCAGACGCGGTCGGCGATGCGGCGGACGATGCCAAGGTCGTGGCTGATGAACAGCATCGACAGCCCTTCGTCCGCCTTCAGTTCCGCCAGCAGGTCGAGGATCTGCGCCTGGATCGTCACGTCCAGCGCAGTGGTCGGCTCGTCCGCGATCAGCAGTTCGGGACCGTTCGCCAGCGCCATGGCGATCATCACCCGCTGCCGCTGCCCGCCCGACAGTTGGTGCGGATAATCGGCCAGGCGGCTTTCCGGGTCGCGGATGCCCACGCGGGTCAGAAGCTCCACAATCCGCGCCCGCGCCTTGGCCCCTGTCAGCCCCTGGTGCAGCGCCAGGCTTTCGCCCAGCTGCTTTTCCAGCGTGTGCAGCGGGTTCAGCGAGGTCATCGGCTCCTGGAAGATGAAGCTGATGTCGTCGCCCCGGATGTCGCGCAGCACACGCTCGGGGGCATCGACCATCTCGCGCCCGGCGTATGTCACCGATCCCTCGATCACGGCGGAATCGCCCAGCAGGCGCACGGTGGACAGCGCCGTGACCGACTTGCCCGACCCGGATTCGCCCACAAGCGCGACCGTCTCGCCCTTGCCGATCTGGAAGCTGACGCCCTTGACGGCGGGCACGATCCGGCCTTCCTGGCGAAAGCTGATGCGCAGGTTCTGGACCGACAGGACGGCTTCGGTCATTTGAAGGTCTTTCGGGGGTCGAAGGCATCGCGTACGCCTTCAAAGACGAAGACCAGAAGCGACAGCATGATGGCGAAGGTGAAGAAGGCGGTGAAGGCCAGCCAGGGCGCCTGCAGGTTCTGCTTGGCTTGCAAGGCCAGTTCCCCCAGCGACGGCGCGGATGCCGGCAGGCCGTAGCCCAGGTAATCCAGCGCGGCCAGCCCGCTGATCGTGCCGGTCACGACGAAGGGCAGCATGGTCAGCGTGGCGACCATGGCGTTGGGCAGGATGTGGCGGAACATGATGGTGCGGTCGGACACGCCCAAGGCACGCGCCGCGCGCACATATTCGAAGTTGCGCGCCCGCAGGAATTCCGCCCGCACCACGCCCACCAGCGCGGGCCAGCCGAACAGGATGGTGACAAAGACCAGCAGCCAGAAGCTGCGCCCCAGGATCGCGAACAGGATGATGATGACGTAAAGCGAGGGCGTGGAGGCCCAGATCTCCAGCACGCGCTGGAACACCAGGTCGGTGCGCCCGCCGAAGTATCCCTGGATCGCCCCCGCTGCAATGCCCACGACCGAGGCCACCACCGTCACGATCAGCGTGAACAGGATCGAGATGCGGAAGCCATAGATCACCCGCGCCAGCACGTCGCGCGCGGTATCGTCGGTGCCCAGCCAGTGGGTGCCGTCCGGCGCGCTCGGCGCGCTGCCCACGTTGTTGATGGTCGAATAGTGGAAGGGGATCGGCGGCCAGATCATCCAGCCCTGCTTCTCCTTCGGGATGTCGCTGGTGCCCGCGTCCACGGCGGCGATCAGATCCTCGGGCGTGTCCCAGCAGTCCTGTTGCCCGCCGGTGACGATCAGGCATTGCACGGCGGGGTCGGTATAGATCGCCTCGGTCCCGAAATCGCCGCCGAAGGCGGTTTCGGGATAGAAGTTGTAGGCAGGGAAATACAGCTCGCCCCGGTAGCTCGCGACGATGGGCTTGTCGTTGGCGACGATCTCGGCGCAGATCGCCACGATGAACAGCAGCGAGAAGATCACCAGCGACCAGAAGGCCCGGCCGTTGCGGCGGAAGTTGCGCCAGCGGCGGCGGTTGAGTTCCGACAGCGCCATCAACCGGCCCTCGATTCAAAGTCGATGCGCGGATCGACAAAGACATACATCATGTCCGACAGGATCCCCACGACCAGGCTGAGAAGGCCGAAGACATAAAGCGTGCCGAAGATCACCGGATAGTCGCGCTGCACCGCGGCCTCGAACCCCAGGCGGCCCAGGCCGTCCAGCGAGAAGACCGTCTCGATCAGGATGGATGCACCGAAGAACACCCCCAGGAAGACAGCGGGAAAACCCGCGATCACGATCAGCATGGCGTTGCGGAAGACATGGCCGTAAAGCACGCGCCCCTCGGTCAGGCCCTTGGCGCGGGCGGTCATCACGTATTGCTTGTTGATCTCGTCCAGAAAACTGTTCTTTGTCAGCAGGGTCAGGGTGGCAAAGCTGGAAATGGTCGAGGCCACGACCGGCAGCGTCGCGTGCCAGGCATAGTCCTTGATCTTGCCCCAGACCGACAGGTCCGCGAAGTTGTCGCTGGTCAGCCCCCGCAGCGGGAAGATCTGCCAATAGCTGCCGCCCGCGAACAGCACCATCAGCAGCACCGCGAACAGAAAGGCCGGGATGGCATAGGCCATGATGATCACGCCCGAGGTCCAGGTGTCGAACCGCGTCCCGTCCCGCACCGCCTTGCGGATCCCCAAGGGGATCGAGATCAGATAGGCCAGAAGCGTGGACCAAAGCCCCAGCGTGATCGACACCGGCATCTTTTCCACCACCAGGTCGATGACGCTGATCGACCGGAACCACGATGTCCCGAAGTCGAAGGTCAGGTAATTGCCCATCATCGTCAGGAAGCGTTCCAGCGGCGGCTTGTCGAAGCCGAACTCCTTTTCAAGCTGGGTGATGAATTCGGGCGGCAACCCGCGCGCGCCCTCGTATCCCTCGACCACGCCGGTGTCGGCGCCCGCGCCCGCGCCCGAGATGTTGCTGAAGGCGTCGCCCGACCCCTGAACCTGGGCCGCGATCTGTTCGATGGGACCGCCGGGGACGAATTGCGTCAGGGTGAAGTTCACCACCATGATCCCGATCAGCGTCGGGATGATCAGCAGCAACCGCCGCAGGATATAGGCGCCCATCGGATTGCCCTTGCCCCTTGCGGGCCTTCACGGCCCCGTTTTCCTTGTCCGGCCCTTGTCGGGCGGGACCGCCGGGAAATCAACCCTCAGCGGATCGCGCCGCTGGCCTTCAGTTCGGATTCGCGCGCGGTATCCGCCCACCAGAAATCCAGCGTGCCAAGCGCATAGGGCGGCATCTGTTCGGGGTGTCGGTACATGTCGTAATAGGCCAGCGTGTATTCCGCCTTGAACCATTTCGGCACCCAGAAGCGCAGGCTGCGCAGCGCGCGGTCCAGCGCGTTGATGGCGACGATGTTGTCTTCCATGGTTTCCGCCTGCTGTCCGACCTCCAGCAGCTTGTCGATGGCGGGATTGGCAAGGCCCATGGGGTTGAACACGTCGTCCTTGTCTTCGGACCCGAAGACCTGGCCGGCATAGCCGCCGATCGCATAGGCCTGGCCCAGGCTGTCCTCGACCATGTCGAAGTCCTTGGACCGGGTGCGCAACTGCATTTCCGCATTGTCCACACGGCGGTTGACGGCGTCGATGCCGATGGCGCGCAGGTTCTGGATGAAGGGGTTGATGATGCGGTCGTTGCCCACGTCGTCGTTCAGGATCTCGATGCTCAGAACCTCTCCGGCGGCGTTGCGGCGCATCCCGTCGCGGCCCACGGTCCAGCCCGCCTGATCCAGCAGCGCCACGGCACGGCGCATGTTCCCCCGGTCAAGCTGGCGTTCGCCCGACACCGGCTGGACCACGGCGTCGTCGGTCAGGATGCCCGGCGGCAGGTCGCCCGCGACAGGTTCCAGCAGCGCCTTTTCCGCGTCCGAGGGCGGGCCGTCCGCGCGGAACTGGCTGTTGTCCCAGAAGGAATTGACCCGCGTTTCCAGACCATACAGCAGCGTCTGGTTGGTCCATTCGAAGTTGAACATCAGCCCGATCGCCTCGCGCACGCGGATGTCCTGGAACTTGGCGCGGCGCAGGTTGAAGACCCAGCCGTCGGCGCTGGCGATTTCGCCGTTGGGCAGCGTTTCCCGCACCACCGCGCCCGAGGCCAGCGCCGGGAAGTCATAGCGCGTGGACCAGTGCATCGACGATGTCTCATTGCGATAGGTGTATTCGCCCGCCTTGAAGGCTTCGAAGGCGCTGTCGAAATCGCCGAACATCTCGTAGCGGATGCGGTCGAAGTTGTAGCGGCCCTTGTTGATCGGCAGATCCTTGCCCCAGTAATCGGGGTTGCGCTTGACGACCAGGGTGCGCCCCATGTCGGCGCGGTCGAACATGTAGGGGCCGGATCCGACATAGGGGATGGTGCTGCTCTGCTCCAGGTCGCGCTTGTTGTCCTCGAAGTCCTTCTTGGAAAACACGATCTGGTTGCCCATCTGCGAAATCACGTCGCGGCGGGGATAGCCTTCGGCGAAGGTGAACTTGATGCGGTGGTCGTCCAGAACCTCGGCCTTGGCGATCATCTGCTGCATCGCCATGCGGAAGGACGACAGGCCCTTGTCGCGCAAGGTTTCAAAGCTGAACAGCACGTCATGGGCGGTCAGGGGCGTGCCGTCGCTGAAGCGCGCCTCGGGGCGCAGGTTGAAGATCACCCAGTCCTTGCTGGGGGGATATTCCAGCGTCTCGCACAGCAGGCAATAGTCCACGCCCAGTTCGTCCGCCGGGCTGTCCATCAGCCGTTCAAGCTGGATCACCGCCAGCGCGATGGCGCGGCCCCGGTGGGTGAAGGGGTTGAAGCTGTCGAAGCCACCCACCGCGCCGAATGAAATCTCGCCCCCCTTGGGCGCGTCGGGGTTGACGTATCGGTAATGGGGGAAATCGGCGGGCAGCGCGGGTTCGCCGAACAGCGCGATGGCATGGGTCTTGATGACCTGTTCGTCGCCTTGGGCCTCTTGCGACAGGGCGGCGGATGCCGGGGCAAGGGCCAGGGCGGCGATCAGGGCAAGGCGGCGCATCGGCGAACTCCGGGTTTTGGTGTCTGCTGCACGCTAGGCAGCGCCGAAGACACGATCAAGCCGCGATTTCGTGATGGCCGCGCGACAGGTGCGCATGAAAAAAGGCGCATCCGAAGATGCGCCCCGATCTGGTGAAGCAGGCCTTACTGCTGGGATTGCAGATAGGTGATGATGTCGGCGCGGTCCTGCGGATCCTTCAGGCCCGCGAAGGACATCTTGGTGCCCGGCACGACGCCCTTGGGGTTGGTCAGGAATTCCTGCAACGCCTCGGGCGTCCACTGCGGCGCGTCGGCCTTGTGCGCGACCATGGCCTCGGAATAGCTGAAGCCCGCGACGGAAGCGACCTCGCGGCCCACGACGCCGTTCAGGTGGGGGCCCACGCCGTCGGTGCCGTCCAGCTTGTGGCAGGCCTTGCACTTGCCGAAGTCCTTTTCGCCCGCCGCCGCGTCGGCCGAGGCCAGCAGGGCCGCGAAGTCGATGGTTTCCTCGGCCGCTTCCTCGCCGCCGCCCGCCGCTTCCTCGACGGGGATGGTATAGGCTTGCGCGACTTCCTCACCCTCGCCATGGGCGGCGGTGCCGACGTGATACAACGATCCCGCCGCCCAGTTGGCCAGCATCAGAAACAGCAGCGCGCCGATCAGCGCGCCGGCGGCCTTGGTCACGGTCATGGTGTTGAACATCGCGTGCGATCCCCGCATTGGTAAGCTCGTCAATTCGTCGGGTATCTATCCGCTTTCGCTTTGAAGGATCAAGGTATAGTTACCCCGCGACCAGTCAAAATTCGGACAGCGGCCATGACGACCACCACGAACCGCATCGCATTCCAGGGCGAGCCCGGCGCCTACAGCCACGAGGCCTGCCGCAAGGCCCGGCCCGGGATGGAGGCCCTGCCCTGCCGCACCTTCGAGGACGTGATCGAGGCCGTGCGCAGCCACCAGGCGGATCTGGCCATGCTGCCGGTGGAAAATTCGACCTATGGCCGGGTCGCGGACATCCACCACCTGCTGCCCCAATCCGGGTTGCACATCATCGACGAGGCCTTCGTGCGGGTCCGCATCGCACTGATGTCGCTGCCGGGCACCCGGTTGCAGGATGTGCGCCACGTCCGCGCGCATCTGGTGCTGATCCCGCAGGCGCGCGGCTTTTTGACGCGGCACGGGATCACTGCCGCGGCCTCGGCCGACAGCGCGGGCGCCGCCGCCGACCTGGCGCGCGACCGCACGCCGGGGGAAGGCGTCATGGCCAGCGAACTGGCCGCCGAGATTCACGGGCTGGAGGTTCTGGCCAGCGACATCGAGGATCACCACCACAACACCACCCGCTTCCTGATCATGGGGCGGCAGCCCGACTACAGCCGCCGGTCCGACCGGATGCTGACCACCTTCGTCTTCCGCGTCCGCAACATTCCCGCCGCGCTCTACAAGGCCATGGGGGGCTTTGCCACGAACGGCGTCAACATGACCAAGCTGGAAAGCTACATGGTGGACGGCGTCTTCACCGCGACCCAGTTCTATGCGGATGTGGAAGGCCACCCCGAGGATCCGGCCCTGCAACGCGCGCTGGAGGAGCTGCGCTATTTCACCTCGTCGCTGGACCTGCTGGGCGTCTATCCCGCCGATCCGCTTCGCGAGGCGCAGCGCCAGGCGGTCTAGGCCGCCCGCAGGTGGGTCAGGAAATCGGCGATCCGCTGGTCATACTTGCGGTCCAGTTGCGACTTGCCCAGCTTGGCCGTCTGCAGCAGCAGCCGCGCGCGCATGTTGCGGGGGCGGACCTCGGTCTCGAACAGAAGGCGCGACTTGACCCGGCTCAGCGCGACCACGGTCATGTTGATCGACAGGTCGAACTGGTCGGAACGACCCTCCAGCGTGATGTGCGACGGCCGGTCGAAGCGCGTCACCGCCAGCCGCGTCGTCCGGCGCTGCCCGCGCCAGTTGAATTCCAGATCCCAGCCAAGCCCGATCCCCGGTTCCTCGGCCGGGTCGATCCGGCGGACCAGCACGCCCCGGGCCGCCAGGGCCCTTTCGCTGCGGGGAAAATCGCCGGCGATGTCAAACAGGTTGCTTGCGGGAATATTGGTGTCGATGCGGGTCGAGAATTTCATTCAGGCTGACCATCCGAGGCATGTCTGCGGCAAGGGGCCGCGAACAGCGCGTTCATAATCCGATAACGCCAAAAGATACAACCAAGCAGAGAGCCGTGATGCCCCCTGCCCGTGAAACCGGCAACCCTTGCGCCGCTTGTCCCAGGATAATGTGGCGGATTTGCATGTGCAATTGAATTAAGGTTCACGTCCTGCAATCTGTGGTTGAGAGATGGGCCAGGGGCCGATAGCTTGGTCCGGCTGGCGCATGAACGCGCGGCGGCCTTGGATCGGGGGGCTCATGCCAGACGGAACGGGCGGGGTCGAGCTTTCCGTTCGCCCGTCAGCAGATGGGAACGAAACGATCGTGCTGCGTGTCCTGGCCACGACCGACATGCACATGAAGCTGCTGCCCCACGACTACCATGCCGACCGTCCCTGCCAGCAGGGAAGCCTGGCGCAGGTGGCGTCCCTGGTGGAACGGCACCGGCGGATGGCCCGCAACACGCTGCTGGTGGACAATGGCGATTTCCTGCAGGGCACGCCCCTGGGGGACCATGCCGCGCGGTCTGGCGGCAGGAACCATCCCGCCATCGCCGCCATGAACCTGATGGGCTATGACGCCGCAGCGATCGGCAACCACGATTTCGCCTTCGGGCTGGACGTGCTGCAATCGGCGGCGCGCCAGGCGCGCTTTCCCCTGCTGGCCGCCAACCTGCGGGTCAGGGGCCGCGCGGATTTCCCCCGCTATGCGATCCTGCAACGGCCCGTCGTGACCGCCAGCGGCCGCCCGGCCACGCTGCGCATCGGCCTGGTCGGGTTCCTGCCGCCGCAGACCACCGCCTGGGACCGCGACCTGGCCGGGCGCATGGATTGCGACGACATTCTTGCCACCGCGCGGCGCGTCGTGCCGCAGATGCGCGCCGAGGGGGCGGATGTGGTCATCGCCCTGGCCCACAGCGGCATCTCGCCCCATCCCGCCGGTCCGGGGGCCGAGAATGTGGCGGCCGACCTGGGCGCGCTGGATGGCATCGACGCCATCGTCGCGGGCCACACGCACGAGGTCTTTCCACGCAAGACCCCCGTCCCGGCCGAGGGCATCGACACGGCCCGCGGCACGCTGCGCGGCAAGCCCGCCGTGATGCCGGGCTTTGGCGGCTCTCACCTGGGGGTGATCGAGCTGTCGCTGACGCGCAAGGGTGCCTCGGGCTGGCGCCTGGACCGCGCCACCGCGCAATGCGAACCCGTCGGCCCCCACCTGCCCCCCGCCCCCGCCGTGCTGCGGGCCGTGGCGCCCTCGCATCGCCTGACGCTGTCGCATCTGGGCACGCGCATCAGCAGCAGCGAACAGCGCATCAGCAGCTATTTCGCGCTGGTGGGCGTCGATCCGGCCCTGACGCTGGTGAACATGGCGCAACGCTGGTTCGTGCGCAAAAGCCTGCGCGGCACGGCGCTGGAGGGGATGCCGGTGCTGTCGGCGGCCGCGCCCTTCCGCGCGGGCGGGCGCGGCGGGCCGCTGCATTACACCGACGTGGCGCCTGGTCCCCTGCGGCTTGGCAACCTGACCGACATCTATTCCTTTCCGAATCGCATCTGCGCCCTGCCCGTCACCGGGGCCGATCTTCGCGGCTGGCTGGAACGGTCCGCCAGCCTGTTCAACCGCATCCAGCCTGGCCGCCCCGACCAGCCCCTGGCCGATCCCCGCTTTCCCGCCTATCAGTTCGACGTGATCGAGGATCTGCATTGGCGGGTGGACCTTTCGCAGCGCGCCGGTTTTTCGGCGGACGGGACCGCCACCGGCAGCAGCCGCATCCGCGACCTGACCTGGCGCGGGCGCCCGATCCGCGACAGCGACCGCTTCGTGCTGGCCACCAATTCCTATCGCCTGGCGGAATGCGGGTTGTTCGCGCCCCTGACGGCGGGCAAGCCATCCGTGGTGCCGCCCGGCCCGCAGACGCGCGACGTGATCCGCAACTATCTGCGCCAGCGCCGCCGGGTGTCCATCGACGCGGCCCCGTCCTGGCGCTTCGTGTCCCTGCCCGGCACCTCGGTGATCTTCGAGACCGGCCCCGGCGGGTTGCCCCTGCTGCCCCGGGTCGCCGCCCGCACCAACCGGCGGATGGACCATGTGGGCGAAAGCGACAGGGGCTTCGCCCTTGTGCGGCTTCATCTGTGACGGGCTTGCATCGGCCGCGCAACGCGACTATCTAGCACCCCGAGAGGTTGGCGCGGGCAGGCGCCTCGCCAACCCGGTCAGGTCCGGAAGGAAGCAGCCGTAACGAGCCCCGCTTGGGTCGTTGTCCAGCCTCTCACCCTTTCATCCGCTAAGCTGTTGATGTGTAAAAAGGCCCTTGCGCTGCAGGGGCTTTGGTCGTTTCGGTGTTACAAAACATGTTACAAACCGGATCCTGCAGATGGCTGGCCGACCCCGATACTTACTGAACCGCAATGGTAGATTTTTTGCCCGACTAGTAGTGCCGACGGAACTGCGCAAGATCATCGGCAAGACCGAACTGCGTTCTCCTCTAGGACCAGATCTTCGCACAGCCATAAGGCATCTACCCGGTGCTGTCGCTGCCCTGCAGCATGAACTCGCCCTAGCCGAGCGGCAAGCAGCATCGACCGGTGCGACCGAGGTCCAGCAAGGTCGATATCCCCTTGCACCGGATCAGATCGCCGCCAGCCACTATGCCCAGCGCCTGGCCTTTGACGATCGGTTGAGGAACGATTCGCGCTATGTGTCTATTTCGCTTGATGACTCTCGCGTGCAACGCCTGCGCGATGGCATGGCCGGTCGTTTGAGTGACGTAGAACTGGCTCTTCTGATCGGGGCGAGCCTCGAATGGTTTCGGCAGTCTGGAAATCTAACTGCTCCAGCCGGCACGGACGAATGGCGCGAGATCGCCCGCGCCCTGTGTGTGGCCGAGTATGAAGCACTATCCCGCGTCGTGGAACGGGATGAAGGTGATTTCACCGGCGTGCCGCAGCATCCCATGATCCGCAATGCACAGCCACCAGAAGAAATCCCTGCACCGGTCAGTATCAAGCGCCTGTGGGACGACTACGTTAAAAGTCGCCAGCTACTTGGATCCATGAAAGATAATGGACGGAGGCAAGTGCTTGCGGTCAATAGCCTGACCGCCTTCCTACGCCATGACGACGCAGCCAAGGTCACGAAGAAGGACGTGGTCGACTGGCTGGATCACGTCGTGACCGAGCTTGACCCTTCAACTGTCAGCAGGGTCTACCTGCCAACTGTTCGTAGCTTGTTTCGCTGGGCACACGAGAAAGATCGCATCCCAGCTGACCCAACTGTAGGGTTACGCGTTGCAGCACCGAAGAAGATTCATAACCGCGAGAAGGGCTACACGACGCCCGAAGCAGTTAAGGTCCTGAAAGCGTCCTTTGCCTACCAGCCCAAGACAGGCCCCGCTGGCAAAGTCCTGGAGGGCCCCAAGGTAACGGCTGCGAAGCGCTGGGTTCCTGTGCTCTGCGCATTTACAGGCGCCCGAGTGGCTGAGATCACGCAGCTTAGGAAAGCTGATTTCCGCAAGGAAGGTGACGTGCATATCGCGCGAATCACGCCAGAGGCGGGCAGCACGAAGACAGGACAATGGCGCGATGTTCCGCTGCATCGTCAGATCATCAAGTTGGGCTTTCTCGACTATCTGGAGAACGCGCCTGACGGCCCGATCTTCCACAATGCCACCGACCCGACGAAGTTCACCGACCACGCTAAGAAGATGGCGAACCGTATTGGTGACTGGCTACAAGACAGCAAGCTTGTTCCGGATGGTGTTCAACCCTCACACGGCTGGCGACACCGGCTGAAGACAATCGGTCGTGAAGTCGGAATACAAGACCGCGTTCTCGATGCCATCCAAGGCCATGCACCCCGCACAGCTGGCGACAACTATGGCGATATAACGATCAAGACGAAGGCTGACGCAATCGATCGTCTGCCGGAATATGATCTGAAATAAGCATTCTCTACCGTGTCTATGAATACATGGCGCTGGACGTGCTTTCAAAACGCATTACACGCGGGACCCGGCCGCTCGGAAGAAGCTCGGCCCCCTCGTCATCGGTCACGTCAAACTCGGCTTTCAGGCTGGAAACGCAATCGGCCACGTTGCTGGCACCCTCGTCGAACAGGCGCAGGACCGGCAGCATCAACGTCTCGTAATCCGGGATCGGCATGGTGGGACTCAGATCTCCAGCGGCGGCAAAGCACGGACGATCTTCATCGTCTCGATGCTTACGGTGATAATACGGCGCAGCAGGTCATAGGGGTAGCGCGGGTCGCCAATGGTCTCGTTCGCGTAATCGTTGGCGTCGTTTACGATGCCGCTGTCCTTGTCGGTCTTGACAGCCTGACGCTCCATCACCCAGTCGATAGCGGGCTTTCCGTTCACGACATAGTCGTAAGCCTCGAGCGGCACGTCGATCAGGGTGATATTGCTGTTGTAGCTGATGGTCGAGCGGTCCTTGCCCTTCCCGAAGGCCATCTTCTCGACGCGGAAGAACTTTACCGGATCGTCGATGGTGGCGAGCGACAGGTCGCCCTGCTTTAGGGTCACCGGATAGGGCTGGACGCTCTCGTAGTTGACGTGGAGGTCGCCTAGGCGGCGGCCGGCATCTACGAATGTCCAGAAGTCGTCCGCCTTCTTCACGCATGGGATGCGCGGCAGCTCCTTGGTCAGGTTGTCCGCGAAGCGGCGGCGGTAGTCTTCGGAGTGCAACAGGCCATAGGTGTAGTAGAAGATGTCGTCCTTGGTAATCGTCTCGCCGGGATAGGCGGCTTCAAAATGCAGAAGGCCTGCGTCGGTGATACCGTGACGGGCCTGATAGGTCGGCTTGTGATCCTCGACCACCGAGAAGAGATCACCCTCTTCGACGACATCGTCTTGCTCGTAGAGCGTCAACGGAAAGCACTGAACTCCACCATCGGTTTGCAGTTCGAATATGCTTCCAACCATCAGGGCAAACTGACCATCAGCTGGCCGCGTTTTGATCGCAATCGCCCTGTTCGAAAGTTGTTGTTCAGGAAAGAGAAGGCGAGTCTGCCCAATACGATCATTGAGACGACGACTGAAGTAGAGCCACTGGCGGAAAAAGGGACGATAGACTGAGGAAACGAGAGTTCCGTCCTCCATCGCCAGCGACCTTTGGCGCACAAAATCGTTCTGAAGTCCCGTTGACCAGGAAATATCGCGTGGCGACTCAGCAACGAAGGAGTCGGGCTTGGTCGTAGAATCGTGAGCGCACGCAGCTCGGTATTCGGCCAACCGCGCATTGTAATATGTCATCAAGCCCCCGATGTTGCTTTCGAGGGCTTTCCGCGACGAGTTGAAGCACCATACGTCTCGTTGCGTCTTCAACCCGGCCGAGTAGTTCTCGAAAAGCACCGGCGTGCTCCTGTCCTTCTTGTCGCCGATGCTGATGTAACCCGACACGCTGTCATCTCGCTGCTTGAGCCAGTCGCCGTGGTCGTCGGGGATGACCTGCTGCCAGCCCTTCTTGTCGCTGATGCCGCGGATGCTGCGGAAGTCCTTGACGATCTTCAGCTTGTCTTCTCGGGATAGATAGTCGCCGATGTCGTGGAAGAAGATCTGCCCCTGCTTCGCTGCCTGCGGGTTCTTCACGAACAGGGTGATGACAATCGGGGCCCGGCTGCCTGCGCCGAAGATCTTGCCGCCCTCGCGCTTCGACCTCTCACCAGTGGTCCGTTGGTTGCCGCGCAGGTGGAAGATGTAGATGGACGAGAACTCGTCAGCCATCGACTTGCGCATGCCTTCGGCGGCGTTGCCATCGACCCAGCCACCGTTTGTGACATAGGCCAGCACGCCGCTGTCACCCAGCCGGTCGGCGCCCCAACGTATAGCGCGGATGTAGCTATCGTAGAGCGAGTTCTTTAAGGTGGCACTCGACCGGGCGGCATAGGTGTCGGCAATGCGGCCGTCGAGATGCGGGTAGTCGATGTGCTGGGCCACCGCATAGGGTGGGTTGCCCATTATGACGCGGATGTCGAGTTCCTGCTGGCGACGGCGACGCTCGGAGTTGTCGGGCATGACCAGCGCCAACTCGTCTTGGCCCTCGCCCATGGCGAAGGTGTCGGTCAGCAGGATACCGCTGAAGGGTGTGTAGTCGCCGCCGTTCAGGCCGTGATAGACGGACTCGATGTTGATCGCCGCGATGTAATAGGCCAGCAACACGATCTCGTTCGCGTGCAGCTCATAGCGGAACTTGTATTCAAGCTCCTCCGGCTGGATCAGACCGGACTGCAGCAGGCGCGTGATGAAGGTGCCCGTGCCGGTGAAAGGGTCGATGATGTGAACACCCTTTGACCCGAGGGCTTGGCCAAACTCGTCCTGCAGCACGTCGTTAACCGAGCGGATGATGAAGTCGACGATCTCAATCGGGGTGTAGACGATGCCCAGCTTATCACGCGTGCCTTTGAAGGCGACGCCGAAGAAGTTGTCGTAAAGCTGTCGGACCAGTTCCTGCTTGGCGGCGGGGTCGGTGATGCCGTGGGCCTTGTTACGGACGCTCTGGTAGAACTCATCGAGATCCCGACTCTCCTTTTCCAGATGCGCGCTTTCCAGCGTGTTGAGCACGCCTTGGATCGCGCGCGAGACCGGGTTCTCTTCGGTGAAGGCGTGACCCTCGAAGAGGGCATCGAAGACTGGACGCGTGATGATATGTTGCGCCAGCATCTCGATGGCCTCGGCCTCGGTGATGCCGCTGTTCAGGTCGTCGCGGATCTCGGCCAGGAATGCGTCGAAGGCCTGCCTGGCAAGGCTGTCACGAACCGAGAGGATGGCCTCAAGTCGAGTAATGTGAGTCAGGGCGATATCGCGCAGGCTGGCCGCCCAGCGGTCCCAGTATTCGCGATCGCCACACTTCTTGACGATCTTCGCCTTGATGGCTCGACTGAAGTCGTCGAGGACAAGCGATCCCTGCTCGGGTTCACGGTCATCGTCTATGACAAAGTCGTCGTCACGTCTGTCGTAGCTGTTGCCTCCGACATTCGCTTTCTTGGCAGCAGCCTTTGGTGGTAGATTTTCTACTGTTGCAGTAACGGACTGCAGCTCCTTGCTGTCGAGACTGATAATCTCGACCTTGTCTGAAACGTCTTGGCCCAACGACATCTGGTTTATGGTCGCATCTAGCCGCTCGTCATGGGCACGCAGCGCGTTCAAGATTTGCCAGACAACACGGTATTTCTCGTTGTCGTTCAGGGCCTCCTCGGGGGACTTGTTGGCAGGAATGCCGACCGGCAGAATAACATAGCCCATGCGCTTGTTCGGCGCGCGGCGCATGACCCGGCCCACCGACTGCACCACGTCGATCTGCGACTTGCGCGGATGCAGGAACATGATCGCATCCAGCGCCGGGACATCGACGCCCTCAGAGAGGCAGCGAGCATTGGTCAGGATCCGACAAGTCTGGTCATGGGTGTCTGCCTTGAGCCAGTCGAGCAGCTCTCCTCGCGTCTTGGCATTGAAGGTCCCGTCGACATGCCTGATCTCGCAGTCGAGGTGATGCCGGGCGAGATCTGCATCACGCTGCTTCACCTCCGCCGATCTGAGATATTCGTTCACCACCTCCGAGAACTCGTTGCGCACCAGCTTTGAGGACGCGATATCGCGGCAGAAGGCCAGCGCGCGGCGCATGGGCTGGGTATCCGCTCCCAGATCGGCCTGAAGGTCCATCTTGGTCAGCGCCTTATAACAACCTAGGATGCGTGTGGCATCATCGAGCAAGAGACCACTGGCCGGATCCTCGATGCGCTGCTGGACTGAACGGGCCACCAGTCCCTCATCCATCGTCAGCACGACAACCTTGTAGTCGGTCAGCAGCCCCTCCTGCACAGCCCAACCAAAGCCCCGATAGAACAATGTTGGGCCGAAGAGCTCTTCGTTGTCCATCGTAGCAAGGGTGACACCCAAGTCGCTCGCCTTCGATTTCGCTGCGTCCCCGTAGATGCGCGGCGTCGCAGTCATGTAGAGCCGCTTGTTGCCGCCGACGATCGCATCGTTGTGGACCTTGACGAAGTTGCTTTCCTCCTGCCCGTCGATGGTTGCACCGGTGGTGCGATGGGCCTCGTCGCAGATGATCAGGTCGAATCGTCCCATACCGTGCTTGAGCTGGGCGTCAGAAACGGTCTGGATCGACTGGTAGGTTGCAAAGACAACCGTCATCTTGCCAAGCGCAGGATCGGCCACACCGGCCGCCAGCGCCGCAGGATCAGTGGTGCCGGAAAAGCGAGATCCAATGTTGTGATTTCGGCCACGTCATCCTTGGCAACCCGGCGCCGGCCAACCTGGCTGTCCGAGCAGACCGCAAAGGAACGGAGCGGCGTCGCCGTGTCGTTCGTCCATTCCCGCACCGTCTGAGCCATCAGCGCCAGCGACGGGATAAGGAACAGCACCCTACCCTCTTGGCCGACCAGATCCTCGGCGATCTTCAGGGCGGTGAAGGTCTTGCCCGTGCCGCACGCCATGATGATCTTGCCGCGGTCATGCTCAGCCAGACCTTCGCGAACGGCATCGAGCGCGTCGATTTGGTGCGGCCGCAGTTCCTTCTTCGCGGCGAGCACGACTTCCTGCTTGGCGGCGAAGACGGCCCACTCGATTGGCGACGCCCGCATATCGACCAGACCGACGCGAAGGACCGGGATAACCTGGCCGATGAGCATGGCCTCCGCGTTGTCCGACCATTCGCCTTCGGTCGAGTCCATAATGACGCGGCGCGCGAACGGTGCCTTGCCCGAGGCCGAGATGAAGGAATCAATGTCGGCTTTCGCGATCTTGTGCTTGGCGGCATAGAACTTGCACTGGATCGCGGCATAGCCATCATGGCCGCGCAGCTTGGCGACGAGATCGATACCAACATCCTTGCCCACCCAA
This sequence comes from Paracoccus shandongensis, assembly GCF_017315735.1. Lineage (GTDB taxonomy): Bacteria > Pseudomonadota > Alphaproteobacteria > Rhodobacterales > Rhodobacteraceae > Paracoccus > Paracoccus shandongensis. The sequence goes on from NZ_JAFLRK010000001.1 coordinate 327,936, forward strand.
CCATTCGCTGCCGCCCACTCCGCCCAAGTCCAGACTTGCTCATACTGCTCGGCTTGGACGGGATCATGGGTCAAGAATGCGGCGCAGAGGCGTTCGTAATAGGTGCCTTTCTCGCGCTCAGTAGCGGCTGCTGCTCGGTAACTTTCGAGAAGCGCGTCAATAGAAGAGGTCATGAAAATCACCGTCCAAATCTGTCGCGACGACCATAGTTTCGTCCGCAGCGCACGGCAATCTATTCAACCGGAAGTAGCAAAGGTCGTTGCCGCATCGATTCGGCGAAGTAACCCGATTACAAACCCATACTGACAGTATGGTGGACAGCTTCGCCGCCACTACTACGAACTGGAGATCGTGGTGAAATAGGGCCTCCGCGACGAATGCCTGACTGGGCATCATCAAGAGACCGCAATCCTTAAGGATCATGAACGCATTCTGAGGCGAGCCGAAGCGTGCTTCCACCGAAAGGCAGTTAATGGGTGGAAAAACGCTATTCTTCAGAAAATGAGCCCGGCAGGCGGGAACATCAGAAGCTTCTATTCACAGCCTGCGAATCCTTTCGTAATGGTTGAGTATCAGGCATCGGTCCCGTCTGGACTAGCGCGTGCCAACGGAGGATTCGATGGACGATCAGAACAGGGACGGAGCTCAAGATCTTCGCAACCCGGAAATCCTCTCACATGTCACGGACCGGCTGAACCAGCTACGCAAGAGGCTGCTAGACTTCTCCCGCCGCAATCCCCTCGTGCACACCAAGCTGACATCCAAGGCTAGTATCCTGCGGGTGGTCGATGAGCTCCCTGAGGTTATCCTAGGATCTCTTATGGCCGGGCAAGCGATGCGGCTGCTTCCCCTGCCCGCGCTTGAGGAAGAACTGCCCGACGAGCAGACCGATGAGTTTCTCGATGCCCTGCATCTCGCGCGCCAAGAGGATGAGAGCTTCAGGAAGGATCTGGAGGGCCTGGATCCAGCCTCGCCGGACTATGCCGAACTAGAGGTGAAGGCCGAGCGCGCCCTCAAGGACCGGTTGAGGGACAGCCTCGGCCTCCCGCGCCGACAGACGAAGGACGCGCCCTCGCTCACCGAGCATGCCAAGACCCACGACATCTCGCCCAGCTACATCCTGCCATTTGAGCAGCATCGCGACGGGCGCCACACTGATATGAACATCCAGACACTCATGCTGCCCGACAAGCTTGCCCGGGTCGCGAAAGGACTGATCGAAAAGGGCCGCAGCTTCGAGCGGGAGACCGGGGTCGGTGTGCTGCATGCGGCCTTCGGCCTTCTCGAATGGCGCGCGCCAGGCGACCGGGAGAGCCAAGTCAGCCCGCTCCTCCTGATGGAAATTGCCATCACGCGCAGGGAATCGAAGAACGGTCCCGAGTTTCACATTGTCGGTAGTGGGTCCCTGGCTATCAATACTACCCTGAAAGAGAAACTCCTCTCTGAACACCATCTGGATCTCCCCGCATACGAAGTCGAGCAGATCGAAGATTACTTCGAGCAGATCGCCGATGAAGGGCCGCAAGGCTGGGAATGGAAGCTGAGACGGGAGATCGTCTTCGGCATCTTTCCTTCCTCGAAGCTGGCCATGTATCACGATCTCGATCCGAGCAAGCGGGCACTGGCCGAACATCCCGTGATCGCGCGTCTGCTGGCAACTGCCGGCTCCGGCGAAGGCGCCTATGCCGAGGTCTACGGCAGCGACAGCCCCGAGGTGGCGGTCAAGGTCCCCTATCTGGTCATGGACGCCGATGCCTCGCAGTTCTCCGCGCTGGCCGATGTGGCCGACGGCAAGGACCTGAGCATTGAGGGTCCTCCGGGATCAGGGAAGAGCCAGACGATCGTCAACCTCATCGCGGCCGCCTTGGCGGGTGGCAAGAAGGTCCTCTTCGTCGCGGAAAAGCTCACCGCGCTCGAGGTGGTGAAGAACCGGCTGGACTCCATGCGCTTGGGCGAATTCATCCTGCCGCTGCAGCCCGGAACCACCCACGACCACATCTACAAGAGCGTCGCCGAGCGGCTCGAGATCGATACCTACGACCGGGGTTCGCAGCGCGACTTCGCCAGTCAGCAGCAGGCCCTTGAACGGCAGCGAGCCATCCTGCAGGGCTATCTGGACGCCTTGGGATCAGCTTTCGGAAGCAGCGGTTTCACGGTCCATGAAGTCATTGGCCACGCCATTGCGACAGGCGACGTGCGCGACACCGTTCCCAAGGAGGTCAGGCGCATCCGCCTCCCCGGCTCGGACGCGCTGGGCCGCGCGCAGATCGAGCACATTGTAAACGACGCGCAGGCCTTTGCGGAGCGGCTGAACAAGAGCGTGCACATGCCGCGCCTCTGGCTCGATGTCCGGTCGCCGGTGCAGAACCGCGACACTGCCGAGGACATAGGCGAGCAAGCCGGCAATCTTGCGGACCGTCTGGCAGGGTTCGAAGCTGAGGCCCGTAGCGGGGCCTGCGCTCTGCTCCTGGGCGAGGACGTCTTCAGGGCCGATCTCGGCCGCCTCCGCGACATGCTGGCGGTCATGAGCGAGCATGGAGACCGGCTGGATCCTGGGATGGTGCGCGGCCTGCTCTTGCCTCAGGGGCGACGCGAACTGAGGGACTTCTGCGACCTGGTCCTGAAGCACCGCCAGACCGCGCACGAGCTGGCCGAGGCTCTCGCGCGGCCAGAGGACGGGCTCGTGCTGGAACAGCTCGAAGAGGCTCTGGCCTTTGCCCGCGACACCCTTCCGGGGATCGCGCCAGTCCGGCATCGCCAGAAGCTTGATGAACTCGAAAAGGAGATCGCTGCGCTCCAGGCGATCATCGCTGCGGCAAAGGAGATGCCGGAGGACTGGGCAGTCAAGGACACAGGCGGCCTGCACCGGATTCAATGGCGTGCGCGCGATATCGCCAAGGTGCCCGAAACGATCCGGGGGCTTCGGCTTGCAAGCCCGCCAGGACAGTCGCCACGCGACCTCTTCGGCAAGCTTGGCGCCACCCATGCCGAGCTTTCCGGTGGTCTCGAAGAGGTCAGGAAATTCCTGCCTAAAGCAGGATGCCATGATCGCGAGAAGATGCTACAGGCCGGAGAAGCGATCGCCGCCTCGGGCGCATTGCGTTTCCTGTCCTCTGCGTTCAAGGCCGCCCGTCGAACCTATGTCGAGGACCTCGGCGGCAGCGCCTCGGATCCTCGAGAAACCATGACGCGGCGGCTTCAGGACTATGCACGCTGGCTGCGGGCTCGGGAGGAGTTCGAACGCGACACCACCTTCGCGGCCGCCTATGGCCCCCTGTTCCGCGGACTAGAGACCGACCTAGATACGCTCCGGGCAGCTTCGGAATTCCAGATGCTCTGTGCTGGAATCGCGGGTGCCGACGAGCGCCTACGCCTCGCGCTTGAAACTGGTGACCTCACTGCTGTCGAAGCCTTTGCGGAGATGAGCAATGTGCCGGAGGTGACCCTTTCGGAGCTGGTCCGCCGCGTGGCCATCCTGGAGGGCGAGCGCAACCGCGAGGCGCGGCTCCTGGAGACGGCCGAGCGGCACCTGCGCCTCTTCAGGGATCGCCAGACCGTCACCAAGGGCGACGTCGAGGAGATCATCGCCGGAAAGCGCCGCGAACTCGACCTGCTTTCACGCATCGAGACGGCACCCCTGGCTGGAAAGCTCGGCGTGCGCTTTGCAGGCAGCGATACGGATGTCTTGATGCTGCAGGCTGAAGCCGATCTGGCGGAGAGGATGGCCTCATCTCACGCACCCGAGACTATTCTCGCGGTGCTCGAGGAGGGTCGCGCGGCGCAACTCTTGACCGAGATCGACCGGTTGAAAGCCTACCGGGACGCACTCGAGGCTGATGCCAGCGCGTTCTCCGCCAACTGCGATCTGCCGGAAGACATGCGAGGCATGGCCGCCTTGTCACGGAGGATCGAGGACCTGCGGCAGGCTGCAGCCGATCCGACCTCCCTGATGGAACGGGCGCGGCTTGGCAGGAACGAGGATAACCTGCGCAGGCACGGTTTCGGCCTGCTCGTCAATTGGGCTTTCACCGAGGCACAGGACATCGAACCGGCCGAGTTCGGTCGCATCACCAGGGCGATCATCGCGAAGTCCATGGCCGACCGGGCACTCGAGATCCACGAGACGCGGATGGCTGGCTATGACGGGGAGGATTTCGACCGCATCCGTGCGGAGATCGTGGCGAAGGATCGCGAGCTGATCCGGATTTCCCGCGAGGTCGTGCGCAGCCGGTTGGTGGCAGAGGCTGATCCGCCAAGCGGAAACAACATCGGCAGGAAGTCCGACTTCACCGACATGAGCCTCATCCACCACGAGTTGAGCAAGAAGAAGCGGCGGCTTGGCGCGCGTGCGCTTACGGCTCGTGCCGGGAGCGCCCTCCTCGAGCTGAAGCCCTGCTGGATGATGTCGCCCTTGGCGGTTGCCCAGTATCTTCCCCCAAGAAGCCGGTTTGACCTTGTCGTTATCGACGAGGCCTCGCAGATGACGCCGGAAAACGCCATCGGCGCGCTGAGCCGCGGCAAGCAGGTCGTCGTGGTAGGGGACACCAAGCAGCTTCCGCCGACCTCCTTCTTCCAGAAGATGATCGATGACACCGATGTCCCCGAGGATATGCAGGAAGACAGCGAGAGCATCCTGGATCTGGCCAACATGGCCTTCCGTCCAGTGCGACAGCTGCGCTGGCACTATCGCTCGCGCCACTCCGCGTTGATCCGCTTCTCCAACAAGTGGATGTATGACGAGAAGCTGACGATCTTCCCCTCCGCGGACGAGGACGATCCCGAGATGGGTGTCGAGCTCGTCGAGGTCGACGGCGTCTATCGAGGCCGGACCAACACGGTAGAAGCCCACGCGCTTGTGGAGTCGGTCCTGCAGCACATGCGCGACACGCCTGACCTGTCCCTCGGCGTCTGCACCATGAATTCCGACCAACGCGAACTGATCCTGGAGGAGTTCGAGCGGGAGCGCGATCGCAACCCTCATGTGCAGGATTATGTGCGCCGCTGGGAAGAGGAGAAGGGTGGCCTCGAGGAGTTCTTCGTTAAGAACCTGGAAACCATTCAGGGCGATGAGCGGGACGTGATGTTCATTTCGACCCTTTACGGTCCGGAGACGGTCGGCGGCCGCACGCATCAGCGTTTCGGTCCGATCAACTCGGCTCAAGGTCATCGCCGGCTCAACGTGCTCTTCACGCGGGCGAAGCGGAAGATCGTCACCTTCACCTCGCTCAAGCCTAGCGACATCCTTGCGGACGAGAGCAAAAACCTAGGCGTGCGGATGTTCCGGGCCTGGCTGGAATACTGCAAGACCGGAGCTGTGCCGGACCGGCGCCTCCCGGGAGGTTCGACCGAAAGCCCCTTCGAGGATTTCGTGCTCCAGAGCATCGAGCAGATGGGCTACGAGGCGGTGCCTCAGGTTGGCGCCGCCAAATACAGGATCGACATCGGCGTCCGCCATCCCGATTTTCCCTACGGCTATATCCTGGCCGTCGAATGCGATGGCGCGGCCTACCACTCCTCGAAATCCAGCCGCGATCGGGACCGCCTGCGCCAGGATGTCCTCCAGGATTTAGGCTGGCACTTCTATCGGATCTGGTCAACGGACTGGTATCGCGACACGCATGTCCAGAAAGAAAAGCTGCGCCAGGCACTCGAAGCAGCCCTAGCTCGTGCTAAGGCGAAGCCGCCGCGGACCGTGCGCCGCATGACTCCGGCAGCCGTGACAGCGGCACCTTCGCCATCACCGGCAAACGAATCCGTGCGGCCCCGGCAGGACAGGGCGGCGGCACCTGACTTGACCCGACTGACCTCCAAGATAGGAAAGGCCGAAAACCAGGGTGATCTGTTTTCCCGCTCAGGCGTTCCCGAAACGCAACCGGGTGGTCTTGCGCTGGGCTGGGCCGATCCTTCTGGCACCACGGACAAGGCACCAGAGGATATGCCCGGCAATGTTATCCGGATCGGAAGCAGGGTCCGGATCGAGAGCCTCTCGGACGGCAAGAAGAAGGCATTCACCCTGGTCAGGGAGCAAAGCAACCTGTCCGAAGGCGAACTCAGCGTCTTTACCCCTCTCGGCCAGGCCCTGCTCGAGGCACGGGAAGGGGAAGAGGTTGAATACCAGGTTGGCGTCGATATCCGGGAGGTCCGTGTGCTGAGCGTCGCGGCGCCTTGATGCCTGTCCTCGCATGGCGGCGCGATGACCCGATCACGAAGCGCAAGCCCCTGCACTGGTCCGCCTTGGACGAGAGCCGGCCCTTATTCTTCTTCGCGGGCATCTGGACACCCTGGCACGGCACACGCGGGTCGAGAAAGACGCCCCGGACGGGAGAACACCAGCTCTTCGCTTTCCTCACCTGTAAGCCGAATGGAGTGGTCAAGCCGATCCACCCCAAGGCTATGCCGGTGATCCTGACCACCGAGGACGAGATCGAGATGTGGATGTCGGCGGGCTGGCAGCACGCGCAGGCGCTGCAACGGCCTCTGGACGACGATCTGCTGTTCGAGGTCTTAGAAACGGAGGTCGAGGAGCGGCAGGGCCAGCTGCTGTAATCGGTCGCCGCACGCGGGGCTGCAGGCGCTACGCGCCGCCAGCCTCCCCGTGATTTTCTGGATAGCGGCGGGACATCGGGAAGGGCGGAAGCCATGCTTCATGGCGCGTCACCTAGGCCTCATAGCTCGGCATAATTTGATCCGGGGCATCGAGCGTGCCCAGATGCACCTCGATCTCCTTTCCGCCATCCGAATAGACCGACGAGCCACAGGTCACGCAGAAGTGCCTGCCCTTGTAGCTGCTCGTCTCCCCCGTGATCTCGACGGCAGCCTTTGGAAATATGGCGGCCGCGAAAAACAGCGCGCTGTGATGCTTGCGGCAGTCGAGGCAATGGCAGATGCCCACCCGGTTGGGCAGGCCATCAGCCTCGATCCGCACCTTGCCGCAGAGGCATCCGCCGTGGAACTGCACCATCGCCTCTCTCTGCTGGTTCTCCCTCAGGCGATCATCTTACCCGGGAGAACGGCAGGCAAGCATTGGGCCTCGGACCGTATTCCGAAAAGGTTGTCGCGGGCACCAGGCAGCGGTTCTCGACCCCCAGCCAGCGCCGCCAGTGCGGGCTCTGGGTGTTGCGGATATTGGTGACGCCGGTGTCGGGTGCATCCTTGGTTTTCAGGAATTGCAGCAGCGTGGGCATTCCCCAGGTCAGCCGGACCAGTTCGCGTCCCTCTGAAGTGTTGCGCACCACCGGTGTCGGCCGGTCGGGATAGACATCAAGGCTCGGCTCCAGATTGCCCAGGCTGTCCTGCATCACCCGCGCGATGTGGCGGATTGCCTGCTGGTTGGTGGTCAGGTTATACAAGTTGCACATCGCGGACTCCGCCCTTTTCAGCAGCATAACGCAACCAGGTAGACGAGATATCCCCGGATCAATGGCCTGTGCCGGATTGACAGTCTCAGCGATGATGGAACAAAACAGGAACGATTCTGTTTGTTCCCAACTGCCTCGGAGCCATTCCCGTCATGCCCGCCCGGTCCTTCAATCCCGCCATTGCCGCCTTGCGCGAGCAGATCGCGCGGATGGAAGGCGATGGCGGACCGACGCGCGGCGTGCTGCCCTTCGGTGTTCCCGAGCTTGACTGCCGCCTGCCCGGTGGTGGTCTGGCCTTGGGCTGCCTGCACGAGGTCGCGGGTGGCGGCAATGGCGCGGTGGATGGCGCGGCGGCCTCCTGCTTTGCCGCAGGCATTGCCGCGCGTCTGCCCGGTCAGGTGCTCTGGTGCGTGACGCAGGCCGACCTGTTCGCGCCGGGGCTGGAGCAGGCAGGCCTTGGCCCGGATCGGGTGATCTATGTGGAAGCCGGCGATGACGTCTCGGTGTTGGCCTGCATGGAGGAAGGGCTACGCCATGGCGGATTGGGCGCGGTGGTGGCCGAGGTGGCGCGGCTGTCAATGACCGCCTCGCGCCGACTGCATCTTGCCGCCAAAGGATCCGGCACCACCGGAATCGCGCTCCGGCGCTGGCGTCGCCAGCAGCAGGCCCATGATTTCGGTCAGCCCACGGCGGCGATGACCCGATGGCGGATCTCTGCCCTGCCCTCGACCGCCCTGCCCGTTCCGGGCGTCGGCCGCGCCCGCTGGCTCATCGAGCTGATCCGGGCACGGGCAGGCGAGTCCCTCGATCTCGAACTGGAGGCATGCGATGGCACGGGTCATCTCGGTCTACCTGCCGCTTTGGCCGATCAACCGGCTCAGGCGGCAGGCGCCTGAGGCGGCACCCTCGCCGGAGGCGCCGCTGATCCTGGTGGGTCGCGTCGGCAACCGGCGGCTGGTGATGGCGGCCTGTGCGCTGGCCCAAGACCTCGGCCTCTCTGCCGGCATGCCGGTGAGCAAGGCACAGGCGCTGGTGCCCGGGCTGCAGGTGCTGCCCCATGATCCCGCGGCTGATGCCGCCTCGCTGGAGCGGCTGGCCCTCTGGGTGCTGCAGCGGGTGTCGCCCATCGTGGCGGTCGATCCGCCGGATGGCCTGGTGATCGACTCCACGGGGGCTGATCATCTCCATGGTGGCGAGGCAGCCCTGCTGGAGACACTGATCGGTAGGCTGGTGATGTCGGGCGTCACGGCACGCGCCGCCATCGCCGATACCTGGGGCGCCGCCCATGCCCTGGCACGGCATCGGGCCGATCCGATGCACCTGGCAGAGGTGGGCACTGCCGAGGAGTTGCTCTCCCCCCTGCCCCTCTCCGCTCTCCGGCTGCCTCTGGCCACGCTGGCCAGCCTGCGCGCCTTGGGCTTCGCCTGCATCGGCGATCTTCTCCATCAACCCCGCGCGCCGCTGACCCGGCGCTTTGGCCCGGAGCTTTGCCGGCGGCTCGACCAGGCACTTGGCCATGCGTCTGAGCCGATCGTTCCCTTGCGCCCCGACAGCCTTGTCGAGGTGCGGCGCTCTTTTGCCGAGCCGATCGCCGCCGCCGAGACCATCGCCCGGTATATCGGCAAGCTGGTCCGGGCCCTGTGTGTGGCCCTGGAGGAACGCGGCTTGGGCGCCCGGCGGCTGGATCTCCTCTGCTGGCGGGTCGATGCCCATGTGCAGACCGTGCGCGTGGGTCTGGCCAGGCCGCAGCGCGATCCGCAGCGGCTGACCCGGCTCCTCTGCGAGCGAATCGAGACCATCTCGCCCGGCTACGGCATCGAGATCCTGTCGCTCACGGCGGTGATGGTCGAGCGGCTGGAAGCCCGGCAGGTGGCCAGCTCCCTGCTGGAAGCCCCTTCTCCGGACTTGTCCCTCCTCGTGGACGTTCTGGCGAACCGCGTCGGCGCGCGAGGTGTCTACCGCATGGCCCCGGTGCCGAGCGATGTGCCGGAACGCTCGGTCACCCGCATTCCGCCTTTGTCCGAGCCCGTCGGTGCCGGCTGGCCCGATCACTGGCCACGGCCCACGCGCCTGCTGCCCCGGCCCGAGCCGATCGAGACAATGGCGCTGCTGCCCGACCATCCGCCGGTCTGGATCATCTGGCGGGGCATCCGCCGCAAGGTGGCCCGCGCCGATGGCCCCGAACGCGTCTTCGGCGAATGGTGGAAGCGCGATGCCGAGAGGGTCGCTGTGCGCGACTACTTCCGCATTGAGGATGACGCGGGTGAGCGGTTCTGGGTGTTCCGCGCGGGCGACGGCGAGAATTCCGAGACTGGCTCGCACCGCTGGTTCCTGCACGGGGTGTTCGGATGAGCGGGCGTTCGCGTGACCAGGTGCTGTCAGATCAGATCCGTCTTTCCATGAGGGAAGCCCCGCCATGACCGGTCCCCGCTATGCCGAGCTGCAGGTGACCTCGCCCTTCTCCTTCCTGCGCGGCGCCTCCTCGGCCGAGGAACTGTTCGCCACGGCGGCGATGATGGGGATCGAAGCCTTGGCGGTGACCGACCGCAACACGCTGGCGGGCATCGTCCGGGCTTGGGAGGCGGCCAAGACGACAGGCGTGCGGCTGGTGGTCGGCTGCCGGCTCGATCTCGCCTGCGGCATGGCGCTGCTGGTCTATCCCATGGATCGGGCGGGCTATGGCCGGCTCTGCCGCCTGCTCACCCTGGGCAAGTCCCGCGCCGGCAAGGGCAAGTGCCGTCTGGAGTGGTCGGATTTGGTGGAGCATGCCGAGGGCCTGATCGCCGTGCTGGTGCCGGATCTTCCGGACGACACCTGCGCCTTGCGCCTGCGCCGGTTGCGTGATGTCTTTGGCGACCGGGCCTATCTGGCGCTGACCCTGCGCCGCCGCCCGAACGACCAGCTGCGGCTGCATCAGCTCTCGGCCCTGGCGGCGCAACTGCGGGTGCCGACGGTGGTGACCAACGACGTGCTCTATCACGAACCCTCCCGGCGCATCCTGCAGGACGTGGTCACCGCCATCCGTCACAATGTGACTGTCGAAGCCCTGGGCTTTCGCCGCGAGCGCCACGCTGACCGGTATCTCAAGCCGCCTGCCGAGATGCACCGGCTCTTCTCGCGCTACCCGGAGGCCCTGGCGCGGACCGGGGAGATCGTGGGCCGCTGCGGCTTCTCGCTGGACGAGCTGCGCTACCAGTATCCCGAGGAGCGGGACGACCCCACGTTGACCCCGCAGGAGACGCTGGAGCAGCTGACGTGGGAGGGGGCAGCCTCCCGATATCCCGAAGGCGTGCCCGACGAGGTGAAGGCGTCGCTGGCTCACGAACTGCGCCTGATCGCCAAGCTCGCCTATGCGCCCTACTTCCTGACCGTCCATTCAATCGTCCGCTTTGCCCGTTCCCGGGGCATCCTCTGCCAGGGCCGGGGTTCTGCGGCGAACTCCGCTGTCTGCTATGTGCTGGGCATCACCGCCATCGACCCGGGGCGCAACGATCTCCTCTTTGAGCGCTTCATCAGCGAGGAGCGCCATGAGCCACCCGACATCGATGTCGATTTCGAGCACGAGCGCCGCGAGGAGGTGATCCAGTGGGTCTACCAGACCTATGGTCGGGATCGTGCGGCCCTTTGTGCCACGGTGATCCGCTATCGCGCCAAGGGTGCGCTGCGCGATGTCGGCAAGGCCATGGGCCTGCCCGAGGACCTGATCCAGACCCTCTCCGGCCAGATCTGGGCCTGGTCCGAGGAAGGCGTGAGCGAGGCGCAGATCAGAGAGCTGAACCTCGACCCCTCCGACCGGCGCCTGCGGCTGACACTGGATCTCGCCCGCCAGCTCATGGGCGCACCGCGGCACCTGTCGCAGCATCCGGGCGGGTTTGTCCTCACCCAGGACCGGCTGGATGATCTGGTGCCCATCGAGCCTGCCGCCATGGAGGACCGGCAGATCATCGAATGGGACAAGGACGACATCGACGCGCTTCGCTTCATGAAGGTGGACGTCTTGGCCCTCGGCATGCTCACCTGCATGGCCAAGGGGCTGGCGCTGATCGAGGAGCACAAGGGCGTCCGCCATGACCTCGCCACCATCCCGTCCGAGGACCCGCGCACCTATGCGATGATCCGGAAAGCCGACACCCTGGGCACCTTCCAGATCGAGAGCCGCGCGCAGATGGCCATGCTGCCAAGGATGAAGCCCAGGACCTACTACGATCTGGTGGTGCAGGTGGCGATCGTCCGCCCCGGTCCGATCCAGGGCGACATGGTCCATCCCTATCTGCGCAGGCGGGAAGGGCTGGAGCCGGTGGAGTATCCCACACCCGAACTCGAGAAGGTGCTGGGCAAGACCCTGGGCGTGCCGCTCTTCCAGGAGCAGGCCATGCGGGTGGCGATTGAATGCGCGGACTTCACGCCCGGCGAGGCCGACATGCTCAGGAAAAGCATGGCCACCTTCAAGTTCACCGGGGGCGTCTCGGCCTTCAAGGGCAAGCTCGTCAGCGGCATGATCCAACGCGGCTACGATCCCGACTTCGCCGAACGCACCTTCCGCCAGCTCGAAGGATTCGGCTCCTACGGCTTTCCCGAAAGCCACGCCGCCTCCTTTGCGCTTGTGGCCTATGCCTCGGCCTGGCTCAAATGTCATCACCCGGACGCCTTCTGCGCGGCGCTGCTGAACAGCCAGCCGATGGGCTTCTATGCACCTGCGCAGATCGCGCGGGACGCCCAGGAGCACGGCGTCGAGATCCGGCCCGTCTGCGTCAACGCCTCCCGCTGGGACTGCACGCTGGAACCCACCGGCAGGCCCGAGGACGAGGGCAGCCGTTTTGCCGTCCGCCTCGGCCTGAGGATGATCAAGGGATTGGCCAATGCGCATGCGGCCAGCATCGTCACAGCGCGCACGGATCAGCCCTATGTGTCGATCAAGGACCTCTGGCGCCGCGTGCGCGTGCCGATCGCCGCCCTCACCCGCATCGCCGAAGCCGACGGGTTCAGGCCATCTCTGGGGCTGACCCGCCGCGAGGCACTTTGGGCTCTCAAAGGGCTCGGACCGGAGGAACTGCCGCTCTTTGCCGCGGCACGGCAGGCAGCGGAGCAAAGGCAGGATGAGGCCGAAGATTGCCCCAATGTGGAAGAAAAAGCCTCAGGGCGGCTGGAGGCCGGGGGCGAAGCCGAAGAGCCTGCCATAGCCTTGCGCCCGATGACGCCTGGTCGGGAGGTCGTCGAGGACTACGGCCACACCGGCCTCAGCCTGCGCCGGCATCCTGTCTGGTTCTTGCGGGAGACGCTGAAGGAACGGAAGATCATCACCTGCGCCGAGGCCATGGGGAGCCAGGATCGCCGCTGGTGCGCCACCGCGGGCCTGGTGCTGGTCCGCCAGCGACCGGGGTCAGCCAAGGGTGTGATGTTCATCACGTTAGAGGACGAGACGGGAGTCGCCAATCTTGTGGTCTGGGCGAAGGTCTTCGAAGCGCATCGCCGGATTGTCCTCGGCGCCGGTATGATCGCCGTGCAGGGCCGCATCCAGCGGGAAGGCGAGGTTGTGCATTTCGTGGTGCATCGCATCGAGGATTTGTCGCGGGAGCTGGCCAGCGTCGGCGTGCGGGGCGCGTCGTTTCCGCTGACCCAGGGACTTGAGGATGAGGCGCGGCATGGGCAGGCCGCAAGTGTGGAGCGGGAGGCAGTGCCCCAACGGCCAAAGGCGCGGGAGATCTACATTCGAGATCTGTCTCTTGATGCAATAAGGGTGAAAAGGAAGGACTTTCGATAAGAGGCGTGCTTAGTGTCGATTACAAGAACCTAAAAGCAAAACAGGGCGGGAAACAGGTCGCTCTCGATCCTGCCGACTTCCTCTTATAAGCTACTTCTCCCGCAATTGCTGATCCTTTCCAAGGATCAACGTTGACAGACGCTTGGAGCGCAGCCATCTATGGAGAACATAGGAGGAACATCATGGCCCAATCCGTCCGCCTTCCCGACGAGCTGGTTGACCTCGCACGCGAGCAGGCGGAGTTCCATGAGCGCTCCGTGTCAAACCAGACCACTCATTGGCTGAGCATCGGCAAAGCGATCGAGCGCGCTGGCGTCTACGATTACGCCCACATCAGCCATCTGCTGGAACGGCAGGACAGGCTGGATGCCGCGGCGCGCTGAGCAACTGCCGGCTAGAGAGGCCCTTCCCCGGAGAAGCTGGATCGTTTGAAGAACGGCAACATGGTTTTCATATCAGGTTCTTCAGTCCTCAGGAGGTTACCTCGGCCAACATCTTCAGGCTCATGAAGCTCGCGCGCACTGCTTACAAGGCGGCGCCCGTCGTCGTGCCAATCGCGTTGGCCGTGGCGAAATACGCCAAGGAGAGGTTGAACAAGGATGATGCTGGCCAGGCGGGATCACCGCTGGCCAAGCGGGACGTATTGCCAGCCAGCTCCGGCGCCGGACCCAAGACGCCGCCGAAGGCCTGATCTGCGGCGTCGGTCGCCCTATGCTCCTGGACAACTCATTGAACTGGAGAATCGGAGACGCTGTGACCGCGCTGGTGTAGGATCCCGGCACGCGTGAACGGTGAACGGGAGGGGACCATGGAACTGACACCTATGACCGCAGCACTAGCGATCGCCGCACTTGCCGGAAGCGCCGGGATCGTGTCGGCTCAGGATTTCTCGCTGCAAAATTCCTATTTCAAAGGCTTCGGTGGCGCAACCTGGCCCTCTGACCAGGACACGACCCTCATCGAAGAAGGGGAACAGATCGCCCTTCCAAGCTTCGACCATGATACGGGCTACACCTTGGGAATCGCCGTCGGTGCCACCGTCATGCCGAACGTCACAGTAGAGCTCGAATATGCCTATCGCAAATCCGACTTCACTGTCCGAGACCGGGCCGAGGGCGACCAGGCCGACGGCGACACCACATCCAAATCCCTGATGGTCAACGCACTCTATATATTCGACAGCATGGGTCCGACCGGGGCGATCCAACCCTATCTCGGCGCGGGCATTGGCGCGGCCAATGTGGAGAAGAGCGCCGGTGGCCAGGATTTCGATGGCGACAGGCTTCTTGCCTACCAGTTGATAGGCGGCGTCAGCTACAAGGTGAACCCCAAGATAAGCCTCTTCGCCGAAGGGCGCTGGTTCCAGACGGAGTCGGACAGGTTCGAAGGACCCGAGGACGAAAGCTTCGACGGCAAGTTCGAAACCTTCGACCTGCTCGTCGGCGTCACCTTCGCCTTCTGATCCCGGCGCATATCTTTTTTCAGAGTCGACCCCTTGGGGGATCGGCAATTTTCTTCCAACAGGCGCTCCTAATCGGGCCACTCTCGAGGCCATGGGTCTCGACGTTCAAGGGTGAACCAAGAAGAGCGGTGCCCAGCGCACCGCCTTCCTGATCTCCCTTGCAATGTGGTTCAGATGAAAACCGCACGCCTCCACGTGATCCGTGTTGAGCAGGACCCTGCGCGTGCCCGTGATCCAAGGAGCAGGCCATGCGGGCGGCTATCGAATGCGCGGGCTTCATCCCGGGCCAAGCCAACATGCTCCGGAAATCCATGGCGACCGGCGGCATCTTGGCTTTCGAGGACAAGCTCGCCTCGGGCATGGTGTCCCGCGGCCACGATCCCGACTTCGTCGAGCGCAACTTCAGGCAGTTGGAAGGCTTTGGCTCCTACGGCTTTCCCGAAAGCCACACGGCGAGCTTCGCGCTCGTGCCTATGCCTCGGCCCGCCTGACGAGCTGGCGCCCGGACGCCTTCTGCGCCGCCTTCCTGAACAACCAGCCAATGAGCTTCTATGCGTCCCCGCAGATCGTCCGGGACGCGCAGGACCAAGGCGTCGCCATCCGGCCCGTCTGCGTCAACGGCTCCCGCTGGGATTGCATGCTGGAGCCGACGGGAAGGCTGGATGGCTTAGAAGGTCGGCCTCTCCACGACATACCAGTCATCTGCCTGCAGCTGTATGTCGCGGGGCTCTCCCGAGAACGCGAGGTCGGTGTCGCCGTAGTGGCTGTTCACGTCGCCATCCCGGTCTATCTCGATGGAGACTAGCTCGGACAACTCACCTTTCTTCTTTCCGTCGATGCGGCTGATGAAGGAGCGTGAGCCGTCATCATGCTCCTTCATGTAGGTGTATTCTGCGGCCGAGATTATCTGTTCCATTGCTTCGCAGCCGTAATGGGTCAGGTCGCCATGCCGGTCTTGATAGGTCTTAAGCAGCTTCTTCATGTCCGTGCTACCTTCTATGTCGTCCAGTACCTTTATAGGGTCTGCCGATCAAGTCTCCTACTCGCCTGAAACCAGGTCGGAAGTGCCGACTTCACGTCTCTGCTAGATCTTGTTGGGGCAGCCGGACTGACTCAGGACCTTCAGATCATCATTACGACAATCTGATCCGCCTACATCGCACGCCTGAGTGCAGCGAGAAATGAAAAGCGTCGCCGGTGCGCCGCGAGTTCAGTGTAAGCGCGACGGCGTGGCCCTATGCGGCGAGGCTTGACGGCTGCGCGAAGCTCCAGGGCATGAGTTCCTCGATGCGGGCTTTCGGATGGCCCTTGAGGATGGCGCGCAGGGTGGTGGCGAGGTAATCGACGGGGTTCACGCCGGACATCTTGCAGGTGTCGACGAGTGAGGCGAGCATAGCCCAGTTTTCGGCGCCGACCTCGTTGCCTGCGAAGAGGGCGTTCTTCCTTGTCAGCGCGATCGGACGGATCTGGTTCTCGACCGGATTGGTATCGAGTTCAAGGGTGCCGTCCTCGAGGAAACGGATCAGGCCGGGCCAGTGGGCGAGGGTGTAGCGGATGTCCTCAGCGAGTTGGGATTTCTGCGGGATGCGGGAAAGCTGGACTTCCAGCCAGGGCTTGAGCGCGGCGATGATCGGCGTGGCGTGCTCCCGCCGGGCTGCGAGGCGGTCGGCAGGGAGCTTGCCGCGCACAACCTTCTCTATCTGATACAGCAGTGCAATCTGGCGCAGCATCTCCTCGGCAATGGGCGAGCCCTCGTTCTCGAAGCGCTTCACGAAGCGGCGCCGCACATGGGTCCAGCAATAGACCAGTTGCCAGGGGCCGTTGTCGCGCTCCATCCCGGTCATTGCATTGTAGGACTGATAGGCGTCGCATTGCAGAAACCGGCCGCGGTATCCGGCCAGGAACTTCAGCGGATGCTGCTTTCCCCGGCCAGGGGCATAATGGAACAGCACGATGGGTGGGCCTGCCCCGCCATGACCGCGATCATCGGACACGACAGCCCAGAAGAAGCCGCTCTTGGTTGCCTTCCTGCCCGGATCGAGCACCGGCGCCCGGGTCTCGTCAACGAAGATGCGATCGGCGCCGCGCAGATGAGCGCGCATGTGGTCGAAGACCGGCATCAGGTGGAAGCAGGCGCGCCCTGTCCAGTTGCCGAGCGTGCCGCGGTCGAGATGGAGGCCCTGCCGCTCGAAGATCCCGGCTTGGCGGTAAAATGGAAGGTGGTCGCCGAACTTCGACACCATGACCCAGGCGATCAGCCGCTCGGTCGGCAGCCCGCCTGGCACGACATGCTCCGGCGCATGCGCCTGCACCACGGTCTGCGAGCAGCGGCGGCAGGCATATTTGGGACGCCGCGTCACCAGCACCTGGAACTGCGCCGGGATCACATCGAGGCGTTCGGAGATGTCCTCGCCGATCCGGGCCATCTCGCCACAACCGCAAGGGCAAAGGGTGCTGGCAGGCTCGATCACCCGCTCGATCCTTGGCAGGTGCGGCGGCAGATGCCCGCGGTTGCGCGCCGGATTGCGGGGTGTCTCTCCGCGGGCCCGTTGCAGCGCGGCCTCGGCCTTCTCCTGCGCGGCTTCAAGCACGCCTTGGGCCAGTTCGGCATCTTCCAAGGCCAAGTTGAACTGGTCGGGCGACAGCTTCTCGGAGCTTTTGCCAAACTGTGCGCGTTGCGAGGAGCGTGAGGCATATCTTCCAGCCGACGGTTGGCTTCCTGGACCTCGACCAGTGCCGCCTCGACCTCGGCCAGGCGGGCCTTCAGATGGGCGTTCTCGCGGCTGACGGCATCGGCATCCATAACCGGGATTGAATCACGCTGACCCGGTTCTGGCCAGCAAAAACAGGTGCCCAGGGCTCACCCGGCTGCCTGCGAACGCTCCGGTCGCACCAGCCGCCAGTCCAGCCCCTCGAACAGCGCCGACATCTGCGCCGACGACATCCGCATTACCCCGTCCCGCACCTGGGGCCAGACGAACTTGCCGCCCTCGAGCCGCTTGTGAACGAGCACCATCCCGGTCTGGTCCCAGACCAGCAACTTGATGCGGTCTGCCCGCTTCGAGCGGAATACGAACACCGCCCCACAGAACGGGTCGAGGCCGAACATCTCCTGCACCGCCAGCGCGAGTCCGTCGATCCCCTTGCGGAAGTCCACCGGCCGCGTCGCCACGAAGACCTTCACCGGCCCACCTTGGCCGAACATCACAATGCCGCCGCCCGCGCCGCCCGGATCGCCCGCGTCAGCAGGACTTCATCGGCGTCGGCCGAGGCCCGGATCACGACATCGCCGACAACGATCTCCACCTTGGGCGTGGCGTCCATCGCGGGCGGCGCCTGCGCCGAAGCGTCCTCGTCCACCAGTTCCGCGAACATCGGCAACGCCGCCACGCACTCAGGCACCACAAGCTGCCCCGTCCGCAGCCTCCTCCGCCAGTCGTAGACCTGCCAACGCGTCGTTCCGTGCCGCCGCGCGACATCCGACACCGACACCCCAGGCTCTCCGCCGCAATCCGCGCCCGCTCCGCTGTCGTGCGCCGTCGTCGCCCGCTCGGACCCTCGATTACATCCAGCTGCGAAACCCTACCGAACATCGAGCCGTCCAAATGGACGCCCACTTTGCCGTCTCGTTCCAAGCCAACACCCCCACGCTCATGCGCGTGCAGAATGGCCCGGGCAGATCACAAGAGGCAGGAGGGGAACGGCGTCGCGCTTACAGTTCAGTCGCCTTTGCGGCCGGTTTATCGAGCGGCTAGCACCATCTCAACCAAGATGACGGACAGCTCTACGAAGGCTAGGATCCCGTTAGGAGACATCCGTCAGTGGGTGCGGATCAAATAGGCCGCATAGGCAACAACGCCGACAAGAAGCGCGACAGAGGTGCCAAACACCCAAGGGTCGTTATACAACATCGCCTTCCTCCCTCTTTTTCTTCAAGTTCCACAGGATCACCTGCTGAGCCATGATCCACAAGATGCCCACAAGAAGCCAAGCCGCAGTGGCGCCGAGTGATCGCGGCAGTCCGTCCTAGATAGCCGGGCTCAAAACGCTGATACTGATCGTTGCCAACCCGATGACAATGGATAGGGTTCCAAGCGCCTTCATGCGCTCATTATAGGACGCGATGGGGGTCACGTTCCATCTTTGTCATGCGGCGGCCTTTCGTTTCGAGGGCGCTTTCATGCCCCGCACCGAGCCGAGCTGGATGACGACGGTCGAGCAGCAGGTAGCGCTGCAGGGCGCCGCCACGCTTTTAGGTCCAGCGATTAAAGCCGGTGAAGTTCTGAAAAGCAGACAGGACGTCATGGACATTTCTTAAGCTGAAGGAGACGCTAAAATAGACAGTATAGTTTTTAGCTGCTCCAAGCGAACGATCTCAAATCGCACGAGATCAGCATTTGCCAGATCTCGCATTGCTTTGAGGCCTGCGTGCCGTCCGTAGGCCGGCTTTTCACCTTCTTTGGCCGCCTTGTAGAGTTCATTAGCGGGATAACACCGGTGATCAATGTCCCTGCTCACCAAACCATGCGCGAAGCGCCTTTCAATCCATAGATACGCCTTTGTCTTCTCGCTCTTCTCAAACATGAGGCCGATGCGCTCGTTCGAACCGGCTCTCAAGACGTAGCGCGCAGCCATCTTGCCCTGATGTCCGGCTGGGTGCTCGACCGCAGCTCTGTCCAGCAGAGCCAGACAGGCGGCCTTCAACTCTGATCGTGTCATCGAGGGCACCATCATGCAGGAACTGGTCCGAGCAGTTCGAGCAGACGCTTTCGGATAAGCTTTTCACGCTCTCGAACAAACTCCGGCAATCGCAGGACATCGCAGAGGTCCAGCCGATCAGGAATCATGTGCTGCTTATAGAAATCTACCCTTCTGCCGGTGATCCAAGACCGGAACGGCAATGCCCCCTTCTCGATATTCTCGTCACCCCGAAGTAGCTGGAGGTTCCCGAGGCTGTTGACGGCACCGAGGATGTCATGGATCTGATGCTCGGGGATGTTCCGGCCGCGCAGGACATTCTTCTGGGCATCGGCTTGTGGGATGATGTGATCGACATGCCAACTGGACCCGCTCCAGTCAATCCCCGGATACAGAAGTGACAGGGCAACGAACGTTCTCGGCTTACCATACTGCATTTCCAGCAGCTCTTCGATCGTGCGCTCGTCGATCCTCGACAAGCGGCCTCCCTTTGCCATCGCCTCAAAGAGCTTCTGCGACGGGAAATCCCGTGCAACTCGCAGATGATCCCGGATGGTGGTGCGGGCCGTGGCGATGGTCTGGTCGGAATGACCAACGAAGGCGCTGACCAGAAGGCTGTTCAACAGCCAATAGTGCATGGCAGCCGCATTGACTCGCTCGAACTCGCTCGATCCCCGGAAGTCGAAATCAGGCGTATTGTAGATGTAGTAAACCAGTGGCAGCACCGCGTTCAGAGAACCGAGGTTATCGCCGGTCAGGCCATGCCGGTTGAGCAGCCTGAAGGTATTCTCGATGGCCGCCTTGATCGGCTCACAGTTCTGCTCGATCTTGGCGATGGCCTCGCTGGTGAAGTTCCGGACATTATAGACAACGTCGTAGTCGCAAACAACAAGGCAGGCCTTCAGGACTAGGTCACGAGTGATCTTGTTGGGCGCGCTCAGACCCTTGTTGATACGCTCTACGAAGCGACCGATCTCCTCACGCGCCGAGCCGTTCGACCACTTCGAGGTGATCATCGACATCAACAGGTCGGCCTTGGAGAGCTTGGAGCCGCCGTCGTTGGCCCGCACGAAGATGTCGAGCACCCGATCTGCCGACTGGTTACGCTCGGTGAAGAAATTGATGCCCTCATCCTTCCAGAGCACCCGGTGCAAGCGGCGCAAGGTGTCTTCAGCTACGCGCCGCTCCCAATCGGAAACTCCGGGGTGGAACTCGGTTTTCACTTTGCCGATCAAGGCCTCCAGGCGCTCGTCGGTCGAATAATCCAGCATCGAGCCGACCTTGAACCAGTGATGACGGTGATTGTTAGGCGGCCGCCTTTCATAGAAGGCGAGCCCGTAGGTGACACCCAGGTCGTTACTGTCCTCCTCGTCGGCGTTTTGCGGATCGGGATCCTTGAGGAGATCGATGAACAACGTCTTCGCTGCCCAGGCTGCAGCATTGCTGTGGCGGGCGCCCTTAGCCTTTTCCGAGAACGTGCCGCGCAATCCAATCAGCAAGGAGGTCATACGCTGCTGGCCGTCCAGCACGAGCGTGATCTCACGTCCTTCGGCTGCCGTTGGCTCATTCATGATGTCTGGCACGTAGTTCTCGATGAACTTGTAGCAGCGGAGTTCAGCCTTGGTTTCCTCCTCAATGGCCCAGAACATGAAGCTGCTGATGGGATAGCCTTTGAGCAAGGAGTCGAACAGTGCCACCACCTGAGCCGAGGACCAGACATATGGCCGCTGGATTGCGGGCAGAAAATAGTGGCGGTTCACGTCATCGATGAGGGAGCCGATGGTGCGAGAGGCGTAAGGCATGTGTGTCGGACTTCTGAAATGTGCTGATGATTGCGCTGAGGCCGTTGCGCTTCGCGGGTCTGGGGGACCAAGGCACTCACGGCCGCTGCGAGACTGTTCGGCTCAGGCCTGCTGGTATGGGAAGGTAGCTTGATGTCTGGAAATGCTCGGGCTTCTGCTTCTTGTCTGGGAACTAGAACAACTGTTCGTGGTGCGGTGTCAAGGTGTGCGGGATGGGTCCGCGCATGGACCGCAGCAACGATCTCCTTGTCGCCGCCTTTGGGGAAGCACTACGTGATGCACGTGGACAGGCAGGGCTGACCCAGGAGGAACTGGCTCATCGCGCAGACGTGTCGGTTCGGTTCATCTCCTTCCTCGAAACCGGTAAGCGCCAGCCCTCGTTAAGCGCCCTGGCTGCGGTCAGTTTGGGGCTAGGAATGCAGATGTCGAACCTGGTCATGGAGGTGGAGAAGCGCTTGGCAGCGCACGATGTTCACGCCGAGCAGGAACAATAGCGCCCAATGTGCGTAGACAATCTACGCTTCCTGATCCATCCTGATTGACGGCCATGACCAAGAAGCCCCAGAGACGCAGCAACGACTACTTCCTTGACCGACTGCGTGCCGAACATCCCGCCGTCTATGCCGATCTCGAGGCAGGAAAGCTCAAGAACCCGGCTGAGGCGTTCAGGGTGGCTGGGCTGCGCAAACAGACGGCGCCGCTCGACCTGCTGCGGTCAGCCTGGTCCAAAGCGTCAGCTGCCGAACGTGAGGCGTTCACGACCGAGATCGGCTGTATCTCTGCAGTGATCAGGTCGGCCGCGCCAATCTCGACGAGTGCTGTGGTCTCGCCGGCCAAGACGATGAGTTCCTCCACCAAACAGACAGTTCCCCCAATGCTTGAGGCCGAGGTTCGTCGGATCATGACCTTTCGGAATCTGACAACGGGCACCGTCATGCGGGAGATGGGAAGGGGCCCCCATGACGCCTCGCTTGGCATGGCGCTGCATCGGGGAACCCAGATCAAGCATGATCTGATTGTCGCCCTAGAGGAGTGGGTGAAGGAAAACAGGGTTACCTGACGAACCGGACGAATGGCCAGCTACCCATCTGGCGGTCGATCCCACTGTGCAGCCGTTCCCCAGTTCCTAGGCGTGAATACGAATCTGTCGCTCGATTGAAGTTGTCCGATACGTAGATTTCTACGGCAGAGAGGCTTTCGTTAGGGATGCGGTATAATCGTCCCGTATCCCATCCGACATCCGGCGCGCTGAGCAGTAATGGGGAAGAGCATAAGACGAGATCCCCATGAACATACCGACCATCGCCCCTTTGCCATCGTTCCACCACTTGAAGAACGCTTTGAACCTGTCCCACGACTTGGTGGCTATTAACAGCACCCAGCGCCGCCTCATTGACCGGATGACAATGAGGCCTGTGATCGACCTTGACGCCTACCGTTTCCGCGCTGTCATCGATTGGATCGAGTTCAAGGTCCACTTCGGCCGCAGGACGCAGGTCCAGCATGTCCAAGAGGTTCTGCGCAGGCTTCTCAGCCGCGACAGCCATATCAAACCCGTGGATCCAGGGCCCGGCAGCACATTCAACAGCTGCTCCATCCGGGTCCAGGAGCCAGAAAGCATGGCGCTCATCGAGAAGATCCATGTAGAGTTCGCTCGCACTTTCGGCGAGGCCGCAGGATCGCTTGTGACGGGCATCGAGATCAGCGTGGACGCATACCCCAAGAAACCCTCTGACAGGACTCGTGCGACTCTCCTGGGGGCGCTGCAGAGGACCATCTGGACTGACCGGGACCTCTGGTCGAACCCAGACAGTCGGCCGAGGACGGTATTCGATAAGGGATCAGGCGTCACCACCAAGAAGCTCTCGCCAGGTCGTGATAAGGATAGCACCGGTCTGAGCCGCCTGGTGCCAGAGAACCATGATGCGCCCTTCATCGATGGAACGATGTATCTCGGCGCCAGGGACGACGACGTTATGATCCGCATTATGGACAAGGTGAAGGACCGGCAGCGCCCTGACCTCACCTATGACGCACTGTCGGACAACCGGAAGCGGGTGCGGATTGAAGTCACACTGAAAGGGAGCGCGCCATTTCTGCTGGGGATCACCGACGTGCCCTCTCTGCGCCGGATGAAGATCACGTCGATCAAGAAGCGCTTCTTCCAGTTCAAGATACCGACCTTCTCTCGGAGGACACCAATCAGGACGGGGGCTGACCTGATGCACAACGCCAGGGAGGTATGGCGCGCGCAGACATACTTGAGGGCCGGGATCGGAGGACTGATGACGATGGAGAAAGCGGGCGACGCTTATAGGAAGACGCTGCTTCCCGACCTGAGGAAAACGAGGCGGACGCTGAAGCGCCTCGGACCCAGGAAGTGGGGCGGCAAGCGGCTCGCGCCCGCGCTCGTCTCTTGGACAGGGTTGAACCAGAAGGTCGACGCGGCCATCCGTCAGCTGGACAAGAGGGAGAAGACTGCGTGGAAGGAGAGGAGCTGAAGGTAAGGGTATATGCAGGGTAAGGAGACGAAGAGCATAAGCACTTACTTACCAGTTAGAAGGCGCTGGGAGGCACAGCTAGCTGCCACGTCCAAGCTAGCAAGGCCTCCTCTTGGCCGCGAACGTCTGGCGTCACTGACCTGGCTGTCGAAAAATCCTGCACCGATCCGAGTGGGCGATGCCGGCTATGGGGACCTTCCGGCCGTTCACTGCATGTGCATGGTGATGGAGCTTGGAGGGGACGACCTCAACCTGAAGGGCGAAGAGCGGCCGTTCGCTGCGAGAGAGCTAAGGGAAGCTCCATTAGCAGAATGCGGACCTATCGTGGCATCCCCGGAACTGATGGGGCTACATGATTGAGATGCTGCGCCACCTCAGGGGCATCGCGGCATCTCGGGGAAAGATCGTGCTGGTCGTTCCGATTGATAGCGATTGAATCGTCGGTTCGCTGCGGGCATCTTGTAGAAGTGCGCGAACACTACGCGGGATCGCAGTCGGCTTGAGGTCCGGTCGTATGTAGATACGCTGGATGAGTTGGCGCTTCGGCACACGGCAATCCCGGCATCGATCGGTGTGGCGAAAATTTGACTCGTTTAACTCGGCGGCCACATCTATTTCTACCGAGCACCGGTGCCCTATGGGAAGGAGGATGCCAACCTGGTTCGGTTTACAGTCGGCAGTTCTCCCTTCTTCCTGAATATCGACCAGCTACGCAACGGCTCTATCCTGCCGGCCGAATGCTGGAGGTGCAATCTGACGGGAGGAACATTTTTTTTGGCTGCACCCGCCGAAATGTTCGAGAAAGGCCGCATATACTGGTCTCTGGATTCACGTTTGCCCGTGCGAAGGTTCTTCGGCGAGATGCGTTCTCGCAGGAGCGAGAACGCATGAGGGGTGGATGGGTGGATGCGCTCGTCGGGCATCTCGAAGGGCGGCCCATCGCCATCTTGCGACTGGACGCAAGCTATTGGTCGGCGCTCAGTTCGTCGCGACGCGGCATCGGCGAATTCACCATTGCGATCAATCACGACGCCTTCGTTTCTCTGAAGGCGCCGACGCTCTGCTTACTGATCGCAGATGCCGGCTCCGGCCCTAAGCTGATGGCGGGCGTCATAGGAAATCCAGGCGCGGTCACGACAATTCAGTCGCGCGTCAAGCTCAAGCGCGTGTTTCCTATCGAACCATCATCGCCGCAGGGGCTTGTCAAGCTTCTCGAGAACCAGACGCACGTCACAGCGCTCCGGACTCGGCTAGCGAAAAGGGAAGAGTTGATGACGCTCAGCGCTAAGTTGAGCGGTCATATAGTCGAGATGCTGGCGAAGATAGACGACAATCACGTCGCGCTGCGATCCATCTCGTCGTCACTTAGCGTTCCACGACGCGTCCGTGGGAATGCCGCGCTAGAAGAGCAGAGTCTCCGAACGGCGCTTCGAGCCTTCGGGCTGCCGGTGGATGCACCCGCGGACAAAGTAGAACTGCTGAGCGAGGACGAGACCGCGATCGCGCGCATTTCGGTTGATCAGGATGAGGAATTCGGCACGTATGCGGTCTCTGCGTCCCGTTACGTCTCCCGCATACACGCCATCGAAGATGGTTTTGTGGAGCATGAGGCTCGATGGGTGCGCGGCATGGACCTAGTGGGGAGCGACGCGACCGGTCGGGCGATCTACAGTCATCGCGACGAGCGTCTCGAAGTGATCACTGCTAACCGCCGCTCGCTCGAACATGCGCTCGGAGTCGACCTCATCTACATCAACACCATTCGGAGAAACGTGGTGATGGTGCAGCACAAGATGCTCAAACCGTCCGATGGTAGCTGGGTCTACCGACCTGACAATCAGCTTGATGACGAGATCGCGCGGATGGAGACCTTCGCTCGTCCGGGGCACGGTGGCAAGGCCGAGTATCGGCTTCATCCGGGTGTGTTCTACCTAAAATTCGTCAAGCGCGATGCCTCGATCCGCCGAGGCGGAATTCTCATGCCGCTCGACCATTTCCAATCGTTCGTAGCCACGCCGGCGAGCCGCGGGCCTCGAGGTGGGATCCGCGTCGATTACGACGCACTGCAGGGGCGCTACATGCGCGAGCAGCCCTTCGTCGATCTGATTCGCGCAGGCTACATCGGAGCGTATGCGGAAGACACGATGCATTTGTGAACGATCGTCGATGCTATCCTGAAGGACGGCCACGCGGTCGTCACCGCAATCCAGTCCTCGGTATAGCGGCATAAAGATCGGATCGGACCCAACAGTAAGACTGGTGAGATCGTGTCACTGACCTTCATGCTGCGCGCAGCCGTCCTCGACCGCTTTGGGGATGCCGCAGTGCGGCGCTGATGTAATTTGTGATGGTCCGGGTTGGTCTGTTCGATAGCATGAAAACACTTATGCAAATACCCAATGCTATCCCGCACCGGAAATGAGAGTGTGGGCTTGCACAATCACGTGCATCGCCTGCTCCAGTTGGTCTTGATCACGCAAGTTGATCAGGACGCCGCCCTGATAGGAGGCGTTCATCACGAAGGTGTAGTTCGCCGTGTCCTGCACCGTCTCGTCTCGCCCGTCCACCTCGTTGTAGTCGATCCCGATCAGGAGCCCGAGGCCGCGCTTGCGCGGGATCACCTCGAGGAAGAAGTCCGGATCGTGGTAGCTGACCGACTTGGCCTCAGCCATCTCGATCACCTCCGGGAAGTCAGCCTTGATCCTGTCTCTGAGGGCGTCGAACAGCGCCTTGGCCTCGTCGGTCATCACGACCTTCTCGAGGCAGCGGCTCGCGGCGCGCGCCTTAAGCTCCTCACGCTCCATCTCCCGGATCATCTTGGTGTCCGCGTCGAGCCGGGGCCAGACGGTCAGCGCACGGGTGGCCAGGCGCGCGCCGCGGGCGCTCATCTCCGCTTCTGTCCAGACGGGCGCGTCGCGGACGTCCTGGTTGAGCCGGACCGAGCTTTGACGGAACCCGTGCTCGATCGTTTGCTTCTCCGCGAGGGGCTTGTCGCTGTAGGTGCTGTTGTAGCCGGTCAGGGTAAGGTTCCCGAGCCGGTGCAGCCAGGTCAGGCGCACCCCCTTCCAGCCCTCCCCGAGCATGACGCGCCAGGCCTCCGGCATCTTCTCGTTTTGAGGCATGATGTGCTCGATGGAGTAGCCGGCGGTGTCGCTCTGCTCCTTGCTGTCGCGGTTCTCAAGCCCGTCGAGGACGTGCTTGCAGACCCGCTTGTGGTAGAGGTCCCCCTCCAGGAGGGCTCGCTCGAACTCCTTATCCTCCGGGAAGGCGTAGGCGGCCGGCATCCGGGCGAAGGCCGCCTTCAGCGAGGCGAGCGGCTGCGCGTCATCGATCCGGTAGGCGAGCTTGGCGAACTCGAGCCCGTAGCCGCGGCTCTGGGCCCCAATCACGGCGCGGCGCAGCAGGTAGCTCTCGATCAGGCGGACCGCCTCGAGAAGGTCCGGCTCGCTTAGTGTCTGCTGAACCTCGCGGGCCTCGAGAAGCCGCATGATCAGGATCGCAGGCACGTCGGCGAGGTGACGCAGCTGCGCGAAGGCGCGGGCCCGCTCGTCCGTCCCGGACCCCACGGCGAAGGCGGCGTATTGGCGGGCGCGCCGCAACAGGTCCGTGAGTAGCGCCTCGAGCGCCTCCGGATGGTGACCGATCCCGCCAAAGGCGCGGCGGAAGGCGGCGTAGACGAGGTCCGACCGCTCCAGCTTGGCAGGCTGGCTACACAGCGCCAGGTAGTCCCGGATGAAGTTCGAAAAGACCCGGTCACTGCCGCGGAACAAGTCCTCTATCTTGCCCCAGTATTCACGATAGAGCCGGGTCTGCGCCTTCTCCGTCAGGCTCATCAGGATGAAGTTCCGGATCAAGTCCGACGCGCTCAGGCTGACCCCGGTGGAGTTCAAGCTCTCGAAGATCAGCTGTGGGTCGTCCATCCCCCGCTCAAGCGTCACGTCGACCAGCATCAGCCGGTTGATCCCAGCGTAAATCTGTTCTGGGTCCGCTTCCTTCACAAGGTCCCGGAAGAGCTCGTAATTGTCCCGCAGGTTCGCGGAGGGGGCGTCGGGGAGCGGGTTTCCAGCGATGATCGCCTGGAGGGTCTCGTTGTCATGGCGCCGCAGCTGAAGCTTGAACCCTTTCTCCCCTTCCTCCAGGGGATTGCGTAGGAAGTAGGCGTCGATCTTCTTCGCGACCGGGCCGTCCTCGCTCCCCGCCCATTTCGTCTCGGTGATGTGGTCGCGCAGCGCCGCCATCAGGAGCGTGAGCGTGGTCATGCGCTGCTGCCCGTCGATCAGGAGCCAGCGGGAGAAGCCGGCGTTGCTGTCCCCGGATTGGATATAGACCACAGAGCCGATGAAATGCCCCCGCTCCCCGGGCGCCACCGCGATCAGCAGGATGTCCTTCCAGAGCTGGCGGCAGTTCTCCTCCGTCCAGCTGTAGTCGCGCTGGAAGACCGGGATAACGAACTGCGACGCCCCGTTCATGATTTTCGGGAAGAAGACGTGTTGAGCTTTCATCGATGCTCCATTGAAATCACTGTTTGTTGATCAATTAAACATTCAGCGTGAGCATGCAGCGAGAACCGCCGGAGCTGGCCTTGATCAGGGCAATCTGGTCTTTGCATCGGTTTCCTTGGCTTTGGAGCCCATATCTCGGCGAAACATTCAAACTTGTCGAGGATGCAGTCGATTCCGGCGTCCTTGACGTCTTGGCTATGGCTGGTGCGGCCCATCTACTGGAACAAACACGAGGCTGTTCTTGCCGACCGACACTGAAACAAGAGGCGTCAGGGCGCAAGAACTCTCAAGGATATCGGACGGCCGCTTTGACGTAGTGCCTTCGATGTGCTCCGATCGGCGGGAGCAACTGCTAAGGGCTGTTCAGATCCAACTAGCGGGCGACGATCACCGCGGGCATTTGTCGCTATTGCGATGC
This sequence comes from Paracoccus shandongensis, assembly GCF_017315735.1. Classification (GTDB taxonomy): domain Bacteria; phylum Pseudomonadota; class Alphaproteobacteria; order Rhodobacterales; family Rhodobacteraceae; genus Paracoccus; species Paracoccus shandongensis. Next base: position 356,438 of record NZ_JAFLRK010000001.1, read on the forward strand.
CCTTCCGGCACGCCCTCGGACAGCTTCACTGACCTTTGCACCTAGTTCTTTCGCTGCCCCAGTCGTGGAGGGCTTCGCGGCAAGGCAGCGGGCAAGCCTATGACGACCGCGCAGAACGTCGGGATCGACCATGTCGGTAGCCGAGGCCTTCACAAGCAGCTCCATCGCCGCCCGCAGAGTCGATGGCGACGGGATCCGGTCACGCGCTTCGACGGCGGCGATCAGATCGTCTGCCATGCGCGCCTTGAGCCAGGTGAACAGCTCATGCGGCAGCGCGCTTCCGGCCGTGAGAAGCCGTTTCAAGCGGAGCGTCAAGGCCGTGATCTGACGCTCCGCAGCCGTCAGTAGGGCTGCGTGCAGTTCGCGCGCAACCTCAAGGACCTTTGCCCGCCATTCACCCCTGATCCCCTGGTCGAGCAGATCATGCGCGCGTCCCGTTCCTAGCAACGCCACAACCCCAGCTACAGGCCCAAGGATCAGCGCGCCCGCAGGGCCCAAGACCACTAGGCCCAGGATCGCCCCCCGGCCTGTCCTGCGCCGGCCAGACCGCCACGGATGGTCAGGTCGATGACTAGCCATGCGGGCAAATCCTCAACCGGGATCTGTCCTGTCCACGCCTTGTGGGCTGCGCGCGCCCCACCGATGATCGTCGCATAGAGCGGCACAGGCACGTCCGCAAATCCGGCGGCTGCCTCAAGCGATCGGTCCACGAGGCTCTGGACATGATCGAGGTCGAAGCCGCTTGCGGTCGTCACCATTGGCGCCCAAGGCTCATCCAACGCTTGGGCCTGTGCGGCCAGATCAGTATCGGCGATGACCGGAACATCAGGGTATTTTTCGAAATGGTCTTGCAGCAACGAGATGCTGGTGCTGCATTTGACTTGGACCGGAACGCCGTCAACGATCAGGTCGTAACCAGGCATTGTGGCACTCTCGGGCAAGACTACGTCGTGACCCTCTTCGATCAGCTGCGCCATGACCAGCTGCTCGGCGCTGTAGCCCCGCAGCGCAACCCGGGCACCCTGAGAGGCGAAGTTCTCGACATGAACCGCAAGATCTAGCGGCATGTCGAACTCGGTCACTCGCGAGAAATCAACGGCAGCCAGCACTGCCGGATCGACCGCGGCCGCGTGATAGAGCATGTCGCCCGCTGTCAGACCTGCAACCAAAGCGGTGTCTTGGCGGTCGGTGCTTTGCTCGACAGCGATGCGCGCACCCCAGAGACCGGGCGCCTCCGCTGACGTGGGAGGAATGCTCGTAGACATAGCAGCGCTGATTGTCTCCGCTAGGCCGCGAACTGCCTTGCGCTGCTTGCCGTTGAGATGACGCAACTCGGTGTCCGGCATTCGGTGAAGCCCTCGAAACGCGTCTAAGAGCACGGCCATCACGTTATCCGCACCCTGACTGCGCACTGCCAAGAGGATCGCGACCCTCGCGGCGGCAACCTCGCGGGCGGCGCTGGCCCGGCCGCTGATTGCCAAATAGCCAAGGGCCGCGCTGCCAGCGATGACTGTCACGGGATTTATCATCACGAACAGTAGCGATGTGAGCGTCGGTCCGGCAACGAAAGGGATCACGGCAGACAGCTTGGCAGCGGCGATATAGGGCGCGAAACCCACCGATCCAATCGCGCTGGCCATTGCAGCCCATCCGCCGCCGGCAAGGACCGCAGCCGAGATTGCTTGCTGCCCTTTGCGAATGGCCGCCCCAACCTCTGGGTCCAACTCACCCCGGACGCTTGCCGCCGCAAGGCCCTCCATCATGACCATCATCTCATGTGCGATGACATCTGGGAAAGTCACAGCCGCCCGCGCGCCTGCAGGCGCCCGTCGCCCGGCGCAGCAACAGCCGTCCCGACCGACCCATAAGCGACAGCTCGGCGCCCGTCCTTGCCTGCTGCGCGTTGGCCACGGCGGGGGCGAGGATTTCGGAGGCGCGGACGGCGATGGCGGTGGTTTCCTCCTTCAAGGCTCGGGATGAAAGAGGATAGAGATCAGGCAGCCTCAGGGCCTGCTTTACGGCGAACCACAGCCCTGCCCGCAGCGCATCCGTCGAAAGCGGCCCGTCCATCAGGTCCTTGGCGAAGGCGGTCACACGATCAGCGCCCTGCTTGTCGTCAGAGACAGGCTTTCGCCGGGCGGCCTCGCCCATGGCGCCTACAATTTTCGAAAGCCGGGCGGCGTTCAGGAGAGCCAAGAGGCCACAGATTTCCTGGCGAGACGCGTCGCCAGACCGGCGGCGATGTGGCCGGGAGAGGGAGCGGCCTGCTGGCAGATCATGTTCGGCATCTTAGAAGCCTATCTACTGGGTCCGACGCAGGGAACCCCTGCTATGTGGAGATGGATCCTGATTTGACGAAGCTTGCTTCGCCCCATCAGCGACATTCCCCTGTCAATTTCGCTACGGTGAGCATGAGCGGCTGGTTTGGGGAAGCCAAGCTGTGGCGCCACCGCTCTCCCGACTGGCCGCTTTGGGCCGAGCCGTCCGCTGCACACGCAATCCGCGCTACCATGCTGCGGCTTGCCTGAATGTCTCTGTTGGGCTCAAAGCCACCGGCCCTAATGTGGAGGACGTCGGGGGCAACCCGACGCACGCAAATGACACCAGGCGCCTTGCTGTCCTCCACGCTTTCGATCCTGAAGGCGAGGACATCAGGCCATTCAGAGTCAGCCATCGTAGTGTAGTCGAACAGATCCGATTAAAGGCTCACTGCCACGACAGCTGAGGTGTATCTGCTGCAGGGTTCGTGGTGTAGCGGCGGTCCGACGCAGGCGCTGTATGGACCGAGCTCCAGGATATACAATAATGGTCATTGCCCCCTATGACTGATCTTATCGAACCAGGTCTTCTGCGGCCAAGGCAGTGCGTCGCTCGATGAGACTGCGGTCGCCATCGCCTAAAGGCCTTGCCATGCATGATGAGCGGCTTGGATCCCATCGTCCGCACCATTCTTTACGACAAGGCTGGATGTGGTTTGGACCTTTCCCTGAAAGCCGACTTCGATCCGCATCTTGTCCGCACCACAGCTCATCACGCGGTTCGGCTCACCGCAAAAACGTGTTTCTGAGGTCCGAAATGTCGCATCTGCGTTAAGTCCGGCCCACAGGTTCAGCAAAACCAAGGGTATTCTGTGCAAGTCGTGTTAACTTTCAGCACCTCGTGACATGCAGATCTTTCCACACGGCAGCTGGACAATTAACAGATGCAGCCAAAATTACGGGAAATCTTACCCTTGTGGAGAGAAATGGCCGTTGGAAGGTAACTTTTTCCGCAGCCATGTTAACTCGCCTACGCAGACAAGCGACGCTGTGTAGCTTGTCTTTCCTGGGCGCGGCGCTGCAGAAGAGTAATGGCAGCGGCCGCCTTGTCCATGGTTTCAAATGCGCCGAGGTTGATCGTGACGCCCTGCACGGCGACCATCGCTTCAAAGGATGTGCCCACCTTCCAGATGCCCGTGCAGGTCGTCGTCTGGCGCCGAGGTGCGCGATATTGCCTCTTCTGGCTACGCTCACCCTCGCGCAGGTTTGCCCAGCGGTTGTCGCCATGATCGCCATTGATGTGCTCGACGTTCCAGCGCGGCATCGTTCCGGTCATCCAGAGGCAGGCCAGCCGGTGCAGCAGATGGTTGCGTCCGTCTATCGACACCTTCAGAAAGCCGCGGGTATCATGGACGGTGCCTGCAGTCCGTCCTTTCCGCCGCCCCTTGACGAACCTGAAGACCCCTGTCTCGGGATCGTAGTTGAGCACCTGGCGCAGGCGGTTTTGGGTCAGCATCGTTCATTCCATAGGTCAATTTTACCTATGCTATATGGGAATCAGCAGCCGCCTCGCCGAGTGGAAAGAACAGGATTTTCATGCTTTATTGGTTATCGGAGGTGATTGGCGCCAAGTCTCTGGTGACGGCAAGGTATGATGTCCTTCTTACACGCAACGACATGAGGGATGGCACAAGGCGGAGGGTTCGTTCGCCCCGAACCGGCTGGAAATGGAGGCACCCCCATCGTCTTCAACGGTTTCTTCTAAGACTTCGATTCCCTCGCAGATGTCGTGCTGCATCGTGCGAGTCCCCACCCGAACGCACCGGTGCTCTCAAGTAGGTAAGTCATATGACCAACCACATGAGACCGACCATGACCAATCCCTACCAGAACACCCAGACGGCCAAGCTGATCGCCGACCGCATTTGTGACCTGTCGCATCGTAAGACACAGGCGGAGATCGCCAGCGAGGCGGGCTTCGCGAATGCAAACATGATGACCTTCCTGAAGAACGGGCGTAACAAGGTGCCCTTGGACCGCGTGCCTTCGCTTGCGAAGGCTCTGGAGGTTGATCCGGCGTTCTTGATGCGCTTGGCTCTCGAGCAGGCGGTAGGCGCAACTTCAGCGAAGGCAATCACGGAAATCTTTGGCACGCCTGCTACCGAGAATGAACGCAGCTGGCTTGCTGAGATCCGGGACGCATCCGACAATACTGATCCTCGGCTGACGGCACGGTCGCGGACGATGCTGCGGGGCATCTTCGGCAAATGAAACAGTTCCTCCTTCACATCTCCCTGCGCTTTGGCTGGAACATGGGAGCAGGCCACCATGAACGAAGTCATATGTTGAATTCACACCGGGTTAGTGATGAGTGGAATCCCAAGTCGCTCGTTCGTATAGGTGTGCTGGATAAGATGCTTGACGCCATAGCAGGCGTCGAGCCATGAACCTTATTGAGAAAATGACGCAACGTCATGAGGTCGTTTCTAGGCCCGTCACAATGTTACAAATACTCTTATAACTCTCTGAAAAGTATAATCGTCGGTCGTTGTCCAGCCTCTCACCCTTTCCTCCCTTTGCATCGACGACGATTCAGGCAGCGTCCTGAACTTGCAAGCACGCTTTGCAGATTTCCAGTTTTCGCCCGTCCGATGCTGCATTGTTTGCAAATTTTCTCGATTTTGCTTCCCCGGCTTTTGCCGTGCGACTAGGCTGCGGCTGCGAAATCGGGGGCGTCGCCATGAAGGACATTCTGCAGGAACTGGAAAACCGCCGCGCACAGGCCCGTCTGGGCGGCGGTCAGCGCCGGATCGACGCGCAGCACGCGCGCGGCAAGCTGACGGCGCGCGAGCGGATCGAGCTGCTTCTGGACGAGGACAGCTTCGAGGAATTCGACATGTTCGTGGCCCACCGATCGACCGATTTCGGGATGGAGGCGGACCGCCCCTATGGCGACGGCGTCGTGACAGGCTGGGGCACGATCAACGGACGGCTGGTCTATGTCTTCAGCCAGGACTTCACCGTCTTTGGCGGCTCGCTGTCGGAAACCCATGCCCAGAAGATCTGCAAGATCATGGACATGGCGATGCAGAACGGCGCCCCCGTGATCGGGCTGAACGATTCGGGCGGCGCGCGCATCCAGGAAGGCGTGGCCTCGCTGGCCGGTTACGCCGACGTGTTCCAGCGCAACATCATGGCGTCCGGCGTGGTGCCGCAGATCAGCGTGATCATGGGGCCTTGCGCGGGCGGCGCAGTCTACAGCCCCGCCATGACCGACTTCATCTTCATGGTGAAGGACACGTCCTACATGTTCGTGACCGGCCCGGATGTCGTGAAGACCGTCACGAACGAGGTGGTGACCGCAGAACAACTTGGCGGGGCATCGACCCATACGAAGAAATCCTCGGTCGCCGACGGCGCGTTTGAAGACGATGTCGAGGCGCTGACCGAGATCCGCCGCCTGTTCGACTTCCTGCCGCTGAACAACCGCGACAAGGCCCCCGTGCGGCCCTTCTTCGACGACCCCGCGCGGATCGAGGAAAGCCTGGACACGCTGATCCCCGACAACCCGAACCAGCCCTATGACATGAAGGAACTGATCGTGAAGGTCGCGGACGAAGGCGACTTCTACGAAATCCAGCGCGACTTCGCGGGCAACATCATCACGGGCTTCATCCGCATCGAGGGCCGCACCGTGGGCGTGGTCGCCAACCAGCCGATGGTGCTGGCAGGGTGCCTCGACATCGACAGTTCCCGCAAGGGCGCGCGCTTCGTCCGCTTCTGCGATGCGTTCGAAATCCCGATCCTGACCTTCGTGGACGTGCCGGGCTTCCTGCCGGGCACGGGGCAGGAATACGGCGGCGTCATCAAGCACGGGGCGAAGCTGCTGTTCGCCTATGGCGAGGCGACGGTGCCCAAGGTCACGGTCATCACCCGCAAGGCCTATGGCGGGGCCTATGACGTGATGGCGTCGAAACACCTGCGGGGCGATTTCAACTATGCCTGGCCCACGGCGGAAATCGCGGTGATGGGCGCCAAGGGCGCGGTCGAGATCCTGTATCGCAGCGAACTGGGCGACGCCGACAAGATCGCCGCCCGGACCAAGGATTACGAGGACCGCTTCGCCAATCCCTTTGTCGCCGCCGAAAAGGGCTTCATCGACGAGGTGATCCGCCCCCATTCGACCCGCAAGCGCGTGGCCCGCGCCTTCGCCAGCCTGCGCACCAAGCAGCTGTCGAATCCGTGGAAGAAGCACGACAACATTCCCTTGTAAGATGTTAACGGTGTTGCACAAACGCGTGAATGATGCAGGCGGGCCACAGGGCGCGGGCCATTTGCCCCCTGCCGCCCTGCCCGCCTGTCTGCGCGCGGGCAGCGCCGCTATCATGCCCGGCGGGGCGGTGCATGAAGACATCCCCCTGAACCCGAGCAGACGGGCGCAGCCGCGCCCGCTTTACAGGAGCAAGACCCTATGGCGAAAAAACTCATCCTCGGCCTCGTGCTGGTGTCGGCCTTCGCTGCGTGCCAGCGCCAGGCAGCCGAACCCGAGGTTTACGTGCCCACCCCGAACCCCGTCACGACCGAGCCGGTCTATCAGGGCAAATACGGCGCCAACTGAGCCGAACCGACTGACACCACGCGGGCGGTCCGGCTGCCCGCGACTTTCCGGCCCGGTCCAGCCCCGCCCCAGCACCAAGGGCGCATCATGCTGAAGCACCGAGGCTTTCCGGGACGCCTTCCCGGCACCGATTTCCAGTTCGTCATCCGCCGCGAGAACCGCAAGAAGGGCGCGACGCCGATCACCCGGCGCGAACGCTTCCGCGACCGCAAGCCCGCCGACCGCCGCGCCGACGCGGGCTTCCTGGCCGCCCTGATCCAGCATTTCGGCGATGAACCCTTTGTCCGCGGCAACCTGGACGCGGGCCGCCTGGGCTGGCTGATCGGGCGCGAGGTCAAGGCGGTCGGCGCCTTCGATCCCGCCGACTATGACCAGCTGCTGCAGGTGGACATGGCCGCCGCCGAGGCGTCCTTCCCCGAGTTGTTCGCCCCCGACAGTCCCCCCGATTTCGGATGGGACGAGGACGACTGGGACGAGGGCGAGGACGACGATCCGACGGACCGGCGATGATGCGCGACTTGCTGCCTAGGGCGTTGTTCTCACACGCATGTCAGTTTGACGATCCCTCGCACCATGCGATAGTCGTTCGTCACCTTTCACCGGCCGTTCATGCGGCCCACCATACAGGCAAGACTTCATGCAGACCTCGACGTTCACCCGCATCGCTGGCGGCGCTTTCCTTCTTCTCGGCCTCGCTGCTTGCCAGCAGGGCTATGGCGCGGGCGGCATCTCGCCCGACGCGCAGCGCGCGGCCGGCGGTGCCGTCGCCGGTGCCGTCATCGCCAAGGCCCTGGATGAGGACATCGCAACCGGCGCGGCCATCGGCGCCGTGGGCGGCGCGCTGTGCGACGACGCCGGCGTCTGCCAGCGCCGTTACTGAACCTGACCGGCTGGACGGGCGTTCCGCTCCAGCCACCTTTCTGACAGGAAAAAAAGAATGTCCAAGTTCCTTGCGCTTGCCGCCCTTGTCGGCGCGACCGCCATTTCCGGCTGCACCCAGGGCATCAACCCGACCGACACGGACCGCGCCCTTATCGGCGCAGGCGTCGGCGCGACCGTGGCCAGCGTCAGCGGCCGCAACGTCATCAAGGGTGCCGCCATCGGTGGCGCCGGTGGCGTTCTGTGCGACGACGTGGGCCTGTGCCAGTAACGACCTGATCCCGGCGCGCCCGTCGCGCCGCATCGTTTCGATCGCCGCCCGGGGCCATGCGCCCCTGGGCGGCTTTTTCATGCCTGGCCGGGGGGGCCCATGTTCAAGAAAATCCTGATCGCCAACCGGGGCGAGATCGCCTGCCGCGTCATCAAGACCGCCCGCAAGATGGGCATCGCCACCGTCGCCGTCTATTCCGACGCCGACCGGGGCGCGCTGCATGTGAAAATGGCGGACGAAGCCGTCCATATCGGCCCGCCCCCGGCGAACCAGTCCTATATCGTGATCGACAAGATCATGGACGCCATCCGCCAGACCGGGGCCGAGGCCGTCCACCCGGGCTATGGCTTCCTGTCCGAGAACATGAAGTTCGCCGAGGCGCTGGAACGCGAGGGCGTGGTCTTCGTAGGCCCCCCGTCCCCTGCCATCGAGGCGATGGGCGACAAGATCACCTCGAAGAAGATCGCGCAGGAAGCGGGCGTCAGCACCGTTCCCGGCTACATGGGCCTGATCGCGGATGCCGAGGAGGCCGTGCGCATCAGCGACCAGATCGGCTATCCGGTGATGATCAAGGCCAGCGCGGGCGGCGGCGGCAAGGGGATGCGCATCGCCTGGACCGCGCAGGAAGCGCGCGAGGGGTTTGAATCTTCCCGCAACGAGGCCGCCAGCAGCTTCGGCGACGACCGCATCTTCATCGAGAAATTCGTCACGCAGCCGCGCCACATCGAAATCCAGGTGCTGGCCGACAAGCACGGCAACGCCGTCTATCTGCACGAACGAGAATGTTCGATCCAGCGCCGCAACCAGAAGGTCATCGAGGAAGCGCCCTCGCCCTTCCTGGACCCTGAAACCCGCCGCGCCATGGGCGAACAGGCCGTCGCGCTGGCCAAGGCCGTGGGCTATACCAGCGCGGGCACGGTTGAATTCATCGTGGACGGGCAGAAGAACTTCTATTTCCTTGAGATGAACACCCGGCTTCAGGTGGAACATCCCGTGACGGAACTGATCACCGGCATCGACCTGGTGGAACAGATGATCCGGGTCGCGGCGGGCGAACCCCTGCCCTTCAAGCAGTCCGACCTGACCATCAACGGCTGGGCCATGGAAAGCCGCCTTTACGCCGAGGATCCGTATCGCAACTTCCTGCCCTCGATCGGGCGGCTGACCCGTTACCGCCCCCCGGCCGAGGTCGCGGATGCGTCCCATGTGGTCCGCAACGACACCGGCGTCTTCGAGGGGGGCGAGATCAGCATGTTCTATGACCCGATGATCGCCAAGCTTTGCACCTGGGCGCCGTCGCGGGATCAGGCCATCGAGGCGATGCGCGTGGCGCTGGACGAATTCGAGGTGGAAGGCATCGGCCACAACCTGCCCTTCCTGTCCGCCGTGATGGACCACCCCAAATTCGTCGCGGGCGACATCACCACGGCCTTCATCGCCGAGGAATATCCCGAAGGCTTCGGGGGCGCGACCCTGCCCGACGACGAACTGGCCCGCGTTGCCGCCGCGGCATCCGCCATGCACCGCGTGGCCGAAATCCGCCGCGCCCGGATCAGCGGGCGGCTGGACAATCACGAACGCCGGGTGGGCGAGAACTGGGTGGTCTTCGTCAACGGTCGTGAGATCCCGGCCCGCATTCGCGCCGACCGCGACGGCGCAACGGTCGCCGTGAACGGCCAGGATCTGCGCGTCGAAAGCGACTGGAAGCCGGGCCAGACGCTGGCGCGGCTGACCGTCGACGGCCGTCCGCTGGTGATGAAGGTGGACAAGATCCCCGCCGGGTTCCGCCTGCGCACGCGCGGCGCCGACCTGAAGGTTCAGGTCCGCCGCCCCCGCACCGCCGAACTCGCGCGCCTGATGCCGGAAAAGCTGCCGCCGGATACGTCGAAATTCCTGCTCTGCCCCATGCCGGGCCTGGTGGTGAAGATCGCGGTGGCCCCCGGCGACGAGGTGCAGGAAGGCCAGGCCCTTGCCACGGTCGAGGCGATGAAGATGGAAAACATCCTGCGCGCCGAACGCCGGTCCGTGGTCAAGGCGGTGAACGCCGAGGCGGGCCAGAGCCTCAAGGTCGATGACGTGATCATGGAGTTTGAATGACCTTCCCCGCCACCCTGTCCGACGCCCGCGTCGTCGCCGCCATGATCGGCGGCGCGGTGGTGGCGGGTGGCTGGGTGGTGACGCATCTTCTCAGCGCGCGGCGGGACCGGGCGGCCCGGGCCGAACGGGTCCGCGACGTGCAGGGCGCGCTTTACGCCGAAATCCGCGTGCATGTCGCCACGCTGAAGGGCCAGAACCTGCCCCGCTATGGCGCCGAGATCGAGGCCCTGATCCTGAAGGGCGGCGGCTATTTCCCGGTGATCCCCACCGAGCACAACGACCGCCTGTTCGCCGCCATTGTCGAGGATATCCACGTCCTGCCCTTCCGCGTGGTCGATCCGGTGGTGCAATATTACAACCAGCTTGCCACCATCGGCGCGATGATCGCGGATCTGCGCGAATTGCGGCTGGACCGCGTGGACGCAACCCGCGCCGCGCGGATGTATCGCCATTACATCGAGATGAAGATCGAGGCGATCGACCTGGGCGAGGAAGCGATGGCCTATCTGCTGGCCCATCTGACCGGCGGCAGCGGGGCCGTGGCGGATCTCAGCGATTCGCGGCAAAAAGCCCGCCTTGCGGAAACCAAAGCGGGCGTCACATCGTGGATCGAGGCTGAAAAGGCGCGGCTCAGCGCCGGGAATAACCCGGCATCGGGCCGGTTCGGCCAGTGATCGGGCGGGGGTTGTAGGATGTCGTGCTCATGTCGAACCTCCTTGTCCTTCGGGCTGAATATAGGCGGGGGCGCGCCGGTTTTCAACGCTCATCGCACCAGCCCCGCGCGGCCGATTTCCTGGCGGCGCAGGGGCAGCTTGTCGATGGCGCGGCTGATTTCCCGCACGTCCCAGGGCAGCGGGCGGCGCTGCTTGACCTGCCCGTCCTTGTCGATGATGACCAGCGAAAAGCCGCGCGGGTGCAACTGCTGCCGCCAGGCGCTGTTGGCTGCCGGGTCGCTGTCGGCGATCACCACCACGTCGCGTTCGATCAGCGCCCCGGCCCCGGCTTCAAGCGCGCGCATCTGTTCGCGGAAGGCCGGGTCGTTGGGCGTGTCGGCAAAGACCGCGACGGGCCGGGCCTGCCACAGGAAATCGGCCGGTTCAGCCTCGGTCGCGGACAGGATGCGCAACTCGGGGGGCGCGGCGGGTTCCGACTGGGGGGGCGCGACCTCCTCGGGTCTGGCGGGCTGCGCCTCCACCACGGGCGGGGGCGCCTCGCGCGCCGGGCCCATCCCCGCGACCAGCATCGCAACCATAAGCAATTTCAACTTCATCGGCACCCCTTCCTGCCCTGAATATAGGGCGGCTCGCGCCGTGCGAAAGGATCAAGCATGACGAAACCCACGCTGGACGATTGGCAAAAGCTGGCGGCCAAGGAACTGGGCGGCAAGGATCCCGCCAGCCTGACCTGGAACACGCTGGAAGGCATCCCGGTCAAGCCGCTTTATACCCAGGCCGACCTGGAGGGCCTGGACCACTTGGAAAGCCTGCCGGGCATCGCGCCCTTCACCCGCGGCCCCCGCGCCACGATGTATGCGGGCCGCCCCTGGACGATCCGCCAATACGCAGGCTTTTCCACGGCCGAGGAATCGAATGCCTTCTATCGCAAGGCGCTTGCCGCCGGGCAGCAGGGCGTGTCGGTGGCCTTCGACCTGGCGACGCACCGGGGCTATGACAGCGACCATCCGCGCGTGGTGGGCGACGTGGGCAAGGCGGGCGTCGCCATCGATTCGGTCGAGGACATGAAGATCCTGTTCGACGGCATCCCGCTGGACCGCGTGTCGGTGTCGATGACCATGAACGGCGCGGTGATCCCGATCCTGGCGAACTTCATCGTGACCGGGGAAGAACAGGGCCATTCCCGCGCGGTGCTGTCGGGCACGATCCAGAACGACATCCTCAAGGAGTTCATGGTCCGCAACACCTATATCTATCCGCCCGAGCCTTCGATGCGGATCATCGCGGACATCATCGAATACACCAGCCACGAGATGCCCAAGTTCAACTCGATCTCGATTTCCGGCTATCACATGCAGGAAGCGGGCGCGAACCTGGTGCAGGAACTGGCCTATACGCTGGCCGACGGCCGCGAATATGTCCGCGCCGCGCTGAGCGCGGGCATGGACGTGGACCAGTTCGCGGGGCGGCTGTCCTTCTTCTTCGCCATCGGCATGAACTTCTTTATGGAGATCGCCAAGCTGCGCGCCGCGCGCCTGCTGTGGCACCGGATCATGACAGAGTTCGCGCCGAAGAAGGCCGGCAGCCTGATGCTGCGGACGCATTGCCAGACCTCGGGCGTGTCCCTGCAGGAACAGGATCCCTACAACAACGTGATCCGCACGGCATACGAGGCGATGTCGGCGGCGCTTGGCGGCACGCAGTCGCTGCATACCAACGCGTTGGACGAGGCCATTGCCCTGCCGACGGAATTTTCGGCGCGGATCGCGCGGAACACCCAGCTGATTCTGCAAGAGGAAACCGGCATCACCCATGTCGTCGATCCGCTGGCGGGGTCATATTACATCGAGAGCCTGACGGCGGAACTGGCCGAAAAGGCCTGGGCGCTGATCGAGGAGGTCGAGGAGCTGGGCGGCATGACCAAGGCGGTCGCCTCGGGGATGCCCAAGCTGCGGATCGAGGAAACCGCCGCCCGCCGCCAGGCCCAGATCGATCGGGGCGAGGAGGTGATCGTCGGCGTCAACAAGTACCGCAAGGACCGCGAAGACCCGATCGACATCCTGGACATCGACAACATGGCCGTGCGCGAGGCGCAGATCGCGCGCCTGAACCGCATCCGTTCCACGCGCGACGAGGCCGCCTGCCAGGTGGCGCTTGACGAGATCAGCCGCCGCGCGCGCGAGGGCGGCAACCTGCTGGAGGCCGCCATCGAGGCCGCCCGCGCCCGTGCAACCGTTGGGGAAATCAGCATGGCGATGGAAAAGGAATGGGGCCGCCACCGGGCCGAGGTGAAGACCCTGGCGGGCGTCTATGGCGCGGCCTATGAGGGCGACGAAGGGTTCGCGCAGATCCAGCGCGACGTGGAAACCTTCGCCGCCGAGGAAGGCCGCCGTCCCCGGATGCTGGTCGTGAAGATGGGCCAGGACGGCCACGACCGGGGCGCCAAGGTGATCGCCACGGCATTCGCCGATATCGGCTTCGACGTGGACGTGGGGCCGCTGTTCCAGACGCCCGAGGAAGCCGCCCAGGACGCCGTGGACAACGACGTGCACGTGGTGGGGATTTCCAGCCAGGCGGCGGGGCACAAGACGCTGGCCCCCAAGCTGATCGAGGCGCTGAAGGCCCAGGGCGCGGGCGACATCCTGGTGATCTGCGGCGGCGTGATCCCGCAGCAGGATTACGATTACCTGAAGAACGCCGGGGTCAAGGCGATCTTCGGGCCGGGCACCAACATCCCCCAGGCCGCCGCCGACATCCTGCGGCTGATCCGGGAAAACCGCGCGGCGTGAGTTTTGCGTCCCGCGATGGCCGGGGGACTTCACGTCCCCCGGGCCCCCTGTGGGATATTTGGGCCAAGGTGAAGAACATTGCCTTGGCCTGGCGGCTGTGAAACCCTGCGCCTCAGCAGGGAGACAGCCGGATGGACGCGCCAGCGATCAAGCAGATCATCTGCATCAAGTGGGGCACGAAGTTCGGGCCGCACTATGTCAACCGCCTGCACGGGATGATCCGCCGCAACATCACGCCGCCCTTCCGGCTGTTCTGCTTCACCGACGACGGGGCGGGCCTGCATCCCGACATCGCGGTCAGGCCGCTGCCGGTCTTCGACTATCAGGCCCCCGTCACGAACCGGGGCCAATGGCCCAAGTCGCGGCTGTGGGGCGATCTGGGCGACGTGACGGGCGTGGTGCTGTTCCTGGATCTGGACGTGATCATCACCGGGAACCTGGATCCCTTCTTCACCTATGGCGATCCCGACGACACCATCCTGGGGCGCAACCCCAACACGCCGTTCGAGAAGCTGGGCCAGACCTCGGTCTATCGGATGCGGGTGGGCAAGCTGGCGCCGTTGCAGGACATCTTTCGCGCCGATCCGCAGGGCATCGCGGAGACCTACAGGTTCGAGCAACGCTTCGTGACCCGCAATGCCCCGGGCGGGGTCAGGTTCTGGCCGCGCGGCTGGCTGGCGCATTTCCGGATGCATTCGGTCCCGCCCTTCCCGCTGAACTATGTCCGCGAACCCAGGGTGCCAAGGGGCAGCCGGATCGTGATCTTCGCAGGCCATCTCAACCCGCCCGAGGCCATTGCTGGCCGCTGGAGGGACGATCAGGAACATCGCCCCCCGCTGGATCACCTGCGCGCCACCTTTACAAGCCGCCGCCGCGAAAGCCTGTCCCGGCACCTGCGCCATTATCTGCTGCCCGCGACATGGGTCAGGGATCTGTGGCGCGAATAGCATGAGCGGCCGCCCCGCCCCCGTCCGCCTGCCCGACGACATGGCCGCGGCCATCGGCCATGCGGTGTCGGGCTTCGGCTTCCTGGAGGAGGCGCTGAAGCGGGCGATCTTCTCGCTGACGCGCAAGGAACTGGGGGAAGATGCAGGCGGCAAGGCCTGGCAAGGCTGGCTGCGGCGGATGGAGGATATCGCCGACGACACCCTGGGCACGCTGATCGACAGTTTTGTGGCGGCCATGAGGGATGCGGGGATCACGGATCACCCGGGGCTTTCCCGGGATCTGGGGGCCATCCGCCTGAACCGGAACCTCTTGTGCCATGCGTCCTGGCGGCCCGGCACCAGGCCCGGCCATTGGCACCCGACCTTCATCAACACCAGGGGCGAACGCTATCCCGACGAGATGGACGCGGCCGCCGTTCTGGCCATCCATGCCGCGACCCTGAAGGCCGCGCGCGAGGTTCTGTCGATCATGCGCACCACCGGCATCGACGGGGAATGGGCGGGCGACGGAGGGCGGGACTGATGCGGCTGACAGCGGATTATCCTCCGATCTGGCTTGCCGGTTTCGTGGTGGCAGGATGGGCCGTGGGGCGCGTGGCGCCGCATGGGCCCGGCCGGCTTGCAGGGGCGGGCCTGCCAGTGGTCCTGGCCGGGGTGGCGCTGATGGCCTGGGCCGGGCTGACGCTGGTTCGGGCGCGGACCACGGTGGACCCGCATGGCCAGCCAAGCCAACTGGTCACGTCCGGGCCGTTCCGGCTGTCGCGCAATCCGATCTATCTGGCCGATGCGCTGGTTCTGGCGGGGGCCTGCCTGGCCTTTCACGCGCCCCTTGCCGCCCCGCCGCTGGTCGCGGGTTTTGTCGCGGTGATCCGGGCCCGCTTCATCGGCCCCGAGGAGCAACGGCTGGCCCGCGCCTTTCCCGGCGCCTTCGCGGCATACCGGCAACGCACGCGCCGCTGGCTTTGACCGCGGCGTTGCATGACGGCGCGGGCCACGCTAACAGCAGGCGACCTTAGGACAAGAGGCTTTCATGTCGTCCCCCCTTCGCCCCGATCCCCTTCGACTTGGCATCGCCGGGCTTGGCACCGTCGGGATCGGTGTCGTCAAGATCGTCCAGAAACACGCCGATCTGCTGGCGCGCCGCACCGGCCGCCCCGTGTCGATCACCGCCATCAGCGCCCGCGACAAGCGCAAGAACCGCGACGCCGACCTGTCGGCCTATCGCTGGGAAGACGACCCCCTGGCCGTGGCGACCGCCGAGGACGTGGATGTCTTCGTGGAACTGGTGGGCGGCGACGCGGGCATCGCCAAGGACAGCATCGAGGCCGCCCTGCGCTCGGGCAAGGATGTGGTGACCGCGAACAAGGCGCTGCTGGCCGTCCACGGGCAGGCGCTGGCCGAACTGGCGGAATCCCTGGGCCGCACCCTGCGGTTCGAGGCTGCGGTGGCGGGCGGCATCCCCGTCATCAAGGCCATGACGGAATCGCTGGCCGGCAACGAGATCCGCCGCGTCATGGGCGTGATGAACGGCACCTGCAACTATATCCTGACGCGGATGGACAGCGCGGGCCTGCCTTATGACGCCGTGTTCGAGGAAGCCCGCCAGCTGGGATACCTGGAAGCCGATCCGACGCTGGACGTGGGCGGCATCGACGCGGGCCACAAGCTGGCGATCCTGTCCTCTATCGCCTTCGGCACGCAGGTCAATTTCGACGCCGTGGAAATCGAGGGGATCGAGCGCGTCAGCATCGACGACATCCGCCGTGCCGCCGACATGGGCTATCGCATCAAGCTGCTGGGCGTGGCGCAGATGACGCCGCGCGGGCTGGAACAGCGCATGTCGCCTTGTCTTGTTCCCGCCGACAGCCCCCTGGGGCAGTTGATGGGCGGCACGAACATGGTTGTCATCGAAGGCGACAGCGTGGGCCAGATCGTGCTGCGCGGCGCGGGCGCGGGCGAAGGCCCGACGGCCAGCGCGGTCCTGTCGGACATCGTGGAAATTGCGCGCGGCGTGCGCCTGCCGGTCTTCGGCCAGCCCGCGACGATGCTGAAGGCGGCGCAGCCCGCGCGGACGGCGGTTCCGGCGGCCTATTACATCCGCCTGGAATTGCAGGACAAGCCGGGCGCGCTGGCCAAGGTGGCGACGGTCCTGGGCGATGCGGGAATTTCCATCGACCGGATGCGCCAATACGGCCAGCACAGCCCCGACAGCGTTCCGGTCCTGGTGGTCACGCACAAGACCACGCCCGAGGCCATCGACTTCGCCATCGAGGCCCTGCCCCGCACCGGCGTGCTGGCGGGCGACCCGGTCGAGCTGCGGATCGAGGAAGTGTGACGAAGAAAGGGGGCGCTCGCGCCCCCTCTTGCGCCCTGGGGGGCGCAATTCACCCCCCGAGGATATTTGCGTGAAGAAGAAGCCCCTTCAGCTGCCCGCGATGATCCGCACATAGTTGCGGGTTTCGCGATAGGGGGGGATGCCCTTGTATTTCTGCACCGCCCCCGGCCCGGCGTTATAGGCCGCAAGCGCCAGGTGCCAGTTGCCGAACTGGTTGTACATCATCCGCAGATAGCGCGCGCCGCCTTGCAGGTTCTGGGCGGGATCGTGGGGGTTCACCCCCAGCTTGGCCGCCGTGCCCGGCATCAGTTGCGCCAGGCCCGTCGCCCCCTTGTGCGACCGCGCGCGCGGGTTCCAGCCCGATTCCTGCTGCACCAGGCGCAGGAACAGATCCTCGGGGATGCCGTGCTGGCGGGCGGCCTGGCGGGCAAGCGGGATGAAGTCGCTGCGCTTGCCGCGATAGGCGGGGATGTTGGCCGACAACTGGATATCGACCGAATTGCCGCTTCTGCTGCGGCCGTTGGGCTGCAGGCGCGCCGATTGCTGGTACTGGGTGGCAAGCCGCGAATCCATCAGCCGGGTCTGGCGGGCGAACTGTTCGGCGCGCGATTTCGACGAACTGCCCGACAGGCGCAACCCCTCGGCCCCGGCAGGCAGCGCAAGGCCTGCGACCAGCATCGCGCACAGACCCGCCTTGATGGTTGGGAAAAGCATCGTCCCGTCCCTCGTTGTTGTGGGTTTTGATAGGACTATACAGAAATACATCCGCATCGCCAGCATGGCTTTTGGGGCAGGCGGATGGCCTTCGGCAATTAAGCGCGCATTTGCATCGGGCATGGCGCTGCGCTAGACCGTCATCAAGAACACATATCCAAGGAGCCCGCTCATGGCAGGCAGCGTCAACAAGGTCATCCTGATCGGCAATCTGGGGGCCGACCCTGAAATCCGCACGTTCCAGAATGGCGGCAAGATCGCGAACCTGCGCATCGCCACGTCCGAGACGTGGAAGGACCGCAACACCGGCGAGCGCAAGGAACGGACCGAATGGCATTCCGTCGTCATTCACTCCGAACCCCTGGTCCGCGTGGCCGAGCAATACCTGAAGAAGGGCGCCAAGATCTATGTCGAAGGCCAGCTGGAAACCCGCAAGTGGCAGGACCAGTCGGGCGCCGACCGCTATTCGACCGAGGTGGCGCTGCGCCCGTTCCGCAGCGAGTTGACGATGCTGGATGGCCGGGGCGGTTCGGGCGGCGGCGGTCGTGACAGCGGCGGCGGCTTTGGCGGCGGCGGGTATGAGAATTACGACCGCGGCGGCTCGTCATCCGGTGGCGGCAGCCAGGGCGGCGGCAGCCGCAGCGACTACGACGACGAAATCCCGTTCTGATTTGCGGGCGGGGCGCGCCTCTAGCGGGCGTCCCGCAGCACCTGTTCCAGCGTGTCGGGCTGCACGTCGTCGCTGACGAAAGCCTCGCCGATGCCGCGCGCCAGGACAAAGCGCAACCGGCCATCGACGACCTTCTTGTCCTGCCCCATCAGCCTGATCAGCGCGGCGTCGTCCGGCATCTCGCCCGGAATGTCGCGGATGGCGGCGGGCATCCCCATCTGCCGCAGATGTTCCAGCACGCGCGAGGGCGCCTCCTGGCTGCACAGCCCCATCCGGGCGGACAGGTCGAAGGCCAGGGCGCAGCCGATCGCCACCCCCTCGCCATGCAGCAACCTGCTGGAATAGCCGGTGGCCGATTCAAGCGCGTGGCCGAAGGTGTGGCCCAGGTTCAGCAGCGCGCGTTCGCCTTGTTCGGTTTCGTCCCGCGTCACGATCCCGGCCTTCATGGCGACCGAATGGGCGACCGCGTGCTGGCGGGCCGCCATGTCGTCGCGCAGGCGGGGGGCGTTCGCCTCCAGCCACTCGAAGAAACCGGCATCCCCCAGCAGGCCGTATTTCGCGACCTCGCCATAGCCGGCCAGGAAGTCGCGCGGGCTCAGCGTGTCCAGGACCGCGATATCGGCCAGCACCAGCGACGGCTGGTGGAACGCGCCGATCAGGTTCTTGCCGTGGGGGCTGTTGATGCCGGTCTTGCCGCCGACGCTGCTGTCCACCTGCGCCAGAAGGGTCGTGGGGATCTGCACGAAGCGCACGCCCCGGCGCAGGATCGCCGCCGCAAAGCCCACCAGATCGCCGATCACCCCGCCGCCGAAGGCCACCACGATGTCGCGCCGCTCGATGCGCTGGTCCAGCAGCCATTCGACGCAGGCGGTCAGATGCGGCCAGCTTTTCGTGCCCTCGCCCGAGGGCAGGCAAAGTGCCTCGGACGCGATGCCTTGCGCCGTCAGTGCGGCCTGCAGGCGGGACAGATGCAGCCCCGCCACGGTGTCATCCGTGACGATGGCCACGCGCGGGCGGCGCAGCAGGGGCGCGATTTCCGCGCCCGCGCGGTCGATCAGGCCGGGCCCGATGCGCACGTCATAGGCGCGATCACCCAAGGGGACATGGACTGTAGCGGGATGGGTCATGGCGTCTCGATCACAAGGTCAGGGTCGGCGGTGCGGATGGCGTCCAGCAGCCGCGTGGTCGCGGCATCGACGCTGTCGCCGGGATGGGCGGGAAAGGTCAGTTCGGCCAGGCCGTAGGTCGGGTTCCGCTCGACCAGCAGGCGGGCCAGCGTGCCCTTGGGGTCGGCGGTCTGCAACAAGGGCCGCGTGCTGCGCTGGCGCACCCGGTGCCACAGGGTGTCCAGGTCGCAGGCCAGCCAGACCGACAGGCCCGCCGCCTTGATCGCCGCGCGGTTGCGGTCCTGCATCCAGGCCCCCCCGCCGGTCGAGATCACGCGCGGCGATTCCCGCAGGATGCGCGCGATCACCTGCGCCTCTCGGTCGCGGAAGAAGGCCTCGCCGTCGCGGGCGAAGATTTCGGAAATCGACATGGCCGCCGCCGTCTCGATCTCGACATCCGAATCGGTGAAGGGCACGTGCAGCCGCCGGGCCAGTTCCGTCCCAAGCGCGGTCTTGCCCGCCCCCATCATCCCGACCAGCACGATATGGCGCCTCAGGCGCTGGCGCATGTGCGTTCCCTACTTTCCGGCCCCGTTTCTTGGGCCGACTGAATGGCGTGATCTTTCGGAAAATGCCATATATATTCCGGCCGAACCGGCGAAAGACCGGATTCCATGCAAAAACAAAGATGAACGAGGCGAAATTCGATGCGGCTGCTCAAGGTTCTGGTGGTGCTGATTCTGGCGGCGGTGATCGGCCTGGCGGGTTACGCCTATTTCGGCGACATGCAGCCGGTCCGGTCCGAGGTGCGCACCCCCATCGGCGGCGCCCCCGCCCCCGCAGCCCAGGTTGAAGCCGAGTGAAAAGCCGCCTGCTGTTCCTGGCCCTTGCGCTTGGCCTGTCGGCCCCCGCCCTGGCAGAACAGCCGCTGTCGGCCAGCGACTGGCTGTCGGGCAGCGTGCGCGGGCCCGACCGCGAAAGCTCGGCCTGGCGGCCCGGCGACACGCCGCCCCCCGGCCTGCCCGGCGCGCCCGGTCCCAAGCCGGTCGCCACCACGGGCGAGGTCGGATCGGTCCAGGTCACGCGGCTTGGCAACGACAATCCCGACGCGGCGGGCCTGGTGACGCCGCGCAAGGCGGGCCTTCCCCCGACCCTGTGGCAGGGCAGCAGTTCCGCCGCGCTGGCCGCTCTGATCCTGCGCACCCCGGCCCGCCTGCCCGCGATGAACGCCCTGCTGGACCGCGTCCTTGTCACGCAGCTGGTCCCCCCGCCTGCCGAACCCGGCGCGTCGCAGGGGACGCTGTTTCTGGCCCGCGCCGACCGCCTGCTGGACGGGGGCGCGGTGGACCGGGCGCAGGCGCTGCTGACCGCCGCCGGTCCCAGCAACCCCGAGATCTTCCGCCGCCTGTTCGACATCGCCCTGCTGAAGGGGGATGAGGCGCGGGCCTGCGAGATCATGAACAACACCCCCGGCATCGCCCCCAGCTTTGCCGCGCGGATCTTCTGCCTGGCGCAGACCGGCGATTGGGCCGCCGCCGCGATCAGCCTGCACGGCGCCGAAATCCTGGGCCTGCTGGACGACCGGCAGGCGGTGCTGCTGACGCATTTCCTGGACGACGCCTATGTGGACGGCGGCCAGATGCTGCCCCCGTCCGACCGCATGACGCCGCTGGATTTCCGCATCCACGAGGCGATCGGCCAGCCGCTGCCCACATCGTCCCTGCCCATCGCCTTCGCCCATTCCGACCTGCGCCCGATGAACGGCTGGAAGGCCCGGCTGGAGGCGGCCGAGCGTCTGGCCCGCGCCGGGGCTATTCCGCCCGCCACCCTGCGCGCGCTTTACAGCGAACAGAAGCCCGCGGCCTCGGGCGGGGTGTGGGAACGCGCCGGTGCCATGCGCACGCTGGAGGCCGCGCTGGCGGGCGGCGATCCCTCGCCCGCCCTGCCCCAGGCCTTTGACGAGTTCCGCAAGGCGGGCATGGCCGACGTGCTGGCCGCCATGATCGCCGCCGACCTGCCCGAGGGGGGCGAGGGTCCGTCGGCCGAGATCGCCACGAGGCTGCGCCAATGGCAGGGCCTGCCGACCCCGGTGCCGCTGGTCCTCGATCCGGCGCTGAAGTCCGAACCCGTCCCCGCCCCCGCCACCCAACAGGGAGAGGCGCTGCTGAACGCCATGGCCGACATCGACGCGGGCCTGGACGGCGACGGGCCCCGCGCGGGCCGGGGCCTTGCCACCCTGCGCGCCCTGGGCCTGACGGCCGAGGCCGATGGGGCCGCCGCGCAACTGTCGCTGCTGCCGGTGATGCGGGCCGACCCATGATCGCCGACCACCGCGCCATATCGGCCTTTCTGGACGCCAAGGCCGCCGAATCCGGGTCCGCCCGCAACACGGTGCTGGCCTATGGGCGCGACCTGCGCGACCTGTCGGACTGGCTTGTCGCGCGCGGGCTGACCCTGGCCGACCTGACGCGTGAACGGGTCGAGGATTACCTGACCCATTGCGACGCCCAGGGCCTGTCGCGGGCGACCCGGGCGCGGCGGTTGTCGTCGATCCGCCAGTTCACCCGCTTCGCGCTGGAGGAAGGCTGGCGCGACGACGACCCCGCCATCCGCATCAGCGGGCCGGGCCGGGCCAAGCGCCTGCCCAAGACGCTGGACCGGGCGGAAATCGACGCGCTGCTGGCCGCCGCCCCGCAGGTCGGCCGCTCTGATGCCGACCGTGCGCGCAACCTGTGCCTGATCGAACTGCTTTACGCGACCGGGATGCGCGTCAGCGAGTTGGTCGCCCTGCCCGTCGCCGCCTGCCGGGGCGATCCCCGCGTCCTGCTGATCCGGGGCAAGGGCGACAAGGAACGCATGGTCCCGCTGACGCCCCCCGCCCGCCGCGCGCTGTCGGCCTGGCTGGCGATCCGCGACGATGCGCCCAAGGACAGCGCGCTTGGCCGACTGGTCGCGGGCAAGGGCGCGCGCTGGCTGTTCCCCGCGCCCGGTGCGGCGGGCCATATGCCGCGCCAGACCTTCGGGCGGCTGCTGAACGACATGGCGGTGGCCGCAGGCGTGTCCCCGTCGCGCGTGACGCCGCATGTCATCCGCCACGCCTTTGCCACGCATCTTCTGGAAGGCGGGGCCGACCTGCGGTCCATCCAGACCCTGCTGGGCCATGCCGACCTGGGCACGACCGAGATCTATACCCATGTCCTGGACAGCCGGATGCGCGACCTGGTCCTGACCCATCATCCCCTGGCAAGGAAAGCCTGAAGGATGGGCAAGGATCTTGCGGGCCTGCGTCCCGCCAGCGCGCAGACGACCGGGATCCTGCTGCTGCTGGCCGCGATCCTGGGTTTCACGATGATGGACGCGACGGCCAAATACCTGACGCAAACCTATCACCCCGCGCAGGTCGTCTGGGCGCGCTTTGTGGGCAACCTGCTGATCTTCGCCGCGATCTTCCGCGCCGCGATGGTCCCGCTGCTGCGCACCCGGCGTCCGGGGCTGCAATTCGCCCGCGCCCTGATGCAGCTTGGATCGGTGGGGCTGTTCTTTTCCTCGCTCCAGGTGATCGGCCTGGCCGAGGCGACGGCGATCATGGACCTGAACCCGGTCCTCATCACCCTGGGCGCGGCCCTGTTCCTGGGCGAGAAGATCGGCCCCCGCCGCTTGGCGGGCATCGCCGCCGCGCTGGTCGGCGCGCTGATCATCATCCGCCCCGGCCTGGGCGTCTTCCAGCCCGCGGCCCTGCTGCCCCTGGCGGGGGCTTTCACCTATGCGGCGGGCGCGCTGCTGACGCGGATGGCGCGGACGGATTCGGTCGCCACATCGGTCATGTGGTCGGCGGTGGTGGGCAGCGCGCTGACATCGCTGGCCGTGCCCTTCGTCTGGCAACCCATCGCCCCCTCGGACCTCTGGGCCTTCGCGCTGCTGGGCGTCTTCGGCACGGCCAGCCAATACCTGCTGGTCCGCGCCTTCGCCACTGCCGAGGCCGGGGTGCTGGCCCCCTTCGGCTATACCGGGCTGGTCTGGGCGGGCCTCTGGGGCTGGCTGCTGTTCGGGCAGCTTCCCGATGGCTGGACCGTGACGGGCGCGACCCTTATCGTGGCGGCGGGCCTTTATGTCTGGTCCCGAGAAGCCCGCGCGGCGCGAAAGACCCCATGAGCCAGCCCGACACCCCGCCCTTGTCCGACCGCATCGCCAACGCCGCCTTCCTGTCGGTGATCGGGCTTGCGCGGCTTCTGCCCTATGACAAGCGCATCCCCGCCGTGGGCTGGCTGTTCGCGCATGTGCTGGCGCCCCTGGCGGGCTGGCGGCGGCGCATCCGCGAAAACCTGGCGCTTGCCCGGCCGGATCTCTCCGCTGACGAGGTCGAGGCGCTGACCCGCGCCGTTCCGAACAACGCGGGCCGCTCCGTGGCCGAGATCTATTCGGGCGAGGAATTCACCGCCCGCATCCACGCCGCCGACCCGCTGGAAGGCCCCGGCCTGCCCGCCCTGGAAGCGGCGTTCGAGGCGCATCGCCCCGTCATCATCGCCTGCGCCCATTTCGGAAACTACGACGCCATGCGCACGGCCCTGGCGGGGCGCGGCTGGCCGGTGGGCGCGCTCTATCGCCCCATGAACAACGAGGCGTTCAACCGCCACTACATCCCCGCCATCCATGCCATCGCGGAACCCCTGTTCCCGCGCGGGCGGTCTGGCCTCACCTCGATGCTGCGCTTCCTCAAGGGCGGCGGCTGGCTGGCGCTCGGCTTTGACCAATACGACCGCCACGCGCCGGAACTGTCCTTCTTCGGCCTGCCAAGCCGGACCGTGCTGACGCCCGCCGAACTGGCGCTGCGATACGACGCGCTGCTGGTCCCCGTTCACGGCATCCGCTGCCCCGACGGGCTGCGCTTCCGCGTGCATGTGGGCGAACCCGTCGAACATGGCGAACCGGCGGCGATGGTGCAGGCGCTGAACGACGATCTTGAGATGCTGGTGCGACAGCACATGGACCAGTGGTTCTGGGTCCATCGCCGCTGGAAATAGGCACGAACGCACAGCCCCTGCGCGCGGGTGAACCTTGCCTGACCGCGCGGCAAGCCCCTATGTCCCCTGCAACGCGTTTGACGCAGCAAAGGGATTAACCATGAAGAAGATCGGCTTCCTGTCCTTCGGCCACTGGTCGCCCGAACCGGGGTCGCAGGTCCGCACGGCGCAGGATGTGCTGCTGCAATCCATCGACCTGGCCATAGCTGCCGAGGAACTGGGCGCGGACGGCGCCTATTTCCGCGTCCACCACTTCGCCCGCCAGCTTGCCTCGCCTTTCCCGCTGCTGGCGGCCGTCGGCGCGCGGACCAGCCGGATCGAGATCGGCACCGGCGTCATCGACATGCGCTATGAAAACCCGCTCTACATGGTCGAGGACGCGGGCGCGGCCGACCTGATATCCGGGGGGCGGTTGCAGCTTGGCATCAGCCGGGGCAGCCCGGAACAGGTGGTCGATGGCTGGCGCTATTTCGGCTATCAACCCGCCGAGGGCGAGAGCGACCAGGACATGGCCCGCCGCCATACCGAGGTCTTCTTGCAACAGCTTGAAGGCCGGGGCTTCGCGCGTCCGAACCCCCGCCCGATGTTCCCGAACCCGCCGGGCCTGCTGCGGCTGGAACCCCATTCCGAAGGCCTGCGCGACCGCATCTGGTGGGGATCGGCCTCCAACGCCACGGCCGAATGGGCGGCGCGGATGGGCATGAACCTGCAAAGCTCGACCCTCAAGGTGGACGAAGGCGGAGAGCCGTTCCACGTCCAGCAGGCCCGCCAGATCCGCACCTATCGCGATGCGTGGAAAGCGGCGGGCCATGCGCACGCCCCGCGCGTGTCCGTCAGCCGCTCGATCTTCGCCCTGGTCAGCGACATGGACCGCCGTTACTTCGGGCGCGGCGGCAAGGACAGCGACCAGATCGGCAATATCGACAACTATCGCGCCGTCTTCGGGCGCAGCTATGCCGACGAACCCGACCGCCTGATCGACCAGCTGCGCGAGGACGAGGCCATCGCCGAGGCCGACACCCTGCTGCTGACCGTGCCGAACATGCTGGGCGTGGACTACAACGTCCATGTGATCGACAGCATCCTGCGCCACGTCGCCCCGGCGCTTGGCTGGCGCTAACCCAGGCCGGTTTCGCGCAGATACAACCTGACCGCATCCGCCACATGGCGGAAGCGGTCGCCGCCCAACGGCTTGCCGCCATACCACCGCGTCACGACCACCACGTGATCCCGCAGCCCCGCGCGTTCCAGCATCTGCAGGATCAGCGCGCCCGCGCCCGCCTCTCCGTCGTCGTCCTTGACCGGCTCGCCCGACAGGATCGCCGCCCAACTGTTATGCGTGGCCTTGGCGAACCGCTTGGCGCGCTTCAACTCGGCCAGCAGCGCCTGCGCATCGGCCCGCGTGGCGGCAGGCCCGCCCGAGACCGCATAGCGCGATCCCCGGTCGGATATGATCTTGTCAAAGACCTGCATCGCCCGGTCAGGCGCCCCGCCGCCGCACATACAGTTCCAGCCGATGATGGACGATCTCGTATCCCATCTCGGCGGCGATCTCGGCCTGCAACCGCTCGATCCGGTCGTCCGTGAACTCGACCACCTCGCCCGTGTCCACGTCGATCATGTGGTCGTGGTGGCGCTGGTCCGCGGCCTCCCACCGGGCGGGCTCTCCCTGGAATTCCAGCTTGTCGATCACGCCCTGGGTCTGCAGCGTGGTCAGCGTGCGGTAAACGGTCGCCAGCGACACCCCCGCCCCCGCCGTCTCGGCCCGGCGGTGCAGTTCGGCGGCGTCGGGGTGATCCTCGCTGCCCGCGATCACCCGCAGCAGGGCGGCGCGCTGCCGCGTCACCCGCACCCCCGCATCGCGCAGCGCCTGTTCCAGCTGATTTGCACGGTTTTCCATGAAACTTTCATGCCGCATCCGGCGTTCAGTTGCAACCAATTCTCATCTATTGACAGATGAGAATCGCTCTCACATAAAACGGATCATGAAGTCATCAATTGCCCTTGCCCTTGCCTTCGCCCTGACCGCCCTGCCCGCCCATGCCGAGCGGCTGAAGGTCGCCACCACCTTCACCATCATCGCCGACATGGCCCGCAACGTCGCGGGCAATGCGGCGGATGTGGAATCCATCACCAAGCCGGGGGCCGAGATCCACAACTACCAGCCCACGGCGGGCGACCTGATCCGCACGGCGGATGCGCGGCTTGTCCTGGCGAACGGGCTGAACCTGGAATCCTGGTTCCAGCAGTTCATCGACCAGCTGGGCGACGTGCCGGTCGCCGTGGTCAGCGACGGGGTCCAGCCCATGCCCATCGCGGGCGGCGATTACGACGGCAAGCCCAACCCTCACGCCTGGATGGCGCTGGACAACGCGCTGATCTATGTGGACAACATCGCCGCCGCGATGGCCGCAGCCGATCCCGAAAACGCCGCGACCTACCGCGCCAATGCTCAAGCCTACAAGGCTGACATCACCTACACCATCGCCCCCCTGCGCGACGCCGCCCGCGCCCTGCCCGCCGACCGCCGCTGGCTGGTCACGTCCGAGGGCGCGTTCTCATACCTCGCCCGCGACTTCGGGTTGCGGGAACTCTATCTCTGGCCCATCAACGCGGATGCCCAAGGCACGCCCCAGCAGGTGCGCCATGTAATCGACGTGATGCGCGACAACGGCATCGACGTGGTCTTTTCGGAATCCACCGTCTCCGACCGCCCGGCCCGCCGGGTGGCTGCGGAAACGGGCGCGAGTTATGGCGGCGTCCTTCATGTGGACAGCCTGTCGGATGCCGAAGGCCCCGTCCCCACCTATCTGGACCTGCTGCGCGTGACGGCGGAAACCATCGTGAACGGCCTGCTGGAATGAGCGACGGGATCCACGTCCAGAACCTGACCGTCGCCTATCGCAACGGCGTCACCGCCCTGCGCGACGCCAGCTTCACCGTCCCGCAAGGGTCGGTCACCGCCCTGGTCGGCATCAACGGCGCGGGCAAATCGACGCTGTTCAAGGCGCTGATGGGCCTTCTGCCGCACACATCGGGCCAGGTCCGCATCCTGGGCGGCACCGTGGAACAGGCGCTGGCAAAGAACCTGGTCGCCTATGTCCCCCAGGCCGAGGAGGTGGACTGGACCTTCCCCGTCCTGGTGGAAGACGTGGTGATGATGGGCCGATACGGCCACATGGGCTTTTTCCGCCGCGCCCGCCCCGCCGACCGGCAGGCGGTGGACGCGGCCCTGGCCCGCGTCGGCATGACCGACTTCCGCCGCCGCCAGATCGGGGAACTGTCGGGCGGCCAGAAGAAACGCGTCTTCCTGGCCCGCGCCATCGCGCAAGAGGCCCGCGTGATTCTGCTGGACGAACCCTTCACCGGCGTGGACGTGCAGACCGAACAGGCGATCATTGCGCTTCTCAGGGACATGCGCGACGAAGGCCGGGTGATGCTGGTCTCCACCCATGACCTGGGTTCCGTGCCGGAATATTGCGACCGCGTGGTGATGGTGAAGGGCACGGTCCTGGCCCATGGCCCCACCGAGACGACCTTCACCCCCGAAAACCTGAAGCGCGCCTTCGGCGGCGTCCTGCGCCATTTCGTGCTGGGCGGCGCGGCGCTGCATGACGACGCCGACCAGCGCAGCCTGGATGTCTTCACCGACGACGAACGCCCGGCAGTCTTTTACGACCAACGCCCCCGCAGGAAGGACGAATGACGGCCCTTTCACCTTGGCACAAATATCCCGGGGGGACCGGGGGGCTGGCCCCCCTGCTGTCGCGGGACGCAAGGGACACCGCCTGATGCTGGACACCCTGCTGATCCCCTTCACCTATGGCTACATGGCGAATGCCATCTGGGTCTCGGCCCTGGTGGGCGGCGTCTGCGCCTTCCTGTCGGCCTACCTGATGCTCAAGGGGTGGAGCCTGATCGGCGACGCCCTGTCCCATTCCATCGTCCCGGGGGTCGCGGGCGCCTACATGCTGGGCCTGCCCTTCGCGCTCGGCGCCTTCCTGTCGGGGGGGCTTGCGGCGCTGACCATGCTGTTCCTGAACAGCCGCACGGGGCTCAAGGAGGACGCGATCATCGGCCTGATCTTCACCGGCTTCTTCGGGATCGGGTTGTTCATGATCTCGCTGAACCCGGTGGCGGTCGATCTGCAGGCGATTACCATGGGCAACATCCTGGCGATCTCGCCCGGCGACACGGCTCAACTGGCGATCATCGGAGGGGTGTCGCTGGTGATCCTGCTGGCGAAATGGCGCGACCTGATGGTGGTCTTCTTCGACGAAAGCCACGCCCGCACCATCGGGTTGCGCCCCGCGCGGCTGCGGGTGCTGTTCTTCACGCTGCTGGCCGCATCCACCGTCGCCGCCATGCAGACCGTGGGTGCCTTCCTGGTGATCGCAATGGTGGTGACGCCCGGCGCCACGGCATACCTGCTGACCGACCGCTTTCCGCGCCTGATCGCGCTGTCGGTCGCCATCGGCACGCTGACCTCGGGCGCGGGCGCCTATGCCAGCTTCTTCCTGGACGGCGCGACGGGCGGCATCATCGTGGTCCTGCAAACGCTGATCTTCCTGGCGGCCTTCACCTTCGCGCCGACCCACGGCATCCTCGCCAGCCGCCGCCGCATCAGAAGGGCCACCGAATGACCTGGCTCACCGCCCCCTTCGCCTATCCCTTCATGGTCGAGGCGATGCTGATCACCGCCATCGTCAGCATCCCCGCCGCGCTGCTGAGCTGTTTCCTCGTGCTGCGGGGATGGGCGCTGATGGGCGACGGCATCAGCCATGCGGTGCTGCCGGGGATCGTCCTGGCTTACCTGGCGGGCATCCCCCTGCTGATCGGGGCCTTTGTTGCGGGCATGATCTGCGCCCTGTCGGCGGGCTGGCTGGACGCCAACAGCCGCGTCAAGCCCGACACCACGCTGGGCGTCGTCATGTCGGGCATGTTCGGCCTGGGGATCGTGATCTATACGCAGTTCCCGACCGACGTGCATCTGGACCATATCCTGTTCGGCAACATCCTGGGCGTCGGACGCGACGACTTCCTGTCAGCCGGGTCGATCTCGGCGGTCGTGGGGCTGGCGCTGGTCCTGAAATGGCGCGACTTCGCGCTGGTGGTCTTTGATCCCGTGCAGGCGCGGGTGGCGGGGCTGCCCGTGGCCTGGCTGAACTATGGGATGCTGGCGATGATTTCCGCCGTGGTGGTCGCCATGCTGTCGGCGGTGGGCATCATCCTGTCGGTCGCGCTGCTGATCGCGCCGGGCGCCATCGCCTTCCTGCTGACCCGGCGGTTGCAGGCGATGCTGGCGCTGTCCGTGGCCGTCGGCATGGGGTCCAGCCTGACGGGCATCTGGGCCAGCTTCTGGCTGGACAGCGCGCCCGCGCCCACTATCGTCGTGGTGATGACGGCGCTGTTCGCGCTGGTCTTCTTCTGGCGGCAGGCGACCGGAGGGCGCACCGCCGCAACCTGACGGAGGACGCGATGCTGCCCGACCGTTCGACCTTTCCGCCGGACTTCACCTTCGGCACCGCCACCTCGGCCTACCAGATCGAGGGATCCCGCCACGGCGGCGCGGGCCCGTCGCATTGGGACACCTTCGCCGCGACGCCAGGCACCATCGCGGACAGCAGCAACGGCAGCCTCGCCTGCGACCATTACCACCGCTGGCAGGGCGATCTGGACCTGATCCGCGACGGGGGGTTCGGGGCCTATCGCTTCTCGGCATCCTGGGCACGGGTGATGCCGAACGGGGTGACGGTGAACCCGCAGGGCCTGGATTTCTATGACCGGCTGGTGGACGGGATGGTCGAACGCGGTCTGGCGCCGCACCTGACCTGCTATCACTGGGAACTGCCCGCCGCGCTGTCGGACATCGGCGGCTGGCGGAACCGCGATATCGCCGGGCGTTTCGCCGATTACTGCACAATCCTGCACGCCCGGCTGGGCGACCGGGTGGCCAGCACCGCCACCCTGAACGAGCCCTGGTGCATCGCCTGGCTGTCGCATTTCCTGGGCCAGCACGCCCCGGGCCTGCGCGACATCCGCGCGGCCGCCCGCGCCATGCACCATGTCCTGCTGGCCCATGGCGCGGCCATGCAGGCGCTGCGGGCCGAAGGGGCGCGAAACCTCGGCATTGTGCTGAACTTCGAGACCGCGCAGCCCGCCGACGACAGCCCCGGCGCGATCCGCGCGGCCCAGGTGCAGGACGCCATCTATAACCAGTGGTTCATCCGCGCCCTCATGGGCCAGGGCTATCCGCAAGCGGCCCTGGACGGGTTGGAACCGCACCTGCCGCAGGACTGGCAGGCCGACATGGCCCTGATCGCGCAGCCGCTCGACTGGCTGGGCGTCAACTACTACACCCGCAGGCTTTACACGGGCGCGCCCGGCCTCTGGCCTCAGGGCGAGGGGGTGGACGGCCCCCTGCCCAAGACGCAGATGGGATGGGAAATCCGGCCCGAGGGCCTGACCGAGTTCCTGACCCGCCTTGCCCGCGATCATGTCGGCGACCTGCCGATCTTCGTCACCGAAAACGGCATGGCCGAGGCCGCGGGCCCCGACATCACCGCCGACCCCCGCCGCATCGCCTTCATCGGCGACCACCTGCGCGCCGCGCGGACAGCCATGGACCAAGGCGTGAACCTGCGCGGCTTCTTTTATTGGTCGCTTTTGGACAATTTCGAATGGGGGTGGGGCTATGGCCCGCGCTTCGGGCTGGTCCATGTCGATTACGCCACCATGGCGCGCACGCCCAAGGCAAGCTGGCATGCCGTCCGCGCGATGCTGCGGGGATAGCGCCTTGGTTGCGTCCACCCCGTCCAGCCGCTATCTGAAAGCCTCGACGCAACGCCAAGGGGCCACCATGATCGTCATCGCCGCCGCCATCATCGGGGCCTTGCTTGGCTGGCGCAGGGCCGGGCAACTGGGCGGCGCGCCGCGCGACCGCGCGCAATACGCGGCGGCCTTCGCCATGGCCTTCGCCGTGCTTGGCCTGTTCGCCACCGTCATCCTGGACCGGATGATCTGATGTTCATCCCCTTCCTCGACAGCCTGCGCCGGCAAGGGGTTCCGGTCTCGCTGCGGGAATGGCTGGACCTGATGGCGGGGATGCAGGCCGGGGTCGCGGGCTGGAGGGTGGACGACTTCTATCACCTGGCGCGCCTGGCGCTGGTCAAGGACGAACGCCACATCGACCGCTTCGACCGCGCCTTTGCCCAGGCGTTCAGCGGCCTGGAAACCATCCCCATCGAGGCGCTTGTGACGGAACAGGCGATCCCCCGCGACTGGCTGGAAAAGCTGGCCGAAAAGCTGCTGACCGACGCGGAAAAGGCGCAGATCCAGGGCAGCGGCAGCTTTGACGAATTGATGCGCAAGCTGCGCGAGCGTCTGGCCGAACAGCAGGGCCGCCACCAGGGCGGCAGCAAATGGATCGGCACGGGCGGCACCTCGCCCTTTGGCGCATACGGATACAACCCCGAAGGGGTGCGGATCGGCCAGGACGAATCCCGCCACCGCCGCGCCGTCAAGGTCTGGGACAAGCGCGAGTTCCGCGACTTCGACGATGGGGTGGACCTGGGCACCCGCAACATCAAGGTCGCGCTGAAGCGCCTGCGGCACTGGGCGCGGCACGGCGCGGCGGACGAACTGGACCTGCCCGCCACGATCCGCGCCACTGCCGACCACGGCTATATCGACGTGCAGACACGCCCCGAACGGCGCAACGCGGTCAAGGTGCTGCTGTTCCTGGACGTGGGCGGGTCGATGGACGACCACATCCGCGTCGTGGACGAACTGTTCTCGGCCGCGCGGGCCGAGTTCAAGCACATGCAGCATTTCTATTTCCACAACTGCCTTTACGAAGGCGTCTGGACCGACAACCGCCGCCGCTGGACGGAACAGACCCCCACCTGGGACGTGCTGCACCGCTTTGGCCGCGATTATAAGTGCATCTTCGTGGGCGACGCCAGCATGTCGCCCTACGAGATCGCGGTCCCCGGCGGGGCCAACGAACACTGGAACCCTGAGGCCGGAGAGGTCTGGCTGCGCCGCGCCGTTGAGACCTGGCCCGACCACGTCTGGCTGAACCCCGTCCCGCAGGCGCATTGGGGTTACACGCAGTCCATCGCCATGGTCGGCCAGATCTTTGAAAACCGCATGATGCCCCTGACGCTGGAGGGGCTGACCCAGGCCATGCGGATCCTCGGCTGACCTCTGGCGACGGGGCCGGGGCGGGACCATATTGGGGCCATGAAATACCTGCCGATCATCCTGCTGGTCCTGTATCTTGCCGCCGTCTGGTTCTTTTCCCTGTGGCGGCTGCGGCAGGATCTCGACCAGCGTTCGACGCCGCTGACCCATCCCCGCCTGGTGCCCATGCTGGACCGGCTGGGCCGCGCCATGGACCTGCCCCCCGTGCGCGCGCATGTCTATGAGGTCGAACCCGTCAACGGCCTTGCCGCCCCCGACGGGCGCATCTTCCTGACACGCGGCTTCATCCGCAAGCTGGACGCGGGCGAGGTCACGCCCGAGGAACTGGCCAGCGTCATCGCGCATGAACTGGGCCATGTCGCCCACGGGCACGCGCGGCGGCGGATGATCGACTTCGCGGGCCAGAACGCCATCCGCATGGCGCTGGCAGGCGTCCTGGGCCGCATCATCCCGGGCCTCGGCGTCTGGATCGCGGGGCTTGTCGCCACGGCGGTCGCCGCCCGCCTGTCGCGCGACGACGAATTCGAGGCCGACCGCTTCGCCAGCGCGCTGCTGATCCGCGCGGGGCTTGGCACCGCCCCGCAGATCTCGTTGTTCCAGAAGCTGGACCGGCTGACCGGCGGGCGTGCGGGCCAGGCCCCCGCCTGGCTGCTGTCCCATCCGCCCGTGGCCCGCCGCATCGCCGCCATCCAGTCGCAGGAAGCCCGCTGGCGCCAGGGCTGAATCGCCTTGCGACACGCGGGGGTTGTCCTATGCTGCGCCCGCACCACGGGACACCACCATGACGCGACCCTTCCGCCGCCGGGTTCTGTACCTTCCCGGCTTCGATCCCATGCCCCCCCGGCGCTATCGCGAGATGTATCGCCGCGAATCGCGGATGCAGGCGCGGATCAGCGGCTATGACCTGGTCATGGAACGGCCCGCCCAAGGCACCGCCTTCGGCTGGCGGACACGCGCGCGCTTTCCCGACGGAGAGGCCGAGGCGAGGACCGAGGTGCTGGTCTGGTCCGACCTGGTGCAGGCCTCGATGCGAACCGGGATCCTGGCGACCTATGGGCAGATGCTGCGGACGGCCTGGATCTATGTGCGCTCCGGCGCGCTGCGGCGGCTGATGCGGCTGCGGCGGGGGCCGGTGCTGGCCGCGCTCTATCCGGTTGCCGTGCTGCTGCTGCAACTGCTGGGCGCGGTGCTGGCCGCAGGGCTTGCGGGATGGGCGGCCCTGGCGCTGACCGGCCTGCCCTGGCTTGCGGCCCCCCTGGCGTTGGCCGCCGCATGGGGCGCGCTGGTGCTGGCGAAATCCCAGGACCACCGGCTGTTCGCGCATTACCTGATGCAGGACTATGCCTTCACCGCCAGCCTGCACGGCGCCTATCCCCCGGTCCTGGAAGACCGGCTGGCCCTGTTCACGCAGCGCCTGTCCGACGCCCTGGCCGAGGATATCGACGAGGTTCTGGTCGTCGGCCATTCCTCGGGCGCCTATCTGGCGGTGTCGCTGGTGGCCGATGCCCTGCGCCGGGGCCGCACCGCGCAAGGCCCCGCGCTGGCGCTTCTGACCCTGGGCCATGTGGTGCCGATGGCGGCCTTCCTGCCGCGCGCCGCCCGCCTGCGCGCCGACCTGGCCTTTCTGTCCGAACGCCCGGATCTGTTCTGGCTGGATGTCACCGCCCCCGGCGACGCGTGCAGCTTTGCGCTGTGTGATCCGGTGGCCGTCACCGGTATGGCGGGGCCGGGCCAACGCTGGCCGCTGGTGATCTCGGCCGCGTTCACGCAAACCCTGTCGCCCCGCCAGCAGCATCAGATGCGCCACCGCTGGATCCGGCGGCACATGCAATACCTTTGCGCCTTCGAGAAACCGGGCGATTACGACTATTTCGCCATCACCGCCGGGCCGCGCCCGCTGGCCAACCGCTTCGCCGGCAGGCAGCACTCGCCCGGCCGGATCGCGGCCCCCGTCGCAGGACGGATGCGATGACCCCACCCCGCCCTGAGACGCGCGAAGGCCGGGGCAGCGTGCTGCGCCTTGCCCGCGCCTTCCGCCGCGACCTGCTGTCGGCCCTGCCCGAACGCCTTTATCGCGCCTGGATGGCCGAATTCCGCAGCCCCCTGATCCACAGCTTCGTCTGCAACGACCCCGCCCTGGTGCGCCTGATCCTGAAGGACCGCCCGGGCGATTTCCCCAAATCCGACCGGCTGCGCGCCGGGCTGGCGCCGCTGCTGGGCGAATCGGTCTTCGTCACCAATGGCGCGCAATGGGCCGCGCAGCGCCGCATCATCGACCCCGCCTTCGAAGGCGGCCGCCTGCACGACAGCCTGCCCGCGATCTTCGCCGCAGCCGACGCCACCGTCGCCCGCCTGCGCCCGGGCGAGCAGGATATCGAGCCCGAATGCAGCCACGCCGCCGCCGACGTGATCTTTCGCGCGCTGTTCTCGATGCCCATCGAACATGACATCGCGGGCCAGGTTTTCCGCGCCTTCCGGGCCCACCAGGACGCGCAGCCGGTGGTAAACCTGGCCGCCCTGCTGCCCTGGCCGCGCTGGCTGCCCCATCCCCATTCCCGCCGCACCCGCCGCACGGCGGCCGAGATCCGGGGCCTGATCACCACGCTTGTCGCCAACCGGATGGCCGCGATCCGCGAGGGCACCGCCCCCGACGACCTCGCCACCCGGATCATGACCACGCCGGATCCGCAGACCGGCCGCTGCTTTTCCGCACCCGAGATGGTGGACCAGGTCGCGATCTTCTTCCTGGCGGGGCACGAGACCAGCGCCTCGGCCCTGGCCTGGGCGCTGTGGCTGCTGGCGGCCCATCCCGAATGGCAGGACGCCGTTGCGTCCGAGGCTGCCGCCCTGACCCCCGACATGGCCGGGATCAACGCCCTGCGCACCACCCGCGCGGTGTTCCGAGAGGCGCTGCGCCTTTATCCCCCTGTCCCGATGATGGTCCGCCAGGCAATGCGGCCGGAAACGATGCGCGGCCGCCCCGTGCCTGCGGGGGCGCAACTGGTCCTGTCGCCCTGGCACCTGCACCGCCACCATCGCCTGTGGGACCGAGCCGACGACTTCGACCCCGGCCGCTGGTCCCGCCCCGAAGGCAAGGCCAGCGCCCGCGATGCCTTCATCCCCTTTTCCGCAGGCCAGCGCGTCTGCCCTGGCGCGGGCTTTGCCATGGTCGAGGGCGTGGTGATGCTGGCCCGCATCACCGCGGCCTTCCGCCTTGAGCCGGGCACGCAGCCCCCGGTCCCCGTCGCCCGCCTGACCGTCCGCGGCCGAGACGGCATCAGCGTCCGCCTGACGCCGCGCGAAAACCTCGCTTCCCCCGCTTGACATTCCCCGCTGCCCAGACAAAAAGGGCGCCAGTGGGGCCGTAGCTCAGTTGGTAGAGCGCATCGTTCGCAATGATGAGGCCAGGGGTTCGATTCCCCTCGGCTCCACCAGTTTCCTCCTACACCGCATCCCCGCGCCGCAGCGCGTAATAGACGCCGCCGCCCACGGCCACGCCGAAGAACCAGCCATAGGTGCCCCACCAGGCGGGCAGCAGCGTGGTGAAGGTCGGCAGGATCGACGAAAAGACGATCCCGATACCAAAGGCGATGAAGGCCTTGGAATGCCAGCCGTTCTGGAACCGGAACTCTCCGTTTTCCTGATACAGCGCCGCGACATCCAGGCGCGACCGGCGGATCAGGTAGTAATCCACCATGATGATCCCGAAGATCGGTCCCATGGTCGAGCCGATGAAGTTGACGAAATGGGCGGCCCCCGTTTCCCACGGCGCCCAGGGAAACAGCGCCAGAGAGATCAGCGCCGCGATATAGCCGCCGCCCTTGAAGGAAATCCGCGACGGGAAGGTGTTCGAGAAATCGAAAGCGGCCGAGACGAAGTTCGCCACCACGTTGATCCCCAGCGTCGCCACGGCGAAGGTCAGGGCCGCCAGGATCGCCAGGAACAGGCTGTCGAACTTGGCCGAGATCTGTTCGGGATGGATCAGCACCTCGCCATAGACGGCATAGGCGGCGGTGGTGGTGACGCCCGCCACCAGGCAGAAGGCCAGCAGGTTGACCGGCAGGCCCCACAAGTTGCCCTTCATCAGCGCCCGTTCATCGGTGGCATAGCGCGAGAAATCGCAGAAGTTCAGGTAAAGCGCGGCGAAATAGGTGATCCAGGTCGCGGCCACGGCGGCCAATGCGGCAACGCTGCCCGGCGCTGCGGTGACGCCCGCGTCGCGCGTGGCCGCGATCAGCACGTCCTGCGGGATCTCGGAGCCAAAGGAGAAGGTGCCGGATTTCGCCACCAGGTAGACGGCCAGCACCAGCATCACGACCCAGACGGCGGGACCGGCCCAGTCCTGGAAGCGGCGCACCGTTTCCATCCCGTTCTGGATGATCAGAAGCTGCGCGCCCCAGACGATCAGGAAACAGATCACCGTCAGGGTGGAATGGCCCAGCAGGAAGCTGGTCTCGTGGAACTGCAACAGCGCCGGGCTGCGGATCAGCAGCGCGACCAGGGCGCCCGCGGCGGCGGCGGTCTGCGCGCCATACCAGAAGCAGGCGACGACCGCGCGGACCAGCGCCGGGACATTCGCCCCGAAGGTGCCGAACGAGGCGCGGGCCAGCACCGGAAAGGGCACGCCCGTGCGCACGCCCGCATTGCCCACCATCGTCATCAGCACGAAGATCACCAGCGATCCGATGCCGATCGCCAGCACGAAATTGACGAAGCTGCCGCACAGCAGGAACAGGCTGGCGGCCAGGTAATAGCCCCAAAGGCTGTGCACGTCCGAGGTCCAGACGTTGAAGATCGAAAACGCCCCCCATTTGCGTTCACGCGCGGGGGCGAGATCCTTGTTGTAAAGGGCGGGGGATGGGTTTTTCAGCTGCATGATACCCTCTTGCCGGGCGCCATGGCGACAGGCTGCGGCCCGATGGGACCACAGGATCACGCATCACGGATTCGTGGGAAGATGGATCGTCGCCCCGCCGCAAAAAAGCCGAAGCGGCGCGGCAAAACGGCATCAAGGGGAACAGCCGCCAGGGGGACCGGCGGCTGTTCGGGTTCCTATCCTGCCAGGGCGCTTGGCTGGGCCTGAACGCCCGCCTCGCGGCGGTTGCGCAGTTCCTCGGCCACCAGGAAGGCCAGTTCCAGCGACTGGCTGGCGTTCAGGCGCGGGTCGCAGGCGGTGTGGTAGCGGTCCGACAGATCCTCGTCGGTGACGGCGCGGACGCCGCCGGTGCATTCGGTCACGTCCTTGCCGGTCATCTCGAAATGCACGCCGCCGGGGATGGTGCCCTCGGCCTTGTGGACGGCGAAGAACTCGCGCACCTCGCGCAGGATCGAATCGAAGGCGCGCGTCTTGTAGCCCGAGGACGATTTGATGACATTGCCGTGCATCGGGTCGCAGGACCAGACGACATTCGCGCCCTCGGCCCGGACTGTCTGGATCAGGCGCGGCAGGTGGTCGCCGACCTTGCCCGCGCCAAAGCGCGCGATCAGCGTCAGCCGGCCCGGTTCGTTGTCGGGGTTCAGCTTCTCCATCAGCGCCTTCAGGTCGTCCGCCGTGGTGGTCGGGCCGCATTTAAGCCCGATGGGGTTCTGCACGCCCCGGCAGAATTCGACATGCGCGCCGTCCACCTGGCGGGTGCGGTCGCCGATCCAGATCATGTGGCCGGATCCCGCGACCGGCAGGCCGGTGGTCGAATCGACGCGGGCCAGGGCTTCTTCGTATTCCAGCAGCAGGGCTTCGTGACTGGTGTAGAAATCGACCTTGGAAAGCTGGTGCGCGGTGTCGGAATTGACCCCCGCCGCCTGCATGAAGGCCATGGCGTCGCTGATCCGGCCCGCGATGTCGCGGTATTTCGCGGCCTCGGGACCGCCCACGAAATCGGCGATCCAGCTTTGCACGCGGTGCATGTCCGCGAAGCCGCCGGTCGAAAACGCCCGCAGCAGGTTCAGGGACGCCGCCGCCTGCGTATAGGCCGCCAGCATCCGCTGCGGATCGGGGATGCGCGATTCGGCCGTGAAATCAAAGCCGTTGATGATGTCGCCGCGATAAGAGGGCAGCTCGACCCCGTTCATCACCTCGGTCGGGGCGCTGCGGGGCTTGGCGAACTGGCCTGCCATGCGGCCGACCTTGATGACCGGCATCTGCGCGCCCCAGGTCAGGACGACCGCCATCTGCAACAGCACCTTGAAGGTGTCACGGATGTTGTCGGCGCTGAATTCGGCGAAACTTTCCGCACAATCGCCGCCCTGCAACAGGAAGGCCCGGCCCTCTGCCGCCTGGGCCAGTTCGGCCTTCAGGCGCCGCGCCTCACCGGCGAAGACCAGCGGCGGATAGCGGCGCAACTGCGCCTCGACCGCCTGGAGGGCGGCAGGGTCGGTATAGTCCGGCATCTGGACGCGGGGATAGGCGCGCCAGCCGGCCTTGTCCCAGCTTTGGGTGGCGGTCTTGCGGTTCTCCTGCGTCATGGCACGGACTCCTTTGGAAATGACCGGAACGGTATAGACGGGAACCGGGCAAAGGAAAAGCGGGACCGCACGGCCCCTGCCCCCTCTTGCGGCAGGTGCAAATCCCTGATGATGTCGTGCGATCACGCGCGCAAAGACTGCCCCCATGCCATCCGACAAGCCCCGCCGCTTCACGTTCCTGCTGCTGGACCGTTTCACCATGCTGCCCTTCACCGCGGCGATCGAGCCGCTGCGCCTGGCCAACCGCGCGGCGGGCCGGACGCTCTACAGCTGGCGGCTTGTCGGGCCGGCGGGGGATCACGCCACCTGCTCGAACGGGGCGCGGGTGGTGCTGGACGCGTCGATCGACGCCGATACCGTGGCGGAACGCGACGACGTGGTGATCGTCTGCGGCGGCACCGAGATCGCGCGCGAGGCGACGAAGCCCGTGCTGAACTGGCTGCGCAGGCAGGCGCGC
Organism: Paracoccus shandongensis; assembly: GCF_017315735.1. Classification (GTDB taxonomy): domain Bacteria; phylum Pseudomonadota; class Alphaproteobacteria; order Rhodobacterales; family Rhodobacteraceae; genus Paracoccus; species Paracoccus shandongensis. The sequence continues at coordinate 395,941 of NZ_JAFLRK010000001.1, forward strand.
GGGGGTGCGACGATGGGCGCGGTCTGCACCGGAGCCTGGATCCTGGCCGAGGCGGGCCTGCTGGACGGGCGCAAGGCCACGATCCACTGGGAAAACCACGACGGCTTTGCCGAGGCTTTCCCGCAGGTGGACCTCTATCGGTCGGTCTTCGTGAACGACGGCAACCGGCTGACGGCGGCGGGCGGGACCAGTTCCATCGACCTGATGCTGCACCTGATCGCCGAGGCGCATGGCGATGCCCTGGCGACCGAGGTGGCGGACCAGATGCTGCACACCGCCATCCGCACCGACCAGGACCGCCAGCGGCTGTCGATCCCCACGCGCATCGGTGTGCGCCACCCCCGGCTGGCGGCGGTGATCGCGCGGATGGAGGCGAACCTGGAGGAGCCGATCAGCCCCGCCCAACTGGCCGCCGACGCGGGCATGTCCACGCGGCAGCTGGAACGGCTGTTCCGCCGATACCTGAACCGCAGTCCCAAGCGGTATTACATGGAAACCCGGCTGGCCCGCGCGCGCAACCTGCTGATGCAGACCGAGATGCCCGTCATTGAAATCGCGCTGGCATCCGGCTTTTCCAGCCCCTCGCATTTCTCGAAATGCTACCGCGCCTTCTATGGCAGCACGCCCTACCGCGAGCGCGGGACAGGGGCTGCGGCATCGGCATAGAAAAACCCCGGCGCGGGGGTGCCGCGCCGGGGTTTGTCACCGTCCCCGACGGATCAGTCCGGGAAGTTCGGGTGGTTCGGATCCAGGCCGATATGGGTGCCCAGGGCCTCCATGTCCGCCAGCAGCTTAACGGCTGCGGTGACCACATCCTCGCCCGCGGCGTCGCGCTTGGTTTCAGCGGCGCGGCGGTTGCGATGCGCGTCGGTCATCATCTCGTTGAAGATCTCTTGCGTGATCTCCTCACGGCGGTGGCCGCGTTCGGCCAGAAGGCTGACCGAATCGGCGCTGATCTCGACGAAACCGCCGGTCACGGCGAAATCGCTTGCCGTTCCGTCGGCGCCGATCACCGTGACCAGGCCGGGACGCAGCGTGACGATGGTGGGCGCGTGGCCGGGCATGGCGGTCAGGTCGCCATCCGTGCCCGGCAGGCGCACCTCGCGCACGGGAACAGAGACAAGTCTCCGTTCCGGCGACACGAGGTCGAACTGCATGGTATCGGCCATCCTGCCCCCTTACGCGGCTTCTGCCGCAAGACGCTGGGCTTTCGCCTTCACGTCCTCGATGTCGCCGACCATGTAGAAGGCGGCTTCGGGCAGGTGGTCGTATTCACCGGCAACCACGGCCTTGAAGGACGCGATGGTCTTTTCCAGCGGCACCTGGACGCCGTCGGACCCCGTGAAGACCTTGGCCACGTCGAAGGGCTGCGACAGGAAGCGCTGGATCTTCCGGGCGCGGGCCACGGTCAGCTTGTCCTCCTCGGACAGTTCGTCCATGCCCAGGATGGCGATGATGTCCTGCAGCGACTTGTATTTCTGCAGGATCCCTTGGACGTCACGGGCGACCTGGTAATGCTCCTCGCCGACGACGGCCGGGTCAAGGATCCGGCTGTTCGAGTCGAGCGGGTCCACGGCCGGATAGATGCCCAGTTCCGAAATCGCGCGCGACAGCACGGTCGTGGCGTCCAGGTGGGCGAAGGTCGTGGCGGGCGCCGGGTCGGTCAGGTCGTCGGCCGGAACATAGACGGCCTGGATCGAGGTGATCGAGCCGTTCTTGGTCGAGGTGATGCGTTCCTGCATCGCGCCCATGTCAGTGGCCAGCGTCGGCTGGTAACCCACGGCCGACGGGATGCGGCCCAGCAGAGCCGACACTTCGGAACCGGCCTGCGTGAAGCGGAAGATGTTGTCCACGAAGAACAGAACGTCGGTGCCGGTCGCGTCGCGGAACTGTTCCGCCACGGTCAGGCCGGTCAGGGCCACGCGCATCCGCGCCCCCGGGGGTTCGTTCATCTGGCCGTAAACCAGGGCCACTTGGCTTTCCGCCAGGTTGTCCGGCTTGATGACGCCCGATTCCACCATTTCGTGATACAGGTCGTTGCCTTCACGGGTCCGTTCACCGACGCCCGCGAACACGGAATAGCCCGAATGCACCTTGGCGATGTTGTTGATCAGTTCCATGATCAGAACGGTCTTGCCCACCCCGGCGCCGCCGAACAGGCCGATCTTGCCGCCCTTGGAGTAAGGGGCCAGCAGGTCGATGACCTTGATGCCGGTGACGAGGATTTCCGACGAGGTCGCCTGCTGCGCAAATTCCGGCGCGGGCTGGTGGATCGCGCGGCGTTCGGTCGCGGTGATGGGCGCGCCTTCGTCCACGGGCTCGCCCACGACGTTCAGGATGCGGCCCAGCGTCACGTCGCCCACCGGAACGGTGATCGGGCCGCCGGTGTCGGTCACGCGCTCGCCCCGGACCAGACCTTCGGTCGAATCCATGGCGATGGTGCGGACGGTGTTCTCGCCAAGATGCTGGGCCACTTCCAGGATCAGCTTCTTGCCGTTGTTGGTGGTTTCCAGCGCGTTCAGGATCGCGGGCAGGTGGTTGTCGAACTGCACGTCAACGACGGCGCCGATCACCTGCGTGATTTTACCAGTGGCCTCTGCCATGTGATTACCCCTAGGTGTCAGAGCGCCTCGGCGCCCGAGATGATTTCGATGAGTTCCTTGGTGATCGCGGCCTGACGCGAGCGGTTGTACTCGGTCGTCAGACGGTCGATCATCTCGCCCGCGTTGCGCGTGGCGTTGTCCATGGCCGTCATCCGCGCCCCCTGTTCGGAGGCCGCGTTTTCCAGAAGCGCCGCAAAGACCTGCGTCGCGACCGAACGCGGCAAGAGGTCGGCCAGAATGGCCTCCTCGCCGGGTTCGTAATCGTAAAGCGCCGTGGCCCCGCCAGCCGCCTGGCCTTCCGGCATTTCCGCCGGGATGATCTGGCGGGCGGTCGGAACCTGGCTGATCACCGATTCGAAGCGGTTGTAGAACAGCGTCGCCACGTCGAAATCGCCCGCCTCGAAGCGGTCCAGCACGTCGTCGGCAATGGCGCGGGCGTTGTCATAGCCCACGCGCTTGACCTCGGACATATCGACATGGCTGACGAACAGGCTGCCGTATTCGCGCTTCAGCTGCTCGCGGCCCTTCTTGCCGACGGTCAGGATCGCGACCTCTTTCCCTTCGCCCCGCAGGCGGTCGGCGTGCTGCCGGGCCAGCTTGACGATGGTGCTGTTGAAGCCGCCCGCCAGACCGCGTTCCGAGGTCATCACGACCAGCAGATGCTTGCGGTCCGCACCCGTCCCGGCCAGCAGGCGCGGCGCCGATGCCGAACCGGCCGCATTCGCGGTCAGCCCGGCCATCACCGCCGCCATGCGGTCGGCATAGGGACGCGCGGCTTCCGCCGCGTCCTGCGCCCGGCGCAGCTTCGCGGCGGCGACCATCTGCATCGCCTTCGTGATCTTCCGCGTGTTCTTGACGCTTCCGATCCGGTTCTTGAGATCCTTGAGACTGGGCATCTATTCCCCCTCTCAGGCGCGGGTCTTGTTGTATGCGTCCAGAGCGGCCTTGATCGCGTCTTCCAACTCGCCCGAAACCTTGCGGTCGTTGCGGGTCATGTCGTCCAGCAGGTCGGCCTTCTGGTTGCGCAGGAACTGGATCAGCCCGTCTTCCCAGGCGACGACTTCCTTGACCGGAATGTTGTCGATATAGCCCTTGGTCCCGGCATAGATCACGATCACGATTTCCGCGTTCGTCAGCGGACGATACTGCGGCTGCTTCATCAGCTCGGTCAGGCGCGAGCCGCGGTTCAGCAGGCGCTGCGTCGCGGCGTCAAGGTCGGACCCAAACTGGGCGAAGGCCGCCATCTCGCGATACTGGGCCAGTTCCAGCTTGACCGGACCCGCGACGGATTTCATCGCCTTGGTCTGGGCCGCCGAACCCACGCGGGACACGGACAGGCCGGTGTTCACGGCCGGACGGATGCCCTGGAAGAACAGTTCGGTTTCCAGGAAGATCTGGCCGTCGGTGATCGAGATCACGTTGGTCGGGATATAGGCCGACACGTCGCCCGCCTGGGTTTCGATGATCGGCAGCGCGGTCAGCGAGCCCGCGCCATTGGCCTCGTTCAGCTTGGCCGAACGCTCCAGCAGGCGGGAATGCAGATAGAACACGTCGCCCGGATAGGCTTCGCGCCCGGGCGGACGGCGCAGCAGCAGCGACATCTGGCGGTAAGCCACCGCCTGCTTGGACAGGTCGTCATAGATGATCAGCGCGTCCATGCCGTTGTCGCGGAAGTATTCGCCGATGGCCGTGCCCGAATAGGGCGCCAGGAACTGCATCGGCGCGGGATCCGAGGCGGTCGCGGCGACGATGGTCGTATAGGCCATGGCGCCGGTTTCTTCCAGCTTCTTGACCAGCTGGGCGACGGTCGAACGCTTCTGGCCCACCGCGACATAGATGCAGTGCAGCGTCTTCATGCCCTCGGCCTCGCGGCCGTTGTAGTTTTGCTGGTTAAGGATCGTGTCCAGAACGATGGCGGTCTTGCCGGTCTGGCGGTCGCCGATGATCAGCTCGCGCTGGCCGCGGCCGACGGGGATCATGGCGTCAACCGACTTCAGGCCGGTCGCCATCGGTTCATGCACCGACTTGCGCGGCATGATGCCGGGGGCCTTCACGTCGGCGATCCGGCGCTCGGTGTATTCGATGGGGCCCTTGCCGTCGATCGGGTTGCCAAGCGCGTCCACGACGCGGCCCAGCAGGCCCTTGCCGACCGGCACGTCCACGATGGACCGGGTGCGCTTGACGGTGTCGCCTTCGCGGATCGAGCGGTCGTCCCCGAAGATCACGATGCCGACGTTGTCGGTCTCAAGGTTCAGCACCATGCCCCGGACGCCGCCGGGGAATTCCACCATCTCGCCGGCCTGCACCTTGTCCAGGCCATAGACGCGGGCGATGCCGTCGCCCACGGACAGCACCTGGCCCACCTCGGCCACCTCGGCCTCCTGGCCGAAATTCCTGATCTGATCCTTGAGGATGGCCGAGATTTCGGCAGCCTGGATTCCCATTATCCGACCTCTTTCATAGCATTCTGGAGGGAGGCGAGCTTCGAGCGGATCGAGCTGTCGATCATCTGCGAGCCCAGCTTGACGATCATGCCGCCGATGAGGGTTTCATCGACGCGCGTGTTCAGTTTGACGATCTTGCCCGACTTCTGCGCCAGCGTGTCGCGCAGCCGCGCCTGCTGGTCGTCGGTCAGCGCGACGGCGCTGGTCACGTCGGCGGTCACCTCGCCGCGTTCCTCGGCGATCAGCGCCTGCAGCTGGCGCACCAGTTGCGGCAGCACGAACAGGCGGCGGTTGCGGGCCATCAGTTGCAGCGTGTTGGCCAGCACCGGCGAAAAGCCCATGCGCTGCGCCAGCGCGGCAATGGCGGCGGACTGCTGGTCGCGCGTGTAGATGGGCGAGCTGATCAGGGCGCGCAGATCGGCGCTGTCGTCCAGCGCCGCGCGCAGGTCGGCGGTCTGCTGGGCCAGGGCGTCCAAGCCCCCCTCTTCCCTGACAATATCGAAGACGGCCTGCGCATAGCGCCCGGCGATGCTCTGGGACATGGAAACAGAGTTGGCCACGGTCATCCTTTACGGTTTGCGCAAGCCCCGCTGGCGGGCCGGGCGTTTGTCCGGTCTGTCGCGGGGTGCGGGTCGCATTCGCACGGCCTTCAGGGGACCGTCATGAAATCTGCGGCGTCTCTAGCAGGTGAAATCGGCCCGGGCAACCGGCTAGCGCACGGAAATGAGAAGGATTGCGACCTTCGGATCCCGGCGCCTTCCCGCGCAGGCGGCGGCGCGCCCCCGGACCCGGTGGACAGCGGCGGCAGGGCGGGTTTTTCGCGGTTGCAGCATGAACAACCCGGCGCGACCCGCCAACCTTGCGGTGGACGAGGCACGCCGGGGGCAACTGGCAACGCTGCAAAGACAGGCTCGGCGAAACGAAGACTCGTTACCAGCAGGCTGCCAGCTACCGCTTTCGTATAGGCGGTTTCGCTGCGGTGCGGCAGATCACCTTATGGACAGGTCAGGGGTCGATTCGGGCAGGTTGCGCAGGATTTTCTTGCAGATGCTGCAAGTTCCGGCCCACCGGCGCGCGGGTCGGGCGCGGCTTGACGACGCCGTCCAGGATCTCCAGCGGGTTTGGCACATGGACGCGCAGTTCTGGGCCCAGGGGCGCGCGGACCTGCTTGGTCAACTCGATCAGCACGACGCCCGCGATCAGCACCCGGCTGATGCGCGCCCCAGTGCGTTCCCACATCTGCGCGCTGCCCAGCCAGAAGCGCCGGTCCGAGGGCGGGATATAGACCGCCGAGCCATGCCAGTCGGGCACAAAGCCCGCCCGGCGCGCCTGCGTCTCGATCTGGCCGGTGGTATAGCTGCGCCCCAGGCCAAAGGGCGTGCGGTCGGACGCCGCCCACAGCCCCGCGCGGTTGGGCACCATCACCATGATCCGCCCGCCCGGACCAAGCACGCGCCAGGCCTCGGCCAGCAGGGCGTCGGGATCGTCGCTGGTTTCCAGCCCGTGCAGCATCACCAGCCGGTCCACGCTGCCGGTTTCCAGCGGCCAGGCGGTCTCGTCGCACAGGACGCTGTGGTTGGGCATCCCGGCGGGCCAGGACATCACCCCCTGCGGCCCGGGCATCAGCGCCGTGACGCGCCGGGCGGTCGGCAGATAGGGCCGCAGCATCGGGGCGGCAAAGCCGAAGCCCGCGACGTTCATGCCGGTGCAGCCCCCCGGCGGCCAGCGCGTCACCAGCCGGTCGCGCAGGATGCGCTGCACCACGCGCCCAAGCGCCCGCTGGTAATAGAAGCTGCGGAGATCCGCGATATCGTGGTGCATTGCGCCCCGGCCCGGCTTTTGACAGGCTCGACCACATCACAGGAAAGGGACTTTGCCAATGCCGCTGGAACTGGTCACGCTGCGCTGCCGGACGGACAACTATGCCTATCTGCTGCATGGCGAGGAAGGCACGGTCCTGATCGACGCGCCCGAAGCCGCGCCGATCCTGCGAGAGCTTTCAGCGCGGGACTGGACCCTGTCCGCGATCCTTCTGACCCATCACCACGCCGACCACACCGATGGCGTGGCGGAAATCGTGCGCGAGACCGGCGCCATGGTCATCGGCGCGGCGGCGGACGCCCATCGCCTGCCCCCGCTGGACCTGCGGATCACGCCGGGCGAGCCGCTGGAGGTTCTGGGCGAGCCGATCGAGATCATCGACGTGCCCGGCCACACCATCGGTCACGTCGCCTTCCATTTCCCGCAATCGGGCGTCGTCTTCACCGCCGACAGCCTGATGGCCCTTGGCTGCGGCCGCCTGTTCGAGGGGACGGCCCAGATGATGTGGGACAGCCTGTCCCGCCTGAACGCCCTGCCCGCCGATACGCTGATCTGTTCGGGCCACGACTATTGCGCGGGCAACGGCGCCTTCGCGCTGTCGGTCGATCCCGGCAACCAGGCGCTGCGCGAGCGGCTGGCGGCCGTGCAAGAGGCGCGCCAGCCCTGCGCGCCCGCCACGCTGGCCCTGGAAAGGGCCACCAACCCCTTCCTGCGGGTGGCGGCGCTGCGCGCGTCCCTGGGCATGGAAAACGCCCCGGATGCCGAGGTTTTCGCGCGTCTTCGATCCATGAAGGACGCCTTCTGACGGCAAGGGCAAAGCGCCGCTTGGCAGGCCGTGCTTGAAATTCGCCGGGCCAGGCATCACATCTGCCTCAACCGTGGGAAAATCGTGGCATCCGCGTGAAAAAGCACTTGATGCCGGGCGAATTCCACCAAATCTTAACTGTATCGTGACAGTCTGGGCAGGTGGGTACAAGATATGCCCATACCGCCAGTCGACTGGACAGGAGACGACCGTGCCAAGTTTCTCGACTTCCCTGGAACAGGCCATTCACCAGGCGCTTGCCCTGGCGAACGAACATCGACACGAGCTTGCCACGCTCGAACACCTGCTGCTGGCCCTGACCGAGGAGACGGACGCGGTCAAGGTGATGCGGGCCTGCAATGTCGACCTGGATGAACTGCGCAAGCTGCTGATCGACTTCATCGAAGACGATCTTTCGACCCTCATCACCGATGTCGAGGGGTCCGAGGCCGTGCCCACCGCCGCCTTCCAGCGGGTGATCCAGCGCGCCGCGATCCATGTCCAAAGCTCGGGCCGGCAAGAGGTGACGGGCGCCAACGTGCTGGTCGCGATCTTTGCCGAACGCGAATCCAACGCGGCCTTCTTCCTGCAGGAAATGGACATGACCCGTTACGACGCGGTCAACTTCATCGCGCATGGCGTGGCGAAGAACCCGTCCTTCAACGAAAATCGCAAGGTCGTGGGGTCGGACGAACCCGAACAGAAGCAGGCCGAGGCCGCGCCCGAAGCCAAGGACGAAACCGCGCTTGGCAAATACTGCGTGGACCTGAACGCCAAGTCGAAAAAGGGCGATGTGGATCCCCTGATCGGCCGCGAGGCCGAGGTGGAGCGCGCGATCCAGGTGCTGTGCCGCCGCCGCAAGAACAACCCGCTGCTGGTGGGCGATCCGGGCGTGGGCAAGACCGCCATCGCCGAAGGGCTGGCGCTGAAGATCACGCGCGGGGAAACCCCGGACGTGCTGGCGGGCGCCACGATCTTCTCGCTCGACATGGGCGCGCTGCTGGCGGGCACCCGCTATCGCGGCGATTTCGAGGAACGCCTGAAGGCCGTCGTGAAGGAGTTGGAAAACCACCCCGACGCGATCCTGTTCATCGACGAGATCCATACGGTGATCGGCGCGGGCGCGACCTCGGGCGGGGCGATGGATGCGTCGAACCTGCTCAAGCCCGCCCTGTCGGGCGGCAAGCTGCGCTGCATGGGATCCACCACCTACAAGGAGTTCCGGCAGCACTTCGAAAAGGACCGCGCGCTGAGCCGCCGGTTCCAGAAGATCGACGTGAACGAACCCTCTGTGGCCGACACCATCAAGATCCTGATGGGCCTGAAGCCCAGCTTCGAGAAGCACCACGACCTGCGCTATACCAACGAGGCGATCAAGTCGGCGGTGGAACTGGCCAGCCGCTATATCAACGACCGCAAGCTGCCCGACAGCGCCATCGACGTGATCGACGAGGCGGGCGCGGCGCAGCACCTGGTCAGCGAAAGCAAGCGCCGCAAGACGATCAGCCCCAGGGAGATCGAGGCCGTCGTGGCCAAGATCGCCCGCATCCCGCCCAAGAACGTCAGCAAGGACGATGCCGAGGTTCTGCGCGATCTGGAAGCGACCCTCAAGCGCGTGGTCTTCGGCCAGGACGCGGCGATCACTGCGCTGTCCTCGGCCATCAAGCTGGCGCGGGCGGGCCTGCGCGAACCGGAAAAGCCCATCGGCAACTATCTGTTCGCCGGGCCGACCGGGGTGGGCAAGACCGAGGTCGCCAAGCAACTGGCCAGCACGCTGGGCGTCGAACTGTTGCGCTTCGACATGTCGGAATACATGGAAAAGCACGCGGTGTCCCGCCTGATCGGCGCGCCTCCGGGCTATGTCGGCTTTGACCAGGGCGGGATGCTGACCGACGGGGTGGACCAGCATCCGCATTGCGTGCTGCTGCTGGACGAGATCGAGAAGGCGCACCCGGATGTCTACAACATCCTGCTGCAGGTGATGGACCACGGCAAGCTGACCGACCACAACGGCCGGCAGGTGGATTTCCGCAACGTGATCCTCATCATGACCTCGAACGCGGGCGCGTCCGACATGCAGAAGGCCGCGATCGGCTTCGGCCGCGACAAGCGCGAGGGCGAGGATACCGCCGCCATCGAGCGGACCTTCACGCCCGAGTTCCGCAACCGGCTGGACGCGATCATCAGCTTTGCCGCGCTGTCGCGCGACGTGGTGGTCCATGTGGTCGAGAAGTTCGTGCTGCAGTTGGAAGCGCAACTGATGGACCGCAACGTCCATATCGAACTGACCCCGGAAGCCGCCGATTGGCTGGCCGAAAAGGGCTATGACGACAAGATGGGCGCCCGTCCCCTTGGCCGCGTGATCCAGGAACACATCAAGAAGCCGCTGGCCGAGGAACTGCTGTTCGGCCGGCTGACCAAGGGCGGCGTGGTCCGCGTGAAGATCGAGGACGACAAGCCCGTCTTCGACATCACCGGCCCCGACGCCCCCCGCATCGGCAAGTCCAGGACGCCGCTGCTGACGGCGGATTGATCTCCACAATAGCCTGGAAGCCCCGCCCGACCCTGTCGCGGCGGGGCTTTCCTTTGCCAGAGCATGGGTTCGTCCTTCCAAGGCCACCCGCAGGCGACCGTCGCCGCGGCGCTTTCGTTGCCGGAGGGGGCGTGCCGAAGGCACAGCGTTTCCGGCCCCCTCGATGGGGGCGGGAAACGCTTCCCGCTCAGCCGGGACGAACCAGCCGCGCCGGAATCAGGCCGCGCAAGGCGTTGCCCATGAACAGGTTCCCCGCATCCAGGTCGCCGGGCAGAAGCCGCGCCTCCTGGGCCTTGCCTGCGTCAATCAGCGACTGACGCAGCACCCCTGGCAACAGCCCGCAGTCCAGCGGCGGCGTCAGGAACCGATCCCCCCGCCGCAGGAACAGGCTGGTGATGGTTCCCTCGCAAACCTCGCCGCGCTCGTTCAGCAGGATCGCCTCGTCCACGCCGTCCGACAGCGCGGCGCGGGCGTGGTCATAGACCGGCCGGTGAGAGGTCTTGATGCGCAGCCAGGGATCGGCGCAGTCCAGCCGCAAGGGCGACAGGACTACCCGCCAGAAGGCCGGGTTCGGCGGCAGCGGCTGGTGCGTCACGCCGACCGTCCCCGCGCCATCCACCGTCAGCCGCACCCGCAGAACCTGCCCGCGCGGCAGATCCACCAAGGCGTCCCCGACCGCCGCCCAATCCAGCGGGAATCCCACCGCCGCGCAGTCCCGCCGCAGCCGGTCGCGGTGCAGCGACCACAGTGCGATGCGGCCATCCGCCTCGGCCCGCATGGTTTCAAAGACGGTCAGCCCCTCGGGGACAGGTCCAGGAATGCGGCCTTGCACAGTGCTTCCTCCCATTCCGATCCGGCGCGGCTGTCATGGGTGATGCCGCCGCCGACGTTCAGCCTCAGCCGCCCCGGCGCGACCATGACCGGTGACCGGATGGCGACCGAAAACCGCATCGGCCCCGCCGGATCCGCCCAGCCGATGGCGCCGCAATAAACGCCGCGGGCCGCCCCCTCCAGTTCGGCAATGATCTCCATGGCGCGGATCTTGGGCGCGCCGGTGATCGAGCCGCAGGGAAACAGCGCGCGCAGGATATCGGTCAGGCGCGTGCCGGGGACAAGCCGCCCCTCGACGGTCGAGGTCATCTGGTGAACCGTCGCATAGGCCTCGACCCCGAACAGGCGCGGCACGCGGACAGAGCCCGGCTGGCAGACATGGCTGATATCGTTGCGCAGCAGATCCACGATCATCAGGTTCTCGGCGCGGTCCTTGGGGGATGCGGCCAGCATCGCCGCCGCTGCCGCATCCGCCGCCGGATCCGCCCCGCGCGGGGCGGTGCCCTTCATGGGCCGCGTCTCGATCCGGCCGGTTTCATCGACCGCGAAGAACAGTTCCGGGCTGCGCGACAGCACGACCGGGCCGCCCAGGGCGACAAAGGCCCCCTCGCCCACCGGCTGCCGCGCGGCCAGGGCGGCATAGATCGCCAGCGGATCGCCCGCGACATCGGCCTCCATCGGGAAGGTCAGGTTGATCTGGTAGGTATCGCCCGCCAGGATATAGCGGTGGACCGCCGCGATTGCCCGGTCATAGCGGTCGCGTGTCCACAGCGGACGCGCCGGGCCGATGACGGCACCCGCCGGATCGGGCAAGGGCGGCGCGGGACGGGGCGCGTCGAAGACGCCCATCAGGATCAGAGGCACATCGCGCGCGCCGGGCATCAGCCGCCGCAAGCGCGGCGCCAGCGCATGGCCCAGTTCATAGGACAGAGAACCCGCAAGCCAATGGCCCGCCGCACGGGCGGCCTCGGTCCGCGCCAGGGCCTGCTCGACCTCGTCGGGGCCGTCGGCGCGGATCAGGTCCAGCGGGTCCGCGAACAGGGTGCCGCCGGGCAGCGGCCCCGTGTCGAAGCGGATCACTTCGCGGCCTTGGCCTTGGCCGCAAGGTCGCGGGCGATGGCGAAGGCGCCCTTGATGCGGTCGGCGTCGGATTTCCAGTCGTCTGCCACGAAGATCTTGTTGCCGGTGATCTTGGCCCGCGCGCGGTTGTCGGTCATGAATTCGACCAGACCGGCGGGGTTCGGGAACTTGTCCATGTGGAACTGGACCGTCGCGCCCTTCGGCCCCGCGTCCAGGCGCGAGATGTTGGCCCGCTTGGCCATCGCCTTGATGCGGATCACCAGCAGAAGCGTGTTCACCTCTCGCGGCAGGGGGCCGAAGCGGTCGATCAGTTCGGCGGCGAAACCCTCAAGCTCGACCTTGGTGGTCAGGCCGGAGAGGCGGCGATAAAGGCCAAGGCGCACGTCCAGGTCTGGGATATAGCTTTCCGGGATCGTGACGGGCACGCCCAGGTTCAGTTGCGGCGCCCATTCGTCCTCGGGCGTGCCCTCGATCTCGCCCGATTTCAACTTGGCGATGGTTTCCTCCAGCATCTGCTGGTAAAGCTCGAAGCCGACCTCCTTGATATGGCCCGACTGCTCCTCGCCCAGCAGGTTGCCGGCGCCGCGCAGGTCCAGGTCCTGGCTGGCAAGGTTGAAGCCCGCGCCAAGGCCGTCGATGGACCCCAGGAACTTCAGCCGCCGCATGGCCTGCGGGGTCAGCGGCTGGCGCGGTTTCGTTGTCAGATAGCAATAGGCCCGCGTCTTGGACCGGCCCACCCTGCCCCGGATCTGGTACAGCTGCGCAAGACCGAACATGTCGGCGCGCCAGACGATCATGGTGTTGGCGGTGGGGATGTCGAGGCCGCTTTCCACGATGGTCGTCGCCAGCAGCACGTCGTGGCTGCCGTCGTAGAAGGCGTTCATGCGGCTGTCCAGATCGCCCGCAGCAAGCTGGCCATGGGCGACCAGGTAGTTCAGTTCTGGCATGTTCTCCTTCAGCCAATGCTCGACATCGGGCAGGTCGGACAGGCGCGGGACCACAAAGAAGCTTTGGCCGCCGCGGTATTTCTCGCGCAGCAGGGCTTCGCGGATGGTCACGCTGTCGAACTCGGACACATAGGTGCGGATCGACAGGCGGTCCACCGGCGGCGTGCCGATCACCGACAGGTCGCGCACGCCGGTCAGCGACAGTTGCAGCGTGCGCGGGATCGGCGTCGCGGTCAGCGTCAGGACGTGGATGTCCGACCGCAACTCCTTGAGCCGTTCCTTGTGGGCGACGCCGAAATGCTGTTCCTCGTCGATGATCAGCAGGCCCAGGTTCTTGAAGCGCACGCCCTTGGCCAGCACCGCATGGGTGCCGACCACGATATCGACCGAGCCGTCGGACAGCCCTTCGCGCGTCTTGGCCGCGTCTTTGGCCGACACGAAGCGCGACAAGGGGCGCACGCAGATCGCCGTGCCGCGAAAGCGTTCGGCGAAGGTCTTGAAATGCTGGCGCGCCAGCAGCGTGGTCGGCGCGACCACCGCGACCTGCATCCCCCGGCTGGCGGCGATGAAGGCCGCGCGCATGGCGACCTCGGTCTTGCCAAAGCCCACGTCGCCCACGATCAGCCGGTCCATGGGACGGCCCGCCGCCAGATCCTCGGTCACGTCGTCGATGGCGGAAAGCTGGTCCTCGGTTTCGCTGTAGGGGAAGCGGGCGGCGAAGGCCTGCCAGTCGTGATCCTCGGGTTCCAGCACGGGGGCGGCGCGCAGCAGGCGTTCGGCGGCCACCCGCATCAGCTTGTCCGCGATCAGCTTGATGCGCTCCTTGAGCCGCGCCTTCCGCGCCTGCCAGGCGCCGCCGCCCAGACGGTCCAGCAGCCCTTCCTCGTGCCCATAGCGGGACAGCAGTTCGATATTCTCGACCGGCAGATAGAGCCGGTCGCCGCCCGCATATTCCAGCGCCACGCAGTCGTGCGGGACGCCTGCGGCCTTGATCGTCTCAAGCCCCGTGTAGCGGCCGATGCCGTGTTCGACATGGACGACCAGATCGCCCGGCGTCAGGCTGGTGGTGTCCTTCAGGAAGTTGTCGGCCTTGCGGCGCTTCTTCGCGCCCCGGATCAGCCGGTCGCCCAGCACGTCCTGTTCGGAAATCACCGCCAGCTTGCCCAAGGCCTGCCCGTCGGCCACGAAGCCTTCGTCCAGCGGCCAGACGGCCAGACCCACGCTGCCCGGCGTGTCGGACAGGTTGCGGATGTCGGCGATGGGCTTGGCGCCCGCCAGGCCTTCATCGGCCAGCAGCCCCGACAGGCGTTCCCGCGCCCCGTCCGAGAAGCTGGCGACGATCACCCGGTGATCCCTGGAAAGCGCCTTCACATGATCGGCAAGGGCCTTGAACAGGTTGACGCTTTCGGCCTGTCGTTCGGGCGCGAAGTTGCGGCCTACGCGCCCGCCCGCGTCCAGCACCCCCGGCCCCGGGGGCTGCGGCAGGACCGACAGGCGCAGCACCCGATGCGCGGCCAGCCAGGACGCCCATTCGCCTTCGGTCGGGAACATCGCGTCGGGCGGCACGGGCTTATAAACCGTGTCGCTGCGGCCCTTGGCGGCCATCGCGGCCTTTCGCGCCCCGAACTGTTCGTTGATCATGCCGCGCCGGGCGTCGATCACCTGCCCCACATGGTCGTCCAGAACCACGGACGCGCCGGGCAGATAGTCGAACAGGCTTTCCATCCGGTCGTGGAACCAGGGCAGCCAGTGTTCCATCCCTGCCGTCTTGCGGCCCGCGCTGACGCTTTCATAAAGCGGATCGTTGGTGCCGCCGCCGTATTCCGTGCGGTAGTTCTGCCGGAACCGGGTGATGGCGTCCTCGTCCAGGATCACCTCGGACATCGGCGCAAGCTCGATCCGCGACAGCTTTTCGGTGGTGCGCTGCGTTTCCGCGTCAAACCGGCGCGCGCCGTCCAGCACGTCGCCGAACAGGTCCAGCCGCACCGGGCCGGATTCGCCCGGCGGGAAGATGTCGATGATCCCGCCGCGCACGGCATAGTCGCCGGGTTCGGTCACGGTGGGCGATTGCGCAAACCCCATGCGGACCAGGAAATCGCGCAGCGCGCCTTCGTCGATGCGGTCGCCCACGCGGGCGATGAAGCTGGCGTTTTGGACCACCGCGCGCGCGGGCACCCGTTGCAGCACCGCGTTCAGCGTGGTCAGCAGCACGAAGGGCCCCTTGACCGCCCCCTGCGCCAGTCCGGCCAGCGTCGCCATCCGCGCCGCCTGGATGTCGGGCGAGGGCGAGACGCGGTCATAGGGCGTCGTGTCCCAGGCCGGGAAATCCAGCACCGCAAGGTCGGGCGCGAGGAAGGCCAGCGCCGCGCGCATGGCGGCCATGCGGCGGTCGTCGCGGGCGATGTGGATGACGGGCGCGCCGCGCGCGGCCTCGCGCGCGATCAGGGCGGCGTCATAGCCTTCGGGCGCGCCGGAAAGGATCAGGTGTTCGGCCATGGGGGTGAGGTAAAGCGCGGGGCGGCGGAGTCAAGGTCAGAAGCCATAGGGATGGAACACCGACCACAGCGCCCCCCACAGCGCGGTGACGGCCACCGCCGCCATGGACAGGGCCGTGACCAGCCGCCGGTGGATCACCATGCGCCGCACCGCCTCGGCCGCGGCTTCGGGGATCGGGCGCGCGCCCTGTTCGGCCGCCTCCAGAAGCGGCATCAGGCGGCGCGCCAGGGACACGCGCATCCAGAACAGGATCGCCAGGGGCAGCAGCAGCAGGAAGGACGCCAGCGCCAGTTCCAGGTCATAGCCGATGCCCATGATCGCCAGCGAGGTCAGCGCAAATCCCGTCAGCCCCAGGAAGACCGCCCCCTCGGGCGCGCTGAGCCGCCAGCGGGGCAGCACCAGCGACAGCCAGTCCAGCAGGTGCAGCACGGTCGGGGAATCGCCCTTGTCCGCCTGCACGGCCATGCGGGCACGGCCGACGATTTCCGCCGGGACGCCGATCACGCTGCGCCCGGTCAGGGACCAGGTGCCGATCACCACGAGCCAGTACCAGATCGTGCCAAAAGACCGGCTGTCCAGAAAGCCGATCAGGCTGTCGAATTGAGGCACGCGGGCTTCCTTGTCCTTGGTCGCGGGCGACCTTAGAACGGCTGTTGCCGAAGGAAAAGCCGTTCCGGAAAAGGAAGCCCGCCATGCCCACGCCGATCATCGCCCCCTTCCCCGCATCCCGCCTGCGCCGCTTGCGCCGCACGCCCGCGATCCGCGCCATGGTGTCGGAATGCGACATGACGCCCGCAAACCTGATCTGGCCGATCTTCGTGACCGAGGTTCCGGGGGCCGAGGGCGAGATCGCCTCCATGCCCGGCGTCGAACGGCTGACGCTGGACGGCGCGCGCCGCGCGGCGGAACGGGCGGCGGCGCTGAACATCCCGGCCATCTGCATCTTTCCCCATTCGGACCAGGATCTCAGGACGGAAACCTGCGAGCGTGCCTGGGATCCCGACAATATCGGCAACCAGGCCATCCGCGCCGTCAAGGAAACCGTGCCCGAACTGGCGGTTATGACCGACATCGCGCTCGATCCCTATAACGCCAACGGCCATGACGGCATCGTCGTGAACGGAGAGATCCTGAACGACGAAACGGTCGAGGCGCTGGTGCGCATGGCCCTGGTCCAGGCGGAAAGCGGGGCCGACATCCTGGGGCCCAGCGACATGATGGACGGGCGCATCGGCGCGCTGCGGGGCGCGCTGGAAGCGGCGGGGCACAAGCACACGGCGATCCTGTCCTATGCGGCCAAGTTCGCGTCCAGCTTCTATGGCCCGTTCCGGGACGCGGTGGGCGCATCCGGGCGGCTGGTGGGCGACAAGAAGACCTATCAGGTCAACCCCGCGAACCGGGGCGAGGCGATCCGCTGCGTGGCCCGCGACCTGGCCGAGGGCGCGGACATGGTGATGGTGAAACCCGGCCTGCCCTATCTGGACATCTGCCGCGCCGTGAAGGACCAGTTCGGCGCGCCGACCTTCGCCTATCAGGTCAGCGGCGAATACGCGATGCTGGAGGGCGCGATCCGCAACGGCTGGCTGTCGCGTGATGCGATGTTCGAAAGCCTCCTGTGCTTCCGCCGGGCGGGTTGCGACGGGATCCTCACCTATTTCGCGCCGCAGGTCGCCGAGGCTATTCAAAGACGACATGGATAATCGGCCATATAAACTAAAGGTAGAAAAATATCCCAATCAATCGCCCAAGACTTATCTGCTAATTACTTTTTAGTAAATATAAGTTGATTTTCAAGTTATTATGGTTCTAAATCGGTAGAGACGTTGTTTAAGGGGTAACGGAAATGAAAACCAGTTTTCTTGCAGCCGCCCTTGTGGCGGGCCTACCCTTTGCCGCCAGTGCGGCAATCATCGACAATGGAACGATCCAGATGGGTGTCGACACCCTAGGCCAGTTGAACGTTGGCGGTGGCAAGCCTTCGGCAGGTGGGGTCACCCCGACCGGCCTGCGCTATATACCTACCAACTATGAGGCGACTGCGCCGGGGTGCCTTTGCGAAGGCTGGGGCGTGGGCATCGGCGACCCGGGCGCCACTGCTTTCGGTTATGCCAACAATGCTGCCGGAATCAGCAACCTGACCTCGGTGTCATTCACGAACACTGCATCGACCGCAACTTCGGTCGCGACGGTCGATGGAACCGGTCTGCGTGTCACGCATACCTTCACGCCCGCGGCAGAAACGGCCAACCTTTATCGCGTATCGGTCAAGATCGAAAATACCGGCGCGACGGACATTGCCGATCTGCGCTATACCCGCACCTTCGACTGGGACGTCGAACCCACGTCCTTCAACGAATATGTCACGCATGTTGGAACGGGCACGACATCGACGCTGCTGTATTCGAACAACAATGGTTTCGAAAACTCCAACCCGTTCGCTTTGCGCAGCCCGATCGGAGGTGTCGCGGCGAATACGGACTTCACGGACGCGGGTGCCTTCGACCACGGATCGAACTTCGACTTCGGCTTCGGCGAACTGAAAGCAGGCGAAGCTTACGACTTTGACATCTTCTATGGCGCCGCCGCCAATGAAACCATGGCCATCGCGGCCCTGAGCGCGGTCCAGGTCGAGCTTTACTCGCTGGGCCAGTCCATGTCTTCTGCCGGGGGTCCGGCCAACGACGACGTGACCTTCATGTTCGCCTTCAAGGGCGTGGGCGGTTCGATCGTGGTGCCGCCGGTCGATCCTGCCCCCGTTCCGGTGCCGGCTGCGGGCTTCCTGCTGCTGGGTGGCCTGGGTGCCATGGGCGCGTTGCGCCTGCGCCGCAAAAACGGCTAGGAAAATCGCGCCATTACCGTTCAGATAGCGGCGGCTGAAAGGCTGCCGCTTTTTATTGTCAGTGGAAAAAGATCATGATTCGTTTCGACAGTGCTGCGCTTGGATTGGCAGGTCTCTTGCTGGCCGTGACAGGCGCACAGGCGCAGGAACCAGCCACATGCGATCCAGCGACCGACCGCTGCAGCGGCCTTGTCCGGCTGGTGGCCGAAGGGGACCAGACCTTTGCAACGGTCAGCCTTCAGGTCGGCAAATCGCGGGCGGATGCAGTGCTGTTCGTCATTGCCCCGCTGGGCATCGCGGCCCGGCCAGGGGTTCGGATCGTCGCCAACCCCGGCGCGGTCGAGATCCCGCTGCCGCTGGATGTGTGCTTT
Source organism: Paracoccus shandongensis (assembly GCF_017315735.1). Lineage (GTDB taxonomy): Bacteria > Pseudomonadota > Alphaproteobacteria > Rhodobacterales > Rhodobacteraceae > Paracoccus > Paracoccus shandongensis. The sequence goes on from NZ_JAFLRK010000001.1 coordinate 414,711, forward strand.
CCCGATGGCTGCCGCGCCTCGGCCGACTTGTCAGCCGAGCAACTGGCCCAGGTGACGGGCGCCCAGACCCTGTCGGTGCAATTCATTCCGTTTTCGTCGACCGAGACTGTTTCGGGCGAATTGGCCGTCGCCGATCTGATCGCGCCCTTGCGGCAGGCCGGGGTCAACCTGCCCTGATCCCGCAGGCGCCGGCAGAGAATCGCTGTCAGTGTGGAAACGCGTGACAGCATCCGGCAAAATCTTTAGGCCATTGTGCAAAGGGCCGTCACGTGCCCTGTAAACATTCGGGGACGACAGATGAGCATGTCAAGCAAGATCAACCGGCGCATGGCTCTGGCCGGAGGCGCTGCGGCCCTGGCCTTGGCAGGGTGCAGCAACGCGGTGGGCACCAATGCGGGCGCCGAACTGGATGCGCGCGTGGATGCCACGCACAACTATCTGATCCAGAACTATCCGTCCGCGCAGGCGCTGGTGCAGAACGCCAAGGGCGTCCTCTACATGCCCCTGATGACCGAGGCCGCGTTGGGCTTTGGCGGGGCCTACGGCCAGGGCGCGCTGCGGATCGGCGGAGCGACGGTGGATTACTATTCCGCCACCCGCGCGACCGTGGGCCTGCAGGCGGGCGCGCAGCAATATGCGCATGTGCTGATCTTCCAGACGGATGCGGCGCTTGCATCCTTCCGCGCCTCGCCCGGCTGGCTGGCGGGGGCCAATGCCTTCTACGCGATCCCGCAGGGCGGCATGGCGCTTGGGGCCGATACGATCACGGCGCAGCTGCCGGTCGTGGCGATGATCTTCGGCCAGGCGGGGTTGATGGCGGGCGCGTCGATCGAGGGCACGAAATACACCCGCGTCATCCCGTCCGAGATCCCGACGCTGGGCTTTGGCGGCATGGGTCTGCCGCAGATGGGGCGGGGGTAAGCCGCAACCCGCATTGATCGGCTAGCCGGGCGGGAAAAGGAAATGCGAGGAGCATTTCCCCCGCCCTTCACGCGACGGTGCAACCAGAAACGGTGACGCAAAGACCACGAAAGGCCAGCGCCCGACCCGAGGGGGGGTGCAAGCGCCCGCCTGGGGGCGGGGCGGGCGCTGGCCGGGCCTTTGAGGCCCGGCGGTTCAGGTGGATAGGGCGCGACGTGGCGAAGGCGATGGCCTTCGCCAATCTCAGCCCGAGGTCAAATGCCGCAACCCATGCGTCACATCCGCGCGCACGGCCAGCCGCAGCGCCGGTTCGTCCCCCGCTCGCAGCGCGGCCAGGATCATGCGGTGGTGGCGCGGCGGCTCGTTCCGCTTTACCCGGCCATACAGCGCCCGCATCGTCGGGCCCAGTTGCAGCCAGATCGTTTCCAGCATCGCCAGCATCGCCGGGGCCTGCGCGCGCAAGTAAAGCATCCGGTGGAATTCCAGGTTGCAGCGGATATAGCCGACCGCATCGTGGTTTTCCACGGCATCGGCGATGCGCGCGTTCATCTGCGCCAGCCGGTCGATCAGCGCGAAATGCGCGCGCGGCAAGGCACGGGCGGCCAGTTCCGGCTCGATCAGGGCACGAAGGGCCGCCAGTTCCTCGATCCGGTCGTCCGACAGCGCGGGCGTGGTGACGCGGCCGGATGCCGACAGGGTCAGCGCGCCCTCGGCCACCAGGCGGCGCACGGCCTCGCGCGCGGGGGTCATGGACAGGTTGTATTCGCGGGCGATGCCGCGCAGGGTCAGCGCCTTGCCGGGGGGCAGTTCGCCCAGCATGATCCGGCTGCGCAGGTTGCGATACAGCTTTTCATGGGCCGACGGGTCGGAAGGGCGAGCGGGGGCGTTCATGCTCCGGGTTGTGATCACAAAACCACGGCACGTCAATCCCCCGCCGGGTCGCGGAACTGCCAGGCCATCAGATCCGACCCGTGCCGCCGCAGCCAGTCGCGGTGGCGTGCGTAATCCGGCATCAGCCCCGCCACCGCCGCCCAGAAGCGGGGCGAATGGTCCATGTGGCGCAGGTGCGCGACCTCGTGCGCCGCGACGTAATCCAGCACGGCGGGCGGGGCCATCGCCAGCCGCCAGGAAAACATCAGCCGCCCGTCGGATGTGCAACTGCCCCAGCGGGACCGCGTGTCGCGCAGCACGATGGCCGTGAAGGGTCGGCCAAGCGCCCCCGCATGGCGGTCGCAGGCCGCGCGCAGCTCTGCCATGGCGCGATGCTTGAGAAAGGCCTGCGCCACCGGACCCGCCGGGCGGCTGGCGGGCAGCAGCAGGGCATCGTCCGCAATGGCGGCGGCGCGGACGGCGGCGGGCACCAGCACCAGGGGCTCCCCGGCCACCGGCAGCGCAGCCCCATGCCGCACGATGCTGGGCGCGGGCCGCCGCTGCGCCGCTTGCAGCAGCCAGCCGGACTTGGCTTCCGCAAAGGCCGCCCCGTCGGACAGCGCCACATGGGCGGGCAGCGTCAGCACCACCGGCCCGCCGTCGCGCGGCACCCTCAGGGTCATGCGCCGCGCGCGTGCCGAGCGCCGCCAGGTGATCCGCATCCCGTTGCCGATGATGAACGCGCTGGCCATCCGCCTGCCCTTGCCCTGCCCTGCAATCCCTGTCAGAAAAGCCTTTGACAGCCCCCGGCACCTGTGGCAGGGGGACCACCGATTTCCCTAAACACGGCGGAAGGAAAATGCCATGCCCAAAGAGGAATGGGGCACGAAACGCCTGTGCCCGCACTGCGCGACGCGCTTTTACGACCTGCGCGCCAACCCGATGACCTGCCCCGCCTGCGGGAACACGTTCACGCTGGAAAGCCTGACCGATAGCCGCGGCAAGACGCTGGTCACCGAAAAGACCGCCGTTCGCGACGACGAAGACCTTGTCGATGACGAGGAGGAGTTGGGCGACGATGCCGGCGATCTGGACGATGATCTGCTGGAGGAAGACGATGACGACGGCGACGTGTCGCTGGACGACATCGCGGATGTCGCCGACAACGACGAGGAATAAGGAAAAGGCCGGTCCCGGGACCGGCCTTTTTCATGATGCGCCAGGGCAACCGCGCTGTTGTCCGGCCCCCCTGCCCGGTGGTATCAAAACCCCAGGGTCCGGGATGGGGACAAAGCCGATGGCAACAGCGTTTCACAAGGCGGCAGCCCTGTTCCTGGCCGCCATCCTGGCAGGGGCTCCGGCCACTGAGGCCTGCACGCGCGCCGTCTATCTGGGCCCCGAGGGGCGCGTCCTGACCGGGCGCAGCTTCGACTGGAGCGCGCCGATCACCAGCAACCTTTGGGTCTTTCCGCGCGGCATGGAACGCGACGGCCGGGCCGGGCCGCGCTCGGTCGCCTGGACCTCGCGCTATGGCAGCTTGGTCGTGTCGGGCTATGACATCTCGACCGTGGACGGCCTGAACGAGGCCGGGCTGGCGGCCAACCTGCTGTGGCTGGCGGACGCCGAGTATCCCGGGGACGACGGCACCACCCCGCGCATGTCGCTGTCGATCTGGGCGCAATACTTCCTCGACAACTTCGCCACCGTGGCCGAGGCCGTGGATCACCTGCGCGCCAACCCGTTCGACGCCGTGACGGGCGAGGTTCCGGCCATGCCCGGGCGCATGACCACGGTGCACCTGTCGCTGTCGGACGCCACCGGCGACAGCGCCATCCTGGAATGGATCGACGGCGAGCTGATGATCCACCACGGGCGCGACCATCGGGTGATGACCAACGAGCCGCGCTACGAGGACCAGCTTGCCGTGCGCGCCTATTGGGACCGGGTGAACCCCCGCGAGTTCCTGCCGGGCACCAGCCGGGCCACCGACCGCTTCGTGCGCGCGTCCTTCTATATCGACGCCGTGCAGCAGTCGGCCGACCCGCGCATCGCCGCCGCCGCGACCATGAGCGTGATCCGCAACGCCTCGACCCCCTGGGGCATCAGCGTGCCGGGACAGCCGAACCTTGCCACCACCCGCTGGCGCGTCGTGGCCGACCAGACCGACCGGCTGTTCTATGCCGAATCCGCGTTGTCGCCGAACGTGTTCTGGGTGGACCTGAAGCGGCTCGACTTTTCGGAAGGCGCCCCGCCGATGAAGCTCGACCTTGGCGTGGACATGAGTCGCATCCTGTCGGGCGAGGTGTCGGGGCAGTTCGTGGCGGCCGATCCCTTCGGCTTTGAACCCGCCGAGTAGGGCGGAGAGGATCGGCGTGCAATCGCTGCCGCAGATCCTTGTCCGTCGGCCCTGCCAGCCCCGCCGGATCGGTCTGGAGCCATCCCGGCTGCGGCGCGCCGCCGGGATGCGTGGGGGGACAGGATCGGTTCACGCAGGCTGGTGAACGTCCGAAAGGTCGAAGGCCAGGATGCGGGATGCGGCGTCGCCCAGGCGGTCCTCGATGATCCCTTGTGCCGTGGAAAAGAAGAAATCCTCGTTCAGGACCAGTCTTTCGGCCGCCAGCCAAAGCTGCTGCGCCGATCCGCCCCATTTGGCGAACAGCACCTGCTTGCGGTCGTCCGAGGCGGAAAACTGGACCGCGCCGGTGGTGACGGCAAGGCTGCCCCGGTCAAGTTCCGCTTCGCCGATCTGGATGGCCCCGTCGCCCTTGCGGGACGTTTCGGCGTCCAGCAGGACCAGCCGGTTGTCGCCGCCGGCCAGGCCGCGCAGCCCGTCCAGAACCGCGCGGATCGCCCGCAGCTTGTTCACGCCCGCCACGCCGGCCATGATGTCCATGGCCATGGCATCCAGCGTGGCCTTCAGATCCCTGGCCGTCGCCTGGCGCGTGATGGATCCGGTGATGGTCCATCCCGCGGCGGCAAGTGCTGCGTTGTAGGTCGTCCACCATGCCGTGCGGTCGGCCAGCCGGTCGGCTGCGGCATCGGCGGCGCGCTGCGCGAATTGGGTCGAATAAAGCACCGCCCGGCGCTGATCGGCCGTCAGGGCGTCGCCCAGGGCCATCACCTCGGCGCCATTCATGGCTGCGGTCGCCTGTTCCAGGTCACTGTCAAGCCTTTCGGTCCCGCCGTCGCCGCGCGGGCGGGGGCTTTCGGGCATCGTGTCCGCGATCCGGCGCAACCGGGCAACCGCGCGGTCGCCCGGCTGCGTTCCCGACGGGGCCGGACGGCGCTTCGGCCAGTCCTGATTGGCGCCGCGCGTATCGACATGCGTGAAGCCGGCATATCGTCCGATGCCGCCCCGGAAATCGCCTTCGTCGCGCATCCGGGCCAGGGCGTCGGCGACCCGAGACGGCGCGATCCCGTCGGCGGTGATGTCGCAGGCGCGGAACTGCAGGTGCCAGGATTGCTCTGCCCCATTGATCGCCTTGTTGTATTCGCGGGTGCGATAGGCGCTGGTGATGCGGATCGGCGCGTCAAGCCGCGCCCGGAGCTTGTCCAGCACCTGCGCGGTGGGGATGATGTTGGCCCACAGGGTTTCCGGCGGGGCCGCGTTCAGGCCGCGCCCCTTGCCGTTTCCAAAATGGGCCGATCCCAGAAACAGGAACTCCCCGGGGTCGAAATGGACGATGCCAAAGGGCTTCATGAAGTCGCGGAACCTGCGGACCACCGCGTCGGGCACGGCCAAGGCGCTGCCCTGGCCTCGGGCGGGGTGCAGCGCGGTTTCCGCAACATCCTCGCCCTCGTCGGCCAGGGTCAGCGGATCGGCGCCGTCATCGCGTCCAGGCGCCGCGTCCTGGCCCGGTTCAGGATCTTTTCCGGGAACGTCCGCCGCAGCATGGTCACGGTCCTGGTCCGGGCCGTCCTCGGCCCCGGAGCGGGGCACCGTGAAGGGCCGCTGCCTTGCGAAGGCCGGATCCTGGGGTTGGGGCGTGAACAGGCCCGGCGTCTGCGTGGTGCCCGCCAGTTCCTCGGCCAGCTTGCGCTTCAGGGCGGTGTGGCTGCCGGTGAACGCGCCGCTGTCCCAGATGCGCAGCAGGGCGGTGGTGAAGGCGCCGTTCTGGTCGCCGTCGGCGGCCTCCTGGTCGTCTTCGCAGGCGCTGAACTGGATCACCGTCGCGTCAAGGGGCGTGACGGCCGAGGCGAGGATCGCCCGGTCCACATGCGGCAGATCGCGCGCGATGCGTTCGTAGAAGTCCCGGTTCTGATCCTCGACCGCGGCGGCCACCGCGCGGGGCAGGTTGCGCGGGCGGATCGGCGCGGCGGCCTCCATCGCCAGGGGCATGACCCCCTTGCGGGCCATCGTGCCGGAATGGCAGCAGTCCGCCACAACCGTGACGCGCACCCCCTTCCGGAAGCCGGAACACAGGTGCCAGAATTCGTCGTCGATCATCTGGCTGTCGAACAGGCACAGCGTGCTGTCCATCAGGCCCTTGGGATTGGTCCTCTCGTCGCCGTTCATGTCGGTGATGCGTGATCCGTGGCCCGCGAAGGTGAACAGGAACTGGTCGCCCCCCTGCAGGTCGCGCGCGGCGCGGCGCATTCCTTCGATCACCGCCTCGCGGGTCGCGTCGGCCGTCAGCAGGATGTCGGCCTTGAAGCCTTCGGCACGGGCCAGGCCGCGCATGGCGAGGGCGTCGTTCTCGCAGCCATACAGCCTGCCGTCGTTGCCGGCGTAATGGCGCGGATCGAGGGCGTTCAGGCCGACATGCAGGGAATAGGCGCGGTTTTGATGCCCCGCCCGCATGTGGGCGGTCTGCTGCAGGCTTTTCCAGGACGCGGACCGGGCGGGCTGCGGGCGGCGGGCGGTGATTTCCTTCACCTTCGTCAGGATCACGGACGCCACCTTGGCGAAGGTCAATGAACCGCTCCGGGTTTGCCGGAGGCTCCAACTCCTGAGTAGGATGGAGCATCATGAGCAAGACCACGCACAAGTTTTCACTGAAGTGCGCGAACGCGCCGTGCGGCGGTCGTCCGGAAGATCGGGCGCCATCCGCTGCGCCCGGCCGCGGCCACCCCAATCGTGGCGGCAGCCCCCAAGGAAGCCAAGGACCGGAACGAGGCCCGAAAGGCAGAAGCAGCTCGGGCAAAGCGAGACCGGGATATTCAGCGGCTGAATGAGTTGAAGGCGAAATATGAAGCCGAAGCCAGCACGGCGCCGGTGAAAGCGTCGAAAGCCGAGGCCGACTAACCGAGACACTTGAGGCGTTGATCTGAACAAGCGTCTTGGCAACCTACGCCCTTGTCTGGCCCAGCCTTGATTTTCAGGTGGCATTTTGCTACCTATAGATCAATACAGGAGGCAAACATGGCTCAGTCCGTAAAACTTGCCGATGATGTCATGGCCCTGGTCCGCCGCGAGGCGGAGCTGCACAGCCGATCCGTTGCCGGTCAGATCACGCATTGGCTCAAGATCGGCCGGGCGATCGAGCACTCCGGCAGGTTCGATCATGCCCGCCTTACCGCCGTGCTCGAAGGCAAGCTCGACACCACCCAGTTGAGCGAGGATGAAGAAGCCGCGTGGCTCGATGCTTTCACGGACAAGATGGGACAGCCTTCAGACGCCGAGAAGGCCTTCTTTGCCCGGTGCCAGGCGCTTGGTCAGGGCGTCGGCTTGGATGCCGGTGGCAACCTCATCTACGCCCCCGATAATACCGCCGCATGAGACCAAGCCTTGTCCTGCTTGCCGGAGCCAATGGCGCCGGGAAATCGACCCTGTATCAGACCCGCGTGGCACCCAGCTTCGCGGGTCCGTTCATCAATGCGGACATCATCCAGCGCGACGAACTTCGGGATCCCTCGATGGAGGCGTCATACAAGGCCGCTAGGATCGCCGAGGCCCGCCGGATCGAGATGCTGGACGCTCGCCAGAGCTTCGCGACCGAGACCGTCTTCTCGCACCCCTCCAAGCTTGAACTCATCGAAGCGGCCCGCGCGCGGGATTACCTTGTGATCGTCATGCATGTGGGCGTGGATAGTCCCGATCTGTCCGTTAGCCGGGTCAGGGCCCGCACCCAGGAGGGCGGGCATGATGTCCCCGAAGACAAGATCCGCGCCCGCTACGAACGCAGCCAGCCCCTTGTCCGGGAAGCGGTGCTGCGGGCGGATCGCGGCATGGTGTTCGACAACTCGCGGCTGAACACACCGCCGCAGCAGATGCTGGTCTTTGCCAATGGCCGCCTGATCAAGGCCGACCCGATCCTGCCTCGATGGATCCTGACGGCCTATGCCGCCGATCTTGTGATCTGACCCCAGGGCGATCACACGTGGTGCCGCCAAGGCTGCATCAGTAAATCGGCAACCCTATCGTTTCAGCATCAGTTTGCATCAGTAAATCTCGCTGATGTCGGCGTAAGTCCTTGATTTCCGGTGCCCGAACCATCAGCCGGGCACCAGCCGGAAAATCATCTAACCCGTTGATTATCCAAGCCGATAGTTCGGGCTTTCCCGCGTGATCTGCACGTCGTGGACATGGCTTTCCTTCAGCCCCGCGCCGGTGATGCGCACGAACTGGCAGTTCCGGCGCATCTCCTCGACCGTGGCGCAGCCGGTATAGCCCATGGCGGCGCGCAGGCCCCCCACCAGCTGATGGATCACCGCGCTGGCGGAACCCTTGTAGGGCACCTGGCCCTCGATGCCTTCAGGCACCAGCTTGTCGGTCGCGGCGTCCTTCTGGAAATAGCGGTCCGCCGAACCGCGCGCCATGGCGCCCAGGCTGCCCATCCCGCGATAGGACTTGAAGCTGCGGCCCTGATACAGGATCACCTCGCCCGGGGATTCGTCCGTGCCGGCGATAGCGCTGCCCACCATGGCGCAGCTTGCGCCCGCGGCGATGGCCTTGGCGAAATCGCCCGAGAACTTGATGCCCCCGTCCGCGATGATCGGCACGTCGCCCGCAGCGGATGCCGCGTCCATGATCGCCGTCAGCTGCGGCACGCCCACGCCCGCGACGATCCGCGTGGTGCAGATCGAGCCCGGCCCGATGCCCACCTTGACCGCATCCGCGCCCGCGTCGATCAGGGCCCGCGTGGCCTCGGCGGTGGCCACGTTGCCCGCCACCACCTGCACCTGGTTCGAGAACATCTTGACCCGTTCCACCGCACGCGCCACGCCCGCCGAATGGCCGTGGGCGGTGTCGATCACCACCATGTCCACGCCCGCCTCGATCAGGGCCTGGCTGCGCTCGAACCCCTCGTCGCCCACGGTGGATGCGGCGGCCACCCGCAGGCGGCCCAGGTCGTCCTTGCAGGCCAGCGGGTTCAGGACCGACTGCTCGGTATCCTTCAGCGTCAGAAGCCCGGTCAGCTTGCCCTGCCCGTCCGTGACCAGCAGCTTTTCGATCCGGCGGGCCTTCATCAGGCTGATCGCCTCGGCCCGGTCGGCGGGCTCGCGCAGGATGGCCAGGTTTTCCGACGACATCACCGCGCGCACCGGGGTCCGGTTGTCGCTGGCAAAGCGCATGTCCCGGTTGGTGACGATGCCGACCACGCGCCCCTCGTCGTCCACGACCGGAAAGCCCGTGACGTTGTAGCGTTCCTGGAAGGCCCGCGCATCGCCCACCGTCTGGTCGGCGCGCAGCGTGATCGGGTCATAGACGATCCCGGATTCGAACCGCTTGACGCGGCGGACCTCGTCGGCCTGCTGTTCGGCCGTCAGGTTGCGGTGGATCACGCCCATGCCGCCGGCCTGGGCCATGGCGATGGCCATGCGGCTTTCCGTCACCGTGTCCATCGCGGACGACAGCAGCGGGATGTTCATGGCGATGGCGCGCGTCACGCGCGTGGTCACATCGGCGGTCGAGGGCATGACCGTGGATGCGGCGGGGACCAGAAGAACATCGTCAAAGGTCAGGGCCTCACGAATCTGCATGGCGGGTGTCCTTGCGGCAATTTCGTTTGGCAGTTTCCCCTTTCACGGGCAGCGGGGTTTGTCCAGTGCGCAGCGGCGATTTTGTTGTGCCGGAATCGCATGGCGGAACAACCGAAAGTTGCTGCAAAGCCACGGGCGGGGGGCGCGTTCCGGGCGAACGCCGCGTCATGTTGCGCAGTTAATTGATTCGTAGAACATCGGCGATAAGTTGCGAATCCAGCGGTCCCATGACTGCCAAGGGAGGAACCTATGAAAAAAATTATGACGGGCAGCGCGGTTCTGCTGATCTCCGCGTCACCGCTGGTCGCGGGGGGGATCGAACGCGCGCCGCAGTCACTGTCGGTGCTGTTCGAGGAAGGGAACTACGCCGAGTTGAGCTTTGGCGGCGTCGATCCGACGGTCGAGGGAAAGGACATCGCGGGCTTCGACACGGGCGACGTGGCGCAGGGCTATGGCTTCGTGGGCCTGGCCTACAAGCACCAGTTCAACGACAACCTGTCGGCGGCCATCATCATGGAACAGCCCTTTGGGGCGGATATCCTGTATCCGACGCAACCCAACCCGCTTGCCCCCAATCCCGCCGTCGAAGGATCGCCCGTCCTGGGCGGAACGCGGGTCGAGGTGAATTCGACCACCTTCACGGCCTTGGCGCGATACAGGTTCGAGAACAACTTCTCGATCCATGGCGGGATCCGCGCCTCGAAAGCCGATGGCCGCGTGACCCTGGACGGGGCGGGATACAGCAGGATCGCACCGCCCTACAACCTGCAGATCGACGACGAATGGGGCGTGGGCTATGTCATCGGCGCGGCCTACGAGATACCCGAGATCGCCGGCCGCGTGTCGCTGACCTACAACTCGGCGATCGAGCATGACTTCGACATGACCGAAACCGGCGACATCATCGCGGGAGCGACCGGCGGCCTGACCGACACCATCTCGGGGCAATACACGGTCAAGACACCGCGCAGCTGGACCCTGGAAGGACAGACCGGGGTGGCCGAGGACACGCTGGTCTTCGGGTCGATCCGCTGGGTGAAATGGTCGGAATTCATCGTCGATAACGGCGTCTTCCCGATCACGACGCCCACCGGGGGCACGGTTCCGCTGGTCGAGGTCGAGGATACGACGACCTATACGCTGGGCATCGGCCGCAAGTTCACCGAAAACTGGTCCGGCTCCTTGTCGTTCACCTATGAAGCCAGCGAGGGCGACACGGTTTCGCCGCTTGCCCCCACCAACGGGCGCAAGGGCGTGACGCTGGCGGCCATCTATTCGATGGACAACATCAAGGTCACGACGGGCATCAACTATACCCGTCTGGGCGGCTCCGACCTGGGCATCGGGGAAACCGGCAACAAGACGACCGTCGCCACGATGGACGACGGCCATGCCTGGGGCGTGGGCGTCCGCATCGGCTACAGCTTCTGACGCCGCATCCACCGCGACAGGCAAGGCCCCGCCCCGGCGGGGCCTTTGCTTTCGGCAAGGGCCGCATTACCTATGCGCGCGAAACCGAAGGAACACCCGATGATCTATGGCAGCGGCGGCGAATGGTTAGGAACGGGCGCGAAACGCGTCGTGCTGTTCGGCATGTCGGGACTTGGCAAGACCTATCTGGCCAACATGCTGCGCGACGCAGGCGACTGGTTCCATTATTCCGTCGATTACCGCATCGGCACCCGCTACATGGGCGAATTCATCGCCGACAACTTCAAGCGCGAGGCGATGAAGGTGCCCTTCCTGCGCGATCTGCTGTTGTCGGACAGCGTGTACATCGCCAGCAACATCACCTTCGACAATCTGGCGCCCCTCTCCACCTATCTGGGCAAGCCCGGCAGCCCCTCGCGCGGGGGGCTGCCCTTCGACGAATACTGCCTGCGCCAGAACCAGCACCGGCGCGCGGAAATCGCGGCGCTGCTGGACACGCGGCACTTCATGGACCGCGCCCGCGACATCTATGCCATCCCGCATTTCGTCTGCGATTCAGGCGGGTCCATCTGCGAGGTCGTGGATCCCGACGACCCCGCCGATCCGGTGCTGTCCGCGCTGGAACGCGACCTGCTGATGGTCTGGATCAAGGGGTCGGACGCCCATACCGCCGAACTGGTGCGCCGCTTCGACCGCGCGCCCAAGCCCATGTATTACCAGCCGGAATTCCTGGAAAAGGCCTGGATCGCCTATCGTGTGGAAAAGGGGCTGGAAGGGGACGAGGTCAATCCCGACGACTTCATCCGCTGGACCTATGCCCGCGCGCTGGCGCACCGCCAGCCGCGTTATCAGGCGATGGCGCGGCGCGGCGTCACCGTCCTGGCCGAGGAGGTGGCCGAGGTGCGGACCCCTGCCGACTTCGACCGCCTGATCGCCCGCGCCATCGACCGCAAGGAATAAGCCATGCCCATCACCCTGAACGAGAACCTGCCCGCCTATCGCATCCTGTCGGATGAAGGGGTGATGGTCATGTCTCCGGGCCGGGCGGCGACGCAGGACATCCGGCCCCTGCGCATCGGGCTTCTGAACCTGATGCCCAAGAAGATCCAGACGGAAAACCAGTTTGCCCGGCTGATCGGGGCCACGCCGCTGCAGATCGACTTCCAGTTGATCCGCATGTCCGACCACGAAAGCCGCAACACGGCGGCCGACCACATGGAAAGCTTCTATCGCCCCTTCCGCGAGGTCGAGGCGACCGGGGAAAAGTTCGACGGGCTGATCATCACCGGCGCCCCGGTGGAACAGCTTCCCTTCGAGGACGTGACCTATTGGGACGAACTGACCCGCGTCTTCGACTGGACGCAGCGCCATGTCCATTCGACCTTCGGCGTCTGCTGGGGCGGCATGGCGATGGCCTGGCATTTCCACCGGCTGGAAAAGCACCCCCTGGACCACAAGGCCTTCGGCTGCTTCCGCCATCACAACATGGCCCCCGCATCCCCCTATCTGCGCGGCTTTTCCGACGACGTGCTGGTCCCGGTCAGCCGCTGGACCGAGGTGCGCCAGACCGATGTGGACGCCCGCCCTGCCCTGCGCACACTGCTGGCCAGCGACCAGTGCGGCCCCTGCCTGCTGGAGGATCCGGGGCACCGCGCGCTCTATATCTTCAACCACCTGGAATACGACAGCACGACCCTGAAAGAGGAATACGACCGCGACGTGGCGGCGGGCAAGGCGATCACCGTGCCGTTGAACTATTATCCCGACGACGATCCGACGCGCGCGCCGTCGAACCGCTGGCGCAGCCATGCGCATCTGCTCTACGGTAACTGGATCAACGAGATCTACCAGACGACCGAATACGACCTGTCCCGCATCGGCGAAGGATGAACGATGGTCAAGACACCGGACCTGCCGCTGGTCGGCCAGATCACGGCGGCGCTGAAGGCCGCGCCCAAGGACATCCGCAAGCTGCTGGACGGCGCGGGCAAGGACGACATCCTGGACCCGACCTATCCCTATCGCGCCGAGATGGACAAGAAGGCCTATGAGGCGCAGATGGACGGGTTGCAGTTGCAACTGGTCCGCATGATGCACGACATCGTCGCCACCAGAAAGCGGCTGGTCGTCCTGTTCGAGGGGCGCGACGCCGCCGGCAAGGGCGGCACCATCGAACGCACGCGCCAGAACCTCAACCCGCGTTCCGCCACTATCGTGGCCCTGCCCACCCCCACCGAACGCGAGGCGGGCCAGTGGTATTTCCAGCGCTACGTGGACTGGCTGCCCGCCGCGGGGGAAATCGCGCTGTTCGACCGCAGCTGGTACAACCGCGGCATCGTGGAACGCGTCTTCGGCTTTTCGACCGAGCAGCAGAGGAACGCCTTCTTCCGCCAGCTTCCGGGGTTCGAGCAGACCCTGGTCGATGACGGCATCATCCTGGTCAAGCTGTGGCTGAACGTGGGCCGCGCCGAACAGATGCGCCGCTTCCTGGACCGCGAGGCCGATCCGCTGAAGCAATGGAAGCTGTCGCGCATCGACGTGGAGGGGCTGGCGAAATGGGACGATTATACGGTGGCGATCCGCGACACGCTGAACCTGTCGCATTCGCCCATCGCGCCCTGGACCGTGATCCGGTCCGACGACAAGCGCCGCGCGCGGCTGGCCGCGATCCAGACGGTGCTGAACGCCGTCGATTACGCAGGCAAGGACGGGGAGGCCATCGGCACGCCCGATCCGGCGATCACCGGCGGGCCGGACCTGCTGGACGTATAGGAGAAAGCCATGGACCTGAAAGACAGCCGCGCCATCGTGACCGGGGGCGCCTCGGGCCTCGGGGCGGCGACAGTGGCCTGGTTCCGCCAGCAGGGTGCGCAGGTGGTCGTTCTGGACCGCGCGGCGGGCGACGGTCCGCAGCATGTGCAGGCGGACGTGACCTCGGCCGACAGCGCGGCGGCGGCCATCGCGCAGGCCGTGGACCGGATGGGCGGCATCGACATCTGCGTGAACTGCGCAGGGATCGTGATCGGCGAAAAGACCCTGGGCCGCAACGGGCCGCATGACCTGGACAGCTTCCGCCGCGTGGTCGAGGTGAACCTGATCGGCAGCTTCAACATCCTGCGGCTGGCCGCAGCCGAGATGGCGAAGAACGGGCGCACGGAAAACGGCGTGATCGTCAACACGGCGTCCATCGCGGCCTTCGACGGGCAGAAGGGACAGGCCGCCTATGCCGCCTCCAAGGCGGGGATCGCGGGCATGACCCTGCCGCTTGCGCGCGACCTGGCGGCATTGGGCATCCGCGTCTGCGCCATCGCGCCGGGCATCTTTGCCACGCCCATGCTGCGCGGGCTGCCGCAGGAGGTGCAGGACGGGTTGGCGGCGGAAGTGACCTGTCCGCCGCGCCTTGGCGACTCGGCGGAGTTCGCGCGCCTTGCCGCGCATATCGTCGAAAACGCCTATCTGAACGGCGAGGTGATCCGCCTGGACGGCGCGCTGCGGATGCGGTGATCAACGGTCCTTGACCGGCGCGCGATGCCCTTGCGCGGCGGTTTTCCCGCCGCTAGCGTTTGCATCAAACCCGCCCAACAGGAAGGCCCGATTTCATGCGCTTGCTGACCACCACCGCCCTCGCCTCTGCCATCGCCCTGCCTGCGCTTGCGGCGGACCCGGACCTGACCGTCTTCGACTGGGCCGGGTTCGAGGAACCCTCGATCTTCCAGGCCTATATCGACAAGCACGGCGACAGCCCGACCTATGCCTTCTACGGCGACGACGACGAGGCGTTCCAGAAGATCGCCTCGGGCTTCAAGGCCGACGTGGCGCATCCCTGCAGCCAGATGGTCAGCAAATACCGCGACGCGGGCCTGATCGAGCCCTGGGATACCACGAAGATCCCGAACTTCGACAAGATCGACCCGCAATTCCTGGCCTCGGACGTCTTCAAGGACGACGAAGGCGTCTGGTACATTCCGACCGACTGGGGCGCGACCGCCATCGCCTATAACCCCGAAACGGTGCCTGCCGAGGACGTATCGACCCTGCAGGTCTTCACCGACCCCAAATACCAGGGCCGCGTCTCGCTGCCGGATTCGTCGGACGATGTCTGGGCGCTGGCCTATCTGGCGACGGGCACGACCGACTGGACCGACGTGAGCGACGTACAGTTCCAGGCCGCCGCCGACTGGCTGCGCAAGGCGCACGGGAACGTCGCGGCCTATTGGGCGGACCCGTCGGAACAGGCGCAACTGATGGCCTCGGGCGCGGTGGACATCGCCTGGTCCTGGAACGACGGCGTGACCTATCTGCGGGCCGACAATTTTCCCGTGGCCTTCCAGCGCGCGCCCAGGGAAGGGTCGTCCACCTTCTTCTGCGGCTATGTCAACCTGAAGGACGGGCCGGGCAACGAGGACAAGGCCTATGACTTCATCAACGCCTGGCTGGAACCCTCGGCGGCCAAGGCGCTGCTGGACACGATCGGCTATGGCCACACCTCGACCGAGGCGATGGCCACCATCGCCGATGAGCCTGCGGTGAAGGAAGGCCTGGCCGAGGTCGATGCCCCGATCCTGGCGCAGACCCCGAACGACCCGGCGCAGCGCGAAAAGCAACTGGCCGAGTTCGAGAAGATCAAGGCGGGGTTCTGAGTCGGGAGCGGGGGGGGGGGGGGGGGGGGGGGGGGGGGGGGGGGGGGGGGGGGGGGGGGGGGGGGGGGGGGGGGGGGGGGGGGGGGGGGGGGGGGACTGGCGCAGACCCCGAACGACCCGGCGCAGCGCGAAAAGCAACTGGCCGAGTTCGAGAAGATCAAGGCGGGGTTCTGAGTCGGGAGCGCCGGGGGACTTCACGTCCCCCGGACCCCCTGTGGGATATTTAAGCCAAAGTGAAAGGGCGAGGCTTACGCAGCCTCGTCCTTTTTGCGTGGGGTATAGTTCAGGATCGGGGCCAGCCAGCGTTCGACCTCGGACAAGGCCATGCCCTTGCGTTGGGCATAGTCGCGGGCCTGGTCCTCCTCGATCTTCGCCACGCCGAAGTAATAGCTGTCCGGGTGGCCGATATAGAGGCCCGAAACCGAGGATCCCGGCCACATCGCCATGCTTTCGGTCAGCCGCACGCCCGTGGCGGCTTCCGCGTCCAGCAGGCGGAACAGGGTCAGCTTTTCCGTATGGTCCGGCTGTGCAGGATAGCCGGGCGCGGGGCGGATGCCTTTGTAGGGTTCGGCCACAAGTTCCTGCGGGGTGAAGGTTTCGTCGGCGGCATAGCCCCAGAACTCCTTGCGGACGCGTTCGTGCAGCATCTCGGCCATGGCCTCGGCGATGCGGTCGGCCAGCGCCTTGACCATGATCGCGGCGTAATCGTCATTCGCGCGTTCATAGCGGGCGGCGATTTCGCTTTCCTCGGGGCCAGCCGTCACCACGAAGCCGCCGACGTAATCGGGACGGCCTTCGGGCGCCACGAAATCGGACAGCGCGACATTCGGGCGGTCGCCGCGCTTGGTCACCTGCTGGCGCAGGGTGTGCAGGGTCGCCAGCGTTTCGCGCCGGTCTTCGCCGGTGAACAGGCGGATGTCGTCGCCCACCGCGTTGGCGGGCCAGAAGCCCACCACGGCGCGGGGGTTGAACCAGCGGCCGTCGATGATGCGGGCCAGCATCTCCTGCGCTTCGTGGAAAAGGGCGCGGGCGGCTTCGCCCTGCTTCTCATCCTCCAGGATGCGGGGATAGACGCCCTTCAACTCCCAGGTCTGGAAGAACGGTGTCCAGTCGATATAGCGCGCGATTTCCGCCAGATCCCAGTCGTCGATCACGCGGGTGCCGGTGAACTGCGGGATGGTGGCGCGCCAGTCCGACCAGTCCACCTTCAGCGCATTGGCCCGGGCGGCGGCCAGCGGCAGGCGCTGTTTCGCGGCCTCGGCCCGTTCGTGGCGTTCGGCCACGTCCAGGTATTCCGCCCGGATCGCCTGCACGTAATCCGCCTGCTGCGTGGGCGACAGCAGGGACGACACCACGCCCACCGCTCGGCTGGCGTCGGTAACATAGATCGCCGCGCCCTTGTGGTAACGCGGCGCGATCTTGACCGCCGTGTGGATCTTGGACGTGGTCGCCCCGCCAATCAGCAGCGGCACCTGGAAGCCCTCGCGCTCCATCTCGGACGCGACATGCACCATCTCGTCCAGCGACGGGGTGATCAGGCCGGACAGGCCGATCACATCGACGTTCTGTTCCCGCGCGACCTCCAGGATCTTCTGGGCGGGCACCATCACGCCCAGGTCGATGACCTCGTAATTGTTGCAGGCCAGCACGACGCCCACGATGTTCTTGCCGATGTCGTGAACGTCGCCCTTGACCGTTGCCATCAGGATCTTGCCCGCTGCCTGCCGGGTGTCGCCGCCATTGGCGGCCTTCTCGGCCTCCATGTAAGGCAGCAGCACGGCCACGGCCTGCTTCATCACGCGGGCCGATTTCACCACCTGCGGCAGGAACATCTTGCCCGCGCCGAAGAGATCCCCCACCACGTTCATCCCAGCCATCAGCGGGCCTTCGATGACGTGCAGCGGGCGTTCGGCGGCAAGGCGCGCTTCCTCGGTATCGGCCTCGATGAATTCGGTGATGCCATTGACCAGCGCGTGTTCCAGACGCTTCTCAACGGACCATTCGCGCCAGGACAGATCCTTTTCCCGCGCCTTGGCCCCGCCCTCGCCCTTGAAGCGTTCGGCGATCTCCAGCAGGCGTTCGGTCGCGTCCGGGCGGCGGTTCAGGACCACGTCCTCGCAGGCCTCTCGCAGGTCCGCGTCGATCTGGTCATAGACGGCCAACTGGCCTGCATTGACGATGCCCATGTCCATGCCCGCCTGGATGGCGTGATACAGGAACACGGCGTGCATCGCCTCTCGCACCGGCTCGTTGCCGCGGAAGCTGAAGGACAGGTTCGACACCCCGCCCGAGACATGGGCGTGCGGCAGGTTCCGGCGGATCCAGCGCGTGGCCTCGATGAAGTCCACGCCATAGTTGTTATGCTCCTCGATCCCGGTCGCCACGGCGAAGATGTTGGGGTCGAAGATGATGTCCTCGGGCGGGAAGCCCACTTCCTCGGTCAGGATGCGATAGGCGCGGGCGCAGATCTCGATCTTGCGGGCGCAGGTGTCTGCCTGGCCCTGTTCGTCGAAGGCCATGACCACGACCGCCGCGCCGTAAGCCAGGCACAGCGATGCCTGCTGGCGGAACTGCTCCTCTCCCTCCTTCATGCTGATCGAGTTCACGACCGGCTTGCCCTGCACGCATTGCAGGCCCGCCTCGATCACCTCCCATTTGGAACTGTCGATCATCACCGGGACGCGCGCGATGTCGGGTTCGGCGGCCAGCAGGTTCAGGAACTCGACCATGGCGGCCTTTGAATCGATCAGGCCCTCGTCCATGTTGATGTCGATGATCTGTGCCCCGTTTTCCACCTGGTCGCGCGCGACCTCCAGCGCCGCCGCATAGTCGCGGTTGGTGATCAGCTTGCGGAAACGGGCGGACCCGGTGACGTTGGTGCGTTCGCCCACGTTCACGAAGGGAATGTCGGGCGTCAGGGTAAAGGGTTCCAGCCCCGACAGGCGCAGGTGACGGTCAAGCATATTCGGGCACCTTTCTGGGGGCAAAGCCCGCCACGGCCTCGGCAATGGCACGGATGTGGTCGGGGGTGGTGCCGCAGCAGCCGCCGACGACGTTCACCAGCCCCTCGCGCGCGAATTCGGCGACCTGCACGGCGGTGTCGTTCGGGCCTTCGTCATACTGGCCGAAGGCATTGGGCAGCCCGGCATTGGGATAGGCGCAGATGTTGGTTTCCGCAACGCCCGCCAGTTCCGCCAGATGCGGCCGCATGGCGGATGCGCCAAGCGCGCAGTTCAGCCCCACCGACCAGGGCCGGGCGTGGCGCACCGAATACCAGAAGGCCGTCGGCGTCTGGCCCGACAGCGTGCGCCCCGAGGCATCCGTGATCGTGCCGGAAATCATCAGCGGCAGCGCCCGCCCATGTCCCTGCATCGCCTGGATGCAGGCAAAGATCGCGGCCTTGGCGTTCAGCGTGTCGAAAATCGTCTCGATCAGCAGGATGTCGGCGCCGCCCTCGATCAGGCCCTGCGCCTGTTGCAGATAGGCGACCCGCAGGTCGTCAAAGGTGACGGCGCGATAGCCGGGGTTGTTCACGTCCGGGCTGATGGATGCCGTGCGGTTCGTCGGCCCGATGGCGCCCGCGACGAAACGGGGCCGCCCGTCCTGCGCAGTGGCGCGGTCCAGCGCGCGGCGGACGATGCGCGCGCCTTCCACGTTCAGGTCATGGACCGCCCCCTGCATCCCGTAATCGGCCTGCGCGATGGTGGTGGCGGAAAAGGTGTTCGTCTCGACAATATCCGCGCCCGCCATGGCATAGCGGTAATGGATTTCCTCGACAGCCTCGGGCTGCGTCAGGATCAGCAGGTCGTTGTTGCCCTGCTGCGGATGGTCGGAATGATGGCGGCAGGCATGGCCCGACCCATGTCCGGTATAGTCGTCCTCGCCCAGGCCAAGCTGCTGGATCTGCGTGCCCATGGCCCCGTCGAGGATCAGGATCCGTTCGGCCGCAGCAGCGTCAAGCGCCGCGAATGCGGGGGATCGGGAAAGTCTGCCGGTCATTGTCTCACCTTCGCCAGGAAGGCGCAGATATAGCGGCTGGCCCCCGCAACGGCAAATTCATAATCCTACAGAAGATTATGAGGCCCTGCGATAAAGCCTGCTTTGGACCGCAAATATCCTCTGGGGGTCCGGGGGGCGAAGCGCCCCCGGCTTCGCCTTACTCCGCGCTGCTCCGCGCATAGACATCCTCATACCGGATGATGTCGTCCTCGCCCAGATAACTGCCGGTCTGCACCTCGATCAGCACCATCGGCACCTTGCCGGGGTTTTCCATCCGGTGAACCGCGCCCAGCGGCACATAGATCGACTGGTTTTCCGTCACCAGCGTCACGGTGTCGTCCACCGTGACCTTGGCCGTGCCGCTGACGACGATCCAGTGTTCCGACCGATGCACATGGCTTTGCAGCGAGAGCGACGCGCCGGGCTTGACCACGATCCGCTTGACCTGGAAGCGGTCGGCCAGGGCCAGCGTCTCGAACCAGCCCCAGGGGCGGTGGTCGCGCGGGAATGCGGTCGCCTGCTTGCAGCCCTTGGCCTTCAGCGCGGCGACGGCATGGCGCACGTCCTGCGCGCGGCTCTTGTCCGCCACCAGCACCGCGTCCGCCGTCGCCACCACCATCACGTCGGTCAGGCCGATGCCCACGACCTGCAAATCCTCGCTGTCGGACCGCAGCAGCACGTCATGGCAGTCGATGGCCGTCGAGTTGCCGTCCGTGACGACCCCATCATCCGTGGGCGATTCCAGCAGCGCCTCGCGCCAGACGGCGTCCCAACCGCCCAGGTCGGACCAGCGTTCGGAAAAGCGCACCACGGTCAGGTTGCCGGCCTTTTCCATCACGGCATAGTCGATGGACTGGTCGGGCAGGCTGTCCCAAGGCGTCTTGGCCAGCCGCAGAAAGCCGATGTCGTCCTTGGCATCATCCAGGGCCGTCAGCACGGGCGACAGGTATTCGGGCGCATGGGCGCGAAACGCGTCGATCATCACACGCGCCTTGAACAGGAAGATCCCGGCGTTCCACAGGAAATTGCCCCCTGCCAGCATCTGCGCCGCCGTGGCCGCGTCGGGCTTTTCGACAAAGCGCGCCAAGGGCTGCGGGCCATCGCCCTGTCCGGCCAGTTCCAGATAGCCATAGCCGGTCTCGGGACGGTCGGGGGTGATGCCGAACGTGACGATCTGGCCTTCTGTCGCCGGTTCCATGCCCTGCCGCACGGCGCGCGCGAAGGCGGCGCTGTCCGGGATCACGTGGTCCGAAGGGGCAACCAGCAGCAGCCCTTCGGGATCCTTGGCCGCGACCATCAGGGCCGCGACCAGGATCGCGGGGGCGGTGTTGCGGCCCGAGGGCTCGATCACGATGGCGCCGGGGCGGATGCCCACTTGGTCCAACTGTTCCGCCACGATGAAGCGGAAATCGGCGTTGGTCATCACCACCGGGTCTGCGAAGTCCGGGCCCGCCAGCCTGCGGGCCGATGCCTGGAACAGCGTCTCCTCGCCCACCAAGGGCGCGAACTGCTTGGGAAAGCTTTTCCGGGATACGGGCCACAGCCGGGTTCCCGATCCGCCAGCCATCAGAACGGGGGTGATCTTGGTCATGGTGCTGTCCCTTGCGACCTGGTTATGCGCCAAGGGATAGCCTGCCGCCGGGCGGCGGGGAAGCCCGCCGTCGCTCAAGCTGCGGTTTTCAACGGCTTGCCCGCCACATAAGTCTGCGCGATGCTGCGGTCGTCGCCCATGACCTGCAGGATGAACAGCTCCTGTTCCAGCGTCTCGGCCCGATCCATGCGCAGGGCCATGGCGGGGGTGGCGCGGGCGTCCAGCACCACCAGATCCGCCATGCTGCCCGGGTCCAGCGTGCCGATCTGGTCGGCCATCCCCAGGGCGAGTGCATTGCCCCGCGTGATCCAGTGGAAGGCCGACAAGGGCGTCAGCTTCTGGCCGCGCAGTTGCAGGATCTTGTAGCCCTCGTTCAGCGTCTGCAGCATGGAATAGCTGGTGCCGCCGCCCACGTCGGTCGCAATCCCGCTGGTCACGCCCGCCGCCCGCAGCCCCGCTTCGTCGAACAGCCCCGACCCCAGAAACAGGTTCGAGGTCGGGCAGAACACCGCACGACTGCCGGTTTCGGCCATGCGTTCGATTTCACGCGGGCGCAGGTGGATCGAATGGCCCAGCAGCAGCTTGTCCGACAGCAGGCCATGGGTTTCGTAGATGTCGAGGTAGTCGCGCGCCTGCGGATAAAGGCTCAGCGTGAAGTCGATCTCGTCCCTGTTCTCGGACAGGTGGGTCTGGACGTGGCAGTCGGGATGCTCGCGCACCAGTTGCCCCGCCATGTCCATCTGTTCCGGGGTCGAGGTGATCGCGAAGCGCGGGGTGATCGCGTAACGCTGGCGGCCCGTCCCGTGCCAGCGGGCGATCAGGGCCTTGCTGTCGTCGTATCCTTGCGGTGGCGTGTCCAGAACCTCGGGCGGGGCGTTGCGGTCCATCATCACCTTGCCCGCGACCATGGCCATGTTGCGGGCATGGGCGGCGCTGAACAGCGCCTCGGCGCTTTCGGGATGGACGGAACAGAAGGCGACGGCGGTGGTCGTGCCGTGGTCGGTCAGCAGGGTCAGGAAGGCGTCGGCCATGGCGGGGGCGTGGCCCTGCTGGGCGAAACGCGCTTCCTCGGGGAAGGTATAGGTGTTCAGCCAGTCAAGAAGCTGCGCGCCCCAGCTGGCGATCACCTGGACCTGCGGGAAATGGATATGCGTGTCGATGAAGCCTGGCATGATCAGGTGCGGGCGGTGGTCGATTTCCGGCAGGCCCGGGCGGGCCAGGGTGGCATAATCATCGACGGCGAGGATGCGGCCGTTCTCGATCAGGATCGCGCCGTCTTCGAGGTAGCGGTGGTTGTCGGCGGTGTCGTGGGGGTCGGCGTGGAAGCCAAGGACGCGGCCACGGATCAGCTTTTGCATGGGTATTTTTTCAACGAAGAAGGGACAGACAGCCGCGCGACCAGTTCGGCGGCGGTGAAGGCGGCGATGACGGCGGGGCGCTTGTCAGGGGAAAAGCCCGCGCCGATGGGGCAGACCAGCGGCGCGGGGTTGATGCCCCGTTCGCGGGCAAAGCGGCTGAACTGCGCGCGCTTGGTGGCGCTGCCGATCATGCCGACATAGGACAGGTCGTTGCGGTTCAGGGCTTCTGCCGCCAGCAGGAAATCCAGCGCGTGATCATGGGTCAGGATCACCACGGCGCTGCCGGGCCGGGCGGCGCGGATCTCGGCTTCTGGCAGCGGGGTCAAAGTCGTGGCGATGCCGGGGGCGGCCCGGGCCAGTTCCTCGGGGCGGCTGTCGATCAGTGTCGTGTTCACCGGCAGCGGTTGCAGCGCCAGGGCAAGCGCGCGCCCGACATGGCCCGCGCCGAAGACCAGCACGTCGGGGTGATCCTGAGGCGTGGGGCCTTCGCGGTCCAGTTGCAGCACCACCCTGCCCCCGCAGCATTGGCCGATCTCCGGTCCCAGGGGGATGTCCATGCGCGCCTCGGCCTCGCCCAACGCCAGCATCAGCCGCGCCCGGTCAATAGCCATGTATTCCAACTGGCCGCCGCCGATGGTGCCCTCTACGCGGTCAGGACCGACAAACATCTCGGCCCCGGCGTCGCGGGGGGTGGACCCCAAGGCCTGCATGACCCGGACGCGGATCATCCCCGCAGCTTCTCGATCGCCATCAGCACGCGCTCGGGCGTGGCGGGGGCGTCCAGCCGGGGGTGTTCGCGGTAGTTGCTGAACGAGGCCACCGCCATGTTTATCGCCTCGAAGACGCTGATGCCCAGCATGAAGGGCGGCTCGCCCACGGCCTTGGACCGCTTGATGCTGCGTTCGCTGTTTTCCGACCAATCGGCCAGACGCACGTTGAAGACGCGCGGCCGGTCCGAGGCCAGCGGCACCTTGTAGGTGGACGGCGCATGGGTACGCAGACGCCCCTTGTCGTCCCACCACAACTCCTCGGTGGTCAGCCAGCCGGCACCCTGCACAAAGGCGCCCTCGACCTGGCCCTTGTCCAGCGCCGGGTTCAGGGACCGGCCGACATCGTGGATCATGTCCGCGCGGTCGATCACGTATTCGCCGGTCAGCGTGTCCACCGACACCTCGGACACCGCCGCGCCATAGGCGTAGTAGTAGAACGGCCGCCCCCGTCCGGTCGCGCGGTCCCAATGGATCTTCGGCGTTTTATAAAAACCCGCCGCCGACAGGTGGATCCGCGCCATGTAGGCCGCCGCGATCACCTCGTTCCAGGGGATCAGGTGGTCGCCCGCGCGAATATGGCCGGGGACGAACTGCACGTCCTCGCGCGGCTGCTGCCAGCGTTCGGCCACGAATTCGACCAGCCGCGCCTTGATCTGTTCCGCCGCGTCCAGCGCCGCCATGCCGTTGAGGTCCGTCCCCGAGGACGCCGCCGTGGCCGAGGTGTTCGGCACCTTCTCGGTCGTGGTGCGGGTGATCTTGATGTTGGAAATGTCGCACTGGAACGCCTCGGCCACCACCTGGGCGACCTTGGTGTTCAGGCCCTGCCCCATCTCGCAGCCGCCATGGTTCAGCGCGATGGACCCGTCATTATAGACATGGATCAGCGCGCCCGCCTGGTTGAACCAGGTCGCGGTGAAGCTGATGCCGAACTTCACCGGAGTCAGCGCGATGCCCTTGCGGATCACGCCGCCCTTGGCGTTCCAGTCCAGCACCGCCTGGCGGCGGGCGTGATAATCGCTCGATGCCTCCAGTTCGGCGAAGATGCGCGGCAGGATCTGGTCGGTGACCTCCTGGTGATAGGGGGTCAGCTGGCCGTTTTCGTAAAGGTTGCGCTTGCGCACCTCCAGCGGATCAAGGCCCAGGGCATAGGCGATCTCCTCGACCATGCGTTCGGCCACGATCACCCCCTGCGGGCCGCCAAAGCCCCGGAAGGCGGTGTTGCTGACGGTGTTCGTCTTCATCGGATGGCTGCTGACGCGCACATCCGGGTAGTAATAGGCGTTGTCGCAGTGAAACAGCGCGCGGTCCGTCACCGGGCCGGAGAGGTCCGCCGAAAAGCCGCAGCGGGCATACCAGTCGCCCCGAACAGCACGGATCTTGCCGGTGTTGTCGAAACCCACCTCGTAATCCACCACGAAATCGTGGCGCTTGCCCGTGGCGGTCATGTCATCGTCGCGGTCGGGGCGGATCTTCACCGCGCGGTTCCAGCGTTTCGCGGCAATCGCGGCAACGCAGGCGAACAGGTTCATCTGCGTTTCCTTGCCGCCGAAGCCGCCGCCCATCCGGCGCACGTTCACCACCACCGCGTTGTTCCGGCAGCCCAGGACATGGGCCACCATGTGCTGCACCTCGGACGGGTGCTGGGTCGAGACGTTGACCGTCACGTCCTCGTCCTCGCCCGGGATGGCCATGGCGATCTGGCCTTCCAGATAGAAGTGGTCCTGCCCGCCGATATGGAAGCGGCCCTTGATGCGGTGGGGCGCGGCGGCCATGCCCGCGTCGGCATCGCCCCGGCGCAGGGTCAGGGGATCGGTGACATAGCCCATCCCGGCGTCCTTCGCCGCCATCGGGTCCAGCGCATGGGGCAGCACGTCATAGGTGATGCGCGCCTTGTGCGCCGCGCGCCGCGCCTGGTCACGGGTTTCCGCGATCACGGCAAAGACCGGCTGGCCCCAGAACTGGGCCTCGCCGTCCGCAAAGATCGGGTCGTCGTTCTTGCCGTTGGGCGAGACATCGTTGACGCCGGGAATGTCCCTGGCGGTCAGCACGCCGACCACGCCGGGATGGGCCAGCGTTTCGGTGAAATCCATGCCGGTGATGCGGCCATGGGCGCATTGCGACAGGCCCAGATAGGCGTGCAGCAGGCCATGCGGCTCGGCCAGGTCGTCGGTGTAATCGGCGCGGCCGGTGACATGCTTGATGGCGCTGTCGTGGATGGTGTCCTGATGCGCCTGGCCGCGGAGGGTGGTTTCGTCTTTCATGTCATGCTCCCACGGCTTCGTGCAGGCGGACGGGCAGGCCGGGTTCGGACTGTTCCAGCCAGAAGCGGCGGAACAGGTTGGCGGCGACCGTGCGGCGGTAATCGGCGCTGGCGCGCCAGTCGGACAGGGGCGTGAAGTCATCCGCCACGGCGCGGGCGGCGGCCTCGAAGGCCTCGCGGGCGAAGGGCTGGCCCTTCAGCGCGGCCTCGGCGCCAGTGGCGCGCTTCGGCGTGCCTGCCATGCCGCCGAAGCAGATGCGCGCGTCGGTGATGGTGGCGTTTTCGACGGTCAGGCAGAACCCGGCGGCGACGGCGGTGATGTCGCTGTCGCGGCGCTTGCTGATCTTGTAGGCGGCAACCAGGGCGTCCGGGCGGGTCGGGATGATGATCTCCTCGACAAATTCGCCCGGTGCTCGGTCCTGACGCCCGTATTCGATGAAGAACGCCTCCAGCGGCACTTCCCGGCGCGCGCCCCCCTTGCGCAGCACGATCCGCGCGCCAAGGGCGATCAGCAGCGGCGGCGTGTCGCCGATGGGGGATCCGTTGGCGATGTTCGCGCCGATAGTGCCCATGTTGCGCACCTGCCAGCCGCCGATGCGCAGCCAGTAGTCATAGGCGGCAGGGATGTGCTGGCGGATCAGTGCTGCTGCCTCGCTGTAGGTCACGCCCGCGCCCAGGCGGATCTCGCCGCCCTCGACGCGCTTGCCCTTCATCAGGTGGCCGATGAACACCGCCGGGGAAATGTCGCGCATGAACTTCGTGACCCACAACCCCACATCGGTCGCGCCCGCGATGATCGTGGCCTTGGGTTCCGCCTCCAGCACGGCCGCCAGATCGTCCACATCGACGGGGATGATCGCGCGTTCGTTGCCCCTGGACAACTCGACCCGCTCACCCCGCATGTCGCGCAGCTTTGCGGCCACCAACTCACGTTCCACCGCCAGGGCATCGGCGGCCTGCCCGCCCGCGCGGCCTGCGGCTAACGCGGCCTTGATGATCGGCTCATAGCCCGTGCAGCGGCAGATGTTGCCTTGCAACGCGGTCTCGATCTCGGTCACGCCCGCATCGGGATTGCTCATCCACAGACCATAAAGCGCCATCACGATCCCCGGGGTGCAGAAGCCGCACTGGCTGCCATGATACTCCACCATCGCCGCCTGGATCGGGTGCAGCCCGCCATCGGGACCGCGCAAATGTTCCACCGTCACCACATGGCAGCCGTGGCAGCTTGCGATGAAGCGGATGCAGGCGTTCACGGGTTCATAGATCAGTCCGTCATTCGTCAGGCGGCCCACCAGCACCGTGCAGGCGCCGCAATCGCCCTCGGCGCAGCCTTCCTTGGTGCCGGTCAGGCGGCGATTGATGCGCAGGAAATCCAGCAGCGTGTCGGATGCCCCGACCTCGGTCAGGTCAACCGCTTGACCGTTCAGTAAAAAGCGCAGCGCGGGTGTCATGGCGTTCCTTCGTGGCTGTGGACCCGTGGGAAGGTATGGCGAAAATAAATGTTGCGAAATCGGTGCCGACCCGGAAGACTTTACACGATTCCTTGAAAACGGCCTATCACCCATGTCCTATCTTGAAAGCCTGCGCGTCTTCGTCCGGGTGGTCGAACTGGGCTCGATCACCGCCGGAGGCAGGGATCTGCGGCTTTCCCCGGCAGTTGCCTCGAATCGCATCAAGGATCTGGAGAACCGCTTCGGCGTGCGCCTGCTGAACCGCACCACCCGCAAGCTGACCCCAACCGAGATCGGCCGCGCCTTCTATGACAACGCCCGCCGCGTGATCGACACCCTGGACGAGGCCGAGGCGCTTGTGTCCAGCTTCTCGGGCCGCCCTCAGGGGGTGATCCGCCTGACCGCGCCGCTTGGCCTGGGGCGGCGGCTGATCGCGCCGCTGATCCCGCCCTTCTGCGCCGAAAACCCTGGCGTCGATTTCCGCCTGCGCCTGTCCGACCGCAACGTGAACATCGTGGAAGACGCCATCGACCTGGCCTTCTTCCTGGGCGAGCCTGCCGATTCCGCACTGAAATGGCGCAAGATCGCGGATTGCCCGCGCGTCCTGGTCGCCTCGCTCG
Source organism: Paracoccus shandongensis (assembly GCF_017315735.1). Taxonomy (GTDB): domain Bacteria; phylum Pseudomonadota; class Alphaproteobacteria; order Rhodobacterales; family Rhodobacteraceae; genus Paracoccus; species Paracoccus shandongensis. The sequence continues at coordinate 442,548 of NZ_JAFLRK010000001.1, forward strand.
ACTATCTGTCGCGTCAGGGCACGCCGCAGACGCCCGAGGATCTGGTAGATCACAACTGCCTGCTGCTGCGCTATCCGCGCAGCCTGGAATATTACTGGGTGCTGCAAGGGGACGACGGCCCGCAGAAGATGATGGTCGGCGGGCGGTTCGACACCGACGACGGCGACGTGCTGACCGCCTGGGCCCTTAGCGGCGAAGGGATCGCGAACCGCCCCCTTTACGAGGTCGCGGCCGACATCAAGGCCGGCCGCCTGGTCGAGGTTCTGCCCCAGAACCGCCCGCAGCCCGCTCAATTCGGCTGCCTGACGCCGCACCGGCGCCTGCAGGATCCAAAGGTGCGGATGTTCGCGGATTTCGCGGTGCGGGAATTGAAAAAGGTCTTCGACCGCTAAACCGGGCGCGCCTTGGTCAGGCGAATATTGCCGCCGCCAAGATCGGTCTCATCGCCCCAGCCAAGATGACGATAGACGCTGGCCGCCCGGCTGTCGCGGCTGGTTTCCAGCCAGATCGTTGGGTGACGCTTGAACAGCGCGTCTTCTGCCTGGGCGATCAGCGCGCCGCCGATCCCCTGCCCTTCGCATTCAGGCCGCACGAAGGCCGCGAACAGCGTGGCCCGGTTGTCGTCGATCATGGTGAAGCCCACGACCCGGCCCTCCGTGACCGCGACCCAGGCACAAGGCGCAGCCGCGATCATGGCCGAGATGCTGGCTGGGGTAATTCCAAGCTGCGCCAGTTCCTCCACCCCCTGATGGTTCTCGCGGACCGAGGTGCGCACCGCGAACAGCGCCGCCGTATCCTCGGGACGCGCGGGCCGGATGCGGAACGTCATCACATCCCGGCCAGGCTCGCGCCCCCGGCGGCGCGGAACCAGCGGATGATCTGCTCGCGCTCCTGCGGCTCCATGTAGGTCACGTTGGCAGGGGGCATGGCGTCAGTGAGGCCCGCCTGGACATAAATCTCGCGCGCATGTTTCGCGATGTCGCCGGGTGTTTCCAGGAAGACCCCCTTCGGCGCGTGATGGATGCCTTCATACCCCGGCTCTCGGGCATGGCACATGGAACAGCGGCCCAGGACGGCATCGCTGACCTGCCCGAACCCCTCGGCTTGGGCAAAGCGGGTTTCCACAGGGGTCAGCGGACGCGACTCGGCCTGTTCCAGGCTGTCCTGGTTCAAACCGGCCGAGGACAGCCACATCACCATGATGAACAGCACGACAGTCACGGCCCAGGTCCACCACTGGTATCCCTTGCGGGCGTGCATGGTGTTGAAGAAGTGCCGGATGGTCACGCCCATCAGGAAGATCAGCGCCGCGATCAGCCAATTGTACTGGCTGGCGAAGGCCAGCGGATAATGGTTCGACAGCATCAGGAAGATGACCGGCAGCGTCAGATAGTTGTTGTGGGTGGACCGCAGCTTGGCGATCTTGCCGTATTTCGGATCGGGCGCCCTGCCCGCCTTCAGATCCGCTACCACGATCCGCTGGTTCGGCATGATGATGAAGAACACGTTAGCCGTCATGATCGTCGCGGTGAACGCCCCCAGGTGCAGCAGCGCCGCGCGGCCGGTGAAGACCTGCGTATAGCCCCACCCCATCACCACAAGCGCCACGAACAGCAGCAGCATCAGCACCGTCGGCGTCTCGCCCAGGCGGGACTTGCACAGCGTGTCATAGATCAGCCAGCCAAGCGCCAGCGACCCGGCCGAGATCAGGACCGCCTGCCAGACGGCCAGGTCCGCCTTGGCGGTGTCGATCAGATACAGGTTCGCGCCCGCCCAGTATGTGACCATCAGCAGCGCCGCGCCCGACAGCCAGGTGGAATAGCTTTCCCATTTGAACCAGGTCAGGTGTTCCGGCATCTGCTCGGGCGCGACCAGGTATTTGTTGATGTGATAGAAGCCGCCGCCATGGACCTGCCATTCCTCGCCATGCGCACCCTTGGGCAGGTGCGGGGCCTTTTGCAGGCCCAGGTCCAGGGCGATGAAATAAAAGGACGATCCGATCCAGGCGATGGCCGTGATGACATGGGTCCAGCGGATCGCGAAGGCCAGCCATTCCCAGATGACGATATGGTCGGGGATCAGGTGCAGCATGGATCAGCTTCCCCGATAGGTGGAATAGCCGAAGGGCGAGACCAGCAACGGCACATGGTAATGGTCGTCCTGCGACATGCCGAAGCGGATCGGGATCACGTCCAGGAAACGCGGGCTTTCGGGGGCAACCCCCGTGGCGTCCATCCAGGCGCCCGCGTGAAATTCCAGCTCATAACTGCCGATCGCGAACTCCGACGCAGGCAGGATCTGGCTGTCGGTGCGGCCGTCGTGGTTGGTGCGCAGCCGCGCAAGCTCGGTCCGCCCGCCGTTGTGCAGACGGAACAGCACCACCTCCATCCCCTCGGCCGGGCGGCCGCGCGCGGTGTCCAGCACATGGGTGGTCAGGTATCCTGGCATCATCGCCCTCCCCTTCATTATCGCTGTTTTCTTGATAACCGATCCCCCTGCATCCGCACGAGAGGCACCATAAGCAAGGTAGTCTTAAGATTTCGTAGAAAATCGCCATTCACTTTGGCTTAAATATCCTCGGGGGGTCCGGGGGGCGAAGCGCCCCCGGTGCTTACCCCGCCAGACGCGCAACGGCCTTTTCGGCACGCCCCCGCAGATCGCGCGGATCGGCGGTCAGCAGCCGGTGATCGCCGACAACCGCCCTGCCCGCGACATAGACCACACGCGGCCGGACCGGCGCACAGAAGACCAGCGCCGCGACCGGATCCCATTGCCCCGCCAGCGGCAATTCGGACACGTCCCACAGGACCAAGTCAGCCTGCATCCCGGGCTTCAAGGCCCCGATGTCGGACCGCCCCAGCACCCGCGCCCCGCCAAGCGTCGCGATCTCCAGCGCCTCGCGCGCGCCCATGGCGGCGGGGCCGTCCCGCAGCCGCGCGACCAGCATCGCCTGCCGCGCTTCAAGCCCCAGATGACTGCAATCGTTGCTGGCCGATCCATCGACGCCCAGGCCAACCGGCACCCCCGCGTCGCGCATCGCCCGGACCGGGGCGATGCCGCTGGCAAGCCGCGCGTTGGAACAAGGGCAATGCGCCACCCCCGTGCCGGTGCGGGCGAACAGGTCGATTTCCGGCACCGACAGCTTCACGCAATGGGCGTGCCACACGTCGTCGCCGGTCCAGCCCAGGCTTTCCGCGTAATCGCCCGGCAGCATCCCGAAATTGTCCAGAGAGTATCGGACATCCTCGTCATTCTCGGCCAGATGGGTGTGCAGGCGCACGCCTTTTTTCCGCGCCAGGATCGCCGCGTCGCGCATCAGTTCCCGGCTGACCGAGAAGGGCGAACAGGGCGCAAGCGCCACCTGCACCATCGCGCCTTCACCTGCGTCATGGAAGGCGTCCACCACGCGCTCGCTATCCTTCAGGATTGCGGCCTCGCCCTCGACCAGGGCATCGGGCGGCAACCCGCCCTTCGATTCACCGATGGACATGGCGCCGCGGGTGGCGGTGAAGCGGATGCCGATGCGCTGCGCAGCCTCGATGCTGTCGTCCAGGCGCGATCCGTTCGGGAACAGATACAGGTGGTCGGACGAACAGGTGCAGCCCGACAGGGCCAGTTCCGCCAGCCCCACCTCCGCCGACAGGCGGATGTCGTCGGGCGTCATGCGCGACCAGATGGGATAGAGCGTGCGCAGCCAGCCGAACAGCGCCGCGTCCTGGGCTGCGGGCACCGCGCGGGTCAGCGTCTGGAACAGGTGGTGATGGGTGTTGACCAGACCGGGCGTCACGACGCAGCCGCGCGCATCGACCACCGTTGCATCCTCGCGCGGCAGGTTTTCACCCACCGCGACGATCTTCCCGTTCTCGACCAGCACATCGCCACCGGCGATTTCGCGGCGGGTGTCGTCCATGGTGACGACGACCTCCGCCCCCCGGATCAGCGTCCTAGTGGTCCGCGACATGGCCTGCTTCGCGGATCTCTGCCTCGTCGATATGCGGCGCGCCGTTGTAGAACCAGTTGAGGATCACCGCGCTGATCGCCGCCAACAGGATGCCGGAATGGATCAGCGGATGGATCGCGTGGGGCATCCACTGGTTGAAGTCTGGCGCCACCATCGGGATCATCCCCATGCCCACGGAAATCGCCACGATGAACAGGTTGTGCCGGTTGGACGCGAAATCGACGCGCGCCAGGATCCGCACCCCCGTCGCCGCGACCATGCCGAACATCACCAGACCCGCGCCGCCCAGGACGGTGGTGGGCAGGCTTTCGACCAGCGCGCCCATCTTCGGGATCAGCCCCAGCACGATCATGATCGCGCCGCCCGCCACGCAGACAAAGCGCGACCGGATGCCGGTGACGCCCACAAGGCCCACGTTCTGGCTGAAGGACGTATAGGGAAAGGTGTTGAAGATCCCGCCGATCACCGTGCCCAGGCCGTCGGCACGCAGGCCCGCGGCCAGCGATTTCTGCTCCATCGGCTTCTTGCAGATGTCGGACAGCGCCAGGAACATGCCCGTCGATTCGATCAGCGTGACCAGCATGACCAGCACCATGGTGGCGATCATGATCGGGTCGAAGGTCGGCATCCCGAAATGGAACGGCTTGATGACCGCGAACCATTCCGCGGCACCCACCTTGTCAAAGCTCATCATGCCCAGCATGGCCGCGACGATGCCGCCGACGACGATGCCCACCAGAACGGCAATGTTGGACAAAAAGCCGCGCGCGAATTTCGACACCAGCAGGATCGTGCCCAGCACCAGAACCGCGATCAGGATGTTCCGGCCCGCCGCATAAAGCGGGTTCTGCACCGTCGGCGCCAGCGTCACGCTGGCGGGCACGTTGCCCGCGGCGCGCGCGGCCTCCAGCCAGGCGGCGGCCTCGGGGTCCACGATCTTGGGGGCGGTCGGGCCGACCTGCAACCCGAAGATCCAGTTGATGCCGATGGGCATTAGGCTGATGCCGATGGTCAGGATCAGCGTGCCCGTGACGACCGGGGGAAAGAACCGCAGCATCCTGGAAACAAAGGGCGCGATGACGATGCCGATGATCCCCGCCGCGATGATCGCCCCGAACAGCGCTCGTGCGCCGTCATGGCCGGGCATGGATGTCGCGACCGCCACCATCGGCCCGACGGATGCAAAGGTCACCCCCATCATCACCGGCAGCTTGATGCCGAAATACTGGGTCGCGCCCAGGCTCTGGATGATCGACACGATGCCGCAGACGAACAGGTCGGCGGAAATCAGGAACGCCACCTCCTCGGGCGGCAGCTTCAGCGCGCGGCCCACGATCAGCGGGACGGCGATGGCGCCCGCATACATGACCAGGACGTGCTGGAACCCAAGCGTCAGCAGCTTGGGGGCGGGCAGGATCTCATCGACCGGATGGATCCCCCCCTGATAGGTTGCGTCAGACATAGCGGACCTCCCTTTCCACGGCTGTCTTGTTTCGTTCAGATCGCGACTTCGACGGCTTTCCCCTGTTCTTTGGCCAGCCGAACCACGGCCGCCGCGACGGCCAGATCCTGCAGGCCCACGCCTGTTCCGTCGAAGATCGTGACTTCCGCATCGCCGCGTCCCGGATGATTGCCGATGATGACCTGGCCTATCGCGGTGATGTCGCTTGCGGATATGGTTTTCTGCGCATTTGCGTGCTGGAACTCGCCGATGCTGACGGATTGGGCAACCTCGTCCGTGAACAGGCGCGCGCGGGCCACAAGCGCGGGGTCAAGCTCTTGCTTGCCCTTGGTATCGGTGCCCATGGCCGCGATATGGGTCGGCCCCTGGACATGCGCGTCCATCAACAGGGGCTCAAAAGCCGACGTGATCGAGATGATTACATCCGCCTCCGCGCCCAGGCGTGGCAGGTCCACCGCCTCGAAGGGCAGGCCCAGTTCGGTGGCGGTGTCGGCCAGGCGGGTCAGCATGTCGGGATGGGGGTTCCAGCCGATGACCTTCTCGAAGGCTCCAAAGCGCACGGCGGCGCGCATCTGGAAGGCGGACTGGTGGCCCGCCCCGATCATGCCCAGCACCTTCGCGCCCTTCGGCGCCAGGTATTTGCTGGAAACCGCGCTCGCGGCCGCCGTGCGCAAGGCGGTCAGCAGGTTGCCCCCGACCGCCGCCGACACGCGCCCGGTATCGGGATCGAACAGGAACACGGTGGACTGGTGGTTGATCAGCCCGTGACCCGCGTTGTTGGGCCAGTATCCCCCGGCTTTCAGCCCCAGCGTCAGGCCGCTGGCGTCGAAGCCGCCCTTGAAGCCGTAAAGCGCATCCTCGTGGCCCAGGGCCTCGCGCACCACGGGGAAGTTCCGGGCCTCGCCGCGCGCCATGGCGGCGAAGACCGCCTCGACCGCGTCGAACGCGGCCTCGGGGGTCATCAGGCCTGCGATCTCTCCTTCGGGAACGACCCACATCAATAGGCCTTCCCGCGCGCCGAGACCGGCCACAGGGTTTCCACCTTGCCGTTCCTGACGCCCACATACCAGTCGTGGACGTTGCAGGTCGGGTCGCAATGGCCCGGCACCAGCCGCAGCTTGTCGTTGACCTTGAGGACGCCCTGCGGATCCTCGACCACGCCATGCTCATCGCTGCACTTGATGTATTTCACATCCGTGCGGCCATGGATGAAAGGCAGCCCGCTATCGACCGACTGCGCCTTGAGGCCCGCGTCCACCACCGCCAGATGCGGCTTGGCGTGGGACATGACGCTGGTCAGGATGAACAGCGCGTTTTCCCATTCGCCCTGGTCGATGCGCTTGCCTTCGGCGTCGTGGATGCGGCCGTAATCCGCATCCATGAAGGCATAGCTGCCGCACTGCAGTTCGTTGTAAACGCCCGAGTTGCTTTCAAAGTAATAGCTGCCGGTCCCGCCGCCGGACACCAGTTCCGGCTCCAGCCCCTCGGCCTTCAGCGCCTCGACGGCGTCGGTCACCTGCGCGATGGCCGCGTCCAGCTTGGCCTTGCGGTCGGCATAGCTGTCCATGTGCTGCATCGCGCCCTGATAGGCTTGCAGGCCGGTGAAGCGCAGCCCCGGCGCCGCGTCGATGGCCTTGGCGATGGCGACCACCTCGGGCGTGGTCTTCACGCCGCAGCGGCCCGCGCCGCAGTCGATCTCGACGAAGCACTCGATGGTGGTGCCATGCTTCTGCGCGGCAGACGACAGGTCGGGGACGTTCGCCACGTCATCGACGCAGACGATGATCCGGCCACCCGAGATCTTCGGCAGGCGGGCCAGCCGGTCGATCTTGGCCGGGTCGCGCACCTGGTTGGAAACCAGGATGTCCTTGATCCCGGCGCGGGCAAAGACCTCGGCCTCGGACACCTTCTGGCAGCAGACACCGATGGCGCCGCCCAGGTCCATCTGCAGCTTCAGCACGTCCACGGACTTGTGCATCTTGCCATGCGCCCGGTGGCGCATCCCGTGCGCCTTGGCGTAATCGCCCATCTTCCTGATATTGCGTTCCAGCGCGTCCAGGTCGAGGATCAGGCAGGGCGTCTGGATGTCCGCCTCGTCCATGCCGGGCAGCGCGGGCACGTCGAAGCCGACTTCCAGGCTGTCGAAATTCACGGGTGCGTTCATGATTGCGATCCTTGGATCCAGGGCAGCCTGTCCAGATCGACATTGCCGCCGGTGATGATGATGCCGACGCGCTTGCCGGCGAATGCGTCGCGGTTCTTCAGGATGACGGCCAGCGGCACGGCGCTGGAGGGTTCCATCACCACGCGCAAGTGCTTCCAGATCAGCTTCATCGCCTCGATGATCTCGGCGTCCGAGGCGGTGTAGATTTCCGACACGTGGTTGCTGACGAAATGCCAGGTCAGATCCTTCAGCGGCACCAGCAGCCCGTCCGCGATGGTCCTGGGCGCGTCGTCGGCGATGATGTGGCCCGCCTTGAAGCTGCGATAGGCGTCGTCGGCCTGTTCAGGTTCCGCCGCGATCACCTGCGTTTCCGGGGCAAGTGTCGCCAGCGTCAGGCAGGTGCCCGAGATCATGCCGCCCCCGCCGATGGGCGCGACCACCATGTCCAGCCCGTCGGTCTGCTCCATGAACTCGCGCGCGCAGGTGCCCTGCCCCGCGATCACGCGCGGGTCGTTGTAGGGGTGGACGAAATCGCCCCCGGTCCGGGCCTGAACCTCGGCGAATGTCGCCTCGCGCGAGGAGGTCGAGGGCTCGCATTCCGTGATGACGCCGCCGTAACGGCGCACGGTGTCCTTCTTGGCCTGCGGCGCGGTGCGGGGCATCACCACGTTGCAGGGGATCCCCCGGCGCATCGCCGCATAGGACAGGCAGGAGGCGTGGTTGCCCGAGGAATGGGTGGCGACGCCCTTTGCAGCCTGTGCATCGTCCAGGCCGAAGACGGCGTTGGCGGCGCCGCGGACCTTGAAGGCCCCCGGTTCCTGGAAGTTCTCGCACTTGAAGAACAGTTGCGCGCCGGTCAGGTCGTTCAGATAGTCCGAGGTGCGGACCGGCGTGCGGCGGATATGCGGCATGATGCGGTCATGGGCGGCCAGCATGTCGTCATAGGTGGGGATATACATGAATGCGTCCCTCATCACGCGGCAGCCTTCATCGCGGGGACGCTGTGCCGGTAATGGTCCTGCGCGGCGGCGACGCCCGAACCCAGCCTCACTGGCAGGCCCAGGTCGGCCATGACCATTTCCGCCGTGGCGATGCCCGACAGCGCCATCACGTCGGTCAGGCTGCCCAGGTGGCCGATGCGGAACACCTTGCCCGCGACATCGCCAAGCCCGGTCCCGAAGGCCACGCCATAGGCGTTCAGCGCGTGGCTGACGATCTTGTTGGCGTCAAAGCCTTCCGGCGTGCGGATGGCACTGACGCTGTCGGAATAAAGCTCGGGGCGCTTGGCGCAAAGCTGCATCCCCCAGGCGGCAACCGCGCGGCGAACCCCTTCGGCGATGCGGTGGTGGCGGGCAAAGACGTTCTCCAGCCCCTCGTCCAGCAGCATCTGGCAGGAAACGTTCAGCCCGTTCAGCAGCCCGACCGGCGGGGTGTAGGGATAGCCGTTGGCACCGTAGCCGCGCGCCTGGTCGCGGATGTCGAAGAAGGTGCGCGGCAGTTTAGCCGTTTCGACCGCCGCCATGGCCTTGGGCGAGAAGCCGGTGATGGCCAGGCCCGGGGGCAGCATGAAGCCCTTCTGGCTGCCGGTCACGGCCACATCGACGCCCCATTCGTCCATGCGGAAATCATAGCACGCAATCGACGAAACACCGTCCACGAACAGCAGCGCCGGGTGGCCCGCGTTATCCAGCGCGCGGCGGACGGCGGCAATGTCGCTGCGCACGCCGGTGGCGGTTTCGTTATGCGTGGCCAGGACGACCTTGATCCGGTGCGCCTTGTCGGCGGTCAGGATCTCCTCGAACCGATCCGCCGGGACACCCTCGCCCCATTCCTGGGTGACGACCTGCACGTCCAGCCCGTGGCGCTGGCACATGTCGATCCAGCGGTGGCTGAACATGCCGTTGCGGGTCGCCAGAACCTTGTCGCCGGGCGACAGGGTGTTGGTGATGGCGGTCTCCCACCCGCCGGTCCCGGTCGAGGGGAACACGAAAACCTGGCCCTGCGTGGTCTTCAGCACCTTCCTGACCCCCTCCAGCGCCGGATGCAGGATGCGCCCGAAAACCGGGCTGCGGTGGTCGATCGTGGGCATGTCCACGGCCTTGCGCAGCACCTCGGGGATATTGGTCGGGCCGGGAATGAACACGGGATTCTGGCTGGTCATGGTTCCTCCTCCTCTGATAGTGCCATGATACGTCCCGCGACCAGATGTCACAATTTTTCTGGAAATGTTTTCCATTTTGGCGCTAAAAGCCGAAATAACGCGCGAGGCCATGGGCTTGCCATTTTTCAGGCGCCCCGATGGATTTTCGCGCATTCGGCAATGTATTCTTTAGAAAAGGGCGAAAATGTCTGAACCCACCCGCCGCCGGGGCCGCCCCCGCAGCGCCAAGGACCAGGGCGGAACCGTGCAGGTGCTGGACCGCGCGCTGGACATGCTGGACCTGCTGGCCGCCCATCCGGGGCTGACCCTGTCCGAGGTCGCGGACCGCATCGGCCAGCCGCCCTCGACCGTGCACCGCCTGCTGCATTCGCTGGCCGCGCGCGGCATGGTGGAAAGCGATCCGGCGACCCAGGCCTGGAACATCGGCCCCGCGACCTTTCGCCTTGGGTCCGCTTTCATGCGGCGGTCGGGCATCGTGGAACGCGCCCGGCCCATCCTGCAGGCCTTGATGAAGCACACCGGGGAAACGGCGAACCTGGGGATCCTCAACGGCGATGCGGTGCTGTTCGTCAGCCAGGCCGAGACGCACGAGACGATCCGCGCCTTTTTCCCGCCCGGCACGCGTTCGCCCCTGCACGCGTCCGGGATCGGCAAGGCGCTTCTGGCCTTCAGCCGGGCCGAGGTGCTGCAGGCCTATCTGGACGGCTCCGGCCTGACGCGTTTCACTGACAAGACGCTGGTCACGGCGGAGGCTCTGGCCGAGGACATGGGCCGCATCCGCGCCCGCGGCTTTTCCTTCGACGACGAGGAACGGACGCGGGGGATGCGCTGCATCGCCGCCCCGGTCTTCGACCTGACCGGAGAGCCGATCGCCGGTGTCAGTGTCAGCGGCCCCACCCACCGGATCGGGCACGAGCATGTCAAGACCCTGGGCGCGGTGGTGGCGGCGGCTGCGGCCGAGTTGTCGGCGGCCATGGGCGGCTAGAGGTGCCGGGGGAAATCCATGCGCTGATGCAGGATGCGCAGGATTTCCACGGTTCCGGCAGGGTCGCGGCGGAAGAAGATGACGTGGCGGTTGCAGGGGATCGAGAGAAGGCCGGGCTTCAGGTCGCCGCAATCCCGTCCCAGTGTCGGCGTTTCCGCCAGAATGTGGAAGGTCTGGTCAAGCTGGGTCAGGTATCTCTCGGCCTGACCCATCCCCCAGGTTTCGCGGGTGTAGAAACCGATCTCATCAAAGTCCGCCTAGGCCTGCTTGGAAAGCCGGAACTTCCGGCTCATCCTTCGGCACGCAGTTTCGCCAAGGATTTTTCCAGCGAATACTCCGCGAACTCTCCCCGTTCCGCCTGTTCCCAGCCAATATCGATCGCATCCCGCAACCGCTGCAACCTCGCCTCGTCGCTTTCCTCGGCGGCGATCTTCAGGCGCAGGGCTTCCCGGATCACCTCGGAGGCGTTGTTGTAAAGGCCCGAGGCGACCTTCTGGCGAACGTAGTCTTCCAGCTTTTCCGTCAGCGATACATGCATGATGCAGGCTCCGTGTTCTGACACGAAGCCTACAGTCCTTGTCAATCCTTGTCCATCAATGCCCGCCGAAGAAGGCGAACTTGATCACGAACAGCGCGGCCACGATCCAGGTCGCGGCATGGACCTGGGACGCCTTTCCGGTCAGCAGCTTGATCACCGCATAGCTGATGAAGCCGAAGGCCAGCCCGTTCGCGATGGAATAGGTGAAGGGCATCGCCAGCGCGGTCAGCACGGCGGGGGCGGCCTCGGTCACGTCCTCCCACGCGATCTCGGACAGCTCGCGCACCATCAGGGTCGCCACATACAGAAGCGCGGGCGCGGTGGCGTATGCGGGGACCGACCCGGCCAAGGGGGCGAAGAACATCGCCAGCAGGAACAGCACGGCCACGACCAGCGCGGTCAGACCCGTGCGCCCGCCCGCCTGCACGCCGGACGCGCTTTCCACATAGGCCGTGGTGGATGACGTGCCCAGCATCGACCCCACCGTGATCGCGGTCGAATCCGCCATCAGCGCGCGCGACAGGCCGGGGTTGGTATGGGCCGGGCCTTCCTTCAGCAGGCCCGCGCGCTTGGCGACCCCGATCAGGGTGCCGGTGGCGTCAAAGACCTCGACCAGGACCATGACCAGGATGACGTGGAAGATGCCGTAATGCAGCGCGCCCATGATATCCAGTTGCAGCAGCGTCGGCGCGACCGAGGGCGGCATGGACATGACGCCGCCGAACTGGCTGACGCCCAGCAGGATCGCGGCCACGGTGACGATCAGGATCCCGATCAGGATCGCGCCCGTGACCCGCAGCGCGTCCAGCGCCACGATGATGAAGAAGCCCGTGATCGCCAGCAGGGCGCCGGGCGCGGTCAGGTCGCCCAGGGCGACCAGTGTGGCCTCGTTGCCCACCACGATGCCGGATGATTTCAGCGCGATGATGCCCAGGAACATGCCGATCCCGGCGGCAACCCCGCTGCGCATCGACAGGGGGATCCCCGCCACCAGCCAGCGCCGGATGCCGGTCGCCGACAGGATCAGGAAGATGATGCCGCTGATGAAGACCGCGCCCAAGGCCTGCTGCCAGGTAAAGCCCATGGCGCCTACGACCGTGAAGGCGAAAAAGGCGTTCAGCCCCATGCCCGGCGCCATGCCGATGGGCCAGTTGGCCCAAAGCCCCATCACCGCCGATCCGATGGCGGCGGCCAGGCAGGTGGCGATGAACACCGCGTCGCGGTCCATGCCGGTCGTGGACAGGATGTCGGGGTTGACGAAGATGATATAGGCCATCGTCAGGAAGGTGGTGATGCCTGCGATCACCTCGGTCCTGACGGTGCTGCCGTGCTGCGACAGCTTGAAATAGCGTTCCATGGGTTCCCTCCCGCGGCACAAAGGGCCGCCCTGCGCGCAGCTTAGGGGGGCCGTGACGGGTGCAACAATCAGCACCAGCCCGCAAGTCTTTCAATGGCCTTTTGAAACCGCCGCCGATCTTTTCCGATTCGTTGATACAGAATTATGCCGCCGCACGCTTGCCCCGCAGGCCCGCACGCGATTTCCTGTGACCACGCTGCCACAGGAAGGATGCCCCATGCGCTATAGCCGCGATCTGCGAGGATATGGAGAAACCACCCCCGACCCGCAATGGCCCGGCGGCGCCCGGATCGCGGTGCAGATCGTCGTGAACTACGAGGAAGGCGGCGAGAACAGCATCGAACACGGCGACGCCGCCAGCGAGGCCTTCCTGTCCGAGATCATCGGCTGCCAGCCCTGGCCGGGGAAGCGGCACTGGAACATGGAGTCCATCTATGATTACGGCGCGCGGTCGGGCTTCTGGCGTCTGCACCGGATGCTGCGCGACATTCCCGTGACCGTCTATGGCGTGGCGACCGCGCTGGAACGCAGCCCCGAACAGGTGGCCGCCATGAAGGCGGCGGGGTGGGAGATCGCGACCCATGGCCTGAAATGGATCGACTATCGCGACATCCCGCGCGAGGTCGAGGCCAACCATATCGCCCAGGCCGTGGCCCTGCACACCCGCGTCACCGGCGAACGCCCGCGCGGCTTCTATCAGGGCCGCTGTTCCATGAACACGGTGGCGCTTGGCTGCGAGGAAGGCGGCTTCGAGTATCTCTCTGACACCATCGCTGACGAGCTGCCCTATTGGCACGTCCACAACGGCAAGCCGCAGCTGATGGTGCCCTATACGATGGACGCCAACGACATGCGGTTTTCCTCGGGCCAAGGGTTCGGGACGGGGACGGATTTCTTCGACTATCTGCGCGACAGCTTCGACGTGCTGTATGCCGAAGGCGCGGCGGGCGCGCCCAAGATGATGAGCATCGGGCTGCATTGCCGCCTTGCCGGGCGTCCGGGCCGGGCCATGGCGATCCAGCGGTTCCTGGACCATGCCCGCGCGCATGAGGGGGTCTGGTTCGCCACGCGGCTGGACATCGCGCGGCATTGGGCAGCGGTGCATCCCTTCCAGCCGCGCCAGCGTCCGTCGCAGATGGACCGCGAGGCTTTCGTGCAAAGGTTCGGCGGCATCTACGAACACTCCCCCTTCATCGCCGAACGTGTCTGGGACGGCGAGATGGGCGCGGTCCACGACAGCCCGGCGGGCCTTGCCGCGCGGATGGCGCAGGTCTTCCGCGCCGCGTCGGACGAGGAACGGCTGGGCGTGCTGCGCGCCCACCCGGATCTGGCGGGCAAGCTGGCGCAGGCGAAACGGCTGACTGCCGACAGCACCGCCGAACAGGCCAGCGCGGGGCTCGACAGCCTGACGGATGACGAACGCGCGACCTTCACCCGGCTGAACGAGGCCTATGTCGCCAAGCACGGCTTTCCCTTCATCATCGCCGTGCGCGACCACGACAAGTCGGGCATCATGCGCGCCATGCAGGCCCGCATCGACAACGACACCCCGACCGAGCGCGCCGAGGCCGAACGCCAGGTGATGCGCATCGGCGAGCTTCGCCTGAAAGAGGCCCTGAAATGACCGATCTGCCGCACACCCCCTATGCCGGACCTGTGGCAGGCCTGCCGCCGCAGACCGGCCTGACCACCGACACGGCGGTCTTCACCGAGGCCTATGCGGTGATCCCCCGCAGCGTGATGCGCGACATCGTGACCAGCTACCTGCCCGGCTGGACGGGGATGCGCATGTGGATGATCGCCCGGCCCCTGTCGGGCTTTGCCGAGACCTTCAGCCAGTACATCGTCGAACTGACCGAGGGCGGCGGGTCCGACAATCCCGACGACGACCCCGAAATCCAGCACGCGCTGTTCGTCACCGGCGGCGAATTGTCCGTGACAATCGGTGGGACCGAACACCTGCTGACGCCCGGCGGCTTTGCCTATGTGCCCCCCGGCACGTCCTGGTCGGTCAGGAACGCCACGCCGGGCAACACCGGGTTCCACTGGTGGCGCAAGCGGTGGCAGCCTTGCAACGGGGTGGACCGCCCCGACCCCATCGTCGCGCAGGAGCAGGACATCGCCCCATCCATGATGCCCGACACGGACGGGGCATGGGGCACCACCCGCTTCATGGACCCCGCCGACCTGCGCCACGACATGCACATCACGGTGGTCACGTTCAAACCCGGCGGATCCATCCCCTTTGCCGAAACCCATGTGATGGAACACGGCCTGTTCGTGCTGGAGGGCAAAGCCGTCTATCGCCTGAACCGCGATTGGGTCGAGGTCGGGCCCGGCGACTACATGTGGCTGCGCGCCTTCTGCCCGCAGGCCTGCTATGCGGGCGGGCCGGGGCCGTTCCGGTATCTGCTGTACAAGGACGTGAACCGCCACGCGCCCTTGTGGCCGAACAGGTCATAACGCCGGCGGGCGGGATCAGAAAACGCACTGCGTTTTCCCCGCCCTTCGCGCGACGTTGCAACCAGAGACGGTTCAGCCCCGCGACCACGAGAGGCCAGCGCCCGGCCCGGTGGGCGTGAAGCGCCCGCCGGGGGCGGGGCGGGCGCTGGCCGGGCCATTTAAGGCCCGGCGGTTCGGGTGACGATGTCGCGACGTGGCGACGGCGATGGCCGTCGCCAGACAGCCGTCAAAGCCCGTAAATCCCGCCGAACTTCGCTTCCAGATAGGCCAGCAGCGGCTCGGGCGACACGCCCCCGCCGGTCGCTTCCTCGATCAGCGCGCGGGGGCGCTTCAACCCGCCGTGGCGCTGCACGTTCTCGCGCAGCCATTCGACGGCGGGCGCGGCGTCCCCCGCCGCCAGCGAGGCGTCCAGATCCGGCACCGCATCGCGCATTGCCCGGTTCAGGCAGCCCGCGAAGACATTGCCCAGGGCATAGGTCGGGAAGTATCCGAACAGCCCCACCGCCCAATGCACGTCCTGCAAGACGCCGTTCGCGGGCCGGTCCACCACCACCCCGAAATCGCGCAGGAAGCGGGCGTTCCACGCCTCGACCAGATCGTCCACGGCCAGGCGCCCGGCGATCAGGTCGCGTTCCAGGTCGAAGCGCATCATGATGTGCAGGTTGTATTGCACCTCGTCCGCCTCGGTGCGGATAAAGCCGGGGGCGACGCGGTTCACGGTGGCATAGAAGGCATCCGGGTCGGCGATGTTCAGCCCGTCGAAGGCGTCCGACATGCGATGGAACAGCCAGCCCGCGAAGGCGCGGCCGCGCCCCATCTGGTTTTCATAGATGCGGCTCTGGCTTTCGTGGACGCCCATCGACACGCCCCGGCCCAGCGGCGTGAAGGCATGGTCAGGGTCGATGCCCAGTTCGTAACTGGAATGGCCGACCTCGTGGATGGTGGAATAGATGCAGTTGAAGGGATCGGTTTCCACCACCCGCGTGGTGATGCGGCTGTCCTGCCAGCGGCCGCTGCTGAAGGGATGGACGGCGATGTCCATCCGCCCGCGCGACCAGTCGTATCCGAAGGCCGTCGCGCAGATCCGGGCCAGGCGGATCTGGGTTTCCTGCGGGAAATGGCCTGCCAGCGGCTGCGGCTGATGGTCGGCGCCCAGCACCGCCTCGCGCAGGGCGACCAGGCGCGGGCGCATGGCGTCGAACAGGGCGGCGATCTCGGCCCCCGTCATGCCCTGCTCGTAATCGTCCAGCAGCGCGTCATATAGGTCGCCGCCATCGGCCAGGGCCGAGGCTTCTTCCCGCTTCAGCATCAGCATCTGGTCCAGCGTCGGCAGGAAATCCTGCGGAGCGTCATTGGCGCGCGCCTCGGCCCAGATGCCTTGCGCCAGGGACGTGGTGCGCGCCAGTTCCTGCGCCAGCCTTGCAGGGATGCGGCTGGTCCGGTTGAAGTCGCGGGCGATCAGTTCGACCGACCGCGCCTCGGCCTCGGTCTGCGGTTCGGCCGCGTCCAGCCATTCGCCGATGCGCGGATCGGTGCGGCGTTCGTGCAGCACGGCTTCGATGGCGGCCATCTCCTCGGCCCGCTGTTCCACCGCGCCGCGCGGCATCACGGTTTCCTGGTCCCAGCCAAGCCGTTCGGCGATGGAGGACAGCGCCTCGGTCTGGCGCTGGAAGGCAAGCAGGTCGTTGATGGCCGTCATCGGATGGTCCCCCTGACCGAAGTTTCATGCGGAAAGCGCGCATGATGCCGCCCCCGGATGATCAGCGAAAACAGCGCGACCGCGCCCAACTGGTGCGCCAGGGCCAGGCCCAGGGGCGAGGCATGGATCACGTTCATGATCCCCAAGGCCACCTGCACCGCGACCGCGACCAGCATGACGGTGAAAGCCCCGCGCGTCACCGGATGGGGCGACCGCCGCGCGCGCAGCCAGACCACCACGGCAAAGACCGCCAGCAGATAGCCCGTCATGCGGTGGACGAACTGCACCAGGGCCGGGTTCTCGAACAGGTTGCGCCAGCCAAGCGCGGGATCCCAGATCAGGGACGGGATCCATTCGCCGCCCATGGTGGGCCAGCCGGTATAGGTGCGGCCCGCGTCGATGCCCGCCACAAGCGCGCCGATCAGGATCTGCACGAAGGCCAGGTGCATCAGCCCGGTAGACATGGAAAAGAGCTTCGGCTCTCCTGCGCGGCGGGCGCGCAGCAGGTCGGCCTCGGTCCGGCCCAGCAGCAGCGCGTACCAGACGATCAGGCCCAGGATCACGAAGGCAATGCCCAGATGCGTCGCCAGGCGATAGGAGGCGACGCGGGTCATCCCCTCGGCCAGGCCGGAACTGACCATCCACCAGCCGATGGCGCCCTGCAGCCCGCCAAGCGCGCCAAGGCCCAGCAGGCGCGGGGTCCAGCCCGTGGGGATGCGTTTCGTCGCCAGGAAGAACAGGAAGCCCGCCGCCCAGACAAGGCCGATCATCCGGCCCAGCAGGCGGTGCGCCCATTCCCACCAGTAGATCTGCTTGAAGCCCGCCAGATCCATGTCGGGGTTGACCTCGACATATTGGGGGATCTGCTTGTAAGCCTCGAATTCCGCTTGCCATTCCGCGTCGGACATGGGCGGGACCGTGCCCGTGACGGGCGCCCATTCGGTGATGGACAGGCCCGATCCGGTCAGGCGCGTAGCCCCGCCAAGCGCGATCATCGCCAGGACCATCACGAACAGTACCATCAGCCAGATGCGGATCGCGCGCCGCGCGCCCCTGGGGGCGGCGTCGATCATGCCGGTTGTCGCAACGGGGCGGCTGGTGGCTGCCGGGTCAAGGACTTCCTCGAAAACGGGGCGCTTGGCCATCGCTTGCTCCTTATCGACGCCTGAACCATGAAATCAGGCGTAAAATGTCTGGCGCTGCGTAGTAACCTATCGCTGCACCGATGAAAACAAACAGCCAAAATCCAGGGATTCCCCCGAATATCCCGCCTACTATACCCGTGCCCGAGCCAACGATAGCACCAACCAAGATACCAAGTAAAAATCCAGAAAGGCGTTCTTTCATAAATACCTCAGTTAGGTAAACGCACTATCATAATTGACGCCGGGTCAACTGCCGCAGCATCCCGTGCAGGATGCGCACGTCGCCGCGGGTCAGCGCCAGGCGCGACCACATGTTGCGCAGGTTCAGCCGCATGGACGCGGCCTTGGTTTCGGGAAAGAAGAAGCCCGCCTCGGTCAGGCGTTCCTCGAAGTGGTCGCCCAGCTTCTCGATCTCCAGACGGTCGGCCAGGGCGATGGCCTCGGGGCGGGCGTGGTGCGGGGACGGCTCGGGCGGCAAGACCTCGCGCCCGTATTCATAGCCCATCAGCAGCACCGCCTGGGCCAGGTTCAGCGACGGGAAATCCGGGTTCACCGGCACCGTCACGATGGCATTGGCGCGGGCCACGTCGTCGTTTTCCAGCCCCGTGCGTTCCGGGCCGAAGATGATCGCGCAGCGGCCTTCATGCGCCCGCGCCATCTCCATCGCCGTCGCCGGGGTATGCACGGGCTTCGACAGTTCGCGCCCCCGGGCGGTGGTGGCGAAGGCGAAGTCGATGCCCTCCATCGCTTGGGCGAGGGTCTGATAGATGCGGGCGCGGTCCAGCACCTGCCCCGCCGCGCCGGATGCCATGGCGATGGCGCGCGGGTTGGGCCAGCCGTCGCGGGGATCGACCAGCCGCATCTCGGTCAGGCCGAAGTTCAGCATGGCGCGGGCGGCGGCGCCGATATTCTCGCCCATCTGCGGGCGGACCAGGATGATGACGGGAAGGCGGGTGCTGTGCATGGGGGGCAGATAGTCCGTCTGGCGGCGGGCGGCAAGCTGCGCTATGGGCGGCATAAAGGAGATCCGCCCATGTCCGACGCACCCGACGCCCCGCAGCTTTACCTGATGACGCCCGCCGGTGCCCAGGCATCCACCCTGGGGCCGCAGCTTTCGGCGGTGATGGACGCCTTTCCGGTCGCCTGCCTGCGCATCCGCGCGGGGGCCGAGGAGGATGAGCTGGGCCGCCTGGCCGATCTGGCGCGCGAAATCGCGCATGCCCGCGACGTGGCGGTGGTGATCGACGACCTGGTGGCGCTGGCGCAGCGGCACGGGCTGGACGGGGTGCATCTGACGGATGGCGCGAAGGCGGTGCGCTATGCCCGCAAGGAACTGGGCGCGGATGCCATCGTGGGCAGCTTCTGCGGATCGTCGCGCCACGACGGCATGAACGCGGGCGAGGCCGGGGCGGATTACGTCAGCTTCGGCCCGGTGGGCGCATCGGCGCTGTATCGGGGCGAGCCGGTGGACCTGGACCTGTTCCAATGGTGGTCCGAAACCATCGAGGTTCCGGTCGTGGCCGAAGGCGCCATTACCCGCACGTTGCTGGAACAACTGTCCCCCGTCAGCGACTTCATCGCCATCGGTCCCGAGATCTGGTCGGCCAGCGATCCGGTGGCGGCGCTGAAGGCGCTGTGGGGCTAAATGTCGAAGCGTTCGCGCTGGCCTGCGGCGAAACGGCGCAGGATCAGCGGGTAAAGCTGGTGTTCCCGTTCCAGAACACGGGCGGCCAGGGTTTCCGGCGTGTCGCCAGGCTGGACCGGAACGCGCGCCTGGCCCAGGATCGGGCCTGAATCCAGATCGCTTGTCACCTCGTGCACGGTGGCCCCGGCTTCAGTGTCCCCCGCTGCAATGGCGCGGGCATGGGTGTGCAGGCCCGGGTATTTGGGCAACAGAGAAGGATGGATGTTGATCATCCGGCCCTCGAAGCGGTCGATGAAGGCGGGGGTCAGGATGCGCATGAAGCCCGCCAGGCAGAGGATGTCGGGGCGCGCGTCCAGCAGCGGTTCCAGCAGGGCGGCCTCGAAGGTGGCGCGGTCGCCGGGGTAGGCGCGGTGATCCACGGCGGCGGTGGGCACGCCCAGGGCTGCGGCCTTGGCAAGGCCCGCCGCCGCCGGGTCGTTCGAGGCGACCAGGACAGGGCGCGCCGGATGGTCGTCCTGCATGTCCTCGACCAGGCGGACCATGTTCGATCCGCCGCCCGAGATCAGGATGGCGACGCGCTTCACGCAAGCGTTCCGCTGTAGCGCACGCCCTGCCCCGCCGTGACGCGGCCCAGGCGGTGGACCGTTTCGCCCTGCGCGGACAGCAGTTCGGTCAAGGCGTCGGCCCGGTCTGCCGCGACCGACAGGATCATGCCGATGCCGCTGTTGAAGGTCTTGAGCATCTCGGCCCCGTCAATGCCGCCCGCCTCGGCCAGCCAGCGGAAGACCGGCGGCAGGGTCCAGGCGGTCAGGTCGATGTCCGCGCCAAGGTCTTTCGGCAGGACGCGCGGCAGGTTCTCGGTGATGCCGCCGCCGGTGATGTGGGCCAGGGCATGAACGCCGCCCGCGCGGATCGCGGCCAGGGCGGGTTTCACATACAGCCGCGTGGGGGTCAGCAGGGCCGCGCCCAGGGGGCCGTCGCTGAACGGCGAGGCCGCGTCCCAGCCAAGCCCCGCGCGTTCCGCGACCTTGCGGACCAGGGAATAGCCGTTGGAATGCACGCCGTCCGAGGCAAGGCCCAGCAGCACGTCGCCTTCCACCACGCCCGCAGGCAGCGCCGTGCCGCGCTGCATGGCGCCGACCGCAAAGCCCGCCAGGTCGAAGTCGCCGTCGTGATACATGCCGGGCATCTCGGCCGTCTCGCCGCCGATCAGGGCGCAGCCGGCGGCCTTGCAGCCGCGCGCGATGCCTTCGACGACGCGGGCGCCCTCATCCACCGACAGCTTGCCGGTGGCGAAATAATCCAGGAAGAACAGTGGCTCCGCCCCCTGGCACACCAGGTCGTTCACGCACATGGCGACCAGATCCTGGCCGATGCCGTCCAGGTGGCCGGTGTCGATGGCGATGCGCAGCTTGGTGCCCACCCCGTCGGTCGCCGCGACCAGGACCGGATCGTCGTATCCCGCCGCGCGGGGGTCGAACAGCGCGCCAAAGCCGCCAAGCGCGTCCATCACGCCGGGGCGCGCGGTCGCGGCGGCGGCGGGCTTGATGCGTTCCACAAGCGCGTTGCCCGCGTCGATATCGACGCCCGCGTCGCGATAGCTGATCCCGTTCGTGGTCATGGCGGCCCCCGGCTGAATGATGCGCCCCCGATAGCGGATGGTGCCCCCCGGGGCAACGGTGATCGGCGCTTGACCGGAATGGCCCGCGCGATTAACCCCGGAAGCAAGGTTGGGCCTGTAGCTCAATGGTCAGAGCAGGGCGCTCATAACGCCTTGGTTGGGGGTTCGAGTCCCTCCGGGCCTACCATCCCAACGCGAAATGCCCGCCGGGGTGAACCGACGGGCATTCGGGCTTCACGGAGCGGAAGCCGTCCGGGTGCCTCAGGCGTCCAGTTTTTCCACCTGGGGCGCGGTTTTCGCGATCTCGATCCGGCGGGGCTTCAGGGCCTCGGGGATTTCGCGGACCAGGTCGATATGCAGCATCCCGTCGGTGTGGCTGGCGCCATCGACGCGGACATGGTCGGCCAGGGTGAACTTGCGCTCGAAGGCGCGGGTGGCGATGCCGCGGTGCAGATAGGTGCGGCCGTCGTCTTCCTCGGCCTTGCGGGCGGACACGATCACGGCGCCGTCGCGAACCTCGACATTCAGGTCGTCGGCGGCAAAGCCCGCCACGGCGATCGAGATGCGATAGGCATTCTCGCCCGTCTTTTCGATGTTGTAGGGGGGATAGGTCGGCGCGGACACGTCGGCCGACAAGGCGCGGTCCATCACGTCGGCCAGGCGGTCAAAGCCGACCGAGGCACGATAAAGGGGCGTCAGGTCAAAGTTGCGCATGGGTCACATCCTTCACAAGCGATGCAGTGGTCTGCCCCCCGGTGGCCGGGCGGGCGTCTTGCCGGCGCCAGTCTGGCCGCCGGTATCGTGAATCTAGGATGGGACAGGCGGCCTTCAAGAGGATGCATTCGCATTTTCGACCGCGCCCGCCGCAGGGTTGCGGCGGGCGGATTCTGCAGGTCAGCCGACGGAATGGGTCGACAGCATCCGGGCGATTTCGTCCTTCAGATGCGCGCGCTTGCGGCGCAGATCCCTTTCCGCCGCCTCGCTGGTGGGCTGGATCAGCGATTCGGCCTGATGCACGGCGTCGTTGACCTGGTCGTATTCATCAAGAAGCCGCGCGAAATGCGCGTCCTTCAGTTTCAGGTCGTGAATGCGCGCGGCATCCTGGGGAAATTCCTCGTGAATGGCATGAGGGGCAGCCATGAAGTCCTCCGATCAGCGCGTTCCTTGGTGGCACCCTAGGCGCGCCCGAGGGGGCTTTCAAGACGGATCGGTCCGTCCTAAACCCGGGCCATGGACATCCAGCTTGCGCTTCCCGACCGTGTTCCCCCCGCCGACCTTGCGGCGGTGGTCCTGCTGTTCGCCGTCTGGTTCGGCATCGGTTGGTTCACCGAACGCCCGCCCGCGGGCAAGCCCTCGGTTTCGGTGCTGATGATGCGGTTCCGGCGCGAATGGATGATGAACTTCATCACCCGCGACCCGCGCATCTTCGACGGCAACATCCTGGCCAGCCTGCGCGAAGGCACGTCCTTCTTCGCATCGGCCTGCATGATCGCCACGGGCGGGATCCTGGCGCTGATCGGCAACACCGACCAGTTGCGCGGCCTGGCCGAGGGACTGGCCCTGGAAGGCGACGGCATCCCGTGGGAGCTGAAGCTGCTGGTGCCGATGTTCTTTGTCGTCAACGCCTTCCTGAAATTCGTCTGGTCGCACCGGCTGTTCGGCTATTGCGCGATCATGATGGCCGCCGTTCCGAACGACCCCGATGACCCGATGACGCACGAACGGGCCATGCAGGCGGCGGATCTGAACATCACCGCCGCGCGCAGCTTCAACGCGGGGCTGCGCAGCGTCTATTTCGCGCTTGGATCGCTGGGCTGGCTGGCGGGGCCGTGGGTCTTGATGACGGGCATCGCCGTGGTGCTGTTCGTGACTTGGCGGCGCGAATTCGCCTCGACCTCGCGCCAGGTGATCATGCGCAGTCTGCCGCCGCCCCGCTTGCCCGATCCTGCCAGACCGCAAGCGTCAGCACCAAGGCTCCCGCACCTGTAAGCGCGATGCCCACCAACCCGCTGGAGGCCCAACCCCATCCCGCCGCCAGCGCCAGCCCGGCCAGGAACGGCCCAAGCGCGTTGGCCGCGTTGAAGGCCGCATGGTTCATCGCGGCGGCCATGTTCTGCGCGCGCCCCGCGACATCCATCAGCCGGGTCTGCAAGGGGATCACCAGCCCCGCCCCCGCCGCAAGCAGAAAGGACGACAGCACCATCATCGGCCAGTTGCCGACCGCAAGGGAGGCAAAGCCCTGCGTGGCGGCCATCGCGGCCAGGCTGACATAGGCCGCGCGGATCTGGCCCACGCGTTCGGTCAGCCGCCCCGCCGCCCAGGTGCCCAGCGTGCCGCCCACGCCAAAGACGCCAAGCGCCAGCGGGATCGCATAGGCGGGCGCCTGCGTCGTGGCGATCATCGCCGCCGTCAGGAAGGCATAAACGGCGAAGAACCCGCCGAAACCGATGGCCCCCACGGCCAGCAGCCACAGCACACGCGGGTTGCGCAGGGCCTGGAGTTCATCCCAGGGCCGCGCGTCGGGATTGCCGCCGACGCGGGGCGCGACCTTCAGGATCAGCCAGGCCGACAAAAGCGCGATGAAGCCCGGCAGCGCAAAGCCCCACCGCCAGCCGATGCTTTGCCCCAGCCATCCGGCCAGCGGCACGCCGACGATATTGGCGACGGTCAGGCCCATGATGACCTGCGCCGCGCCCCGCGCCCGGTGTTCGCGCGGCAGGGCGTCGGCGGCATACAGCATCGCAACCCCCAGGAACCCGCCATGCGGCAGGCCCGCCAGGAAGCGCATCCCGGTCAGGGCTGCCAGCCCCGGCAGGATCGCGGCGGCGATGTTCATCACGCCATAGAACGCCATCAGCGCGGCCAGATACCGCCTGCGCGGCAGCCGCGCCCCCAGGATCGAGGTCAGCGGCGCACCGATCACCACACCCAGGGCATAGGCGCTGATCACATGGCCCGCCTGCGGTTCCGTGATGCCCAGATCGCCCGCGAAATAGGGCAGCAGCCCCATGGCCGCGAATTCCGAGGTGCCGATAGCAAAGGCGCCAAGGGCCAATGCCAGGATGGCATGGCGAAGGGTGCGATTCTCGGTCATGGCGCGTTCCTGTGGGATGATTGCCCTAACATCCCCTGCAATCCAGGAATGGCAAGACGCCCGCGCAGTAAACCCGCCTTGCAGCGGATGCAACCGTCAGAGATGGCCGCGCCGCAGCAGGATCCAGACCACCGCTGCCGCAAGAACCAGCAGGCCCAGGGCGACCGAGGCAGCAAAGCCAAGCGCCCTGCCTTGCCAGCGCGACAGTTCCCCTAAGGGTTGCAGATGGGCGGTCAGGGCCTGATGGGCGCGCGACAGGCGGGCCAGGTCCAGCTGGCGCGCGATCTTGGGCTGCGCGGACATCTGGTCGGCCTGCGCCAGGGCGGCGGCCTGCTGGCGCAGGCGGCGCGGCAGGGCCCCGCCCCGGCGGCGCAGCATCACGTGCAGGGGCGGGCGTTCGCCCCGGCGCGCGCCTCCGAAACGGGCGGCGATCAGGCGCGACACCTCGTCTGCCATGTCGCGGATGTCGTCGGGACCGGATGCGTGGCGTGTCATGGGCGGCAGTCTAGCCGCACTGGCAGCGCCGCGCCAGACGCTCTAGGATCGCGGGCATGAAACTGAATCACGCGACTTTTGGCGATGGTGGCGGCCTGCCGGTCCTGCTGGTCCATGGCCTGTTCGGGCAGGGCCGCAACCTGGGCGCGCTGGCGCGCAGGCTGGCCGAGGGGCGGCGCGTCGTCACGGTGGACATGCGCAACCACGGCGACAGCTTCCACGATCCCGACCACGGCTATCCGGCGCTGGCGGGCGATCTGGCGGACGCGATCGCGGATCTGGGGGGCCAGGCCGATCTGGTCGGGCATTCCATGGGCGGCAAGGCGGCGATGGCGCTGGCGCTGACCCGGCCCGGGATGGTGCGCAAGCTGGCGGTCCTGGACATCGCGCCGGTGGCCTATGGCCATTCGCAGACCGCGCTGATCGACGCGATGGAGGGGCTGGACCTGTCCGCCATCGACCGCCGCAGCGTCGCCGATGCCGCCCTTGCGGAACGGATCGAGGATGCCGGGGTGCGCGCCTTTCTGCTGCAATCGCTGGACCTGAAGGCGCAACCCAAGGCCTGGCGGCTGAACCTGGCCGCCCTGCGCGACCAGATGGACCGGCTGGTCGGCTGGCCCGCCGACCTGCCCCGGGCCAGCTTCGACGGCCCGGTGCTGGAGGTCGCGGGGGAGCGGTCGGACTATGTGACCGCCGAAGGCCAGCAGGCGCTGCGGGATCATTTCCCGCAGGCGCGCATCGTCCGCGTCAAGGGCGCCGGACACTGGCTGCACGCCGACGCGCCCGAGGCCGTGGCGCAGATCCTGGTCAGCTTCCTGGGCGAGGGCTGAGCGCCCCCCAACAATCCAGGTCAAAGGTCGCGACGCCGGTATCGCGCGGCACCTTGGCCGTGGCGCTGTAGGGAATGACCGTGCAGCCCGTCGTATGCGCCGCCGCCTGCTCCATCAGCGGGCGGATCGCCGTGACCGAGGGACGGGCCACAAAGGTCAGCCGCACGACCTCGGCCCGGTCGTCCTTGTGGAAGACCGCGAAATCCATGCCTTGCAGGCGGATGTCGTGGCGCACGGCACCTATCATCCGCAGTGATGGCGTGGCGCAGGCGGCAAGCAGAAGAAGAACAATAAGAACACGCATGACCCCTGTCTGCCACAGGCGCCTTAAGGGCGGGTTAACGGCCGCCCTGTTCTTCCAGCCTGTCGGCCAGGGATTCGGCCCGCGCAGCCAGTTCGGCCATGGCTTCCTTCAGGTCGGACGGGATCACCGGAACCTCGACCCGGGTAGGATTGGCCTGCAGGCGGTGCAGGTGACGTTCGGCCTTTTCGGCCCGTTCCTCCAGTGTGGCGACGCGGTCGGCCAGCATCAGCCCGGCCAGCAGCAGCAGGCGCGGTTCCGGCGTGCGACCCGCCTGCGCCAGGATCTGCTGCGCCTCGGCATCCAGCAGGGCGGCTGCGCGTTGCAGCAGCCGTTCCTCTCCGTCCTGGGCGGCGACGCGGTATTCCTTGTGCCCGATGATGAAATCGACCTCGGCCATCTAGCGGTCCCCCCCTTCTGCATCGGTGTCCTCGGGGACGCCCCCGGCATCGCCCGCGATCTCGGGCGTGGCGGCGGCGGCCTCGTTCTCGGCCAGCAGGCGCTCGACCTCGGCCAGCAGGGTGCCCAGTTGCGCGGCCTCGGCGGCGCGGGCGGCGCGCAGGGCCTCGATCTCGGCCTCCAGCGCGACGCTGACAGCCTCGATCCGGTCGCCGTTGCCAGAGGCCGCCTGGATCAGCGCGCGATTCGCCGCCGCCAGTTCGTCATTGGCCGCAGCCAGCCGCGCGGCCTGTTCGGCCAGACCAGGTCCGTCCGCGTTATCCCCGCGCTGCGCCAGCTGCTTCGTCAGCGCCGCGATCTGCGCGTAAGCCTGGTCCAGTTCCGCACGCAGATCCTGGTCAGGGGACGCATGGCCCATGCCGCCGCGATCCAGGAACTGGTCGATGCGGTCCAGGGCGGCACTGAGGCGGCGTTCGCTGACAGAGATATCGCTCATCGGCGGTCCTTTCGTGGCGTCCACATGGTTGTGGCATCGCGACCGCCCCATGACAAGCCTGCCCGCTTGGCGCGCCGCGCGGGGCCGCCTATAAGGCGGGCGACGAAAGGAAGCCCCATGCGCGAAGCCACCATCACCCGCACCACCGCCGAAACGCAGATCGAGGTCGCGCTGAACCTCGACGGCACCGGCGTCTATGACAACCAGACGGGGGTGGGCTTTTTCGACCACATGCTGGACCAGTTGTCGCGCCATTCGCTGATCGACCTGACGATCCGCGCCAAGGGCGACCTGCATGTGGACGACCACCACACGGTCGAGGACACGGGCATCGCCATCGGCCAGGCCCTGACCCGCGCGCTTGGCGACAAGAAGGGCATCCGCCGTTACGGCAGCTTCCTGCTGGCCATGGACGATTCACTGGTCCGCGCGGCTCTGGACCTGTCGGCGCGCCCCTTCCTGGTGTGGAACGTCGATTTCCCGACCGAGAAGATCGGCAGTTTCGACACCCAGCTGGTGCGCGAATTCTTCCAGGCCCTATCCACCCATGGCGGCATCACCCTGCACGTGGACCGCATCCACGGCATCAACAGCCACCACATCGCCGAGGCCGCCTTCAAGGCCGTGGCCCGCGCCCTGCGCGAGGCGGTCGAGCCCGATCCGCGCATGGCGGGCGTGCTGCCCTCGACCAAGGGGGCGCTGTGATGCGGGTCGCGCTGGTCGATTACGAAAGCGGCAACCTGCATTCGGCGGAAAAGGCGTTCCAGCTGATGGGCCGAGAGGCGGGCGCCGAGATCGTCGTGACGGCGGACCCCGCCGTGGCGGCGCGAGCCGACCGGATCGTGCTGCCGGGCGACGGCGCCTTTCCCGCCTGCCGCACCGCCCTGGGCGAGGTCGATGGCATGGCCGAGGCGCTGCGCGAGGCCGTGCTGGCGCGCGGCGTGCCCTTCATGGGCATCTGCGTGGGGATGCAGATGCTGGCGACCACGGGGCATGAATACCGCGAAACGGCGGGCCTGGACTGGATCGGTGGAGAGGTTGTGGCCATCGCGGCACCGGGCCTCAAGGTGCCGCACATGGGCTGGAACGACCTGGTGATCGACAAGCCCCATCCGGTGCTGGAGGGGATCGCCACTGGCGACCACGCCTATTTCGTCCACAGCTGGCAGTTCCGGGTGGCGGATCCGTCGCATCTGCTGGCCCATGTCGATTACGGCGGGCCGGTCACGGCGGTGGTGGGGCGCGACAATATCGTGGGCACGCAGTTCCACCCGGAAAAGTCCCAGGCCGTCGGTCTGCGCCTGATCGCCAACTTCCTGCGCTGGAATCCCTGACGGAAAATCCTGCGTCATTCACACCCTGTAAACCGACATTAACCCTTTGTTAACCGTTTGCCGGTATCCCCGGGCAGACGGCTGTTTCCGGCCATTCATGACGGGACGACGGGTGTAATGGCTTACGAGTCTTATCAGTTGACGATGCTGACCTTTGGTCAGCCTGTTACCACCCTGGGCGAACCCGAGGAGGCGACGGGACAAGCCCCCTGGTCGAATGTCAGGGGCACCATCGACATGACGGGCGCGAGGGTCTCGGCCATCACGATCAGCGATGACGACGCCCTTTTTCATAACGGCCGCTATGGGTCCGACACGACCGGCCAGACCCTGACAACGCCCGTCACCTTCGGCAACGATGAGGCGCCGACCCCGGCGGGAACGGCGCTCGCGTTCTACAACTCTTCGGTCATACGGACCCCGAACGCCGATGGCGGCTTTGACGAATTCATGGTGCTGTTTCCCCGACAGCTGGAACCGGACAAGTTCGGCTCGGAACTGGGTGGACGGTATTCGGTCCTGGTGATGCCGATTGCCCGTCCGGACGGAACCCATCCCATCTTCAGCCTGGCAAAGGCCCATACCTTCAAGGCGATCCATATCATTGGGCGCAACAACGATTCGGTCGTCTATGCGCCGCTTGCCACGGGTGCCGTGCCCTGCTTTGCCATGGACACCCTGATCGACACCGTGACCGGCCCCCGCCCGGTCGAGGCGCTGCAACCCGGCGACCTGATCCTGACGCGGGACCACGGGCCGCAGGTGCTTCGCTGGCAGGGCGGCACGCAGGTCACGCGCGAAGGGCTGGAGACGCGGCCGAACCTGCGCCCGATCCTGATCCGCCAGGGCGCGCTTGGCGCGGGCAGCCCCCGTCGCGACCTGGTGGTCTCGCCCCAGCACCGGATCCTGGTCCGATCCCGCATCGCGCACCGGCTGTTCCAGGATGCCGAGATCCTGGTGGCGGCCAAGCACCTGGTGGGACTGCCCGGGATCGAGGTGATCGTCCCGGCCCAGGGCGTGCGCTATTTCCACCTGCTGTTCGACCGGCACGAGATCGTCATGTCGGAGGGCGCCTGGTCGGAAAGCCTTTACACCGGCCCCGAGGCCCTGAAATCCGTCAGCGACGCGGCGCGCCGGGAAATCCTGGCCTTGTTCCCCGAACTGGTCCGGGGCACCGCCCCGGCGCCCGCCCGCCGGTTGCTGACCGGGCGCGAGGCCAGGCAACTGTCGGAACGCCAGTCGCGAAACATCGGCAAGCGATCCCTGGTCGAGCCCCTGTAGGGCGGATGTCCCCGAAAGCGCCGGGGACAGTGCCTGTCACTTGATGGTGATGCGGCCGTCCAGGGCGGGCTTGTAGGGCCCTTCCTGCGCGCCCAGATAGGCCGCGACCACCTCGGCCAGATCGGGACCGAAGTCATAGGCGTTCTGGGCCTTCGTCTCGAAGACCTCATAGCCGTCGCCGCCTGCCCGCATGTAGTTGTTCGACACCACGCCATAGGTCGCGGCGAGGTCGATGGGCTTCCATTCGCCATCCGCCCGCACCATCACGTCGCTGATCCGCTTGCCCGCCTCGGCCGCGGGATCGACGGCGTATTTCAGCCCGGCAACCTGCGCGAAACGGCCCGCGCCTTCCTCGTACTGGCTGGCGCCGTTCTCCAGCGCCGCCACGACATCGGCACCCTTCAGCTGAAAGGTCGCCAGCGTGTTCTGGAACGGCAGGACGGTGTAAACCTCGCCCATCGATACCGGCCCCTGGTCGATCGAGGCGCGCAGCCCCCCGCCATTGGCGATGGCGATGGTCATGCCCTGGTCCTTGACGCGGTCCAGCATCGCCTCGGCCACCAGGTTGCCCATCTCGCATTCGCGGGCGCGGCAACTGGTGCGGTCGCCGTCGATGGGGGCGGCGGTTTCCGCGACGATCTTCTGGCGAAGCTCCTCGATGGGCGCGGCCATGTCCTTCACGCGGGCGGCGATGGCTTCGTCCTCGGGAACGGACTTGTCCAGCAGGATTGGCTCGCCCTCGGCCTTGGTCAGCTTGCCCTTGTCGTCAAAGGTCAGCGTCAGGTGGCCCAGGTATTTGGAATAGGCATAGGCGGTGGCAACCGGAACCTCGGTCCCGTCCGGCCCGGCGACCATCGTGGGATAGGGCCCCTCGGCATCCTCCATGTCGCCCAGCAGCGTGTGGGAATGGCCGCCGATGATCGCGTCGATCCCCGGCACCTCTTTCGCAAACTCCTGGTCGCGCCCATAGCCGACGTGCGTCAGCGCGATGATCTTGTCGACGCCTTGGTCGGTCAGTTCCTGCACATCGGCCTTGAGGCTTTCGATGTCGTCCTGGAAGATCACGCTCGGGCCCGGGGAGGCCGTTTCCGGCGTGTCCATCGCCAGGGCCGAGACGATGCCGATCTTCTCGCCGCCCACGTCAAGGGTAATCGCACCATCCACCTTGCCCTTCAGCACGTTCGACTGCGACAGGTCCAGGTTGCCGGACACGACCGGGAACTGCACCCCGTCGGCCAAGACGGCCAGCCCTTCGGGGCCGTCGTCGAATTCGTGGTTGCCGACCGCCATGGCGTCATAGCCGATGGCGGTCATGAACTCGACCACATCCTTGCCCTTGTAGGTCGTGTAGAACAGCGATCCCTGGTACTGGTCGCCCGCGTCCAGCACGATCACGTTGCCGCCCTCGGCCCGGATCCGGTCACGCAACTCCTTGACCTTGGAAGCCACGCGCGCCACGCCGCCGAAGCATTCGCCCGCATCCTTCGCTTCCTGGTCGCAGGTGCTGTCGTATTCGTTGATCGCCTCAATCCGGCTGTGCAGGTCGTTGGTGTGGAGGATATGCAGCACCGTTTCGGCCTGCGCCGATCCTGCGAAAAGCGCCGCGACGGATACGGCGGTCAAAAGGCGGAATGCCATTGGTGATTCCTTTCTTGTCCCTGGGGCTGAAAGGAAGATTGGCGCAGCCCGGCCCGGGGGTCAAATGACGGAATCTTGGCAATCCCCTCCCTTGACCCGCTGCATGGCGCCGGGGCAAATGCCGCCATGATGATCTTCAAGGTTTTCCGCCCGGCGGAATGGGAACAGCTTCGGGCCGATGGCTCGACATTGGGCGCGCCGGTCGATCTGGCCGACGGCTTCGTGCATTTCTCGACCGCCGCGCAGCTTGGCGCGACGCTGTCCCGGCATTTCGCCGCCGAGGGCGATCTGGTGCTGCTGGCCTGCGATCCTGCCCGCTTCGGCGACGATCTTCGGTGGGAACCGTCGCGCGGCGGCGACCTGTTTCCGCATCTTTACCGCGCGCTGCGGCTGGACGACATCGCCTGGTCGCGCGGCATCCTGCCTGGCGCGAATGGCCACGACACGGGACCGCTGGAATGACGCTTGTGGAAAAGATCGGCCTGGCCGCCCTGCACCGGCTGGACCCGGAACGCGCGCACGACCTGTCGATCCGCGCCCTTGCCTCGGGGCTGGTGCCGCTGCCCGGGGCGCCGGTCACGTCCGACAGGCTTCGCACCCGGCTTGCGGGGCTGGACCTGCCGAACCCGGTCGGGCTTGCGGCGGGCTATGACAAGAACGCGAAAGCCGTGGCCCCCCTGATGCGGGCGGGCTTCGGTTTCATCGAGCTGGGCGCGGCCACGCCCCGCCCGCAGCCCGGCAATCCGCAGCCCCGCCTGTTCCGCCTGACCGGCGACCGGGCGATCATCAACCGCTTCGGCTTCAACAACGAAGGCGCGCGGGCGATTGCCGCGCGCCTGGAGGCCCGGCCCAAGGGGATCCCGGTCGGGCTGAACATCGGCGCGAACAAGGACAGCACGGACCGCGCCGCCGACTTCGCAGCCGTGGTGGAGATCGCCGGAGCCTCGGCCGATTTCCTGACCGTCAACGTGTCCTCTCCCAACACTGAACGCCTGCGGGACCTGCAGGGCGCGGATGCCCTGGCGGCGCTGTTGCAGGGTGTCCTGCAGGCGCGCGACCGGCTGCCGCAGCGCCGCCCGGTCTTCCTGAAGATCGCCCCCGACTTGGACGACCCCGAGATCGCGGACATCGCCGCCGTCGCCCGCGCGTGCGGGATCGACGGCATCATCGCGACGAACACGACCCTGTCGCGCGACGGCCTGTCCAGCCCGCACGCATCCCAGACCGGCGGGTTGTCAGGCCAGCCGCTTTTCCAGCGATCCACGGTCGTCCTGGCAAAGCTTTATCGCGCCACGGACGGCGCGATCCCCCTGATCGGCGTCGGCGGCATCGCCTCGGCGGGGGATGCGTGGGAAAAGATCCGTGCGGGGGCCAGCGCGGTGCAGATCTATTCGGCGCTCATCTACCAAGGCTTTTCGCTGGTCACGCAGATCGCGAAGGGCCTGGACGAACGCCTGCGCGCCGAGAGCATAACCCTCGACGAGTTACGCGGCAGCGGCGTCGACGACTGGCTTCAAAGATAGTCGTCAAGGCCCAGCAGCTGGTTCATGCTGTGCGACGGTTCGGAACACCCGGCGTCGCCAATGACCCGCGCGGGCACGCCCGCGACGGTCTTGCAGGACGGCACCTCGTGCAGCACGACCGAACCGGCGGCGATGCGCGAATGGTGGCCCACGCGGATGTTGCCCAGGACCTTGGCCCCTGCCCCGATCATCACCCCGTCGCCGATCTTGGGATGGCGGTCACCGTCTTCCTTGCCGGTGCCGCCCAGCGTGACGGAATGCAGCATCGACACGTCGTTGCCGACGGTCGCCGTTTCGCCGATGACGATGGAATGGGCATGGTCGATCATCACGCCCGTGCCGATGGTCGCCGCCGGATGGATGTCCACCCCAAAGCATTCCGAACAGCGCATCTGCACGAAATAGGCCATGTCGCACCGTTCCTGCTGCCACAGCCAATGCGCCATGCGATAGGCCTGCAACGCCTGGAAGCCCTTGAAGAACAGGATCGGCTGCAACAGCCGGTGCGTCGCCGGATCGCGGTCATAGACCGCCATCAGGTCGGCGCGCGCCGCATCCCCCAGTTCGGGCGCGCTGCGATAGGCCTGGTCCGCGATCTCGCGCAGGATCTGCTCGCTCATCTCGCCGCTGGCCAGCTTCAGCGAAAAGCGATAAGCCAGCGCGGCCTCCAGGCTGGGATGATGCAGCAGCCCCGCATGGATCAACGCGCCCAGCAGCGGTTCGTCCCGGACCGCCGCCCGCGCCTCGTCGCGCAACTGCGACCAGATCGCGTCGCGATCAAGTCCCAGGGTCTTCTTGGTGCCTTGCATAGTCATGCCGTCGGTCCGCGCCAGTGTTCCGCCCTTCTTAGCGCGAACCGGCGGCAGAGGAAAGGACGACCCGTCAGTCGGGCAGCCGCATTTCCAGCCAATGAACGGCAAGCCTGACCTTGCCGCCCGTGAACGCGCCCCCTTCCCCGGTCATCAGCAGGGTCGCGGCAGAGTAATAGGTCATGGGCGCCCCCAGCATCCCGCGCGCCCAGGATCCCGCGCCCTTGCCCAGGCCTTGCCCGAAGCGGTTGTTTGAATCGGCCGTCCCCAGCCGCCAGGTCTGCAGCGTCCCGGTCAGCGCCTGCGTGACCCGCGCCACCGCGCCGATCACCATGGCGCCCGCCGGGATCGCGATGCCGGTGTTGAAGGTCGCGCCCGCGCCAACGGTCACCTCGCCCTCGGCCATCCCGAAGGCCAGGCCCGACCCCCCGGCGCCAAAGGTGGCCGCGCCGACGAACCAGGACTGGCCGTCAAAGATCGCCTCGGCCCCGCGGTCCGCGACAAAGGCCCGCATCCCGCGCGAGGGGCTGACGAAGATCCACCCCCCGTTCGCACCGACCGCGATCTTCCGCGCCTGCCCCGCCCAGGCACCCGTCGCGCCCACCGGCACCGCCCAGCATTGCCCGTCAATCACGGTCCCGGGCGGCGTCAGGGTCGCCGTGCTTTCCAGGACGGCATTGGCCACGCCGTCCAGCCGCATCAGCGCCTCGTTCACGGTGACGTGCTTCTGTGCCTGCGCGGATTGAAGCAGCGGCAGTTGCAGGCGCATGGTTTCAGTCGACATTGAAGTTCCTCCTGGCATAGGGGCCCGCGCCGAACTGGTCGGACAGTTGCGCAACGGCCACGGTAAAGGCGCCGCCCGCACGGGCCGCAGACCAGACCTGTTCGGGAACGGCATAGGCAGGCGCGCCCACCTCTGCCTGGTGCAGGACGACACCGTTCTGGATCAGGCGGACGCGATAGCGTTCGCGCACCTCGCCCAGCGGGATCTCCTCGCCCTCCCATCCGTCGCCATCCACACGGCTGCGGCGGATCCAGGACAGGCTGCGTCCCTCGGCGCGCACATGGCAGGGCGCATAGGGCCGCAGCCCGATGCCCCGTGCCTCGGTCACCTGCGCGCGGAAGCTCGGATCGTCAAAGGCCCGCCGCGCGGGGCCGATGCGCCAGAAGCGTTCCTGCCCCCGGGCCGAGGGCGGCAGGCTCACCTGCTGGGCCGCCCCGTCCAGGACCACCACCACGCTGCCCTTGGGCCAGACCTCGGGCATGATGCCGTCGGTGCCCGCCTGGCCGCGCAGCCTGCCGCCGATCTCCCACAGGTCCTTCTCGACCGGGACCGCGCTGGAAAACTGGATGACCTCCCAGTTCTCCAGGGAACCGTCGCCGATCGCCAGCACGTTCGCCCCCGCCAGCAGCGCCTTCATGCCGACCGACCGCAGCGATGCGTCCTTCAGCCGGATGCGCAACGGCGCGCCCCGGTCGATGACCCCGGGCCTCGCGCGCAGCAGCGGCGTCTCCGTCCGCCCGATGAACGCCCGCTTCCGCAGCGTCGTGTTCAGCTCGAACCCGCCGTCGCCCTCGATCGAGGAATAGGCGACGACCGTCCCCGGCCAGGGCTTCGCCGTCGCGGCCAGATAGGGCGCGTGCGGCTGTTCATCCCCCTTCAGCAGCGGCAGGTCCAGGAACAGCGCCCAGACCGGCAGCGTCGGGGAATAGGGGCTGATGATCCCGTCATCTTCGTTCGTCGCGGCCTGTCGGTAAACGCCCGGCTCGACCCGCACCGCATCGACCGTGATGGCGCCCGCGCGTTCCACCCGGTCGATCCGCCACCGCTTCGGCTCGGCCCGGCCATCGTCCATGCGGATCACGTCGCCCGGCCCCAGATCGGCGGCCGAGGGCGGCAGCGCAAAGCGTGCCGTGTCGCGCGACACGGCCGACTCCGCCAGCCAGCGTTCGGCAATGGCGCGGCCTTCGGCACGCGTCAGGGACATGGCGAACTCGCTGTCGCTGACCGTGTTGTCCTCCGCATCGGCCAAGCTGACCTCGGCGGTCGCGGTGGCATAGTCCGCCCCCGCCTCGACATGGCTCAGCCGCAGGCGGCCCGACAATTCGGCCTGCGCCTGCCGGACGGTCTGGAAATCGCTGACCTCCTCGCCGATCGCCAGATGCTCGCGTCCCAGCGTCCGCTTGACCAGCCCGTCGCGCGGCACGAAGCGCAGCGATCCGTCGCGTTCGACCACGTCGATGCCATGCGCCAGCAGGATCGGCTGCAAGGCCGCGCGCGCGGTCTCACCGCCGCTGACCTGGAAACCACGCACGACCCCGCTGACGGCGCTGGTGTCGAAATCCGCGACCCCCGCCTCGCGGCAGATGTCGCCGATGACCGAGCCCAGCGTCACCGACCCCGCCCGTCCGTTCAGCCAATGCCCGCGCTGCCAGGCCGGGCCGTCCGACCACAGATCCGGGCGGCCAGGAAAGGCCGGGAAGGGCCGGGCGTCCCAGCACCAGACATGCGCCCGGTCCAGATCGACCATGCGCCGGCCATCCTTCATGGCCGGGTTGTTGGCAGGCTTCGACCAATAGGAGGTGACGGCCCGCACATAGGCCGCCTGGATTGCATCGTCGCGCTGCCCGCTGGAATAATGGGGCAGCGTGCTTTCCGAACTCATGGCGTCCAGGAACTTGTTGGGCTGGTTGGTGGCCTTGTCCAGCGCGGCGCAGCCGTATTCCGTGAACCAGATCGGCTTCGATCCCGGCACCCAACCCGTGGCCTGCCGCGACCGGACGCCGTTGGGGCGGTCGTAATGCAGGTTCTGCCACCAGCTTTTCAGATCCTTGTATTTCCAGACCCAGGCCTCGTCATAGGTGCCATCGGTGATGGGCGTGCGGACCTGCGCATCGCGGTCGGCGTCGCTGGCGTAATACCAGTCAAAGCCTTCGCCCCCGCAGACATTGGCCTCCAGGTAATCCGGGTTGCCGATGCGGCCCCAGCGGGCGTCCAGGTGATCCTCTCCGTCGCGCCAGTCGGACAGCGGCATGTAGTTGTCGATGCCGATGAAGTCGATGTTCGGATCGGCCCACAAGGGGTCCAGATGGAAGAACAGCTCGCCCCCGCCCGGATGATGGCCGAAATATTCGGACCAGTCGGCGGCATAGCCGATCTTGACCGACGGCCCCAGGATCGCGCGGACATCGGCGGCCAGGCGGCGCAGCTGCTGCACGGCGGGATAGCTGTTCCCCGCGCCCCGGATCTGCGTCATCCCGACCATCTCGGACCCGATCAGGAAGGCGTCGATCCCGCCCGCCGCCGCGCAAAGATGGGCGTAATGCAGGATGAACCGGCGATAGGACCATTCGTCCGGTCCCTGATAACGCACCTTGTCGCCATCGCGCACGAAGTCACCCACGGCGGCGGTCCCGAAGAATGCCTCGACCTCGGCCGCAGCCGCTGCCGTGCCATCGACCGACCCCGCCCGCCCTGCTGCCACCGAGGTCGTGATCCGCCCGCGCCAGGGCATGACCGGCTGTTCCCCGGCCCCGTAAGGGTCGGGCAGCCCGTTGCCCGCCAACTGCTCCATCAGGATGAACGGATAGAACACCGCCTTCCGCCCCGACGCCGCGATGGCCCGCAGCCCCTCGACGACCGCCCCATCCGCAGGCGTGCCGCCATAGATCGGACGGTCGTTCACACGCGCCACCTGGGCCGCAGCCCCCCGGCCGATGCCCGCCACCGACCAGGGCATCTCGGACCCGTCGACTTCCTTCTGCTCGACCTTGGGCTGGACGGTGCAGCGGTTGATGCGCAAATCGCTGCCGAACCAGGACACGACCACCGAGACCGAACCGACATTCGGCAACTCTCGCCCCAGGATCCCCATCGAGGCCGTGAAGTCCGTCCCGCCCATCGGCGTGTTCACGTTGGTGGACCGCAACTCGCCCAGGCCCAGATCCTGGTTCACGGGCGTGGTCGCCAGCGAATATTCGCCCGTGCCGGGGATCAGCGCGACCGCCCGCACGTCGCGGCACAGGCCGCTGCCGTCCTGCGCGGGGGCCGTGACCTCGAAGGACAGCTGCGGCATCCGGTTGCCCCAGGTCTCCAAATTCAGATCCTCCAGCACGACATAGGCCAGCCCGCGATAGGCCGGCGCCCCATTGCCCTCGTGCGCGGCAATGGCGGGGTCGGGGCGCTGATCCTCGTCGCCGTTATAGACGCGCATGTTCAGGTCGTCGGCGGCGATCTCCTCGCCATCCGCCCAGACCCGGCCCACGCCCAGGATCCGCCCCTCGCACAGCGCCAGCGCGACCGACAGGCGATAGCTGATCTGCGTGACCGTGGACCGGGGCGTGCCCTTGCCGCCGCCCGCATCCTCGGACCGCGCGATCTCCTCCAGCGGCGAGGCCCAGATGACATGGCCCGGCAGGCGCATCTGCCCCCAGATGCGCGGGATCGGCGCGCCCTCGCCCGCGGTCTGCAGGCGCAGGCGGTCGATGCGGCCGGTTTCCACGGCCCTGGACCCGCTGCCCAGCAGCCGCTGGTCGATGACCCGGCCGACCGTCGCGCCAACCGCGCGGCCGATGACCGCGCCCGACAGGCCCAGGACCGCGCCGCCGAAGCTTCCGCCAATCGACGCCCCTACGGCGGACAGCACGATGGTCGCCATAATGGCCTCCTCCAGTCTGAAATCAGGAAAAGCGGAACCGGGCCGCGATCCGGTTCTGCCAGGGCGTCGTCAACGGGCTGTCGATGACGCCATGCGCGTTATAGGCATGGATGAAGCGCGGCGCCTCGCCCGCCTCGGACAGGATGCCCAGGTGCTTGGCGACCGCCCCCGCGCGCATCCGGAACAGCAGCACATCGCCTGGCAGCCAGTCGGCGTCCCGGTCGACCGGCACCAGATGGCGCAGCGCGGCGGCCATCAGCACCTCCTGCCCCCCACCCTCGCCCCAGTCGGGGGTATAGGGTGGCGGCGCCTCGGGCTCCTGGCCATGGCGTTCGCGCCAGACGCCCCGGATCAGCCCCAGGCAATCGCAGGCTACGCCCTTTGTGCTGGCCTGGTGCCGATAGGGCGTGCCGATCCAGTCGCGCGCGATGGCAACGACATCCTCAGCCATTGCGACCCCCTGCCTGCGGCGCCATGATCCAGTCCTCGGACGGCAGATGGGGGAAGCCGCGGAAGTTCAGGAAATTGCCGAACTTGTCGCGGCAGGTCGCGGCCCGCTTGTCGCAGCCCGCCACCAGCCGGACACGATCACCCGCGACCGGCGCGATCCCCAAGGCTTGCCACAATTCGACCTCGCGCGCACCGCCCGGCAGGGCCGTGTCGTTCTTGACCGTGGCGCGCAGCCCTTCGGCCCTGCCGCCCAGGACCAGCAGGCGGCCCCGCTCGAACCAGCCCGCCTCATAGGCGGGAAAGCCCGCAAACCGCAGGATGCGTCCGTCCTCCACTTCGGCGATGGCGGCTTCGGTCCTGAACGTCTCGCTGGCCAGCGACAGCTTGCACCGGCCATCGCCCAGACGCGCCGAACAGCGCGGATGAAACACCCGCCCCCGCGCGGCGTTCAACGGTTCCGACAGACCCCGAAGCTCGGCGCGGAAGGCGCCCTGCGACCGCGAAATCTCGCCCAGGCTGCCCGCAAAGACCAGCCGCCGGGCGGATACGTCGGTCCAGACCACCTCCCACATCTTCACCTGGGCCCCGTCCCAGCGGCCCGCCAGAACGTCGCGTTCCGTGATGGCATCGTCGGACAGCGCCCCTTCCGCTTCCGAGTTGTCCACCGACAGCCCCGTCGCCTGGACCAGCGCCCGGGCCGACATGCCGTGATCCGGGCGGAAGCGGATGCCATCGAAGGACAGCACCGCGTCATGGTCGGTGAACCCCAGCACCATCCCGTCCGCCCGGCGCACCATCCAGGCGCGCGCAATCGTGGTGGCCGTCATACCCGCACCTCGATCACCGGAATGGCCGGCATCTCGCCCGCCTGGAAGGACGCCACGGACACGGCGATCCGGTCGGTATCGAAGCGCACCGGCACGTCGAACTCGAACCCCGCCGTGATCTCGGCGCCGGGCTGCGGGGCCTCGGCAAAGGTGATCAGCCCCCGGGCGTGATCCACGCTGTAATGCGTGCCGGGAAACACCTCGTTGCCGCCGATGCCCGCCCGGACGCTGTCGCGGACCGGCTTGTCGATGGGCCGCGCATAGCTGCCCGGCCCCGACGAATAGGTCTTTGTCAACCGAAAGACCTTCGTCACCCCATCCCCCAGCGCGATCACCTGGTCGTCAAAGGCGGGCGTGCGCGAGGGCAGGCAGCTTTTGTAATCCGACCAGTCCTTCCAGCGAAAGCCGTGCAACTGGCCCGCCCGCGCCTCGAAGAACGCGACCAAAGCCGACAGGTCGTCCAGCGACCGCAGCCCCATCCCCGCGTCGTAACGGCGGCGGGCGTGCGCCCAGGGGGTATTCCGTTCCTCGAACCCGCTGGCAAGGGCCACGATCTCGGTGCGCCGTTCCGGGCCGCCGACGGAACCGAAAGACAGGTTCGCCGGAAATCTTACCTCGTGAAATGCCATCCTGGCCCTCTCAACTGTTGCGTTCGCCGCGCGCCAGCACGCGGCCAAGCTGGGCCGCGATCTGCGACTGGCTGCGCTGGAAGCCCGCAACATCCGGCGTGGTCACGTTCACCGTCACGTTCATCGGCCGCGGCCCGCCCCCGGCTGCGGCCACGCCCAAGCGGCCATCGGCGCCCCGGCGCAGCGGCATGATCGCCTCGGGGCCCGCCTCGCCCATCAGGCCGGTGGCGCCGCGCATCGGGAAATGCGTGGGCTGGCTGACGACGCCTCCCTTGGCGAAGGGCATCACGCGGCCCTGCACGAAGGCCCCGCCATTGGCAAAGGGCATGGCGCCCGACAGCATCCCCCCCAGGCCCTGCGCCAGCGATCCCGCCAGGGCGTTTTCCACCGGCTTCATGGCCATGGAAAACACCGTATCCGCAATCGAGCGCCCGATGCCCTTCAGCGCATCCGACAGCTTCTCGCCGTCGAAGATCAGCCCGTTGAAGGCGCGCCGCAGCCCGCCCTCGATGCCGCTGCTCAGCGATCCCACCTCGCGGGCGGTCATCGTCACCGATTGCCGCAACCGCTCCATCTCCGCCTCGAAGGCGGCGGTCATGCGGCTGGTGTTGCTGAAACCCTCGTCCAGATCGTCCAGAGCCGAACTGAACCCGTCCTTGTTGGCCATAGCCCTTGCCCCTTATACAGATGTGTCGCGCGGCCCGTCGGGAAAGCGCGCGGCCAGTTCCGCCAGCCGGTCGCGCGTCATGGCGGGCGGGCCCGCCTCGACCCCCAGCATCAGCGCCAGCTCGGCAGGGGTCAGCGCCCAGAACTGGTCCGGGCGCAACCCCAGG
Source organism: Paracoccus shandongensis (assembly GCF_017315735.1). Taxonomy (GTDB): domain Bacteria; phylum Pseudomonadota; class Alphaproteobacteria; order Rhodobacterales; family Rhodobacteraceae; genus Paracoccus; species Paracoccus shandongensis. Next base: position 483,346 of record NZ_JAFLRK010000001.1, read on the forward strand.
CCGCGCATCCCGGCCCGCATCAGGCCGGGCCAGTCCAGGCCCCCGCTCATGCGGCGATCCGGAACGCCCGCGCCAGCAACTCGGCGGCGGCGCGCCCCGCAGCGACCGGCCCCCCGCCGATCTCGACCGTCAGCAGATCGGCAGCCGTGCCGCGCCAGCCGCCGCCGCGCAGCCCCGCGACCAGCACCGCCAGCACGTCGCGGCTGCTGAAGCGGCCCGCCTCGAACCGCGCGGCAATCGCCATCAGGCTGTCAGCGCCCAGGTCATGCTCCAGCTCGGCCAGGGCGCCCAGGGTCAGCCGAGCGACATGGGGGGTGCCGTCCAGCACCACCTCGACCTCTCCGCGCATCGGGTTCGTCATGGCAGCGCCACGAAGGTCAGCGCCCCGGCGGACGCCATCGTCACCTCATAGGTCGCCTCGCCGTTATAGCTGCCCGCGTATTCCAGCGCGGTGATCTGGAACGGCCCCTGCACGGTGCCGAAATCCGGGATCACCACCTGGAAGCGCGGCACCTCTGCGTCGAAAAAGATCTGCCGCGCGCGCCCGTCGGTATTGGCGTCCCGAAACACCCCCGACCCGGAAATCGAGGCGCTGCGCACGCCCGCCCCGCCCAGCAATTCGCGCCAGCCGCCCTCGCTTTCCAGACTGGTCACATCGACCGTCTCGGCGTTGAACGACAGGCGCGAGGCGCGCAGCCCGGCGATCGTCTCGAACGCCCCGTCCCCGGTCATGTCCATCTTGATCAGAAGATCGCGTCCATTCTGTGCCGCCATGGCTTATCTCCTCAGCCCAGATCAATCCGCGCGCGAAAGGTCAGGTCGACCCGCCGCGCCGCGCCGTTTTCCACCCGCCGCGCCCGCGCGCGCAGGAACCACAGGGCGGTCAGCCGCCCCTTGCCCAGCGCCAGTTGCGCCTGGTCCAGCGCCTCGGCCACGGCGGCGGCGGCGGCCTTGACCGCCGCGAAGCCCCCGCCCTGCCCGGCGCCCGACAGGACCGAGACGACGAAATCATGCCGCGATCCCGCCGCCGTCATGTCCCCCGCATCCACCACATCCTCGGGGCCCAGCGAGACATAGACGCCCGCCGGCGCCTCGACCGGCATGGCGTCGAAGATCGCATCGCCCACCAGGCCATGCAGCGCCGGGTCAGTGCGCAGATGCTGGTAAACCGCCCCTTGCAGGGCGACACTTGCCGCAAGGCTCATGCCTGTTCCTCCTCTCGGGCAAAGCAGGTCAGCCACTGGCCGGACGCGTCGCGTTCGGCCACGGCCTCGATGACGAAAAGGCGCTGGCCCATCCGCAGCCGCTGGCCCGCCGCAGGGCGGCGCGGGTCGCCGGCGCGGGCCCCCCGCACGGTGATGCGCCAGGGCACGACGCTCTGGGGTCCGACCTCGGCCCTGCGTTCCTGCCCCGCCTGCGCCTTCATCTCGGCCCAAAGATGGCCGATCCGCCGCCAGACCACGCGATAGCCGCCCATCCCGTCGTCCTGCCGGGCCGATCCCTCAAGCTCCAGCCGGACGTTCAGCCGGGGCACGCTCATCGCCGCGCCTCGCGCGCGCCGCGACCGGCCAGGGTGCGGACCTGCCGCCAGCGTTCGATCAGCGCGCTGACGCCGAACGGCATCGCGCCCCTTGTGGTGTCGTTGCCCCGGTCCTCGTAATAGCGCGCCGCCAGCATCAGGACCGCTTGCGCCAGGTCGGCGGGAACCGCTGCCCATGTGGCGCCAAAGCCCGCGGTGAAGGTCACGCTGACCATCCCCAGGCGCGGCACATGCGGCAGGATCACCCCCGTGGGCAGGATCATGGGCCGCTGCCCATGGGGCAAAAGCCGCCAGTTCTCGGGCGGGATTTCCGTCACCGTGCCCATGCCGTCGTCGATCTCGATCCTCTCGACCGACACCACCGGCGCCAGCGGCAGGGTCTGGCCCAGCCGGTCGCGCCAGTCGTCCAGTTGCATCCGAAAGCGCCGCGTCAGCAGCACCTTGCCCGTGCGCGCCTCGATCGTGGCGATCGCGGCGCGCAGGAAACCCGCCAGGGCCGCATCCTCGGCGCTGTCCTCGGCAATCTCGAAACCCGTGCCAAGCCGCAGATGCTCGCGCAGCGCCGCGACAGGCAGCGCCTCGGCTGCAGGCGCCGTTTCCTCGATCAGCATCATATCGCGAACCTCCCGTCTTGCTGTCCGCTCGTCATCATCGGGACAAGGCCGCCACGCCGGGGCCTTGCCGTCGCATCAGATCGGGGAAGACCGCGCCCACGCGCCGGCCATCAGCACGCGCGGACAGTTGCAAAGCCAGAACGGCCAGCATCCCGTGCGCGGTCTTCCCCTCACCCGATCCCGCGTTCCGGGATCAGGCGAACTGCAGCAGCTTGACGGCGCGGAAATCGGTCACGCCGCCGCCCACGCGCTTGGTCGCATAGAACAGCACATGCGGCTTGGCGCTGAACGGATCGCGCAGCACGCGCAGGTCGGGACGCTCGACGATGGTATAGGCGGCGCGGAAATCGCCGAAGGCCACGGCCTTCGCGTCGGCGGCCATGACGGGCATGTCCTCGCTGATCAGCACCGGATAGCCCAGCAGCTGCGGGGTCTGGCCTGCGGCCAGCGCGTCAGTCCACAGGAACCGCCCGTCGGCATCCTTCATCTTGCGGATGACCGCCGCCGTTTTCGAGTTCATGAGGAAGCTGGCATTGGCCCGGTATGGGGCGCCCAGCGCATAGATCAGGTCGATCAGCGCATCCGCCGGGGCCGCCGCATTGAACGCGCCAGCGGCGCCCGTCTCGACCACGCCGATGGTACCCGCGCCCGCCTTCGCGTCCAGCGCGGTCGGATAGGACAGGATGCCCTTGGGCTTGCCCACGCCGTCGCCGGTGATGAAGGCCGCGGCCTCGGACCGGGCGAACTTGTCGGCGATGCGCTCGGCCAGCCAGGCTTCCACGTCGAAGGCCCCGTCGTCCAGCAGGCGCTGGCTGGCCTTGGGCATGGCCGACAATTCGTGCAGCGGGATCGAGATGCGCTCGATCTGGCTCGGCGTGGTCTCGACCGCGGCCGCTTCGGTCGCCCAGCCCGCGCCCATCTCGTTCTTCTCGACCAGCACTTCATAGCTGGCGGATTCGATGGCCACCACATTGGCCAGCTTGCGCAGCGATGCGCCGGACCGCAGCACGTTGTGCACGGTCTCCGCCACCTGCGGCGCGGCCAGGAAGCCGCCGTCGCTGGCGACCGTCAGGCCCTTTTCCTCGATCACCAGGCCGCGCAGCCCGTCATCGTCGCCGCTGCGCAGATAGGCGTTGAACGCCTTCTGATGGGGCACCTCGACCTCGGCGGTGGCGGACAGGGGGGTGCGGCCACGAAGGGCGGTCTTGCGGTCAAGCATGGTCATGCGTTCATCCTGTGCAGTGAGTTTCTTCTGAATGTCGTCACGAAAGCCCTTGAGTTCGCTGACGAACCCCAACATGGCCCCCTTCAGGTCGGCGGCCGTGCCGCCACCCTCCGCGGCTTTCACCTCGGTCATGGTCCTCTCTCCTCATCGCGATGATCGGGGATGCCGCCTTTTTTGGCCGCCCCATCCTTCGGACCGCCGCAGCGGCCGAAACCCATAGGGTGCGTGCTCGCACGCACCGCTGTTCTCAAACCCATGGGGTGGGGTTCCACCCCGCCACTCACCCCCGCAAGGCTTCCGCCGCCGCCTGGAACAGCGCCGCCACCTCGCGCAGGTCATCCGCCTCCTTGCGGCCCACCTTGGCCTCGGGCAGCATCGGGAAGGTGACCAGCGACACCTCCCACAGCTCGACCTCGGCCAGCACGCGGCGGCCTTGGCTGTCCCGTTCCGCCCGGATCGTGCGATAGCCGATGGACAGCCCGTCGATGGCCCCGGCCTGGATCAGCGCGGCGGCCTCGCGCGCCTGCGCCACCTCGGGCAAAAGGCGGCCCTTGACCCACAAGCCCTTCTCGTCCTCGCGGATCTCGTCCCAGACGCCGATGGGCTTTGCCGGATCGTGCTGCCACAGCATCCGCACCTTGTCGCCCTTGGCCGCCAGCCGCGCCAGCGACGCGGCGAAGGCCCCGGGCGCCACCGCATCGCCCCCCTGGTCGGTCAGGCCGAACAGGCTGGCATAGCCCTCGATCACCTGCCCGTCCGACAGCACAGGCGCCCCGCCCGCGAATTTCACCTCAAGTCCCGGAACCATCCGTCAGCCTCCTTTCGGCGCGAATTCCAAAATGCCCTGCACCGCCTGCGTCAGGATCACCGCGACCACGCCATAGACGGTCATCCACAGCCGCCGCTCCAGCCCCTCGATCAGCGCCTCGATCCGCTCCAGCCGCTTTTCCATGCCGCCGAATTGCAGCGCCATGATGCGTTCCTGAGCCTCGAACCGCTGGTCGTGCCAGCCGAAGCTGTCCTTGACGAAACGCGACCCCTCCATGGGATCACGCCCCGGCCAGCGGCGGCAGGCCCAGCAGCGCCCGCTTTTCCGCATCCGTCAGGAACAGCGCCTCGCCGACGCGCTTCCATTGCTGGTCCCGCTCCTCGGCCAGGGCGGGGATGCGGTCGGGATCGGGGCGCAGTTCGATCTCGGCGCCCAGATGCTCGGACAGCCACCAGGCGACGGATGCCGCGACCCGCGTCGCCAAGGGCAGCACCGTCAGGCGATAGAACGCCCGATGCGCCTCGGCATAGTTCGCATAGGTCGCATCCCCCGGGATCCCCAGCAGCATCGGCGGCACGCCAAAGGCCAGTGCGATCTCGCGCGCCGCCGCCATCTTTGTCTCATGGAACTCCATGTCGCTGGGCGAGAACCCCATCGGCTTCCAGTCGAGCCCCCCCTCCAGCAGCATCGGACGCCCCGCATTGCGCGCGCCCTGGTGGTTCATCTCGATCTCGCCCACCAGCCGGTCATATTGCTCGGGCGACAGAACCCCCTGCCCGTCCACGCCCTTGTAGACGATGGCCCCCGAAGGCCGCGCCGCATTGTCCAGCAGCGCCTTAGACCAGGCCGAGGCGCTGTTGTGGACATCCAGCGCCACCGCCGCCGCCTGCATGGGCGACAACCCGTAATGGTCGTCCTGCGGGTGGAAGGACTTGACGTGGCAGATCGGATCGGGACTGCCCGTCATGTCGAACCGATGCTTGCGCCCGCCCACCGCATAGTCATAGGCCACCGGCCAGCCGTCCGCCCCCGGAACGATGCTCATCCGGTCGGACCGCAGGACGTGCAGCTCCTCGGGCAAGCCCTGCGCGCCCAGGCCCGCCGCCTCGACATAGCCGTTCCCCGACAGCAGCATCTGCCCGAACAGCGCCTCGAACAGTTCCGCCCGCCCCTGCCCCGGATTGGGCCGCCGCAGCAGATCCAGAACCGGATGCACCTCGTAACGCCGGTCGCGATCCTCGCAGACCAGAGGCACCGCCGCCGCCGCCTCGGCGATCAGCTTGACGCAGCGAAAGCCCACCGGGTTGCCCACGAACCCGCCCCGCGTCAGGCTGGCCGTATCCCGAGACGACCAGACCGCGCGCCCCGCGCCGCTGGCCAGCGCCACGACCCGGCCCGTGGCACTGGCCTTCCTTTCCGGCGGGGGGCCCTGCTTCTCCTCCCGCGTAAACAACCGAAACGCCATCTCTCGCCTCCATGCCAACGAAAAAGGGCCGCCAAGCGGCAGCCCTTTCATCTTGGTCCAAATATCCTGGGGGTCCGGGGGTGAAACCCCCGGTTACAACCGCCGCATCTGCGGCCGCCGCCAGCTTGCCCCCGGCTCGATCACCAGCTCGTGGATCGCCCAGACCAGCGCATCCAGCCGGTCGGGCGACCCGCGCCCCTCGAAGCCGCGCACCGTCATCTGGCACATCTGGTCCTCCAGCGCGCCCAGGCCCCGCAGGTGCTTGACCCGCCCCTGCTCATACAGCGCCGCCACGGGTTCCGCCCGCAGCCCCTTGCCCCGGCCCGCCCGCAATGCTCGGAACGGCACCAGAGGGTCCACCTGCCGGATCACGCTTTCGACCAGATCGCCGCCCTGGTTCACCTCGGCCACCAGCCGCTCGGCCCCATGCCGGTCCATCGCGGCAATCGCGGCCCGCGCCCAGTCCAGCGGCCCGCCCTTGATCGTGGCGTCCTCCAGCACATAGGCCCGCCAGTCGCCCGGCTCGCCCTCGGCCACCACACCGGCCACGATGATCCCGCATTCGTCGCTGGCCTTGCCCGCCGTCACCGCCGGATCGACCGCCACGACAACGCGCGACAGCTTCGGCGTCCGGTCCACCCTTGCGCCTTCCAGCATCGCCGTGGTCCACAACGCGCCTTCCACATCGTCCAGCAGCACGCCGTCCAGTTCCTGCCGCCCCAGCCGCGTGCCGCCGTAACGCGACGCCACCTCGGCCAGAAAGCTTTCCGCCAGGTAGGCGCGGTTCGCATCCGTCGGCGCATGGGTCGTGACCGTGGACGCATTCCCCAGGATCCGCTTCAGCACCCCCACATTGCGCGGCGTGGTCGTGACCACCTGCTGCGGATGCTCGCCCAGGCGCAGCGCGAATTGCAGCATGTCCCAGACATCCTCGGATTTCTTCCACTTGGCCAGTTCGTCCGCCCAGGCCGCGTCGAATTGCGGCCCGCGCAGGGCCTCCGGCTCATGCGCGGAATAAACCGTGGCCGTCGCGCCATTGGCCCAGACCAGCCGCCTGCGCCCGGCTTCCCAGACGGGCCGCCGGTCGGGCGGCGAACAGGCCAGGATGCCGCTTTCGCCGAACACCATCACCTCGCGCACCTGGTCGAAGGTTTCGCCCACCAGCGCCACGCGGTGACAGCGCCCGGGTGCGGCGGCGCTCGGCCCCTCGACCATCCGCCGCACCCATTCGGACCCGGCGCGGGTCTTCCCCGCGCCCCGCCCGCCCATGATCACCCAGGTCTTCCAGTCGCCCTCGGGTGGCAACTGATGCGGCAGGGCCCAGAACTCGAACAGCCAAGGCAGCGCCATCAGCGCGTTTTCCGACAGCCCGCCCAGGAATGCGTCAACCTCCTCCGGCGCGGCGGAGGCAAGCCAGGCGGCGCCCGATTTCATCTCGTGCCGCGTCAAGGTCGAGGCTGCCGCCCCCGACCACCCCGGCGATGTCCTTGCGTAACTTGTCAACCCTGTTCCTTTCCGCCATCAGAAGACCGACCGCCTCGCGGACGACCTTCGCGGTTTGCATGGCTTCCTTCAGCTCGGCGGGATCGACGGCCCCGCTCTGCCGGGCCTCCAACGCGGCCTCGTGACGCTTGAGATCCTTGACATAGGACCAGAACAACCCTTCGGCGACCGCGATGGCCTCGCTGGGGTCCATCGCCGCCTCCGCACTCGCAACCGGCTTCACGCCCGCCCGGGCCGGGGTGTCCCCGGCCACGAACGGTCCTTCGGGATCAGTGACCCCGCGCCATTCCATATCGTTCATGCAAACTGTCCCGCCTCGTGTCCTGTCCGCACGAGCCGAAAACTGAAAAAGCGGCCCTGGGGGTCTCCCCTCGGCCGCTTGCCCACTTTTCCCAGCATGGATAGGTTCTACCCCAGGGCGTTCGGTAAGTCAATCGCTAAACCGGGGCGCGCACGGTCCAGGGACTATTATCCTTCAGTAACAAAGACTTACCTTGCGCAACACCCCATGCAACACCCCCGATCACCCGTTGCAGAACCGGCTGCGAAACAGCCCGGCCGCAGGCTAGGGGATTCGCCTCACACGTCCTTCGTGCCCTTGCCCTGACCCTTGGCCTCGGTCGCGGCGGCGATGGCATTGGCGGCCTCGTCCTGCATCTTCTGCGCGAATCCCACCATCTGCGCGGCGTAAGCCTCGGCCCATTCGGGGAAATGCCCCGATTTCATGGCCTGGGCGCGCATCTCCTCGCCCTTCTCGCGCATCTTCTGGAACTGGTCCTCCCAGGCGGTCTGCATGACCTGCCACTGGTTGCGGACGTTTTCGCCCGCTTCCTCGAAATAGCCGCGGATCTGGCGGTTCATCTCGTCCTGGCGCTGCATGGCGGTTTCTTGCCACTTGCGCGCGCTGGCCAGCATCTCGTCGTTGCGGCTGGTCATCTGGTCCTGCCATTCGGTCACGCGCTGCTCGTAAAGGCGGGCGTTGTCGGCAAGGGTCGAAAACATGTCGGACAATTTCATGGCATATCCTCCTGAAAGGCTAAGGCCCGGCGCGGTTCACGCCATGACAAAGCCCGCCCCTTGCCCGTCAGCCTGCGCAAGGGAACGGGCTTTGTCAAACCCCTTGAACGGCTTGGCCGCCTAACCGTCGCCCTGGACGGGGCTGGTCGGATCGCCGCCCTGCTGCCGCTCGATCTCGCGCCAGCGCGCCACGGCGGCATTGTGTTCCTGAAGCGTGCGGGAAAACGCGTGCCCGCCGCTGCCGTCCGCCACGAAGAACAAATAGTCCGTCGTGTCGGGGTTCAGCGCCGCCCGGATCGCCGCGCGCCCCGGATTGGCGATGGGCGTCGGCGGCAGCCCCTCGATCCGATAGGTGTTATAGGGCGTGGGCGCCGCCAGTTCCGACCGGCGCAGCCCGCGCTCCAGAACCCCCTCGCCCTTGGTGATGCCATAGATCACCGTCGGATCCGTTTCCAGCCGCATCCCCTGTTCCAGCCGGTTGACGAAGACGCTGGCGACCTGAGGCCGCTCCTCCGGCACCCCCGTCTCCTTCTCGACGATGGACGCCATGATCAGCGCCTCCTCGGGCGTGTCATAGGGCAGGCCGAACGGCCGCGCTTCCCATTCGGCGGCCAGGATCGCCGCCTGCTTCTGCGCCATCTCGGCCAGCAACGCGGTGCGGCTGCCGCCCTTCTCGACCTCATAGGTGTCGGGGGCCAGGCTGCCTTCGGCCGGGATGTCCTCGACCTCGCCCGTCAGGAAGGATGCCGCCTTCAGCGCCTCGACCACCTGCCAGCTTGTCACGCCCTCGGCCATGGCGATGCGCAGCCGCGCGCCGGGCTTGTCCACGGCCGCCGTGATCGCCTCCGGCACCGTCTCGGTCGCGGGGTTGTATCGCGCCATCTCCTCGAAGGCCCCGGTTTCGGGGTTCATGTCGCGCAGCAGGACGGTGTTTTCCCGCACGCCCACGCGCACCAGAACCTCGGTCCCGCAGGTGGACGGTCCGCCCGCCGTGATCACATCGACGATCTGCGCCATGCTGGCGTGCGGCGGCACCAGATAGCTGCCGAACTTCAGATCGCGGGCCTTGTCCAGGTAATCCGTCCCCGCCCGAAAGACATAGGAATTGCTGATCGCGCCCTGTTCCACCAACTGCTGGCTGACCGCGTTCAGGCTGGCGCCGGGCGCCACCTGCACGCATTGCGCCACCGCGCTCGGCCCCGGTCCGCTGAACTGGTGCCTGCCCCAGGCCACCGCCGCCGCCGCCGCGATCAACATGACGATCAGCAGCGTCAGGAAATTGGACGCGATGTTGCGCCAAATCATTCCCGGACCGCCCCCAGGACCAGGCTGGCATTGGTCCCGCCAAAGCCGAAGCTGTTGGACAGCACCACATCCACCTTGCGCCGCACGGCGGCATTGGCCGCCAGATCCAGCTTGGGTTCAACCGCCGGATTGTCCAGGTTGATCGTCGGCGGGCAGATCTGGTCGCGGATCGCCAGCACGCAGAAGATCGCCTCGACCGCGCCCGCGGCCCCCAGCAGATGCCCGATGCTCGACTTGGTGGACGACATCACCACGTTCGGCGCATGATCGCCCAGCAACCGTTCGACCGCGCCCAGCTCGATGGTGTCGGCCATGGTGCTGGTGCCATGCGCGTTGATATAGTCGATGGCCGAAGGCTCCAGCCCCGCATTCTTCAGCGCATTCCGCATCGCCCGGAACCCGCCATCGCCATCCTCGCTTGGCGCGGTGATGTGATAGGCGTCGCCCGACAGCCCGTATCCCAGCACCTCGGCATAGATCTTCGCGCCCCGCGCCTTGGCGTGCTCGTATTCCTCCAGCACCAGGCAGCCCGCCCCCTCGCCCATGACAAAGCCGTCGCGGTCCACGTCATAAGGGCGGCTGGCCGCCTGCGGATCGTTGTCGCGCTTGGTGGACAGCGCCTTGCAGGCGTTGAAACCCGCGATGCCGATCTCGCTGATGGGGCTTTCCGCGCCCCCCGCGACCATCACGTCTGCATCGCCCAGCATGATCAGCCGCGCCGCATCGCCAATGGCGTGCGCCCCGGTGGAACAGGCCGTGACGACCGCATGGTTCGGCCCCTTGAAGCCAAACCGGATCGAGACCTGCCCCGACACCAGGTTGATCAGCGCACCGGGGATGAAGAACGGAGACACCCGCTTCGGCCCGCGCTCCTTGATCAGCACCGCCGTCTCGGCAATCGAGGTCAGCCCCCCGATCCCCGACCCGATCATCACCCCGGTCCGCTCGCGATCTTCCTCGGTCGCAGGCTCCCAGCCGGAATCCTTCACCGCCTGCTCGGCCGCAGCCATGCCATACAGGATGAAGTCATCGACCTTGCGCCGGTCCTTCGGCTCCATCCAGTCGTCGGGGTTGAAGCTGCCGTCGCTGCCGTCGCCGAACGGGATCTCGCAGGCGTATTTCGTCACCACGTCCTTGGGATCGAAGCGCGTGATCCGCCCCGCGCCCGACTGCCCGGCCAGCAGCCGCTCCCACGTCGCCTCGACGCCGCAGGCCAGCGGCGTGACCATGCCCAACCCGGTGACAACAACCCTGCGCATCCGCGAAGTCCTTCAAGCTGCAAATTCGTTCCGGCCCTGATACACGCGCCAGCAGAACCGCGCAACGCTCCGCCCTTCAACCGGCGACTCTCTGCATTGGACCTTAAATATCCCGGGGGTCCGGGGGCTGGCCCCCGGCCTTCGGGGGACGCAATCAGACCAACCCTTCCGCGCGGAAATCCGCCCGCAAATCCCGCTCGGGCCTCGGCCCCACATGGCCGATCACCTCGGCTGCCGCGATGCAGCCCATCCGCCCCGCCACCGCCAGCGGCAGGCCCAGGGCCAGCCCATAGATCAGCCCCGCCGCAAATTGGTCCCCTGCCCCGGTCGCATCCACCGGCACGATGCGGTGAACCGGCGCCGTCACCCGCTCGCCCTCGCGGATCAGGATCGCGTCCTCGCCCGACCGCGTGCAGATCACCGTCCCGCAATCGGCGCTGGCCAGCCGCAAGGCCTCCTCCAGATCCTCGACCTGATACAGCGACTGCCATTCGTGGACATTGCCAATCACGTAATCCATCGGCCCGGCCACCAGCCGCCGGAAATCCGCGCGGTGGCGGTCCACGCAGAACGGATCGGACAGCGCGATCCCCGCCTGCCCGCCCGCGTCGTGGCAGGACTTCGCGGCCTTCAGGAAAGCCTCCTTCCCCTTGGGCTTGTCGAACAGGTATCCTTCGAGGAACAGCCAGCCAGCCCCCTGGAAAACCGACGGATTCACATCGTCCGGCCCCAGCTCGGCGGAAATCCCCAGATAGGTGTTCATCGACCGCTCGCCATCCGGCGTGACCAGGATGATGCTGCGAGAGGTCGGCAACTGCTCCCCCGCGACCGGAGGGTTCACGAAGACCGTCCCCGCCGCCTCGGTCTGCTCGGCATAGGACAGGCCCAGCGGATCGTCCGCCACCCGCCCGATGAAGGCAGTGCGCAGCCCCAGCATCCCGATCCCGGCCAGGGTGTTGGCCACCGACCCCCCCGGCACCAGCCGCGACCGCGCGCGACCATCCGCCTGCGCGGCCATCAGGTATTCCGACCGTTCCCGCTCGATCAGCTGCATGATGCCCTTCTGCACCCCAAGCGCCGCCAGCCGCTCCTCCTCGACCGGAGAAATCACGTCCATCACCGCATTGCCGATGCCGATCACATAGGGGGTGGTCATGCGGTCTTCTCCTCGAATGGGCACAGGTCGTAGATGGGGCAGACCGCGCAGCGCGGGCGGCGGGCCTGGCAGATGTATCGGCCGTGCAGGATCAGCCAGTGATGGGCGTTGTCCTGGAACCGGGCGGGCACGTTGTCCTCGATGGCGCGCTCGACCTCGTCCACGTCGCGGCCCGGCGCGATGCGGGTGCGGTTGCCGACGCGGAAGATATGCGTATCGACCGCCTGCGCGGGATGGCCAAAGGCCGTGTTCAGCACCACATTGGCCGTCTTGCGCCCCACGCCGGGCAGCGTCATCAGCGCCGCGCGGCTGTCGGGCACCTCGCCGCCGAACTCCTCGACCAGAATGCGCGACAGGGCGATCACATTCTTCGCCTTCTGGCGGAACAGCCCGATGGTCTTGACATGCTCGGTCACGCCCTCAAGCCCCAGGTCCAGCATCTTCCGGGGCGTGTCGGCCACCGCGAACAGGCCCCGGGTGGCCTTGTTCACGCCCACGTCGGTCGCCTGCGCCGACAAGGCGACGGCCACCACCAACGTGAAGGGATTGGTCCATTCCAGTTCCGTCACGGGCGCAGGGTTCGCGCTTGCCAGGCGCGAAAAGATCGCGACCTGCTGGGCAAAGGGCAAGGGCTGCGGCGGGCGTCGGGACTGGACCATGGCCCCGTGCTTTTGACCGCCCGCGCCCGCCATTGCAAGCCCAGGGCGGCTGTCCCATAGTAAGCGCCATGTTTCCACAGAAGGGGGCCTTCGGCCCGGAAAGGACAATCCATGATCCTTCGCATTTCCACCATCCTTGCCGCCACGGGCCTTGTGGCGCTTGGCGCCTGCGCGCCCACCCCGGGCATGGACGGCATGGGCACGGGCACCGGCATGAGCCGCACCCAGCAGGGCGCCCTGGCAGGCGCCGCCGTCGGTGCGGTCCTTGCAGGTACGCGTGACAGCGACAAGAACAACCAGGGCAAGGACGCCGCGCGCGGTGCGATCATCGGCGGCATCGCCGGGGCCGTTGCGGGCAACATCCTGGACCGCCAGGCGCAGGCCCTGCAACAGTCGGTCAGCAGCAACGTCCAGGTGGTCAACCGCGGCGACCATCTCCAGGTGGTCCTGCCCGAAGGCATCCTGTTCGCCACGGGTTCGGCGGCGGTCACCGGCCAGGCGCAAAGCGATCTTTACGCCGTGGCGCGCAACCTCAACCAGTATCCGAACAGCCGCGTGCAGGTCGTGGGCCATACCGACAACACCGGCTCGCAGGCCTTCAACATGGACCTGTCGCAGCGCCGCGCCCAGTCGGTGGCCAGCATCCTGACCGCTGCGGGCGTGGCGCCCGCCCGCCTGGTCGCCACCGGCCAGGGCATGAACCAGCCCGTCGCCTCGAACGACACGGCGCAGGGCCGCGCCCAGAACCGCCGGGTCGAGATCCTGATCTTCCCGACGCGCTGATCGTGCCCATCGCGCAAAGCAAAACCCCCGGTCCTTCGACCGGGGGTTTTTCGTGATCACTGTTTGCGTGATTTCAGTTCAACCGGCGCGCCACGTCTTCGATGGCGTCGTCGATCCCGGCGGACCGCTGACCGGCCCCCACCTGCTGCGCCAGCAGGGCGGACGCCGCAGCCACCGCCGCCTGCACGGCCCGGTCGCGCACTGCGCGCACGGCGTCGCTTTCGGCGCTGGCGATCTGGTCCTCGGCCGCTTTCAGGCGACGCTCGATCGAGGTCTTGAGGTCGGCCTTGGCCTTGGCGGCCTGCGCCTCGGCCTCGCGCCGGGCATTGGCGACGATCTGCTCGGCCTGGCCCGCCACCTCGCGCTGGCGGCGTTCAAAGCTGGCATAGATCTCCTGCGCGTCCTCGCGCAGGCGCTTGGCCTCGTCCAGGTCGCGGCGGATGCCATGGGCGCGCTGGTCCAGAAGCGCGCCGATCCGGGAGGGCACCTTGAAATACATCAGGATGCCCACGAAGACCAGGAAGGCGATCAGGACGATGAAGTTCGTGTTCCGCAACGAGAAGAACGGACCCGTCGCGGCGAATGCCGGGCTGGCGGTCAGGCCTGCGGCAAGAACGGCAAGCTTTTTCATTGCAGGGCTCCCTTCATGCGGCTGTCCACCGCCTGGTCCACCGCGCCCTGATCGACCACGCCGCCAAAGGCGCGGACCAGTTCGGCGGTGACATCGCGGGCAACCTCGCGGGCGTCGTTGTCGGCGGAATCGCGGATTTGCCGGATGCGCCCTTCGGATTCTGCGGTGCGCGCGGCGATCTCGGCATCGGCATGGGCGATGGCGGCGTCCAGTTCCTTCTGGATGTCCGCGCGGTTCGCCGCGACGATCTTGCCCGCTTCAGTGCGCGCGTCGGCCAGCGCCTTGTCATAGGCGGCCTCGGCCTCTTTCGCCTTCAGCTTGAATTCCTCGGCAGCCATCAGGTCGCCGGTGATGGCGCCCTGGCGGTCCGACAGGACGGCGCCGATGCGCGGCAGCGCGACCTTGGCGACGATCCAGTAAAGAACGACCATGGCGACGACCAGCCAGAAGATCTGGTTCCCGAACGAGGTCAGGTCCAGCTGCGGCAGGCCCGTGGCCGTCTCGGTCTCGCCATGCGCGACAGAGCTTGCCACGCTTTCGGTATGTTCGGCCGCGGTCGTGGCGGCCTCTTGCAACAGGCTGATCATGTCCAAACCCCTGGCCTTGAAAGTCACGAAGGGGCGGGGCAAAACCCCACCCCGCCGCAAGGATGGCGCAGGATCAGACCGCGAACATCAGCAGAAGCGCGACCAGGAACGAGAAGATCCCCAGGGCTTCGGCAAAGGCCATGCCGATGAACAGCGTGGCGGTCTGGCCGGCGGCGGCCGACGGGTTGCGGAGCGCGCCCGACAGGAAGTTGCCGGCCACGTTGCCCACACCGATGGCGGCCCCGCCCATGCCGATGGCGGTCAGGCCGACGCCGATGTACTGGCCCAGTTCTCCGATATTGCCTTCCATGATGATGCTCCTTGCGGTTGGAAGTGGCGAATTCAGGGTGAAGGGCGGCGCGGATCGCGCACCGCCGGGGATGCTGCGCGCCGCTTAGTGCGACGGGTGCAGCGCGTCCTTGAGGTAAACGCAGGTCAGGATGGTGAACACATAGGCCTGGATGAAGGCCACAAGGATTTCAAAGGCATACATGCCCACGACCGCGAGGATCGAGACTGGGGTCACCAGCGCGCCCAGGCCGGGATTGATCAGGATCAGCGCCGCAAAGCCCGCGAAGACCTTGATCACGGCGTGACCGGCGATCATGTTGCCCGCAAGTCGGATGGACAGGCTGAGCGGCCGCACGAAATAGCTGATCACCTCGATCACGGCCAGCACCGGGCGGATCGCCAGCGGGGCCGAGCGGACCCAGAACAGGTCCAGGAAATGCGCGCCGTTCTTGACGAAGCCGATGACCGTCACCGTCAGGAACACCGCCAGCGCCAGAAAGCCCGTCACCGCGATATGCGAGGTCACCGTGAAGGCCATGGGCAGCAGGCCCAGGAAGTTCGCGAACAGCACGAACATGAACAGCGTCATGATATAGGGAAAGTATTTCAGCCCGTCCTTGCCCGCGATGTCGCCCACCATCTTGTGGATCATGCCATAGGACATCTCGGCCATGGACTGGCTGCGGCTCGGGACGATGGCGCGGCCGCGCGTGCCCAGCACCAGCAGGGCCAGCGTCGCCAGCACGATGGCGAACAGCCACAGCGTCACGTTGGAGGGCGTGTACCAGTGGACATCGCCGTCGCCGAACAGCGGGCGCACGATGAACTGGTCCATCGGGTGGAAAGACAGGCCGGTTGCCTCGCCATGCGCTTCTGTCGCCACGATCAGTCCCTCTTGTCGGTGCCCGGCGCCTTGCCGGAAGTGCTGCCAAGTTCGGCCGCCGTGCGCATCATCACCTTGATGCCGGCCACGAAGCCGAAAAGTATGAACAGGATCAGCATGACCGGCAGGGTGCCGAACAGCCAATCCAACCCGTATCCGACCCCGGCGCCCAGCATGATGCCCGCGACGATCTCGGTGACCATGCGCCAGGCGACATGCGCCTTGTCATAGCCCGCCATCGGCCCGTCGGCCTCCGGCTTTTCGGAAAGCCTGGACAGCCGGTCCTCCAGTTCGCGCAACCGGGCTGCATCGGCATCCCTGTCGTCGTTCCGGGGCCCTTCGGCCATCTGTCACGCCCCCGTCATCAGTTGCCGGGCTGTCTAGGGTG
The DNA here is from genome assembly GCF_017315735.1 of Paracoccus shandongensis. GTDB lineage: Bacteria > Pseudomonadota > Alphaproteobacteria > Rhodobacterales > Rhodobacteraceae > Paracoccus > Paracoccus shandongensis. Next base: position 499,421 of record NZ_JAFLRK010000001.1, read on the forward strand.
GAACGCGCCCCGAGTCAAGCAACTGAGGATCTGGTCCAAGCCATTGACGGCTATGGATTTCTTTCGATCCACTCTCCTGTCTGCCCGCTTGCAATTTCCTGTCCGCCCCGACATCATTCAACCGCAAAGTTGACCATCCCGGCCATTTCGCGCCATGAAGCACCGATGAACACCCCCTCGCCCGACCGGCTGGACCTGATCTTCGCGGCCCTGGCCGACCCCACGCGGCGGCGCGTGCTGTCCATGCTGCTGGAGGACGACATGGCCGTCAGCGACGTGGCCGCGCCCTTCGCCATGAGCCTTGCGGCCATTTCCAAGCACCTCGCGGTGCTTGCGGCGGCGGGGCTGATCCGGCAGGAACGCCGGGGCCGGATCACCTGGTGCAAGCTGGACCCCGACGGGATGCGCGCGGCCTCGGTCTGGATGGGGGGCTTCGGGCAGTTCGATCCCGTGGACCTGGACGATTTCGAACGTTTCCTGGAAGCCGAGATGCAAAGCTGGACCCGCGAATGACCGAACGCCCCGACATCCTGTGCATCGGCGCGATGCTGTGGGACGTGATCGGCCGCGCGCCCCGCCGCATGGCCCCGGGCGCCGACGTGCCGGGCCGCATCCGCCACATCCCCGGCGGGGTGGCGCTGAACGTCGCCGTGGCGCTCGCCCGCTGGGGGTTGCGCCCGGCGGTCCTGTCCGCCGTGGGCCGCGACCCGGAAGGCGCGGCCCTGGTGGCCGAGGCCGAACGGATGGGCGTCATCACCGCGCACCTGGCCCGCGACACCGGCCTGCCCACCGACACCTATATGGGCATCGAGGACAGCGAGGGCCTGATCGCCGCCATCGCCGATGTCCACAGCCTTGAGGACGCGGGCACCGCGATCCTGGCGCCCCTGGACGACGCCCTGGCCGACTGGTCCGCCCCCGTGGTGCTGGACGGCAACCTGACCGAAGACCTGCTGGACGCCATCGCCCGCGACCCGCGCCTGGCCCGCGCCGACCTGCGCGTGGTTCCTGCCAGCCCCGGCAAGGCCGAGCGGCTGGAGCCCCTGATCGCCGCCCGCCGCGGCTGCTTCTACCTCAACCGCCTGGAGGCCGAGATCCTCGCGGGCCGGGCCTGTCCCGATGCCGCAACGGCGGCGCAGGCCGTGGTGGCGCGCGGCGCGGCCCGCGTGCTTGTGACCGACGGCCCCCGCCCCGCCGCCGAGGCCATGGCGG
>NZ_JAFLRK010000010.1 GCF_017315735.1 Paracoccus shandongensis
GCTGGCGCTTGGCCTGGGGGGCGCCGCGGGCGTGGCCGCCGCGACGGCGGGCGCGGCATCGGCGGCGGAAGGCACGGGCGCGGTCGCGCCGGGACAGCTGGATACCTATTACGGGTTCTGGTCGTCCGGCCAGACGGGCGAGATGCGGATCCTGGGCGTGCCGTCCATGCGCGAGCTGATGCGCGTGCCGGTGTTCAACCGCTGTTCCGCGACCGGCTGGGGGCAGACCAACGAATCGCTGCGCATCCTGGAACGGTCGATGACCGACAAGACCCGCAAGATCCTGGCCGCCAACAACAAGCGCATCCCCGACAACGGCGACTTGCACCACGTCCACATGTCCTTCACCGAGGGCAAGTATGACGGCCGTTACCTTTACATGAACGACAAGGCCAACACCCGCGTGGCCCGCGTGCGCTGCGACGTGATGAAGGCCGACGCCATCCTGGAGGTGCCGAACGCGAAAAGCATCCACGGGTTGCGCCCGCAGAAATGGCCGCGCACGAACTATGTCTTCTGCAATGGCGAGGACGAGGCGCCGCTGATCAACGACGGCTCGACCATGACGGACGTGTCCACCTATGTGAACATCTTCACCGCCGTGGACGCCGACAAATGGGACGTGGCCTGGCAGGTGCAGGTGTCGGGCAACCTGGACAACTGCGACGCCGATTACGAAGGCAAATGGGCCTTCTCGACCTCCTACAACTCGGAAATGGGCATGACCCTGGCCGAGATGACCGAGTCCGAGATGGACCACGTCGTCGTCTTCAACCTGGCCGAGATCGAGAAGGCCGTGGCCGAGGGCCGGTATGAGGAGGTGAACGGCGTCAAGGTGCTGGACGGGCGCAAGGAAGCGAACAGCCCCTTCACCCGCTATATCCCCGTGGCGAACAACCCGCATGGCTGCAACATGGCGCCCGACAAGAAGCACCTGTGCATCGGCGGCAAGCTGTCGCCCACGGTGACGGTGCTGGACGTGACCAGGTTCGACACCCTGTTCACGGAAAACGCCGATCCGCGCAGCGTGGTGGTGGCCGAACCGGAACTGGGCCTCGGGCCCCTTCACACCGCCTTTGACGGGCGCGGCAACGCCTATACCTCGCTGTTCCTGGACAGCCAGGTCGTCAAGTGGAACATCGAGGACGCGATCCGCGCCTATGCCGGCGAACAGGTCGATCCGATCAAGGACAAGATCGACGTGCAGTATCAGCCCGGCCACCTCAAGACCGTGATGGGCGAGACGCTGGACGCGCAGAACGACTGGATGGTCTGCCTGTGCAAGTTTTCCAAGGACCGCTTCCTGAACGTGGGGCCGCTGAAGCCGGAAAACGACCAGCTGATCGACATCTCGGGCGACAAGATGGTGCTGGTCCATGACGGCCCCACCTTTGCCGAACCCCATGACGCGATCGCGGTCCATCCCTCGATCCTGTCGGGCATCAAGTCGGTCTGGGACCGCAACGACCCCATGTGGGCCGAAACCCGCAAGCAGGCCGAGGCCGACGGCGTCAACATCGACGACTGGGCCGACACGGTGATCCGCGACGGCAACAAGGTCCGCGTCTACATGACCAGCGTGGCGCCGAACTTTTCGCTGGAAAGCTTCACGGTCAAGGAAGGCGACGAGGTGACGGTGGTCATCACCAACCTGGACGAGATCGACGACCTGACCCACGGCTTCACCATGGGCAACCACAGCGTCGCGATGGAGATCAGCCCGCAGATGACATCGTCCGTCACCTTCGTGGCAGGCGCGCCGGGCGTTTACTGGTATTACTGCCAGTGGTTCTGCCACGCCCTGCACATGGAGATGCGCGGCCGCATGTTCGTCGAACCGAAGGCCGCCTGAGCGATGCGCGGGCTTGCCCTGATCCTTGGCCTGCTGTTCGCCCTGCCCGCCCTGGCGGCAGAGCATCGGGTCGCGCCGGGACCGGGCAGCCTGACTGACGCCATCGCCGGGGCGGCCCCCGGCGATGTGCTGGTGCTGACCGGCGGGGCCTATCCCGGCCCCGTCACCATCGACAAACCCCTGACCATCACCGGCCCCGAAGGCGCCGTGGTGGACGGCCAGGGCCAGGGAACGGTCATCACCATTGACGCCCCCGACGTGGCGCTGCGGGGCTTCACCGTCACCGGGTCGGGGACGAAGAACGAAGACCTGGACGCGGGCGTGAAGATCCTGAAAGGGGCCGACCGCGCGCGGGTCGAGGGGCTGGTCCTGACCGACAACATGCACGGCATCGACGTGCATGGCGGGCGGGACGCGCAGGTGGTCCGGAACCGCATCACCGGGCGGCAGGATCCGCACATGAACCAGCGCGGCAACGGCATCTATGTCTGGAATAGCCCCGGCACGCTGCTGGACGGCAACGTGATCCGATACGGCCGCGACGGGATCTTCTCGAACGCCAGCGCCTCCAGCATCTATCGCGGCAACATCATGCGCGACCTGCGCTTTGCCGTGCATTTTATGTATACCCGCAACACGGAAGTGTCGGACAACATCAGCATCGGCAACCACCTGGGCTTCGCGATCATGTTTTCGGATCGCGCGAAGATCCTGCGCAACCTCAGCCTGGGGGACCGGGAACACGGGCTGATGCTGAACTATGCCAACAATGCCGACGTGACCGGCAACCTGATCCGGGGCGGCACCAAGAAATGCCTGTTCATCTATAACGCGCACAAGAACCTGATCTGGGACAACCGCTTCCAGGACTGCGGCATCGGCATCCACTTCACCGCCGGGTCCGAACGCAACGTGTTGACCGGAAACGCTTTTGTCGGAAACCGGGAACAGGTGAAATACGTGGGCACCCGCTTCATGGAATGGAGCCACGAGGGCCGCGGCAACTTCTGGTCCGACCACCCGGCCTATGACCTGAACGGCGACGGGGTGGCCGACGGCACATACCGCCCCAACGACCTGATCGACCATATCCTGTGGTCGCAGCCCGCCGCCGCCCTTCTGACCGGATCCCCCGCCGTGCAGCTTGTCCGCTGGAGCCAGTCGAGCTTTCCCGCCACCCTGCCCGGCGGCGTCACCGACAGCCACCCGCTGATGCGCCCCCTGACCATTCCCGTCCCGTCCGACATCGAGGCCCAGGAGGCCGAGGTTGCCGGACGCTGGGCCAAAGGAACCTATGATGACATCGACCCTGACGATATCGCATCTCACTAAGCGCTTTGCCGGGGTCGAGGCGCTGCGCGACGTGTCCCTGACGGTCGAACCCGGGCAGCGGGTGGCCCTGCTGGGCCACAACGGCGCGGGCAAGTCCACGATGATGAAGATCATCCTGGGCCTGATCCCCTTTGATGAAGGCACCGTCACGGTCTGCGGCGCGTCCCCCGGATCGGCTGCGGCCCGCGCCCAGGTGGCCTATCTGCCCGAAAACGCGGCCTTCCACCCGGCCCTGACGGGCGAGGAGCAGATCCGCCATTACCTGTCCCTGCGCGGCGAAAGCCCTGCGCAAGCGCTGGACCTGCTGGCCCGCGTGGGGCTGGCGGATGCTTTGAGGCGCCGCATCGGCACCTATTCCAAGGGGATGCGGCAGCGCGTGGGTCTGGCCCAAGCCCTGATCGGCAAGCCGCGCCTGCTGGTGCTGGACGAACCGACCTCGGGCCTCGATCCGGTGTCGCGGCGCGATTTCTATGCCCTGCTGGACGATCTGGCGGCGGGCGGCACGGCGATCCTGCTGTCCTCGCACGCCCTGACCGAGGTCGAGGCCCGCACCGACCGCATCCTGATCCTGGCGGCCGGGCGGCTGCGCGCCGAAGGGACGCTTTCCGACCTGCGCCGCAGCGCCGCCCTGCCGGTGGCGATCAGCGTGGCCCCGGCACCGGGGCAAAAGGCCGCGCTTGCCGCCGCCCTGCCCATGGCGCGCGCGAATGGCGACGGGCGGCTGCACCTGGACTGCCCGCAGGACGACAAGCTGGCCCTGCTGGCGCGCATCACCGGCTTGCCGCAGGTGGCGGATCTGGAGGTGATCCCGCCCAGCCTGGAAGACATCTATTCCCACTTCAGCCAAAGGGACGGGCAATGAACCGCATCTGGTCCACCGCCGCCGTCGAATTCCGCATCGCCATGCGCAACCGCTGGGTCGCCATCGCCGTCCTGCTGATGGTGGTCTTTGCCCTGGTCCTGGCCGCCGCCGGGGCCGCGCCCACGGGCGACATCGGCGCCGACCGGCTGTCGGTGATCGTGGCCTCGCTGACCTCGCTCGCCGTCTATCTGGTGCCGCTGATCGCCCTGCTGATGAGCTTCGACGCCATCGCCGGAGAGGTCGAGCGCGGCACCCTGCCCCTGCTTCTGACCTATCCCGTCAGCCGCGCGCAGGTTCTGGCGGGCAAGCTCTTGGCGCATCTGGCGATCCTGACGCTGGCGGTTTGTGCCGGTTATGGCGCGGCAGCGGCGGCGGCCTTCTGGATGGACCCGGCATCCGCCGCAGGCCTGCCCGCTTTGCTGCGTCTGGTCGCCAGTTCCGTCCTGCTGGGCGCGACCTTCCTGGGGGCGGGTTATGCGCTGTCCGCCCTGGCGCGTCGTCCGTCCGGTGCGGCGGGGCTGGCGGTCGGGCTGTGGCTAGGGGCGGTGGTGCTTTACGACCTGGTGCTGCTGGCGCTGGTCGTGTCGGACGGGGGCGGCGCGCTGACGACGCAGGCGCTGCCCGTCGCGCTGCTGGCGAACCCCGCCGATGCCTTCCGCCTGTTCAACCTGGCCGCCGCCGGGGCCAGCGCGGCGGCGGGCGGCATGGGCGGGGCCGCATCGGCCATCCCCCTGTGGCAATCGGCGCTGTCGGTGGCGCTGTGGCCCCTGCTGGCCCTGGGCCTTGCCATTGCCGCCTTCCGAAAGGTCACGCCATGAAACCTGTGCTGATCCTGGCCCTGTGCCTGTCCCTCGCCGCCTGCAAGCCCGAGGTTGCCCAGGACACGACCCCCGTCGAACTGACCGCCGAGACGCTGGGCCATTTCTGCCAGATGAACCTGCTGGAACATCCCGGCCCCAAGGCGCAGGTCCATCTGGAGGGGATGCCGGGCACGCCCCTGTTCTTCAGCCAGGTTCGCGACGCCATCGCCTATGCCCGCCTGCCCGAACAAAGCCATCCGATTTTAGCCATTCAAGTCAATGACATGGCTGTCCTGGGCGCCACATGGGAGGTTCCGGGCCGCGGCAACTGGATCGACGCCGACGACGCCTTCTTCGTCTTGGGCTCCGCGCGCGAAGGCGGCATGGGCGCCCCCGAGGCCGTGCCCTTCGGCACCCGCGAGGCGGCGGAGGCCTTTGCCGCGCAGGAAGGCGGCACCGTGATGCGCCTGTCCCAGATCCCCGACGACCTGGTCCTGACGCCCGAGGAGACCGCGCCTGCCGACACCGCCCCCGACGCCGATTTCGAAAACCGCCTGCGCGCCCTGTCGCGCCCAGAGGGATAAGCCATGACCCTGACCCGCCGCCGTTTCCTGACCATTTCCGCCACCGCCGCCTGCCTGCCCGGCGCGCTGGCCGCTGCGCCCCGCTACTGGACGGGCCAGGCGCTTGGCGCACGGGCCTCGATCCGGCTGGACCACCCCGACGCGCCCGCGATCACCGCCCGCTGCCTGGCCGAGATCGACCGGCTGGAAAACATCCTGTCGCTGTATCGTGCGGACAGCGCCCTGTCCCGGCTGAACCGCACGGGCCGCCTGGACGCCCCGCCCTTCGAGCTGCTGGACTGCCTGTCGCAGGCGGGGGCCGTGCATCGCGCCAGCGGCGGCGCCTTCGACGTGACGCTGCAACCCTTGTGGGCCTTGTGGGCCGAGGCTGCGGTCCAGGGCCGCCGCCCCACGCCCGCCGAACGCGACGCGGCGCTGGCCCTTGCGGGGTGGGACCGCGTGGACCTGTCCCCCCAGGTCATCACCCTGGCCCCCGGCATGGCGCTGACGCTGAACGGCATCGGCCAGGGCTATGTGGCCGACCGCGTGGCCGCCCTGCTGGAGGCCGAGGGCCTGACCGACATTCTGATCGACACGGGCGAGATGCGCGCCCTGGGCATCCGCCCCTGGCCGGTGCGCACCGCAGGCGGCAGCCTTCCCCTGTCGGCGCGGGCGCTGGCAACCTCGGCCCCGCGCGGGACGTGTTTCGACGCGGGCGGACGGGACGGGCATATCCTCGATCCGCGCACGGGCGGTCCGGTGGCGTCGCCCTGGGCCTCCGTGTCGGTATCCGCCCCAAGCGCCGCGTTGGCCGATGCGCTGTCCACGGCGGCCTGCCTGACCCCGGACCAAGCGGGGCTGGAAGCCCTCATCGCCGCCTTCCCCGCCGCCCGGCTGGAGGACGTGCGCCCCGCCTGAGACCCCTGCCGGTCAGCCTTGAGCACTAGCGGCGGGCCGGGCGACGGCCCCCCGTTCGCGCCAGGCCGCTCATCCGGACCTTGCCGCTTGCCATAGCTTTGCCCCGCTGCTGGTCCCGCTGGATGAGGATCAGGCCGAGCACGCGGCCCTTCGGAAACCCTGCCGCTGTTCGAGACGCTGGCCCAAGGGCGAAAGCCCCCTGCCCCGGCCCGCAAAGTTGACAGCTGTCAACTTCATCCCCGCGCCATGCCGTTGCCGCGCAACAGCGCCAGGACCATCGGTCCGGCCCGGAAATCCTCGGTCAGCGACAGGCAGCGCAGATAGGCCCCGGGGTTTCGGATCCGGCCGAACCGCTGCAGGATGCAGGCCAGGGCAATGCTGGCCGTCCGGTCCCCCAGCCGTTGCCGGGCGAACAGCCAGGTTTCGGCGGTGATGCCCAGCATCGGGCGTAGGAACTCGGCCAGGCGGGACAGATCGTGCCAGCTTCGCACGGGCTCCGCCGCATAAGGCATGATGTCGGGCGCGGCTTCCAGTACCAGGGACAGCGGCAGCGTTTCGGGGTCTTCCTGCTTCTCGGCCCCTTCAGATTCAGGATGATCAGAGTCTGTATTATGATGGTGCCGCTCATTTCGGGCGTCATTGCCGCTCATTTCTGGCGCAGGATGGGGGGCTGCCATCTCGGCCAGCAGCTGCCGCAGCGAGGTCTCGATCTCCGACAGCGCGGCCAGGTTCAGCTTGCGGCGCAGAAGCATCCGCAGGTCCGCCAGCCGGGCATGATGGTCTCCGGCGTCCGCAAAGCCGGGCAGGGCGGCGATGTCGCGCAGCAGCAGGACAATGGTCTGGCGCGTCCGCCGCAGCAGGCGCGCGGCTTGCAGGGCGGCCTCGCCTGCCTCGCGGATCTCGGCTGCGCGGCGCAGCATGGGCGCAAGGTCGAAGCCGAAGACGCGGTCGATCCGGCCCTGACCGTCGCGCGTCACGAAGCGCTTGCCGTTGGGGCTGTCCTGGCGGCGGATCATCCCGGCCTCGACCAGGGCGGCAAGGTGGCGGCGCAGCGTGCTTTCCGGCATCCCGTGCAGCCGATCCGACAGGCTGGCGTTCGACGGAAACACCGTCAGCGCGCCTTCGCGCAACTCTCGCGCGGGATGAAAGGACAGCAGCGCCGACAGGACCGACAGGTTCCGGTCGGTCAGGCCAAAGGCCTCGCGGCCCGTCGTCAGGTCGCGCAGGATGGTCCATTTGTCGGTGGCAGGGGCCGAATCAGGGGCGGCCGCCAGGGCCTGCCCGGCCAGCAGGCCAGCCGGAACGGGCCGCCGCCCGCAAGACGTCGTTGAAATATGCCTCATTCGTGATGTCACAAGGCAAAGGAATGGCCTTCGCCGGAACCGACGCTGTTGACAGCTGTCAACTGAAGCCGCTATCTTCGAGGTGCTAGATCGAGAGAACGGCCCTTTGGGATGTCATGTCCTGGGGGGCTTTTCTTTTGCCGTCCTGTGCCTCCTTGGTTGCTTGCGTGTGTCGTTCCTACCGGCGGCTTTCCAGCCAGTCTCGGTGAACCTCTGCCAGGTGATCGACCAGCCAGTCCGCGAAATTGCGGCCCTCGCCCTCCAGTTCGATCACCGTTCTTGTCTTGCCGCGCCGCACCTGGCCGATGGTCCGGCCATCGGCGGCCTGCAAGGGCTGCGCGGCGGGCCGGGCCGGGGGGGCGCTCAGCGCCCCCAGAACGGCGGCAAAGCGCGCGTCCGAGTCCGCCCCTTGCGCCAGCGGCAGCAGATCGGCGACCGCCCGGCCCTCGGCCTTCTGCGCAAGCGCCAGCCAGCGGTCCCGGCCCGCCGAGGGGGCGGCGCCGATGGCGCGGATCAGCGCCTCGGGCAGGGCGTCGATCACCGACAACATGCGCGAGATCACCGTCTTGTCGATGGACAGCGCGTCGCAGACCAGCTTGCGGTCATAGCCCGCGGCGACCATCTGCCGGGCGAAATTCGCCTTCTCGATAAAGCTCAGATCCTTGCGGGCCGAGTTTTCCTGCCCCTGCGCCACCACCAGTTCGCGGTCGTTCAGGCTGCGGACCATCGCCTTGACGGGCATCCCCAGCCTGCGCATCGCCGCAACCCGGCGGCGGCCGAAGACCACGTCATAGCGCCCCTCGATCTTGGGCGAATGGCGCAGCAGCACCGGCACCTGCTGGCCATAGTCCCGGATCGAGGCCATCAGCGCCTCGATCCCCTGGCGGTCCTCGTCCAGGCGGTCGTCGAACCCGGCCTGGTCGATCAGGTCGGCGGGAACCTCGATGATGGCGCGGTTCTTCAGTTCGCTGATGGATTTCGACACCGCGCCGATGGCGCCGCGGTCGGACCGGGGTAGGGGCGGGCGGGCGTCCTCGGGCGCGGGGGGCGCGGCCATCAGGTTCTTGAGCAGATCCTTGCGTGCCATCAGCCCCCCTTGCGGCCCCAGGCCGCCTGTATCAGCCCCTCGATCTCGCCATTGACGGCATTGAGGCTTTCCATCGCGCGTTCATAGGTCGCGCGGGTAAATTGAGACTTTTCAACCTCGTAAAGCGTCTGCTTGGTGATCCCCGCATCCGAGATCGCGGTGGATTTCAGCACCGGATGGTTCAGCACATGGTCCCCGAACATGGACCGCATGAAGCTGACCATCTGGTTCTGCGGCCCGTCGCCGGGTTCATAGCGGGTCACGACATAGCGCATCCAGTCGTAATCCATGTTGCCCCCGGCATCCGCCACCACCCCCAGCAGGTTCGAGGTCATCAGCAGGAACTGGCACATCGACATCACGTCCAGCATCTGCGGATGCACGGTCACAAGAATGGCGGTGGCCGCCGACAGCGCGGACATGGTCAGGAACCCCAGTTGCGGCGGACAGTCGATGACGACGATGTCGTAGTCGCCTTCGACCTCGGCGAGAGCGTCGCCGATCCTGGTAAAGAAATAGTTGCCCGACCGTTCGCGCAACGCCATGGGTGTTGCGTGCTCGAACTCCATCAGGTCCAGGTTGCCGGGAATCAGGTCCAGATTGGTGAAATAGGTGTGCTGGATCACGGCGCGCAGCGGCACCGGGTCGTCATAGCGGATCGAATCATAGATGGTGCCGCCGTCGGGCAGGTCCAGTTCGGGCTGCACCCCGTGCAGCGCCGACAGGCTGGCCTGGGGGTCGAGGTCGATGGCCAGCACCCGGTACCCGTCCAGCGCCAGCTTCTGCGCCAGGTGGGCGGCGGTGGTGGTCTTGCCCGAGCCGCCCTTGAAGTTGATCACGGTGATGACCTGCAGGTGATCGGACCCGCGCCGCCCCGGCAGGTATGTCCCGGGGGATTTTGCCCCCTTTTCAAGCAGTTCGCGCAGGGCCTGGATATCGGCGGGCGTGTAATAGCGCCGCCCCCCGGCCCGCGTCTCGGGCGAGGGGCCCTTGCCCTCCAGGTCCAGCTTGCGCAGGTAGGCGTCCTTGACGCCCAGCAGTTCCGCCACCTCTCCGCTGGTGAACTTGCGCAGTTCGCGCTTGGCGTCGGGGGGGAAAAGCTGTTCGCGATGCGCGTGCAGCCGTTCGGACAAGGCCGCGGCATGGGCGCCCACCAGCTTGTCGATGCGGGTCTTCGGCTGCACAATGCCCATGCTGCCATCCTTTTGTCCGGGTCTGGCCTGCCGTGGTTACGCTTCAAGCCGTCATATTCAGTTTGCTGCGTAAGTTATTCGCGGCTTTGGCGATTCTGGCAAGGGCCTTTCTGACGACCGCCCCGGGTGCGGTCGTCGGGACACAGGCCGGGGCAAAGGGGGGCGGTCAGGCGTCCGACTTGACGATCTCGACCGACACGCCTTCCAGCTGCGGGCTGGTGTTGTGGCGCAGCGTATAGTCATAGGCCTCGTCATAGGTCGCAAAGACCATGGGCTCGGCATGGGCGTCGAAGCCTTGGCCATCCTTCGTCAGTCGGAAATGCGGGTTGTCCCGCAGGCAGAGGCAGTATTCGTCCACGGTTTCGTCCCTTCCCGACGCTGGCATCCGCCGAAAGACTTCGGCCATAACGGCGCAGTTGTCCACAATTTCTGTGGATCGTTTCGGGGATGGATGGGGGAAAGGGAAAACCAGCCGGGCGGCGCACACTCGTAAAAAGCACACATGACAGCGCCGCCCGGTGGTCTTGTTATGTCTGCTCTTTACGTGAAGGGAAAGTTGTCCTTTCGGTCAGGGGCCGGGCCGGGCGCGCATCCGGGGGATCTTCTCCAGATCCGGCGCGGCCTTCATCGGTGGCGCATCGCGGCGTCCCGGGCCTATGGCGGTCCCGGTGTTGTCGCTCGCCCCCTTTATCGGCCTGGCCGGGCAGGGGTGTCGCCGGTTCATGGCAGGTCCGATGACCGATCCGGCCCCGCCAGCTTCAGCAGGGCGCGGCGGAAGGCGGGGGCGTCCCCGCCCAGTTCCGCCAGCAGTTCCGCCTGATACGCCTCGGCGATGCGGCCCAGGCGGTCCATCAGGGCGCGTCCCGCCTCGGTCAGTTCCAGCGCCACAAGCCGCTGGTCCGTGCCGTGGCCGGACTTGCGCAGATAGCCCGCCCCTTCCAGCCGGGAGGCGGCGCGGCTGACGATGGACTTGTCGAGGTTCACCCGCGCGGTGATGTCGCGCACGCTGACCGCGCCCGATCCCGACAGATGCGCCAGCACCCGCCATTCGGGGATCGTCAGCCCGGCCTCGGCCGCGTAGCGCGCGGCAAAGCGGCGGCTGACCTGGGCGGCGGCGACGGCCAGGCGATAGGGCAGGAAGGCGTCCAGGTCGAAGCTCATGGGGGGACATCAGCAAAAATCCGTTGCGGCCGCAACAGTGTTTACAAGGGCGCTTGACATCGTTGCGCCTGCAACGGTATTTTCGTTGCATCAGCAATGATGCCTGCAGGGGGAAGGACCATGACCCGATACGCGATGCCCGAAGGCATGATCCGCGCGGCCATCACCACCGGCACGCACGAAGGCTACATGCCCGGCTTCGGCAACGATTTCGAGACCGAGGCCCTGCCCGGCGCCTTGCCGCAAGGCCAGAACAGCCCGCAGAAATGCAATTACGGCCTTTATGCCGAACAGCTGTCGGGCACCGCCTTCACCGCCCCGCGCGGCCAGAACGAGCGGACCTGGTGCTATCGCATCCGCCCCTCGGTCCACCACACCGGGCGGTTCAGCCCCATCGACCTGCCCTACTGGAAGACCGCGCCGAACGTGGTGGCGAACGTGACCAGCCTGGGGCAATACCGCTGGGATCCGATCCCGGTGCCCGACCAGCCGCTGACCTGGCTGACGGGCATGCGCACCATCACCACGGCGGGCGACGTGAACATCCAGGTGGGCATGGCGTCCCACGTTTATCTGGTCACGCGGCCGATGCTGGACGAATACTTCTTTTCCGCCGACAGCGAATTGCTGGTGGTTCCCCAGGAAGGCCGGCTGCGCTTCTGCACCGAACTGGGCGTGATCGACCTGGAGCCCAGGGAAATCGCCATCCTGCCGCGCGGCTTGGTGTATCGCGTCGAGGTGCTGGAGGGTCCGTGCCGCGGCTTTGTCTGCGAGAACTATGGCCAGAAGTTCGACCTGCCCCATCGCGGCCCCATCGGCGCGAACTGCCTGGCGAACCCGCGCGACTTCAAATGCCCGGTCGCGGCCTTCGAGGACCGCGAGGTCCGATCCCGCGTGGTCATCAAGTGGTGCGGCCAGTTCCACGAGACATTCATCGGCCATTCGCCCCTGGACGTGGTGGCCTGGCACGGGAATTACTGCGCCTACAAGTACGACCTGCGCACCTACAGCCCCGTCGGCGCGATCCTGTTCGACCATCCCGACCCGTCGATCTTCACGGTGCTGACCGCGCCCTCGGGGCAGGAGGGGACGGCCAACATCGACTTCGTGCTGTTCCGCGAACGCTGGATGGTGGCGGAACATTCCTTCCGCCCGCCCTGGTATCACAAGAACATCATGTCCGAACTGATGGGCAACATCTATGGCATCTATGACGCCAAGCCGCAGGGCTTCGCGCCGGGCGGGATCAGCCTGCACAACTGCATGTTGCCCCACGGCCCCGACCGCGACGCCTTCGAGGGGGCCAGCAACGCCGACCTGCGCCCCGAGAAGCTGGACAACACCATGTCCTTCATGTTCGAGACGCGCTTTCCCCAGCACCTGACCGAATACGCCGCGCGCGAGGCGCCGATGCAGGCCGAATACATGGAGGTCTGGCAGCGGCTGGAAAAGAAGTTCGACGGCACGCCCGGGGTGAAGTGACGCGCCCCAAGGCCGGGGGTTTCACACCCCCGGACCCCCGTGGGATATTTGGACCAAAGTGAAAAAAGGAGGCCGGAGAATGGCCCTGATCCGGTCCTGGGTGGACAGCGCCAACGATCCGAACGGCGCGTTTCCGCTGAACAACCTGCCCTATGGCGTCTTCTCGGTTGGCGGCGGCGGGCCGCGCTGCGGGGCGGCCATCGGCGAGATGATCGTGGACTTGGCGGCCTGCGAGGCGCGGGGGCTGCTGGATGCGGGCGGCACCTTCGCGCAAGGCGCGCTGAACGGCTTCATGGCGCTTGGCCGGGATCGCTGGGACGCGGTGCGGGCGCGGCTGACCGCGCTGCTGGCCGAAGGGGCCGCGCCTGATGTGCCACTGGTGCCGATGGCGGATGCGGCGCTGCACCTGCCCATCCGGGTGACGGAGTTCACGGATTTCTATGCGTCCCGGAACCACGCCTTCAACGTGGGCGTGCTGTTCCGGGGCCCGGAAAACGCCCTGCCGCCGCAATGGACGCATATGCCCATCGGATACAACGGCCGGGCGTCCTCGGTCGTGGTGTCGGGCACGCCGATCCGGCGGCCCATGGGACAGCTTCGCGGCGGGAACGGGCCCGAATGGGCGCCCTCCCGCAGGCTGGATCTGGAACTGGAACTGGGCGCGATCGTCGGCGCGGACAGCGCCATGGGCAGCCGGGTGAACGTGGAGCAGGCGGAGGACATGATCTTCGGCTATGTCCTGCTGAACGACTGGTCGGCGCGCGACGTGCAGGCCTGGGAATACCAGCCGCTGGGGCCGTTCCAGTCCAAGGCCCTGGGCACCACCATCGGCCCCTGGATCGTCACGCAAGCCGCGCTGGAGCCGTTCCGCTGCACCGGCGCGGACCGGGTGAACCCGCTGCTGCCCTATCTGGCCGAGGAACGGCCCGGGTTCTATGACCTGGAGATCGGCTGGACGCTCAACGGGCAGGTCATGGGGCGCACCAACTACAGCGTGATGTATTATTCGTCCGCCCAGCAACTGGCGCATCACACGTCCTCGGGCTGTCCGATGCGGGTGGGCGACCTGCTGGGATCGGGCACGATCAGCGGCCCCTCGCGCGACCAGACCGGGGCGCTGCTGGAGATGACCGAAGGGGGCAAGGTTCCGGTCACGGTCAACGGCGAGCCCCGCACCTTCCTGGAGGATGGCGACGAGGTCACGCTGTTCGCGACAGCCCGGGGCGACGGCTTCCGCATCGGCTTCGGCCCCTGCACGGGCCGCATCCTGCCCGCCCGGCCTTGACCGTGGTGCTGCACGATGACTGGCGGTCCTCGACGACCTGGACGAGACGCGCCCCGCGCCGCGCGTGACATCCCGACAGGCTCGGCCCGGCACGCCGCCCTGTTCAACCGCGACTTCTGCCCGGTCAGCGCGCGCAAGCCGGGCGGCATCCGGCGCGACCGTCAGGACGGATCGGGCGGCGCGACCAGACCGGGCGCGACGCCGCCATCGTCCTTCAGCGTCTTCAGCACGATCTCGGACCGGACCTGGGACACCTGCGGGTGCGGCAGCAGGTGGCGGTGGATGAAATCGGCGAATGCCTCCAGGTCGCGGACCCGCACGTCCAGGACATAATCCGCATCCCCCGAGACCGAGAAGGCCGAGCGGATCTGGGCGTGGCTTTCGACAAAGCGGGCGAAGTCATCCTCTTTGCGCTGGCCGTGGCTGGACAGGTTCACCCGGATGATCGCGCGCAATCCATAGCCCAGCCTGGCCGCGCCAAGCCGGGCCGCATATCCCTCGATCACGCCCGCTTCCTCAAGCGCCGCGCGCCTGCGCGAGCATTGCGAGGGCGACAGCTTCACGATCTCGGCCAGGGCCGCATTGGTCAGCGCGCCGTCGCGTTGCAGGGCGGTCAGAATGGCGATGTCGAAGCCGTCCAGTTTCAAATCGTGCATCCCTTCCGCAGATCATGCGCGTTTCGTGCAAAGATGCCGCGCCAGGCCATCATTTTGCAAGCCTCGCGCATGGGGCGCGTGGCATTCTTGTTGCACGCGCAACGAACAGGAGGATGCCATGGGACCGTTTCCGCACGATGCCCCCAAGGCCACGATCAGCGACATCAACCCCGCCGGCACCGACGGGTTCGAGTTCGTCGAATACGCCCATCCCGACCCGGCGGTGCTGGACCGGATCTTCCGGCAGATGGGCTTTGCGCCCGTGGCGCGTCACAAGACCCGCGACATCACGCTGTATCGCCAGGGCGACATCAATTACCTGCTGAACGCCGACGCGGGCACCCACGCGGCGGGCTTTGTCACCGAACACGGGCCTTGCGCGCCCGCGATGGCCTGGCGCGTGGTGGATGCGCAGGTGGCATTGAAGCGCGCGCTGGATCTGGGCGCGACCGAATACACGGGCCCCGGCAAGTCGATCAACGCGCCCGCCGTTTACGGCATCGGCGGCTCGCTGCTGTATTTCATCGACAGATACGGCGATGCGGGCAGCGCCTATGACGCCGACTTCGACTGGCTGGGCGAACCCGATCCGCGCCCGGCGGGCTTTGGCTTCTACTACCTCGACCACCTGACGCATAACGTGATCCGGGGCAACATGGACACCTGGTACAAGTTCTACCACGACACGTTCAACTTCCGCGAGATCAAGTATTTCGACATCAAGGGCAAGCAGACCGGCCTTGTCAGCCGCGCGCTGACCTCTCCCGACGGCAAGATCCGCATCCCGATCAACGAATCCACCGACGACCACAGCCAGATCGAGGAATACCTGCGCGCATACAAGGGCGAGGGCATCCAGCACATCGCCATCGCGACCGAGGACATCTATGCCGGCACCGACCGGATCGCCGAGGCCGGGATGGAGTTCATGCCCGGGCCGCCCGACACCTATTACGAGATGTCGCACAAGCGCGTCAAAGGCCACCAGGAACCGATCGACCGCATGAAGGCGCGCGGCATCCTGATCGACGGCGAGGGCGTGGTCGGCGGCGGGGAAACCCGCATCCTTTTGCAGATCTTTTCCAAGACCGTGATCGGCCCGATCTTCTTCGAGTTCATCCAGCGCAAGGGCGACGACGGCTTCGGCGAGGGCAACTTCCGCGCGCTGTTCGAGTCGATCGAGGAAGACCAGGTCCGGCGCGGCGTCCTCAGCGCCTCTCCGGCGGAATAAGGGCCCTCCCGCCCGCGCCTTGCGGGCGGGGCATCCCGGGATCCCCCATGGCCTGGACCGATTATTCATCCGCCCCCGCGCCGGGCACCCCCGTCTGCGAGGCGGCGCGGGTTGACGGCGTGCTGTCGCTGACCGTGACGACCGACCGGGGCGCCTTTCCGATGCTGCTGGTTCGGACGGGCGGCGGCTTGCGCGCCTATGTCAACGCCTGCCCGCACCAGTATCTGCCGCTGGACTGGCGCAGCGACCGGCTTTTGTCGGCGGACGGGACGATGCTGGTGTGTTCCGCCCATGGCGCGCGCTTCGACATCCTGACGGGCGAGGCGGCCCATGGCGCGGATTGCGGACTGGACCCCGTGCCCGTCAGCGTCGTGGACGGGACCGTGGTGATCGCGGGATAAGCGGGCCGGTCAGCGGGCCCGGTCCGCGTCCGCCGCCGGGCTGGCCGCGTGGTATTTCTCCTCGACCAGGTCGGACCGCAGCAGGGCGTTGACCTGCCGCTTCAGGGCGGCGCGTTCGTCGTTCGTCTGGTAAACCGCGCGGGCAAGCGCAATGAACCCCGCGTCGAAGCGGGCGGCGGCCTCATGGACGCGGATGGCGTCCTCGATCTCCCACAGGGCGCGGTTCACGCGGCGCAGGCCGTCCATCAGCGGCGCAAGGCCCGGCTGCGGCAGGACGGGGGCGGCGATCTTTCGCAGCAGGGCCAGTTCGCGCGCCACATTCGCGCGGGCGGCGGGGTCGGTGATCCTGTCCGCCTTGATCTCCAGGATGGTGATCTTGTCCAGAAGTTCGCCCCAGGACACCGGGGCCAGGGGGGCGGGGCGGGTCATGGGCAGTCCTCCCTGGCGGGCTGGCGGTCCAGCGCGGCGGCGGCCCGGTCGATGACGGCGGCCCAATCGCCCGGCGCGGGCTGGCGCCAGACGCGCATCCTGGGATACCAGGGCGTCCGCGCGCCTTCGACCGGCCAGCGCCAGTCGGGGTCGTGCTTGACCAGCAGCCAGACCGGACGGCCCAGGATGCCCGCCAGATGGGCGATCATCGTGTCCACCGTCACGACCAGGGCCGCGCCCGCGACCAGTTCGGCGGTGCGGACGATGTCCAGCGGGCAGCCCTGGGGGTTCAGCACCGGCAGCGCCGTCGGCCCCGGCATCAGCGACAGCGCGGGGCCCGCGCAGAAGGGGGCGAACATCGCCTGGGGGATGGACCGGCCCGCGTCCCAATCGCCCGCCCCCCAGCACAGCGCCACCGTGCCGGGCGGCAGGGGGGCGGGCGCGACGGGCAGCGCGGGCGGGGGCGCGTCCCCGGGGGTGGCGCGCAGGGCCAAGGGCAGCTCCATGATCTCCAGGGCGCAATCCTGCGGGGGCAGGGGATGGGCCACGTCAAAGGGCACCAGCCGGTCGATGCCCGGAAAGCCCCGGAACAGCGGCAGAAGATGGGGCTGCATTTCCACCGTGACGCGGGCTGCCCGGGCCGCCAGCACCGGCAGGAAGCGGGAAAACATCAGCGTGTCGCCCAACCCGTGATAACAGCGCACCAGCACCTCGCGCCCCTCGAAGGGCCGCCCGTCCCATACCCAACGCAGGTGATAGGGCAGGTTTGGGTCGTCGCGCGTGGCCGGATCGCGCGCGGCCATGGCGCGGGCTGCGATGGCCCACGCGGCGGGAAAATCGCCGCGCCGCATGGCCCGGGTCCAGGGGTCGGTCATGGCCTAACCGGCGGCCCCGGCTGCGGCGGGTTCGGCGGCCAGTTCCGCCGCGAACCAGGCGCAGGTGGCCTCCAGCCCCTCGGCCAGGGGCACCTTGGGCGCCCAGTCCAGCAGCGCGCGGGCGCGGCTGATGTCGGGGCGGCGGCGGCGCGGATCGTCCACCGGCAGCGGGCGATGGACGACGGGGGCACGGGTGCCGGTCAGGGCGATGACATGGCCCAGCAGTTCGTTCACCGTCATCTCGGCGGGGTTGCCAAGGTTCACGGGCTCCAGCCCGTCAATCTCGGCCTCCATCAGCGCCATCAGCCCCGCCACCATGTCCGAGACATAGCAGAAGCTGCGCGTCTGGCTGCCGTCGCCATAGACGGTCAGTTCGTCCCCGCGCAGGGCCTGGCAGATCAGGTTCGACACCACACGCCCGTCGCCCGGGTCCATGTTCGGACCATAGGTGTTGAAGATCCGCGCCACGCGCACCTGCGCCCGGCCCATGCGGGCGTAATCGAAGGCCAGCGATTCAGCCGCGCGCTTGCCCTCGTCATAGCAGGCGCGGGGGCCGGTGCAGCTGACATTGCCGCGGTAATCCTCGGCCTGGGGATGGATCTCGGGGTCGCCATAAACCTCGCTGGTGGAGGTCAGCAGGAACCGCGCCTTGGCCGTTTCCGCCAGCCGCAGCAGGTGGTTGGTGCCGACCACGTTGGTCAGCATCGTGTGTTCCGGGTCGCGTTGGTATTGCGGGGGCGAGGCCGGGCAGGCCAGGTTCCAGACGCGGGTGATGCGCGGGGCCAGGCGCAGCAGATCAGACGGCAGGGGCTGGGTGATGTCGTGGCGCAGGAAGCGGAACCGGGGCTGGCCTTCCAGCGCCCGCAGGTTCGAGGGGCGCGAGGTCTGCAGGTTGTCCAGGCACAGGACCGACTCTCCCCGGTCCAGAAGCGCGCGGCACAGATGCGATCCGATGAAGCCTGCGCCGCCCGCGACGACATTCAGCGACAAGGGTTGCACGGTTCCAAGAGGGTCACGATCCAGGTTGGTCTGCTTTCTCATGCTTATCCCTCTGCTGTTGCGACTGGACGGGTGCCAGCCTTGTGGTCTGCCGCATCGGTCAGATGCGCCTCCAGTTCCGCCGCGCGATGGCCGGCGCTATGCGCGGCTTCGATCCGCGCCCGCGCCGCCCGGCCCATCGTCGCGGCGTCGGTATCCAGCGCCGCCAGGACATCCGCCGCATTGTCGGCCAGGACGATCTCGGATCCCGGGCGGAACAGCGTCTCGATCCCGTCCCAGCGGTCCGAGATGATGGGCGTGGCGCAGGCCCCGGCCTCGAACAGCCGGACGGATGGCGACCAGCCCGCGCGGATCATGTCGGCCCGCGTCACGTTCAGGGTGAAGCGGCTGGCCGAATAGAAGGCGGCGTGGTCGGCGGGCGGGCAATGCTCGATCCGTTCGACATTGGCGGGCCAGTCGATGTGCGCCGGGTATTGCGGCCCGGCGACGACAAAGCGCAGGTCAGGGCGCTGGCGCGCGGGGTCCAAAAGCAGCCGTTCCAGCGTGGGCTGGCGGTCGTCGCTGTAGGTGCCCAGATAGGACAGATCCCACCGCTTGGGCACCTCGCGCGGGCCGTAAAGATCCAGATCGACGGAACAATACAGCGCCTGCGCCATGGGCGAGCCGTAGCGGCTTTCGATATGCCGCAGCGTCGGGCCGCCGGTGAAGGACAGGTAAACGTCAAAGCCGGGGATCACGGCGGGCGAGAGATATTCAAAATCGCCCCGTTCCAGCTTGGCCAGCGTCACCGGCGTGTCGATGTCATAGAAGGCGGTCGTGCCGCGCGCCCAGTTCTGGACGCGGCGCGCGACCTCGACCCCCTCGGGGACGTAGGAACCGACGATCACCGCATCCGCCGCCGCGATCTCATTGCGCCACGCGTCCAGGCCGGGAAGGTCGGCATAGAATTCCAGCCGGCACCAGTCGGGGTCGGTCAGGTCGCGCTGCCCGGCATACCAGGGCACGTCGCGTTCCAGGAACAGCACCTCATGCCCGCGCCGGGCAAAGGATTTCAGCAGCGCGCGGAAGGTGGTGGCGTGGCCGTTCCCCCAGGAGGACGACAGCGACAGGCCAAGGACGACCAGCTTCATGCCGCCATCCCCTTTGCCTGCGCCCGCAGCAGCGCGTCCACCTGCGCGCCGCGCAAGGCATAGGTGTGTTCCGCCTTGACCCGCGCCAGCGCGGCCTGCCCGATGGCCTTCGCCCGTTCCGGCGTCAGGCTGGCCAGGTGATCGGCCACGTCCTGCCCGTCGCGGGCGACCAGCACCTCGGCGTCGGGGGTCAGGAATTGCTCGATCCCCTCCCAGGCGTCGGTGATGAGGCAGGCGGCAGCGCCCGCCGCCTCGAAGACGCGGGTGGCAGGCGAGAAGCCCACGTTCGCCATGCTGTCCCGGGCGACGTTCAGGACCGCCAGCGGGGTGCAGTTGAAGGCGTTGTGTTCATGCGTATAGACATGGCCCAGGTGGCGGACGTTGGCAGGCATGGGCTTGCTGTCCCAGCCATTGCCGCCGATCAGGAAGCTGCGGTCCGCAAGCATTGCTGCGGGTTTCAGGAAGAACTCCTCGACCCGCGCCTCGCGGTCGGGCAGGCGGTTGCCCAGGAAGGCGAGGTCGGATGCGAATTTCGGATCCGCAGGCGCGGGGTGGTGGGTCGCGGGATCCAGCGCGTTGTAAACGGGTTCACACAGCTTCGCGCCGAAGCCGCGATAGGCGTCCACCACCGGCGGACCGCCGCCATAGGTCAGCACCATGTCGAGGCCCGGCAGCGCGCGGCGCACGGGATGGCTGGAGTCGGCGCGCATCTCGTCCAGCGTCGCCGCCGCGTCCACGTCCCAGAAGATCTTCAGGGCACCGGGTTTGGCGTTGGCAATGACCCCTTCCAGCAATTCCCGGTCGAAGACGCCGACGCCGTTGGCCTTGACCACGATATCTGCGTCGGCGGCCTCGGCCAAGACGCCGCGCATGGCCTCCTCGGTCGCGGGATAGACGACGGACCGGCACCAGTCCGGCGGGTCGATGTCGCGGTGCTTCTGCCGGTCGAAGGCGTCGGGCTCAAAGAAGGTGATGTCGTAGCCGCGTTTCGCCAGTTCCCCGAGGATGCCGCGGTAATAGGTGGCCGCGCCGTTCCAGTAGGAGGACAGAAGGCTGGATCCGTAAAAGGCGATCTTCATGCCGCAGAGGCTCCGAGGTTGAGGCCGAGCGTTCCGGCGATGGACAGAAGCTCCTGCGCGCGATGGGCGCAGGTGTGGCGGGCGCGGATGGTTTCCAGCCCTTGCGCCACAAGCGCGGCGCGCAGGGCCGAGTCGTTTGCAAGGTCGCGCAGATGGGCGGTCATTTCCGCGCCGTCCTGGGCAAACAGGAAGTCGCCGGGGCGGAACAGGTGTTCGCTGTCGGCCCACGGGGCCGAGACGAGGGGGATGCCGCAGGCCAGCGCCTCGAAGACGCGGATCGTGGGGATGCCCGGCAGCATCGTGGTGTAGAAGCGGCGGGGGACGTGGACCGTCGCCATGTGGCGGGCGAAGATGTCCGGCGCGGCGGCATTGGGCGCCCAGCCGTGATAGCGCACGCCATAGCGGTCGAGCGTTTCCAGCGCCTCGGCCGGATAGCGGACGCCGTAGATGTCCAGCGGTAAGCTGGCATCCCGTGCGGGGCGGAACAGGAAGTTCTCCAGTTCCTCGGTCCGCTCGCCGTCGCCCCAGTTGCCGATCCAGACGAGGCCGTTCCGCGCGGTTTCCTGCGCGGGCGGGTGGAACAGGCGGGTGTCGGCGGCCTCGTGCCAGGTCCAGACGCGGTCGCCCCAACCCCAGCGGCGATAGACCGCGCTCAGCGTCTCGCCGAAGGCCAGAACGCCGTCGAAGCCCGACAGGTCGAAGGCGCGGATCGCGTCCGGGTCGCTGACGGCGCGGTGATGGGTGTCGTGGAACAGCAGCGTGAAGCGGGCGCCACCCTTGCGGGCCTTCCCAAGCGTGGCGGCCAGCGCCGGATCGTTCCATTCATGGACAATCACCAGGTCGGCGCTGCCCGCAAGCTCCACCGAGTCAGCGGCGGGGGCGTAGGTTTCCACCGTCAGGTCGGGATAGTTGCGGCGGAAGGGCTCCAGCCCCGCCTGCCCGTGGTCGCGCAGCAGGTTTTCCAGGCTCCAGGCGCCTTGGGGTTCCAGGGCGCGGACATGGTGCCCGAGCGCCGCCAGTTCCCGCAGCACGCCGCGCAGGAAATGCGCGTTGCCGTGGTTCCAGCAGCTTTGCAGCGAATGGGTGAAATAGACGATCTTCATGCGGCTTGGGTCCGTCGGGAAAGGGCGTCGCGATAGATTTCCGTCATCGCGGCTGCGGTGGCGGCGGGGGTATAGCGGGCGGCGCGGCGGCGGGCGGCCTGACCCTGCGCGGGATCGGCCAGGGCCGCGGCGATGGCATCGGCGAAGCCCTGCGCGTCGCCGGGGGTCACGAAGGTGGCGGCCCCGTCCCAGAGTTCGCGGAAGGTGGGAATGTCCGACAGCACCAGCGGGCATCCGGCCTGCGCGGCTTCCAGCACGGCCAGGCCGAAGGGCTCGAACCGCGCGGCGCTGGCGAAGACGGGGCGGCGGGCCAGCCAGTGGCCGACGATCTCGGGCGGCAGGGGGCCGGTGGCTTGCAGATGCTGGGGCGCGACGGTCGCGCCATGGGGCGCGCGGGTGGCGCCGATGGCGACGAAGGGCGCGTCCAGCAGGGCGGCGGCGGCGTCCAGGGTGGCGGTGTCCTTGGCCTCGTCCCACAGCCGCCCGACGGTCAGCGCGCCGGGGAAGGGCTGCGCGTCGGGCAGGGGCAGGGCCGTGCGGCCGTTGTGGACCGCAAGCGGCAGGGGCAGGCCATAGTGCCGCGCCGTCGCCTCGGCATAGGCGCGGGTGGGCGTGAGCACGCGATCCGCCGCGCGCAGGCCCTGGCCCACGAGGTCGGGCAGCCAGGCCAAGCCTGCGTCCACCGCCCCGCCGCGTGCGGCGTCCCACCAGGTGCCCAGGCAGCCGTGGTTCACCGCCACGACCGGCATGTCGAACCGCGCCACGGCCAGCGCGGGGGCGTTCAGATGCACCAGATCCGCGCCCATGTCGCGGGCCAGCCGCGCCAGGGCATCCGCCGCCGCCAGCACCGGCGCGGGGCCGTCGGACAGCCAGTCCAGCGGCAGGCCGGTGTCCACCAGCCGCACGCCCGCCGCCTCCGCCGCCATGCGCTGGTCCGGGTCGGGCGCGGGGCCAAGCACGGCCAGCACCACGTCCGCGTCCAGCGCGGCGGCAAGCTCCAGCGCATAGTGCCAGACGCCGCCCACCGCGTCGGTGGTCATCAGCACCCGCATCATGCGGATTTCGCCAGGGGCTGGCCGATGGGCAGGTTGATCCCGCCCTCGGCGGCCAGCCATTGCGCCAGCCGGGTCACGCCGTCCTGCCAATCGACCTTGGGCGAAAGGCCAAGCGCCTGTTCCGCCGCGCGCGTGTCGGCCACGAAATACCGCTGGTCGCCCGCGCGCCAGTCGGAATAGGCGATCTCCACCGGCCGGTCGAGGATCCGGCCCACGAAGTCCAGCAATTGCCGCAGGCTGACCGCGTTCGCGGGCCCGCCGCCCAGGTTGAAGACCCGCCCCGAGACCTCCTCGATCCGCTGCCACGCGGCGACATAGGCCTCGACCGCGTTCGACACGTCCAGGATGTCGCGGACCTGGCAGCCGTCGCCATACAGCGTGATCCCCTGGCCCTTCAGCGCGCGGATCAGGAAATGGGCGACCCATCCCTGATCCTCGGTCCCCATCTGGCGCTGGCCATAGATGCAGGACATCCGCAGGACGCAGGTGGGCACGCCGAAGCTGCGGGCATAGTCCAGCACATACTGGTCCGCCGCGCCCTTGGAACAGCCATAGGGCGTGTGGAAATCCAGCGGACGCGCCTCTCCGATGCCATGGGCGCGGACCTGCGCGTCGGTGGGCTTGTAGGCCTCGCCTTCCAGCGCGAAGTCCAGGTCGGCCAGATCGCCATAGACCTTGTTGGTCGAGGCGAAGACCAGCGGGGTGCCGTCGCCCTTGGCGCGCAGGGCCTCCAGCAGGTTCATCGTGCCGATCAGGTTGATCGTCATGTCCAGGGCGGGTTCCACCATGCTTGTGGTCACGGCGACCTGGGCGGCAAGGTGGAACACGACCTTCGCCTGCCCGGCGGCCTCGGCCATGCGGGCGGCGTCGCGGATGTCGGCATGGACATGGGTGATCCGGTCGCCGTGGCGGGCTTGCAGCCAGGCCAGGTTGCGTTCCACGCCGGGGCGGCTCAGGGCGTCATAGACGATGACCCGGTGCCCGTCCGCCGCCAGCCGGTCGGCCAGGTTCGAGCCGATGAAGCCCGCGCCGCCGGTGACCAGCACCGGGCGCGGATCGGCGGATGCGTCGGTCCTTGTCATGCCACCAGCCCGCGCTTGTCCAGTTCGGCCCGCATCTTTTCGACATTGTCCACGGCGGTCTGGCTGGCGACCCATTCGGCCAGTTCCGCCAGCCCTTCGCGGAAGTCGGTCTGCGCGGTGAAGCCCAGCGTTTCGGCGGCAAGCGTGGTGTCGCAGAAGCAATGGCGGATGTCGCCGATGCGGGCCTTGCCGACGATCTGCGGCTCCAGCGCGTTGCGGCCCATGGCGCGGCCCAGTTCCTGCGCGACCTCGGTCACGGAACGGTCATGGCCCGAGCCGATGTTGAACGTCCCGCCCGCCGCCTGCGGCAAGGACAGCGCCTCGGCGAAGGCGCGAGCCACGTCGGACACATGGACGAAATCGCGGCGCTGTTCGCCATCCTCGAAGATCATCGGCGCCTGCCCGTTCAGGTAACGCGAGGCGAAGATCGCCAGCACCCCGGTATAGGGGTTCGACAGCGCCTGGCCGGGGCCGAAGACGTTGAACAGACGCAGGCACACCCCTTCGATCCCGTAGGGGGCGGACATGATATGCGTCGTGCGCTCCTGCACGAACTTGTTCAGCGCATAGATGGACGCGAGGTTCGGACGCTTCCATTCGGGCGTCGCCACCGGGGTCAGCGGGCGGCCCTGCGCATCGACGGGATCCCATTGCTTCAGCCCGTCGCGGATGCCCACGCGCTCGGCATCCTCGACGGTCGCGCCGTCGGCGTCACGATACAGCCCCTCGCCATAGATCGACATGGACGACGCGGTGACGACCCGGCGCACGGGGTTGTCGATCAGCTTCTCGAACAGGACGGCGGTGCCCACGTCGTTGGTCGAGGTATAGCGTTCGACCTCGTACATGGACTGGCCCACGCCCACCTCGGCGGCCAGGTGGATCACGCTGTCCACGCCTTGCAGCGCGCGGGCCACGGCGTCCGCGTCGCGCACGTCGCCGTGGATGAACTCGGCCTCGCTGTTCAGCGCGTCGGGGCGGCCCGCGCCGTCCCCGTGGACCTGCGGGATCAGCGCGTCCAGCACGCGGACCTGGTGGCCGCGCCGCAGCAATTCGTCGGTGACGAAGCGTCCGATGAAGCCTGCGCCGCCGGTGATCAGAACCTTTTCCAATGTGTCCCCCGTTCTGTTGTTTCAGAAATTGCAACGGTATCAGTGTTGTGATGTAAAAGCGCCCATGCAGGTTTTGTTCCCTCATCATCATCATCTTTGTTGCTTGACACCGCCAAACCCTGCCCGGGGTGGCGCATGAGCGTGCTTGTGGGCCTTGTCCGCCACGGTTCGCATGACGATTTGGGCACCTGGCTCAGCGGGCGGACGCGCGACATCGCGCTGAACGCGGGGGGCCGGGCGGAAACGGCGGCGCTGGCGCAGCGGCTGGCCAGGCGGGGCGTGGCGGCCATCGCCACCAGCCCCCGCCGCCGCACGGCCGAAACCGCCGCGATCCTGGGCCAAGGCCTGGGGCTGGCCCCCATGCAGGCCGATGCCCTGGACGAGATCGACTTCGGCGCCTGGTCCGGCGCGCGTTTCTCCGATCTGGACGCGGACCCCGCCTGGCGGCACTGGAACGCCGCGCGCGCGACCGCCCCCACCCCGGGGGGCGAGACGATGGGGGCCGCCGTGGCCCGCGCCGTGGCGCATCTGGACGGGCTGGCGGAACAGGGGGGCGGGCCGGTCCTGTGCGTCAGCCATTGCGACGTGATCCGGGGGGTTGTCGCCCATGCGCTTGGCCTGAGCCTGGACAACATCCTGCGGTTCGAGATCGCGCCCGCGTCCATCAGTTGGGTGATGGCGCATGGACAAGGTTCCTTCCATGTCCTAACCCTTAATGGAAACGACTAGCGGACGGACGATGAACGCAGCGCAGATCGCCGAGAAAGCGGAAGGGCTTGGCCCGTGGTTCCAGAACCTCGACCTTCACGGTGTCCGCACCGCGCCCGGCCATTTCCTTGGCGACTACCCTGCCGACAAGTTCGCCCGCTTTGCCCATCTGCTGCCCGCCGACCTGACCGGAAAGACCGTGCTGGACATCGGCTGCAACGCGGGCTTCTACAGCTTCGAGATGCGCCGCAGGGGCGCCGCCCGCGTCCTGGGCATCGACACCGACGCCCGCTATCTGGCGCAGGCCCGCTTTGCGGCGCAGGTGCTGGGGATGGAGGGGGTCGAGTTCCGCCAGACCGGCGTCTATGACGTGGCGGCCCTGGGCGAACGCTTCGACCTGGTGATCTTCATGGGCGTGTTCTACCACCTGCGCCACCCGCTGCTGGCGCTGGACCTGATCCGCGCGCATGTGGCGGGCGACCTGATGCTGTTCCAGACGCTGACGCGCGGCCCCGACAGCGTGGCCGCCCCGGCCCCCGATTACGACTTTTCCGAGGACGCCCAGTTCCAGGATCCCGACTGGCCCCGCATGGCCTTTGTCGAGCATGAATGGGCGCATGACTGGACCAACTGGTGGGTGCCGAACCGCGCGGGGGTCGAGGCGATGCTGCGCGCGTCCGGCTTTGCGATCGAGGCCGGTCCCGCCGACGAGGTTTACCTGTGCCGCACCGCGCCGGTGCCGTTCGCCCAATACGGACCGCACGCGGTCTATCCCAGCCAAGGAGGTGCCGCGCGATGATCGAAGCCGCGATGATCTGGAACGAGCCGAACAACAAGTCCCACTGGGATCCCGAACTGGACCCGGACTGGTCGCGCTTTGCCCAATGCGTCACGCTGGCGGGCCAGGCGATCCGCGACGTGAACCCGGGGGTCACGCGCGTCCTGGGCGGGATGTCGCCCATCGACCCGCTATGGGTGCAGCGGATGGAAGGCCACGGCGCGCTGGATCATGTGGACGTGGTCGCGGTCCACGGCTTTCCGCTGGACTGGAACCTGTGGCAGATCCAGGAATGGCCCGCCAAGGTGGCCGAGATCGAGGCTGTCACCCACAAGCCCGTCTGGGTGACGGAAGTGGGCGTGGGCTCCTTCGGCGCGGAAGAAGTGCAGGTCTTCGGCGTGCAGAAGACCGCCGAACTGCTGGTCGGCCGCGTGCCGCGCATCTTCTGGTATTCACTGTTCGACCTGCCGCAGGAATGGGGCGCGACGACCCGGCACCGCGAGGCGGAAGGGTCGTCCTATTACCGCCATTTCTACATGGGCCTGATCCGCGCCGACGGCACGCCCAAGCCGGGGCTGGAGGCTTACGCCCCCCACGCCGCCGACATGGGCCTGATGCAGTGGTTCCATTACCAGGATCCGCGCCTGGACGACGCGGTGGCCTGGATGAAACGGCTTGGCGTCAAGCACCTGCGCACGGGCCTGTCCTGGGCCGACAGCTTCCGCCCCGACGCCCTGGGTTGGTTCGACCGGCAGATGGAGGCGCTGGCCGATTTCGACACCACCGTGACCTTCTGCTTCACGCCCGAACACTTGGGCCCCGGCGCCCATCACACCAGCCCGCCGCATGATCCGCAGCAATTCGCCGATTTCTGCGCGGCGATGATTGAACGATATGCGCCCGGGCGGGTTGAGGCTCAGCCAGCTACAAAGCTGGCCGCCCTGACTTGACCCGTCCCGACCGGAAGGCCCACCCATGAAAGACGCCCACATGCCGATCAACATCGCCATCATCGGGGTCGGCAACTGCGCCAGCTCGCTGGTGCAGGGGCTGGCGCATTATGCCGGGCGCAACGATGCCACGGGGCTGATGCACCACAGCCTTGCGGGCTATCGCCCCGACGACATCCGCGTGGTGGCGGCATGGGACATCGACGCCCGCAAGGTGGGCCGCGACGTGGCGCAGGCGATCTTCGCGCCGCCGAACTGCACCGCCGTCTTTGCCCCCGACGTGCCCGACACCGGCGCCGTGGTCCGCATGGGCCGGATCCTCGACGGCGTGGCCGAGCATATGGCCGATTACCCCGAGGCGCGGACCTTCGTTCCCGCCGACGCCGCTGAGCCCACGCGCGAGGACGTGGTGGCCGCGCTGCGCGACGCGGGCGTGGACGTGCTGATGAACTATCTGCCCGTGGGCAGCCAGCAGGCGACCGAGTTCTATGCCGAATGCGCGCTTGAAGCGGGGGTGGCCTTTGTCAACAACATCCCGGTCTTCATCGCATCGGATCCGGTCTGGGCGGACCGCTTCCAAAAGGCGGGCGTGCCGATCATCGGCGACGATATCAAGGCCCAGCTTGGCGCGACCATCGTGCACCGGGTGCTGACGGATCTGTTTGCGAAGCGCGGCGTCAAGCTGTGCCGGACCTATCAGCTGAACACCGGCGGCAACACCGATTTCCTGAACATGGCGAACCACAAGCGGCTGGAGAAGAAGAAGATCTCCAAGACCGAAGCCGTGCAGGCCGTCGCCGCCGACCGCATCGCGGATGAAAACATCCATGTCGGCCCGTCCGATTACGTCGCCTGGCAGAACGACAACAAGGTCTGCTTCCTGCGCATGGAGGGAGAGCTGTTCGGCGGCGTGCCCATGAACCTGGAACTGCGCCTGTCGGTCGAGGACAGCCCCAATTCCGCGGGCGTGGCCATCGACATGATCCGCTGTGCCGCCATCGCGCGCGACCGGGGGCTGGCCGGGCCGATCCTCGCCCCCGCCGCCTATTTCTGCAAGCACCCGCCCGAGCAGATGACCGATGACGCGGCCTATGACGCGGTCGAGGCCTTCATCGCCGACGGCCTGCCCGTCGCGGCCCCGCTGTCGTGACGGCCCATTCAGGATAGATGCCCATGACCCAGTTGATGCGTGCGGCGGTCCTTGAGGGACCGCAGCGGTTTTCCGTGGCCGAGGTGCCGGTGCCCCAACCGGGCCCGGGCGAGGTGCTGATCCGGCTGGAAGGCTGCGGCGTCTGCGCATCCAACGTCGAACCGTGGGAGGGCCAGCCCTGGTCCACCTGGCCCGGCGCGCCGGGCGGCATGGGGCATGAAGGCTGGGGGCGCATCGTGGCCTTGGGGGATGGCGTTCAGGGCCTGTCGGTGGGCGACCGCGTGACCGCGCTGACGGAACGGTCCTATGCGGAATACGACGTGGCCCGCGCGGACATGGTGGTACCGCTGCCCGCCGCCCTGGACGGGATGCCGGTTCCGGGCGAGCCGGTGGCCTGCGCCATGAACATCTTCGCCCGGTCCGACGTGCACGCAGGCCAGACGGTGGTGATCGTCGGCATCGGCTTCCTGGGCGCGATCCTGACGCGGCTGGCGACGGACGCAGGGGCGCGGGTGATCGCGGTGTCGCGCCGCGCCGAGACGCTGGACCTGGCGCGCCGCATGGGCGCGGCCGAAACGATCCCCATGGACGACCATTGGCGCATCATCGAGGAGGTGCGTCGCCTGACCGATGGCCGCATGGCCGAGCGGGTGATCGAATGCGTGGGCAAGCAATGGCCGCTGGACCTGGCCGGGGAACTCGTGGCCGAGGGCGGACGTCTGGTGATCGCGGGCTATCATCAGGACGGACCCCGGCAGGTGAACATGCAGATGTGGAACTGGAAGGGCATCGACATCGCCAGCGCCCATGAACGCGACGCGGGCGTGCGCGTGGCGGGCCTGCGGGCGGCGGTGGATGCGCTGGCGTCGGGGCGGCTGGACCTGGGGCCGCTGCTGACCGGCACCTATCCGCTGGAGAATCTGGGAACGGCGCTGGCCGCGACCCGCGACAAGCCGGGCGGTTTCGTCAAGGCCTGGGTGGCGCTGTGAGGCCGCGCCTTGGCTTCCTGGGCACCGGCTGGATCGGGCGGCACCGGATGGCGGCGCTGGCCGCGACGGGGCTGGCCGAGATCGTGGCCGTCGCCGAGCCCGACGACAATGGCGCCGCCGAGGCGCTGACGCTCGCCCCCGGCGCGCGGCGGGTCGATGGCCTGGACGCGCTGCTGCGCGAAAACATCGACGCCGTGGTGATCGCCACCCCAAGCGCGGCGCACGCGGAACAGTCCATTGCCGCGCTGAACGCGGGCAAGGCCGTCTTCTGCCAGAAGCCCCTGGGCCGCACCGGGCCCGAGGTGGCCGCCGTCATCGACGCCGCCCGCCGCGCCGACCGGCTGCTGGGCGTGGACCTGTCCTATCGCCAGACCGCCGCCATGGGCGCGATCCGCCCCTTGCTGGAGGCGCAGGCCCTGGGCCATGTCTTCGGCGTCGACGTGACCTTTCACAACGCCTGGGGGCCGGACAAGCCGTGGTTCTATGACCCGAAGCTCTCGGGCGGCGGCTGCGTGGTGGACCTGGGCGTCCACCTGATCGACCTGGCGCTGTGGTCGCTGGGCTGGCCCGAGGTCACGGGCGTCGAAAGCCGCCTTTACGCCAAGGGCGCGCCGCTGGCCGACCCCTCGGTGCAGGTCGAAGACTATGCCGTCGCCACCCTGGACCTTGCGGGCGGCACGGTCGTGCGGCTCGCCTGTTCCTGGGGGTTGCAGGCCGGGCGCGAGGCGGTGATCGCGGCCGAGTTCTTCGGCACCCAGGGCGGCGCATCCCTGCGCAACGTCAACGGATCGTTCTACGACCTGCGGGCCGAACGCCACCACCATATCCGCGCCGAAAGCCTCTCCGAACCCCCGGACGACTGGGGCGGGCGCGCCGCCGTGGACTGGCTGGCGCGGCTGGCATCGGGCGCGCGCTTCGACCTTGATACGCGGCATCTGGAAACGGTTGCGCGGGTGATCGACCGGATCTATGGGCGATAGATGCGCGTCGGCGTGCTGACCTTCCATCGCTGCATCAACTATGGCAGCTATTGGCAGGCCCGCTGCCTTGTGGAAGCCATCGCCGCGCGCGGCCACCACGCCGTGCTGCTGGACCACCATTCGCGCGACGTGACCTCGCGCGAATGGCGCTATGCCTTCCAGCCGCTGACCCCGGATCGGTCGTCCCGCGCGGACGTGGCGCAATACGGGCGCAAGCTGCGCAAGTTCGTGGCGGCCTTCGACGCGCTGCCGCTCTCTGCGCCCTTCGACCTGGACGACCCCGCCGCCATGCCGTCCGTCGATCTGGCCGTGATCGGCAGCGACGAGGTGCTGAACCTGTCCCATCCCTGGTATGGCGGCAAGCCGATCTTCTGGGGCGAGGGGATCCCGGCCCCGCGTATCGTGACCTATGCGGCCAGCTTCGGCAACTATGCCGCGCCCTTCGTGGAACCCCGATGGTCCGCGCGGCTGCGGGATCTGGACGCGATCTCGGTGCGCGACGACAACAGCCGGGGGATCGTGGCGGGGGCCACAGGGCGCGCGCCCGCCCTGGTGCTGGACCCGGTGCTGCTGAACCCGCCGCAGGTCGCGCCCGCCGGCGAGGCCCCCTATGTTCTGGTCTATGGCCACCACATCCCCCCCTGGTTCGCCGACCGGGTGCGGGACGCGGCGCGCGCGCGGGGCCTGCGCACGATCAGCGTCGGCTATCGCAACGACTGGGCGGACGAACAGCGCCTGGACGCCGGGCCGCAGGATTTCGCGGCACTGATGGCCGGGGCGCAGGCGGTCGCCACGACCTATTTCCACGGCTGCTGCTTTGCCTTGGTGAACGGCAAGCCGCTGGCCTGCGCGCCGTCCGATTACCGCTGGACCAAGGTCCGCGACCTGACTGCGCTGCTGGGCGCGGAACGCCACCTGACCTTCGAGGACCGCGACCCCGGCGACGTGGCCGCGCTGCTGGCCGAGCCGGTGTCGGATGGGGTGCAGGCCCGCATCACGGATCTGCGCGCGCAATCGGCGGCCTGGCTGGATGCGGCGCTGGCGGGGCGGGCATGACGCGCGCCCTCAGCCCCGCGCAGATCGTCCGGTCGGGCCTGTGCATCGGCTGCGGGGTCTGCGCCTCGGGCCCGGCGATGGCCTGGGACAACTACGGCCAGTTGAAGCCCACCGGCCCCGCCACCCACCGGCGCAGCGAAGCCTTCGCCCGGCTCTGCCCCTTCTCGCCCGACGCGGCGAATGAGGACGGGATCGCCGCCGCCCGCTTTCCCGACGCGCCCCACCAGGACGCCCGCCTTGGTCGCCATACCTCTTGCCATGTCGGCGCGGTGGCGGAACCGCCCTTCCGTGCGCGCGGCAGTTCCGGCGGCATGGTCAGCTGGGTCGCCGCCGAACTGATGCGGCGGGGAGAGATCGACGGCGTGCTGCACGTCCACCCCGGCGAACCCGGCCAGCCCTTCTTCGGCTATCGCATCAGTCGGACGGAAACCGAACTGCTGGCGGGCGCGCGGTCCCGCTATCACCCTGTCCACCTCGCCTCCGTGCTGGACCAGGTCCGCGCCACGCCGGGGCGCTATGCCGTGGTGGGCATCCCCTGCTTCATCAAGGCCGTGCATCTGGCCCGCGCGCAGGATGCCGTTCTGGCCGAACGCATCACGCATATGCTGGGCCTCTTCTGCGGCCACATGAAAAGCGCGCGCTTTGTCGAAAGCTTCGCCTGGCAGTTGGGCGCGGACCCGGGCCGCGTGCGGGCGGTCGAATACCGGCTGAAGGACGCCAGCCGCCCCGCCAACTGGTACACCGCGCATCTGACGCTGGACGACGGCGCGACGGTGCAGAACGAATGGTTCCACCTGGCCGACGGCGATTGGGGCGCGGGCTATTTCCAGAACAGCGCCTGCAATTTCTGCGACGACGTGGTGGCGGAAACCGCCGATGTCAGCTTCGGCGATGCCTGGGTCGAGCCCTATTCGTCAGACGGGCGGGGGACGAACGTCGTGGTGGTCCGCGCCCCCCTGATCCAGCGCCTGATCGACGAAGGGGTGGCCCAGGGACGCTTGGATCTGAAGGAAGTCGATGCCGATTTCGTGGCGGACACGCAGGCCGCAGGGTTTCGGCAAAGGCGCGAGGGGCTGGCCTATCGCCTGACCTGGGCGAAATGCGGCATCCGTCCGGTCAAGCGCGTCGCGCCGGGGGCCAAGGGGATCGGCTGGCGGCGCAAGCTGGTTTACCGCACCCGCGCGGCGATCAGCCGGGGCTCGCACCGGATGGCCTGGCTTGCGGCGCGCACGGGGCGGCCGCAGATCTATCTGGCTTGGGCGCGGTGGGCCTATGCGGTCTATGAGGGGCTGACCTATCACCGGGGCCGCCTTGCCCCGCCGTTCGACCGCATCGAACGGATATGGCCCGGGCGTGAGCGATAGCCGCGCTTGCCATGCGTCACAAACCAGCTATTCTTTGAGGCATGGAAGGACCGCCTATCCCTCATGCCCTGGAACTGGACCTCGCCGCGCTGGCCCGATTTCGCCTATGACGCCGCCGCCATGGAGCCCTTGGAACGCCGCTTCCTGCTCGCCTCGGGCGAGATCGTGGGGGCGGTGCGCCATGTGGGTGACGCCGACCGCGACTGGCTGCGCATCGACCTGCTGAGCGACGAGGCCGTCCGCACCAGCGCCATCGAGGGCGAGATGCTGGACCGCCGCAGCGTCCAGTCCTCGCTGCGCCGCCAGTTCGGGCTGGCCCCGGACGAACCGCTGGTCCGGCCGCGCGAACGCGGGGTGGCGGGGATGATGGTCGATGTCTATTCCACCTGGGCCGCGGCCCTGGACCACGACACGCTGTTCCGCTGGCACCGCTTCCTGCTGGCCCATGACGAAACGCTGGAAACCGTGGGCGGTTACCGGCGGCACGCCGAGGCGATGCAGATCGTCTCGGGCCGCCCCGACCGTCCGGTGATCCATTTCGAGGCGCCCCCCTCGGCCCGCGTCCTGCCCGAGATGGACCGCTTCATCGCCTGGTTCAACGCCACCGCGCCCGATGCCGCGACCCCGCTGCCCGCCGTGACGCGCGCGGCCCTGGGGCACCTGTGGTTCGAATCCATCCACCCCTTCGAGGACGGCAACGGCCGCCTGGGCCGCGCCCTGGCCGAAAAGTCCCTGGCCCAGAGCATCGGCCAGCCTAGCCTGATCGCCCTGGCCCACGGGATCGAGCGCGACCGCCGCGCCTATTACGGCCACCTGGAACGGCACCAGAGGACCATGGACGTGACCGGCTGGCTGGTCCATTTCGGCCAGACGATCCTGGACGCGCAGCAGACCACCCTGGCGCGCGTGGGCTTCCTGATCGCCAAGGCGCGCTTTCACGACCGTTTCCGCGGGCGGCTGAACGAGCGGCAGGACAAGGTGATCGCCCGCCTGTTCCGCGAAGGCCCGGACGGCTTCACCGGCGGCCTCAGCGCCGAGAACTACCTCGCGATCACCCGCACCTCGCGCGCGACGGCCACGCGCGACCTGCAGGATCTGGTGGAAAAGGGGGCGCTGACCCGCCGGGGCGAACGCCGCCACACGCGCTATGCGCTGAGGCTGGACTGACCCGCGCGGGAACCGGCGGCGGGACAGGGTTTCCCCGCCGCCGGTTCCGGTCAGTTGAACGTATGCACCTTCAGCTTCAGGCTGCCGTCGTCCTGCCGTTCAAAGACATGGGTCGCCCCCCCGCCCAAGGCTGGTCCGCGCCCGCCGCGTCCTTGCCCCGGGCCGACCACCTGGCCGTCCCGACCAGCAGCGCGCCGTCGCCCTGCGCCTCGATCAGGTCCAGCTTGTGCCCCGTCACGCCCATGTCGAACAGCCCGCCGAAGAACGTCCCGATCGCCTCCGGCCCCTTAATGACATCATGCGTGGCGGGCAGGAACAGCGCGTCCTGCGCATAGGCCGCTGCGACCGCCTGTGCATCGCCCGCATTGAAGGCGTTGTCCCATGCGGCATAGGCCGCCCTGACATCCTCGGCAGGACCGGCCCCCGCAGAGGCCGCTGCAAAGAGGCAAACGCCCAGCACGGCGGACATCGAGCTTGAAGACTTGACCATTCCTCCCTCCCTGCGGTTGCGCCCACGGTGTGTCCGTGTGCAGGGGGATTTTACAGGTTTGTGGCGGATCTGTCGATTTGGTTGGGGAGTGGGGGGATGGAAGATTGGAATACAGATGAAAGCCAACAGCTTGCGGTTCGTTGAATGCAAGTTGTGCTGAGGCAGGTTTATACTGTTTTGTAGGATGCAAGGAAACGGTCGTTTGATGAACGCTATGATGCGGTCTTTTTCAACGTCAGGGTTGGCAAGGGCGTAGCATTTCCTTGCGCTGGTGCAGGCTTCAGGCCTGTCAGTTGCAGGATCCTCTTGCGTGTTGCTGTGGCAGCCGGGCTTGTTTTCCGGTCAAAGGCACTGCTTCAAGAGGTCTTCTGGTAAACCGCACTCTTATGAATGCTTGCGGATAGAAGTGCAGAAGCATACATAATTATAGAAAGGGGAAGGATGGTCGCAGACACCCCTTGGCCCCATCGCGGACTGGCCGCAGAGCCTGAAGACCATTGTCGATCTGATGCTTGCCACGCCCGGCATGATGAGCCTGGTCTGGGAGCCCGAAGCAATCCACATCTACAACGACAGCCTTGCCGAACTGCTCCGCGAGCATCAGACCGACGCGTTGGGCGATCGGTGTTCCAGACCTTTGCCCGGTCGCGCGATGTCTTCGATGCGGACCTTGCCGCCGGCATGGCGGGCAGATCGGCAAGGCTGCTGGCGCGGCGCCATCCCGTGCTGCGCAAGGGCCGGCTGGAGGATGCGTGGTTCGATGTCGATTAGGCGCCGGTGCGCGATGAGCCTGGAAGGGTCGCGGGCGTCCTCTGGCCCTTGAAGGAAAGGCCGGGACTGATCGAACGGGCGCTGCCCTCTCAACCGGGTGGCGAGACGAGCTTCGAGCGGGGCCCGGACGGCATGCGATGCGTGATCATCATCCCCCTGTCGGCCAGCATGGCGGTGGGGAACGCGAATGGCTGAACACCCGCTGGCCGCGAAAGCCGTCCTGGTCGCCCAGGATGAATGTCACGCGGCCGACGGCCTGCGCCGCCTTGCCCGCCATGGCGGGCAGGGGATCGACCCCGCCCCGGTGCTGGAGCAGGCGATGAGGCGCGCGGAAACGGCTGGCCAAGACGCCTGTCAAGGAACCCGGACAGCGGCGATGGCCGCGCCGACCAGTGCGATCGCGACAGCCGTTCCGATCCAGACACCATAAAGCGCCTGTCCCAGGATCAATCCGCCGAGGATGGGGGACAGGACATCCGCGGCGGCGACAAGGGACTGCGCGCCGCCCATCGCAAGTCCCTGCACCGGCGGGGACACCTGAACCGAAATCGCCGCAAGATAGGTCGGCTTCGCCAGCGCGTCGCCGGTGCTGGCGCAAAGCATCGCAAGAACAAGGGCAGGGACGGTGCCTGCATTGACGGCCATCACGAAACCGCTGCCGACCAGAAGGAAGATCAAAAGGATCAGGTGGCGTTCGGCCAGATATGTCCCAAGCCAGCCCAGCAGGACAAGCTGGACAAGGATATTGATCGCGCCATCGGCCACGATCAGATAGCTCAACTGCTTGGCGCCAAAGGCATGGCCGTTCCAGACGAAGGTATCGGCCAGGAACACGGGCATCTGAGAGATGTACATGCCATAGGCAAGAAAGTGGCACAGCATCACCACGACCAGGACGCGGATCGCGGGAAAGCCAAGGATGGCGCGGAACGAGGCTTTCGCGCCGTCGTCAGGGCTTTGCGCCAGGGCGGCCGCGCCGTCATCCTTCAAGGCCAGCATTGTCGTCAGAAAGGCCAGGACCGTTATCCCGAAGGCCGCATGGATCGGGGCGGTCAGGGAAATGTCGGACAGAAGGCCCGACAGGGTTGCGCCAACCATTCCCCCAAGCCCCATTCCGGCCGTCAGGATGCCGATTGCCTGTCTCCGCCTTGCGGGGCCGGAATGGTCCGCGACATAGGCCATGGCCGCCGACATGTTCCCGGCGGTCAGGCCGAACAGCAGGCGCGCCAGGACGACCGCATACACATGCGGCGCGTTGGCCAGCAGCATCAGGCTGGCAGCCCCGACAAGCTGGCTGGCCAGAAGAAGCCTCTTGCGGCCAAGGCGGTCGGAAAGCCGTCCCAGGACGGGCGCGGACAGGAACTGGCTGAAGGCCTCGGTCGCGATGACGATGCCCAGGACCAGGGCCGAGCCGCCCATCCCCCGGACATGAAAGGGCAGCACGGGCAACACGGCAGCGGTGCCGGCCGCATAAAGGCAGACGACCGCGCAGGCGGGCAGGACCAGCCGCCAGGCCAGCGGTTCGGTCGCGCCTGCGGGGTCATCCGGAACGGGATCGGCGATCATGCCGCGTCCTTTCCGCCGTTCATGATGAACACGCTGCGGCGGGTGCTGTCATCCTGCGGCCATGCCTGGTCGAAGCGGTCAAAGGGCACCGGCGTGAAGTCGATCCTCAGGCCGTCTGAAACCGCCGCGCCAAGAACCTTGGCGATGGTTTCGATCAGGTCCGGGACCGCAACGCTGCCGTTGCCGCTGCCTGTCAGTTCGATCGCCGAGGCGCGCAGGACGGCTGCGGGCAGGGTGATGTCGGGCGCGGACATGGACCCCACCTGCACAAGGCGCATCGGCACCCCCTCGCGGCCCGCCTTGGCCGCCGCGATCAGCAGGCATTCCGCGCTGCGGCCCCACAGATAGTCGATCACGATGTCCACGCCCCGCCCGACCTCCTGCATGAAGCGCCGCTCCAGCCGTTGGGCATCATCGCCGAGCGGGATCGTCTGATGCGCGCCGAGCCTTTCCAGTTCACCAAGCGCATCGGCATTGCGGCCCGTCGCCACGATGCGCCCCGCGCCCAGCAGCCTGGCGATCTGGACCGCAAGGCGTCCGGATGTGCCGGTGGCGCCGTTGATCAGGACCGTCTCGCCCGGCTTCAGGCGGGCGCGCCGGGTCAGGGCGGCCCAGGACGACATCGCGGGATTGGCGATGGCCGCAGCGGTGGCGTCGTCCAGCCCGTCCGGCACCGGAACGCACAGCCCGGGATCCGCCACGGTCCATTCGGCCATGCTGCCATGGGGCGGGCGCGGCAGGGCGAAATACACCCTGCGCCCATCGGCAAGCGTTCCCACGCCATCGGCGCCGACCCCAAGGGGAAACCGCTGGTCCGCGCTGTAATGCGCGCCCGCCGCGCGGGCCTTGGCGACATGGCTGACGGCGGCCGCGCGGACGCGGATCAGTTGCTCGTCCCCGGCGGGCCGGGGGGCGGCGATGTCAGCAAGGGCCGGGGCTTGCCCGGCGGCGGAAACGACGGCGGCCTTCATTGCGGATCCTCCTTCAGCGGGCCGACGCCGACATGGCCCAGGTATCGTTCAAGCTTGCGGGTCCGGTCGCCGCCAAGGGTCACGAAGGCGCCGACATAACCGTCCGGCCGGATCAGCGCGCATTCGCCGGGGCCAAGGTCATAGGCGTCGCGGACATGGCCCCCTGCGTCGATCACGTCGCCCTGCGGGCCGACATGGTGCAGATGCAGCCCCGGCCGGTGCGGCGGTTCCTCGGTGCCCGCCCCGTCCATCAGCAATGTCCAGTGGGTTCCCTTGAACAGCTGGAACAGGCGCGTCGGCTGTCCGGCGGCGCCCCTGACCGGCGCGTCGGGCGCGCGGTCACCCGCCTGCAGGGTGCCACGGCGCGGGGCAAGCTGGCGCGACAGCGGCGATGCGCGATAGCCGATGTCAAGCTGGCGAACCTCTCGGCCCCGATGCGTGTTTCCCTGCTTCTGGTCATCCAGAAGCCGGGTCGAAAGGCCAAGCATCGCTTCCGCGACCGGGCGGCGCTCGGCCTCATAGGTATCCAGCAGCTCGTCATCGGCACCGCGCAACGCGGCCGCCAGCTTCCATCCCAGGTTACAGGCGTCCTGGACGCCGGTGTTCAGCCCTTGCCCGCCCGTGGGCGGGTGGATATGGGCCGCATCGCCCGCCAGGAACACGCAGCCCATCCTGTATCGGTCGGCAAGCCGCGCGTTCATGGCATAGTCCGAGGCCCAGGCCACCGACCGCACCTGCACGTCGCGCTGCCCGGTCCTGTCGGCGATCATGCGGCCGATGCCTTCCGCCGAAAGATCGGCCTCGCCCCGGGCGGGGATCGGCGCCTGAAGCTGGAACAGCCCTGTCCCGGCAAGGGGGCAGATGGCGACCATGCGGTCCATGTCGCCGTCGTTGAACTGGTGCCAGGCGTCACGGCCAAGGCCGGTCAGCGCCACATCCGCCACGATCGCGCGAACACCAAGCGTCTTGCCGGGAAAGCCCACGCCCATCCGGCCCCGCACGAAGCTGCGCCCGCCGTCGGCCCCCACGAGATAGCGGCAGCGCAGGGTTTCGCGGCCAGCGGCCGAGGCGATGTGCGCCGTCACGCCGGTTTCGTCCTGTTCGAACCCGATCAGTTCGCAGCCGAACCCGACATAGCCGCCCAGTTCGGCCAGCCGTTCCCGCATGATCCGTTCGGTCAGGAACTGCGGGATCATCAGCGCCAGGTGATAAGGCTCGGCCGGGGTCGGATCGGCGTGATCGCCCATGTCCTTTTCGACGTGGCGGCCGTCGTCGGCGTAGACGCGCATCGGCGGATAGGTTCCGCCGGCGGCGACCACCTTGTCGAGGATCCCCAGATCCTCGAAGATTTCCTGCGTCCGGGGCTGGATGCCCTTGCCGCGAGAGCCGGGGAACGGTTCCTTTCGTTTCTCGATCAGGCAGAAGGACAGGCCGCGCCGGGCAAGTTCGATGGCCAGCGTCAGGCCAGCCGCTCCCGCCCCGCAGATGAGCACATCTGCGGCAGATTCGGTTGTCATGGACATCTCCTTATGTGTATCTTGCACATAAATAGGAGTCGGGAATGCCGTCAAGGAAAAATGTGCAAGATGCACATATATCGTCGGAACAGGTCGGCGAACTGCACGCCGCCCTGATCGACATCGTCAGCCTGATGAACCGGCCGCAACGGGACGAGGATCTGGTGCGCGAGGCGGGCGTCGCGCTGGACAGCGCCCTTTTCCCGCTGCTGGTGGGGATCGAACGCATGGGTCCGATCGGCACGGTGGACCTGGCGGCGGGCGTCGGCCGCGACTATACCACGGTCAGCCGCCAGATCGGCAGGCTGGAAAGCCTTGGCCTTGTGGAACGCAGGCAAAGCGCCGCCGATCGCCGCGTGAATGAAGCCGTGGTGACGCCAAGCGGCAAGGCCATGACCGACAGGATCGACGCGGCGCGCGAAAGGATCGTCCGCACCGTTCTGGCCGATTGGGACGCCCGCGATGTCGGCGACCTGCTGCGCCTGATGCGCAAGCTGGCCGAGGCCATGAAGACGGATCCCGCCGGAACCCCGCCGCAGCGGCCCTGACCACCTGCGGGTGCTAGTCGCCCAGAAGCTGGCGGTCGTCGCCGTCGCGGCTGCGCACCAGTTCCTCCTTGATGCGGCGCAGGAACACCGTGGCGCGCTGGCGGTCGGCATAGGCGACCAGGTTGGCCAGGATGTCCACCGCCGCCAGAAAGGCATAGCGGGTCGAGGTCGGGCGGAAGATGTTGCGCCCCTCGGGCAGGTCGATGGTGATGGGAATGTCCGCCGCCAGGGCCACGGGCGAACCGCTCTGCGTCAGGGCGATGGTCGGCACCTTCTGCTGGCGCATCAGGTCAAGGCAGCGCACCAGGTCGGCGTCAAGCCCCGTCATCGAGGACACCACCGTCACCGTGCCGGGCGTCACCGCCGCCGACAGCATCAGATCCATGCTGCGGTCGTTCGAGCTGTGGATGCGGCATCCCAGCCTGAACAGCCGGTTGTGCAGTTCGTGCGATATCATCGACGAATTGCCGCCCGACCCGAAGGCCAGGATGAAATCCGCCGCCCGCAGCACCTGCGCCGCCCGGTCCAGCACCACGGGATCAAGCTGCTGGTGCAACTGGAACAAGGCGTTCTGCGCCTTGGCGACGATGTCTTCCGCCACTTCCGCCGCGCTTGTGGTGGGCACTTCGGGGCGCAGATAGCGCAGGCCCACATAGTTCATCCGCGCCAGTTGCAGCTTGAAGTCGGAAAACCCCGCGCAGCCGATGCGCCGGCAGAACCGCGTCACGGTCGGCGGCGACACCTCGGCCCGCGCGGCCAGTTCGCCGATGGTGGAACGGATGGCGAAATCCACGTCGTCCAGCACGATCTGCGCCAGCTTGCGGTCGTGACCGGACAGGCGGCGATCCTCGTCCACAAGGGCAGGGTAAAGGTCCATCATGGCTATCCGATGCAACACAAGAAAAATTATTACACGCAGGCTGGCGAAGTCAAGGATACGGGGCATAGTATCGGGTGATTCACCCAGAAAACTGAAACTCGGTAACATCCCCAAGGAGAAACCCATGACCTATCCCTGGCCCGACCCCGGCACGCCGCTGTCCCGGGTGCCGACGCCCATGCCGGTCATCGACGAAGACCGCCTGTCGCGCAACATCGCGCGCGCGCAGGACTATTTCGACCGGCACGGGAAATCCTTCCGCCCCCATGTCAAGACCCACAAGCTGGTGGCGGTGGCCCGCCAGCAGCTTGCCGCGGGGGCGTCGGGCATCAACTGCCAGAAGATCTCGGAAGCCGAGGCCTTTGCCGATGCGGGGATCGGCGACATCCTGATCACCTACAACATCCTGGGCGCGGACAAGCTGGCGCGGCTGAAGGCGCTGAACGACCGCATCCCGGCGCTGGCCGTGACCGCCGACAATGCCGCCGTGGTCGCGGGCCTTGCCGCGACCTTCACCCCCCACCGCCCGCTGCGGGTGCTGGTCGAATGCGACACCGGCGCGAAACGCTGCGGGGTGCAGACGCCCGCCGAGGCCGTAGCCCTGGCCGAAGCGATCAACGCGGCCCCGGGCCTGCGCTTCATGGGGCTGATGACCTATCCGCCGGTCGGCGGCGCGGCCCGGGTCGAGGCGTTCTTTGCCGAGACGATGGCGCAGCTTGAGGCGCGGGGAATACCCTGTCCCGTCCGCTCGAACGGGGGCTCGCCCGACCTGTTCCGCGCCCACGAGGTGTCCCTGTCCACCGAGCATCGGTCGGGAACCTATGTCTATAACGACCGCAGCCTGGAGCGCGCGGGCCATTGCGGCCCCGACGACATGGCCATGCACATCCTGGCGACGGTGGTGTCGCGGCCCGCGCCGGGGCGCGCCGTCCTGGACGCGGGATCGAAGACCCTGACCTCGGACCTGCTGGGCTTTGCCGATCACGGCCGCATCGAGGGCCAGCCCGGCGCGCGCATCACGGCCCTGTCCGAGGAACATGCCGTTGTCGAACTGACTGACGACGCGCGGTTCCCCGGCGTGGGCGAACAGGTGCGGATCGTGCCGAATCACACCTGCGTCGTGACCAACCTGTTCGACCGGATGGTGTTCCACCGCAACGGGATCGTCACTCGGGTCGAGACGGTGGATGCGCGCGGCACCGTCTGGTGACGGCGGCCAACCCTGCCGCAGGCAGGGCCGGGAAAGGCGGAGGGGTGAAAATCCGCCGCCTTTTCCCCCTGGATTTTTCATCGGGCCCAGGGGGAAGCATTTGGGAAAGCACCCCGGCCCTTTGGGGCGGTGAAATTAAGCGGGTGAATTTTTCAGATTCTTGAAAATTTATTTCTGCATGGCGCGCCAAGACAGGATATTTGTTGACTAATTGGGCATCCTGCGCGTAAATGATGAAAATCAATTACGGCAACGATCATGCTCCGCATCCACGGCTTCCTTCCTTCCGATGCCCCGGGAACCCTCGCATGAGGATCTTCACCGCGTCCCTGGCCACCGAAACCAACACCTTCTCGCCGGTGCCGACCGATCTGAACGCCTTTCGCGCCGCCTTCTATGCCCCGCCGGGCCAGCATCCCGACACGCCGACATTGTGTTCGTCGGTGGTGCCGATCCTGCGCCAGCGCGGCCGGGCCGAGGGCTTCACGGTGATCGAGGGCACCTCGTGCTGGGCGGAACCCGCGGGCCTGATCCAGCGCGCGGCCTATGAACACCTGCGCGACGAAATCCTGGGCCAGCTTGCGGCCGCGCTGCCGGTCGACGGGGTCGTGCTTGGCCTGCACGGCGCGATGGTGGCGCAAGGCTATGACGACCCCGAGGGCGATTTC
This sequence comes from Paracoccus shandongensis, assembly GCF_017315735.1. Taxonomy (GTDB): domain Bacteria; phylum Pseudomonadota; class Alphaproteobacteria; order Rhodobacterales; family Rhodobacteraceae; genus Paracoccus; species Paracoccus shandongensis. Next base: position 42,794 of record NZ_JAFLRK010000010.1, read on the forward strand.
CTGGAACGCGTCCGCGCCCTGTGCGGCCCCGATGTCCTGATCGCGGCGGAGTTCGACCCCCACAGCCACCTGACGGCCAGGCGCCTGCGCAACCTGGACGTGATGGCGGCCTTTCTGGAATTTCCCCATACCGATTTCGAGGAACGCGGCGCCCATGTCGTCGATCTGGCGCTGCGCGCGATCCGGGGTGAAATCCGTCCGGTGATCTCGTCCTTCGATTGCCGGATGATCACCATCTATCCGACCAGCCAGGCGCCGATGCGCGGCTTTGTGGACCGCATCGCGGCCTTGCAGGGCCGGGACGGGGTGCTGTCGGTTTCGGTCATCCACGGCTTCATGGCGGGCGATGTCCCGGAAATGGGCACGCGCATCGTGGTCGTCACCGACAACGATCCCGAAAAGGGCGCGGCCCTGGCCCGCCGGCTGGGCCACGACCTGTATCGCCTGCGGCGGCAGACGGCGATGCCGATGCTGGATACCGAAGCCGGTCTGGACCGGGCCCGGGCGATCCGGCGCGGCAATCCCGACCGGCCGGTGGTGATCGCCGACGTGTGGGACAATCCGGGCGGCGGCGTGGCGGGCGACGCCACCCATGTCCTGCGCCGGATGATCGAACGGGGCCAGACCAATGCGGGCGTGGCGACGGTCTGGGATCCGGTCGCAGTGGGCTTTGCCCATGCCGCAGGCGAGGGCGCGGAACTTGGCCTGCGGATCGGCGGCAAGTCCTGCGCCGAAGGGGGCGAGCCCTTGGATCTGCGCATCAGGGTCATGCGGGTGCTGGACGAAGGCTGGCAAAGCTTCCGCAACAGCCGCGTGACGCTGGGCCGGGTGGCGGTGGTGCGCGTCCTGGACACGGAACTGGACATCATCCTGATCACCAGCCGCAGCCAGACCTACGAGCCCGACATCTTCGCCAACCTCGGCATCGACTTCGCGGCCAAGGATTACCTGCTGGTGAAATCGACCAACCACTTCCAGGCGGGCTTTGCCCCCGTCTCCTCCGAGATCGTCTATGTCTCGGCGCCGACCTCCTATCCCACGGATCCCGCGACGACGCCCTATCGCAAGGCCAGTCACGACCTTTGGCCGCGTGTTCCCGACCCCCTGGGGCTGGACGGCTGAAAAACCGCCGCCCGGCGCCCCGGGCGGCACATCGAAAAGGCCCGCAAGCGGCCGTAACAACAGGAAACAGACATGAAAAAGACGCTTCTTCTAACCAGTTGCCTGGCGCTGACGACCGGCATGGCGCAGGCGGGCGACGGCATCCTGACCGTCGCCACCATCGGCGAGCCGCCCACCTTGGACGCGATGCAGACGCCCACCGACATCGTGCTGACCATCGGCCAGCACATCTTCGAGACGCTGTTCACCTATGACGCGGCGTGGCGTTCGGTTCCGCTTCTGGCGGCGGCGATGCCCGAGGTGTCGGAAGACGGCCTGACCGTGCGCATCCCGCTGCGCGAAGGGGTGACGTTCCACGACGGCAGCGGTTTCGACAGCGCCGACGTGGTGGCCTCGCTGGACCGCTGGATGGCCGTCAACTCGAAGGGCAAGCAGGTGGCCGAGGTCGTCGAAAGCCTGGCGGCGGACGGGCCGAACGCCGTCGTGTTCACGCTGAAATCGCGCTATTCGCCGCTGCTGGCGACGATCTCTCAGGCGGCGATCATCCTGCCTTCCGAAAAGGTCGCGGACGAGCTGACCGAGTTCGTGGGCACCGGCCCCTATGCCCTGAAGGAACGCAAGCCCGACCAGTACACGCAGCTTGTCCGCTTTGACGGCTATCAATCGCCCGAGGGCGAGATCAGCAACTATGCCGGCAAGCGCGAGGCCATCGCCCGCGAGATCCGCTTTGTCCCCGTTCCCGACGCCAACACCCGGGTCGAGGGGCTGATCTCGGGCCAGTTCGATTACGCGGATTCCCTGCCGGTCAGCGCCCATGACCGCGTCAAGGCCAGCGACACCGCCACCCCGGTCATCTTTGAAAACACCGGCTGGGTGTCCATGAACATGAACATGAAGGAAGGGCTGCTGACCAACAAGGATCTGCGCCACGCCGTGCAACTGGCGCTGAACCCCTAGGACATGATGCTGGCGGCCTTCGGCAGCGAGGAATTCTTCAGCGTCGATGCTTCGCTGTTCCCCGAAGGCTATCCCTGGCACACAAAGGCGGGGGTCGCGCGTTACGGCACGGGCGATCCTGAAGGCGCCGCGAAGTTGCTGGAAACCGCGGGCTATGACGGCACGCCGCTGCGCATCCTGACCAGCCGCCAGTACGAATTCCACTACAAGATCGCCGAGGTCGCCAAGGCCTATCTAGAGGCCGCGGGCTTCAAGACCGACCTGCAGGTGGTGGACTGGGCCACGCTGACCCAGCGGCGCGGCGATCCCGCGCAATGGGACATCTTCATCACCCATTCCAACTTCCCCGGCGATCCCAGCACGATCAACACCATCACCGACAGCTATCCGGGCTGGTATGTCTCGGACCAGAAGACGCAGGCGGTGAATGCCTATCTGGCGGCGACATCGGACGCGGAAAAGGTCGCGGCGTGGGAAACCATCCAGACCGTGATCTATGACGACGCCCCGCTGTTCAAGGTCGGCAACTTCAATGCCGTCTCGGGGATCTCGAAGGCGGTGGGGGGGTACGAGCCGACCTACTGGCCGCATTTCTGGAACGTCACCCCCAAGGAGTAAGCAGGAATGAACCGGGTCATCCGCGCCTTTCTCAGACGCCTGATGGGCATGGCGGTGGTGTTGCTGATCGTGGCGACGCTGGTCTTCATCATCGTCCGGGTGACACCGGGCGACCCGGCCGCCGTGATGCTGGGCAGCGATGCGACGCCCGAGGACATCGCCCAGCTGCGCGAGAAGATGGGCCTCAACGCGCCGCTGATCGTGCAATACGGGCAGTTCATGGCCGGGCTGCTGCGCGGCGACCTGGGCCGGTCGATCTTTCTGGACCAGTCGGTCGGCCAGGCGCTGCTGTCGCGCGCCGAGCCGACCTTCTTCCTGACGCTGTTTTCCATCCTGATCGCCACCGTCATCGCCCTGCCGGTCGGGATCCTGTCGGCGGTGCGACGGGGTTCCGGCTTTGACCAGGTCGTGGTGACGGTGACGATGGTGGCGGCCAGCGTGCCCAGCTTCTGGCTGGGGCTGATCCTGATCCAGGTCTTCGCCGTGCAGCTTGGCTGGTTTCCGGCCTCGGGCTATGGGGGCCCCGATACGCCCTTCCTTTATCGGCTGGCGCATCTGGTCCTGCCGGCGGTGACGCTGGGGGTGGTCAATTCGGCGCTGATCACCCGCTTTACCCGCGCCGCCATGCTGGACGTGCTGGGCGACGACTATGTCCGCACCGCCCGCGCCAAGGGCGCGTCCGAAAGCCGCGTGGTGCTGAAGCACGCTTTCCGCAACGCCATGGTGCCGATCATCACCGTGATCGGCCTGTCGGTGGCGATGCTGGTCGCGGGCGCGGTGGTGACGGAAACCGTCTTCGGCCTGCCGGGCGTGGGCAACCTTGTCGTCTCGGCGGTGTTGCGGCGCGACTATCCGGTGATCCAGGGCGCGCTTCTGGTGGTCGCGGCCATCTATGTGCTGATCAACTTCATCGTCGACATGCTGTATGTCGCCGCCGATCCTCGGGTGCGGATATGACCTCTTTCAACCTTTTTTCCGGCTTGCGGCCGCTGCTGCGCAACCGCGCGGTGATCGTCGGCCTGGTGATCCTGGCCGTGGTCCTGCTGGCCGCGATCCTGGCGCCATTGCTGGCGCCCCATGCCCCGAACAAGCTGTCGATCGTGAACAAGCTGCAACCCCCCTCGGCCGTCCATCTGTTCGGAACCGACGAGTTCGGCCGCGATATCCTGTCGCGGGCGATGTATGCGGGGCGGATCTCTCTGCTGGTCAGCCTGGGGGTGGTGGCGCTGTCCACGGTGCTGGGGGTGATCCTGGGCGTGGCGGCGGGCTTTTTTCCGCGCCTCGACACGCCGATCTCGCGGCTGCTGGATGCGATGATGTCCTTTCCCGACATCCTGCTGGCGATCGCGCTGGTGGCCGCACTGGGTCCGTCCCTGCCGACCGTCATCATCGCCCTGGGCATCACCTATGCGCCCCGGCTGGCGCGGATCGTACGCGGATCGACGCTTGTGCTGCGCGAGATGCCCTATATCGAGGCCGCGCTGACCCTGGGCCTGCCGCTCTGGCGGGTTCTGACGCGGCATCTTCTGCTGAACCTGGCCTCGCCGATCCTTGTGCAGGCCACCTTCGTCTTCGCCTCCGCGATGCTGGCCGAGGCGAGCCTGTCCTTCCTGGGCGTCGGCGTCTCGACCGACATGCCGACCTGGGGAACGATGCTGGCGTCGGGGCGGGAATACATCAACAACGCGCCCTGGCTGATGGTCTTTCCCGGCCTTGCCATCGTCTTCTCGGTTCTGTCGCTGCAACTGCTGGGCGACGGATTGCGCGATCTGGTCGATCCGCGCCTGTCGAAGGAACGTTGACATGAATGCTTTGCTACACCCTGTCCTGAAGCCCGGGACCAGCCAGGGCCCTGTCTTCAAGGTCGACAGGCTGACAACATCGTTCCGCACGCCCGATGGATGGCGGCCGGTGATCCGCGACATCAGCTTCCACATAGACAAGGGCGAGACCCTGGCCATCGTCGGTGAATCCGGTTCGGGCAAAAGCGTCACGGCGCTGTCCGCCATGCGGCTGCTGCCGCGCGACCGGGCGCGCAGCGAAGGCCGCATCTTCCTTGACGGCCGCGACCTGCTGACCCTGGGCGAGGCCGAGATGCGCAAGGTCCGAGGCGGCCGGATCGGCATGATCTTCCAGGAACCGATGACCTCGCTGAACCCGGTGTTCACGATCGGCAACCAGTTGGCCGAGGCATTGGTCCTGCACAGGAACCTGTCCTGGGCCGCGGCGGAAGCCGAGGCCCTGCGCCTGATGGACCGGGTCCGCATCCCCGCCGCGAAATCGCGCCTGCACGAATACCCCCACAAGTTTTCCGGCGGGATGCGCCAGCGGGTGATGATCGCCATGGCGCTGGCCTGCCGGCCCAAGCTGCTGATCGCGGACGAGCCGACCACCGCCCTGGACGTGACCATCCAGGCCGAGATCCTGCATCTGATCCGCGAATTGCAGCGCGAGGAGGACATGGCGGTCCTGTTCATCACGCATGACATGGGCGTGGTGGCCGAGGTGGCGGACCGCACCGTGGTCATGTTCCGCGGCGACATGGTGGAAACGGGCGCGACGGACGCGCTGTTTGCCCGGCCCAGGGAACCTTACACCCGCATGTTGCTGGCTTCGATCCCGCAACTGGGCACGATGGGCGCGACCCCGGGACCGCGCCGCTTTCCCGAGGTCGATCCGGCCACCGGCGCCGCCAGCGAGGGCAGGGAAATGCCCGTGGTCACGGCAGGAACGGCCCCCGTGGTCGAGGTGTCGAACCTGTCGATCCGGTTCGACCTGCCGCAAGGACGCATCCACGCGGTCGAGGATGTGTCGTTTTCCATCATGCCCGGCGAAACGCTGGCCCTTGTCGGAGAATCGGGCTGCGGCAAATCGACCACCGGGCGGGCGATCATGCGCCTGCAAAATCCCACCGCAGGCAGCATCACCATCGGCGGCCGCGACATCGCATACATGAATGCGCGCGACCTGCGGGGCCTGCGGCGTTCGGCGCAGATGATCTTCCAGGATCCCTTCGCCTCTCTCAATCCGCGCATCACCGTCGGCAGCGCCATTGCCGAGCCGATGCTGGCGCATGGTGTGCTTGAAAAGCGTGCGGTGCGCGACCGCGTGACCCAGCTGCTGGAACAGGTCGGGCTGTCCCCCGACATGGCCAGCCGCTATCCGCATGAATTTTCCGGCGGGCAGCGGCAGCGCGTCTCGATCGCGCGGGCGCTTGCGCTGGAGCCGCAGCTGATCGTCGCGGACGAGGCGGTGTCGGCGCTGGATGTCTCGGTCAAGGCGCAGGTTTCCAACCTGCTGATGGATCTGCAGGCCAGCCGAGGACTGGCCTACCTGTTCATCAGCCATGACATGTCCGTGGTCGAACGCATCAGCCACCGCGTGGCCGTCATGTATTTCGGCGAGATCGTCGAGATCGGTCCCCGTGCCGCCGTGTTCGGCAACCCCCGGCATCCCTATACCCGCCGCCTGATCTCGGCGGTGCCGATCCCCGACCCGGCGCGGCGGGGGACCAGGATCCCGGCCCTTGCCTCCGAAGAAGCCCGCAGTCCCCTCCGGCCCCTGGACTATGTGCCGCCCAAGCGGCGCTACGACGAGGTGTCGCCCGGGCATCTTGTGCAACTGCCCTGAACTTTCCGCAAAAGACCGAAAGGACATCATCATGACCATTACCCGACACGGGGTCGGCGCCGGCAAGGGGTCGGGGCAGAAACCGCTGCCCTTCGCCAAGGCCACCGAGGCGGACGGCTGGCTTTACGTTTCCGGCCAGACACCGATGCGCGACGGCGAGGTGGTGGGCCAGGGCATCGTCGAGCAGTCCCGCATCGCCATCGAGAACATGCTGCAGATCGTGCGCGACGCCGGTTACGGCCCCGAGGACATCATGCGCGTCGGCGTCTGGCTGGACGATGCGCGCGATTTCTGGAGCTTCAACGGCGTCTTTGAAAGCTACTTCAAGGACAATCCCCCGGCGCGGGCCTGCGTGCAGTCGTCGATGGTGGTGGATTGCAAGGTCGAGGTCGACTGCATCGCCTGGCGCAAGCCTCGGGCCTGAAGCCAACCGGTCGGCAAGGCGGCGTGAGGGAAGTCATCCAGGGCATCAGTCAGGGATCCTGGCAAAACTGCCCCTTGATGTGGGCCGGAACAACCATGTCCATGCGCTGCCTGCGACGGGCTGGTCGGCCGTGAAAGGCCCGCAGCCCGACAGGTCCAAAACGAAAAAGGGCGCCGCAAGGGCGCCCAATTCGTGAAGCCTCGACCGTCGAAACGATGAGGCGCCAACGGATCACAAGGCCAGAACCAATACCCGCACCACCTGGGGGGCGTGCCCACTCGTTACGCAGGGTGACCTTGTGGGAACTGCCTATGAAACAGATGCGGCGCGGTCATACCCCAAATGGGGTATGCGGCTTATTTTTTCTGGCGCGCCATGGCGATGATCCTGTCCAGGACAAGGTCGCTGCGCTGGTAAAGGATGAGTTCAGCCGCGTCAGGCACAGGTTCGACGGTTATCCTGGGGTTGAGCTTCCCAAGCCTGCCGCAGGCATCAAGATCGATCCCCGGGTCGTCCAGCGGCGCCAGATAAAGCAACGGGATCGCCAGCGCCTGCAGCGCGGGATCGATCGGGAAGTGGGTCAACTGCAATTCGCGCACAAAGGTGACATGGCCCTGCTTGAGCGCGTGTTCGCAGGCGTTGCGGATCAGGGCAGTCCAGTCGGGATTGCGCAGGGTGACCTGGTTGATCGGATTGGTGCGGAAGGCCCGCTCCAGATACCAGTCCAGGCCGTGCTGCCGCATCATCCGGTGCCCGGATTTCGCCATCAGTTCGGCCACCCAGGGGGCGCTTCCGGCCAGTTGCAGCATCACCCGCTGGATCTTCGGAAGCCGCTGGAGGCCGGGGATGTCGAAGCCCCCCGCATATCCGACCGCCAGGAGGCCGTGGAACCGGCGGGGATCGGCCGCGGCTTCGGCCACAAGCGGCAACACCCCGTCCGCCTGGCCGACCCCCAGGCAGGGGCGGCCCACGATCCTGTCCAGAAACGCGCGCAGGGCGACGCGGTTGTCCTCCATCACGTCAAGCGACGCGTCGATCGTGCTGTTGCCATAGCCGGGCCGGGACAGCAGATAAAGGCAGATCCCCGCCTCCTTCAGCCGGGCCTCGCAGTCGGCCGGCAAGAGATAGGTCATCGTCATGCCCCGGGACAGGACCACGGGCAGGCCGTGCCGGTCGCCCATCCAGGTCCAGGCGATCCTGCGCCCGCCGCCCGTCTGGATGATGCTTTCGCGGTTCAGCGGGTCGTGCCAGACCGGGGCTGCCCCCGTCAGCCCGACCTGCTCGCGGCTTGCGACCATGGCAAGAAGACGCATCAGTTCCACGTTCGAGGGGGCGCCCATCTTGCCCATGATCGTCTTGATCTGGGTGCGGATCGTCAGCAAGGACACGCCCCGCCTTTGGGCGATGGCGTCAAGGTTGCGGGACTGGAAGAACAGCTCGGCCACCTCGCATTCCGCCTGCGTCAGCCCGAAGGCCTGCTGCAAGCGGTCCCCCGCGCGGGGCGCCCACGCGATTTCCAGCGAGCGGATCGCGATATGGTCCCGGTTCTGGCCCGCCGCCCGAAGAAGATAGGCTTCCGCCAGAAGGGTTTCGCCGTATTCCCCGGCGGCGGGCAGGATCGTGAGAATGGCGTGCGCCCCGTTATGCCGCTCTCCCGAGGCGCGCAGCAGCGCGTCGTAATCCTCGCGCGAGCCCGGGGCGATCCGCGCGGGATCGATCTGCCCGCCCTGCCTGACCCCGAAGGCGCGCTCTCCCGAGATGTTGATGGTGGCCACCCGTCCATTGGGCGAGATGACAAGGGCCGGGCCGGGAACCTCTGACACCGCGACCTTCAACGGGTCGCTGGTCACCGGAGCGCCGAGATTGTCGAGCGTGTCGCGGAAGATCGCCAACTGGCCAAGCAGGCGCCGCGACACCTTTGTCTGCGGGGTTCCGGCCCCCGAGGTCGTCAGCCTGCTTTCCCAGCCTGCTATCATGTCCTCGAAGGCCGAGTCGTCGAGAACCGAGCGATAGGTGCTTGCGATCAGGTCCAGGTCCGAGCCGTCTTCCGGGTCCGCCCCGATATCGAGTTGCGGCGACAGGAACATGTGCTGATCGGCAAGCGGCGTTTTCGATTTCCGACCGGGCATGGCGTCTTCCTGCAAGTGCGGGAAAACCGTAAGCCTTCCCGTGCCGCCTGATCAACCGCCTTTCGCCTGACCGAACCCTTCCGACGATGATGGCCGTCAGGGGCGTATCCGTCCGCAATCCATGGCTAGGCCGCGATCTGGCACCGGGCCTTGCCCAGCCATGGACCGTGGCCTGTGTCCCCTTTTCTGGCGTAATCAAGGGCGGGGTCTTGGTCGTCTGCCGCCCTGCCGACTGTCACCCCGCCGCCCGCGGGGCTGCCCCCGCGTTCAGGCGGCGCCTTCCGTGGCCCCGCCGCCGCTGCCGTATGTCACCACGCTCAGCCGGCCGTCGCCCTCGACATGCGCGCTGCGGACCTGGGCGATGGTCTCGACGCCGTTCAGGCGAAGGCTGCCCATCAGCTCGTCCGCCGTCAGCATCTCCTTTTTCAGGTTGCGGGGGATCATCTGCCCGTCCTTGATGACCTGCAGCGCCTCATGCCCGATCAGCCGCTCGAACCGGGGAAAGCGGAAGGACAGCCAGTTGGCCAGATAGTTCAGCGCCAGCATCGTCATGATCTGCACCGCGCCATCCACGACCGAGCTGTAGTCCCCCAGGGAATGGGACGCCGCCTCGGTGATCAGCAGCAGGAACACCAGGTCCATCGGCGCCAGCTCTCCGCCCGTGCGGCGCGGCAGCAGGCGGAACAGCGTCATGAACAGGACAAACAGGATCGCGCCGCGCGCAATCAGTTCCAGCAAAGGGGTTTCAAGCTCAAACATGGCGGCGGTCCTTCAAGTCCTTGCAGGTGTTCAATCCCCGCTTGTCACCCCGGGTTCCGGCTTCCTTGGCAAGGCCGCCCCTGCCTCGATGGAACATGCTTCTGCAGGTCGCGGTCGGCTCGGCCGCGTCCAGAAGATCAGGAACGATGCGGCCCTGGCTAAAGAAGCGATGGCAGAAGCAGCGCAAGCTGCGGGAAGATGACGATCAGCGCGATCATCAGGATCGTCACGCCGACATAGGGCAGGGCGGCCATGGCAACGGTGCTTAGTGTGACGCCCTGGCGGCTGCCCGCGCCCATCACGACATAGAGCAGCAGGCCGAAGGGCGGCGTGACCAGCCCGACCTCGAAGGCCAGCAGCAGGATCAGCCCAAGCCAGACCGTGTCAAAGCCGTATTGCGCAGCGATCGGCATGAAGATCGGCAGGGTGATCAGCATCATCGACACCTGGTCCATGAACATCCCCAGGATGAGGATGGTCACCACCATCAGCGCGATGATCCCGTAATACCCCAGGTCAAGCGCGATCAGGGACTGGATGAACCCGTTCGATGCCCCCGAAAAGGCGAAGATCTGCGAGAACGTCATCGAGGCCGAGATGATGAGGAACGTCATGCCCGTGACCTTCATGGCGTCGTCCAGCGACCTCCAGATCACGCCCCAGGTCAGCTTGCGATAGATCACCAGCAGGATGATGACCCCGGCGCAGCCAAGCGCGGCGGATTCGGTGGGGGTGGCGATCCCAAGGATGATCGTCCCCACCACCGAGAAGACAAGAAAGGACATCGGCATGATGTTCGACAGGATGGCCTTCCATTTTTCCCCGCTCGCCACCGGGGCGATCGCGTATTGAGGGGCGGCCTGGGGGTCGCGGTGGGCCTGGAACCAGATCAGCCCCCCGAACATCATCGCCAGGATCAGGCCCGGCAGGATGCCCGCGATCAGCAGGGCCCCCACGTCTATCTGCGCCAGCGATCCCAGAAGAACGGCCAGGGTCGAGGGCGGAATGATCACGGCAAGGCAGCCCGCGCCCAGGATCGGGCCATAGGCCATGCGGGGCTTGTAGTCGCGCTTCAGCATTTCGGGCGCCATCAGCGAGCTGAGCATGCCGGCATTGGCCAGGCTGGATCCCGACAGGGCGGCAAAGACGGCCCCCGACGCCAGGGTCACGTATGACAGCCTGGCGCGCAGGTTGCCGACCGCCAGGTCAAGCGCGTTGATGACCCGTTCCCCAAGCCCCGACCGGAAGTAAAGGCTGCCCATCACCAGGAACATCGGCAGGGGGGCAAGGGTATAGGTGCCGACGGCCTCGCTGAAGTTCGACACCATCTGCACGATCCCGCGCGTGCCGCCGAAAAACAGCATCAGGCCGATGATGTTGGTCGTGAAGAAGGCGAAGGCGACCGGCAGGCCAAGGCCCATCAGGACGACGACGGACCCCACCAGAACCGAAAAGGGATAAAGCCATTCCAATTACAAGCCCTCCAGGTCTTCGGCGGAAACGGTGTAAAGCGAGGCGGGCGTCAGCAGAAAGGCCAGCCATTCCAGCGCGGACAGGAAGAAGCCGATCACGATCGGCAGCAGGATCAGCCATTTCGGCATGTCGAATGTCCGGCTTTCAAAGCTGCCGGTGGCCAAGGCCGATGACAGGGACGCCAGGGCGACATAGCCCAGATAGACCGACAACAGCAGGCAGAGCAGATAAACCCCGGCCTCCAGAATGCGCCGGGCCGAGGGGGGAAACGTCGAGCGCAGGAAGACCACGAAGACGTGGCCGCGTGTCCTGACCAGCCAGGGCATGGACAGGAAGGTGATATAGAGCAGGCTGTATTCCGTGGCCGAGATGGCCCAGGTCATGGGCCGCAAGCCCATGTTGCGGACGGTCACGTCGACGATCACCATGACGATGCTCAGCCCGATCAGCGCCTTTGCCACGGATGCGCATAGCCAGGACAGCCTGGCCACATTCTTGAATAAGGTTTCCATATTTCCGAACGGCCTTGTTCATGAGGCGTTAAGCAATGAGGCCGCCCGGTCCGGACGGCCCTTTCAAGGTCATTCGAAATGCGCGCGCAGTTCTTCCACATGGGTGGGATCGCGCCGTTCCATCCGGGTCCAGCTTGCATTCGCCGCGGCGTCCAGGAAACGCTGGCGACCCTCGCCCGTCATCTCGACCACCGCCATTCCGTCGGCCTCGAGCGCGGCGCGCGTCTCCTGGTCTTCCTTGATGATGGCTTCCGAGCTTTCGCGCTCGAATTCCTGCGCGACCTCGTCCAGCACCGCCTTGGATTCGTCCGAAAGCGCATTCCAGGCATCCAGGTTCATGGAGATCAGCACATCTATGCCGAAGAAACTGGGATCGACGCGATAACGGGTGAACTTGTCCCAGCCAAAGTCGCGATAGCCGATCGCCGGATAGGCCACGCCGTTGATCATCCCCCTTTCAAGGGCGGTATAGGTGTCGCCCATCGGCATCACGATGGCCTGGGCGCCGATCTCGTCGAAAAACTCCTTGTAGAGGGGCGAGGCGCGCAGGATCAGGCCTTCAAGGTCGATCATTCCGTCGCTGGTCAGTTTCGGCTCGTCTGCTTCGTCAATGCCTGCCAGCGGTGGCGCGTGCCGCATGCCGTGCGGATCCTGCCATTGGCCGATTTCCAGGTCGATCTGGAATTGCATTACGTCTGGCCCGAACAGGCCGCGGAACTGCCGGTGGCCCATTTCGGGGACGTGCTGCGCGCGGTCTTGGCGCAGGACGGGGGGCCTGCCGCAGCGGGGTGACGCGGCAAAGCTTCCGCCAGTCCCCGGCGCGCCGCCCGAAGGGGCAGGGGCGCAAACAGGCCTTGGAAATCCCGCGCGTGATCGGCATGAACGGGCAGGGGTGTCGGACTGTCGCAAAGGGGGCTGGCCATGACCATCGCCGCGTTGCTGCTGGCAGCAGGCGCGTCCCGGCGCTTTGGCGAGGCCGACAAGCTGGCCGCCCCCTTCGACGGGCTGCCGCTGGTGGTCCATGCCGCCCGCGCGCTGACGGGGGCGGGCATCCTGCGGCGTCTTGCGGTGGTCCGGTCCGGCAGGATCGCCCGCCTGCTGGAGAACGAGGGCTTCGCGACCTTAATGATCGCCCCCGGACTCCAGTCCGATTCGATCCGGGCCGGCGTGGCGCATCTGGGCCAGCCCGACGCGCGGCTTCTGATCGCGCTTGGCGACATGCCGCTGGTCCGGGCCGAGGATTACCGCCGCCTGATCGCGGCCCCGCCGGACAGGCCTGCCTGCGCGTGGAAGGACGGGATGCCCATGCCGCCCGCGATCTTTCCGCCAGGCTGGCGGCCCCGGCTGATGACGCTGCAAGGCGACCGGGGCGCGGGGGCCCTGCTCAGGGAACTGCCCCGGCCCGCGCACCTGCATGTTCCCGCCGAACGGCTGGCGGATTTCGACCATCCCTCCGATTTCGCGGGGCATTAGGCCGGAACGGCCTGCGCGAAGGCGGCCATCGCCTCGGCCATGACCGACACGGCCAGGGCCTTGGGGTCGCGGGACGAGGGGATCAGGCCCATCGGCATCCCGGTTCGGGATGGCTGCCCCCGGCGTCATCCGTCAGGGAACAGGATCGCCTCGATGTCCATGGCGCCGTTCACGACATGCAGGACCGTGATCCGATCGGAGGCAACGCGGTAAAAGATCAGATAGCGCCCATGGACCCGGCGCCGGATGCCATGGCGCTCGTGGCGGGGCACGATCGGCCAGGCCAGCGGCATCTCTGCCAGGTCCATGCAGCACTGGTAAAGCTCTCGGATGAAGGTCACGGCGCGCGCGGGATTGTCGCGCGCGATATGGTCGCCGATCCCCTCCAGGTCCGCCTCGGCCGTGGCGGTGATCTCGACGATCATTCCGTGCCGCGCGGCCATGCCTCGTACCGGGCTTCCAGCCGCGCCGCCACGTCCCCGGCAGGCCGCACCCGCCCTGCGTCGGCATCGGCCAGGCCACGCGCCAAGGCCTGGTCCAGCACGGCCAGGCGTGTTTCACGCTCCTGGATCAGGCGGATACCCTCGCGCACGACCTCGCTCTTCGAGTTGTAGCGGCCGCTTTCGACAAGCTTTGCCACATAGCCTTCAAGCTTCGGTCCAAGTTCGGCACTCAGCATGTCCTGCTCCTTATGCTGGAACCAAGATGGCAAGTTTCATAACAGTTATCAAGTCTCCTTCCCTGGATCCCCCCGTTCCTTGGGCCAAACTCGGCCCGGCATCGGACATCCTCCGATGCAATCTGCAATGCGCCGCTGTCGAGGTTCTCGCGCACCATCGGGACCGGTAGTTGCAGGACGCCCACGCCCGCGACGTTGGCGGTGACGAGCCGGGGATGATGCTCGGCCACGGCCTTCGCCCGGAACCATCCGCCGCCTTCGGTCCGGGGGCAGGCAGGCCGGATCAAGCGTCCGCGCGCCGCGATCCGGCGGCTTGCAGCGCGACGGTTCTGCCTTGTTTCCGCCGGGAAGGGGCGTCGCCCTGGCGGTGTGCGTCCCTTACCGTCTGGCGGTGATCGCGGGGTTGCCTGCGGCGGTCAGGACCAGCGCGCCGGTGCCGTCGATCCGGTAGCCGTCCACGCGGCCGAGGGCGTCCAGGAAGCGGCGTTCCTGCGCCATCAGCGCCTCGGGGCAGGCCATCATCGTGGTTCCCGCGGGCGTCAGCGCCAGCCGCCCGCCTTCGGCCTGGTAGCGGCCCAGGATGCGGTTGCAGGTGCCGTTCCCCGCCAGCCGCCCGTCCCGCAGGAACTGCAGGCTGGCGTGGCTGTTGTCGATCACGCCCTGCCCGCCGATGTCCTCGGCCACCCATTCCGCGCCCAGCAGGGGCTGGTCGTCATGGGCGATCAGGTAATCGGCCACCGCGCGGAAGGCGGGCAGCGAGGTCGGGTCGCTGGCCGCGTTGGCCGCCACCGGGTGCGAGGCGAAGCGCGCGATCACCATGTCCGCCCGGGGGTCGATCCAGATCGTCTGGCCGTGGACGCCGCGCGCCGTGAAGCTGCCGTGGTCGTCATGGGTGATCCACCACAGGCCCTGATAGCTCCAGCCCGGCAGGTCATGGCCCGCCTTGGCGAAGCGGGCCCGGTCGCCCCCCTGCCGCAGGCGGGCGATGGCGGCTTCGGGGATGATCTGCCTGTCGCCCGCGCGGCCGCCGTCCAGGATCATCTGGCCCAATCGCGCCATGTCGCGCAGGCTTGCGTTGAAGCCCCCGCCCGCGAAGGGCGTGCCAAGCGCATCGACGGTGTAATAGCCCTCGCGCCGCTGGCCGAGCCTCGACCAGATGGTTTGCGCCAGGTGATCGGCCACCGACCGGCCCGTCACCCTGGCCACCAGCCAGCCCGCCACATCGGCGTTGGGGGTCTTGTAGCCGAAGGCCTCGCCATGGGTGCCGCCCTTTCCGATGCCCTGCAAGGCCTCGTAATAGCCGCGCGGGCCGGTGTCATCCGGCCCCTTGGGGAAGGCGCTGCCCGCGGCGGAATAGGTCCAGACCCCGGCCCCGGGGTCGGCGTAATCCTCGGAATAGTCCAGCGCGGTGGTCATTTCCAGCACCTGCCGGACGGTGGCGTCGCCAAAGGCGCTGCCCGCCAGTTCCGGGATGATTCCGGCCACGGGCGCGGCCTCGTCCAGCCGCCCTTCGGCGATCAGCGCCTCGGCCATCAGCCCGGTCAGGCTTTTGGTGACCGACATGGCGCCGTGCAGGCCGTCGGGTTCCAGGCAGCCGCCATGGCGTTCATAAACGACGCGGCCGTGGTGCAGCACGATCACCCCGTCGCTGTAATTGGCGTCGGAGGCCTCGTCCCAGGTCATCCGCCCGCCGCCGCCGCCCAGGGGCGTGAAGGCGACGGCCCCGATCGCGGGGTCCAGCGCCTCGGGCAGCGGGGCGGCGGCATCCGGGCCCCGGTCCACGGCGACCACCGGCATCATCCGGCTGAAATGGCAGACGGTCCAGCGCAGCTTGGGAAAGGCGAAGAAATCGGGATCGCCCGGACGGATGGTCTTGTCGGGCGCGGGCGGCTGGCCCTGCATCCAGCCCAGCACCCCGGGGTCCGAGGCCCGGGCCGACAGCGGCTCGGCCGGTTGGGGTCCGGTCTGCTGCGCCATGGCCGCGCCTCCGAAGGTCAGGGCCACGGCCAGCGCCGGGGCGGTCAGGGGGGTCATGTCACGCTTCTTTCCGAGGCTTCCGCCCTGCCGGGGCGGGCAGGTGCCGCAGTCTGCCCGGTCATGGGGGGGCGTGGCAAGGGCGGGGCCGCGCGCCCGGCCTGGCGCGCCGGGCTGTTCGCCCTTGGCGCGCATCAGACGCTTTCGGCCCCGTCGATCACCAGGGCATGACCCGTCATGAAGGCCGACCTGTCCGAGGCGAGGTAGAGGATGGCTTCGCCGATCTCCTCGGGGGTTCCGAAGCGGCCCATCGGAATGGTGTCGCGCACATAATCCTCCAATGCCGCGCGGCCGCCCATCTGCTCCTCAAAGCCGGCATTGAAGACGGTGTCGACGAAACCGGGGCACAGGGCATTGCAGCGCACATTGTGGCGGGCGTAATCGGCGGCGATCTGGCGGGTCATGGCGATGACCGCGTGCTTGGTGGTGCAATAGGCGATCATCCCGCGGTCATGCTGCACGCCGGAATTGGACGACGTGATGATGATCGACCCCATCCTGCGGGGGACCATGACGGACATCGCGGCCTTGGCGGCCACGAAATGCGCCCGCACGTTCAGCCGCCAGGACAGGTCCATGCCAGCCACATCCATCTGGTCCAGCCGTCCCGGCACCTGGACGCCCGCGTGCGAGTGCAGGACATCCAGCCGCCCGAACCGGGCCGCCGTGTCCAGAATGGCGCCCGACAGCGCCGCATCGTCGGTCACATCAAGGCCCAGGCTTTCGGCCTGTCCCCCCTGCGCGGTGATGTCGCGGGCGACGGCGGCGGCACGGCCGGCGTCAAGGTCGGTCACAACGACGCAGGCCCCTTCGCGCGCTAGGGCCATCGCGCCCGCCCGTCCGATCCCGGCACCGGCCCCCGTCATGAAGGCCACGCGGTCTTTCAGCATCATGGTCCATCCTTTGAAGGCATGTCAGCGTTTGCGGGGGCGGAGGATCATCTGGGCCGCGATCAGCAGCACCAGCGAGGCCGCCATGACCATCGCCCCGATGGCGTTGATTTCAGGGGTCACCCCCCGCCGTATCGACGAGAAGATATAGATCGGCAGGGTCGTTTCCGATCCGGCAACGAAGAACGCGACGATGAAATCGTCAAAGCTGAAGGTGAAGGCCAGCAGGAAGCCCGCCAGCACCGCGGGGGCGATCTGCGGCAGGGTGATCTGCACGAAGCTGCGCATGGGGGGTGCGCCCAGGTCGGCGGCGGCCTCCAGCAGGGTGCGGTCCATGCCCTGCAGGCGGGCGCGCACGATCACGACAACCAGCGCCATGGTGAACAGCCCGTGCGCGGCGATCAGCGACCCTTTCCCCAGGCCGAGTTGCGGTGGGGTTTCGCCGCCGAAGATCGCGGCCAGAAGCGGGTTCAGCGTGCCGAACACCGTCACCAGGGTGATCAGCGTGGCGATGCCGATGACGATGCCGGGCACCATCACGGCCATGTAGATCAGCGCGTCATAGACCATCCGCATCCAGCCCCTGATGCCTTGCAACGCGATCGCGGCAAGCGTCCCGCAGATCGTGGCCAGCAGGGCCGAGGCCAGGGCCACGGCGAAGCTGGTCTTCAGCGCCTCCAGCACAAAGGGGTTGTTCAGCGCCTTGCCATACCATTGCGTGGAAAACCCCGTGAACTGCGCCGCATGGCGCCCCGCGTTGAAGGAAAACAGCGCGATGATGCCGATGGGGATATAAAGAAACAGATAGACCGAAAGGACATACAGCCTCATCAGCGCGCCCCTTACATCATCGAGACATCGTCGCGCCCACCCGACAGGCGCTTCATCGCCCGCAGATAGATCGTGACGGTGACCAGCATGACCAGCACCAGCGTCGCCGCCACGGCGGCTCCGAAGGGCCAGTTCCGGGATTGAAGGAACAGGTCGACCAGGGCGTTGCCGACAAAGAACACCTTTCCGCCGCCCAGGATCTGCGGGATCAGGAATTCCCCCATCAGCAGGATGAAGACCAGCATCGAACCTGTGGCCACGCCTGCCAGCGACAGCGGCAAGGTGATCTGCAGGAAGGTCCGCCAGGGCGGGCTGCCCAGGTCGGCCGAGGCTTCCAGCAGGCGGCGGTCGATCTTTTCCAGCGCGACATGGATCGGAAAGACCATCAGCGGCAGATAGCCATAGACGATCCCCACCAGCACCGCGAAGGGCGTGTTGATCAGGCGGGGGCGGCCAAGACCCAGTTCGGCGATCAGGCGGGGAAGGCCGTTGCCGCCCAGGATCTGGATCCACGCATAGGACCGGATCAGGATGGAGGTCCAGAACGGCACGATGACCAGGATCAGCAGGATGGTGCGCCAGCGCGGATCGGCCTTGATCGCCAGGTGATAGGCCAGCGGATAGGCGATCAGCAGGCACAGCACCGTGCCAAGCGGGGCCAGCAGGATCGTGTTCCGAAAGGCCGTCCAGCGCGCGGACAGGTTGGCGTAATTGTCCAGCGTGAAGGCCGGGACGTATCCGCCCGCAGCCCCCCTTTCGCCAAAGCTGAACAGGACGACGACCAGCAGGGGAAGCACCAGCATGAACAAAAGCCATGCCGTGGCGGGTGCCAGGAAAAGGGTGGTGCGCAGGGCTGGCCGCACGTCCGTTCCCCCCTTCAGGCCGACTTGAAGCGGGCCATGATCTCGGCCCGCTCGGGGTTGGTGAGGGTGACTGCGGCGCCGAATTCCAGGGCGTTCAGAAGCTCGGCCGCCGGATAAAGGATCGGGCTGTTGCGCATCTCGTCGGGCAGCAGCGCATCCACGCGCCTGTCCCCGGTGGGATAGCCATGGAAGCGCGCTTCCTGGGCCGCCATCTCGGGGGCCAGCAGGAAGTTGATCAGCGCGTAAGCCGCGTCGCGGTGCGGGGCCGAGGCCGGAACGGTGAAGAAGTCCGACCACAGCTCGCCCCCCTCCCTGCCCAGCACATAGGCGATTTCCGGCATGTCGCGCTGCAACTGCACCGCGTCGCCGGTCCAGCACATCGACATGGCCGCGTCCCCCGAACGCATCGAGGGCTGGTAATCCGAGTTGATGGCAAAGAGATGCGGCTTCGTGTCGATCAGCAGCTTTTCGGCATCGGCCAGTTCCGCGGGATCGACCGAGTTGAAGGAATAGCCGTAATACTTCAGCGCGTTGCCGATGGCGGTCAGCTGATAGTCATGCACCATCGCGCGCCCCGACAGCTGGTCGCGGGCAAGATCCCAGAACTCTTTCCAGGTGGCGGGCGTGGCGCCGTCCAGTTCGGAGGTGTTCACGCAATAGCCGGTCGTGCCGATATTGCGCGGGATGGCATAGGTCTTGCCATCGATGACGCCCGGGCCGGCAAAGCGGGCATCGAAGGCCGAGGGATCGAAGTTCGGGATGCGCGACAGGTCCAGTTCCTCGATGATGCCCTGCTCGGCATAGGTGGAAATGGTGTAGTTGGTCGCCACCACCACGTCCCAGCCTGCGCCGCCTGCCTGCAGCTTGGCCAGCATTTCCTCGTTCGAGCCGAAGACGTTCACGTCCACCGCAGCCCCGGTGGCGGCGCGGAAGGCTTCGAGGCTTTCAGGGGCGTGATAGTTCGGCCAGGTCGCGATCACGACCCGGTCGCCGATGCTTCCCTGCGCCCAGGCCTGCCGCGCAAGGCCGGGCATGGCGCCGGCCATCGCGGCGGCCGCCAGCCCAAGGCCGGTCCGGGCCAGGAAATCGCGGCGCGAAATCGACCCCTTGCGATAGCTTTCCAGCGTCTGGAGAAAGTGTCTTTCAGTGGCGGTGGCACGGCGGTCGGTCATCTTTTTCCCCTGTTGAGTGATGCGAAGGAAAGGTGCCCGCGCATGGGTCTGCGCAGGTCGCTGTTGATCGGGATCAGTCCTTGGTCAGCGCCAGCGGGCCGCCGTCGCGCCAAAGGGCGGCGACTTCGGCGCCCACTTCCAGGTCATGTGCCGCGGCATCGGCGCCGCGCGGGACCACGGCGACCAGATGGCCGATGGCCACCGACGAAAGGTGATATTCGGTATGTTCGCCCAGGAAGATGCGATGCGTGATCCGCATCGGGTGGCCATCCGGCGCCCCAAGCGGGGCAATGCGGACATCTTCGGGCCGGAGGGAGAGCACGATCTCTGTTCCCGCCGCAAGCGGCCCGGGGGTGCGGGCGGTGAAGGCCAGGCCCTGTGGCCCCCGCGCGCGGACCCGGTCCCCCGCCATGCCCACCACCCGGGACGGGATGAAGTTCGACCGCCCCACGAAATCGGCCACATAGCGGCTTTGGGGCCGGTCATACAGGTCTTCCGGCGTGCCGATCTGGGCGATCTGCCCCTGGTTCATGATGCAGACCCGGTCCGACATGGACAGCGCCTCCTCCTGGTCATGGGTCACAAGGACGAAGGTGATGCCCAGTTCCCGTTGCAGCGATTTCAGTTCGATCTGCATGTCGTGGCGCAGCTTCTTGTCCAGCGCGGCCATGGGTTCATCCAGCAGCAGGATCTTGGGCCGGTTCACGATGGCCCGCGCCAGCGCGACACGCTGTTGCTGCCCGCCCGACATTTCCCAGATCCGCCGGTCCCCGAAGCCGGCAAGACGCACCATCTGCAGCGCCCGCCCCACCTCTTGCGCGATTTCGGCAGCGGGGGGACGGGGGCGGCGCTGATCAAGCCCGTAGCCCACGTTCCGCGCCACGTTCATATGGGGAAACAGGGCGTATTGCTGAAAGACCATGTTCACCGGGCGAAGATGCGGAGGCACCCCGTTGACCACCCGGCCATCGATCAGAACCTCGCCCTCGGTCGCCTGTTCAAAGCCCGCAAGCATCCTCAGCGCCGTGGTCTTGCCGCAGCCCGAGGGGCCCAGGAAGGACAGGAACTCTCCCTGCCGGATGGTGAGGTTCAGCCCGCGTGCGGCGGTGACCAGGCCATACCGCTTGGTCACGGCCCTCAGTTCGGCGATGGGTTGAACGTCCATGCTGCTCTCGGAAGCCTATCCCTTGACTTGGGGAAAAGCGTAGAAAATCATGGCAAGGCTGTATATATCACAAAAAGCATAGTTCGGTGGTGTTTGACGCTGCGGATACCAAAGGGGCCCAGACCGGACTGCTTGCCGCGGCCATCGCCGCGCTTGGCACGGCCGGCTTCTGCCCGGCGCTCACGGCATGGCTGCGCTCGGTGATGCCCTGCACGTTCACCGTTGTCTTCGGCTATCAGGGCGACAGCCGCCCCCTTGAGATCCACGATGATTTTCCGCAGGCCCGACGCAAGGTCTTTGTCAGCGACTATGTCGAGGGGCCCTATCTTCTCGACCCCTTTTTCCTGGGGGCGGTCCGTCCGGTGCCCCCCGGTCTTTATCGGCTGCGCGACCTGGCACCCGACCGCTTCTATCAGGGCGAATATTTCCGCACGTACTACATGCGGACCGAGATCGCGGAAGAAATCGGCTATTTCGCGCACCTGCCTGGCGATGCCCATGTCGTCCTGTCCCTGATGCGCGAGGAAAAGGTGTTCAGCCAGCCGGAATTCCGGCGTCTTTCCAGGATCTCGCCGATCGTCACGGCCCTGATGGGACAGCATTGGTCCGGCCTTGCGGAAATCTTCGCCACCCGCGCGGCCAGGAAGGCGGAACTGACCGGGCAGGGCCTGGACCGCCTCACACCGCGCGAGCGCGAGATCGTGGGCTATGTCCTGAAGGGCCATTCGGCCGAGGCGACGGGACAGGCGCTTGGGATCGCATCGGGCACGGTGCGGATCCACCGCCGCAACATCTATGCAAAGCTTGGCATCTCGTCGCAACGGGAACTGTTTGCGCGCTTCCTGGCCTCGGTTTCCTAGAACACCGGACAAAACCCTCTGATCTGGTTGAGGCAGATGAGGGCGCAGCCGAGGAGCATTCAGCCCGGCAGCGATGATGATCGCAGGCCTTGTCGGCATGACGCTTGTCGGGCCGCTTGCGCGCGGCTCAGGAAGCGCAATCGGTGAATATCAGCGGGGCTGAAATGGCGATAGCCGTTCGGCCCACGCTGCGGTGCCACAAGACCGATGTCCTCATGGCATCGGACCGTCCTGGAGGTGAGACCCGACGCCTGCGCGGCTTCGGGGATGTTCATTCCAGCCCTTCCTTGCCCTGAAGGATGCCGCGTGCGCCCTGACCGGGGACACGGCAAGGCTGCGGCCGGAACCGCCCCCGATCACGGCCAGGATGCCCAGGATCAGCGATCTAGCGAATGCCGTTCGCAACCTGAACCTCGCGCACGAAGCGGATGATCCCGGCCAGTTCCGGGTCCGTGAGCCCCGGCACCGGAGGCATGTTTCCGAAGGGCCAGTGATGGGCACGCACCCCGTTGCGTGCTGCCAGGACGAATGCCATGTCGCCGTGGTGGCCCGGTTCGTAGATCTTGTGGATGAGGGGTGGTGCAGTCCCCGCCCGCCCCTCGGCATCGGTGCCGTGGCAGGATGCGCAGTTGGCGGCGAAGGCCTGCTGACCGGCCTTGGCTGCGGGTGACAACGTGGCCGGCAGGGTTACAGCAACAACAGCCTGGCCGTCTTCAGCCGGCCTTCCGGCATCGGATCGGCCCCAGAGCCACCAGGCAGCGCCTGTGGCGACCGCGGCAATGGCCGCAAGAAGAACAGTTCGCATGATATCTTTCCTGTGATTGGCCCGCGCGGAGGAAGAGCCGCGCGAGCGGCGCCGGGATACCCGGCGCCAGCTTCAGCGATCCGGTCAGTTCGACGGCCCATGGACGATGCCGTTGGGGCGGTCGCCCACCGGCACCGATCCGACGACCTCCTGGCGCGCGACGTCGATGACCGAGACGCTGTCGTCCGCGATGTTGGTCACGAACACGAAGGCGCCGTCCGCCGAAACCGACACGCCATGCGCGCCGGCAGCGGTTTCCAGCGTCCTGGCAACCTCGCCGGTCGCCGTGTCGATCACCGACACGGTGTCGTTCGGGGCGGCCTCGGTCCCCTGGTTGGCGACATAGACCTGGCTGCCGTCGGGGGTGACGATCATCTGGATCGGATTGGGACCGACCTCGATCCTGGCCGTGACCTTGCGCGTGGCGGTGTCGATCACGGCGACGCGGTTCTCGTCGCGCAGCGAGACATAGACCCGGCTGCCATTAGGGGTGAAGCCAACCTGGACCGGCGCCGTGCCCACCGGGATGCGCGCCGCCTCGGTGAAGCTGGCCGTGTCGATGACCGAAACCGACCCGTCCTCGACATTGGCGACATAGAGCTCGGTCCCGTCCGGGCTGAGCCGCAGCCCGTGCGGATAAGCTCCGGTCCTGATGCGCTTGACCACCGATGCGTTGGCGAGATCGACCACCGCGACCTCGTCCGCGCCCGAGAGGGACGCATAGGCGCGACCCTGCGTATCGGCGACGACGTGGGCCGGGTGGGCACCGAGCTGCACCGTGACGGCAGGCTTCGAGAGGTCCTGTGGATCAAGCATCACCAGAAGTCCCGCGGCGTCCCCGTCGTGGCCATGCCCCTGAAAGCCATGATCACGGGAAGCCGGAGTGCCGACCGCCAGCAGGAAGCGCCCGTCCGGCGTCAGATCGACGTTATGGGGCGCGACCGGGACCGGCGCCGTCGTCACGGTCCCGGTGCCCAGGTCGATGGCGCTGATCGAGCTGCCGCCTTCGTCGGCGGACCAGACGGTGCCGCCGGTCTGGCCGAAGTCGATGGCCTCGGGGTGGGTTCTCTCCTTCAGCCAGGCTTCCATCTCGGCGATCTCGCGCTCTTGCGCGGCGATGATCTGCCCGGCCCATGCCCTGGTCTGCGGATCATCGCCGTACTGCTGGACGATCCGGGCCATGTCGATCGCGCCCTGATGATGCGGGATCATGCCCCGGACAAAGGCCGTGTCGGGGTCATCGGCCATGACGCCGTCCATCATCGGCCCGTGCATCGCGTCCATGGCATCCACATAGGCGCGGGTGAAAGCGGGGATGTTCCCATCGGCTGGCGCTGTCCCGGCAGCCTTCGAGGCATCGGCCGCCCCGTTCATCATCCCGCCCTGCATCATGGTCCGCATCTGGTCTGGCATACCCGGCATCGGCATCGTTGGGGCGGCCTGTTCCTGCGCCTGCGCGGGGTGGTGGGTGTCATGCCCGGCCTGCGCCAGGGCAACAGTCGGCAGCCCTGCCGCGAGGCCAAGGGAAAGGGCGATTGCAGTTCGTTTCATTGCTGTTCATCCATGTCCGGGAAAACGCGGCATCACACAGCGCACGCGCATCCCCCTGGTGATCGTTGATGTCCGAGTGGCGTTATCGGCCTGTCGGCCGAAATGGCCGGAAGGCGCGGACCTTTCGGGTCCGCAACGCCTTCACGCGGCGACGGATGAACGTGGTGGCCGCAGGATCCCCCCGGCAGTCCGCCCCAGGCGACCCACCAGAATCCCGAGGCGGGTCTCTCCGCCGGAAGGCGGATCGGCCCGGGGGCTTTCCGGCAGAAGGGCGGTGATCGTGCAGAACCGGGCGCAGCAGTCGTCCTGGGAACCCGGCCCGCCCTCGCCGGAACCGTCCTGATCCCCGGAAGTCGTCCGGGCACCGCCGGACGCCGCATGAGAATGATCGCAGCCCTGGTCCAAGGTCATGGCGACAGCCCGCTTGGCATGGAGGGTGTGTGCTGCCGGAAGGGTGTGGGCTCCGGCCTGCAAGGCCAGGGCGGCGAAAGCCACGACCAGCCACAGGGTTGCCAGCCATTGCCTCCAGCAACCGCGAAGCCCCCTGCCCTTTGCCACACCCCTGCTCATCAGACCGTTCGTTCTCTTCCTCTGGATCGTCTCAGGCTTCCTGCCTGCTCGGAAAGCAGGGAAGCGGCCATTTTCCGGCAGTGCCCTCATCACACCACGTCGTGCGGGAAGACGACACCTGAAACCGGCCAGGGCAGGTTGCGACATGATGCCGCCCGTCAAAGGCGCTGACGATCGACTCTGGCCGCCTTCCGGTCATCACAGCTTCACTCCCCGCAGCCGGGACGCGTTCGCGATCACGCTGACCGATGACAGCGCCATGGCCGCCGCGGCGATGATCGGCGACAGCAGGATGCCGAAGAACGGATACAGCACGCCGGCCGCGACCGGGATGCCGAGCGCGTTGTAGATGAAGGCGAAGAACAGGTTCTGGCGGATGTTGCGCATCACCGCCTGCGACAGCCGCCGCGCCCGCACGATGCCGGTGAGATCGCCCTTGAGCAGCGTGACGCCCGCACTCTCCATGGCCACGTCGGTGCCGGTGCCCATGGCGATGCCGACATCGGCGGCGGCAAGCGCGGGCGCATCGTTCACCCCGTCCCCCGCCATCGCCACGACTTCCCCGGCCGCCTTGTGCCGCTGCACGACCTCGCTTTTCTGGTCGGGCAGGACTTCCGCCTCGACCTCGTCGATGCCAAGCTGGCGCGCGACCGCCTTTGCCGTCGTCCAGTTGTCGCCGGTGAGCATGACCACCCGGATCCCCTGCGCCTTCAGCGCGGCAAGCGCCTCCGGCGTCGAGGGCTTGACTGGATCGGCGATGGCGAAGATCGCGGCGACGCGGCCGTCCACGCCCATGAAGATCGCGGTCGCCCCGTCCTTGCGCAGCCGGTCGGCCTGTTCGGCCAGCGGCGCGACGTCGACCCCCTGTTCGGCCAGGAACTTCGCGTTTCCCAGTGGAATGCGCCTGCCTTCGACCACCCCGAGCGCCCCCTTCCCGGTCGGCGAGTCGAAGTCTGCGACCGACGCAAGCGCGATGTCCCGCTCCTCTGCTGCCCGCACGATGGCGAGCGCGAGCGGATGCTCGCTCGCCCGTTCCACGCTTGCGGCAAGACGCAGGACATCCGCCTTGGCCCAGCCGGGTGCCGGAACGATGGCGGTGACGGCGGGCCGACCCTCGGTCAGCGTGCCGGTCTTGTCCACGATGATGGTGTCCACCTTCTCCATGTGCTCCAGGGCTTCTGCGTTCCTGATCAGCACGCCCGCCTGGGCGCCGCGGCCGACGCCGACCATGATCGACATGGGCGTGGCCAGCCCGAGCGCACAGGGGCAGGCGATGATGAGGACGGACACGGCGGCAACGAGACCGAAGGAGAAGCGTGGCTCGGGGCCCCAGATCGCCCAGGCGATGAAGGAGAGGATGGCGAGCCCGATCACCGCCGGCACGAACCAGCCCGAAACTTGGTCGGCCAGCCGCTGGATCGGGGCACGGGACCGCTGCGCTTCCGCGACAAGCTGGACGATCTGCGACAGCATGGTGTCGCGGCCGACGCGGCGGGCCTCGATCACCAGGGCGCCGGACTGGTTCATGGTCCCGCCGATCGCCGATGCGCCGACCTCCTTGGTCACCGGCATGGACTCGCCCGTCACCATCGACTCGTCCACGGCACTGCGGCCTTCGATCACTTCGCCATCGACCGGCACCTTCTCGCCCGGCCGGACCCGAAGGCGGTCGCCGACATGGACCGCATCGAGCTGGACCTCCTCCTCGGCGCCATCCACGCCGATGCGACGCGCGGTCTTGGGCGCCAGGTCGAGCAGAGCGCGGATGGCGCCGCTGGTGCTCTCTCGGGCGCGCAGTTCCAGCACCTGCCCCAGCAGCACGAGCACGGTGATGACCGCGGCAGCCTCGAAATAGACCGCGACCGAGCCGTCATGCTGGCGGAAGGCGTCGGGGAAGATGCCGGGCACAAGTGTCGCAACGACGCTGTAGATCCACGCCGCCCCCGTGCCCATGGCGATCAGGGTGAACATGTTCAGGTTGCGCGTGACCAGCGACTGCCAGCCGCGCTGGAAGAAGGGCCACCCGGCCCACAGGACAACCGGAGTCGCGAGGATCAACTGGATCCAGTTCGAACTGCGTTGGCTGACGAGGTGATCGAGCCCGAGCAGGTGCCCCCCCATCTCCAGGATGAACACAGGGATCGTCAGCACCAGCCCGATCCAGAAGCGGCGGCGCATGTCGATCAGTTCGAGATTGGGCTCGGCTTCCAGGCTGACCAGCACCGGCTCCAGCGCCATGCCGCAGATCGGGCACGACCCCGGCCCGACCTGCCGGATCTCGGGGTGCATGGGACAGGTGTGGATCGTCCCCTCGGGCACGGGTTCGACCTTTGCCGCCGCTGCGC
The DNA here is from genome assembly GCF_017315735.1 of Paracoccus shandongensis. Taxonomy (GTDB): domain Bacteria; phylum Pseudomonadota; class Alphaproteobacteria; order Rhodobacterales; family Rhodobacteraceae; genus Paracoccus; species Paracoccus shandongensis. The sequence continues at coordinate 69,656 of NZ_JAFLRK010000010.1, forward strand.
CCGGGTCGAGATAGCGGTCCGGCTCTGCCAGGAATTTCGCGCGGCAACCTGCCGAACAGAAGTAATAGGGCCGGCCGGCGTGCGCGGCCTTGTGCTGCGTCGCATGGGGATCGACCATCATGCCGCAGACCGGATCCTTGGCCTGATGCGCGCTGCCTGTCAGAGCCGTCGCTGGGGCGTGCGAATGCTCTGACCCGTGATGGCCGGAGTGGACATGCCCATGATGCTGATGGCCACCGCCAGAACTGCTCTCCCTGTGGAGAAAGGCGGGGTGTTGGTCTTTGCTCTTGCTGGCCATCATCTACCTCGTCTGGAATCTACCCGAGAATCGCCCGCGATCGTCCTGCACCTTCCTGCCACTGGAAGGTCCAGAAGAATCGTGAGGCGGAAGCGGTTGCGTCAGTCGTCATGATGAACGTTCCCCCGTGCCAGGTTCTGCCGGACTGATCGGGTGGAGCCTGCATGACATCCTTGCGGTCATTAAGGCCGCCGCAGCTCCAAGCTCCGGCGGCCGGATGCTTACTGCTGGCCCGTGTTCTTCTTGACCCAGGCAGTCATTTCCTCGATTTCCGGGCCTTGGGCGTCGATGATCTTCTGGGCCATCTCTTTCGACTGCTCGTCGTCGCCATACTTCAGCTCGACCTCGGCCATGGCGATGGCGCCGGCATGATGCGCGATCATGCCGCAGTGGAAGGCAAGGTCGGGATCCTTGATGGTGTGGGTGGCCATCATCGGGACGTTCATCTTCATCATGACATCCATGGAGGCCTGCTGGGCCTCATCCATTCCTTCCATGCCGCCCATCATGCCGGACATGTCCATGCCCTGCATCATCCCCGGCATTCCGGACTGCTGGATCGCGTCCCGGCAGCCTTGGGGCAGGATCGACAGATCCGTCATGGAGCCTCCCTGTCCCGCCATGTGCCCCGCCTGCCCCCCGGTCCCGCTCTCCTGGGCGAGAGCCGCGGGCGCGGCAAGAAGGACGGCGAAGAGGGCGGCTGGTTTGAACTTACGCATGAAGGTTCTCCTTTGATGCAACTGGTTTCGTTGGCGATCAGGCGGCCATTTTCCGGCAGCTTTCGGCGCACCGGCGGCAGGCATCGACGCAGTCCTGCATGTCGCCGACCTGCTCGCAGCTCCGGGCGCACTCCTCGCAGACTTCAGCACAGACCGCGCAGGTGCGCTTGTGATGATCGGTGCCGATCAGCATGAAGTTCGCCGAGGTCTGGCAAATCTCGGCGCAGGCGATCATCAGGCGGAAATGCTTCGGCTCGACATGCCGGCCGCCTGCCTCAAGACAGTGGTTCATGGCCATGCCGAGGCAAACGCTGTGGCAGCGCTGGCATTCGTCGATGCAGCTCTGCATTTCCGGGGACATCTGGTGCATGTGGCTTCTCCGTTGCCAAGGCGCCGGGAACAGGAAGCGGCGAGCGCGGCGCCAGTCTCACCGCATCGGGGACGCAAGGTGAAAACCTCGGGTTCATTGACCGCAATCCGCCCGTCTGAGGCTTGGGATCGGGCGCCCACCTCCTTGATCAGGCCTGGCGCTTCACTTCCGGTGGAACGCGATCAGATCCGATAAAGGCGCCGTGGAGGACGACGCAGCCCTTCAGGGTCGTGTCCGGCCAATGAGAAGACAACGAACAGGGACTTCGACCTTACGCCCCAAGGTTCGTTCAGATGAATATCCACGTCCGGCATCAGCGCCAGCAGACACGCCTCTCCGCAGCAGGGAGCAGTTCCATCCTTGGCAGTGCCATGCTTGTGGCCGACCGCCGACGAATGCTCATGGTTCTTACCCGGCTCGGCAGGAATATGACCTGTGATGAGCGATAATTCGGCGGAAGCAACGGAATGATCGTGGGCGTGGGGAAGTGCGCCTTTGGCCGCTGCACCATGCGCCACGAACATCGCGACCGCCAGAATTGCGATTGCACTCGCAAGCTTCTGCCAGACCGATGCAACTCTCGTCCTGGTGACTGATCGTCCCATGGCACAGGAACGCCAACGACAAGGAGTCGTTCCCGCTGGCAAAAGGGACTTAAAGAAAACGGAGGTTTTCTTGCCCCACGCGACAGACCATCGTGTTCGGTGCAGAAGCTGCTGATTCTGGGTAATGCCCGGTCAATAAAACCAGGGTCGGGACTCGTTCTTGCGTCATGGCCAGAACATGACGGTTGCGGCGAGAGCGACTACGGAGAGGAAGACCTTGGGACATCTGTCCTGGCGGGTGGCGACCCTGCGCCAGTCCTTTAGTCACCGGAACATGATCTCGATCCTGTTGCGGCGCTTGTCGTGCTTGACAGGTTTGCCGCGCGACTTCCTACCGGGGCTTCAGGGCTTTATCCCATTGATTTCAAAGCATCTCTGAACCAATCAGCGTCGTGGCCCCGGTCAGCCAGCAACCATTGCGCTTTGGGCAAGCTACCCAGCAGCGCAAAGGCGTCCAGGATGGCGGTCGGCGCGGGCAGAAGAAAGGACGGGATGGCCAGCAGCCGCACCGCCAGCTCCTCCAGGACCACCGTGCCGCAACGGTGCCACAGCACCCATGGCCTTGGTGCATGGCGCGCCTGTAGATAAACCTTCGCTGTGAAGGTGCGCTTCTGTTAGATCTTGCAGATCCCATAGGGTTCGACCGAATGGAGTGGCTACAGCGACCTGCAATTCATCGCAGGCTGCCGTGACAGCTAAAGTCAGCGGCTGATAATGGACAACGGCCGCCTGGTGCAGGACGCCGGCCTCAGATGCTCAGGTGGTTTAGCACCGTCTGCCGGGAGGCCGCTTCGCAAGCCCCTCCGTCGACAATCCGGCCCAGCTTCATCACTGCCCAGCGGTCCGCCACGTCCAACGCAAAGGCCAGGTTCTGCTCGACCAGAAGGATGCTGACTCCGCGCCGTTCTTGCTCGGCCCGCAAGGCGGCGGCGATCCGCTGGACCACACTGGGCTGCACCCCTTCCGAGATTTCGTCGATGAGCAGCAGATCGGGTTCGCACATCATCGCACGCGACAGGATCAGCATCTTCTGTTCACCACCGGACAGGGTGCCCGTTTTCTGGTCCAGCCGGTCAAGCAAGAACGGAAAGCTGCAAGACACATGCTCCAGCGCACGCGGCAGGTCGCGGTCGTGGCGCAGCGCCAGCCGCAGGTTGTCGCGGATCGACAGGTCCTGGAACAGTGGCAGTTCCTGCGGCGCATAGCCGACGCCGTTGGCAAGAAGCCAGGAGGGGGGCTTGCCCGCAACCGGCCGCCCGTCAAGGGCGATCGTGCCGCCCCGCGTCCGGATCAGGCCCATCAGCGTCTTGAGCAGCGTCGTCTTGCCCATGCCGTTGCGCCCCATCAGCGCCAGGATCTCGCCCCGCTTCAGGGCCAGCACGACCCCTTGCAGGATATCGAGTGCGCCATAGCCTGACACGAGCCCGTCGATCGTCAGCTTGTTCTCAGTCATGGGCCACCCCTGAATAGATCGAGCGGACAAGGTCCGAGTTCACCACCGCATCAACCGGTCCGTCCATGACCAACCGGCCCTGGTGCAGGACGACGATGCGCTTTGATATCTGCCTGACGAAATCAAGGTCGTGTTCGATCAGGACGGCAGCATAGCCCAGATCCCGGGTTAGCCGGATCAGCACCTCGCCGATCAAGGTGCGTTCGGCCTTGGTCAGACCGGCCGTCGGCTCGTCCAGGAGGATCAGCCTGGGTTGCATGGCGACGACCATGGCCAGTTCCAAGCTTTGCCGCATGCCATGCGAAAGGCCGCTGACCGGCTCGCTCAGCTTGCCGTCCAGCCCGGTCAGCGACAGGATGTCAAGCACTGCCCGAGGCAGGGTGATGCGCGCGGCGCGGCGCCAAAGGCTCGGGCGTTCCTGCGTCACGCGTGCAAGGCGCAGGCATTCCGCGACGGTCATGGTCTCGAACACGCTTGCCACCTGGAACTTGCGGCCGACGCCCAGAGCCACGACAGCCTCGGGCGGGCGGCCCGCGATGTCCTGCCCGGACAGCAGAACGCGGCCTTCGATGGTTTCGGTGCCGTCCGACAGACAGCGCAGGAACGTCGTCTTGCCCGCCCCGTTCGGTCCGACGACCGAAACCAGCTCACCCGGCCTCACCTCGAGGTCAATTCCATCCAGGACGACGAAATCGCCATAGCTCTTGCGCATCCCGGATACGGACAGCAGCGGCGCGCTGTCTCTCTGCTGCATGTGGTCGGGCAAGGCGCCAAGCTGCGGCACGGGGGCGCCGCCCCTGCGTCGCGGGATGAACCCGGCAAGGCCGCGCGGCATGAACAAGATCATCACCACGAATAAGATGCCGATGATCAATTGCCACAGGTAAGGCATGGCCCCCGAAAGCTGCGCCCCCAGATAGTCGATGCCGATGGCGCCCATCGCCGGTCCCAGGATGGTGCCGCGCCCGCCAAGCGCCGTCCAGACGATCATCTGCGTGCCAAAGCCGAAGCCCGCGATTTCAGGCGCGACGATCCGCCCGGCATTGGCGTAAAGAAACCCGGCGATCCCCGCGACCCCACCCAGTGCCGTCATCAGCAGGATCTGCACCCGTTGCGTGCGGATGCCAAGATACGCCGCGCGCAGCGGGTTGTCGCGGATCGCCACCAACAGGCGCCCGGCATCCGAACGCACGATGACCCAGGACAGCGCCGCGAACAGGATCAGTGCCACCCCGGCCAGCCGGAAGTAATTCGCCGCGCCCAGCTTCATGGTCGGATAACCAACCAGTCCGCTGGACGATCCGGTAAAGCTGCCGCCCGCAAAGATTGCCTGCGTCAGCACGATTGGCACCACCAGCGAGATGACCGAGGCGTAAAGCGGAGTCGACTTGTGATAAAAGGACAGCCAGCCAACAAGCGCGGCAAGCCCCATCGGCAGGACTAGCGACAGGACAAGGGCCAAGGCAAAGTTCTGCGCCCCTCCGCCGACATGGGTCAGGATGAGCGCGGTGGCATAAGCGCCCGCACCGAAAAAGGCCGACTGGCCGAACGTCAGGATACCTGCATAGCCCCACAGCAGGTCCACCGTGATCGCCATCATCGCATAGATCATGGAGCGGGTCAGGACGTTGAGGGTGAAGCGGTCCAGAAACAGCGGGCCCAGCAGCACAAGCACAAGGCCCAGGACGCCCAGGGCGATCAGCCCGGTGCCATGCCGGGTCAGCAGTTGCTGGGGTGCGGGGGTGGATTGTGCTTGGTCAGTCACGGGCGAAACCCTTCGGATGAAGCCGCAGCATGACAGCGCACAGCACCGCCACGGTTACGCTGCCAAGGATGGGGCTGACCCAAGTCGAGACAAGCACCTGTGCCGCACCAAAGCACAGGCAGGCCAGCGCCAGCGCGGCAACCGAGGTGCCCGAAACCATGACCAGCATGAAGGCCCCGATCAGCCAGGAAATTCCCATCGACGGATCGACGCTGGACAAGGGCGTCAGCAGCACTCCGGCCACGGCCGCGATGGCGGAACCCAGCATGAATGTGATCATCCGCACCCGCCCTGTATTCATGCCAAGTGCCCGTGCCAACGTCTCGTTCATGATGACGGCCTGTGCATTCAGGCCCAGACGAGTGCGTTCGAGCACAAGAACGAAGACCACGCCCAGCACGACCGCCGCCGCCAGCAGAAACAGCCGATAGCTGGAATAAGGCGTGCCAAGCATGTTCACCGTTCCCCCCATCAGCGCGGGCGGCATCTGCATGTCGCGTCCGAAGCCCAAGGTGATCAGTTGCACGATCACGACCCCGAGCCCCCATGTCGCCAGGATCGCATCCAGCGGGCGGCGATAAAGCGGACGGACGATGGCAACCTCGGTCAAGGCGCCCAGCAGCCCGCCGACAAGCAGGGCCAAGGGCAGCGACAGCCAGGGGTCAAGTCCCATTCCGGTGGCGAGGACGGTGGTATAGGCGCCGATGGTAAGCCAGGCGGCATGGGCAAAATTGATGATCTTCAACACGCCGAAGATCACGAACAGCCCGGCGGCGACGATGAACAAAAGCGCGGCTGTGGTGGCGATATCAAGCAGCAGGGCCATGCGGTTCCTCCGTTGAGATGCGGGTTGGCCGCGACCGCGCAGCGGCGGTCGCCCCCTTCGCGCGTGTCAAAGATCGGGGCACTGCGCGCCGGGATCGACATCGGGGAGATGGGTGACAATCTTGACCGATCCATCGGCCTGCACCTCGCCCAGATACATCGTCAATGGCGCGTGATGCTGGCGGGACATCGCAATCTCGCCCCGCGGGCCCTTGAAGGACACCTGCGGCAGGGCGGCCAGGACTGCGTCGGTTTCGGTGCTGCCGGCCTTTTCAACGGCGGCCTTGTAAAGGTAAATTGCTTCGTATTGGGGAACGGACAGGTCGTTCGGGGTTCGCATGTCAGCGCCGAACTTTGCTGTCATGGCTTCGATGAAGGCCTTGTTTTCAGGGTTGTCGATCCCGGTCAGATACGAGGCCGAGATCAGGATGCCCGTTGCATCCGCACCCATGGCCTTGGCTGTCCCTTCGTCCACCGCAAGGTTGGCATAGGGGATCGCATTGCCCGCCGCCCGCAACTGCTTGGTCAGGGTGACATTGGGCGCACCGCCCGCTGTGGAGGTGATGACCGCATCTGCCCCAGACCCGCGCAGGTTCGAGATGATCGCCGTCCAGTCCGACCCGTCCATGGGCAGATATTCCTCGCCCGCGATCTCGCCGCCCTTGCTTTCGATATACTGGCGCGAGAATTCCAGCATTCCACGTCCGAAGGCGTAATCCGATCCGATCAGGAAAAAGCGCCTGGCCCCATCCGCCATCAGCTTCTCGACCACCGGGGGAACCTGCTGTTCAGGCACCCAGCCGTTGACGAACATATTGGGCGAACAGGAGCGGCCTTCATAGAAGGAGGTATAGATATAGGGCTTCTCGCCTTCCTCGACGATGGGCAGGCCGGCATTCCGCGCGGCCGAGGTTTCCATCGAGATCAACACATCCACGTCGTCCTGGAACACCAGCGTGTTGAAGGCCGACTGCGCGCCCGTCGCGCCCGAGCCGTCATCGACGACCTGGATCGCGACCGGCCGGCCAAGGATGCCACCGGCGGCGTTGATCTGTTCGACGGCCAGTTCGCTGGATTGCACGACAGCCGGGGCGACAACGCTGTTGGCGCCCGACAGCCCGACCGGGATGCCGATGGTGATCGGCTCGCCGTCCTGTGCCACGGCGGCGCCCCCGAACATCGTGGCCATCATCAGCCCGAAGCGGATGGATTTCATGGTCTTCATCTTTGTTTTTCCCTGTTGATTTGGTTGTTCATGGTCGGTCGATCAGGTGTAAAGATCGGTGCGGCGGTCTTCCCAGACGTTGTTTCGGTCGCTGAGGCGGCGATGGTTTTCCCTGTTGCCGAAGACCACATCGGCGATCAGGATTTCCGGCTCGGTCCCCGATGCCGGGCCAGCCAGCGGCCAGCCGCGCGGGCCGACGATCAGGCTGCACCCCAGGAAGAGCTGACCCCGTTCGACGCCCACACGGTCAGCGCAGGCGATGGAGACGCCGTTGGAATGGGCGGCCGCCTTGTGCAGGACGTTGGCCATGGGTTCGGCGTTCGGCGGCTGATCCGGCATGGGCACCCAGTTCGTCGGCACGCAGATCAGTTCGGCGCCGGCGGCGACCAGGCCGCGGAATGTTTCGGGGAACCAGCCGTCATAGCAGATCGCCACCCCAACCCTGCCGTAGGCGGTATCGAACACCGGAAGTCCCAGGTTGCCCGGCTCGAAGAACAGCTTTTCCGCATTCCACAGGTGCAGCTTGCGAAAGGTTCCCAGATAGCCTTCGGGACCGCAGAAGATGGCCGAATTGTAGTAATGGCCGTCGGCGTTTTCACACAACCCCGATGCGATATAGACGCCCAGGTCGCGGGCCAGGGCAATCAGGTGCTGCGCGGCACGGCCGTCCGGGATCGGCGCGGCAAGCCGTTCCACCTCGTCATGGCTTTCGAAAACATAGCCGGTGTCGGCCAGTTCCGGCAGAACAAGGATCCTTGCGCCTTGTGCCGCTGCCTCGGATGCAAGGCGGGTGATTTCGGCCAGATTGGCATCAACCGCGCCGAACTGCGGTTCGAATTGCAGGCAGGCCACGGTGACGGCCTGACTGAGTCGGTCTTCTTGTTCCAACGTGTCCTCCAACGAAAAAAGCCCATGGATGCGGACGAAACCGCATTCCATGGGCTACCCAGCCTTGATTTTCTGTCGGCAATCCTGCCGTGCGAGCGATCCTGCTCGTCCTTCAGCTTGCCACAAGGCCAGCGTATGTCAACAATGCAACAAGAAAATTCCCCCGTCTTTCAAAAGTCCGCAATATTCGATCAAGACAGAGACATGCCCGCTGCCTTATTTGGCAGAACCAGGATCGTTTCCTGATATGGACAGGCCTATCCCGCTCAGCGTGGTTTTTGCCTCAAGCAAGGCGCCCGCAACAGAAGCCAGCGACACGCGTCGCGCCGTCGCCTGCTCGTGCAATGTGCGATAGGCTTCGTCATCGGAAATGCTGCGCAGTTCGGCCATCAGCTTGACAGCGCGTTCGACCAGGCGGCGGCCTTTCATCGTTTCCTCAAGCTTCTGGATCTTGCCTGACAACCGCCCTTCATAGCCACGTCGATACCGCGCCAGCACAAATTGCGCCAGAATCCCGAAAGGGCGTAGCGGTTTCGAGATCACGCCATGCACGTTCAAGTCCATGATCGCCTGCAAGGCCGTCGGCGTTTCATAGGTCATGATGGCGATGATCGCAGGATTGCGATCCTGAAGCATCGCCGACAGGGTTTCTCGCGGCAGGTTGTCCACCTGGACAAAGATGGTGTCGGTATCGGGCGGCACAGCGGCAGGCAGCGGCCAAGTCGCCGTCACCGAACACCCCAGGCGTTTCAGATGCGCGGTCAGCATCGCCCCATCCTCGTCGCGCGGATGCAAGACCAGCACCCGCGCATGCCGCAGATCGTCAAGGACGCGGCGCATGACGGGGGGCTTGGGACGATCCGGCTGCCCGTTCATCAGACCCAAACCTCGTCAAAGCGCGCGGTGGCCAGATAGGGGTCAGGGCGCACCGGCCCGGTTGTCTGCCAGACGACGTCGAACAATCCGTCCGCGCGGGCAACGCCGATGCGCGGGGTCAACGACAGGTGACGGTTTTCCGAGTCGATGCCGACCAGTCCCTCGGGGGCGAGCAGGCTTTGGCCCAGAAGATGCGGCGACAATGCCGAAGGCTCCAGGCTATCCGCCATCTCCAGCGCGTGGGCCAGAAGATAGACTTGAAGATAAGCGGTTTGCGACCAGACGCTGGTGGTGAAATCCGCCCCGAATCGCGCCTTGTAGGCCTGGACGAAGCGTCGGTTTTCCGGCGATTCCAAGGTTTGGAAATAGCTTGCCGACAGCACATGCCCTTTGCAATGATCGATGCCGATCTCGCGGATCTCGGTTTCGGCCATGGTCAGACTGGCGATGGGGCGGCTTTGGGTATCGAAGCCGGCTTCGGCATACATGCGGTAAAGCTGGCGCGCCGGCGCCCCGATTACGGTGCTGAAGACCACATCGGCCTTCCAGTCGCGAAGGTGGCCCATCAGGCCTGCAATTTCAGCCTGCGACGCTTCCAGCGGGACATAAACCTCGCCCACGATCTGCGCGCCCTTAGCTTCCAGGATGTCGCGCATGGTGCGGTTCGATTCGCGGGGAAAAATATAATCCGCGCCGACAAAGCCGATACGCTTTCCATAGCGACCGATCAGAAAATCCGCCAAGGGAAAGGCGCATTGGTTCAAGGTAGCGCCGGAATAGATCACGTTTTCAGAATATTCGAACCCTTCATAAACCGAAGGATAGAACAGCAGCGCATCATGCCGTTCGACCAGGGGCAGAACCGCCTTGCGCGAGGCGGAATGGGAACAGCCGAAAATCGTTGTCACATCCTCGTCCACGATCAGTTGCCGGGCCATCTGGCGATAGATCGCCGGGTCGCTCGATTTCGGATCGCGAAATACCGGGCAAAGCGGGCGGCCCCTGACGCCCCCCGCATGGTTGATCTCTTCGATGGCCAGGATGGTGCCCCGCAGATGGTCGCTTTCCGTCAAGGCACTGAGCCCACTGCACGAGAACAGCACGCCGACACGCCAATCCTCTGAACCGTTGGGTTTAGTATTCATGGCCTGTCCGGGGGTGTTGTTGAAGGTCTTGAAAATACTGCTCCGATCATCCCGTCGGCACAAGGATCACGGGGCCGATCGCTTGCCGGCATCCGGAAAAAGGCAATCCTGTTTCGAGCGGCTGTTCTTGCATCCGCCAACCAGCGGACTGCGCCGGGCGGTGAAGCCTTGCGCCAGGTCATAGGCATGGCCAAGTTCCAGCAGGGCGCGGTCTGCGCGGGGGCGGCCCAGGATCTGCAACCCCATCGGCAGGCCGCCCGGGCCAAAGCCCGCGGGCACCGCCAGGACGGGCACACCGGCCATCGAGCCGGGGATGACCACCTCCATCCAGCGGTGATAGCTGTCCATCGTCCGGCCTGCGATTTCGAGGGGCCAGTGCTGTGTGGCGTCGAAGGGGAAGACCTGCGCCGTCGGCAGCACCAGATAGTCATGGCATTCAAACAGCCGCAGAATCTCCTGATACCAGGCCGAGCGGATGACCGAGGCTGCGAAAACCTGAGCGCCGGTCAGGGCGCGGCCCGTCTCGATTTCCCAGATTGCTTCGGGCTTCAGAAGGTCGCGTGCGACGGGGTTGTCATAAAGTGCCTGCAATCCCCCCGAAACCAGAAAGCTGCGCAGCGTGACCCAGGCCTGCCAAAGCCGGCTCATGTCGAAATCGGTGCGCGCGGCTTCGACATGGCAGCCCATGTCGGAAAAGATTTTCAGCGCACCTTCACAGGTGTCCAGCACCCCCGGCTCGGTAGCCAGATGACCGCCCAGATCGGCCAGCCAACCGATCCGCGCGCCCTGGGCGATGCCGATCAGGGGTGCGGCAAACTCTGACCCGTCGCCCGAACGCGCCAGGGGCGTGCGCGGGTCATCGCCCGCCTGCGTCGCCAGCAGCATCGCCAGGTCGGCAACAGTGCGCCCCATCGGCCCTTCGCAGGTCAGCTGCTGAAAGAACACCTCGGGCGCGGGACCGGCGGGCACCTGGCCCATTGACGGCCGAAGGCCATAGATGTTGTTCCAGCCTGCCGGGTTGCGCAGTGATCCCATCATGTCGCTGCCGTCCGCTACCGGCAGCAGATGGGCCGCAATCGCCACCGCCGCTCCGCCCGAACTGCCGCCCGCCGACAGCCGCTGGTCCCAGGCGTTCAGCGTGGTGCCGAAGACTGCGTTATAAGTATGCGAGCCAAGGCCGAATTCGGGGGTATTTGTTTTGCCGATCAGGATCGCCCCCGCTGCGCGGGCGCGGGCCACGACAATGGCATCCTCGGGCGGCAGGTTGTCGCGCAATCCGCGAAAGCCGCGCGTGGTCACGATGTCGGTGGTCGCGGCCAGATCCTTGGGTGCCTGGGGCATACCGTGCATCCAGCCGCGCGACCGGCCCGCCAAAAGCTCGTCGTCGGCCCTGCGGGCATCCGCCAGCAGCGCATCGCGCGGGCGCATCGAAACGATGGCGTTGACCTTGGGGTTCACCGCATCGATCTGGTCCAGATAGGCCGTCATCACCTCGACGCAGCTAACCTGACGCGCATGGATTGCGCGGGACAGATCCAGGGCTGACAGGGTGGGGATTTCAGGGATTTCAATTGCATGAGGACTGTCTGTCAAAGGTACGGCATTCGAAACCATCATCAGATCCGGCTGTCCAACACGCTGCGTCCAAGCCAAAGCATGGTCCCTTGCCTGTTGTTCGTCCAGAAAAATCAGTTCTGATCTGAATAGAAGGTATCTGCTGATCAGGATTGGTCGAACCAAAGGCCATTGGATGCCTTGGGCGCTGTCTGCATTCAGGGCCTTTGTCTGGTATGAGCATGTGCTCCAAGGAAGCCAAAGGAGGTCAGCCTTGAGCAGACGAACTCTGACAGACAGGCAATGGGCGCGGATGGAAGACCATCGTCCTGGTCGGATTGGGGCGCCGGGACGAACCGGGTGGACAATCGGCTGTTTGTCGATGCGATCTTATGGATGGCTGGCGATGCGGCGCGCTGGCGTGATCTGCCGGACCTGTTCGGCACGTGGACTGCGGTTCATGCAAGGTTCCGGCGCTGGTCGCACGCAGGCGTATGGGAGAGGCTTTTCCATGCCTTGGCCGACATGCCGGATTTCGGATATGTTCTGACCGACAGCACCGTTTCAAAGGTCCATGCCGATGCCACCGGCGCAAAAGAGGGGCTGAAGCTGCCGCCATCGGCCGCTCGCGTGGCGGGCTGACCACCAAACTGCATGGGCTCGTGGATGCGCTTGGCTTGCCGATACGCATCCATCCGACACCGGGACATCAGGCGACTGTCCGCAGGCCGAGGCGCTTCTGGCAGGATTGCAAGGTGTCATCCACGCCATTGCCGACGCCGCCTGCGATGCCGACCCGCTCGGCGGTTTCATCGCGGATCGCCTTGGGGCGAGCGCACAGATCAAGGCCAATTCCAGCCGTTCCGTCATGCCTCCGATCAACTGGAGCCTCTACAAGGAGCGTGATCAGATCGAACGCTTCTTCAATAAGCTCAGGCGCTTCCGCCGGATCGCCCTGAGATGCGAGAAGACCCTGACCACCTTCAGGGGGGTTCGTCCACCTCGCCTGCGCCATGATCTGGATAGGCTGAATGCAGACAGCGCCTAGGGAGAAGCTCGTCCCGGGCATGGTGAAGCACGGTTATTCGAGAACCTGGAGAGGAAAGCTCAACTCGATCCTCAATCCATCCACTTGGGGATGCCGTTCGATGGTGCCGCCCAACTCTCCTTCGACCATGAGGCCGAGAAGGCGCGTCCCGAAGCCCGAGGCAGAGCCAGGCATCCGGGCCGCCACGGCGGGTGTGCTTTCCTCCCAGCGAAGCTTGAGCGTTTGACCTGCCGATGCCGTGTCGACCGACCATGTCACGTTCAGCCTGCCCCCCTCCTGCGCAGCCGCCCCGTATTTGAGCGCATTGGTGGCAAGTTCGTGAAACACAAGGGCCAGTGCATGTGTCTGCTGGGCGGTAAGGGCCACCGCAGGCCCCGAGAGACTTGCCGCCGTTCCCGAAATCTGATCGGTTTCTGCCCGAAGAAGATCCTCGAGATTCGTGGTTTCGGTGCCCGAGGAGATCAGCAGATCCTGCGCCGCTGCCATGGCCTGAAGCCGCGCGCTCAGGCGGCTGACCATTTCAGTCTTGTCGGATGTTTCGCGCGCTGTTTGCCGCGCGATGCCTGACACGCGGGCCAGCATGTTCTTCAGGCGGTGGGCCATTTCGCGCATGAGCAGATCCTTCTGCTCGGCGCTGCGGCGCGCCATCTCGCCCAGGGCGCGCGACCTGTCGATGGCCAAGCCTTGCCAGTGAACCGCAAAGGTTGTGGTCAGGACAAGAAGCGCAAAGATGATCCCGCTCACGAAAGTGTAGCGCAGCGGGTCGGCATCATGGAAACCAGGCCCCGGTCTTGCCGACAGGATCCACTCTCGTCCGGCGATCTGGAGGGGGCTCTCGCTTGCCAGGGTTTCATGGGCGGCAGCCGCCGGATAACCCGGACTTTCGAACAGGGGCAGGTCCGGCACCCCTGCATCCGTCGCGCGAAGTTCCAGGGGAAGATCCTTGCCTGCAAGGGCGGCGGTAAAGAGGTCCCCCATGCGCAGGGGGGCATAGACAAAGCCGTCGGGTCGTGCGCGTTCCGTCCTGGAAAGCGGCATGTAGATCAGGATGCCGGCCTGCACATCCCGGGTGATTTCCTGGACAAGTTCGACGGGGGCCGTGGCCGTCGGCCCATTTTGTTCCAGGGCCTGCAGCATGGCTGTACGGCGATGGGCTTCGGTGGCCATGTCAAAGCCCAAGGCCGCGCGGTTCCGGGCATCGCTTGGTTCCAGAAGGACGATCGCGGTCCGCAGGCCCGGAACGGCTTCGGGCCAGACATCCAGCGAGATGTCATAGTTCGTGCGGATGCCGGCTTCGACGACACTCTCGGATCCCGGTGGCAGCAACTGCGAGATACCGATCCCCTGCAGCCCGGAATACTGCCCATCCAGATCCAGCTTCGAAACAAAGGCGGCAAAGACATCGCGCTCGAACGAGCGGGGATGAACTTCGAAAAACGCCCGTGTGGCCGTCAGGAGGGCAAGATGTTGCTCGATCCTGATTTCGATCCGGCGCGCGGCTCTTTGCGCCAGGATGTCGAATGCAGCCTGCCGACCTGCAACCTCCGTGCGATAGATGGTCCATGTCAGCCCCGTGCCGACAAGCGACAGGACGGCAGCCACGGCAATGGAAAGACGAGACAGGGACCTCATGGCGCATCGGTAAGACCGGAAAGCGCAAAAGTCCAACGGATCGACAGGAAAAGGAAGATCATCCGTGTGATGGTCTTTCCTGACATCGAAGGGTTACGGGAAAGCGCAAGACGACCTGCCCCTTTTCGGAAGGTCAGGAGACAAGGCAACGCCGGCGGCGTGACGTCAGTCCCGCTGCAATGGCCGCGCCGATGTCGGCGCAGGCGATGATGCCCTGAACGAACGGCCTGTCACGCATCAGATAGGAAAGGGCCGCGAGACAGAGGCGGCCGGGGTAAGGCCCCGCCTCACCAGGCTGTAGTCCTGGGATACGTCGGGAATGTCCTGACCGTTCTCCAGCAACGTCCGGCGCAGGCCTGGAAAGGGCAGATCCTCGGAGGTCAGGGCCTTTTGTCCCCGGGCGTCGATGAACAGCTCGAACATCTCCACCTGCCCGTCATGATGGGTGATCCTGGTCAGGCTTCCCTGCCGATCAAGTTCATAATCCTGGCCGAGCGTCAGCAAGGACGGGCAATGTCGCCGCCTATACCGCCTCGAAGGCGGCGGTGGTTCAACTGACGCAGGCCCTGGCCCTGGAATGGGCCCGCTTCGGCATCCGGGTGAACGCCCTCTGCCCCGGCTATGTCGAGACGCCGCTGAACCGCGACTTCTTCGCCAGCGAGGCCGGGCAGGCATTGATCCGCCGTATTCCACAGCGCAGGCTGGGACAGCTTTCGGATCTCGATATGCCCTTGCGGCTGCTTCTGTCGGACAAGGCCGCCTACATGACCGGGTCCGCCATCGTCGTCGATGGCGGGCATCTCTGCTCAAGCCTGTAAGGGACCTTCATGGACTTCACCATTTCGCCGCGGATCGAGGATTACCGGCGCCGCATCGCCGCCTTTGTAGCGGAACGGCTGCTGCCGCTGGAAACCGATCCGGCCAGCTATGACGCGCATGAGAACATCGCCCTGCCCCTGTTGGCCGATCTGCGCGCCCTGGCCCGTTCCGAAGGGCTGTGGTGCCTGCAACTGTCGCCCCAGAATGGCGGCCAAGGTCTTTCGCGCATCGGCATGGCCGTCTGCTATGAAGAGATGAACCGTTCGATCTTCGGGCCGGTGGTCTTCAACTCTGCCGCGCCGGACGACGGCAACATGATGGTCCTGCAAGCCCTGGGCACCCCCCGGCAGAAGGACCGCTGGCTGCGCCCCATCGCCGAAGGCCGCGTCCGCTCGGCCTTCGTGATGACCGAACCCGCCCCGGGCGGAGGGTCCGATCCCGGCATGATGCTGACCCGCGCCGAACGGGACGGCGGCGATTACGTTATCCGTGGCCGCAAGTGGTTCATCACCGGCGCCGCCGAGGCCGAACATTTCATCCTGCTGGCCCGCACCGGCGACGATCCCCGCCGTGGCCACAGCTGCTTTCTGTTCCACCGCGACGATCCCGGGCTGGCGTATCCTGCGCCGCATCCCGATCATGGGCCCCGAGGAACATGGCGGTCATTGCGAACTGGAATTCGACGGCCTTCGCATCCCCGCAGCCAACCTGCTGCTGGAGGAAGGCCGCGGCCTGAAGGTCGTGCAGACCCGTCTTGGCGTCGCGCGCCTGACCCATTGCATGCGGTGGCTGGGCCTTGCCCGACGCTGCGTGGAAATCGCCCGCGACTATGCCGACCGCCGCGAGGGATTCGGCGTCTGGCTGAGCGACCGCGAAAGCGTGCAGATCATGCTGGGCACGCTGGCCGCCGATATCGAGATCGGCCGGCTTCTGGTCATGCGCGCGGCCTGGGAACTGGATCGCGGCGGATTTGCGCAGAAAGAGGTCTCGATGGCCAAGATCCACGTGGCCAACCTGCTGCACCGTGCGGCCGATACGGGCATCCAGATCAACGGCGCAAGGGGCTATTCCAAGGATACGGTGCTGGAATGGATCTATCGCTATGCCCGCCAGGCCCGCCTGGTCGATGGCGCGGACGAGGTCCACAAGATGATCCTGAACCGCCACATGGCTTCGGAAGGACGCGACTTCTGGTGCTGGCCGGTGCAGGGGGCCGCAACATGACAAAGGTGGCGCCGGAACGCCTGAACCCGTTCCTCTCGGAACGCTTCGGACCAGGGGAAACCCGGCTGACGCGCATCGGTGGCGGACAGTCGAACCCGACCTTCATCGTCGATCACGGCGACCGCCGGATGGTCCTGCGCAAGCGGCCGGACGGAGGGATCCTGCGCGGCGCCCATGCCATCGACCGCGAATTCAGGGTGATGCGGGCCCTTCGCGACACCGATGTCCCGGTCCCCCACGCCCTGGTGTTCCACGACGATCCCGACCTGCTGGGCACGCCCTTCTACCTGATGGATTTCGTCGAGGGCCGGGTCTTCCCGGACTGCCGCCTTCCCGGCCTTTCGCCCGGGGAACGTCGCGAAATCTATCTCTCGATGGCTGGCACGCTGGCGCGGCTTCATGCGGTCCGTCCCGATGCCGTCGGCTTGGCGGACTTCGGACGTCCGGGCGATTACTTTGCGCGGCAGCTGCACCGCTGGACAAGCCAGCTGAGGGCATCGAGCCTTGCGAACGACGCCTCGCTTCTGGCGCTGTCCGAAAGGCTGGCCGCCTTGCAGCCCCCCGACGACGGCCTGACCGCGATTGCGCATGGCGATTTCCGGCTGGGCAACATGCTGATCCATCCCCGCGAACCGCGGGTGATCGCGGTCCTGGACTGGGAACTGTCCACCATCGGACATCCCTTGGCCGACCTGGGCTTCGTGGTGATGCCGTTCCATACCAGTCCCGACGAATATGGCGGCATCCTGGGCTCCCAAACCCCCGGCATTCCGTCCGAGGCCGACTTCATCGACGCTTATCGTGCCATCTGTCCGGGGGTTCCCGCGCCGCAGCCTTTCCACATCGCCTTCGCCCTGTTCCGTTTCGCGGTCATTTTCGTCGGCATCGCCGACCGCGCCCGCGCAGGCAATGCGGCCGATCCCGAGGCCTGGCGCCTTGCGCCGCTGGCTGGCCGGTTGGCCGAGCGTGCCTGGCAGGTCCTTGGCAAGACGCAGCCCCCTTTATGGATGGACCGCCCCTGCCGCCGGTCTCCGTGTAGATGTCGGTGTTCAATGTTGAACTCAAGAGCGAAGAGCCGCGCGACGTTCAGACGCTGCACCGGGTGCGGGATCGGCTGGTCGGAAAGCGCACTTCGCTGACCAACCAAGGACGCCGGGGAAGTGCCGGGCCTGACCTGCCCCGCCATCATCTTTGACACCGAACACGACACCGGCTTGGGTGGGGACCGTGGGCGGCTGGAGCTGCGCGTCCCGGGCCGGGGCCATGCGGACGGCAGCCTGAAGGAAGCCTTCGAGGCCACGCGCGACGCGTTGGCGCCGGACTTCGGGAACTGGCCGATCTTCGAACATTGCCTGCCCCTCGTCGTGAAGCGGCGGCGAGACGAATACGACGGCATCAAGCATCCCCGCATCTGGACCGCCGAACGCGACGGCGGGGTCGGGACCCGGTTGCAGGACTGATCGGCCGGGGCAGAGGAGGACAAACATGGCAAACGTGCAGGAAATTCCCGTTCCCAGGGAAATCGGCGCAGCCCGGCGGGCCGGTTCTGGACGCACTCCACGGGGGCGGCCTCGCTGCCGATCCGGACCGCGCAATCGCTGCGGCCCGCGCCGATGCGTGATGCGGTCGGCTGCGGCCAAGTTCGAGCGGCTGGCGCCGGAACGGGGCGGCAACGACACGAACATCACGCGGCCCGACGCGGATCGGTAGGCGATTGCGGAAGGCCTGTTCTGGGGCGCCTTCATCAACAACGGCCAGACCTGCGCGGCGCTGAAGCGGCTTCATGTCCATGACTGCATCCATGCGGCCGGGACAGGGGCTGTTCTTCCCGCCGACCGTCATTGTCGGTTTGCAGAAGCGATCGGCGGGTGGACCAGGAACAGTTCGGCCCCGCCATCCCCGGACGCTGCCGTCATCCCATTTTCTCGGACGCGAAGCTTCCCGGCGAGGCGGGGAACACGACCGTCTTGTTGCCATTGAGGAACACGCGGCGGTGGATATGGGCATGGATCGCGCGGGCCAGCACCTGGCTTTCCACGTCACGACCCAGCGACACGTAATCCTCGGCTGATTGGGCATGGGTGACGCGGACCGTGTCCTGTTCGATGATCGGGCCCTCATCCAGGTCGGCGGTCACATAGTGGCTGGTCGCGCCGATCAGCTTCACACCGCGCTCATAGGCCTGCCTGTAGGGATTCGCCCCCTTGAACGACGGCAGGAAGGAATGGTGGATGTTGATGATCCGGCCCGACATCCTGCGGCAAAGGTCGTCCGACAGCACCTGCATATATCGTGCCAGCACGATCAGTTCGGCACCGCTGTCCTCGACCACCTGCATCAGCTGCGCCTCGGCCCCGGGCTTGTTGTCCCGTGTGACCTTGATCAGGTGGAAGGGGACGTCGTGGTTCACCACGACCTTCTGGTAATCCATGTGGTTCGAGATCACCGCCACGATGTCGATGGGCAGCGCGCCAATGCGCCAGCGATACAACAGGTCGTTCAGACAATGCCCGAAGCGGCTGACCATGATGACGACCTTTGTCTTGCGGGCCTCGTCATGGAAGGCATGGTCCATGCCGAAGGCGCGGGCGGGCCCGGCAAAGCCCTGCGCCAGATCGTCAAGCCCGGCGCCGGTTTCCGGCACGAAGCTGACGCGCATGAAGAAGCGGCCGGTATCGCCGTCGTCGAACTGGCTTGAATCGACGATGTTGCACCCCTTGCCCGCCAGATAGGCCGAGATCGCGGCGACGATGCCGCGGCGCGACGGGCAGGTGACGGTCAGGCAGTATCGCGTCATGCGGATCATCCGGGTTCGGGGGGCGCGGGCCCCGTTCTGCTTGCGGAAAGGAAAGGCGTGCCGTGGCGGGTCAGGCCGGGCGGTCCGGGGATCCGGTGGCACCGGGGGTGACGGACCCTGCGGCGCGCCGCGCGCCGTCGAAGGTCCGGGGCCCGCCCGGCCCCCGGCCGCCCCGTTCATGCGGCCGAGGCGAGATCCCGGGCCCTGGGCCGTTCCGATTTCGGATCAAAGGCCGCGACGGTGTGGACACGGGCGGCAAGACGTTCGCCGGCGATGTCGATTTCCCACCGGCCGCTTGCCAGAAAGGCCGCGTCCACCCCGGCCTCGTTCCCGATCAGCGCCAGGCCGACCGCCCGGCCCAGGGTATAGCCGTAAAAGCCAGACCGCAGTTCGCCGACCGGCTGGCCGTCGCGCAGCACCGCCTCGCCGCCCCACAGCATCCGCGCGCCGTCCTCCAGCGTGATCTGGGCGATCCGGCGGCGGACAGGGCCTTGCGCCCTGGCGGCAAGCAGGGCGTCGCGGCCGATGAAACCGGGCTTTTCCCAGGCCACGGCAAAGCCCAGGCCAGCCTCCAGCGGGGTGATGTC
Source organism: Paracoccus shandongensis (assembly GCF_017315735.1). Classification (GTDB taxonomy): domain Bacteria; phylum Pseudomonadota; class Alphaproteobacteria; order Rhodobacterales; family Rhodobacteraceae; genus Paracoccus; species Paracoccus shandongensis. The sequence goes on from NZ_JAFLRK010000010.1 coordinate 89,486, forward strand.
AGGGGTCAGCTCGCGCGACCAGGCGCGATAGCCCTTTTCCAGGCGCATGGATTCGATGGCGTAATAGCCTGCATCGGCAAGGCCCAGGTCGGCCCCGCGTTCATGCAGCAGGTCATGGATGCCGGCAGCCATTTCCGTCGGCACCACCAGTTCCCAGCCAAGTTCGCCCACATAGGTCATCCGGTTGGCAAATCCGACCGCCTGGCCCAGGTCGATTTCCTGCACCGTGCCAAAGGGAAAGGCCCTGTTCGACAGGTCGGCGGGCGTGATGCGGGACAACAGGTCGCGCGACTTCGGTCCCATCACCGCCATCACGGCATAAGCCGAGGTGATGTCGGTCACGAAGGCATGGGCGGCGGGGTCGAGATTGCGGCCGATCCAGTCCATGTCGCGGACGGCCTGGGCCGATCCGGTGACAAGAAGGAACCGGTCCGGCGCCAGCCGCAGCACCGTCAGGTCGCTTTCATAGCCGCCGCGTTCGTTCAGAAGCCCGGTATAGACCGTCCGCCCCGGTTCGACATCCACATCCGCCGCGCAGATGCGGTTGAGTTCGCGCGCCGCGTCGCGGCCCTGGACCAAAAGCTTGGCAAAGGAGGTCTGGTCGAAGACCGCCACAGCCTCGCGCGCGGCCCGGACCTCGCGCGCGACCGCCGCGTCCCAGTTCTGCCGGTCGAAGGAATAATCGGTGCCGGTGCGTCCGCCGGGACCGGCGAACCAGTTGGCGCGTTCCCATCCCATCTTCGATCCGAAGCTGGCGCCCCGCGCGGCCAGCCTGTCGTAAAGCGGCGACCGGCGCAGGGGCCGGGCGGTGTCCAGTTCCCGGTTCGGCCAGGGCATGACGTAATGCAGGCCCAGCGTTTCCTTGACGCGGTCATGCAACCAGGCGCCGTTGTTGTTGAAGCGGGCAAAGCGGCGGATATCGACCGGCCACAGGTCCAGCGTGGGCGATCCGTTGACGATCCATTCCGCAAGCGCCCGGCCCGCGCCCCCCGCGCTGGCGATGCCCATGGAATTGAACCCCGCGCCCACGAAGAAGTTGCGCAGTTCCGGCGCCTCTCCCAGGATGAAGTTGTTGTCGGGGGTAAAGCTTTCGGGGCCGTTGTAGAATTTCCGGATCTCGGTTTCGGCCAGTTGCGGGACGCGGACCAGGGCGTTTTCCATCAGGATCTCGAACTGGTCCCAGTCGTCGGGCAGCAGGGCGAATTCGAAATCGTCGGGGATCCCCTGCATCCCCCAGGGCTTGGCCTCGGGCTCGAACCCGCCCATGACCAGCCCGCCGACCTCCTCCTTGAAGTAGATATAGCCGTCGGGATCGCGCATCACCGGCAGGTTGGGATGGACCCCCTCGATCCGCCCGGTGACCACATACATGTGTTCCGCCGAATGCAGCGGCACCGAGACGTTGCACATCTGCCCCACCTTGCGCGCCCATTGGCCCGCGCAGTTCACCACGATCTCGGCGGTGATGTCGCCCTGGTCGGTGCGCACGCCGGTCACGCGGCCGTCCTGCGTCTGGATGCCGGTGACGCGGACCTTTTCCACGATCCTTGCGCCCCGGTTGCGCGCGCCCTTGGCAAGCGACTGCGTCAGGTCGGTGGGGTTGGCCTTGCCGTCGCCGGGCAGCCAGACCGCGCCCTTGAGGTCGCCGGTCTCCATCACCGGCCACAAGGCCCCCGCCTCGGCGGCCGAGATCACCTCGACCGCCACGCCCTGCGCCCTTGCGGCGGCGGCGGTGCGTTTCAGCTGCGTCATCCGGTCGTCGGTGCGCGCCACCGACAGCGATCCGCAGTTCTTCCAGCCGGTGGCAAGGCCCGTTTCCCTTTCCAGATCCGCATAAAGCTGGGTCGAATACCGGATCAGTCCGGTCATGTTGGCGTGGCTGCGCAACTGCCCCACAAGGCCCGCCGCGTGCCAGGTCGTGCCGCCGGACAGGCGCCCCTGTTCAAGCAGGACCACATCGGTCCAGCCCAGTTTCGTCAGGTGATAGGCCACCGAGCAGCCGATGATGCCGCCGCCGATGATGACGACGCGGGCATGGGAAGGAAGGGGCGCGGGCATGGGGGTCTCCTGTGGGAAGATACCCACAGAAAGCCACATTTAGCCACGCAATGCAACATAAACCTGCATCGGCCCCGCAGGTCCGCGTCAGGGAAGGATCACGGGCACCCCCCGTGCTGCAAGGCCCGCGGCGATGGCGTCGGGGGGCGGGGCGTCGGTGATCAGGCCCGCGGCCTGCGCAACGATGCGGCAGGGCGTCCGCACGCCGAACTTGGACGAATCGACCACGAAATATCCCTGCCGGGCCGCCGCGATCATCAGGCCGCGCGTTTCCGCGCCCAGGGGGGTGAAGTCGGTGACCGATCCGTCGTCGGCCACCGCGCCTGCGCTGACAAAGGCGATGTCGATGCGGAACCGCGCCAGAGAGGCCGCGACCTCGGGGCCCTCGGCGGCCTCGTCGCCGGGATTGATGGTGCCGCCGGTGATCTGGACGCGGAACCCGTCGTGGCGGCACAGGTCGCGCGCGATGGGCAGGCTGGTGGTGATGACGGTCAGCCCGTGCCGTCCGCCCAGCATCGCGGCGATGGCCGCCGTTGTCGATCCCGCGTCCAGCAGCACCGACATGCCGTCCCGGACCAGGGCCGCCGCCCTTTGGCCGATCCGCGCCTTGGCCTCGGTGTTGCGGACCGACCGGCTGGCCAGTTCGGGTTCGACCGCGGCGGACCGCACGGCGCCGCCATGGGTCAGGTCCAGCGCGCCGCGCAGGGCAAGCGCCTTGAGGTCGCGGCGCGCGGTTTCATGGCTGACGCCGAACTGCTGGACGATATCGGAAACCAGGATCGCGCCCTGGGACTCGATCCGGGCCAGGATCGTTTCGTGGCGTTGCGGGGCAAGGGCGCGGGAAGGGGGGCTGTCCGACATGCCCGCAGTCTCGGGCAGCCGCGCGCCCGATGCAAGCGGTCCCGGCAAGGGGGGCGAAACCGGGGCGCGCGCAGGAATGGCGGGCACCGCGCCTGCCGCAAGCCCGGCGGACAATACCATCGGAAAAATCAATCTTTTTATCGAAAGAATAGATTTTACTAAATTTCCGTTATCGCCACCCTTTCCCCATGGCGAACCGACAGGCCGCGACGTGGCGGCGCAGAGATCGGAATACCACCGCAGGCGGCCCCCAATCCGGCCCTGCACACGTCCAACGAAAGTCCATCCACAGGGAAACCATCATGACCGGAAAGACTTTTCTCCTCTCGTCGGCCTTCCTGGCCCTGACGGCCTTGGCAAGCCGCGCCGAAACCGAACTGACCGTCTATACCGGCTTCGAGGCGGATCTGCTGGAACGCTATGCCGCGGCCTTCAGCAAGGCCCATCCCGACATCACCATCGACTGGGTCCGGGATTCGACGGGCGTGGTGACGGCCAAGCTGCTGGCCGAGAAGAACAACCCCCAGGCCGACGCGGTGTGGGGCCTTGCGGCAAGCTCGCTTCTGCTGCTCAAGGCGGAAGGGATGCTTGAACCCTATGCGCCGGCGGGCGTCGAGAAGCTGGATCCCCGCTTCGTGGACAGCGACAGCCCGCCGTCCTGGGTGGGGGTGGATGCCTGGATCGCCGCCGTCTGCTTCAACACCATCGAGGCCGAGAAGCTGGGCCTGCCCGCCCCCGCCACCTGGGAGGATCTGACGAAACCCGAATATGCGGGCCATGTGGTCATGCCCAACCCGGCCTCGTCGGGCACGGGGTTCCTGCAGGTGTCGGCCTGGCTGCAGATGTTCGGAGAGGAGAAAGGCTGGGACTACATGGACCGGCTGCACGCCAACATCGCGACCTATACCCATTCGGGATCGAAGCCCTGCAAGATGGCGGCGGCGGGGGAAACCGTGGCCGGCGTCTCGTTCGAGTTCCGGGGCGCCGCCGCCAAGACCGAAGGCGCGCCCATCGAGGTGATCACCCCGTCGGAAGGCCTGGGTTGGGACATGGAGGCCAGCGCCATCATCGCCGGAACCCCCGACCTGGAGGCGGCCAAGACCCTGATGGACTGGGCGATCACCCCCGAGGCCATGGCCGAATACAACGTGGGCTTCGGCGTCCTGGCCCTGCCCGGGGTCGCCAAGCCCGTGCCGAACTATCCCGCCGGGGCGGAAGCGGGCATGATCAAGAACGATTTCGAATGGGCCGCCAACCACCGCGCCGCCATCCTGGAGGAATGGTCCCGCCGCTATGACAACAAGAGCGAGCCGAAGTCCTGACCGCGAGATCCCGCAGGGGCCATCCCCCGGCCCCTGCCCGTGACCCTCGGCTTCCGGGGTGCCGACGCATCCCGGCGGCCGGATTTGTCCGTGATCCTTCGCCGGGGCCACGGACGGACAACAGGGGCCGCCCCCCTTGCGCAAGATGAACCCGCCGCGCCGGGGATTGCCCGCCCTACGCCGACCGGCATGAACACCGGCCAGGCCCCGGCTGGCTGAGGGCAGGGCAGCCCCTGTCGATCCGCCGCAGGCCTGCGCGGTGCCCCCGTCAACCCCCCCATGCAGCCAACACCGGCCGGTACCCGTGCGCGTCAGGCGCCCCGCTGCGGAACCCCGCCTGTCGCGCGCGCCGTCCCGTGCCTGTCCCGCCGGATTTTACGCCCGCGTTACGCCTTCCTCCCCCTTCCATATCGCCGCGTTACGCGGCCCGCTCCCATGCTCTGCCCATCCGAACCAAGGGAGCATGGAATGCTGTCCGACATCATCTTCATCCTGGGCGGGCTGGCGGTTTTCCTGCTGGCCGGGCTTGCCCTGCGCGGCGCCGACCGGTTGTGAGGGCGCGATGACCACCGAACTTGTCCTGGGCGGCGGGTTGGCCGCCCTGCTGCTGGTCTATTTCCTGGTGGCGCTGCTGGCGCCCGAAAGGTTCTGACATGGCGGCCGATCTGATCTTCTTCGCGCTGTTCCTGGCGGGGCTGACCCTGCTGGGGATGGCGCTTGGGCCCTGGATGGCGCGGGTCTTCACCGGCGGGGTGCGGTTCCTTGCCCCCATTGAGGCGGCGCTTTACCGCGCGGCGGGCGTCACGGGGCAGGGGCAGGGCTGGCGGGCCTATGCGGCGGCGGTGCTGGCCTTCAACGCGGCGGGCTTCGTGCTGCTGTACCTGATCCTGCGGCTGCAAGGGTTCCTGCCCTTCAACCCGCAGGGCTTCGGCGCGATGGAGGCCAGCCAGGCCTTCAACACCGCCGTCAGCTTCATGACCAATACCAACTGGCAAAGCTATGGCGGAGAGACCACCGTCAGCCATTTCAGCCAGATGGCCGGGCTGACGGTGCAGAACTTCGTCTCGGCCGCCACGGGGATCGCGGTGGCGGTCGCGGTGGTGCGGGGCCTTGCCGCGCGCTCGGTCGCGGATCTGGGCAACTTCTGGATCGACCTGACGCGGGCGACGCTGTATCTGCTGCTGCCCGGCGCGATCCTGATCACGCTGGTGCTGGTCTGGCAGGGGATGCCGCAGACGCTGGCGGGATCGGTCACCGCCACCACGCTGGAAGGCGCGCGGCAGGTCATCGCCCAGGGGCCGGTCGCGTCCCAGGCGGCGATCAAGATGCTGGGCACCAACGGCGGCGGCTTCTTCAACGCCAACGCCGCGCACCCTTATGAAAACGCCACTGCCCTGACGAACCTGGTGCAGATCTATGCGATCCTGGCCATTCCGGCGGCATTCCCCTTCTTCTTCGGCCACATGGTGGGCGACCGCCGCCAGGGCCGGGCGATCTTCGCCGCCATGAGCGTGATGTTCGTGGGCGTCCTGCTGGCCGCCTATTTCGCCGAGGCCGCCGGCAACCCGCTGTATGCGGGCCTGACCGACCCCGGCGTCGGCATGGAGGGCAAGGAGACGCGCTTCGGCCTGGCGCAGACGGTGCTGTTCGTGGTGGCCACCACCGTCGCATCCTGCGGGGCGGTGAACGCGATGCATGACAGCCTGATGGCGCTTGGCGGCATGATCCCGCTGTTCAACATGCTGCTGGGAGAGATCATCTATGGCGGCGTCGGCGCGGGCTTCTATGGCATGGTGCTGTATGTGGTGCTGACCGTCTTCATCGCCGGGCTGATGGTGGGGCGCACCCCCGAATGGCTGGGCAAGAAGATCGAGCCGCGCGAGATGAAGCTGGCCTCGCTGACGCTGCTGGTCATGCCGGTGGGCGTGCTGGTGCTGTCGGCCCTGTCGATCCTGACCGGCAACGCCCAAGGATCGGTGCAGGACGCGGGGCCGCACGGGCTGACCGAGCTGATCTATGCCTATACCTCGGGGACGGCCAACAACGGATCGGCCTTCGCGGGGTTCGGGGCCAACACGACATGGCACAACACCATGATCGGGCTGGCGATGCTGGTCGGCCGCTGGGGCTATGTCATCCCCGTTCTGGCCATCGCGGGGGGCCTTGCGGCCAAGCCGCGCGCGCCCGAAACGGCCGGAACCTTTCCCACCCATGGCCTGTCCTTCACCGTGCTGCTGGTCGTCACGATCCTGATCGTCGGCGCGCTGACCTTTCTTCCCGTCCTGGCCCTTGGCCCCATCGCCGAGCATGTCTCGATCGCGGCCGGGCAGGCGTTCTGAGGCCCATCATGTCCAAGCATCCCAAATCCGAGATCGGGCTGTTCGCGCCCGCCATCCTCCGCCCCGCGACCGGCGCGGCATTCGCCAAGCTTGACCCGCGCAGGCTGGCGCGCAACCCGGTGATCTTCGCCACCGCCCTGGTGGCCGGGCTGACCACGGCGCTGGTGCTGCTGCACTGGGGCCAGCCGGGCAGCTTTGTGTCCTTGCAGATCGCGCTGTGGCTGTGGGCCACGGTGCTGTTTGCCAACTTCGCCGAGGCCGTGGCCGAGGGCCGTGGCAAGGCCCGCGCCGACGCCTTTCGCGCCACCCGGTCCCATGCGCAGGCCAAGGTGCTGCTGGATCCCGCCCGCCGCGACCTGTTCGAGCTGGAGGACGTGGACCAGCTGGAGCTGGGCGAGGTGATCCTGGTCGAGGCGGGCGACATCCTGCCCACCGACGGCGAGGTGATCGAGGGCGTGGCCTCGGTCGATGAAAGCGCCATCACCGGGGAATCCGCGCCGGTGATCCGGGAATCGGGCGGCGACCGCAGTTCGGTCACGGGGGGCACGCGGCTGGTCAGCGACTGGCTGGTGGTGCGCGTGACCGCAAAGCCCGGGGAAACCTTCCTCGACCGCATGATCGCGCTGGTCGAGGGCGCCAAACGCGCCAAGACCCCCAACGAGATCGCGCTGGACATCCTGCTGGCGGGGCTCAGCCTCGTGTTCCTGCTGGTGGTGGCGACGCTGCCGGTCTTCGCGGGCTGGTCGGGCACGCGGATCCCCGTGATCTGGCTGGCCGCGCTGTTCGTGACGCTGATCCCCACGACCATCGGCGGCCTTCTGTCGGCCATCGGCATCGCGGGCATGGACCGGCTGGTCAAGGCCAACGTCATCGCCAAGTCGGGCCGCGCGGTCGAGGCGGCGGGCGACATCGACGTGCTGCTGCTGGACAAGACCGGCACCATCACCTTCGGCAACCGCATGGCCGACGCGTTCCTGCCCGTCCCGGGCGTGACGGAACGCGAGGTGGCCGAGGCCGCATGGCTGTCCTCTCTGGCCGACGACACGCCCGAGGGGAAATCCACCGTCGATCTGGCCGTCCGCCGGCACGGGCTGGCCGAAGGCACGCTGCGGCAGGGGGCAAGCCTTGTGGCCTTTTCCGCGCAGACCCGCATGTCGGGCATGGACCTGGCGGACGGCACGTCGCTTCGCAAGGGGGCGGCGGACGCCATGGCGCGCGCCTTTCCCCAGGGCGGCGCCGGGGCGGCGGAACCGATCGTGCGCCGGATCGCCATGGCGGGCGGCACGCCGCTGCTGGTGGCGCGCGACCGGCGGGTGCTGGGGGTGATCCACCTCAAGGACGTGGTCAAGCCCGGCATCCGCGAACGCTTCGCCGAACTGCGCCGCATGGGCATCCGCACGGTGATGATCACCGGCGACAACCCCCTGACCGCCGCCGCCATCGCCGCCGAGGCCGGGGTGGACGACTTCCTGGCCGAGGCCACGCCCGAACGGAAGCTGGATTACATCCGCACCGAACAGGCGCAGGGGCGGCTGGTCGCCATGTGCGGGGACGGATCGAACGACGCGCCCGCGCTGGCGCAGGCGGATGTGGGCGTCGCCATGAACTCGGGCACGCCCGCCGCCAAGGAGGCCGGGAACCTCGTCGATCTGGACAGCGACCCCACCAAGCTGATCGAGATCGTGATGGTGGGCAAGCAACTGCTGATCTCGCGCGGGGCGCTGACGACCTTCAGCATCGCCAATGACGTGGCAAAATACTTCGCCATCCTGCCCGCGCTGTTCGTGGCGGCCTATCCGGGCCTTGCCGGGCTTGACGTGATGGGCCTTGGCACGCCGCAATCGGCGATCCTGTCGGCCATCATCTTCAACGCGCTGGTGATCGTGGCGCTGATCCCGCTGGCGCTGAAGGGCGTGCGGTATCGCCCCGCATCCGCAGGCGCGCTGCTGTCGCGCAACCTTCTGGTTTACGGCTTGGGCGGCCTTGTCGCCCCGTTCATCGGCATCAAGCTGATCGACACCATCGTCGATCTGGTCCATCTGGCATGAGGTTTCCCATGATCCCGCAACTCCGCCCCGCTTTGGTGATGATGGGCGCCTTCACGGTCCTGCTGGGGCTGGCCTATCCGCTGGCCATGACGGGGATCACCCAGGGGACGATGCCGCGCCAGGCCGACGGTTCGCTGGTCACGCGCGGCGGGACCGTTGTCGGCTCGGCCCTGATCGGGCAGTCCTTCACCCGGCCCGGATACCTGCACCCCCGCCCTTCGGCGACCGATCCCGCCTATGACGCGGGTTCCTCCACCGGCTCGAACCTGGGCCCGTCCTCGGCGGCGCTGCTGGCGCAGGTCCGGGACCCCGCCACGGCGGGGGGGCCCGCGCCGGTGCCGTCGGTGATGGCGACCGCCTCGGCATCCGGCCTCGACCCGCATATCACGCTGCGGGCCGCGCTGCGGCAGGTGGACCGCATTGCCGCCGCGCGGGGCGTTCCCCCGGCCGACGTGGAAGCCGCGATCCGGGGGGCCGTGACCGGCCCCGCCTTCGGCTTCGTGGGAGAGCCCATCGTGAACGTCCTGGGCGCGAACCTCGCGCTGGACGCCCCGAAGGGCTAGAACGGCGCCATGACCGACGATCCGCGCCCCGATCCCGAACGCTTCCTGGCCGAGGCCAAGGCCGAGGCCGGCGGCGGCGCGACAGGGCGCGGACGGCTGAAGATTTTCCTGGGCGCGGCGCCCGGCGTGGGCAAGACCTATGCCATGCTGGAGGAAGCCGCCGCCCGCGCCCGCGCCGGGACCGATGTGGTGGTGGCCCTGGCCGAAACCCACGGGCGCAAGGAAACGGCGGCGCTGCTGGCGCAGCTTGACCAGATCCCCCGCCGCGTCATCGCCTATCGCGGCCGCCAGCTGGCCGAGATGGACCTGGACGCCCTGCTGGCCCGCCGCCCGCGCCTGGCGCTGATCGACGAGCTGGCCCATACCAACATTCCCGGCGCCCGCCACCCCAAACGCTGGCAGGACGTGGGCGAGGTGCTGGCGGCGGGCATCGACGTGTTCACCACGCTGAACATCCAGCATATCGAAAGCCTCAACGACATCGTGGCCCGCATCACCGGCGTGCGGGTGCAGGAAACCGTGCCCGACACGGTCTTGCAGATGGCCGACGAGATCAAGCTGATCGACCTGCCGCCCGACGACCTGATCGGGCGGATGCGCGAAGGCAAGGTCTACATGCCCGCCGAGGCCGGGCGCGCGCTTGGCAACTTCTTTTCGCGGCCCAACCTGACGGCCCTGCGTGAACTGGCGCTGCGCACGGCGGCCAGCCGGGTTGACGCCGAGATGCTGGCCCTTGCCCGGGGCAGCGGCCGGGCGGCATCGCAGGACCGGCTGATGGTCTGCCTGGACGATCCCGGCGCGGCCAAGGGGCTGGTGCGCGCGGGCCGCCGCATGACCGACCGCGCCCGCATCCCCTGGGTGGTGGCCACGGTGGTGACCCCCGCGGTCGAGGCGCGCGGCCCGGCGGCGGCCGCCGCCATGACCGACGCGCTGCAGCTGGCCGAACGTCTGGGCGCCGACACCCGCATCCTGCGGGCCGAGGATGACGTGGCCGGCGCCTTCCTGGACGCCGCGCGGCAATTGAACGTCACGCGGCTGATCCTGGGCCGGGGCGCGCAGGGCGGCTGGCGGGCGCGGCTGGCGGCGCTGGTCCGCCCCACGCCCACCCAGCGGCTGCTGTCCCGCGCCCGGGGGTTCGAGGTCACGCTGCTGGACCCCGCCGCCACCGGCACGGCCC
>NZ_JAFLRK010000011.1 GCF_017315735.1 Paracoccus shandongensis
GATCGTGACGCTGCCCCCGTCAAAGACGCAGAAGCTGCCCGGCGGCACCTCGGTCCAGTCGTTTTCATCCGTTTCCAGCGGTTCGGACACCACCGCACGCCCGTTGCGGGTTTGCGACCAGCGATGGAACAGGCTGGGCGCCCCATCGTCGCTGGCATGGCGGATCGCGTAAAGCCGCTGTCCGTCCGAAAACGCGCAGGCCGCCCGCACATAAGGCGCGCTGCCCCGCCGCATCGCCAGATCGGTCAGCCGCGCCACCGCCCGTTCCATCGCGCCCTTGGGATCGCGGTCCAGCCCCTCGCCCAAGGCGATCAGGAACAGCGCCTCGCTGTCGGTGGCGCCCTTGCGGTGGGGATAAAGGTCGTCGGGGATCATCACGTCGGCATCCCGGCGGAAGGCGTCATAGCCGCCGAACTGGCCGTTGTGCATGAAGGACCAGCGGCCCGACACGAAGGGATGGCAGTTGTTGCGGCTAGTCGCCGTTCCGGTGGATGCGCGCACATGCGCCATGAACAGCCCCGACCGGACCTGCGCGACCAGGCTGTGCAGGTTCGGATCGGACCAGGCGGGCATCACATCGCGGTAAAGACCGGGTTCGGGCCGTTCGCCATACCAGGCCAGGCCAAAGCCGTCCGCATTGACCGGCGTCACGCAGCGCCGCGCCCCCTGGCTTTGCCGGATCAGCGAGTGATCCGGGCGGCTGACGATCTCCTCAAGGAAAATCGGTTGGCCCACATAGGCGGCCCAACGGCACATGACCCTGCCCCTTCGTGTCTTCTTTGCGTCATGAATACCACGAAAGGATGAAGAAAATAGCCTAATCCGCAGGCGGGGGCGTTTCCTCGACGATCACAAGGTCGCGTTCCGAGGCGCCCTTGGCATGGGCCAGCGCCGCCTGGTATTCGCTGCTGTTGTAGCAGGCAACGGCGGCGTCAAAGCTGGGAAAGCGCGCGACCACGTTGCGGGCGCGGTCGTTGCCTTCCAGTTGCTGATACCGCCCGCCGCGCGCCAGGAAAACCCCGCCATGCGCGGCAATCGCAGGCCCCGCGGCCTGCGCGTATTTCCCGTAAGCCTCGGGGTCGGTGACGGTCACATGGGCAATCCACAGCGCGGTCATGCCGTTTCCTCCAGCAGTTTTTCGACCTGGGCAATGGCATCATCCGCAGCCGCCAGGCTGGGCGCGCCGCCCTGCGCGCGGTCGGGCCGCCCGCCGCCGCCCTTGCCGCCAAGCGCGGCGGTCGCGGTCTGCACCAGCGTCACGGCGCTGATCCGGTCCACCAGATCGGGCGTCACGCCTGCGGCGACCGTGGCCTTGCCCTCCGCTTCCGCCAGGACCAGCACCGCGCCGCTGCCCAGCTGCGACTTCATCTCATCGACGAGCGCACCCAGTTCCTTGCCGCCCACGCCCTCGACCCGGCGGCCGATGAACTTGACGCCGCCGATATCCTTGACCGCCTGGGCCTGACCGCCACCCATGGCCAACTGGCGCTTGAGCTGCGCAACCTCGTTCGCCAACGCCTTGCGTTCGTCCGCTAGCGCCTTGACGCGGTTCACGACATCGCCCGCCTGCGCCTTGAGGATGCCCGCGATTTCCGACAACTGGTTGTCCGAATGGCGCAGATGCGCCAGGGCCGCCTGGCCCGTCAGCGCCTCGATGCGCCGCACGCCCGCGCTGGACGCACTATCGCCCAGCAACGCAAAGGCCCCGATGTCGCCCGTGCGCGCGACATGGGTGCCGCCGCAAAGCTCCAGCGAATAGGTCTGGCCGTCCGCGCCCTTGCCGCTGTCGGCAAGCTGGCCCATCGACACGACCCGCACCTCGTCGCCGTATTTCTCGCCGAACAGCGCCTGCGCACCAAGTCCGCGCGCATCGTCCGGCGTCATGATCCGCGTCTCGACCGGGCTGTTCTGGCGGATGAAATCGTTCACCTCGGCCTCGACCCGCGCCAGTTCCTCGGGGGACACGGCGCTGTTGTGGCTGAAGTCGAAGCGCAGCCGGTCGGGCGCGTTCAGGCTGCCCCGCTGCGCGACATGCTCGCCCAGGGCGCGGCGCAGCGCCTCGTGCAGCAGGTGCGTGGCGGAATGGTTCGCGCGGATGGCGCTGCGGCGGGCGTGATCGACGGACAGCGTGGCCCCCTGCCCCCGGCTGATGGTGCCCAACGTCACCTCGGCCACATGCAGGAAGACGCCCGCGACCTTGCGGGTGTCGGTCACGCGGGCAGCGCCCGTTTCGGTCTTGATCAAGCCGGTATCGCCCACCTGTCCGCCGGATTCGGCATAGAAGGGCGACTGGTTCACGACCAGGGACACGGACTGCCCCTTGGTCGCCTGGCCCACATCGGCACCGTCCGCGACAACGGCGAGGATCTGGCCCTCGGCCTCCTCGGTGTCATAGCCCAGGAACTCGGTCGCGCCGTGCTTTTCGGCCAGCTCGAACCAGATGGCGGCATCCTTGGCCTCGCCCGAACCGGACCAGGCTGCGCGGGCCTTGGCCTTCTGCTCGGCCATGGCGGCGTCGAAACCGGCGGTATCGACCGACCGGCCCTGTTCGCGCAGCGCGTCCTGCGTCAGATCCAGCGGGAAGCCGTAGGTGTCATAGAGCTTGAAGGCCGCCTCGCCCGGCAGGTTCGCGCCTTCGGGCAGCCGGGCCAGTTCGTCGTCCAGCAGCCGCAGGCCCCGGTCAAGCGTCTGGCGGAAGCGCGTTTCCTCGCTGCGCAGGGTTTCCTCGATCATGGCCTGCGCGCGGGTCAGTTCAGGGTATGCCGCGCCCATCTGGCGCACCAGCGCGGGCACCAGCTTGTGCATGACCGGATCCTGCGCGCCCAGCATATGCGCGTGCCGCATCGCCCGGCGCATGATCCGGCGCAGCACATAGCCGCGCCCTTCGTTGCTGGGCATCACCCCGTCCGCGATCAGGAAGCTGGTGGACCGCAGGTGGTCGGCGATCACCCGGTGATGGACCTTGCCCGGCCCGTCGGGATCGCTGCTGGTCGCGTGGGCGCTGGCCTCGATCAGGCTGCGCATCAGGTCGGTGTCATAGTTGTCGTGCTTGCCCTGCAACAGCGCGCCGATCCGTTCCAGCCCCATGCCGGTGTCGATGGACTGCATGTCCAGCGCCCGCATGGACCCGTCCTCGAACTGCTCGTTCTGCATGAAGACCAGGTTCCAGATCTCGATGAAGCGGTCGCCGTCCTCATCCGCCGAGCCCGGAGGGCCGCCCCAGATCTTGTCGCCGTGGTCGAAGAAGATCTCGGTGCAGGGGCCGCAGGGGCCGGTCGGGCCCATCTGCCAGAAGTTGTCGGAGGTCGGGATGCGGATGATCCGGTCGTCGGTCAGGCCCGCGACCTTCTTCCAGATGTCCGCAGCCTCGTCGTCGGTGTGATAGACGGTGACCAGCAGCCGGTCCTTGGGGATGGCGAAATCCCTGGTCAGCAGTTCCCAGGCATAGGGGATCGCCTGTTCCTTGAAGTAATCGCCGAAGCTGAAATTGCCCAGCATCTCGAAGAACGTGTGGTGGCGCGCGGTATAGCCCACGTTGTCCAGGTCGTTGTGCTTGCCGCCCGCGCGGACGCATTTCTGTGCCGTGGTCGCGCGCTTGTAGTCGCGGGTTTCCACCCCCGTGAACAGGTTCTTGAACTGCACCATGCCCGAATTGGTGAACATCAGCGTCGGATCGTTGCGCGGCACCAGCGGAGAACTGTCCACGACGCGGTGGCCGTTGCGTTCAAAGAAGCTCAGGAACGTCGAGCGGATGTCGTTCAGTGTGGGCATGGTGGGCCTTCGCGTTCTGGTGGCGCGGCCGGGGATACGCGCGCGGGGTTTGCGCATGATCTATAACCCGCGGCCTGCCCTGTCCAGCAATCGCCGCAAGGGCGCGTGCGCGGGGGCCTCGGACAAGGAAGAACGCGCGGGCAAGGGGTGCCCGCGCGTCCGAAAGGTCATGCCCGGCCGATCATTCCTCGGTCAGGCTGTCGTCTTCGCTTTCGCCGCCCGCCACTGCGAATTCCAGGCCGTGGCTGGCGCGGATCTTGTCCTCGATCGCGGCGGCGCGGTCGGGGTTGTCGCGCAGGAACTGCTTGGCGTTCTCGCGGCCCTGGCCGATGCGCTCGTCGCCATAGGAATACCAGGCGCCCGATTTCTCGACCACGCCGGCCTTGACGCCCAAGTCAATCAATTCGCCGACCTTGCTGATGCCTTCGCCATACATGATGTCGAATTCCACCTGCCGGAAGGGCGGCGCGACCTTGTTCTTGACGACCTTCACGCGGGTGGCGTTGCCGATCACCTCGTCCCGGTCCTTGACGGCGCCGGTGCGGCGGATGTCGAGGCGGACCGAGGCATAGAATTTCAGCGCGTTGCCGCCCGTCGTGGTTTCCGGGTTGCCGAACATCACGCCGATCTTCATGCGGATCTGGTTGATGAAGATCACCATGCAGTTGCTGCGCCCGATGCTGGCCGTCAGCTTGCGCATCGCCTGGCTCATCAGGCGGGCCTGGCTGCCCATCTGCATGTCGCCCATGTCGCCCTCGATTTCCGACTTGGGCGTCAGCGCCGCGACCGAATCGACCACCACAAGGCTGACCGCGCCGGAACGGACCAGCGTGTCCACGATCTCCAACGCCTGTTCGCCCGTGTCGGGCTGGCTGATCAGCAGTTCGTCCAGGTTCACGCCCAGCTTTTTCGCGTATTGCGGATCCAGCGCGTGTTCCGCGTCCACGAAGGCGCAGACGCCGCCCTTCTTCTGTTCCTCGGCCACGACATGCAGCGTCAGCGTGGTTTTCCCCGAGCTTTCCGGCCCGAAGATCTCGATGATGCGGCCCTTGGGCAAGCCGCCGATGCCAAGGGCGATGTCCAGCCCCAGCGACCCGGTCGAGGTCGCCTCGATCTCGGCCACCGGGCTGTCCTTGCCCAGCTTCATGATCGAGCCCTTGCCGAATTGCCGCTCGATCTGGGCGAGGGCGCTGTCGAGCGCCTTCTGCTTGTCCGCGCTGCGCTTGTCGTTCATGTCGAAGATGCTCGCCTGTGCCATATCGTCCTTACCGTTATTTCACAGCCCGGCCGTTACAGCAATCTGCCGGCCACGGGAGGTTGATGTTCACTTCTTGTTCCTGTCCCTAGATGCGTGTTCACCGCCGCTTTTTCAAGCGCAATCCCTTGGGGGGAATCACGTTTTCTTAACCAGTCTGGACCGGAACGGTTAACAAACCGTTCACGCATCCAGGCGGCGCGGCGGGCCCTGCAATTGACGGGCGACGGTCTGGGCAAGTTCGTTCAGGGTGAAGGGCTTGGCGAGGAAGGTGGCGTTGGGGACCGGGTCATGGCCTTCGCCGAAGATGTCCTCGGTATAGCCGGACATGAAGATCACCTTGGTGCCGGGGCGGTCCCGCAGGGCCGTGCGGACCCAGCTTGGCCCGTCCATGCCGGGCATGACCACGTCGGTCACGAAGATGTCCACGGCCAGCGTTCCGTCCAGCAACGACAGCGCCTCCTCGGCGCTGGAGGCCTCGTGGACGTCATAGCCCTTGAGCCGCAGGGCGCGGGCGGCGAAGGCGCGGACGGGGGCCTCGTCCTCGACCAGCAGGACGGTGGCGCGGCGTTCGGGTTGGGGAACGGCGGCCAGGACAGGCGCCGGGCGCGGGGCGGGCTGGCCCGCGGCTTGCGCGGGGAAATAAAGCGAGAAGCAGGTGCCCTTCCCCAGTTCGCTGTCGCAGAAGATATAGCCGCCGGTCTGCTTGACGATGCCGTAGGCGGTGGAAAGGCCCAGGCCGGTCCCCTCGCCCACGCGCTTGGTGGTGAAGAAGGGCTCGAAGATCTTGTCGCGCAGCGCCGGGTCGATGCCGCAGCCCTCGTCGGTGACGCGGATGCGCAGGTAATCCCCCTGCGGCAGCGAGACCTTGCCGCGCGCGCCATCGGCGCCGATGGTCGCCACGTCGGTGCGGATCTCGATGTTGCCGCCCAAGGGCATGGCGTCGCGGGCATTGACGACAAGGTTCATGATGACCTGCTCCAGCTGTCGTTTGTCGGCGCGGATGGCGCGCAGGGCGGTGTCGTGGGCGATGGTCAGCGTGACCTTTTCGCCCACAAGACGGTTCAGAAGATGGGTGAGATCCGCCAGCACGTCGCGCGGATCCAGCGTTTCCAGCTTCAGCTGCTGGCGGCGCGAGAAGGCCAGAAGCTGGCCCACCAGGGCGGCCGCGCGGTTGGCGTTCTGGCCGATCTGGTCCAGGTCGGCATAGTCGGGATCGCCCTTGTCGTGGCGCAGCATCAGAAGGTCGCAATGCCCGCGAATGGCGGTCAGCAGGTTGTTGAAGTCATGCGCCACGCCCCCGGCCAGCTGGCCGATGGCCTGCATCTTCTGGCTTTGCACGAACTGCGCTTCCAGCGTCTTGAGCGCGCTGGCGTCGTTCAGCACCGCGATGACACCAGGCTGTTCCACCGGATCAAGCGCCAGCGTGACCTGGAAATGCTGTTCGCGGGCGGCATCATCGGGGACGCGCAGGCGCAGCACCTCGGACCGGCCGTCGGTGCGCCGCGCCGCGTGGGTTTCGGCGATCCATTCCCCCGCCGGGCGGCCGGGACCGTCCAGCAGGCTGCCGATATGCACGGGATCAGGGCCTTCGGGCAGGCTGTCGCCCAGAAGCCGCCGGGCCGCTGCATTGGCCCGGCGGACATAGCCGTTCGGCGCAATGCGCAGCAAGGCCACCGGGATCGCCTCGAAATCGTCGGGGGCTTCCTCCTCGTCCTCGGCAGCAGGGATGGGCGCGGGGCTGCCCTGGCGGTGATAGGACCAGATCTGCAAGGGCGCATCCTCGGCCCGGCTGAGCGTCAGCGTATCGCCCGAGGCCAGCGCCAGGTCCGCGCAGCCCGCATAGCCCGAGCGGCGCACCAGCCCCTCCATGTCCTGGACGGCATCGGCCCGCAGGCCGGACACCAGCCGCAGGATGTTCTGCCCGGCAATGTCGCCGAAGCCCGTGCGCGAGGCGTCGTTCTGCAGCATCACCAGCCCGTCGGAATCGCAGATCCAGACCGGATCGGGCGCGGCCGCGACCTCGTGCCGGATCTTGGCCAGCGCCCGCCGCGCCGCCAGCCGGTCCAGCACATAGCCCAGCGAGATCACGCCCCCCAGGATATACCAGGCCACCGCAATGGTGCCGACCGCCAGGGCCAGGGCGCCATAGCTGCTTTGCGGGGCCACCAGGGCGACAATGGCCGCGATCCCCACCGGAACCATCAGCAGGGGCAAGGCCATCGCGGCATTGCGCGACAGTGCCGATTGCGTATCCCCCAGAACCATGCGCCGAGCCCCCTTGCCGTTCCTCCAGATGCTCGATACCGCCAAAGCCCTTAAGATAGCGTTAATGGCAGCGCGCGGCCTCATCGGCGGGCCAGCAGCGCCAGGAAGAACCCGTCCCCGGCATCAAGGGGGGTCCAGAAATGGCGCGACAGTTGCGAAAAGTCCGGGTGGCCGCGCAGGAAGGCCGCCACCTGGCCGTCATTCTCGGGGGCAAGGACCGAGCAGGTCATATAGGCGAGATGCCCGCCCGGCGGCACATGCCGCGCGGCCTTGCGCAGGATTTCCGCCTGCAGCGCGACGAGATCGCGCAGCGCGGGTTCGGTCAGGCGCCATTTCGAATCGGGGGTGCGCCGCCAGGTGCCCGACCCCGAACAGGGCGCATCGACGATCACCAGGTCGAAGCGGCCCGCCGGATCGGCGTCCAGCCGCACCCTGACCCCTGCCCGTTCGGCCCGCTGTGGCAGATCGCGCATCCGGGCGGGATCGGCGTCATGGGCCACCAGCGCCAGGCCCTTGGCCCGGGCGGCCACGGCCAGCGTCTTGCCGCCCCCGCCCGCGCAGTAATCAAGGACGCGCATCCCCGGCGCCACCGGAAGGGCGGCGCAGGCCAGTTGCGGCGACAGATCCTGCAACTCGACCAAGCCGTCCCCATAGGCGCGGCCTTGCGACAGGCGGCGTTCGTTTTCCGTCACCCGAAGGGCCGTCGCCAGGCGCGCGTCGGGCACGGCGGCGATGCCGTCCTCGGCCAGGGCGCGGATGGCATCGGCAGGCGTGGCCCTAAGCGTGTTGACGCGCAGCCAGACCGGCGCCCGCTGCCGCATCGCCGCAGCGACCGCATCGGCATCCCCGCCCAGCGAGCTTTTCCACAAGGGGGCAAGCCAGTCGGGTATGTCGGACACGCCATCGGCCGAGCCCGTCCCCTCGCCCGCAGCCAGGGGCGCGGGCGCATGCCCCTCGCCCGTGAAGACCGTTGCCGGATCGCGCCCGGCGGCGCGCAACCCGCCGATCATCAGCCCGCGCCCGCTCAGCGACCCGCCAAGCGCGGCATGGCTGTTGCGGCAGCGCAGCGCGTCGAAGACCAGGTCGCGCACCGCCGCCCGGTCGCCCGAGCCCGCGAACCGGCTGGCCCGCGACCAGCGCAGCAGCGCCTGTTCGGCAGGCTGGCCCGCCAGGATGCGGTCCAGAATGGCGATCGCGGCGGATATGCGGGCGCCCGGGGTCATGCGCCTAGATGTCGCGCTGCAAAAGGTCGCGGGTGAACAGCTTGTCCGCGACATCGGCCAGGTCGTCGTGGCGGCGGTTGGCGATGATCAGGTCCGATTTCGCCTTGAAGGCCGCAAGGTCGCGTTCCACCGGCGAATGGAAGAAGTGATCGGCGTCCAGGGCGGGCTCATAGACGATGCAGGGAATGCCCTTGGCCTTGATCCGCTTCATGATCCCCTGGATGGCGCTGTCGCGGAAATTGTCCGAGCCTTCCTTCATCACCAGCCGGTAGATGCCCACCGTCCGCGGATTTCGCGCCACGATCTGTTCGGCGATAAAGTCCTTGCGCGTGCGGTTGGATTCAACGATGGCCGCGATCAGGTTCTGCGGGACCAGGGAATAGTTCGCCAGCAGCTGCTTGGTGTCCTTGGGCAGGCAATAGCCGCCATAGCCGAAGGACGGGTTGTTGTAGTAATCGCCCACCCGCGGATCCAGCGCGACGCCCCGGATGATGGCGTGCGGATCCAGGCCATGGGTCAGGGCATAGCTGTCCAGTTCGTTGAAATAGGCCACGCGCATCGCCAGGAAGGTGTTGGCGAAAAGCTTGATCGCCTCGGCCTCGGTCGAATCGGTGAACAGGACCGGCACGTCGGAGGCCAGCGCGCCCTGGACCAGCAGGTCGGCAAAGCGGTGCGCGGCCTCGCCCTTGTCGCCCACCACGATCCGGCTGGGGTGAAGGTTGTCGTGCAGCGCCAGCCCCTCGCGCAGGAACTCGGGCGAGAAGATGATGCCGTCGAATCCGGTGCTGGCCCGCATCCGGCTGGTAAAGCCCACGGGCACGGTGGACTTGACGATGATGGGCGTGGCGGGGGCGTGCTGGCGGGCCAGTGCGATCACCGCCTCGACCGAGGAGGTGTCAAAGCCGTTGGTGCGCGGGTCATAGTTCGTGGGCGTGGCGACGATCACGAAGTCCGCGCCGGACAAGGCCTGCGCGGGATCGGTGGTGGCCGTCAGGTCAAGATCGCGCCCGGCCAGGAAGCGGGTGATGTCGGCATCCTCGATCGGGCTTTGGCGGGCATTGACGGCAGCGACCCTGCCCTTGTCGATGTCCAGCGCCACGACGGTGGAATGCTGCGCCAGCAGCACCGCGTTCGAAAGCCCGACATAGCCCAGGCCGACAACGGCAATCTTCATAACATCCTCATTCGCAACGGGCCTTGTGCCCGGTTTTGCCGCAACGACGATGTAAGGGAAAGATGGTGCGGTCGAGAAGACTCGAACTTCCACTCCGGTTAAGGAACAGCGACCTCAACGCTGCGCGTCTACCAATTCCGCCACGACCGCATCCGGGCAGTGCGGCGGGTGATAGCCGAGGCGCGGGGGATTGAAAAGGGGTATTCTGATCTCGCTTGACGGCACCGCCCGGCCGGTCCAGATCCCGCGCATGGTGGACTGGATCACGGCAGACGGGCTGACCGATTACGACGCGGCCCTGGCCTTCATGGAGGCGCGGGTGGCCGCGATCCATGCGGGCCGGGCGGACGAGGCCGTCTGGCTGGTCGAACACCCGCCGCTGTATACCGCGGGCACCAGCGCCAAGGCCGGCGACCTGCTGGAGGCGCGCTTTCCGGTGCATGTGACCGGGCGGGGCGGGCAATACACCTATCACGGGCCGGGCCAGCGAATCGTCTATGTCATGCTGGACCTGAACCGGCGCGGGCGCGACGTGCGCGCCTTTGTCGCCCGGCTGGAAGCCTGGGTGATCGCCGCGCTGGCCGAGTTCGGCGTGACGGGCGTGATCCGCGAGGGGCGCGTGGGGGTCTGGGTGCCGCGTCCCGACAAGACCCCCCTGCCTGACGGATCCCCCCGCGACGACAAGATCGCGGCCATCGGCGTCAAGCTGCGCCGCTGGGTCAGCTTTCACGGCATCGCCATCAATGTCGAACCCGACCTGTCCCATTACGGCGGCATCGTGCCCTGCGGGATCAGCGGCCACGGCGTCACCAGCCTGGTCGATCTGGGCCTGCCCGTCGGCATGGCAGACCTGGACGTGGCGCTGCGCCGCGGGTTCGATGCAACCTTCGCCTGACTTTCTCGTTTTGGCTGCGACCTTCTGACGGGTGGCAAATGCCTCGCGCGGGGTTATGTAGATCCGCTGGGAACTCCAGTTTCTTGGACGAGCGAGGAAAAGAATGAAAATTGCGATCATTGGCGCCCTGATGGGTGCAGCCCTGGCCATGCCCGCACTTGCACAGGACGGCGACGCCGCCACCGGCGAAAAGGAATTCCGCAAGTGCAAGGCCTGCCACATGATCCAGTCGCCCGAGGGCGAGGACATCGTGAAGGGCGGCAAGACCGGGCCGAACCTCTACGGGGTCGTCGGCAGGCCCGCAGGCAGCGAGGAAGGCTTCAAGTATTCCGAGGCGCTGCTGGCCCTGAAGGATTCGGGCGAGGTCTGGACGGTCGAGGATCTGGCCGCCTATGTCACCGATCCCAACAAGTTCGTGCAGGAAAAGACCGGCGACACCTCGGCGCGCACGAAGATGACCTTCAAGCTGAACAAGAACCAGGCCGATATCGCGGCCTATCTGGCAAGCGCCTCGCCCGCCGCGCAGTAACAGCGGGAACCTTTCCTGCAAGGGGCCGGTCCTCCGGGGCCGGCCCCTTTGATTTGATTTGGATCATTCTGCCCTGCCGCCGGACATGGCAGGTTCCTTCCGGGCCCCAAGGGCGGGCCCATTAGCGATGGAGGGGCAATGTTCAAGCATATCCTGATCCCGACCGACGGGTCGGAACTGGCAACCCAGGCGGTGGACAAGGGGATCGCCCTGGCCGCAGGCACCGGCGCGGCGGTGACGGTGATGATCGTGACCGAACCGTTCCGCATCCTCAGCACGGATTCGATGCAGGTCGAAAGCACGCGCGCCAGCTATGACGCGGATGCCACCGCGCACGCGGACCGGATCCTGCAGGCCGCGCGCGCCAAGGCCGAGGCGGCGGGGGTTTCCGTCCGGACCCATCACAAATGGCACGACAGCCCCTACGAGGCGATCATCGACACCGCCCTGGCCGAGGGCTGCGACCTGATCGCCATGGCGTCCCACGGGCGGCGCGGGATGGCGGCGGTGGTGATGGGCAGCCAGGCCACCAAGATCCTGACCCATTCCAAGATCCCGGTTCTGGTGTATCGCTGACCCTTGCGGCGGCCTCTGCCGCCAAAAGCTGCCGTCCCGGCGCCCTTAGGGCATTGCCGGGTCGGCACGGCTGGTCTAGAACAACCTCAGGGAATTGCCGGTCTGCCGGACCGGATCACTATATCTGAGGGAGTTCGGGTATGGCAGACGCAGCCGTTCATGGCCACGACGACCATCACGACCAACGCGGGTTCTTCACCCGCTGGTTCATGTCCACCAATCACAAGGACATCGGTATCCTTTACCTGTTCACCGCAGGGCTGGTGGGGCTGATCTCGGTCAGCTTCACCGTCTACATGCGGATGGAACTGCAACATCCCGGCGTGCAGTACATGTGCGTCGAAGGGGCCCGCTTCATCGCGGACGCCACCGCCGAATGCACGCCCAACGGGCATCTGTGGAACGTGATGATCACCTATCACGGCGTCCTGATGATGTTCTTCGTGGTGATTCCCGCGCTGTTCGGGGGCTTCGGCAACTATTTCATGCCGCTGCACATCGGTGCCCCGGACATGAGCTTTCCGCGCCTGAACAACCTGTCCTACTGGATGTATGTGGCGGGCGTGGCGCTTGGCGTGGCGTCCCTGCTGGCGCCGGGCGGGTCCGACCAGATGGGCTCGGGCGTCGGCTGGGTGCTTTATCCGCCGCTTTCGACGACCGAGGCCGGGTATTCGATGGATCTCGCGATCTTCGCCGTCCACGTCTCGGGCGCGTCCTCGATCCTGGGGTCGATCAACATCATCACCACCTTCCTGAACATGCGCGCCCCGGGCATGACGCTGTTCAAGGTGCCGCTGTTCGCCTGGTCGGTCTTCATCACCGCCTGGCTGATCCTGCTGGCCCTGCCGGTGCTGGCCGGCGCCATCACCATGCTGCTGATGGACCGCAACTTCGGCACCAACTTCTTCAACCCGGCCGGCGGCGGCGACCCGGTGCTGTACCAGCATATCCTGTGGTTCTTCGGCCACCCCGAGGTCTATATCATCATCCTGCCGGGCTTCGGGATCATCAGCCACGTGATCTCGACCTTCGCCAAGAAGCCGATCTTCGGCTATCTGCCGATGGTGCTGGCCATGGCCGCGATCGGCGTTCTGGGCTTCGTCGTCTGGGCGCACCACATGTACACCGCAGGCATGTCGCTGACCCAGCAGTCCTATTTCATGCTGGCCACCATGACGATCGCGGTGCCCACGGGCATCAAGGTCTTCTCGTGGATCGCGACGATGTGGGGCGGAAGCGTCGAGTTCAAGACGCCCATGCTCTGGGCCTTCGGCTTCCTGTTCCTGTTCACCGTGGGCGGCGTCACCGGCGTCGTGCTGAGCCAGGCGCCGCTGGACCGCGTGTATCACGACACCTACTATGTCGTGGCGCATTTCCACTATGTGATGTCGCTGGGCGCGGTCTTCGGGATCTTCGCGGGCGTCTATTACTGGATCGGCAAGATGTCGGGCCGCCAGTATCCCGAATGGGCGGGCAAGCTGCACTTCTGGATGATGTTCATCGGCGCGAACCTGACCTTCTTCCCGCAGCACTTCCTGGGCCGCCAGGGGATGCCGCGCCGCTACATCGACTATCCGGTCGAGTTCGCCTATTGGAACTACATCAGCTCGCTGGGCGCCTATCTGTCCTTCGCGTCCTTCCTGTTCTTCATCGGCGTCGTGTTCTACACCCTGTTCGCAGGCAAGCGCGTGACCGAGAACAACTACTGGAACGTCCACGCGGACACGCTGGAATGGACCCTGCCCTCGCCCCCGCCGGAGCACACCTTCGAGCAGCTTCCCCGGCGCGAGGATTGGGACCACGCCCACGGCCACTGATGCCTTATGAATGGATCGACACGGCCCCGGATCACACCGGGGCCTTATCATATCGGCTGCGGCTGTGGCCCTATCAGTCGCTGCCGCGCCGTGGTTTCGTCTGGTTCATCGGGGTGACGGCGGGCTTCATGGCGCTGCCGGTGGTGGCGATGCTGGGCACGGCGGTCCTGTGGGGGCTCTTGCCCTTTGTGCTGCTGGTGATCGGCGGGGTCTGGTATGCGATCCAGCGCAGCTACGCCCAAGGCGAGAGAACCGAGGAACTGGTGCTGGACCGCAAGACCGCCCGGGTGTCGCGCCGCGATCCGGGCGGGCGGCTGCGCGAATGGACCACGAACAGCTATTGGCTGCGCGCCACGCTGCGGCGCGGGCCGGTCGAATCCTACCTGACGCTTACCGATGGACAGCGGGAAATCGAGCTTGGCGCCTTCCTGACGCCCGAGGAACGCCGCAGCCTGCACGACGACCTGCAACGGCGGCTGGCCAGCCTGCGCTGACCTTTGGCCCGGACGGGTTTGTCCCCGTCAGTTCAGCAACCGCGCCTTGACCATCGGCCCCACGGCGCCGAAATCCATCTGCCCCGCATGGCGGTCGCGCAGTTCCGCCATGACGCGGCCCATGTCGCGGATGCCGGTCGCCCCCAGGGCGGCGATGGCCGCGTCGATGGCCGCAGAGGTTTCGGCCTCGGTCAGTTGCCGGGGCAGGAATTCCTGGATGACGCCGATCTCGGCTTCTTCCTTCTGGGCCAGTTCCAGCCGGCCGCCTTCCTCATAGGCCCTGGCCGATTCCTGGCGCTGCTTGACCATCTTCGACAGGATCGCGATCAGGTCGGCGTCGCCCAGCGTTCCTTCGCCATCGCCGGTGCGGGCGGCGATCTCGCGGTCCTTGATGGCGGCGGCGATCAGCCGCAGCGTGGACAGGCGCGCGCTGTCCTTGGCCTTCATGGCTTCCTTCGTGGCGGCTTGCAGCGTGGCTCGCAGGTCCATGGTCGTCTCTCCGGGGCGCGAAAGCCTGCGGTCTAGGCCAGTCCCCGGGGCAAATCAAGATAGGGCGATGTCCTTGACCTTGCCGCCCCCTGCCCCTATTCACCGGCAGATTTCACACAAGGGGTGCCCGCCATGGCTAAAAAACCGACCGCCTGCCTTGCGCTTGCCGACGGGACCGTCTTCCACGGCCAGGGCTTCGGCGCGCCCGGAGAGGTCGTGGCCGAGCTGGTCTTCAACACCGCGATGACCGGCTATCAGGAGATCATGACCGATCCCAGCTATGCCAGCCAGATCGTCACCTTCACCTTTCCCCATATCGGCAACACCGGCATCACGCCGGAAGACGACGAGGCCCCCGATCCCGTCGCCAGCGGCATCATCGTCCGCTGGGATCCGACCGATCCATCGAACTGGCGCGCGGCGGGCGACCTGCCCGGCTGGATGGCCCGGCGCAACCGCATCGGCATGGGCGGGGTGGACACGCGCCGCCTGACCCGCGCGATCCGCCAGCAGGGCGCGCCCCATGTGGTGCTGGCCCATGACCCGGACGGCAACTTCGACATCGCCGCCATGGTCGCCAAGGCCCGCAACTGGACCGGCCTCGTGGGCCTGGATCTGGCGCGCGACGTGACCTGCCGCCAAAGCTATCGCTGGGACCAGGGCGCATGGGAATGGGGCAAGGGTTTCGGCACCTCGCCCGAGCCCAAGCCCTTCAAGGTGGTCGCGCTGGATTACGGCGCGAAACGCAACATCCTGCGGTCGCTGGTGGCCTTCGGGGCCGACGTGACCGTCCTGCCCGCCACCGCCACGGCCGAGGAGGTCCTGGCCCATGAGCCCGAGGGCGTGTTCCTGTCGAACGGCCCCGGCGATCCGGCGGCGACCGGGGAATATGCCGTGCCGATGATCCAGACCCTGCTGGACCGCGACATGCCGATCTTCGGCATCTGCCTGGGCCACCAGATACTGGCGCTGGCGCTTGGGGCCAAGACCGTGAAGATGGGCCACGGCCACCACGGCGCGAACCATCCCGTGCGCGACACCGAAACCGGCAAGGTCGAGATCACGTCCATGAACCACGGCTTCGCGGTGGACAGCCAGACCCTGCCCGCCGGCGTGATTGAGACCCATGTCAGCCTGTTCGATGGCAGCAATTGCGGCATCCGCGTGCAGGACAAGCCGGTCTTTTCCGTGCAATACCACCCCGAGGCCGCGCCGGGCCCGCAGGACAGCCTGTATCTGTTCCAGCGGTTCGCGGACGCGATGCGCGCCCGCCGCGGGGCTTAACCCCTTCTTAACCGCTTTCGTGCCACCCATGGGCGATCCAACAGGGAATCGCCCATGGCCAGTCCGCACACCTCAGCCGTTCTGCCCGCTGACGCAGCCGCGCCGACCATGGCGCCCCGCAACCAGGCGCCCCTGGGGCAGCTGCTTCTGGAAGACGGCGCCGTCGATCCCGGCAACCTGCTGAAAGCCAGCGTGATGCGCGGGCGGCAGGACAGCCGCCTGGGCCAGATCCTTCTGTCCCAAGGCTGGGTCACGCCCGAGGCGCTGCTGCGCGCCCTGTGCCGCCAATGGCGCACGACCGCGCTGGATCCCGCCAAGACCCCCGGCGATCCGCGCCTCATCGACGCCCTGGGGGCCGAGTTCTGCCTGGCCAATGCCATCCTGCCCTGGCGGCGCATCGGCGGCGTCACTTGGATCGCCACCGCCCGCCCCGAGGCTTTCGCGGCCCTGATCCCGCTGTTCCCCGCCAGCTTCGGCCAGGTGCGGATGCTTCTGTGCAGCGAGGATCAGGTCCAGGCCGCCGTTCTGGCCGTCCGCCGCATCGCCATGATCCGCCAGGCCGAGATGCGCGTCCCCGCTGCGGAAAGCTGCCGGTCCCGGAACGAGGCCCGCACCGGCCGCATCGCCCTGGGCGCGATGGCGGCCCTGGCGCTTGGCCTGTGGCTTGCGCCCGTGATGATCCTGTCGGCCCTGACGCTGTGGGCCACCGCGTCCTTGCTGGCGCAAAGCGGGCTCAAGCTGCTGGCCTTCCTGTCCAGCCGCCGCATCCTGGCCGAACAGGACGCCCTAGCCGAGGATCTGGCCCGGGGCCGCGCCAAGCGGGCGGAAATGACCGGCCCGCTGCCGGTGATCTCGGTCATGGTGCCCTTGTTCCGCGAAAGCGATGTCGCGGGCAAGCTGGTCAGCCGGTTGTCGCGGCTGGATTACCCGCGCGAGTTGACAGACATCCTGCTGGTGATCGAGGCCAGCGACCAGGTGACCCGCAACGCCCTGCAAGGCGCGCGCCTGCCCGGCTGGATCCGCGTGGTCGAGGTGCCGGACGGCCCCGTCCAGACCAAGCCGCGCGCCTTGAACTATGCGCTGAACTTCTGCCGGGGGGCGATCATCGGCGTCTGGGATGCCGAGGACCGGCCCGATCCCGACCAGTTGCACGCCGTCGCCCGCCGCTTCCATTTCGCGCCCGCCGATGTGGCCTGCCTGCAAGGCGCGCTGGATTTCTATAACCCCCGGACCAACTGGCTGGCGCGCTGCTTCACTATCGAATACGCGGCCTGGTTCCGGGTGATCCTGCCCGGTGTCGCGCGGCTTGGCCTGGTCGTCCCCCTGGGCGGCACCACGCTGTTCTTCCGCCGCGACGCGCTGGAACAGGTCGGTGCCTGGGACGCCTGGAACGTGACCGAAGACGCCGACCTGGGCGTGCGCCTGGCCCGGCGCGGCTGGCGGACCGAGATCATCGACACCACCACCGACGAGGAGGCGAACTGCCGCGCCCTGCCCTGGATCAAGCAACGCTCGCGCTGGCTGAAAGGCTATGCGATGACCTGGGGCGTCCACATGCGCAACCCGCGCCTGTTGTGGCGCGAACTGGGGGCTTGGCGCTTCATCGGCTTCCAGATCCAGTTCCTGGGCAGCCTGTCGCAATACCTGCTGGCCCCGGTGCTGTGGAGCTTCTGGCTGCTGAGCCTGGGCCTGCCCCATCCCCTGCGCGAGCCCTTGGCAGGCGTCTGGGGCGGCTATGCGATCCCGGCGCTGTTCGGCACCTTCATCGCATCCGAGCTGCTGTCCATCGGGGTGGGCATGTGGGCCGTGCGCGCCGACAAGCACCGCCACCTGATGGCCTGGGTGCCCAGCCTGCACCTGTATTTCCCGCTGGGCTGCCTGGCCGGGTGGAAGGCCATCTACGAAGTGGTCGTGAAGCCCTTCTACTGGGACAAGACCGCGCATGGCCTTTACGACGCCGACGCCGACGCCGCCGCCGTCGCGGTGCCCGAAGGCACGGTGTCGGTCCCGCTGCTGGGCGCCATCGGCGAGCGCAAGCCGGATGCGGCGCCCGCGGCACCGGTGATCGACGAAGGCCTTGCCCCCGCCGCGGTGCCTGCCCGGAAACGCGCCTAGCCCGCTTCGACCGGCAGGGCCGCGTCGATCAGGGCGGCGGCCTCGGCGCAGGAATCGCGCAGGCGGTCGGCCAGATCCGCGATCGACTTCGCGCCGCTTTCCCGCAGCAGGAATTCCTGCCCGCCCAGGCCGATCTCGTCCATGTCCAGGGGCTTCATCGTCAGCAGCCGCCCCGAGGCGTGAAGCCGCCACAGGAACCGCCAGATGGACGCCAGCCGGTCGGCATCCCGCGCGGCGATCAGTCCCGCCCGCCGCCCGGCGCGCAGTTGCGCCAGCGTCCCGCGCGCCGGATCGCCCGCCCGCAGCGCCAGCGATTGCGCCAGCAGGTCGATGTCCTGCAACCGGCCGGGACCGACCTTCGCTTCCCACGCGCCGTCCAGGGGACGGGCGGCGAAGATGCGTTCGCGCATGTCGGCCAGATCGGGCATGACGCGCGGATCGGTGCCGCGCCCGCGCAGCACGGCCAGCCGCAGCGCCTCGACATCGTTCGCCAGTTCCTCGGCCCCCTCGCCCGCCATCGCCACCACGCGGGCACGGGTCAGGGCCAGGTGTTCCCAGGTCCAGGCCTCGGTCATCTGGTAGCTTTCAAAGCTGCCGATGGCGGTCGCCACCGGCCCCTGCCGCCCCGAGGGGCGCAGGCGCATGTCCACCTCGTAAAGCCGCCCTTCCGCCGTCGGGGCGGAGGCGGCTGTGATCATCGCCTGCGTGAGGCGCGCGTAATAGGGGCGCGCCGCCAGCGGACGCGGCCCGTCCGAACTGTCCGCCCCGTCCGCGTCATAGATCACGATCAGGTCCAGGTCGGATCCGGCGTTCAGCGTGCGCGCCCCCAGCGAGCCCATGCCCAGCACCACCGCCCCCCGTCCCGGGGGCTGCCCGTGCTTGCGGGTGAAATCGCCGGCGGTGACGGGAAACAGCGCGCCCACGCAGGCATCCGCAATATCGGCATATTGGCCCGCGGCCTCGTCCGCGTCGATCAACCCGCGCAGGTGGTGGACGCCCACGCGGAAATGCCATTCATGCGTCCAGCGGCGGGCGGCGTCCAAAGCGGCCTCGTATCCGCCGCCAGGCCCGGTCAGCGCCCCTTGCAGCAAACGATCCGCATCCGCGCGCAGCCCCTGCCCCCCCGGCCAGGGCGAGAAGAAGCTGCCGCCCAGCACCCCGTCCAGCACCGCCGGATGGCGCGTCAGATAGGCGGCAAGCCCCGGCGCGCTGCCGCAGATATCGACCAGCAGGTCGATCAGCTGGGGGTTGGCCTCGAACAAGGAAAAGATCTGCACGCCGGCGGGCAAGCCCGACAGGAAGCCGTCGAAGCGGCGCAGCGCCTCCTTGGGGTGGCCGGTTTTCGCCATGCGCGACAGCAATTCGGGCTCGACCCGCTTGAAGATCTGCTGCGCGCGGGTCGAGCGCAGGGCCGGATAGGCGTGCCACCCGTCGATGATCGCCTGCGATTCGGGCGAGATCGGCGGATGCTCGGCAACCTCGCCGGGGGCGAAGAAGGTTTCGGTCAGCTCGTGCACATGCTCCAGCCGCGCGCGCAGGCGGGCGGACCAGGCCTCGGCGTCCGCCTCGCCCATCATGGCGGCGATCAGCGCCACGCCCGCCGCGTCCCGGGGCAGGCTGTGGGTCTGGGCGTCATTGACCATCTGGATGCGGTGTTCGATGTCGCGGTGCTGGCGGTAATGATCGGTCAGGTCGCGCGCCACATCCGCCGGAATCCAGCCCTTGTCGGCCAGCGCGGCAAGGCCGCCCACGGTGTCGCGCTGGCGCAGGCCGGGGTCGCGCCCGCCCGCGATCAGCTGGCGGGTCTGGGTGAAGAACTCGATCTCGCGGATGCCGCCCCGGCCCAGCTTCATGTTATGGCCCGGAATCTCCAGCCGCCCGCCCAGGCCCTTGTGGTCGCGGATCCGCAGGCGCATGTCGTGGGCGTCCTGGATGGTGGCGAAATCCAGGTGCTTGCGCCAGACGAAGGGGTGCAGTTCGCGCAGGAAGCCTTCGCCCGACGCGATGTCGCCCGCCGCCGCGCGGGCCTTGATGAAGGCCGCGCGTTCCCAGGTCCGGCCCTCGGCCTCGTAATAGGCCAGCGCGGCGGCGGCCGAGATGCAGACCGGCGTGACCGAGGCATCGGGCCGCAGCCGCAGGTCGGTGCGGAAGACATAGCCATGGGCCGTCACCTCGGACAGCATCGCGGCCATCTTGCGGGTGGCGCGGATCAGGGCGGCGCGCGCGTCCTGCTGGTCGGCCTCGCCATAGGCGGCCTCGTTGAACAGCACGATCAGGTCGATGTCGGAACTGTAGTTCAGCTCGCGCGCGCCGCCCTTGCCCATGGCCAGCGCGAAGATCCCGCCCGCGTCGGCATCCGTCGGGGGCAGCTTGCCGCGCCGGCGTTCCTGCGCGACATGGACCCGCAGGGCCAGATCGACGGCGCAGTCGGCAAGATCCGACAGCGCGCCCGTCACCTGTTCCAGCGGCCAGACGCCGCCCAAGTCGGCCAGCGCGGCATGAAGCGCGACCCGGCGCTTGGCCCGGCGCAGGGCGATCGCCAGATCCTCGGGGCCCAGGTCGTCGAAGCCCGCCGTCTCGCGGGCGACCACGTCATCGGCCCCAAGCGCGCCGGGCAGCCACTGGGCTTCCTTTTGCAAAAGCCCCGCCAGATAGGGACTGCACCCCGCAGCACCGCCGATCAGGGCGGACAGCGCGGGATCCAGCGCGGGGAACAGCGACAGGACATGCCGCGCCCGGTCGGGATCGGCGGCAAGGGGATGGCGGGTGATGCGGGCGGCGAAATCCATGCGCGGCAGGTTAGACAAAGGCCCGGCCCGGTCAATGTCCCCTGCCGCGCCCGTTCAAGCTTTAATTCTTTCCCGGCTTGGCGTGTCCCGCATTCATTGCTAGGCTTTCGCGCAAATCAACAGGTGGGCTGACGGATCCTTTTCGGCGCATGATCAGTTCTGGAACGACAACCCGCCACAAGGGCCGCCCGTGATGCGCCATACCCTTCCGCATGCGCCGCAATTCTATGTCACGGCTCCGCAGCCCTGCCCTTACCTGCACGGGCGGGCCGAACGCAAGCTGTTCACGGCGCTGCATGGCGACAATGCGGCCGAACTGAACAATGCCCTGTCGCGCCAGGGCTTCCGGCGGTCGCAGAACGTGCTTTACCGGCCCAGCTGCGAAAGCTGCGTGGCCTGCATGTCGGCGCGGATCCGGGTGGCGGATTTCCAGCCCTCGCGCACGCAGCGCCGGTTGATGCGCCGCAACGCGGGCCTGAAGCGCCTGGCCACCAGTGCCTGGGCGACCGAGGAGCAGTTCGAGCTGTTCCGCCGCTATCTGGACAGCCGCCACGCCGATGGCGGGATGGCCGACATGGACATCTTCGAATTCGCCGCGATGATCGAGGAAACGCCGGTCAAGACCCGCGTGATCGAATACCGCTGCAGCGGCGACCGGCCCGAACGCTTGGCGCCCGGCGACGATTTTCTGGCCGCCGTCTGCCTGACCGACGTGCTGGATGACGGGTTGTCGCTGGTCTACAGCTTCTACCACCCGGTCCTGCAACCGGCGAGCCTGGGGACATATCTGATCCTGGATCATATCGAGATCGCGCGGGCCGCCAAGCTGCCCTATATCTACCTGGGCTATTGGGTGCCGGGCAGCCGCAAGATGGACTACAAGGCGCGCTTTTCCGCGCTGGAGATCTACAAGGGCGGGGTCTGGCAGCCGATCGGCGATCCGCAGGACCATTCCAACGAGGCACATCCCCTGTCGGTCGATCCGATCGTCGAACAGGTGGCCCGCATCGCCCTGCCGCAGTTCGACCGCTGAAAATGGCGAAAGAAAATTACAAAATTTGCGTGATAAGCGTCATTTTATCCGCAACTGCCCATTGACCCTGTCAGGCCGCATCCATAGTTTGCGCCGACGTTCGCGGGCCTCTGCCCGCGACTTGGCCTGATGGAGGAAGCGATGTCCCGAACGATGACGGGTGCAAGAATGGTTGTCGAAGCCCTGCGCGACCAGGGCGTCGATACGGTATTCGGCTATCCGGGCGGGGCGGTGCTACCTATCTATGACGAGATTTTCCAGCAGAACGACATCACCCATGTCTTGGTCCGCCATGAACAGGGCGCGGTCCACATGGCCGAGGGTTATGCCCGGTCCACGGGCAAGCCGGGCGTCGTTCTGGTCACGTCCGGGCCGGGGGCCACGAATGCCGTTACAGGCCTGACGGACGCGCTGCTGGATTCCATCCCGCTGGTGGTGCTGTCGGGACAGGTTCCGACCTTCATGATCGGCACCGACGGCTTCCAGGAGGCCGATACGGTCGGCATTACCCGTCCCTGCACCAAGCACAACTGGCTGGTCAAGGACACCGACAAGCTGGCCGGGACAATCCACAAGGCCTTCCAGGTCGCGACCTCGGGGCGGCCGGGGCCGGTGCTGGTCGATATCCCGAAGGACGTGCAATTCGCGACCGGCACCTATGTCGGGCCGAAGCAGGTCGAGCCCGGCCGCTACCAGCCGGTCCGCAAGGGCGACATCGGCGCCATCACCCGCCTGGTCGAACTGATCGAGGCGGCGGAGCGGCCGGTCCTTTATACCGGCGGCGGCGTCATCAATTCGGGCCCCGGGGCAAGCCAGTTGCTGCGCGAACTGGCGGATGCGACGGGCTTTCCGGTCACGTCCACGCTGATGGGGCTTGGCGCCTATCCGGCATCGGGGCGGAACTGGCTGGGGATGCTGGGGATGCACGGGCTGTACGAGGCGAACCTGGCGATGCACGGCTGCGACCTGATGATCAACATCGGCGCGCGTTTCGACGACCGCATCACCGGCCGCGTGGCGGATTTCAGCCCGCACTCGATCAAGGCGCATATCGACATCGACCCCTCCAGCATCAACAAGGTCATCCATGTGGACATTCCCATTGTCGGCGACGTGGGCCATGTGCTGGAGGATCTGCTGAAGGTCTGGAAATCGCGCGGACGCAAGACCAACAGCGCCGCGCTGGCCCGCTGGTGGCAGCAGATCGAGGGCTGGAAGGCCAAGAACTGCCTGTCCTACCGGAACAGCGACACGATCATCAAGCCGCAATACGCCCTGGAACGGCTGGAGGCGCTGACCAAGGGCCGCGACCGCTACATCACGACCGAGGTCGGACAGCATCAGATGTGGGCCGCGCAATACCTGCATTTCGAGGGGCCGAATCGCTGGATGACCTCGGGCGGGTTGGGGACGATGGGCTATGGCCTGCCCGCCAGCATCGGCGTGCAGATGGCCCACCCGGATGCGCTGGTGATCAATGTCGCGGGCGATGCCAGCTGGTTGATGAACATGCAGGAAATGGGCACGGCGGTGCAGTTCCGCCTGCCGGTCAAGCAGTTCATCCTGAACAACGAACGCCTTGGCATGGTGCGCCAGTGGCAGCAGTTGCTGCATGGCGAACGCTACAGCCAGTCCTGGTCGGACAGCCTGCCCGATTTCGTCAAGCTGGCCGAGGCCTTCGGCTGCAAGGGCGCGGTGGTTCGCGATCCGAAGGATCTGGACGGTGCGATCCAGCAGATGCTGGATTACGACGGCCCCTTCATCCTGGATGTCCTGGTCGAGAAGCACGAGAACTGCTTCCCGATGATCCCCTCGGGCAAGCCGCATAACGAGATGCTGCTGGGCGAGGCCGCGACCTTCGGCGTGATCGAATCGGAAGGCGCGGTTCTGGTCTGAGATCGTCGCGTGGGGGCGTTGCCCCCACACCCCCAGGATATTTGTGCCAAAATGAAGGCAGAACCATGAACGCTTTGAACATCCAGAAGGGCGCGTCCAGCCATTCGGCCTATGACCTGCGCGATCCGAATTCACAGGTCGAGGAAAGCCACACCCTGGCCGTGCTGGTCGAGAACGAGCCGGGTGTCCTGGCCCGCGTGATCGGGCTGTTCTCGGGCCGCGGCTACAACATCGACAGCCTGACCGTGGCCGAGGTGGATCACACCGGGCATCGTTCGCGCATCACGCTGGTGACGCGCGGCACGCCTTCGGTCATCGCGCAGGTCAAGGCGCAGCTGGGGCGAATCGTGCCGGTGCACGAGGTTCACGACCTGACGGTCGAGGGTCCGGCGGTCGAACGCGAACTGGGCCTGTTCAAGGTGCGCGGCCAGGGCGAAAAGCGGGTCGAGGCGCTGCGAATCGCCGAAATCTTCCGCGCCAATGTCGTCGATTCGACGCTGGAAAGCTTTGTCTTCGAACTGGTCGGCACGCCCACCAAGCTGGACGCCTTCGCCGATCTGATGCGTCCCCTGGGGCTGGCCGACCTAGCCCGCACCGGCGTCGCCGCCCTGTCGCGCGGGGTCTGATCGCCCTCAGCTTGCGGCGGCCGCCCTCAGCCCCGGCGGCGTCGCAAGCTGGTCCCGCGCATCGGGCTGGGGGGTCGAGGAAACGACGCGCAGATGCGGCTCGACCGGGGTCGCGCTGGCGCGCAGCATCCCGGGAAGATCGGCGTATTCCTGTTCCGAAAGCAGGCTGACGCGGCGGGCGTTGCGAAGCGCGCCGACGATCTCACTGTCCAGTTCGACCAGATCGCCCGGCTGGGGCCACCATGCCGGGCTGGTCAGATTCTCGCGACCCTGCAGATAGGCAAGGGCTGCATGATCCTCGCACCAGATCACCGCCTTTTCCTTGTCCACGCTACTCCACACAACGACGCCGATCATTCCGCAACTCCAAACGGACGCCCACCGGCATCGCGCTACCATGTCAAGTCACATGCATTTAATGTGCAAGGTAATGGTGACGAAAGCAGATTTCCGCCGATAGGTCAGCTTTTTTTTGCCGATGGAACATAAATTTTCGGCACCTGTGTCGTCCTTGGGCAGGGCTGGATGGAACCCTTTGTTTAGGAAAAAGGTTTTGGGTCGTTTATGGGATTTGCGACAAAGGTCACCGGCTGGGCCCCTTACCGTGCCCCGAAGAACGTGGTAAATTTGCCGCAGGCAAGGGCCTGTCGCAGCCTATCGGATCCGCCCGCTGACCACGTCGTTCACGGCCCGCCGGACCTGGTCAAGCCGCGCCGCGCGGGACGGATGGGTGCCCAGCATGTGATCGCCCGGATCGGGGATTCGCTCGAAGAATCGCGATCCGTTGATCGGGTCGAAGCCCGCGTTCAGCGTCATGATCGCCCCCAGGTAATCGGCCTGAAGTTCCCAATCGCGGGAATAATAGCGTGACCCGACCGATGCGCCGATGCGCTGCGCGGTCTCGATGGCCTCGGGGTTGTTGCCATAGACCGAGGCGATGCTGCCCAGGATCACCGCGCCCGCCGCCGCCGCGCCCGCCTTGCGGTCCAGGTGGTTCAGGACATGGTGGCTGGCTTCGTGGCCCACGACAAAGGCGATCTCGTCGCCGTTGCGGGCCAGCGCGATCAGCGACAGGGTGAATCCGATGATCGGGCGGCCGGTGGGGTCGATGGTCTGGAAGGCGTTGGGTTCCTGCCCCGGGCGGTCGTCCACGACGAACTGGAAGTCGCAGTTGATGGGCTGCGTGCGCCGTTGCAGACATTCGCGTTCCACCGCGGGTTCCATCCGGCGCATCACGGCCACGAACATGCGGGCGGTCGATTGCGGGCTGCCGTCGTTGGTCAGGACGGGCGCGGGTTGGGGCGCGGCATAGGGGCCGGTCGGCAGCGGCGCCTGGTCCATGGGCAGCGGCGCGCAGGCCGCCATGCCCAGAAGCCCCGCACCCAGGATCGCCGCGATCTGCCTCATTGCCCTGCCCCTTGCACGATGCCGCATTTCGCCGTGACGCGGTCTTACCCTTGGTTCGCGGCGATCTTATCCTCTCGCCGGAAGCCGCGCAAACCCTGCCCGCTTGCCGACGGGCGCTCATCACGCGAATGTCGGCCGAACCAAGGAGACAGCGATGTTCACCATCGAGCATGATTTCGACGCCACCGTCATCACCCTGATCGACGAGGTCGAGCCCGAAACCGGCCCCTTGAACGAGGATGTGGTGATCCTGTCCTTCGACGACCGCGTCGTGGTGGAACAGGTCGGCCCCGACGACGAGGTGATGCGCATCACCCTGTCGATGCACCAGCTGGCCGAGTTGCGGCTGGCCCTGAACCTGCCCGAAGGCAACTACCGGATCCAGCGCGGCTAGGTTGCGCCGCCTGCCGCTTTCGGCAAAGAACAGGCGCGAAGGAGACTGCCATGAGTTATCGCAACGACGCCGCGCTGGATTTCCTGGCGACCCGCCGGTCCCATCCGCCCAAGATGCTGCGCGCCCCCGCCCCCGACCGGGCCGAGATCCTGCGCCTGCTGACCCTGGCCGCGCGCAGCCCCGACCACGGCAAGCTGGAGCCTTGGCGGTTCGTGGTGCTGGAACGCGGGGCGCTTGACCGGCTGGCACCGATCTTGCGCGACCAGGTGCTGGCGGCGGGCCAGGATGGGGCGGTGGCGGACAAGGCGGCCTCGGCCTTTGCCTCGCCGGTGATCGTGGCGGTGGTCTCGGCCCCGGTGGCCAGCGACAAGGTGCCCCGGTGGGAACAGTTCCTGTCGGCGGGCGCGGTCTGCCTGGGGCTGGTCAATGCGGCGCTGGCCTCTGGCTGGGGGGCGGCCTGGCTGACCGGGCCTGCGGTGCTGGACGAAACCTTCGGGCGCACCCACCTGGGTCTGTCGGAAAACGAGCGCATCGTCGGTCTGGTTCATATCGGCAGCCGGGGGGAAACCCCACCCGAACGCCCGCGCCCCGATGTCGCGGCCAAGACGACGTGGCTGGAATGACTGTCCTTCGCGCCCTGACGCTGGCCTGGCTGGATCTGCTGCGCCCGCGCATTCTGCGGCTGGCGCTGATGGGCGTGGGGCTGACGATCCTGCTGTTCGTCCTGCTGCAAGCGGCGGTGTTCTGGGCCGTGCGCAGCTTCGTGCCGGGCGGCTTTTCCTTGCCCTGGATCGGCACGCTGGATGTCGGATCGGTCCTGTCCTGGGGATCGCTGGCGCTGTTCCCGCTGATGGGGTTCTTCCTGATGGCCCCGGTCGCCGCAGGCTTTGCCGGGCTGTTCGCCGAACAGGTGGCCGACGCGGTCGAGGAGATCCATTACCCCGCCCTGCGCGGCAAGTCGCTGGATTTCTGGGACGGGCTGCTGGAATCGCTGGCGGTCGTTGCGGCGGTTCTGGTCGTGGCGGTGCTGTCGCTGGTGCTGACGCCTTTCCTGGGGCCGGTGGCGCCCCTGCTGCTGTTCGGCGCGAACGGCTGGCTGCTGGGGCGAGAGTTCTTCCAGATGGCCGCGCGCCGTCACATGGACGAACCGCAGGCCACCGCCCTGCGCCGCGCGAACAGTGCGCGCGTGACGCTGGCCGGGGTGCTGGTCGCGGTGGCGCTGGTCGTTCCGGTCGTGAACATCGCGGTGCCGCTGCTGGCGGCAGCGGCCTTCACGCATCTGTTCCACGGGGTCAGCGGATCAGCCGGTCCAGGTTCGCGATATCCGCGCGGGTGACGAAGCCGCCCAGGATGACAAAGGCGATGGCGGCCCAGATCACCGCCGTGATGGCCGTGGTCCAGATCAGCTTGCGCTTCAGCCGCAGGTCGGCGGGCGCGCCGGCGGGGGTGCCGGGCACGATCTCTCCGGCGTCCTGCTGGCTGCGCTGGCCGATCATCACCACGATGAACAGGGTCAGGA
Organism: Paracoccus shandongensis; assembly: GCF_017315735.1. Lineage (GTDB taxonomy): Bacteria > Pseudomonadota > Alphaproteobacteria > Rhodobacterales > Rhodobacteraceae > Paracoccus > Paracoccus shandongensis. The sequence continues at coordinate 27,555 of NZ_JAFLRK010000011.1, forward strand.
ACCACAGCACGGCGAACAGGACGATGCCTCCGGTCAGGTTCATCAGACCTGCTCCAGCTCGATCAGGCAGCCGTTGAAGTCCTTGGGATGCAGGAACAGCACCGGCTTGCCATGCGCGCCGATCTTGGGCTCGCCATTGCCCAGGACGCGCGCGCCTTCGGATTTCAGCCGGTCGCGGGCGGCCAGGATGTCGTCCACCTCGAAGCACATGTGATGGATCCCGCCCGCCGGGTTCTTGTCCAAAAACCCTTTGATCGGGCTGTCTTCGCCCAAGGGATAAAGCAGTTCGATCTTGGTGTTGGGCAGTTCGATGAAGACCACGGTGACGCCGTGGTCGGGCTCGTCCTGAGGCGCGCCCACGCGCGCGCCCAGAGTGTCGGCATATTGCGCCGAGGCTGCGGCTAGGTCGGGAACCGCGATGGCGACGTGATTGAGGCGTCCGATCATCATTTCCTCCGTTTTCCACGCTTCTAGGGCCTTCGGGCAGGCGGCGAAAGGAAAACCCGGCGTTGTTAACCGCTTCTTAGCGAATCAGCCGCTAACTGGACCGGCGACATTGGTAGGGACACTGACATGCAGAACGACATCGCGTCCGACGTGGTCGGGGCTTTGCCCATGTGGCGGGCCTCTTCGCCGAACCGCCCAATGGCCGGGCTGACCGTGCTGGTGGTCGAAGATTCGCGCTTCGCCAGCGAGGCGGTGCGGCTGCTCTGCCTGCGCTCGGGCGCGCGGATCCGGCGGGCCGATTGCCTGCGGTCGGCAGCGCGGCACCTGCAAACCTATCGCCCGGCGGTGGTGATCGTCGATCTGGGCCTGCCCGACGGCGATGGCGCGGGGCTGATCCGCCAGATCGCCGCGACGGAACCGCGCGTGCCGGTGCTGCTGGGCATCTCGGGCAATCCGGACCTGGGGGATGTGGCGCTGGCGGCGGGGGCGGACGGCTTTCTGGCCAAGCCCATCGAAAGCCTGGCGGTCTTCCAGCAGACGATCCTGGCGGCCCTGCCGGTCGAGGCGCGGGGCCACGGCTTGCGCATCCTGCCGGACGAGGTGATCCAGCCCGACCCCTCGGGCCTGCGCGACGACCTGGCCCATGTGGCCGAGATCCTGGCCAGCGCCCAGGACACCACGGCGGTCGATTACATCGCGCATTTCCTGGCGGGCATCGCCCGGTCGGCCCATGACCCGGTGCTGGAGGCCGCCGCCACGGCCCTGCAGCGCGACCGCGAGGCAGGCCATGCCCTGGCCAGCGACCTGGCGCGGATCAGCGGGCTGGTGCAGGAACGCCTGTCCAGGGTCGCAAGCCTCTAGGCCGCGCCGCGCCCCGGCAGCGCCTTGGCGGTCAGGCCCGACAGGCTTTGACGCTGCCCGCCGGCCGCATCGAAGTTCGCATCATCCAGCCAGGCGGCATGGGCCGGCGCCAAGGCCCGCCAATCCGCATCGGTGATCGAGAACCAGGCCGAATCGCGGTTCTCGCCCTTGACGATCATGTGGTTGCGGAACGTGCCCTCGTGGGTGAAGCCCAGCCGAAGGGCCGCCCGCCGCGACGGGGTGTTCAACGCGTTGCATTTCCATTCCACCCGGCGATAGCCGTTATGGAAAGCCCAGCCGATCATCGCCATCAGCGCCGCGCTGGCCGTCCGCGTCCGCTGCAAGGATAGCGTCAGCAGGATATGCCCGATCTCGATCACGCCATTGGCGGTGTCGATCCGCAGGAAGGCGGCATGGCCCGCCGCCCGCCCCGTCCCGGGATCAAGGATCGCCAGGAAAAAGGGATCGGTCGAGGCCTCGGCCCGCGCCATCCAGGCGCGGTGGTCGTTTCGGGACAGGAAGGGGCCATAAGGCATATACGTCCACAGCGCGTCATGCCCTGCCTGCGCGTCGAACAGGTCCGCGGCGTGCCGGTCCGCCGACAAGGGTTGCAGGATGTCGCTGCGCAGGGGCTGCGCCGCCGGATGCGGGGGCGGCACGAAATCCGCCAGCGGCATGTGGTTCCCGACCTGCATTCCGCGCCTCCTGTCCGATCACGCCAGAATGCGCGGATTGTCCCCCATGTCGAGGCCGGGAAAGACGCTGCGTTCCAGCACGTCGGGGGCGATGCCGAACAGGTCGCGCAGGGACCAGGCGGCATAGGCGCGGATGTCGCGCAGGGGCATCAGGTCGCGCCCGGCGTAAAGGTCGCTCTCGGCCAGGCCCGGCCAGTCGCCCAGGGCGCGCCCGCCCCGGATGTTGCCGCCCGCCACCAGCAGCGCCCCGCCGGTGCCGTGGTCGGTGCCGCCCGTGCCGTTTTCGCGCACGGTGCGGCCGAACTCGGTCATCGCCAGCACGGTTGTCCGCGACCAGTTCGCCCCCAGGTCGGCGCGCAGGGTCAGGATCGCGGTGCCCAACCGTTGCAAGGCGCGGCCAATGACCTGCGGCTGGCGGGCATGGCTGTCCCAGCCAGAAATGGAAAAAGTGGCGATCCGCGTCTCGCCGTTCAGGCGGTCGGCGGCGAAGCGCGCCAGGGCCTGCGCGTCGCGGGTCGGGCCCGCCTCGGTCTCGATGGTGGCAAGGCCGTCGTTGATGATGTCCACCGCCTGTTCGCCCGCCGGACGGAACAGCGGATCGTCGTGCCAGACATGGGTCAGCAGGCGCTGGCCCTGCGCCGACAGGCGGAACCGCGTCTGCGGCGCCCAGCTTTTGGCAGGCGCCGCACCGTCCAGGATGCGCATGTCATCGAGGCCCACCGAATAGGCGGTTTCCGACTGCACGCCCGGCATGGCCTGCAGCAGGCGGTTCAGCCAGCCGTCGCGCTGCTGCATCGCCTCGACATCGGTGCCGGTCCCGGCCTCAAGCACGTCCTGGCCGTCGAAATGGCTGCGCTTGTCGCGATAAGGGGTGGACACGGCGGGCGCAAAGCCCAGCTCGCCCGCGCGCCACAAGGGCATCAGGTCCGCCAGCGCGGGATGCAGCGCGAAGAACCCGTCCAGATCCTGGGCCCCGCCCTGGGGTCCGACCGACAGCGTCTTGCGCAAGGTCCGCAGGGCCGGGTCGCCATGGGGCTGGAACACGTCCAGCCCATCCATCGCGCCGCGCAGGATGATGACGACCAGCCGGTTCTCGCCCGGGGCGCTGGCGAAGGCGATCGCGGACAGCAGCGGATGGGCGGCGGCCGAACAGCCGATCAGGGCGCTGGATTTCAGGAACAGGCGGCGGGACAGCATGGCGTCATCTCCGGTTGAAATCGGGCGAGGCCAGGATCACGGCCATCCCCTCGGCCGGGCTTTCGGCCTTGGGCACCGCCCAGCGAAGCGCCTCGGACGCGCTGTCGCCAAGGGCTGTCTGCAGGAAGGCGCGGGGGTCGGGCTGGTCCGGCAGCAGCCTGGGCAGCATCCGCATGGCCCAGTCGATGCGCCCCGCCAGCCCCTGCGCGGTGGCCCAGGCGTCCGCATCCTCGGGCCAGCCGTCGGGGCCGCGCGGCATGCCCCAGCGTTGCCCCATCGCGGCCATGCCGCCCATCAGCAGGTTTCTGAAGGCGCGTTCCTCCAGCGCCATGATGTCCCCGTGCGAGAAACCGCAGCCGCGCAGCGCCGCCACGATATAATCGAAGGGCTGGCGGACCTTATGGCGGAAACAGTCGCGCAGTTCCGGCGCCTCGGCCAGCACCAGATAGAGCGCCGGCAGGTCGCCGCCGCTGCCGCGAAAGGCCCGGGCCAGCCGCCGGACCAGGCTGTCGGGGGGATCGTCGGACACGAAATGCACCGCCAGCTTGCGCGCAATGTGGCGCGCGGTCGCGTCATGGGCGGCCAGATCGGCGATGACCTCGCGGACCACGCCCCGCCCCTCGCCCCGCCTGTAGGTCTTGCCCAGCACCGCGAAGGGACCGGGTTCCGCCCAGTTCGGGTTGAAGCTGCTGGCCGCGTCGCGGTTGGCGCGGAAGGTCAGCCCGGTCAGCAACAGCGCCAGCTGGCGCACGTCGCGCTGGTCATAGCCCGATCCGGCGCCCAGGCTGTGCAGCTCGATCATCTCGCGGGCGAGGTTCTCGTTAACGCCGCGCCCGGCCCTTCCCGCGCGGGACTTGGGCCCGACCGAGACCGCCTGGTCCAGATAGGTGATCATCCGGGGATGCGTTTCGGCGGCGAACATCAGGTCCGCGAAGCGCCCGCCGACATGGGGCCGGATCGCCTCGTCCACGAAGGCCGCAGCGGTGACCGCGTCAAAGACGCTGCCATTCGTCACGGTGAAATGGTCGGCCCAGAACTGCACCAGCCGCTCGCCAAAGCCGCCCACGTCGCCCACCGCGCGGGCCATCCGGATGCGGGGCGCGCGCAGGCCGATGTCGCGCACCTGGTTGCGCAGTGCCTGTATCTGCGCGGCCCTGTCCGGCGCGGTCGAACGGTTCAGGTCGGCAAAGCGCGCGCGATGGGGCAGATGGTCCCGGGCCACCGAAAAGGCATCCGCGTCCGGCCCGGCGGTGCTGATCGAAGCGACCAGCGCCACCGGATCGGCAGGCGGGCTGGACAAGGGCGACAGCCCATAGCCCAGCCGGATCGCGGCAAGTTCGGGATAGGACAGCATCCACGGCCCCCGGTTGAAAGTCACGCCGCAAGGCTAGGCAACCGGGGTGGGAATGTCAGATCACTCTTTCGGCAGGACGCGCAGGCGCAACTCGCGCAGCTGTTCGTTGGTGGGTTCCGACGGGGCGCCCATCATCAGATCCTCGGCCCGCTGGTTCATCGGGAACATGATGACCTGGCGGATGTTCACCTCGTCCGCCAGCAGCATCACGATCCGGTCGATGCCCGCCGCGCAGCCTCCGTGCGGCGGCGCGCCATAGCGGAATGCCTTGACCATGCCGCCGAACCGCTTTTCAACCTCGGACGCCGGATAGCCCGCGAGTTCAAAGGCCTTGAACATGATTTCCGGCTTGTGATTGCGGATCGCGCCCGAAATCAGCTCATAGCCGTTGCAGGCGAGGTCGTACTGGTAGCCCTTGACCTGCAAGGGGTGGCCGTTCAGCGCCTCCAAGCCCCCCTGCGGCATCGAGAACGGGTTGTGGCTGAAGTCGATCCTGCCGTCGTCGGTTTTTTCATACATGGGAAAATCGATGATCCAGGCGAACTTGAACTGGTTTTCCTGGGTCAGGCCCAGTTCGCGGCCGATCTCGTTGCGGGCGCGGCCCGCGACGGCCTCGAACTGCTCGGGGCGGCCACCCAGGAAGAAGACGGCATCGCCCTCGCCCAGGCCAAGCTGGATGCGGATAGCTTCGGTTTTCTCAGGGCCAAGGGCCTTGGCGATGGGACCGGCGGCCTCGGTGGACCCATCCTCGGCCTTGCGCCAGAAGATATACCCCATGCCCGGCAGCCCCTCGCGCTGCGCGAAGGCGTTCATGCGGTCGGCGAACTTGCGCGACCCGCCAGTAGGCGCGGGGATGGCGCGGACCTCGGTGCCCTCCTGCTCCAAGAGCTTGGCGAAGATGCCGAAACCGGACCCGCAGAAATGGTCGCTGACCACCTGCATCTCGATCGGGTTGCGCAGGTCGGGCTTGTCCGACCCGTATTTCAGCAGCGCCTCGGCATAGGGGATGCGCGGCCAGTCGGCATCGACCGGGCGGCCGCCCCCGAACTCCTCGAACAGGCCCTGGATGACGGGCTGGATGGCGGCGAACACATCCTCCTGCTCGACGAACGACATCTCCAGGTCAAGCTGGTAGAAGTCGGTCGGGCTGCGGTCGGCGCGCGGATCCTCGTCGCGGAAGCAGGGGGCGATCTGGAAATAGCGGTCGAAGCCCGCGACCATGATCAGCTGCTTGAACTGCTGGGGGGCCTGCGGCAGGGCATAGAACTTGCCCGGATGCAGGCGCGAGGGGACCAGGAAGTCGCGCGCGCCTTCGGGGCTGGACGCGGTGATGATCGGCGTCTGGAACTCGGTAAAGCCCTGATCCCACATGCGGTTGCGGATCGAGCGGATCACCTTGGACCGCAGCATGATGTTGTTGTGCAGCGACTCGCGCCGCAGGTCCAGGAAGCGATAGGCGAGGCGCGTTTCCTCGGGGTATTCCTGGTCGCCGAAGACCGGCAGGGGCAGTTCGTCCGCCGGTCCCAGAACCTCCAGGTCGGTGGCATAGACCTCGATCTCGCCCGTGGGCAGCTTCGCGTTCACCAGCGCGGCGTCGCGCAGCTTCACGCGGCCGTCGATGCGGATCACGGTTTCCGCGCGCAGCTTGTCCATCGCGGCGAAGGCCGGGCTGTCGCTGTCGGCCAGCACCTGCGTCATGCCGTAATGGTCGCGCAGATCGACGAACAGCACGCCGCCATGATCGCGGACCCGGTGGACCCAACCCGACAGGCGGACGGTTTCCCCGGCATGGGCGGCGGTCAGGTCGCCACAGGTATGGCTGCGATAGGCGTGCATGGTCGGTCCCCGAATAATCCGCCCCGCATCAAGCGCGGCAGGGGCGGGAAGTCAACCGGCTTAGAACGGGCGCACCACGTTGCCGCTGTAGAAATAGACGCCCATGCCCACGGTGAACAGGATGTTGCCCGCAACCGCGTGCAGCAGCCAGGCGGCGGGAAAGCCGTGGCGCAGATAGGCGCGCGCGAAGATCCAGCCGCCCACGAAGGTCATGGCCGCCACGACCGGCGACCAGTACATCAGATGCGCAAAGGAAAAGACCGCCGCGTTGACGGCGATGGCCCCCTGCCCCGCCGGCAGCAGCGCGCCGTAGCGGTGGAAGAACAGCGGGCGGAAGATCAGTTCCTGCGGCAGCGCGGACAGCAGCGGGTAAAAGACCCAGATCAGCGGCAGCATCCCCGACCGCAGCATGGTGAACAGGCGTTCGGGATGGGTGAAGTAAAGGATCACCACCCCCGCCAGCAGGGTGACGACAGACAGGGCCAGGACTTCCAGCCAGGGCAGCCTGCTCCACCCCCGGACAAGCGAGCGGAAGCCGAAGCCGCCGGTGCGCCACAGCAGCAGCAGGCCCGCGACGGAAAACACCGCCAGCGCCTCGAACAGCAGGCGGCCCGGCATGAACAGCGCAATGGCCAGCGGCGCCCCGAGATAGAGCGCCGCGAACTCGATCCCCAGCCAGAGGCGGGATCCTACCGTGTCAGGCGTGTCTGCAGCCATCGCACCCAATCCGCGCGGGTTCCGGCGAATGCGTTGAGGTCGGTGTTGCCCCGGATGCCCGGAACGATGCCGGTCCCGGTATATTGCCAGAAGGCCCACCGCTGCCCCGGATAACGCTCGCTCGGGTGACCGGCGGTCGAGCGCAGCCAGAATTCCGCGCGCATGTCGCCCAGGCGGTTGTCGCGATAGAAATCGACCGTCGTGTAGATGATCGGCCGCTGCCCGTAATGCCGCCCCACGATGTCCATGAAGATCGAGGCCTGCTGCTTGATCTCCTGCGGCGAGGGCCGATAGGGGCAGGTCTGCGAATGGGTCCATTCCAGGTCGATGACCGGCGGCAAGGATCCGATCTCGCGCGGCACCTGGCGGATGAACCAGGCCGCCTGTTCCGCGCCCGAACGGCAGAAGTAGTAATAGTGATAAGCCCCGCGCGGGATCCGCGCCGCCGCGGTCTCGCGCCAATAGCGGTGGAAGCTGGGGTCGTAGTGGTCGCCCCCCTCGGTCGCCTTGATGAAGGCGAAGCTGATGCCCGCATTGCGGACGCGGTTCCAGTCGATGTCGCCCTGCCAGCGCGACACGTCGATGCCGTGGACCGCGTGGCCGTAGGGGTGGCGGCCGCCCCAGTCATGGGGGGCCGAATCGCCCAGTTGCGGGTTGGCCCCCGGCCCCGGCGCCGCGCGATAGCCGCCCCGTTCGGGGGTGCGCGCGCAAGCCACCGCCAGCACAAGCATCAGCCCCATCAATATCTTGCTGAAATACCGCATCCTGCCCCTTCGACCTTGCCTTGGCGCTTGCCGCGCCGTTTTGGCGCTTATCGCAAGGTCGTGAGGGAAAGTCACCGGGCCGTGACGGTCACGAGTGCGTCAGTCAGTTCGCCTCTTGCGGCGCGTCCTCGGTCGCGGGGGCCGTGTTTTCCGTGGCGGGCGCGGCTTCGGTTCCCCGGACCTCGCTGTCCTCTGGCTCCGGCAGGCCCTCGGGCGAGACGACCGGGGGGGCGGTGCCGTCGGTTCCTTCGGCATTGGTGATCGGCGTGCCGGCGGGCGGGGGCGTGGTGGCCAGCCCCTCGTTCTGCTCGTCCACGCCGGGGCGGAACACCATGAAGGCCAGGAAGGCCGCGATCAGGACGATGGCAAGGGCGGTCAGCGCCGGCACATGGCGGCGGGCTGACCGCGAAGCGTCGTTGTCATTGTGGGACATGGGGTTTTCTCCGATGGCTTGGCAAGGCAACTGCCGAAAAAGGGCCTAGTTCCTGTCGGGCACCAGCTTTCCGGGGTTCAGGATGCCATGGGGATCCAGCGCCGCCTTGATCTGGCCCATCAGCTGCCAGCCTTCGCCATGCTGGGCAGCCATCAGCCCGCGCTTGCCGATGCCGATGCCATGTTCGCCGCTAATCGTGCCGCCCACGGCCAGCGCGCGTTCGGCCATGCGGGTGGCGATGCGCTTGGCCGCCGCGATCTCGTCGGGGCTGGCGGGATCGACCAGCAGAAGCGCATGGAAGTTACCGTCGCCGACATGGCCCAGGATGGGGCCGATCAGCCCTTCGGCGGCGATGTCTTCCGCTGCGGCATGGACGGCGGCGGGCAGGTGCGACATAGGCACGCAGACATCGGTGGCCAGCCCCGAGGCGCCGGGCCGCAGCGCCAGGCAGGCGTGATAGGCCCCGTGCCGCATCCGCCACAGCCGGGCGCGGTCTTCCGCCGTGGTCGCCCAGTCGAAACCCTGGGCGCCGAACTCGGCCGCGATGTCGCCGAAGCGGGCGGCGTCCTCGCGCACCGCGCCGGGGCTGCCGTGGAACTCGACCATCAGATGCGGCTGTTCGGGCATGGCGCTGCCGGAATGAAGGTTGAAGGCCCGCGCGCTGGCCGCGTCGACAAACTCGATCCGCGCCATGGGGATGCCCGACTGGATCGTGGCGCTGACGCATTCCACGGCGTGATCCAGGCTGTCGAAGGCGCAGACGGCGGCGGCCACCTCCTCGGGCTGGCCGTGCAGGCGCAGGGTCAGTTCGGTGATCACGCCCAGCGTGCCCTCGGACCCGACGAACAGCCCGGTCAGGTCGTAACCGGCGCTGGACTTCGCCGCCCGCGTGCCGGTGCGGATGATCCGCCCGTCGGCCAGCACCACCTGAAGCGCCAGCACATTGTCGCGCATCGTGCCGTAACGCACGGCGGTCGTCCCGCTGGCCCGCGTGGCCGCCATCCCGCCAAGGGACGCATTGGCCCCCGGATCGACCGGGAAGAACAACCCCGTCGCGCGCAGTTCCGTATTCAGCGCCTCTCGGGTGACGCCCGGCTGGACGCTGGCCTGCATGTCCTCGGCCCGGACCTCCACCACCTTGTCCATCCGCGACAGATCGAGCGAAAGGCCCCCCTTCATCGGCAGCGCGTGCCCCTCCAGCGAGGTGCCGGTGCCCCAGGCGACCACCGGGACGCGGGCCTCGTTGCAGGCCCGCAGGATCGCCGCCACCTCCTCGGCGCTCTCGGGCCAGGCCACGGCGTCGGGCGGGGGCGAGCGGTGGAAGGCCTCGGACTGGGCATGGTGGTCGCGGTCGGCGGCGGTCTGGGACAGGCGTGTTCCCAGGATGCCACGCAGGCGGTCGGAAAGGGCGGCGGGCAGGCTCATGATGGTTTCCTCGGCTATCGCGGGCAGGTTAGCCTTTGGATGAACCTTGGCAAAGCCCACCGCGTTCTGTCATGGACGGTTCATGAAAATGCCATAAGGTCGCGCCAAACCGCCGCCAGACTTCTTTGACTGCCCAGGATAGCCGATGGACACCACCCGGATCTCGCCGCTGTATCCCGCCGCAACACACGGCAGCGGACCCGCCCTGCCCGACGGCCTGCTGGCTGAAACCCCGGCCCGATCCGACCATGCCTATGTCACGCTGGTCACCAATCCCGACTACCTTCCGGGGGCCGAGGCGCTGCTGCGGTCCTTGACGCTGACCGGCACGCGCGCCGACCTGGTGGTCATGCACCGCGGCTTGGGCCCGGCCCATCTGGCGCGGCTGCGCGCCCACGGCGCCCGGCTGATCGCCGCCGACCTGCTGCCCACCAGCGAAGGCTTCGACCGCGCCCATGCTCGCGACGCCCTGCACGCCCGCGCGGCCTTCACCCAGGGCGGCAAGCCCGATTTCCACACGCCCTTGGACAATTTCGTCAAGCTGCGGCTGTGGCAGCTGGATTACGACCGCTGCGTCTTCATCGACGCCGACGCGGTGGTGCTGCGGTCCGTCGAAAAGTTGTTCGACCTGCCGGAATTCTGCGCAGCCCCCAATGTCTATGACGGGCTGGACGGGTTCCACCGCATGAATTCGGGCGTCTTCACCGCGCGCCCCGACATCCGCACCTATCACGCGATGATGGCCCATCTGGACCGCCCCGGCGTCTTCTGGCGGCGCACCGACCAGACCTTTCTGCAGGACTATTTCCCCGACTGGCACGGGCTGTCGATCCATCACAACATGCTGCAATATGTCTGGATGAACATGCCGGAACTGTGGAGCTGGGAGGACATCCGCATCCTGCATTTCCAATACGAGAAGCCCTGGCAGGACCACGACAAGGCCCATCTGCTGCGCCCGCTGATCGAGTTGTGGCGCGCCATCGCCGAAGGCCATCCCGTCCCCGACCTGGCCGCGCAGGCCCGTCCCGCCGCCTGATGCGCATCGCGCTGACCGGCGCATCGGGCATCGTCGGCGGCTTCGTGCTGCGCGCGGCGCAAGCGGCGGGCCATCAGGTGACGCGGCTTGACCGCAGCACCGGCTTCCAGTTGGGCGACACGCCAGACCTGTCAGGCCACGACGCGCTGATCCATTGCGCCTTCGCCCACACCCCCGGCCGCTATCGCGGGGGCGAGGGCGACGACCCCGAAACCTTCCTGCGCCTGAACCGCGACGGAACCCTCCGCCTGCTCGAGGCAGCCGTCCGCGATGGCGTGGACCGGGTGGTATTCCTGTCCTCGCGCGCGGTCCATGACGGGTATCCGCCCGGGACCGCCCTGCCCGACGACCTGCCCGCCCGGCCCGCCAACCTCTACGGCCAGGTCAAGGCCGACGCCGAAGCGCACCTTGCCAGCCTTCCCCTCAAGGGCACCGCGATCCGGGCCACCGGCGTCTATGGCCTGCCCGGCAAATGGCACGGCCTGTTCAGCGACTATCTGGCAGGCCGTCCCGTCCAACCCCGCATCGCGACCGAGGTTCACGGCGACGACCTCGCCGCCGCGATCCTTCTGCTGCTGGACCAGCAAACCCCGCCTTCCCAGGTGAATTGCAGCGACCTGATCCTGGACCGCCATAACCTGCTGGCGCAGGTTCAGGCGCTGACCGGCTGCCCGCACTCCCTGCCCGCCCGCGCCGACCCGGCCCCCTTGCGCGTGCAATGCTGCGACCGCCTGCGCGCCATGGGCTGGCAACCCGGCGGCATAGCGAAACTGCGCGCCACCCTGCCCTTTCTGCTTTCTTCTTCAGAAAAATATCCTCGGGGGTAGGACGCCCGCAGGGCGTCCGCAGGGGGCGGAAAGCCCCCTGTCTGTCCCCGCGGGACGCGGGTCAGGCGCGGCGAGCCATCCCCAGGGCCCGCGCCCTCTTGCGCGGATCGGCGTCGAACAGCGCGGCCAGTTGCTCGGTAATCGCGCCGGCCAACTGGTCCGCATCCGTGATCGTCACCGCGCGTTCGTAATATCGCGTCACGTCATGGCCGATGCCGATCGCCAGCAGTTCCACCATGCGCTTCTTCTCCACCATGGCGATCACGTCGCGCAGGTGCTTTTCCAGATAGTTCGCCGGATTGACCGACAGGGTCGAATCATCGACCGGCGCGCCGTCGGAAATCACCATCAGGATCTTGCGCGCCTCGCTCCGCCGCACCAGCCGCTTGTGCGCCCATTCCAGCGCCTCGCTGTCGATGTTTTCCTTGAGGAGACCCTCCTTCATCATCAGCCCAAGGTTCGGCCGCACCCGCCGCCAGGGCGCGTCGGCGGGCTTGTAGATGATGTGGCGCAGGTCATTCAGACGCCCCGGCTGGGCGGGACGGCCCGCCTGCAGCCAGGCCTCGCGCGATTGCCCGCCCTTCCAGGCCCGCGTGGTAAAGCCCAGGATCTCGACCTTGACGCTGCACCGCTCCAGCGTGCGGGCCAGAACGTCCGCGCAGATGGCGGCGATGCTGATGGGCCGGCCCCGCATCGACCCAGAGTTGTCGATCAGCAGCGTCACCACCGTGTCGCGGAACTCGGTGTCCTTTTCCACCTTGAAGGACAAGGGCGTGGTCGGGTTCGCCACCACGCGCGCCAGGCGGCCCGCGTCCAGCACGCCCTCCTCCTTGTCGAACTCCCAACTGCGGTTCTGCTGGGCCTGCAGGCGGCGCTGCAACTTGTTGGCCAGCCGCGACACCGCCCCGCGCAGGGGTTCCAGCTGCTTGTCCAGATAGGCGCGCAGCCGTTCCAGTTCGGCCGGATCGGCCAGATCCTCGGCGCGGATTTCCTCGTCCCAGGTCTGGGCGAAGACCTTGTAATCGGCACTGGCCTCGCTGACCGGGGGCGGCAGGTCGGGCGGGGTTTCCGATTCGGGCATTTCGGCCTCGTCGGTCAGCTGCTCGTCGGACTGGTCGTCCATGCTGACCTGGGCCTGGCGTTCGTCCTGCTGCTGTTCCTGGGACCGCTCGGGCGAGGCCTCGGCATCCTCGCTGTCGTCCTGGTCGCGGGACTGGTTGTCGCCCGCTTCCTCGTCCTGTTCGGCGTTTTCGTCCGAATCGTCGTCTTCCTGCTGGTCGGGATCGTCACCCAGCTGGTCGCCGTAGCCCAGGTCGCTGATGACCTGCCGCGACAGGCGCGCGAAGGCCGCCTGGTCGGCCAGCACCTCGTTCACATGCGACAGCGACCCGCCCGCCTGCTGTTCGACAAAAGGCCGCCACAGGTCGGCCACATGCTGCGCGCCCACCGGCAGCGCGCGGCCCGTCGCGGCCTGGCGGACGATGTAACCGGCAGCCACCGCCAGCGGCGCGTCGGCGGGGGCCTTGATCTGGCCGTAACCCTTCTTGTCCGCATCCGCGCCGATCCGGGCGTCGATGTTGGACAAGGCGCCCGGCATGTCGCGCGCGCCAAGCGCCTCGCAGCGGGCGGTTTCCATGGCCTCGTAAAGCTCCTTCGCCATGGGCCCGGCGGGAGAGAACCGGGCATGGGTCGCCGCGTCGTGGTGGCGCATCCGCATCGCCAGGGCGTCGGCGGTGCCCCGGGCCAGCAGGATCTCGTCCCGGCCCATGCGGCGGCTGACCTGCGGCAGGCGCATCGTGTCGCCCGCCACGCCCGAGGGATCGGCGCTGAAGGTCACGTTCAGTTCCCGGTCGTCGGCCAGGGCGCGCGTCGCCTCGGACAGGGCCTTCTTGAAGGGATCGGCGGGGTTGTCGGACTTCTTCATGGGATTGATAGACCACCGCCGCGCCCGTCAGGCAAGGCCCGTTGTGCGAAAACGCAAGAACGGCTGTGCGCCCCTGCCCGGCGATTTGCCGAACCGTGCGGCCCGACAGGCGTTAGGCTGGCCGTGCCCCATGACCCAACAAGGACCAGCAGACATGACCAAGCCCCGCATCGGCGTCATCATCAGTTCCACCCGTGACACCCGCTTTGCCGACAAGCCCACGGCCTGGCTGATGGACAAGGTCAAGGACCATCCCGACCTGGACTTCGCGCTGATCGACCTGCGCGACCAGAACCTGCCCTTCTTCAACGAACCCGCGTCGAACCTGTGGATACCGTCCAGCGATCCGAACGCCGTGGCGTGGCAGGAAAAACTGGCGGGCCTTGACGGCTTTGTCTTCGTCGTCGCGGAATACAACCGATCCATCACCGGGGCACTGAAGAACGCGCTGGACCAGGCCTACAAGGAATGGAACCGCAAGCCCTTCTCGGCGCTGGCCTATGGCAGCCTGGGCGGCGCGCGCGCCCTGGAACACCTGCGCCTGATCGGGATCGAGCTTCAGATGGTGCCCCTGCGCAATGCCGTCCATATCGGCGGAGGCGATTTCTTCAAGGTCTCTCCCCTTGGCGCCAATGCCCCGATGAGCGAGATCGAGGACCACCTGGAAGGCTCGCTCAAGGCCATGCTGGACGAATTGACCTGGTGGGCCAGGACGCTGCAAACCGCGCGCGGCTGAGCGGATTTCCGGGCAGCACCGTGACAGGCGCTGCCCGCTGCGATGTCAGAAGCGATCCATCTGCGCTTCCAGCGCGGCGGCAACCTCGCGGCGGATCACCGCGCGCAGGTTGGCCGAGAATCGCTGGCCCAGCTCTCCGTTCAGTTCCTCTTGCACCATCTCGCGCAGCATGTCGCGGATGTCCTGATCGGTGCTTTCCCCGTCGGCCTGGGCCTGGAGTTCGGCATCGAAGGCTTCGGCCGCGGCGGCCAGTTCGGCGACGGGATCGGTCGCAGGCTCGGGCGGCAGGGTCCAGCCAGAGGGGCGCTGGTCCACCGGCTTGGCGGCCAGGACGGGGGCGGGTTCTTCCAGTTCGGGCCGCATCCGTGCCTTCCAGTCGAAGGCTTCGGCGAAATCGTCCGCATCATCGCCGATATCCAAGACCGCCGGTTCAAGGCTGGCCGGGGCGGGCGCGGGTTCGGGCAGGCGCGCGGTTTCGCGCATCTCGGGCCGCAGCCAGGCCCGCCAGCCCGAGGGCTTGGCCCCTTCCGGTTCGGCAATCCGGCGCTCGGCCCCCAGGCGGAGGGGCACGGCATTGGCGGCAGGCTTGGCGCCGGCGCGCAGGATGAAGGCCGGAACCTGCGGGGCATCATCCGCCTCGGGCAGTTCGGGGGCCACCGGCCGCGTCGATTCGGCGGTTTCGACCATCTGCCGCGCCAGGGCGGCATTGCCGCCATAGCGGCGCGCCAGGAATTCGGCCGCATCGTCCTGGACCAGGTCGCTGCGGCCCGCCCGGAGCCGGTCCCGCGCGGTGCTGAGCGCATCGTCATCGGCGATCATGCGGCGGATGGCGGTCAGGACATCGCCGATGTCTTCCGACAGGCGGGCGGCGTTTTGTGAAAAGCGGGGGTCAGCCATGGACACCCCCGCGGATCAGGCATTCAGTTGCGGCCGATCGCGCGAAGCACGCGGTCAAGGCTTTCGCCCTGCTTGCTGGTGTAGGGCGCGTCGCGCACGGCATTGTAGTATTGCGAAGGGTCATAGGTCGGAATCCCCAGGTTCAGGTGTTCTACCGTAAGACGACCCATAGCAGCCAGAAGTTGATAATGTGCTAATTGCAGGTTGGCTTCCGCCGTAATCTTGTCGGCCCGCGCCTCCAGCAGCGACTGTTCGGCGTCCAGCACGTCCAGCGTGGTGCGCGCGCCAAGCGCCGCTTCCTCGCGCACGCCGTTATAGGCCTGCTGCGCCGCCGAGATCTGTTCGTCGATGGCGCCGATCTGGGCGCGCGCCACGTCGATGTTGGCCCATGATTCGCCGACCAGCTGGCTGATCTGGCGCGACACGTTCAGCAGGTTCGCCCGCGACTGGTCGCGCAGCGCCATGGCACGGCGATGCGCGGCCGGCAGGCGGCCCCCGGAATAGATGGTCTGGCTGAGGTTCAGGCTGACCGAGGCGCTGTTGCGGTTGTCGTAATCGCCCTCGCCCAACAGTTGCTGCTGCCGACTGCGCGTGACGCCCGCCGCGACGTTGGCCGACAGCGACGGATTGCGTTCCGCCGCGGCCTGGGCGACGCCCAGTTCAGAGGCCGCGGCCTGGCGCTGCGCCTGCGCGATCAGCGGGTGGTTGCGCTGCCCGATAGCCCGCGCCTCATCGACCGAGGCGGGCAGCTTGGGCAGCGGCGGGGGCGCGTCCAGCCCGCTGGGAAAACGCCCGGTCGCGGCCAGATAGGCTTCGCGCGCGATTTCCAGATCCCCTTGGGCCGCGGCCAGCCCGGCCTGGGTTTCCGCCAGTTGCGCATCGGCCAGCGCCACGTCGGTCACGGTGATCTCGCCCACGTCGAAGCGGTCCTGCGCAGCCTGGCGTTCCCGCGTCAGCACCTCGACCGAGTTCTGTTGCAGGGCCACCCGTTCGGTCGCCTGCCGGATGTCGAAAAAGGCCACGGTCGCGGCCAGCAGAACGTCCTGCTCGACCGCGACAAGGCCCTGGCGCGTCGCCAGAACCTGTTCCTTGGCCGCGTCGATGGCCAGTTGCGACCGGCCCCAGTCATACAGCAGCATCTGCGCGCCGATCTGCAACGAGGTCGAGCGCGCGGTGCTATAGTCCAGCGCCCCCTCGCTGCGCGAGACCTGATGGCTGGCCGTCCATTGGACGATGGGGCGCAATTCGGCCAGGGCCGCGGCCACGTCCTCGTCGGCGGCGCGCAGCACGGCGCGGTTCTGCTCGATCAGGGCGGAATGGCGATAGGCGGCGACCAGCGTGTCGGCCAGCGATTCGGCCCAGACGGCATGGCCGGTGAACGCCATCAGCGCGATGGCGGCGGCCCCTGAAAAGCGGCGCAGTCCTTTCACAATACAAACCCCCGCGCTCGCTCGAACCCCGGCAGCAAGGGGGCTTGGGCATTGAAACCATATCGCCAGTTGACGCGCCCGTGAAGCCGGTGGCCGATGCGGACGACGCCCAGGGCGCCTTCCAGGAACAGCGCGGTGATGCGCCCGCCTTCCTTCAGCTGGTCCAGGATCGCGTCCGGCACCTCCTCGACGCCGCCGCCGATCAGGATCGCGTCAAAGGGGCCCTGCTTGGCCGCGCCCTGCGCATGGGGGGCGTTCAGCACCGCGACGTTGAAGACGCCCGCCTCGCCCAGGCGGCGCTCGGCCTCGGCGGCCATTTCGGGCTGTTCCTCGATGGCGACGACGGCCTGGACCATCCGCGCGACGACCGCCGCCGAATAGCCATAGCCGCAGGCCAGATCCAGCACCAGGTCGTCGGGCTGCAGGTCCAGCATGTCGATCATCTTGCCCAGGGTGCGCGGCTCCAGCAGGACGCGCCCATGGCCCAGGTCCAGGTTTTCGCCCGTATAGGCCACCGCCCGGCGCGAGTCGGGCACGAAATCCTCCATCGGGACGGCCAGCATGGCCTCGATCACGGGGAACTTGGTGACATCGTTGGGGCGGACCTGCGTGTCCACCATCATCGTGCGCCGGGTGGCGAAATCGCTCATCTCGGGGAGCCTCTGCAAGTGCTTTCCAGCTTTATTGCCATGATTTCGTGGGCCTCGCAACGCCACACATTCCCGTCTTGCAAGCGGCGGGCCGATCCTTTATTCCATGCCCACCTCAACGGCGGCGGGTTGGCGGAGAGGTTACGCAGCGGATTGCAAATCCGTGAAGACCGGTTCGATTCCGGTACCCGCCTCCACCTTTCCCGGAATGCGCCGTTTTCCTTCAGCCCTTGGCCTGGCGCCGCAGGGTGATCGACATCTGCCAGGGCGCGCCAAAGCGCAGCCATAGGGCGGAAATCCACCACAGCGCCAGCATCGCCCAGACATCGACAGCCATGCGCCGCGCGATGCCTTGGCCCGGGGGGTTCATCTGGAAGGCGTCGCCCAGCACCGACAGCAGCACGCAGGCCAAAAAGGAAAACAGTCCGCCCCGGCCGATCTGCTGCAAGGCCACGCCCAGGCGGCTTGCGGCCATGCGTTCCATGATGCGGGCCAGGGGCACGGCGACCAGCCAGCTTGCGCCCATGATCGCCATGTAGCGGGTGCCGTCCAGATCCCACTTGCCGATCTCTCCGCCATAGATCAGGCGCAGGGCGTCGCGCAGGGGCAGCGCGGGTTCGCCGAACTTGGCGGCCACCACGATGGCGGTGCCGAACAGGAACATGCCCGCCGACAGGATCGTCAGCAGCCGCCGGTGCTGCATCAGAACCGGCATGGCCCGTTCGCGGTAAAGGCCCATGGCGATGCCGGAAAAGAACAGCATCTGCCAGCCGAAGGGGTTGAACAGCAGCCCGCCCAGACGGTGGTTCGGCACAAAGGCGTTCAGCACCGGGGCAAAGCACCAGACCGCGAAAGACCCGGCCGCAAAGCTGAGGGGATGGCGCAGCATCACCGGCACCAGCACCGGGACCGAGGCCAGCAGGATCACGTAAACCGCCAGCACGTCCAGAAGGTTCGGCTGAAGCCACATGCTGGCCAGCACGCCGAAGAAACCCAGCGGGTTTTCCAGCACCCAGATCGCGTATTGGTGCCAGATCGCCGTGTGGTCCATGTCCAGCGCCAGAAGCCCGGCCGACACAAGCGCCATCAGCATCCCGCCAAAGACCAGGGCGCGCCAGACCTCGAAGGCGCGGCGGGCGAAACGCCATTGCGCGGCGCGCAGGCCCGCCTTGCGTTCGACCGACAGCCAGACCATGCCGACCAGGAAGCCCGACAGCAGCACGAACAGTTCGGCCGCGTCGAAGATGGCGAAATTGGCCAGCGTGAACCAGCGCAGTTCGGAAATCGGCATGTGGTCCAGCATGATGCAGACCAGCGCGTAGCCGCGCAGCATGTCCAGCGCGATAAGCCGCTTCATGACGGAAGGACGCTCCATTGCCGCAGCAGCGCGGGGTCCGAGACCAGCGCGTCGGTCTCGTCCCGGGTCAGAGTATCCAGCGCCTCGGACCGGGTGGCGGCATGGGCGATCTTGGCGCCCGCGGTGATGCGGTGCAGGCGCTTGTCCCGGGGCAGGTCGGGATGGTCGGGCAGCAGCGCGACATGGCGGTCGATCATCTGGGGATCGCCGCCCAGGTGCAGAAGCCCCGCCGCGCCCTTCAGGGGCCGGGGCATGGACCGGACGACGGCGCTGGCATCGGACAGGATCGCGGGGGGATTTCGCTCCTCGGGCGTGACCAGAAGGCCGCGCATCCGCGCCCAGCGGCCGAAGACCGGGCTGGCCGAATAGCGCGAGGTGACAGGCGACAGGATCAGCCCGGCCAGGATCGGCGACAGCCAGATCAATTGCGCGGGGGAAAACTGCGCCAGCACGATCAGCGTGCCGATGCCAAGGCCCACATGCACCCAGTGCCGCGCGATCACCACGTTCCAGTCGGGCATGGATCCGGCGCGGACCTGGGCGTTCCAGCCGCTGTCCCGGCCCCGCAGGATTTCATAGATCTGGCGCGTCTGGATCAGCATCTGCACCGGCGCGATCAGGGCGGACAGCAGGATCTCGAACAGGGCGCTGGCGAAGATGCGGGCCGGGCCGCCCGCGTTCTGCGCCAGGGGCCGTCGCCAGGCACGAAAGATCGCGATCAGCTTGGGCAGCAGCAAGAGCGCCATGGCGGCGACGAACAGCCACAGCATCCGGCGGGCGTCGAAGACCGGCCAGTCGGGGAACAACTGATAGGCGTTGGGGAAGTATTCCGGCGTTGACAGCAGCACATTGGCCGACAGCACCAGGCCCACCAGGATCAGGGCCAGCCACAGCGGGCTCATCAGAAAGCCCAGGATGCCGATGGTGAAATGCGCCAGCGTGATGGCGCGGGCCCCGCGCATTCCGAACAGGCGCGAATGCTGCAGGTTGCCCTGCGCCCAGCGGCGTTCGCGCACGGCCATGTCCAGAAGCGTCGGCGGGCAGCCCTCGAAACTGCCGCGCAGGTCGTGGTCCAGCCGGACCTTCCAGCCCGCCCGGCACAGGGCGGCGGCTTCCACGAAATCGTGGGACAGGATGGTGCCCCCGAAGGGCGGCTTGCCCGGAAGGCGCGGCAGACCGCAGGCGGATGCAAAGGCCGACAGGCGGATGATGGCGTTGTGGCCCCAGAAGTTGCCGGTGTTGCCCGACCAGGCGGACACGCCGCGCGCGATCATCGGGCCATAAACGCGGCCCGCGAACTGCGTCAGGCGGGCAAAGATCGTCTCGCCCCCCACCAGGATCGGCATGGTCTGGATCAAGGCCAGCCGGGGATCGGCGTTCATGCGGGCGGACAGGGCGCGGATCGTGGCACCGGTCATGATGCTGTCGGCGTCCAGCACGACCATCTGGTCATAGCGCCCGCCCCAGCGGCGGATGAAGTCGCTGATGTTGCCGGTCTTGCGATCCTCGTTGGTGACGCGGCGGCGATACCAGATCGGCAGGGGCGATACCCGGCGCGCCGCGTCGATCACCAGCGTCTCGTTCACGGCGATCACCGGGTCCCGGCTGTCGGACAGAACGAAAATCTCGGCCCGATTGGCCATGCCCTCGCGGTCCAGCTCGCGCGCCAGGGCGGTCAGCAGGCCGATGCTTTTGGCCGCATCCTCGTGATAGATCGGCATGACCACGGCCAGGCGCGCGTCGTTCGGCCCCTCGGGCGTGGCCAGGTCGGGCGCGAACAGGCCCGCCAGCACGCCGCAGAAGGAAAAGCCCACCCAGGCGAATGTCGGCACGAACAGGACCAGCAGCGCCCATTGCATCGGCGTCGGATCGTCGCCGAAGGATTGCAGCATCTGCAGAAAGCCCACGACCGCGATGGCCGCCGTTCCGCCGAAGGCCACCAGCCGCGCCGCCCAGACCCGCCAGCCGTTGCGCAGGCGCGGAAAGGCCTGCGGGGGCCGGGCGCCGAAATCCTGCACGGGCATGGCCAAGGGCGCCTCGGGCGGGGTGGCGGGAAGCGTGGTCGTGGGCCGGTCCATGGCGGTCATGCGGTCCAGCGGGCCAGCCAGGTTTCGCTTAGCACGACACCCTCGGGGCTGGTCAGCACGGCCTGCAGTTCCGCCAGGGTGGCGTCGCCGGGCTCGAACTCGAAGGCCAGGCGCAGCACGCCCTGGTGCGGCAGCGGCTTGAGATAGGCATGGGCGATGTTGCCGGCCGAGGTCGTGACCTTGGATTCGGGCAGCGTGTCCGCGAACAGCGACAGATCGAAATCGACGATAAAGCTGCGTGCCGCCTGCGAATTGACCGACCGGCCGGACCGCACCTGCACCACCCGGGCCAGCGGCAGGTCGTTGGCGGGCAGCGGCGCGAAGCCCAGGCGATAGCGGAATTCGTGGCGCTTGTCGCGGACCAGCGGCTCCTTGGGAACCCAGCAGGTGACGATGTTGTCGTTGAACTCGTTCTCGACCGGGATCTCGACCAGGCGGACCTCGCCCTCGCCCCAGTTCTCCTCGGGCTGGATCCAGGCCGAGGGGCGCAGGTGATACAGTGCCTCGGAATCCTGGTAATCGTCGAAATCGCGCTTGCGCTGGATCAGGCCGAAGCCGCGCGGGTTGTTGTCCACGAAGGACGAGATCTGCAGCGTCTTGTGCGCGCCAAGCGTGCGCCACAAGGCCTGCCCCGCGCCCGTGTGCATCTGCACGCCGTCGCTGTCATGAACGGCGGGGCGGTAATCGTCCACCTGCCGGCGGCTGGCGGGGCTGAACCAGAACATCGAGGTCAGGGGCGCAAGCCCCGTGTTCTGCAGATCGACGCGCGGGAACAGCGCGACGCGCACCCGCACCATCGACACCGCGCCGGGGTTGATGTCGAACTGATAGGCGCCCGCGACCGACTTGCTGTCCAGAAGCGCATAGATGCGCACCCATTCCGACCCGTCGGACGGTTCCTGGATCCAGAAGTCGGTGAACAGCGGGAACTCCTCGCCGTCCGGGCTGCCGGTCTTGATGGCAAGGCCGCGCGCCGACAGGCCATAGATGGTGCCGCGCGCCACGGCGCGGAAATAGGTCGCGCCCTGGAAGACCAGGAATTCGTCCATCACGCCGGGGCGGTTCAGGATCGTCCGCATCCGAAAGCCGGACCAGCCCATGTTCCCCTTGTTCTGCAAGTCCGCGCCGTCGGGGAACTGCGAGGGATCGAACTCCAGCATCGAGGGGTCGAAGTCCAGCCGGTGCGGCACGCCGTCGCGGACCACGCTGATGTTCACCGGCTCGTAGAAGATCGAACCCGGCGGCAGCAGGTCCATGCCGAAGCGGGGATTGCCCGCGAAGGGGTCGCGGTCGCGCCGGAAGCGGATCGCCCGATACTGGTCATAGGTCAGGTTGGCAAAGCTGCCCACCAGATCGGCCACCGGCTGTTCATAAACGCGCGTCGCCCGTTCCGCCGCAAGGGCCGCCACCTCCTCGAAGCCGAAGACGGTGGGGGCGGGCGCAGGCGGCGTGTCACCGGCGCCCGGGGGCGGCGGCGCAGATTGATCCGCTGGGGTCTGCGCTTGCACGGGCACGGCGGCAAACGAGCCTCCGGCGGCCAGGGCGGTGGCTGCGTTAAGGAATTGACGGCGTTTCATATCGGGTGATGGTTGCCAAAAACCGTTTCACTATAAGGGTGATGCCGTGCCGCAGCAAGGCGCAAGCCGAACCCGCGCCCCCTGGGAAGGTTGCAGGTTTGCAGGCCCGTCGCGGGGGCGCTGCCTGTTTTCGCGCCTTTCCGCCTATTGGCTGGCCAGCCATTCCGTGACGGGCTGGCGCAGGTTCGGCAAGCCGCGGTCCAGCCCCTCGTCGATGACCTGGCGCAGGCCGGTGATGGACACGCGGCGGATCAGGTGCTTGACCGGCCCGATGGAGGCCGGGCGCATCGACAGCCGCCGGATCCCCAGGGCGGCGAAGGCCAGCGCCTCGACCGGGCGGCCCGCATCCTCGCCGCAGAAGGACAGGGGCACGCGCGCCTCCTCGCAGCGTTCGACGATCTGGCGCAACAGCAGCAGGAAGGACGAGTTCAGCGTGTCGTAACGCCGCCGCACCCGTTCGTTTTCCCGGTCGGCGGCGAAGAAGAACTGCTTGAGGTCATTGCCCCCGATCGAGATGAAGTCGCACATCTCGAAGAACCTTTTCGGCGCAAAGGCCAGGGACGGCGTTTCCAGCATGGCGCCCACGCGGATGTCGCTGGGCATCGGATGGCCAAGCCGCTGTTCGCGCGACACCTCCTGCATCAGGATCTTGTACGCCGCCTCGTATTCCGCGATGTCGGCGATAAAGGGGAACATCACGTGCAGCGGCCGCCCGACGGATGCCCGGATCAGCGCCTGCAACTGCATCCGCAAGACGCCGCGCTTGTCCAGGCCCACGCGGATCGCGCGCCAGCCCATCGCCGGGTTGGGTTCGTCCTGCGGCTTCATGTAGGGCAGCACCTTGTCGGACCCGATGTCCAGCGTGCGGAACATCACCGGCCTGCCCTGGGCATTGTCCATGACGCGGCGGTAAAGCTCGGCCAGTTCGCCCCGGCGGGGGACGTGGTTGCGGATCAGGAACTGCAATTCGGTGCGGAACAGGCCCACGCCCTCGGCCCCCGACCCGGCCAGGGACGGCAGGTCGGCCATCAGGCCCGCGTTCATGTAAAGCTGGATCGTCGTGCCGCAGGTGCCCGTCGCGGGCAGCGCGCGCAGGCTGGCATAGCGGTTCTGCGCCTCGGCCTGCATGGCGATCTTGTCCAGGAAGGCCTTGTGGACGCTTTCCTCGGGGCGCAGGTGGACGATGCCCTGGTCGCCGTCGATCAGGATCGTGTCGCCGTTCAGCGCCTCGGTCGTGATGCGGGAAGCATGGATCACCAGCGGGATCGCCAGCGCGCGGGCGACGATGGTGGCGTGGCTGCCCACCGATCCGTCCTCCAGCACCACGCCGCGCAACCGGCGGCCATATTCCAGCAGTTCCGCCGGGCCGATGTTGCGCGCGACCAGGATCGGGTTGTCGGGCATTTCCGCGCCGGTATTGATGCCCTGCCCGGTCAGGATCCGCAGCAGCCGGTTCGACAGGTCGTCCAGGTCGTGCAGGCGGTCGCGCAGATAGGGGTCGGCGGCCATTTCCAGCCGGGCGCGGGCGGCGGACTGTTCCTTTTCCACCGCGGCCTCGGCCGATAGGCCAAGCTGGATGTCCTCCTCCATCCGCTTCAGCCAGCTGCGCGAATGGGCGAACATGCGATAGGTTTCCAGAACGGCGGTATGCTCGCCCTCGCCGCCCATGTCGGCGGCGGCGACCATCTTGTCCACGGTGCTGCGCAGCATCGCCACGCCCTCGTGCAGGCGCGCGAGTTCGCGGTCGGGGTCGTCGCCCACGGGGTTGGTGACGACCACGCGCGCCTCGTGCAGCCAGACGCGGCCTTCGGCGGCGCCCTCCTGCCCGGTCGATCCCCGGATCATCAGCGGAAAGCGGTGCGCGGGCGGCAGGCTGTCGGACTGGCTGCCCTGGAAGGCGCCAAGCTCGGTCATCTCGGCCAGGACCATGGCCACGACCTCCAGGCCATAGATCTCGTCTTCGGAAAACAGCCGCGCCTCGCGGCACTGGACCACCAGCACGCCCAGCCGTTCGCCGACCCGCTGGATCGGCACGCCCAGGAACGAGGGGAACACCTCCTCGCCCGTTTCCGGCATGAAGCGGAAGCCCGGCTGGGACGGCGCATCGGCGGTGTTCACATGCCGGCCGGTGCGGGCCACGCGGCCCACCAGTCCCTCGCCCAGGCGAAGGCGGGTGCGGTGGACGGATTCGGGGCGCAGCCCCTCGGTCGCGCAAAGCTCCAGCGTGTTGGGATCGCGGAACAGGTAGATCGAGCAGACATCCGTTCCCATCGAATCGGCGATGTGATGGGTGATCTCGTCCAGCCGGTCCTGGCCGCCGCCGGGGGCGGCCAGAATTCCCTTCAACCGTTGCAGCAACTTGCGAGAGTCGCTGTCCTTGCGGTCTTGCATCGCCGGCCCGCCTTGCTTTGCGATAACCCGCCGCCGCCGCAAAGGGGCGGGCCGTCAGGAAATGTCAGGCCGCTTCCAGGCCAAAGGCATCATGCAGCGCCTGCACGGCCAATTCCATATACTTGCGGTCGATCAGCACCGAAATCTTGATCTCGCTGGTGGAAATGACCTTGATGTTGACGTTTTCATCAGCAAGCGCCTTGAACATCTTCGCCGCCACGCCCGCATGGCTGCGCATCCCGATGCCCACGACCGACACCTTGGCGACCTCGGTATCCACGACCAGCTCGTCATAGGCGATGTGGCCCGCGGCCATCGCCTCCTCCATCGCGCGCTTGGCGCGTTCCACCTGGTTGATGGGGACGGAAAAGGTCATGTCGGTCACGGAACCCGGATGATCCTCGTAATCCTTTTCGGAAATGTTCTGGACGATCATGTCCACGTTCACGCCCGCCTCGGCCAGGGGGGCGAAGATGGCGGCGGAAATGCCGGGGCGATCCTCGACCGTGACCAGGGTGATCTTGGCTTCGTCGCGCGAGGAGGCGACGCCATTGACGACTTTCGATTCCATGATTTCCTCCTCGGCACAGATCAGGGTGCCCGAATTTTCGTCCGTGTCCTCGAACGAGGATAGCACGCGCAGCCGCACCTTGTAGCGCATGGCCAGTTCCACCGACCGGGTTTGCAAGACCTTCGCGCCCAGGGAGGCCAGTTCCAGCATCTCCTCGAAGGCGATCTTGTCCAGCTTGCGGGCCTTGGTGGTGATGCGCGGATCGGTCGTGTAAACGCCGTCCACGTCGGTATAGATGTCGCAGCGTTCGGCCCCGAAGGCGGCGGCGAAGGCTACGGCGGTGGTGTCCGATCCGCCCCGGCCCAGCGTGGTGATGCGCCCGTCGGGGCCAAGCCCCTGGAAGCCCGCCACGACCGCGACCTTGAAGCCCTCGGCGAACTTCTGGTCGATGTTGGCGCGCGGGATGTCGACGAAGCGCGCCGCCGAATGTTGCGCGGTGGTGTTGATGGGCACCTGCCAGCCCTGCCAGGACCGCGCGGGCACGCCCATCTCCTGCAAGGTCAGCGCCATCAGGCCGGCGGTGACGTTCTCGCCCGAGCTGACCACCGCGTCGTATTCGCGCGCGTCGAACAAGGGCGAGGTCTGTTCGACCCAGCCGACCAGTTCGTTCGTCTTGCCGGACATGGCGCTGACGATGACGATCACGTCATAGCCGCGCTCGACCTCGCGCTGCACCTTGGTGGCGGCGTTCTTGATCCGGTCAAGATCGGCCACCGATGTGCCGCCAAATTTCATCACCAGAAGCGGCATCGCGGGCCTCCGACCTGGGGGTTCCTGTTCGGCGCGGCTTTTATGGGCGGGGGGGCGAAACCGCAAGGGCGGAAAGGGGATGGCAGGGGAGGCCGATGCAGAAATCCCGCCTTCTGCCTGGCGATGCGTCCGCCCCCCCCCCAGGCGGGCGGTGGCCTTTCCTGATCATGGGGTGGCACCGTCTCTGGTGGCACCGCCGCGCGAAGGGCGGGGAAACGCGCGTCGCGTTCCGCTCCCGCCCAGGAACCGTCAGCCTGTCCTAGTTCGTCTTCTGGCGCGGGATGAACGGCAAGGGCGCGACCGGCACGCCTTCCTCGATCAGCTTGCGGGCTTCCTCGATCTTCGCCTCGCCATGGATGGCGCGGGTGGGGGCGCGGCCCTCGTGCATGGCGCGCGCCTCGTCCGCGAATTTCAGGCCGACATAGTCGCTGTTCGCCTCGACCTGCTGGCGCAGGGCCTGCAACGCGGCCTCGACCGGGTTCACGGGGGGTTCGGCCTTCCGGGCGGCGGGGACCGAGGGCGCCATCAGCGACTTTTCCACCGTGCCCGACCCGCATTGCGTGCAGGCGACGTGACCGGCCGCCCGCGTCGTCTCGAACGCGTCGGACGAACGGAACCAGCCGTCGAAGTCATGGCCTTGGTCGCAGCGCAAAGCATAGCGGATCATCGGTTGAACCCTTTTCCTTTCCCTGCCTTATATCGGGTCAGCCTTGCGCGCCTGCAAGTTCCCGCAGGCGTCCGATCAGCGCCGCCGGATCGCCCGCCCGGTCGTCCAGCACCGCGCGGGCCGCCTGCCCCATCCGCCGGGCCGCCAGGGCATCGCCCGCCAGGTGCGCCAGGCGGTCCGCCAGCGACCCGGCATCGACCGGACGCGCCGCCCCCGCCGCGTCCAGCGCCCCATAGGCTTCGATGAAATTGCCCACATGCGGCCCGTGCAGGATCGCCGAGCCATGGGCCGCGGGCTCCCACGGGGTATGGCCGCCCCGGTCGGTCAGGGAACCGCCCACGAAGCAGATCCCCGCCGCCGCATACCAGCGGTCCATCTCGCCCAGCGTGTCGGCCAGCAGCACCGCGCCCCCCGTTCCCCCGGCGGAGCGCCGCTGAAAGGCGACCCCGCGCCCGACCAGCAGGGCGGCCACCTCGTCCCCCCGTTGCGGGTGGCGGATGGCCAGGATCAGCCGCAGGCCGGGATGGTGCCTTCGCGCCTGCATCCAGGCGTCCAGCGCCACCGCCTCCTCGCCCTCGTGGGTCGAGGCTGCCAGCACCGTCCGGTCGCGCGCTGTCGAAGGCTGCGGCGGCGTGATCCCGGCAGGCCCCAGCAGCTTCAGGTCCAGCCGGGGCAGGACCGCGCGGTCAGACAGGCCCAGGGCGCGCAGCCGCGCCTCGCTGCCCGGATCCTGCGCCGACAGCACCGCCAGCCGCTGCAAGACCGGCCCGATCAGGCGCGGCAGCCGCGCCCAGCGGCGGGCCGAGCGTGCCGACAGCCGCGCCCCGATCACCGCCTGCGGGATGCCCCGGTCGGCCAGGGCCTGCGACCGCAGCGGCCAGAACTCGCCCTCGACCGTGACCTGAAGGCGGGGCCGCGCCTGATCCAGGAACCGCGCCAGCGCGCCCGGCAGATCCAGGGGCGCCAGCCGGGCGGGCAAGCCCCACCCCGCCGCCATGTCCCGCCCGGTCAGGCTGTTGGCCGTGACCAGCACCCGATGCGTCCGCGCCAGGGCCGCGATGACCGGCCGGGCCGAGGTCAGCTCTCCCACCGAGGCGCCGTGGACCCAGATATCGGCGGGACCGACAGGATCCAGGACCAGCCGCTCGCGCAGCGCATCCTGCCCGCGCGGCAGGGCACGCAGGCGGAAACCCTGTTCCAGAAAGGCGGCGGCGGCGCGATAGATCATGGCGGTCGCTATAGCCCAGGCAGGACGGCCGCGAAAGGCGGGGAACCTTGGCGCCAAGCTGACGTTGGCTTCACAACCACATAATATCAGGAGCTTTCCATGAAGGGTCTGTTCGCCTGGTGGCTTGGCGTGCCCATCATCGTCATCGTCATCCTGTATGTTCTGGGTGTCTTCTAGAACACAGGATGGAAGTGGCGGACCCGGAGCGATTCGAACGCCCGACCCCCAGATTCGTAGTCTGGTGCTCTATCCAGCTGAGCTACGGGTCCGTCGTAGGGCGGTGATCTATCCCCCTGTTCCGGGGGATGCAAGAGGGGTTTGGCAGAAAAAAGTCCCGCCCCCGTTTTTTATCGCCCGCCCGCCGCCTGTCGCGCCGGCAGGATCGCCATGTCGCGCGGAATATGGATCATGAACTCGCTGCCCTCGGTGTCGCTGCGGACCAGATCCAGCCGCCCGCCATGGCCGCGCACCAGATCGGCCGCGATGGTCAGCCCCAACCCGGTGCCGCCCTTGCGCACGCTGCCGGAAAAAGGCTTGAACAGGTATTCCCGCGCCTTTTCCGGCAGGCCCGGGCCGGTGTCGCCCACGCGGATCCACCAGTCGCTGTCGGTCTCGCCCGCGCCGATCTCGACCGTGCCGGGCCCGCCCGTGCCCTCGATGGCCTGGCGGGCGTTGCGGGTCAGGTTCGCCAGAACCCTGTAAAGCTGGTCGCGGTCGGCGCGGATGGTCAGGGTGGGGGGAATGTCCATCAGGAAATCGACCTGGGCCGCGGGGCTGGCCAGGGACTCGGCCTCGATCACCTCGGCGGCCAACTGGGCCAGCGAAAAGCGCGACAAGGTGGGCGCGGGTTCCTCGGCCTTGCCGAAGGCCAGGGTCGTTTCGCACAGATTGACCGCCCGGCTGATGGAATTCACCAGCTTCGGCGCCGCGCGCCGGACCTTGGGGTCGCCGCTGTCCTCCAGCCGGTCGGCGAAGATCTGCGCCGTGGTCAGGATGTTGCGCAGGTCGTGGCTGATCTTGGCCACCGCCTCGCCCAGTTGCGCCATCCGTTCGCGCTGCTTCAGGGACGAGGTGACGGTCTTTTGCATGGACGCCATCGCCGTCTCGGCGTCGCGCAACTCGGCCAGCCGGGCGTCGGGGGTGATGATGTGGCGCGGATCCTCGGGTGCCTGGGCATAGGACACCATATGGCTGATCACGCGCCGGATCGGCACCAGCACCAGCCGCTGCACGGCCAGGTTCAGAAGCAGCGCCGTCAGGATGGAAAAGGCCGCCGACAACAGCAGCAACCGCACGCCGTATTCGATCATCGCCGCGCGCAGGGGGGCGGTTTCCATGGTGATCTCGATCAGCTGGCCCGCCTGGTTGACGGGCGATCCCATCACGCGGATCACCTCTTTCCGGCGGTTGAGCAGCGTGCCCATCGCGTCGTCGATGGTCTGGGCCACGCCTTCCTCGCGCAGGTCATAGGTTTGGGCGACGGGGCCGGGAATGGGCGAGGACAGGACAAGCTGGCGGATGTCGTTGCGGCGCAGCACGACGTTGAAGACCCCGGCATTCTGCAACAGTTCCGATTCCAGGTCGCTGGCCAGCGATTCGTCGGTCGCCAGCAACGCAAGGCTGGCGATCTGCGCCCGCTCCAACCGCGATTCGAGATAGTCGAGCCGAAAGCTCGCCAGGGCCGGAAGCAGGATGAACAGTTCCGCCAACATCACGAAGATGATCGTCAGCGCGGCGAATCGGCCAGAGATCGTATTCAGTCGCATGTATTCTTGGTTGTCATCGCGTCGAATACGCGTGTTTCGGCCCCGGGGCCCCCGTTTGCACATCAAACGAATGTGATCATAAGCAGGTTCCTGCCCGCCTGGAAAAGGACATTCTGCAAAGGGCCTCCTCTTGTCGGTTGACGGGACAGGCGGCGTGATCTATCCAGCGGGCTTCGCACAACCGGCGCGTTCGCGTGCAAGGTGGAATTTTGCCGTTCCGCCGCTGCCAGCCGCCACCCGCAAGACAAGAGCCCGGAGACTGACCATGAAGCGCACCTTTCAACCCTCGAACCTCGTTCGTGCGCGCCGTCACGGCTTTCGCGCCCGCATGGCGACCAAAGGCGGCCAGCTGGTGCTGAACCGCCGCCGCGCCAAGGGCCGCAAGCGCCTGTCGGCCTGATCCTTTTGCGGCGGGCACCCCCCGCCGATCCAAAGGCTTTCGCCATGCCGCCCCTGCCCCATCCCGCCGTTGCCCCCGCGCGACCCAAGGATGACGGCACGGCGGCATTTCGCATGTCCATGCCCCCCGTCATCGCCAAGCGCGCCGACTTCCTGGCGGCCGCGCGCGCGCTGCGCCAGGGCACGCCCGGCTTTCTGCTGCAAGCGCGCGACCGGGGCGACGGGCTGCCGTTCCGCGTGGGCTTCACCTGTTCCAAGAAGATCGGCAACGCCGTGATGCGCAACCGCGCCAAGCGGCGCTTGCGCGAGGTTGCGCGGCTGCACCTGCCCCAAGGCGCGCGGCAAGGCTGGGACTACGTGCTGGTCGGCCGCCCCGAGGCGACCGTCAGCCGCGACTTCGCCGACCTTTGCCGCGACCTGGCCCATGCGCTGCGGAAAATCCATCCATGAGCCCGCTCGCCCGCCTTCTGGCGCTGCCGGTGCGCGGCTATCGGCTGGTGGCCTCGCCCTGGGTGGGCCATGGCTGCCGCTTCCAGCCGACCTGTTCCGCCTATGCGCTGGAGGCGCTGTCCCGCCACGGCGCCCTGCGCGGCACCTGGCTGGCGGCCCGGCGCGTCGGGCGATGCCACCCCTGGGGCGGCGCGGGCTATGATCCGGTGCCGGGGGCCGATCCCGAACACGAAAGGCAGTCCCATGCTGGACGACACTGACGAGCTGGCCGAGATCCACCCGCTGTTCGCGGGCGCGCCCTCCTCGACCGAGTTCCGCAAGCTGCGCAAGCGGCTGGTCCGCGAAACCCGCGCCGCCATCGAGGATTACGGCATGATCCGCCCCGGCGACCGCTGGCTGGTCTGCCTGTCGGGCGGCAAGGACAGCTATACCCTGCTGGCCGTCCTGCACGAGTTGAAATGGCGCGGGCTGCTGCCGGTGGACCTGCTGGCCTGCAACCTGGACCAGGGCCAGCCGAACTTTCCGGCGACCGTTTTGCCGCAATTCCTGACCGAACGGGGCGTCGCGCACCGGATCGAATACCAGGACACCTATTCCATCGTCACCGACAAGATCGCGCCGGGCGGCACGATGTGTTCGCTGTGTTCGCGCCTGCGCCGGGGCAACCTGTACCGCATCGCGCGCGAGGAAGGCTGTTCCGCCGTGGTCCTGGGCCATCACCGCGACGACATCCTGGAAACCTTCTTCATGAACCTGTTCCACGGCGGCAGGCTGGCGACCATGCCGCCCAAGCTGCTGAACGAAGACGGCGACCTGACGGTCCTGCGCCCCCTGGCCTATGTGGCCGAGGCCGATTGCGAGCGGTTTTCCCGCGCGATGAACTATCCCATCATCCCCTGCGACCTTTGCGGCAGCCAGGAAGGGTTGCAGCGCGTGCAGGTCAAGCGCCTGCTGGACGAATGGGAATCGCGCACGCCGGGCCGCCGCCAGGTGATGTTCCGCGCGCTGATGAACGTGCGCCCCTCGCATCTGCTGGATCCGAAGCTGTTCGACTTTGCCGCGCTGTTCCCCGGGGACGCCGCGGCACCCGTGGACGACATCCCGCGCCTTGGATAGGCGCCTGCGACCCCTGTGCGGAGGCTGGCCCCTGGGCCAAATCCGCTTGACCTTCAGGCGCCCCTTCTGTTGAAGCGGCGCGACGGACGCGATGAGGCTGGAAAGCACATGGAAGACAACAACCGCAATCTGATCCTGGCGACGGTGCTGTCGTTCCTGGTGATCCTGGTCTGGTACACCGTCTTCGCCCCCGAGCCGCCCGCCCAGACCGAACAGCCGGTCGCGGTGGAAACCCAGACCCAGGACGTGCCGCTGGCGAACCCGGAAAGCAGCACCCTGCCCGCCGACCTGGGCGCGCCTGCGGACGCCGCGCCCCAGGCAGGCCGCGTGCAGATTCAGACGCCCTCGCTGTCAGGCTCGATCTCGCTGGCCGGTGGCCGGATCGACGACCTGCTGCTGACGAAATACCGCGAAACGCTGGACGACAGTTCGCCCCATGTGCGCCTGCTGTCGCCGTCCTCGGCCACGGAGGCGATCCAGACGGGCGAGGCCAAGCCCTATTACGCCGTCTATGGCTGGACCCCCGGACCCGGCGTCGATCCGGCGCTGGTGCCCAACCCCTCGACCGTCTGGACCGTTGAATCGGGCGACGTGCTGGCCCCCGGCAAGCCCGTCACGCTGGTCTGGGACAACGGCGCGGGCCAGATCTTCCGCCGCACCTTCTCGGTCGATGAGAATTACCTGTTCACCGTGGGCCATGCCTTGCAGAACAACGGCGACGCGGCCTTCACCGCCGCGCCCTATGGCATCATCGCCCGCCATGGCCGCCCCGACACGCAGAACTTCTTCGTGCTGCACGAAGGCGCGGTCGGCATGAACGACGGCAAGCTGCTGGAACTGAAATACGACAAGATCACCGAACTGGACCCCGTGGACCGCGAGGGCCGCGCCCAGGTGACCCAGGTCACCAGCAACGGCTGGGTCGGCTTCACTGACAAGTACTGGATGACCACGCTGGCCCCCGCGCCGGGCCAGGCCTTCACCTCGGTGGTGAAATATGCGGAAGGGGCTGGCATCTACCAGACCGAAGCCCGCTATCCGATGCAGACCGTCCAGCCCGGCACCCAGGTCAACGCCGACAGCTACCTGTTCGCGGGCGCCAAGGTGTGGGAGGTCATCAACGCCTATCAGGAAACCCCCGGCATCCAGCGGTTCGTCGATTCCATCGACTGGGGCTGGTTCTATTTCCTGACCAAGCCCATCTTCCGCGTGCTGCACTGGCTGCACGGCTTCATCGGCAACATGGGCTGGTCGATCATCGCCCTGACCTTCATCCTGAAGCTGTTGGTCTTCCCGCTGGCGCGCAAATCCTACATCTCGATGGCGAAGATGAAGGAACTGCAGCCGCAGATGGAGGCGCTGAAGGAACGCACCGGCGACGACCGCATGAAGTTCCAGAAAGAGATGATGGAGCTTTACAAGCGCGAAAAGGTGAACCCCGCCGCGGGCTGCCTGCCCGTGCTGCTGCAGGTGCCGATCTTCTTCGCGCT
Organism: Paracoccus shandongensis; assembly: GCF_017315735.1. Taxonomy (GTDB): domain Bacteria; phylum Pseudomonadota; class Alphaproteobacteria; order Rhodobacterales; family Rhodobacteraceae; genus Paracoccus; species Paracoccus shandongensis. Next base: position 60,636 of record NZ_JAFLRK010000011.1, read on the forward strand.
CTACAAGGTGATCTTCGTCACCATCGAACTGCGCCACGCCCCCTGGCTGGGCTGGATCCGCGACCTTGCCGCGCCCGATCCCTCGTCGCTTCTGAACCTGTTCGGGCTGCTGCCCTATGCGCCCCCGGCCCAAGGCACGCTGCTGCATTCGCTGTCGCTGCCCGCGCTGGCGATCGTGCTGGGCATCAGCATGTGGATCCAGCAGCGGCTGAACCCGGCCCCGGCGGACCCGGCGCAGAAGATGATCTTCGCCTGGATGCCCTGGATCTTCATGTTCATGCTGGGCGGCTTCGCATCCGGTCTGGTGCTCTACTGGATCACCAACAACCTGATCACCTGCGTGCAGCAATACACGATCATGTCGATGCACGGCCACCGGCCGGACCTGTTCGGCAATATCCGCGCCTCGATCCCCTCGCGGCCCAGGAAGGACAGCAAGTGACGGCGCGTCTGGCCCATATCCGCCGCCACCCGATCAAGTCGGTCGGCGGAGAGGGGCTGGACCGCGTGACCCTGGCCGCAGCGCGCCGCCTGCCCGGCGACCGGGAATGGGCGGTGCTGACCGAAAGCGGCGAACGCAACGCCCAGGCCAGCCAGACGGGCGGGGAACCCGACCGCTGGCTGCCCAAGTCCTGCTTCGTGCGCGGCGTGTCCTCGCCGCAGGTGCAGGCCATCAGCGGCGGCTGGTCGAACGGCCATCTGGTGCTGCGCCAGCCCACGCAGGCCGATCTGGTGATCGACCCGGAAACCGAGGGCGACACGCTGGTCGCATGGCTGCGTCCCTTGTGGCCCGCCGAAGCTCCTGCCCCCACGCGTCTTGTGCGCGGCGCCGCAATCTGGACCGACCAGAAATGGCCTTGGATCTCGATCCTGTCGCTTTCCAGCCTTGCCGACCTGGAAGCCCGCACGGGCCAGGCGCTCGGCATCCACCGCTGGCGCGGCAACCTGTGGGTGGACGGCTGGACCCCCTGGGCCGAACGCGGCCTGATCGGCCGGATCCTCCGCATCGGCGACGTGGAACTGCGCGTCACCCAGCATATCGGCCGCTGCGAGGCCACTTCGGCCAATACCGACACCGGCGAACGGGACATCGACATGCTGGCAACGCTTGAACGCCTTTACGGCCACACCGACTTCGGCATCTTCGCCGAGGTCGTGACCGGCGGCGCCATCGCGCTTGGCGACGAGGTGGCGGCATGAAGGTCGCCTTCCCCGTCGCCCCCGAACCCGATGCCGACGCCGCCGAAACCGCGCGCCTGCTGTTCGCCGGTCCCGTCGATTTCCTCAAGGGCGTGGTCGCCATGGACGGCCTGCCCCCCGCCGACCGCCCCGAGGTCTGCTTCGCGGGCCGCAGCAACGTGGGCAAATCCAGCCTGATCAACGCCCTGACCGGCCGCAAGGGCATCGCGCGCGCGTCCAACACGCCGGGGCGCACGCAGGAAATCAACTATTTCACCCTGGGCGAGCACAGCTATCTGGTGGACCTGCCCGGCTACGGCTTTGCCAAAGCCCCGGTCGCGATCGTCGCCAAATGGCAGGCGCTGCTCAAGAACTATCTGGCGGGCCGCCCGACCCTGCGCCGCGCCTTCTGCCTGATCGATTCGCGCCATGGGGTGAAACCCGTGGACCACGAGATCATGACCCTGCTGGACAAGTCCGCCGTCCCTTTCCAGGTCGTGCTGACCAAGTCCGACAAGCTGGGCCCGAACGCCATCCAGCCCGTCATCGCCCAGGTCGAGGCGGAACTGCAGAAACACCCCGCCGCCTTTCCGCAGATCGTCGTCACCTCCTCCGACAAGGGCCAGGGCATCACGACCCTGCGCGCGATCATCGCCAGCCTTGATTGAACGCGTCTGGACTGAACGCGTCTGGACTGATCCGCCGATGCGCCCTAGGGTCCGCGCGTCGACAAGGGGCCAAGGATGAGAAAGCAGAACATGAACCGCGACTGGACCGCCACCGCCAGAACCCTGTCCGAGGCCCTGCCCTATCTGCAACGCTATTCCGGCGCGGTTGTCGTCGTGAAGTTCGGCGGCAACGCCATGGGCGACGATGACGCCATGGCTGAATTCGCCCGCGACATCGTTCTGATGAAGCAGGTCGGCATGAACCCGGTCGTCTGCCACGGCGGCGGACCGATGATCAACGAACTGCTGGCCAAGCTGGGCATCGAAAGCACCTTCGTGCGCGGCAAGCGCGTGACCACCAAGGAAACGGTGGAAGTGGTCGAGATGGTGCTGTCCGGCCTGGTGAACAAGCGCATCGTCCAGGCTATCAACGACGCGGGCGGGCGCGCTGTCGGCATCAGCGGCAAGGACGACGACCTGATGGTCTGCGAGGCGGACGACCCCGAACTGGGCTTCGTCGGTCGCCCGGTGGAAATGAACGTCCAGATCATCCGCGACCTTTACAAGGCGGGCCTGATCCCGGTGATCGCCCCCGTCGCCACCGGCATGAACGACAACGAAACCTTCAACGTCAACGGCGACACCGCCGCCGGCGCCATCGCGGGCGCGCTGCGCGCCGACCGCCTGCTGCTGCTGACCGATGTCGCGGGCGTCAAGGACAGGAACGGCGAGGTTCTGACCCAGCTTCACCCCGACCAGGTCCGCGCGATGATCGCCGACGGCACCATCGCGGGCGGCATGATCCCCAAGACGGAAACCGCGCTGAAGGCCCTGCAGGACGGGGTGCGCGCGGTGGTGATCCTGGACGGCCGCGTGCCCCATGCCAGCCTGCTGGAACTGTTCACCGAACATGGCGCGGGCAGCCTGATCCGGTCCACGCCCCCCAGCACCCGGCCGCACGGGTTGCGCCAAGGCGGCGCGTCGCTGTAATTCCACGCATCGCCTTGCCGAAGGCGCGGGGGAATGGCAGGCTGCGTTCACATTCGGGTTGAAACGGGGGCTGCCTGCACATGACACCGCTTGGACATCGACGGCTGATCCTGACGCGCCATGCCAAGTCGGCCTGGGATGATCCGGGCCTGCCCGATCACGACCGCCCGCTGAACGACCGGGGCCGCCGGTCCGCCCGCGCGCTTGGCGACTGGATGGCCTCGCGCGGGTACGAGCCCGAGGAGGTGCTGTGCTCGTCCGCCGCGCGCACGCAGGAAACCTGGGCGATGGTCGCGGGCGCGCCGCTGGAGGTCCGCCCGGTGATCCGCATCGAGCCGGGCCTGTATCAGGCGGGCCCGGAAAAGATGCTGGCGGTCCTGAAGACCGCCACCCACCCGACGGTGATGATGCTGGGCCACAACCCGGGCATTTCCGAATTCGCGGCCCTGCTGCCCGCGCGCCTGCCGCTGGACCCCGACTTCCGCCGCTATCCCACGGGCGCGACCCTGGTGGTGGATTTCCAGGTGGACAACTGGGCGCAGGTCGAACCCGGCCAGGGCAGCGTGATGGATTTCGTCAGGCTCGACGGGCGGAACTGACTTTCACTTTGGCGTAAATATCCCAGGGGCTTCGAAGCGCCCGGAAAAAGGTCCGGTGGACCTTTTTCAGCGGAGAAGGGGCCGGCAGGCCCGAGCGGGGGACGTGAAGTCCCCCGGCCTTGCCGCTTAATGCCCCAGGATCTGGCTCAGGAACAGCTTGGTCCGCTCGGACTTGGGGTTGTTGAAGAACTCGCGCGGCTCGTTCTGCTCGACGATCTGGCCCTGGTCCATGAAGATCACGCGGTTGGCGACGGCCTGGGCAAAGCCCATCTCGTGCGTGACACACAGCATGGTCATCCCCTCCTCGGCCAGCTGGATCATGGTGTCCAGTACCTCCTTGATCATCTCGGGGTCAAGGGCGCTGGTCGGCTCGTCGAACAGCATGATCTTGGGTTGCATGCACAGCGACCGCGCAATCGCCACGCGCTGCTGCTGGCCGCCAGACAGCTGGCCCGGATATTTCCCGGCCTGCTCGGGGATCTTGACCTTTTCCAGATAGCGCATGGCCGTCGCCTCGGCCTGCTTGCGGGGCACCTTGCGCACCCAGATCGGCGCGAGCGTGCAGTTTTCCAGCACCGTCAGGTGGGGGAACAGGTTGAAATGCTGGAACACCATGCCGACTTCGGACCGCACCTTGTCGATGTTCTTGATGTCGTTGGTCAGTTCGATCCCGTCCACGACGATATGGCCGGACTGATGCTCCTCCAGCCGGTTGATGCAGCGGATCAGGGTCGATTTGCCCGACCCGGACGGCCCGGCGATCACGATCCGCTCGCCCCGGTGCACGGTCAGGTCGATGTCGCGCAGCACGTGGAACGACCCGTACCACTTGTTCATGTTGCGGATGTCGATGGCGACCTCGTCGCTGATCCGCATGTGGCTGCGGTCGATCCTGCGGGTGATGTCTTCGCTCATGGCGGTCCTTACCTGTGGTCGCGTGCCAGCCGGCGTTCAAGATACATCGAATATCGCGACATGCCGAAGCAGATCAGAAAGAAGATGAAGCCCACGAAGATATAGGGCTCCCAGTAGATGCCCTTCCAGCTTGTGGAGGCCCGCACCGCGTCGGACATGGATTTCAGCGGATCGTACAGGCCCACGAAGGTCACCAGTGTGGTGTCCTTGAACATGCCGATGAAGGTGGAGACGATGCCGGGAATGCTGATCTTCAGCGCCTGCGGCAGCACGATCAGCCGCTGCGCCTTCCAGTAGTCCAGGCCCAGGGCGTCGGCGGCCTCGTATTGGCCCTTGGGCAGCGCGGCAAGGCCCCCCCGGATCACCTCGGCCATGTAGGCGGCGGAAAACAGCGTCACCATGATGATGACGCGCAGGATGATGTCGAAGGTCGTGCCCGGCGGCAGGAAGTAGTTCAGCAGCAGGGATGCCACGAACAGCAGCGCGATCAGCGGAACGCCCCGGATGAACTCGATGAAGATCACCGCCAGGGTCTTGACCAGGAACATGTCCGACCGCCGCGCCAGGGCCAGCACGATGCCCAGCGGCAGCGACATGGCGATGCCCGCCACGCCGATGGTGATGGACAAGAGGAACCCGCCAAAGCGGTCCGAGGCCACCGCCGGGATCGCCAGCGAGACGATGCTTTCCGCATCCCGCGCCGCATCGCCTGCGAAGACGATCCACCAGACCAGCGGCACCACCAGCGCCGCGACCGTCGCGACCAGGGCCGAGGCGCGGCCAAGCAGCCGCCAGGCAATCCAGCCCAGCACCGGTCCCACCAGCACCATGACCGGCCCCCAGGCCGAGCCGCCCCACAGGAACCACACCCCCATCAGAGGATACAGGATCGAGAAGACCAGCAGCCAGGACGGCTGGCGTTCCGAGATCAGCAGCGCGCCGACCAGCACGGCGGCGGCAAAGACCAGCCAAGCGGCGGGCGCGCCCATGACGGCCATCAGCCACAGGGTCAGCACCGTCGCCAAGGCCAGCACAACGCGCCGGATCATGACCGATTCCGAAAACAGCACGGGCGCCAGGGCCACGAACAGCAGGCCGAATGCCATGGTCGGGCGCCAGTAAAGCTCGGGCGGGTAGAAGCCATAGACATACTGGTTCCAGCGTTCGCGGACCACGGCCCAGCAGGCGCCACGCGCCCCCTCGCCCCAGGTCTCGGCGATGATGCGGCGGCAGTCGGACAGGCTGTCCGCGTTCCAGACGGAATGGGCGAACCAGTCCCAGAAATGGCTGACCAGGAACCAGACGATCAGGACGCCCAGGATCGTCAGCACCGTGTTCAACGGCCCCGAGAACAGGTTCTGCCGCAACCAGCGCACGGCCCCGGCCTCGCGCACGGGCGGGGCGGCGGGGGGCAGCATGGTGTCGCGGACAAAGGGGACGGTCTGGGCGTGGGTTTCGCTCATCTCACCGCTCCTTCAGCTTCACGCGGGCGTTGAACAGGTTCATCCCGGCCGAGATGATCAGGCTGAGGACCAGATAGACCCCCATCATCAGCACGATGGATTCCAGTTCCCGCCCCGTCTGGTTCAGCGTGGTGCCGCCCAGCGTGCCCTTGATGTCCATGTAGCCCACGGCGATGGCCAGGGAACTGTTCTTCATCAGGTTCAGGTATTGGGAAATCAGCGGCGGGATGATGACCCGCAGCGCCTGCGGCAGGATCACCAGGTTCATGGTGCGGCCCGGGCGCAGGCCCAGGGCAAAGGCGGCCTCGGACTGCCCGCGGCTGATCGCCAGGATCCCCGCCCGCACGATTTCCGCGATGAAGGCCCCGGTATAAAGCGTCAGCGCCAGCCACAGCGCGACCAGCCCGTTCTGGACGTTCAGCCCGCCCGTGAAGTTGAAGCCCTTCAAGGTCGGCGGGATCAGGTGCAGGCCGAAATACCAGATCAGCAGCAGGGACGGCACCGTCATCACCGCAAGGCTTGCCCACCAGGTGGTGGGGCGGACGCCTGTCTGGTCCTGCACCCGCTGCGCCCAGGCGGCGATCATGCGCCGGACGATCCAGCCCGCCACCAGCGCCACGGCAAAGGCGATGGTGGCCCAGCTGATCGTGATGCGCGCGCCCAGATCAAGGCTGCCCGGATCGTTGGTCATCGCCAGCGTCGGGATGGCGGTATAGCGGTTCGTCAGCGCCACATGGTCGAACAGGATCATGCTGGCCGCGGGATCGTCCCCGCGAAAGGCGTTGGGCGGTGGCATCACCTCGGTGAAGACGGCGAAGACGATCAGGATCCACAACAGCAGGGGGACGTTGCGGAAGGCCTCGACATAGACGGTCATCAGCCGGGCGATCAGCCAGTTGTTGGACAGCCGCGCCACGCCCGCGATGATCCCCACGACCGTCGCCGCGATGCAGCCCAGGATCGACACGATCAGCGTGTTCAGCAGCCCCACAAGGGCCGCGCGCAGGTGCGTGTCGTCCGAGGTATAGGGGATCGGCGTCTGCGGGATGTCGTATCCCGCGCGCTGCCACAGGAAGCCGAAGTCGAAATCCTTGCCCAGGGCCGCCAGGTTGCGGATCGTGTTGTTGACCAGCCACCAGGCCAGCGCCATCACCAGGATGAACACGATCACCTGGAAGGTCATCGACCGATAGCGCCGATCATAGATCAGCATGCTTGGCCGGAACGGCGGATTCGCCGGCACCATAACGTCCGTCATTCTTCTACCCCTGCAGCCGGTCTTGCCTTGTGGTGGCAGCGTTTTCCGCAACCGGGCTTGTCATGCGAAGGGGGCGCCATGGCGCCCCCTTTAGGTGTCGGATGCCTCAGCGGAAGGGCATCGCATACATCAGGCCGCCCTGCGTCCATTGCGCGTTCAACCCGCGGGCCAGGCCGATGGGGGTCTGCTCGCCGATATTGGCCGCGAAGATCTCGCCATAGTTGCCGCTGGCGGCGATGGCGCGCTTGGCCCAGTCCTTGTCCAGCCCGATCATCGCGCCCAGGTCGTCGGTTACGCCCAGAAGGCGCTGGACCTCGGGGTTCTGCGAGGATTTCGCCAGTTCTTCCAGATTCTTCGAGGTGATGCCGTATTCCTCGGCCGCGATCAGCGCGTAAAGCGTCCAGCGGGCGATGTCGCCCCAGTTGCTATCGCCATGGCGCACGGCCGGCCCCAGCGGTTCCTTGGAAATGATCTCGGGCAGGATGATGTGGCTTTCGGGGTCGGCAAAGGCGGCGCGGGTCGCGGCAAGGCCGGATGCGTCGGTGGTATAGGCGTCGCAGGCGCCCGCCATGTATTGCTGCTCGCCCTCGGCGTTGCTGTCGATGTTGACCGGCTGATAGGTCATGTTGTTGGCCTTGAAGTAATCGGCCAGGTTCAGTTCCGTCGTGGTGCCGGTCTGGATGCAGATGGTCGCGCCGTCCAGTTCCTTGGCCGAGGTCACGCCCAGGTCCTTGTTCACCATGAAGCCCTGGCCGTCGTAATAGTTGACGCCGATGAAATCCAGCTTCAGGTCGGTATCGCGCGAGAAGGTCCAGGTCGAGTTGCGCGCCAGCAGGTCCACCTCGCCCGAGGACAGCGCCGTGAAGCGCGTCTGGCCGGTGGTGGGCACGTATTTCACCTTGGCCGGATCGCCCAGCACGGCGGCGGCGACGGCCTTGCAGAAATCGACGTCGAAGCCCGTCCAGTTGCCGTTCGCATCGGGCGCGGCAAAGCCCACAAGGCCGGTGTTCACGCCGCAGTTCAATTCACCGCGCGCCTTCACGTCGGCCAGCGTATCGGCCATGCCCGCACCCGCCATCAGCGCGCCGGCGGCCATCGAGCCCAGAAAAACCGAAGTCTTCATGTCTACCCCTTTGTTGGTGCCGTCCGTGCGGACATCCCGCAAGCGGCGCCCGGACCTTGGTGCCCGGGCTTGTCGTCACGACGCCCCCAAAGGGGCATCCCATAGGCAACATAGTGCCGATCCTTCCCGATGCGTCAAGCGCGACGCCCAGGGCCCGGGCAGTTTCAACCGCGGCGGGACAGGTGCCAAAGCCGTTCCGCGACCCCCATCGCCGCCCTGCGGCTTTCGGCGGCGTCCCGCGCCTCGTCGTCCTGGCCCCAGCGTTCGATCTGGAATTCCTCGTCGATGCGGGACAGGCGGAAGGCCGTGTCCGCGTCGATCCGGCCCCGGATGACGGCCAGTCCCAGGATCAGCGATCCGGGCAGGGTCACAAGATCGTGCAGCGCCGTCAGCCCGAAAACGTCCAGATCCAGAAGATGCCCGCGCAGCCGCGCCAGCACCGGCGCGTCCTGTTCCACCGGGATCACCCCATGGGTGATGCGCAGGGGCGCGCGCAGGTCGGTCGCGGCCCAGTCGATCAGCGGATCCCAGGCCTCGGCCTGGCGGCGGGCCAGTTCGGCGGGCTGGTCGGCGCGATAGGACAAAAGGTCCGTGCCGCCATATTCGGCAAGCATGCCCGCCACGCCGGCAAACTGAGGCGTGACCTTTTCCACCGCCGAATTGGCCGCCCGGGTCAGGGGCATGGTATGGGGGTCGATCACATCGGCCTGCGCGTCCCATTCCGCCGCGACCGCCCGGGCCAGCCCCTCGGTCGGCAGCAGCAGCGGCAGCTTGCCGGGCGTGCGCAGGGGCCGGTCGTCAAGGGCGACCTCGAACCCCTCGCCGACTGGCCGGACCCCGGACGCCTTCCAGAACCGCCGTGCCTTCCATTCGCTCATGATGCCCACCTTGCCAGTGCCTGGCCCAAATCCCTGAAATCCGTCGCGACCAACGCCGCCCCCGAGGCCGTCAGCGCCTCGGGCGCATGATAGCCCCAGCCGACGCCAAGGCCCGTCATGCCAGCCGCGCGCGCCATCTCCATGTCGAAGCTGGTATCGCCAACCATCACCGCATCCCCGGGTTCCACCCCCGTCTCGGCCAGCGCCGCCAGCAGCATCGCCGGATGGGGTTTCGAGGGGTGGTCGTCCGCCGTCTGCAGGCTGACGAACCGCCCCTCCAGCCCATGAGCCGCGATCATCGCCGCCAGCCCGCGCCGCGACTTGCCCGTCGCCACGGCCAGCAGGATGTCGCGGCATCCCGCCAGCCCGTCCAGGCAGTCCAGCGCGCCGGGATACAGCGGCGCGGCCTGCGCCATCCGGGCCTGCATGAAGGCGGCGCGATACCCCTCGACGATGCGGGCCTGCGTGGCGGCGTCATGCCCCGGGGCCAGTTGCGCCACCGCGACCGGCAGCGACAACCCGACGATCTGCAGAACCGCCTCGCGCGGCAAGGGGTCCAGCCCCGCGCCTTCAAAGGCGGCGGTCATGGCGCCGTGGATATGGTGCTGGCTGTCCACCAGCGTGCCGTCCACGTCGAAGACCACCAGCTTCATTCGAGATCCGCGAAGGGATCGTCGGGCACGTCGTTTTCATGCCAGCCCACCGTCTTCCAGGTCCGCGCCATGTGATCCGGCAGGGGCGCGGTCAGGGTGATGCGCTTCCTGGTGATCGGATGGTCGAAGCTGATGCTGCGGGCGTGCAGGTGCAGCTTCTTGCTGATTTCCCCGCCCAGTTGCGCGCCCCAGCCGTCGCCCAGGTTCTCCTGCCCCGAGCCGCCGTATTTCCCGTCGCCCACGATGGGATGGCCCAGTTCGGCCATATGCGCGCGCAACTGGTGCGTCCGTCCCGTGACCGGCACCAGCGCGCACCAGCTGGCCCGCGTGCCAAGCGCGTCCAGCACGGCATAATCGGTGGTCGCGCGCTTGGCCCCCTCGGTCGTGTCGATGTCGCGGGGGTGGACGGCGATCATCTTTTCATTGTCGCCGCGCCCGGCCCCGCCCTTGACCAGGCCAAAGCGGATCGTGCCCATGCGCGGATGCGGCACGCCCGCCACGGCCGCCCAATAGATCTTGCGGGTGGTTCGGGCCCGGAACGCCTCGGACAGGGCGCGCGCCACGCGGTCGGTGCGCGCCAGCAGCAACACGCCCGAGGTGTCCTTGTCCAGCCGGTGCACCAGCTTGGGCCGGTCCTTGTAGCCGAACATCAGCGCGGTGGTCAGTCCGTCCACATGCCGGTCCCCCTGCCCGCTGCCGCCCTGCGACGGCAGGCCCGGCGGCTTGTTCAGGGCGATGATGTGTTCGTCCTTCCACAGGACGGCGGCCTGGATCATCTGCTGGTCGCTGTCGGACACGCGCGGACCCAGGGGGCGGCTGGCGCGCGCGGGCATGGGCGCGGCATCGGGCAGCGGGGGGATGCGCACCTCCTGCCCCGTCTCGATCCGGGTCGCGGGCTTCACGCGCCCGCCGTCCACGCGGATCTGGCCGGTGCGGCACAGCTTCTCGATGGCGATCTGGCCAAGCTGGGGAAACTTCTTCCTCAGCCAGCGGTCGAGCCGCTGCTCGCCCTCGTCCCCGCCCACGCGGATGGTCTGAACGCCGCTCATGCGAAAATCCCCCGGCCGATGGTCATGCCGGCGAAGACTGCCGCCAGCGACAGCAGCACCGATCCCCCGACATAGATCGCAGCTAAGACCCCCTGCCCCCGTTCCCACAGGGTCAGCGTGTCCAGCGAAAAGGCGGAAAAGGTCGTGAAGCCGCCCAGGATGCCGGTCAGCAGCAGCGGCGCCCAAGCCGCGCCGCGCCCTGCCAGCAGCGCCGCCAGCAGGCCCATGACAAGGCTGCCCCCGACATTGACGGCGAATGTCGCCAGCGGAAAGCCCCCGGCGGGCATGGCGCGATAAAGGCCAAGGCGCGCCACCGATCCGATGGCGCCGCCGATGGCGACCTGAAGATATGGGTTCATCATGGCGGCTAACTGTGGTGGCGCGGGCGCAAAGTCAACCGCCGCGCTTCAACCGCTGCGACACGAACCAGTCGAGCCGCTTCTTCAACTCTCGCTCGAACCCCCGCTCGACGGGGGTATAGAGGACCGGGCGCTTCATGCCCTCGGGGAAATAGTTCTGGCCGGAAAAGCCGTCCTCGGCGTCGTGGTCATAGGCATAGCCCGCGCCGTAATCCTGGTCCTTCATCATCTGCGTGGGCGCGTTCAGGATATGGGCGGGCGGCATCAGGCTGCCCGTGCGCTTCGCCTCGGCCCGGGCGGCCTTGTAGGCGACATAGCCCGCGTTCGATTTCGGGGCGAGCGCCAGATAGATCACCGCCTGCGCCAGGGCCAGCTCGCCTTCCGGGCTGCCAAGGCGTTCATACAGCGCCCAGGCATCCAGGCAATGCCGATGCGCCGCCGGATCGGCCAGGCCGATATCCTCGACCGCCATGCGGGTGATGCGGCGGGCGAGGTAACGGGGATCCTCGCCCCCCTCCAGCATCCGCGACAGCCAATACAGCGCCGCGTCGGGGTCGGACCCGCGCACCGATTTGTGCAGCGCCGAGATCAGGTTGTAATGCTCATCCCCCGACTTGTCGTACTTCGCCGCCCGCCGCATCAGGCGCTGCGCCATGGCGGGGGCATCCACCGGCCTGTCGGTCTTCCAGGCAGCCACCTGCTCGATCAGGTTCAGGGCCGCGCGGCCATCGCCGTCGGCCATCTCCAGCAGGGCGTCGCGCGCCTCGGCTGTCAGGGGCAGCTTGCGGCCCAACTCGCGTTCCGCGCGCTGCGCCAGCAGTTCCAGGTCGCGCAGCGACAGGCGTTCCAGCACGATCACCTGGGCGCGCGACATCAGCGCGGCGTTCAGCTCGAAGGACGGGTTTTCGGTCGTCGCACCGACCAGAAGGATCGTCCCGTCCTCCATATAGGGCAAAAAGCTGTCCTGCTGCGCCTTGTTGAAGCGGTGGATCTCGTCCACGAACAACAGCGTGCCGCGCCCCTGCTGGCGGCGCAGCCTTGCCGTTTCAAAGACCTTGCGCAGCTCGGGGACGCCCGAAAAGATGGCGCTGATCTGCACGAAGGCCAGGTTGGTCTGGTCCGCCAGAAGCCGCGCGATGGTGGTCTTGCCCACCCCCGGCGGCCCCCAGAGGATCAGCGAGGACAGGCTGCGGGACGCCAGCATGGACCCCAGCGGCCCGTCCGGGCCAAGCACCTTGTCCTGGCCGATCACGTCGCCCATGCGCACGGGGCGGATGCGGTCGGCCAAGGGTCGCACCGCCGGGGGCGGCGGCGGATCGGACGAGGTGCTGGCGTCGAACAGGTCTGGCATGATACACCATCTTAGGCCTGCAAGGCCCTGGCGTACAAGATGTGGCAGCCTCAGTGCATCTTGGGCGCCAGGTTGATCGCGACGCACTGGAAATGCCCGTCGTCGATCCACATGACGCGGCCGATGGCCTCGGCGTCAAGGCCGCAGCGGCCATACCAGCGCGGCCAGGACGCCCCCGTCAGGGCGATCAGCCTGGTCGCGCCCAGGTCGCGGGCCGATCCCGTCATCGCCTCGACCATCTTGAAGTGGACCTTGCGGCGATACATCTGCGGGATGTCGTGGCTGACGAACACGCGCGAACATTCCCAAACCTGCTCATCGACCGGCGCCTCGGCGTCCAGCAGATCCTGGGGGATCGACCCGCCCAGGATGCCCTTTTGCGCGTCGCGGATCATGTAGCTGTAGATGCCGCAGCGCGCGGTGGTCGGCGTCAGGCGGAAGCCCGCCAGAACCTCGCCCTTGTCGTGGACGGCGATCCAGCGGCTTTGCGGGGTGTCGTACTGGTCGAATTCCATGTCCTCGGCCTCGGGCAGATCCCAGTTCTTCTGGATGATGAAGCTCTGCTTGCGGGCGCGAAAAAGCTTGGCGAACAACTCGCCATGGTTGTGGAGATTGGAAAAGGAAAGCGTGGTCGTCTGCATGGTCAAAACTCCTGGGGTGTAGGGACAACCCTTCCCCGCATCACGGCTCCCCCGGGCGAAGGTCTAGAGCAGACGGTATTCCTTGGCCCTTTGCAGCGCCTCGGCTGTGGTGCGTGCATTCAGTCTTTCGCGGACCGAAATCAGCCTTGCCTTGAACGCGCTTTCGGTGATGCCAAGCTTGGCTGCCGCTGCCGCATGACGATCGCCCTCCGCGACACAACGAAGGGCTTCTTTCTGAGCCTTCGTGAGGCTCGCCGGCGGCTCCGTGATGTCGTGGAGCCGACGTACCGTGGTCGAGATCTCGGCGATCTCGTCATCCGTGAATTCGCGGTCATCGCGCGCGAAGCTGGCGATGGTGCGAGAACTGATGGGGCCGCAGGACACCGTCAGCCCGAAGGTCAGGCCGTGGTTGGCCGATTCCTGGAGAATGTTGAACGGATCCGGGATCGGCAGGCTGGACCACCGGCAGGCGCCGGTTGTCGAAAAGCCCCAGGCAATCGTCGGGTCGCGCAGCGCGTAACCGTTCTGGGAATAGAAGTCGGACCATTCCTGGGCATAGGTCTGGAACTGCATCAGGGGGGCGGCGAAGCGGATGTGCAGGCCCACAAAATAGCCTGCCGGGGCCATTTTCCCCAGCTTCCGCAAACCTGCATTGATATCGGCGCGTGATGACATGACTTTTTAGACAAATTGCGTTCGGTAGCGTCAACGGACAATGTAATAGTGACGGATAATTCTTGCCATATCATTAAAGGGATGGGAGATCCCCCCAATGCGGTCATACGGCGGAATTTCTATGCTGCCAGCCGATCTTCGTCAGCAACTGCTGGCGATGCCTCTGACAGAGGACGAGAAAAGAGATGTCGCCTGGGCGTTGATGCAATTGGCGTCACCCCCGGAAATCATGCGCAATTTGTCACAGCCCATGAAAAACGCCCCGCAGGCTGAAAGCCCCGGGGCGCCTTGATTCGGTGACCTAGCGTCGCTTATTCAGCGTTGGACTCGGCCTCGATGCGGGTGCGGTCGGCGGCGCCTTTGGCCGAAGGGTCGCGGTCGACCAGTTCGATGATCGCCATCGGCGCCATGTCGCCATAGCGGAAACCGGCCTTCATGATGCGGACGTAACCACCCTGGCGGTCCTTGTAGCGGGCGCCCAGAACCTCGAACAGCTTGGCCGTGTGCTGGTCCTGCTTCAGCTGGGCGGCGGCCTGGCGGCGAGCGTGCAGGTCGCCGCGCTTGGCCAGCGTGATCAGCTTCTCGACGATCGGGCGCAGTTCTTTCGCCTTGGGCAGGGTCGTCTTGATCTGCTCATGCTCGATCAAGGATCCGGCCATGTTGGCGAACAGCGCCTTGCGGTGTTCGTGGGTGCGGTTGAGGCGGCGATAGCCACGGGCGTGACGCATGATTTTCTCCTACAGCGTTTTGCTTTGTCCGGCGGCCCATGCGTGCGGGCCGCTCTCCTTGGGGCGGGATGCCCTTCTTGTCGCAAGGTGCGTGCAAGCACGCACCCTACGGGCTTTGTGCAGGGTGCGTGTTCACACGCACCGCCATGTCAGAACTGGTCGTCGAACCGTTTCGCCAGATCCTCGATGTTTTCCGGCGGCCAGTCGACCACGTCCATGCCCAGGTGCAGGCCCATGCCCGACAGCACTTCCTTGATCTCGTTCAGGGACTTGCGGCCGAAGTTCGGGGTGCGCAGCATCTCGGCTTCGGTTTTCTGGATCAGGTCGCCGATATAGACGATGTTGTCGTTCTTCAGGCAGTTGGCCGAACGCACCGACAGTTCCAGCTCGTCCACCTTCTTCAGCAGGCGCGGGTCGAATTCCAGACCCTCGTCGCTGTCCTGGCGGTTGGCCGATTCCGGCTCGTCGAAGTTCACGAAGACCGACAGCTGGTCCTGGACGATGCGCGCGGCATAGGCCACGGCGTCTTCCGGGGTCAGCGAACCGTCGGTTTCGATCTTCATCGTCAGCTTGTCATAGTCCAGCACCTGCCCCTCGCGGGTGGGCGTGACCTCATAGCTGACGCGCTTGACGGGCGAGAAGATCGCGTCGATCGGGATCAGGCCGATAGGCGCGTCCTCGGGGCGGTTCTTGTCGGCGGCGACATAGCCCTTGCCCGTCTGGACGGTCAGTTCCATGTTCAGCTCGGCGCCATCGTCCAGGTGGCAGATGACGTGGTCGCGGTTCAGCACGGTGATGCCGGCCGTTTCCTGGATGGCGCTGGCCTTGACCTCGCCGGGGCCCTTGGCGGACAGGGTCAGGCGCTTGGGCCCTTCCACGTCCATCTTCAGCGTCACGCCCTTGAGGTTCAGGACGATGTCGGTCACGTCCTCGCGGACGCCCGCGACGCTGCTGAATTCATGCAGGACGTTGTCGATCTGGACCGAGGTGATGGCCCCGCCCTGCAAGGACGACAGCAGCACGCGGCGCAGGGCGTTGCCCAGCGTCAGGCCGAAGCCCCGCTCCAGCGGCTCGGCGACCAGCGTGGCGGTGCGGGTGGCATCCGCGCCCGGCTTGACGACCAGCTGAGTCGGCTTGATCAGCTCGGCCCAATTCTTGTGGATCATGCGTTTGCCTCCATTCTTGTCCCCGCCCCATGTCCTTGGCCGGAAACGCCCGAGGTTGAAAACGTAAAGACCGAACCGCGCGAAAGCGCGCGGTCCGGGCCAGTATCATCTGAAATCAGACGCGGCGGCGCTTGGGAGGGCGGCAGCCGTTATGCGCAATCGGCGTCACGTCGCGGATCGCGGTGATGTTGAAGCCGACCGAGGCCAGCGCGCGCAGCGCCGATTCGCGGCCCGAGCCGGGGCCCTGGACCTCGACCTCGATGGTGCGCATCCCGTGTTCCTGCGCCTTGCGGCCGGCGTCCTCGGCGGCCATCTGCGCGGCATAGGGGGTCGATTTGCGCGAACCCTTGAAGCCCATCGTGCCGGCCGAGGACCACGCGATCGCGTTGCCCTGCACGTCCGAAATCAGGATCTTGGTGTTGTTGAAGCTGCTGTTCACATGAGCAACGCCGGTGGCGATGTTCTTGCGTTCCTTGCGCTTCATGCGGGTCTTGTCACGTGCCATGTCCGTTCCCCCTTACTTCTTCTTGCCGGCGATGGGCTTCGCCGGGCCCTTGCGGGTGCGGGCATTGGTGTGGGTGCGCTGGCCGCGGACCGGCAGGCCCCGGCGGTGGCGCAGACCGCGATACGAGCCCAGGTCCATCATGCGCTTGATGTTCATCTGGGTTTCGCGGCGCAGGTCGCCTTCGACGGTCAGGTTGGCGTCGATGTATTCGCGGATTTGCAGCACTTCGGCATCCGACAGATCGTTGACGCGGCGCGACTGGTCGATGCCGACGGCCTCGCAGATCTGTCCGGCATACATCGGGCCGATGCCGTGGATATAGGTCAGGGCGATCGGGACGCGTTTCCCGGTCGGAATGTTGACGCCAGCAATACGAGCCACGCGTTATCCTTTATCGGTTGCGGTTCCGTAACGCCGGAACCTTTTTTCACAACGGAAGGCCCGAAAGCCATGCCTTCGGGCCGCTGAATGATCCACCCGCAACGGGTGATTCTCTTGCGAGATGTCGTGACTTAAAGGCGGCTGCCTGCCGCGTCAAGTGCCCGTGGCGATTTCGCTTGACACGGGCAGGACAGCGGCAATCTGCCCCGCCACCTGGTCCATGTCCGCCAGCCCGTCCACCGGGGCAAGCTTGCCCTTGGCATAGTAATAGCCGATCAGCGGCGAGGTCTTCTTGTAATATTCCAGAAGCCGCGTCTTCAGGCTGTCCTCGTTGTCGTCGGCGCGCCGCCGCAGGTCGGTCGAGCCGCAGACATCGCAGACGCCGTGCTTCGCGGTGGGCTTCGTCTCGTCGTGATACACCTCGCCGCAATTGCCGCAGGTATAACGGCCGGTGATGCGGCGGACCAAGGCCTGGTCGTCCACCTGCATCTCGACCACGGCGTCCAGCACCATGCCCGTTTCGTCCAGCAACTGCCCAAGCGCGTCGGCCTGGGCCAGCGTGCGCGGAAAGCCGTCGAAGATGAAGCCGTTGCCGCCCTCGGACAGCCTTTCGCGGATCAGGCCGATGACGATCTCATCGGTGACAAGCTGGCCGCGGTCCATGACCTCGGCCACGCGCTTGCCCATCTCAGTCCCCGAGGACCGCGCGGCGCGCAGCATGTCGCCGGTGGACAGCTGCACCAGCCCGCGCTCCTCGACCAGCTTGCGGGCCTGCGTTCCCTTGCCGGCACCGGGCGGCCCCAGCAGAATGATATTGATCGTCATCTTTGGTCTGTCCCCCTCGTCAGCCCGTCGGGCCGTTAGCGGCGCGACGGTGCGCGACGCGGCTTTGCGCTTCCCTCTTTGCGTTTACCACGCAATTGGGATTTCTCAATCAATCCTTCGTATTGATGGGCCAGAAGATGGCTTTGCACCTGGTTGATCGTGTCCATCGTCACCGACACCACGATCAGGACCGAGGTGCCGCCGAAATAGAAGGGCACTGACCACTGGTGGCGGATGATTTCCGGCAAAAGGCAGACCGCCGCCAGATAGGCCGCGCCGATCACCAGCACGCGGTTGACCACGTAGTCTAGGTATTCCTCGGTCCGCTTGCCCGGGCGGATGCCGGGAACGAAGCCGCCCTGGTTCTTCAGGTTCTCGGCCACGTCGTCGGATTTGAAGCTGACGTTGTGGGTGTAGAAATAGGCGAAGAAGACGATCATCCCCGCGAAGAAGATCAGGTACAGCGGCTGGCCCGGCCCGAAATAGGCCAGGATCGTGGACATGATCGGCCCCGTCTGGTTGCCCGAAAAGGTCGAGATCGTGATGGGCAGCAGCAGAAGCGACGACGCAAAGATCGCCGGGATCACGCCCGCCGGGTTCACCTTGATCGGCAGGTGGCTCGACTGGCCGTCATAGATCTTCATGCCGACCTGGCGCCGGGGATACTGGATGCGGATCTTGCGCAGCGCGCGTTCCATGAAGACCACAAAGGCGATCACGGCCACGACCATCACGATCACGCCCAGGATCACCGGGGTCGAGATCGCGCCCGACCGGCCTTGCGCGAAGAAGCTGGCCAGCGCCGCCGGGATTTCCGCGACGATGCCCACGAAGATGATGAGGCTGATGCCGTTGCCGATGCCGCGCGCGGTGATCTGTTCGCCCAGCCACATCAGGAACATGGTGCCGCCCACCAGCGTGATGACCACCGACGCCTGGAAGAACAGGCCCGGATCATGCGCCAGGCCCCCCGCCTCCAGCGACTTGGCCAGGCCGTAAGCCTGGAACAGCGCCAGCGCCACGGTGCCGTAGCGGGTGTACTGGTTGATCTTCTTGCGCCCCTGCTCGCCTTCCTTCTTCAGCTGTTCCAGCGAAGGCACCATCGAGGTGAGCAACTGCACTATGATCGAGGCCGAGATATAGGGCATGATGCCAAGCGCGAAGACACCCATCCGGCCAAGCGCGCCGCCAGTGAACATCGACAGGATGCCGCCGATCCCCGCCTGCGCCTGGTCCATGAAGTTGCGCAGCGCCGCGCCGTCGATGCCCGGCACCGGAATATAGGTGCCAAGCCGATAG
Organism: Paracoccus shandongensis; assembly: GCF_017315735.1. Classification (GTDB taxonomy): domain Bacteria; phylum Pseudomonadota; class Alphaproteobacteria; order Rhodobacterales; family Rhodobacteraceae; genus Paracoccus; species Paracoccus shandongensis. The sequence continues at coordinate 79,341 of NZ_JAFLRK010000011.1, forward strand.
ATGATCAGCAGACCGATCGTGAACCAGATGCGCTGGCGAAGTTCCGTGGCCTTGCCGAATGCGCTCCATGACAGGTTCGCGGCCATCTGTTCTGCGGCTGACGCCATGTTTTTCCGTCCCGTGTCATAAACAGCGCCGCCGACCCGTTTCCGGGGACCGGCGGCGCCAGGAAAACCTGCTCGCTATCTATGGGGCGCGGACGCCCCGATCAACAGCTTATTCCGCCGCCGCGGCAACGACCGGCAGCGTCACCTTGCCGCCCGCCTTCTCGACCGCCTCGACCGCCGATTTCGACGCGCCGGTGACGGTGATGGTCAGGGCCGAGGTCAGTTCGCCCTTGCCCAGCAGACGCACGCCGTCCAGCTTGCGGCGCACCAGGCCGGATGCGACCAGCGCGTCCTCGGTCACTTCCGCCGTGGCGTCGATCTTGCCCGCGTCGATGAAGGTCTGCAGCTGGCCCAGGTTGACCACCGCGAAGGATTTCGCGTTCGGCTTGGTGAAGCCGCGCTTGGGCAGGCGGCGATAAAGCGGCATCTGGCCGCCTTCGTATCCGTTCAGCGCAACGCCCGACCGCGAGGACTGGCCCTTGATACCACGGCCGGCGGTCTTGCCCTTGCCGGAACCGGGACCACGCGCCACGCGCTTTTTCTTGCGGTTCGCGCCTTCGTTGTCGCGGATTTCATGCAGTTTCATGTCGCTTCTCCTAGGCCGGACGCGCCCCCGAAGCGAAAACGGGACGGACACGGCATGTCTGTTTCGTGAATCGGTGCCCGACGGCACCCGGGGCATATAGACGCAATGCCCTCCTGCGGCAAGGGCCGCTGACAGCGCCGGACAAGCGGATGTGAGTTGCCGTCGCCCCCCGTCGCCTTATCAGAAGCGGCATCGTTCCCTGGATATTGACCATGACCCGCATTGCCCTTTTCCTGGCCGCCCTGACCTGCGCCCCCCTTGCCGCCTGGGCCGAGCCCACCTTCTGCACCGCCCGCATCAACGGCCAGGACGTGCCCCTGGCCTATGACCCCAAGGAGCCGGGCCTGCGCGACCATTTCAGCCGGCGCGAGATCCTGTTCACCTCGTGGGGGCGCGACACCTGCCCCAGCTATGTCGTGCTGCGCAGCCTGACGCCCGACCTGACCGACCAGGAACGCGGCCCCTTCTGCCTGCGCCACGACAAGGCCAGCGATTCGATCATCGGCTATGACCTGGGCCGCCGCGACGCCTATGGCCGCTGCGAGGCGCCCGCGAAAACCGTCTGCCAGCGCGTGAACCAGACCAAGAACGCCGCCGTCGCCATCACAGGGGCGGCGGCCAAGGGCGCGGTCAACGGCGCGCGCGCCCTGCCCGACGGGTCCGGCGCGGTGATCCTCAGCGGATCGCAGGGCTATATCACGGGCGCGCTGTCCTCGATCGGCGGGGCGGCGGCGGCCATGGCCTCGTCGCCCGCCATTGTCGCGGGGGCGGCGGTGTCGGTCGTGGCGGTCGGCGGCGCGGTCTATGCCTGCCGGGAATAGCATCAGAACTCCAGCCATGTGCCGATCCTGAGGGCGGGCTCGCTGGGGCCCGCCAAGGGGGCGACAAAGCCGATCTCCAGCCGGGCGGGCCCGGTCAGGTCATAGACGACCGAGGTGGCGAGCTTGGCGGAAAAGTCGGCATCCTTGCGCGCCTCCAGCCGAAGCTGGTTCACCACGGCCCAGGAGGGCGTGGGGCGCAGGCCCACCGTCAGGTCCAGCTTGCTGACGATCTCGGGCGTCAGATAGGCATACTGGATGCTGGTCAAGCCCTGGCGGACCGTCACTTCCTCGGTCTTGCCCGCGACCTTCACCCGCGCCTCGGCGCTGAGCCAGCCGCCATCCCACGGCCCCGAGAAGCCCCGCCCCCACATCAGCGCCACCTGGCTGAGCGGCAGGATCGCGCCCTCGCGGCGGATGACCCCAAAGCCCGTGGCATAGGACAGCTTGTTCGGCCCCTCGCCCCTGTCCAGCGATTTCTGGTACCACAGCATGACGCTGGTTTCGCCGACATTGGTGTGGCTGACCTCAAGCCCCACGGTCCGGCGGCGGCTCAGGCCGTATTCGGTGTAGATCCCGGTATAGGAATTGCCCGCATCATCCCGCTCTCCCGAGACGGCGATGAAGGAATGACCGGGCTCGCGCGGCCAGGGTCCGGCCTGGGCAGACACCGCCGCCAGAAGCCAGACAAGACATGCGCCAAGAATACGCCCCACCCCGTTCCCCATCCGATAGCGGTCAGGACAAAGGCTAGGGACGAGAGGTTACGATATGGTTAACGACCCTGAACAAACGAAAACGCCCCGGATTTCTCCGGGGCGTTTTTGCGGCCATCCTTGCGGATCAGGCCTTTTCCTCGATGATGGTCACCAGATGCGGGATCTTGGCGACCATGCCGCGGATCGCCGGGGTGTCCTGCAATTCGCGGGTGCGGTTCATCTTGTTGAGACCCAGGCCTTTCAGCGTTTCGCGCTGGATGGCGGGGCGGCGGATCGGGCTGCCGATCTGCTTGACGACGATGGTTGCCATGCGCCTGTCTCCTTACGCTTCGACCGGCTCGGCAGCCGGCTTGTTGTCCTGCGGCAGGATGTCGGCCACCTTCTTGCCGCGACGCTGCGCGACCGAACGGGGGCTGGCTTCCTTCTTCAGGCCGTCCAGCGTCGCGCGGATCATGTTGTAGGGGTTCTGCGACCCCTGCGACTTGGCGACGACATCCTGGACGCCCAGCATCTCGAACACGGCGCGCATCGGACCGCCGGCAATGATGCCCGTACCCGGAACGGCGGTGCGCATGATCACCTTGCCCGCGCCATGGCGGCCTTCGATGTCATGGTGCAGGGTGCGGCCGTCGCGCAGCGGCACGCGGACCAGCGAACGCTTGGCCTGCTCGGTCGCCTTGCGGATCGCTTCCGGCACTTCCTTGGCCTTGCCCTTGCCGAAGCCGACGCGGCCACGCTGGTCGCCGACCACCACGAGGGCCGCGAAGCCGAAGCGCTTGCCACCCTTCACGGTTTTCGACACGCGGTTGATCGCGACAAGGCGATCCTGGAATTCCGGGTTTTCCTCGCGCTCTTCGCGGCGGCCGCCCCGGCGGTTATCACGTTCTGCCATATGGCTTTCCTTTTCAGGTGGCGCGGCAACGCGCCGGTTGTGTCAATCCAGGTGGGCGCCCCGAAGGACGCCCCCGGATCATCGGGGCGGCGCTGACGCCGCCCGCAGGATCAGAACTTCAGGCCGCCTTCACGGGCGGCGTCGGCCAAGGCCTTCACCTTGCCGTGGAAGATGAAGCCACCGCGGTCGAAGACCACTTCCTCGACGCCCGCAGCCTTTGCACGCTCGGCGATGGCCGCGCCGATCTTGGCGGCGGCCTCGACGTTGTTCTTGCCGACCAGGCCGAAGTCCTTCTCCAGCGTGCTGGCCGAGGCCAGGGTCACGCCGTTCAGGTCGTCGATGACCTGGACCGAGATGTTCTTCGACGAACGGTGGACCGACAGGCGCGGACGGCCGTTCGACATCGCCCGCAGTTTGTTCCGAACGCGCAGGCGGCGCTTCTGGAACAGCTCTTGCTTTTTCAGTGCCATTTCATGCGCCCCTTACTTCTTCTTGCCTTCCTTGCGGAAGACGAACTCGCCCTTGTAGCGGATGCCCTTGCCCTTGTAGGGCTCGGGGCGGCGCCACTCGCGGATGTTCGCGGCCACCTGACCAACCAGCTGCTGGTCGATGCCTTCCACGACGATTTCGGTCTGCTTCGGCGCCGTGATCGTCACGCCGTCGGGCGTTTCGAAGTTCACGTCGTGCGAATAGCCCAAAGCCAGCTTCAGGGTCTTGCCCTGCATCGTGGCGCGGTAGCCCACGCCCTGGATTTCCAGCTCTTTCTTAAAGCCCGTGGACACGCCGACCGTCAGGTTTTCCACCATCGAGCGGGTCATGCCCCACTGCTGGCGCGCGCGCTTCGAGGTGCCGCGCGGCTTGACCGCCACGGAGCCTTCTTCCAGCACCAGATCCACATCATCGGTCGCCGTGAAGCTGCGGGTGCCCTTGGGGCCCTTCACTTCGATGGTCTGACCCTTGATCTCGGCCGTCACGCCCTTGGGCAGAGCGACCGGCTTTTTACCAATCCGAGACATCTGCTGCCCTCCTTAGAACACGGTGCAGAGGACTTCGCCGCCGACATTGGCATTGCGAGCCGCTGCATCCGACATGACGCCCTTCGGGGTCGAGACGATAGACACGCCCAAACCCTGACGGACCTGCGGGATTTCCCGGGCACCGGCGTAAACGCGGCGGCCGGGCTTCGAAACACGCGACAGTTCCCGGATCACCGGGGTGCCGTCGTGGTACTTCAGACCGATCTCCAGCTCGGCATGGCCGGCCTCGGTGGTCACTTCTTCATAGCCGCGGATGTAGCCTTCGGCTTTCAGCACGTCCAGAACCCAAGCGCGCAGCTTAGAGGCCGGGGTGCGCACGGTCGATTTGCCGCGCATCTGCGCATTGCGGATGCGGGTCAGCATATCGCCGAGAGGATCGTTCATCGACATTGTGCCCCCTTACCAGCTGGACTTGACGAGACCGGGGATCTGACCGTTCGAGCCAAGCTCGCGCAGCATGATCCGCGACAGTTTCAACTTGCGGTAATACGCGTGCGGACGGCCGGTCAGTTGGCACCGGTTATGCAGACGCGTTTCCGACGAATTGCGCGGCAGTTCGGCCAGCTTCAGCGAAGCCTTGAACCGCTCTTCCATCGGACGGGACTGGTCGTTGATCACCTCTTTCAGGGAGGCGCGCTTGGCGGCGTATTTCGCGACCAGCTGCTGGCGCTTCTTCTCGCGCTCGACCATGGATTTCTTTGCCATATCTCTTACCTCCGCGATCAGCTGTTGAAGGGCATGTTGAAATGCTTCAACAGCGCTTTCGCTTCCGCGTCGGTCGGCGCGGTGGTGCAGATGATGATGTCCATCCCCAGAACTTCGTCGACCTTGTCGAAGTTGATTTCCGGGAACACGATGTGCTCCTTGAGGCCCATGGCATAGTTGCCGCGGCCGTCGAACGAGGTGCCCTTCACGCCGCGGAAGTCGCGGACGCGCGGCAGCGCCACGTTGATCAGGCGGTCCAGGAATTCGTACATCCGGTCGCCGCGCAGCGTCACCTTGGCGCCCAGGGGCATTTCCTCGCGGACGCGGAAGCCCGCGATCGAGGTCTTGGCCTTGGTGATGACGGCCTTTTGGCCCGCGATCAGCGACAGTTCCTCGGCGCCCTGCTTGACCTTCTTGGTGTCCTTGACGGCCTCGCCGATGCCCATGTTCAGGACGATCTTGTCCAGGCGCGGGATCTGCATGTCGTTCTTGTAGCCGAACTCTTCCTTCAGCGCGGCCCGGACGGTGTCACGGTAAACCGCCTTGAGGCGCGGCGTGTACTTGGTTGCGTCCAGCATCAGATCACGTCTCCCGTGGTCTTGGCGAAACGGACCTTCTTGTCGCCTTCCATGCGGAAGCCGACGCGGGTCGCTTTGCCGTTTGCATCCATCAGCGCCAGGTTCGACAGGTCGATCGGCATCGCCTTAGGCGTGCGGCCGCCGGGGGTCGTCTGGGTCTGGCGCTGGTGACGGATCGCGATGTTGACCCCGTCAACGATGGCCTTGTTTTCCTTGGGCATCACGGCGGTGATTTCGCCCTGCTTGCCCTTGTCCTTGCCGGCCAGCACGACGACCTTGTCGCCCTTTTTCAGCTTGGCAGCCATTACAGCACCTCCGGGGCAAGCGAGATGATCTTCATGAAGTTCTTCGCGCGCAGCTCGCGGACGACCGGCCCGAAGATACGGGTGCCGACCGGCTCGCCCTGGTTGTTCAGGATGACGGCGGCGTTGCGGTCGAAGCGGATCGAGGTTCCGTCCTCGCGCTTCACTTCCTTGGCGGTCCGAACGACCACGGCCTTGCGGACGTCGCCCTTCTTGACCCGGCCCCGCGGGATGGCTTCCTTGACGGACACGACAATGATGTCGCCCACCGACGCATAGCGACGGTGCGAACCACCCAGGACCTTGATGCACTGAACCCGGCGCGCGCCGGAGTTGTCAGCAACATCCAGATTGGTCTGCATCTGGATCATTTGGTTTCTCCCGACCTTTGGGGACCGCCAGACGCGGCCCCAGGGTTTCGATCATTTCTGATCTGTGATGATGGACTTACGCGGAAACCGCTTCGTCCGTCAGGACAGTCCAGCGTTTCGTCTTCGAGATGGGCGCGCATTCGATGATGCGAACCTCGTCACCCACCTTGAACTGGTTCAGGGCGTCATGCGCCCGGTATTTCTTGGACGAACGGACGATCTTGTGCAGCACGGGGTGCTTGAAGCGGCGTTCCACCAGGACGGTGATGGTCTGTTCGTTCTTGTCGCTGGTGACGCGGCCTTGCAGGATGCGTTTGGGCATGGGCCGTTCCTCAGTTCGCTGCGGCGGCGGCTGCCGCCTTCTGGTTCAGGATGGTCTTCACGCGCGCCACGTCGCGGCGCACCGAACGCATCCGGGCGGTGCCTTCCAATTGGCCGGTGGCCTGCTGGAAACGGAGGTTGAAGGCCTCCTTCTTCAGCGCGACAAGCTGGTCCTTCAGCTGGTCGGGCGTCTTCGACATCAATTCCTGCGCTTTCATGGCGCCTTCCTTTCAACATCACCGGAGAGCCCCTGCAGGCAGGGCCACCCTGATTCCCGGTGGAGTTACATGATGAAGGCCTGCCCATACAAGCAACGGCCTCTTCGTGCAACCCTTTTCCCGCCGGGAAAAGGAAAACCCCGCCAGTCGCCCGGCGGGGTCGTGTTGCGTAGGGTGCGTGCTTGCACGCACCGATCTTACCAGTCTTCGCGCGCCACGATGCGGGTCAGGACCGGCAGCTTGTTGGCGCCAAGGCGCAGGGCTTCGCGCGCGATTTCGTCGGACACGCCGTCGATCTCGAACATGATGCGGCCGGGATGGACGCGGGCGGCCCAGAAGTCGACCGAGCCCTTGCCCTTGCCCATCCGCACTTCGGTCGGCTTCGAGGAAACCGGCACGTCCGGGAAAATCCGGATCCAGACCCGGCCCTGACGCTTCATGTGGCGGGTGATCGCGCGGCGGGCCGCCTCGATCTGGCGGGCGGTCACGCGCTCGGGCTCGGTGGCCTTCAGCGCGTAGGAACCGAAGTTCAGGGCGAAACCGCCCTTGGCTTCGCCGTGGATCCGGCCCTTGTGCTGTTTGCGGAACTTGGTCCGTTTCGGTTGCAGCATCTTGTTTGCTCCTTAACGCGCGTCGCGGTCACGGCGCGGACCACGCGGAGCCGGACCTTCCTGAGCCTCGGCGGCCTTGCGGTCGCGAGCCTGGGGGTCATGCTCCATGATCTCGCCCTTGAAGATCCAGGTCTTCACCCCGATGATCCCGTAGGGGGTCGTGGCTTCGGCCAGCGCATAGTCGATGTCGGCGCGCAGGGTGTGCAGGGGCACACGACCTTCGCGATACCATTCGGTCCGCGCGATCTCGGCGCCGCCCAGACGGCCCGACACGTTCACGCGGATGCCCAGGGCACCCATGCGCATCGCGTTCTGCACCGCGCGCTTCATGGCGCGGCGGAACGAAACCCGACGCTCCAGCTGCTGGGCGATCGATTCCGCGACCAGGGCGGCATCGACTTCCGGCTTGCGGACCTCGACGATGTTCAGGTGAACTTCCGACTTGGTTAGGTTCGCCAGCTTGTTGCGCAGCACCTCGATATCGGCGCCCTTCTTGCCGATGATCACGCCCGGACGCGCGGCATGGATCGTCACGCGGCATTTCTTGTGCGGACGCTCGATGATGACGCGGCTGATGCCGGCCTGCTTGGCTTCCGTCTTGATGAAGTCCCGGATCTTCAGGTCTTCAAGCAGCAGATTGCCATAGTCCTTGTCGTCGGCATACCAGCGGCTGTCCCAGGTGCGGTTGACCTGCAGGCGCATGCCGATCGGATTGACCTTCTGACCCATTACGCTTGCTCCTCGACTTGGCGCACCTTGATGGTGATTTCCGAAAACGGCTTCATGATCTTGCCATACCGGCCACGCGCCCGCGGACGGCCGCGCTTCATCACCAGGTTCTTGCCGACCCAGGCTTCGGCGACAACCAGGTTGTCCACGTCCAGCCCGTGGTTGTTTTCCGCGTTCGCAATCGCCGACTGCAGGCACTTCTTCACGTCGCCCGCAATCCGCTTGTGCGAGAAGGTCAGGTCGGCCAGGGCCTTGTCCACCTTCTTGCCGCGGATCAGTTGCGCGACCAGATTCAGTTTCTGCGGCGAGGTGCGAAGCATCTTGGTCTTCGCGAACGCCTCGTTCTCCGCCACGCGGCGCGGATTCTGTTCCTTACCCATGACGATTACTTCCTCTTGGCTTTCTTGTCCGCCGCGTGGCCGTAATAGGTCCGCGTGGGCGAATATTCACCGAATTTCTGGCCGATCATCTCCTCGGTCACCGCAACGGGGATGTGCTTCTGCCCGTTGTAGACGCCGAAGGTCAGGCCGACGAATTGCGGCAGGATGGTCGAGCGACGCGACCAGATCTTGATGACGTCGGATTTCCCCGACTCGCGGGCCTTTTCCGCTTTCTTGAGCACATAGGCGTCAACAAAGGGGCCCTTCCAGATAGAACGTGCCATGGATCAGCGGCCCTTCTTCTTCGCGTGACGCGAACGCAAGATATACTTGTCGGTCGCCTTGTTCGAGCGGGTCTTCTTGCCCTTGGTGTCCTTGCCCCAGGGCGTGACCGGCGTGCGGCCACCCGAAGTCCGGCCCTCGCCACCGCCATGCGGGTGGTCGATCGGGTTCATGGCGACACCGCGGACGCTGGGGCGGATGCCCTTGTGGCGGTTGCGGCCAGCCTTGCCGAGGTTCTGGTTCGAGTGGTCGGCATTCGACACGGCGCCGATGGTCGCCATGCATTCCTGGCGGACCAGGCGCAGCTCGCCCGAGGACAGGCGGATCTGGGCGTAACCGCCGTCGCGGCCCACGAACTGGGCATAGGTGCCCGCCGAACGCGCGATCTGGCCGCCCTTGCCGGGCTTCAGCTCGACGTTGTGGACGATGGTGCCGATCGGCATGCCGCTGAAGGGCATGGCGTTGCCCGGCTTCACGTCGACCTTGGCGCCGGCGACGACCTTGTCGCCCACGGCCAGGCGCTGCGGCGCGATGATATAGGCGCGCTCGCCATCCTCATAGCCGATCAGGGCGATGAAGGCGGTGCGGTTGGGATCGTATTCGATCCGTTCCACAACGGCGGCCATGTCGAACTTGGTGCGCTTGAAATCGACGATGCGATACAGGCGCTTCGCCCCGCCGCCCTTGCGGCGCATGGTGATCCGTCCGGTGTTGTTCCGACCGCCGTTCTTGGTCAGGCCTTCCGTGAGGGCCTTGACCGGGCGACCTTTCCAAAGCTCCGAACGGTCGATCAGAACCAGCCCGCGCTGGCCAGGCGTCGTCGGTTTATACGACTTCAATGCCATCTTTCTGTCTTCCGTTGCTTTGGACCAGGGTGGTCCGTTGTCGTCCAAAAGATCAGCGGCCCCGGATGAACCGAGGCCGCGGATTCGCGCCTGTTATCAGAGTCCGGTGGACACGTCGATAGTGTTGCCCTCTTCGAGGGTGACATAGGCTTTCTTGACATCGCTGCGGCGGCCGAGGATGCCCCGGAACCGCTTCTGCTTGCCCTTGGTGATGGTCGTGTTGACGGCCTTCACCTTGACGCCGAACAGGGCCTCGACCGCCTGCTTGATCTGCGGCTTAGAGGCATCCTTGCTCACCTGGAACACCACGCCGTTGTTTTCCGACGTCATGGTGGCTTTCTCGGTGATGATCGGCTTGACGATCACGTCGTAATGTTCAGCTTTCGCGCTCATTTCAGACGAGCCTCCAGAGCTTCGACACCCGAGCGCGTGATCACCAGCGTGTCGCGCTTGAGGATGTCATACACGTTGGCGCCGATCGACGGCAGGATGTCCACGCCCTCGATGTTGCGGGCGGCGCGGGCGAAGCCTTCGTTCACTTCGGCCCCGTCGATCACCAGCACGCGCTTCCAGCCGTTTTCCTTGACGGCCTTGGCGACGGCGGCGGTCTTGGCGTCGGCGAGGTTCAGATCCTCGACGATCACCAGTTCACCGGCGGTTGCCTTGGCGGACAGGGCATGGCGCAGGCCCAGAGCGCGCACCTTCTTGGGCAGGTCGAAGGCGTGCGAACGCGGGGTCGGGCCCTTGTAGGTGCCGCCGTGACGGAAGGTCGGCGCCTTGCGGGATCCGTGGCGCGCGCCGCCGGTGCCCTTCTGGCGATAGATCTTCTTGGTCGAATAGCTGACATCCGACTTGCCCAGCACCGAGTGGGTGCCCTGCTGCGCTTTGGCACGCTGCCAGCGGACGACGCGCTGCAGGATGTCGCCACGAGGCTCCAGCCCGAAGATCTCGTCGGCCAGCTCGATTTCACCGGCCTTGCCGGTATCCAGCTTGATCACATCGAGTTTCATCACTTGTCTCCTTCGGGCGCGGCAGCGTCGCCATCCGAAGCCTTGTCGGCCTCGATCGAAGCCTGGGCTTCGGCCAGCGCGGCTTCCTCGGCGGCGGCGGCTTCGGCGGCGGCAGCCTCGCGGGCGGCTTCCTCGGCGGCGGCGGCTTCAGCGGCGGCAGCCTCGGCGATGCGGCGGGCTTCCTCGGCGGCGGACTTCAGCGCGGCGGGATAGATCACGTTCTCGGGGGTCGCCTTCTTGACGGCGTCCTTGATCGTGACCCAGCCACCCTTGGAACCGGGAACCGAACCCTTGACCATGATCAGGCCCCGATCGGCATCGGTGCGCACGACCTGCAGGTTCTGGGTCGTCACGCGGACGGCACCCAAGTGACCCGCCATCTTCTTGCCCTTGAACACCTTGCCGGGATCCTGGCACTGGCCGGTCGAGCCGTGCGAACGGTGGCTGATCGACACGCCGTGCGAGGCGCGCAGACCGCCGAAGTTGTGGCGCTTCATGGCGCCCGCGAACCCTTTACCGATCGAGGTGCCGGCGATGTCCACATACTGACCCGCGAAATAGTGGTCAGCCGTGATTTCCTCACCGACATTGATCAGGTTCTGTTCGGCCACGCGGAATTCCGCGATCTTGCGCTTGGGCGCGACCGAGGCCTTGGCGAAGTGACCGCGCATCGCGGCGGTCGTGCGCTTGGCCTTGGCGACACCGGCGCCCAGCTGGACGGCGGTATAGCCGTCGCGCGCGGCAGTGCGCTGATCGACGACCTGGAGGTTGTCCAGTTGCAGGACGGTCACCGGAACCTGACGGCCGTCTTCCAGGAACAGCCGGGTCATGCCCAGTTTCTTGGCGATAACACCAGTACGCAGCATGGTCGCCTCCTTACACCTTGATCTCGACATCCACGCCGGCGGCGAGGTCGAGCTTCATCAGGGCGTCCACGGTCTGCGGGGTCGGATCGACGATGTCCAGCAGGCGCTTGTGGGTGCGGATTTCCCACTGGTCGCGCGACTTCTTGTCGATGTGCGGGCCACGCAGGACGGTGAATTTCTCGATCTTGTTCGGCAGCGGAATCGGGCCGCGAACGGTCGCGCCGGTGCGCTTGGCGGTGTTGACGATTTCCTGGGTGCTGGCTTCCAGCACGCGATAGTCAAACGCCTTCAGCCGGATGCGGATATTCTGACTTTGCATAAGTCATCCCTCTGACGGGGAGTTCCAGTCGAGAGGCTGACAACGCACCACGCGCCGCCAGCGTCGGACCGTATATAAAAGGGCAAGGCCGCCCCCATAGCGGGCGGCCTTTGCAGGTGCAACCGATTCTATGCTTGGCTGCGACCTGCGTTGCTTAGTCATGACTGGCGAAAGTGTCAAGCAGGATACGTACAGCCCATGAAGTGCTATTTGCGGTACTTCTCTTGCAGCATAGCAATCAGAGTCGGAACTGCGTCGGGACTTGCCATAAACTTTTGATGCACTTTCGCATCGTTCCGTTTACGCTTCTTTTCCTGCTTCTTCATACGCTCGAACCGCTCCTCCCTTCGCAGTGTATATAGCCGACGAGCTAACTCGCTGCGAAGCAGCGCATAGTGTGCTTGGCGCTCTCTGGGCAGTTTACGCCTGATGTGACGCACAATGGCCAACCATCCAGGCATAACCGCTTTTTGGGCCTTACGAATGCGTGCGAAGTCAATCTGACTGAATGCGTTATAGGCTTCCAAATAAGCCCGATCCTGCTTGGCAACTCGCCTATTTTCGGCGGCTCTTAGCATAGCTGCTTTGGTTTCAGGCGTAATTATCGGAGGCATCGACGAAGCTTGCTTTGGCTCCCAACCAACGGGACTTCGTCTGATAATTGTGCCACCCATAAAACGCCCCCTAGTGAACTGCCCACGATGCTAGAAGAGCTACAAATGCCAAGCAACAACAACAAGGCCGCCCCCTTTTGCGGGAGCGGCCCCTTGATGTCGTTTGTCGCATGGTGCGTGCAAGCACGCACCCTACAGGAAAACGGCGTAGGGTGCGTGCTTGCACGCACCGCCACCCCTCATCCGATCACTTGATGATCTTGGACACCACGCCGGCGCCGACGGTGCGGC
>NZ_JAFLRK010000012.1 GCF_017315735.1 Paracoccus shandongensis
CGCCGCCAGCGCCCCCGCGACCCCTGCGGCGGAGGCCAGCGCCAGGCGCGGGGCCGAGGCCATCAGCGTGGCCGCCCCCACCAGCCCTGCCACCGCCCCCACCAGCGCCAGCAGGTAAAGCCCGCGCGGCCGGGCGCGCGCGCCTGTCCCGATGCCCCGGAACAGGGCTGCGGCGCGCACCCGTTCCACCCGCGCCAGGGGCAGCAGGATGAAGACCAGCGCGGTCAGGGTGCCATACAGCGCGGCCTCGGCCAGGGGGGCGGGGTAGAGGGTGAATTCCGCCGGGATCGGCAGGCGCGCCTGCAGCAGGGGGGCGGCCGCCAGCGGCGCAAGCCCGCCCAAGGCTAGCCCGCCCGCGACCCCCAGCAGGGTCAGCAGGCCGATCTGCAGCAGATAGACGGCGACGATCGTGCGCCCCTCGGCCCCCAGGGTCTTCAGCGTGGCGATGACGGGGGTCTTGCCGTCCAGATAGCTTTGCACGGCGGACGACACGCCGATCCCGCCCACCGCCAGCCCCGCCAGCCCGACCAGCACCAGGAACGACCCCAGCCGGTCCACGAAAGCCTCGACCCCCGGCGCGCCGTTGCGGCTGTCGCGCCAGCGCATCCCCGCGCCCTCGAACCGCGCGGTGGCGGCGGCGCGCAGGGTGTCCAGCGTGTCGCCGGGGCGCAGGGTCAGGCGATAGCTGGTCTCGAACAATGTGCCGGGGGCCAGCAGGCCCGATCCGGTAAGGCCCGTGGTGGGCACAAGCGTGCGCGGGCCAAGGCCGAAGGTGGACCCGAGCGCGTCGGGTTCGCGAACCAGCGCGGCCATCAGGACGAAATCCTGCACCCCCAGCCGGAAGCGGTCGCCGGGGGCCAGGCCCAGCCGGTCGATCAGCAGCGGATCCATCGCCGCGCCGGGCACCCCGTCGCGCCCGGCCAGCACAGTGGCCACCGGCAGGGGGGGATCGAACTGCGCCTGCCCGTAAAGCGGCCAGTTGGCGTCCACACCCTTCACCTGGGTCAGGGCGCGTTCGGCATCATCGCCCGGGCCCGCCACCGCCATCGACCGGAAATCCACCACCTCGGAGACGCGGGCGGCGCGGGCCCCCATCCAGGCGCGCTCACCCGTATCGGCAAAGCGATAGGTCAGGCGGATCGCCCCGTCCCCGCCCAGCACCGCCGCGCCTTCGCGCGCAAGGCCGGTGGCGATGGCGGCGCGGACCGACCCGACCGCCGCGATGGCCCCCACCCCCAGCACCAGGCACAGAAGGAAGATCCAGAACCCCGCCAGCCCGCCGCGCAATTCGCGCCGGGCGATGCGCCAGGCGACGCTCACGACGCGGCCCGGCGGGGGCTGTCGCAGCCCGCGACCCGGCCGTCGCGCAGGTGGACCACGCGGTCGCAGCGCGCGGCCAGATCCGGGGCGTGGGTGACCAGCACCAGCGTCGCGTCGTGCCGGTCGCGCAGGCCGAACAGCAGGTCCATGACGGCCTGACCGCTGGCGCCGTCCAGGTTGCCCGTGGGCTCGTCCGCCAGCAGGATCGCCGGGCGCGGCGCGGTGGCGCGGGCCAGCGCCACGCGCTGCTGTTCGCCCCCCGACATCTGGGCGGGGTAATGGTCCATCCGCGCGGCCAGGCCCACGGCGCGCAGCTCAAGGGCGGCGCGGTCGAAGGCATCGGCCTGGCCCGCCAGTTCCAGGGGGGTGGCGACGTTTTCCAGCGCGGTCATGGTGGGGATCAGGTGGAAGGACTGGAAGACCACGCCCATCCGGCCCCTGCGGAACCGGGCCAGCGCATCCTCGTCCAGCGCTGTCAGGTCATGGCCCAGGGCCGCGACGGTCCCGCCGGTGGCCCGTTCCAGCCCGCCCATCAGCATCAGAAGCGAGGACTTGCCCGACCCCGAGGGGCCGACCAGCCCCAGGCTTTCGCCCCGGTGGACATCCAGCGAAATGCCCCGCAAGATTTCCACAAGCCCGGCATTGCCCTGCAAGGTCAGGGAAACATCCCTCAGCGACAAAACCGGATCGGTCATGAACATCCTTCCCGAAAGCCTGCCTTTCCTGCCATTTAGGGTCCGCCGCGCCTGTCGCAAGCGGCAATGGCGCCTGATCGCGGCGCTTGCCGTGCTGGCCCTGCCCGCTGCTGCCGCCGCCGTGGAACCGCTGCGTCTGGCGGCACTGGGGGATTCGCTGACCCAGGGCTATGGCCTGCCCGCCGACCAGGGGCTGGTGCCGCAGTTGCAGGGCTGGCTGCGCGGGGCCGGCCTTGACGTGATCGTGATCAACGCGGGCGTCAGCGGCGACACCACGGCGGGGGGATTGTCGCGGCTGGACTGGACGCTGGCCGACAAGCCCGACGCGATGATCGTGGCGCTTGGCGGCAACGACCTGCTGCGCGGCATCGACCCCGCCGCCAGCCGCGCCAACCTGGACGCCATCCTGACCCGCCTTGATGCCGAGGGGGTGCCCGCCATGCTGGTGGGCCTGTCCGCGCCCGGCAACTATGGCCCCGCCTTCCAGCAGCAGTTTCAGGCGATGTTCCCCGACCTGGCGCGCAAACATGATGCGGCGCTTTATCCCGACCTGCTGGCGCCCATCACCCGGCGGTATGCGGCGGGCCAGGACTATGGCGCGCTGATGCAGGACGACGGCCTGCATCCGAACGCCGCCGGGGTGCAGGCCATCGTCGCGGCCCTGGGCCCGGCGGTGGCGGGGTGGCTGCAACAGGTCGCATCGCCCGTGGACTGACGCCGCCGCTCCCGCGCGACTTTCCGCTAGGGCAACAAAAGTTAACATAAATTACACTTTCCGGTTGATCGGACAGGTGACGCAACGGAAATGATGTCCTAATGTCTGCCTTGGGCGGGCCGTGCGGAGCCAAATGCCGCACCGGCGCGTTCGCCTGACGAGTCTTGTTGCCGGAGGGTTGATGACAGCCAGTTCCCTTCAGATCCTCGTGGTCGAGGACGATTTCTTCGCGGCAGACAAGCTGTCCCGGGAAATCCGCGCCGGGGGCGACACGGTGGTGGGGCCCTTTGCCGATGTTCATGACGCGATCCAGCGGGTCGGGCTGGTGCAGGCGGCCATCCTGGACGTGCGGGTCCAGGACGAAAGCTCGTTCCAAGTGGCGGATTCGCTGACCCACCACGGGATCCCCTTCGTGTTCCTGACGGGCTATGACCCGCAGGCCGTGCCCGCGCGGTTCTCGCGCCGCCATGTCTACACCAAGCCCAGCCATGCCGCGCCCTTGCTGCACGACCTTCACCAGCAGCATCGCGCCATGGCCCCGCACCAGGCCGACAGCATCGAGGCCGCCGTGATCGAGATGATCCGCCGGTCGCGCGCGGTCATGCCCGACGAGGCCTCGGCCGACCGCCTGGTCGAGGCGGCGCTTTTGCGCGCCATCGCGGAAACCACCGAAAGCCGGATGGAAGGGGATGTCCGCGCCCGCCTGATGGAGCTTCTGGACGACGAATACTGCCAGCGCGGCAGGCTTCACCTGCAATAGCCGGAACCCCCCGGGGTCAATGATCCGGCGGGCGGCGGCCGGCCGATTGCGTGGCCAGCAGCGCCTCGCGCAGGCGGGCGGCCAGTTCGCGCAGCCTGTCGGGAACAGCCTCTTGTTCCACAAGACTGCCCAGTTCCTTCAACTGCTTTTCCATGTCCTTGCCAGGCTTTTGATCCCTGCGCACATCATACCTCGTTTCGGCGTTTCCCGTTCATGGCGCCCCGAACTGCGGGACGGACCCTTTGTTCCCGGCGCGACCTGACGAAACGGTCATGTCCCCGCACCATCCGGTCTTTTTTCGTGCAAGGCGCGCCCCGTGGGTTCCTGATCTTTGCCACCTTTGGCCGATCCGGACGTTTCTTCCCCATGGATCACGCCGCCCCGCGACCGCGCCCTGGCCGCCCGGCTTCAGCCGGATGGCGGCGCGTGTCAAGGGCAAGGGGCTTGTCACGCTTTGCAGCCTGGCGGCAAGCCTGGCCCGACATCGGTCCCATCGCGCGCCGCGCGCTGCCGGGAAAGGCCCTGACCCCCACCGGATCCCTGCCTGAAGGAAGGGCTTTTGAGGCATCAAAAAGTATTAACAAGTCCTTAACGTCTTGCACGACGTGCAAAGCAGGCTATACTCTTGGTTGTAGTCGATATTCGTACTCACCCCAGGGAAATCCTGCGCGCCACGACACGCGCAGGATTTTTCGTGGTCTCGGGATCCGAAGGCACCAAGGGTCGGGGGATCTAGCCCCCCACCCCCGATCCTTCCGCCGCCAGCAGGGGAACGGATGCCAGATCGCGCAGGCTTTCGGCCATCAGGTCGTGGCCAAGCTGCCGCCGGTGTTCCAGCCTGTGGTGGCCGAAATCGAAGGCCTTGCCGGTGAAGCCGTCCTCGGGATCGGCCAGGACGACATGGCGGAACCGGCGGTTCGTCAGGTCGCAGCCCGCGATGATGCGGGCGGACTGGCCCGCGAAGACCAGTTCCTGCGCGCGGCAGCCCACCCCGTCCATCGTGGGCACCAGGGGCTTTTGCAATTCATACAGATCCAGCGCCAAGATCAGCGCGTCGCCGGGGCGGTCCAGCAGCGGGCGCAGCGGCAGGTTCTCGCAGGTGCCGGGATCCAGGAAATAGCGCCCGTCGATCCGCACCGGCTGGAACAGCACCGGCAGGGCCGTGCTGGCCATCAGGTGATCCACCGTCAGCGGGGCATCAGAGTTGCGGAAGGCCTTGATCTCGCCCGTTTCGGCGTCCAGGGCGGTGACCGTCAGTTCTATGGCGCCGTTGTTCAGGCGGTCGAAGTCAATCAGCTCCTGGAACAGGCGCCGCATCCGGTCGCGGCGGAACAGCGCGTTGTCGGCGGGCATTCCCGGCAGGATTTCCCAGATGCCGGGCCAGGACGGCACGAACATCGACGGATGGCCCATCGCCAGGATTCCGGCCACCGCCGACCGCCGCCCCGTCAGGGGCCGGGCCTGCCCCACGCGCGACAGGAACCGGCGCAGGGTGTCATTCCGGCGGTCAGGGGGGCTGCCCGCGATCAGCGCGGCGACAACGGCGCCGATCGAGGCGCCCGACATGCGGGTGACCCGCATGCCGGCTTCCTCGATGGCCTGCCAGGCGCCGGCGTGGAAGGCGCCAAGCGCGTTCCCACCGGCAAGGCACAGCCAGGCCTCCACCGGATCAGCCGCCCAGCCGTTGCTGGATGGCCCGCAGCATCGACAGGTGGGTGTCGATGGCCGGCACCCCCACGATGGACGCGCCCTGCGCCCGGGGATCGCTGCCGTTCTTGGCATAGGCCGCGTGAAGGGCGCGAAGCTGTTCGTGCCCGGTCATCTGGCCTTGCAGATACATGGTGTCGAATTCGGCGCCCGACAGGCCCGACAGCTGTTCCATCATCGTCGCGTGTTCGGGCATCAGCTCTTCCGAGGGGGCGGCCCCGAAGGCGGTGGCGACGGCCTCCTGCTCGGCCACTTCAAGGGTGGCGAAGGCCTTGACCGCAGCGTCCGACGCCTTGTCCAGCGCCATGCGGCTGCTCAGAAGGGCGAAATTCCCCCCCAGCAGGATGGGCTGCTTGTCCGCATCGGGCGCGGCCTGCGCATGGGCCAGGCGGGCGACAGGCATGATGGCCGCCAGGGCGCCAGCCGCGAAAAGCGTTCTACGTTCCATCGGGGATCTCCTCTGTTGTGTGATGGCACGCAAACGGGCGAACAAATGTTATGTTCCGGCACTTGCTTTTTGATAGCTTCGTTCCCGGGGCGGGCTGCCGGTGGCCGGTGCGGGTTCACGAATTGGTTTGCCCCTTGTGAAGCATCCGGCCGGAACCTTGCCTGCGATGACAGGTTCTTAGGCCATTCCCCCCGTGGGTTTGCCGAAGGAGATATCCCATGACCAAGTTCCTGACATCCACCGCCCTGGTCGCCCTGCTGGCCGTCCCGGCCCTGGCGCAAACGGCGGCCGACCCGGCCCCCGCCACCACGGCGCCCGCCACCGCCACCACGGCCACCGCGCCCGCGGCAACCACCGGCGGCTTTGGCTACATGGCGATGCCGACCGACATGTCGGCCGACGACTTCATCGAAAAGAACCTTTACGTGTCCGAGACCGATCCCGACACCGCCGCGACCTATAACGATGCAGACGCGGACTGGGACAGCATCGGCGAGATCGACGACCTGGTGATCAGCGAAACCGGCGAGGTCAAGGCCGTGCTGGTCGATATCGGCGGCTTCCTGGGCCTTGGCGAAAAGACCGTCTCGGTGTCGATGGACCAGCTGCGGATGATCCGCGACGGCGATTCCGAGGATGACTATTTCATCGTCTTCACCGCCGACCGCGCCGCGCTGGAAAACGCGCCTGCCTTTGAATGGCCGAAGCGGGATTGATCCTGCCGGACAGGCAGAAGGCCCGGGGGCGCGCTTCCCCGGGCCTTTTTCATGCCCTCACGCCTGCCGCCCCGGCCAGCCGCAGGGCCAGCGGCCGTGATGGGGATTGTCCCAGGCCGGCATGTCCAGCCAGGGATACCAGCACAGGCCCGCGACGGGCACGCCCGACAGCGCGATCTCGGCCTGGACATGGGCCAGCCAGTCCCAGCGGTCGCGCACATGGGGAAAGCGGCGATGCGCGGCGGGCAGCCCGTCGTGCCAGCCGGTTTCCGTGATCATCACCGGCAGGCGATACCTGTCGGCCACCGCGCGCAGGACGCGGTGCAGCGGCTCGATCGCGTGGTGGGGGTAATAGTTGACGCCCACCATTTGCACGTGCCCGCTGGCGACCAGCCGGTCGGTCGCCTTGAAGACCCTGGGATGCAGGTGGTGGAAGGGGTCGCAGGTGGCAAAGCGCGGGCGGTTCGGCAGGCAGGCGGCGGCCGCCATCATCCGCAGCGCCATCTCGGTCGCCCGCCCCGGCGTCATGCCCGACACCCGCCGCCCGACCGAGGGCTCGTTCACGGCAATCGCCCAGGCATCCGGGGGCAGGGCCTGGCAGCAGGCGATGGCGTGCTGCGCGGGGCGCGGCGGGGCGTCGAAATGGACAAAGTCCCAGATGACGGGAAAGCCCTCGGGCGCGGCATTCACGCGCGCGGCGATGTCATGGCGCCAGGACAGCCCGTCGCGCGCGCCCGCGATGCCCTGGTCACGCGCCACGGCATAGTGGTGCGCCATCGCCCCGTGCGGCAGGTGGTTCGTGGAATCCAGCAGGTCGTGCCCGTTCCAGTGCAGCCGCCCGCATTCAAAGCCCGCCAGGATCGGGGCGGGCCCATGGGCGGGCATGAAGGCCTGGTCAGGGAAAGCAGCGACGTTCATGGGGAATCGGAAGGCAGCCTGTGGTGGGGTAAGGGGCCGCTGAACCACAGGGCGCCAGCGGTTTCAAGGCAGGTGAACAAAGATTGAACGCCCGGCCCGGTGCAATCCCGCCGCCGCTTCCCATATGGGCGCCATGACCGACGATCCCCGCTGCCCCCTCTGCCTGCGCCCGATCCCGCCCGACGTGCCGCAAAGCCTGCACCACCTGGTCCCGCGATCCAGGGGTGGGGCCAAGGGCCCGGTCGTGCTGATGCACCACATCTGCCACAAGGAGATCCACGCGGCGATCAGCGAAAAAGATCTGGCCCGCAGCTTCAACACGCCCGAGGCCCTGCGCGCCCATCCCCGGCTGGCCGCTTTTGCCGAATGGGTCAGCCGCCGCCCGCCGGGCTTCCTGTCGCGCGTTCCCGGGGGCACGCGGCGCAAGAGGCGCTAGGGCGGATCGACCTTCCTGACGGCGCGCCGCGTTTGATCTGGCGAAGGCCATCGCCTTCGCCACGCGATGCGGGTGCCACCTGCACCGCCGGGCCCCAAAGGCCCGGCCAGCGCCCGCCCCGCCCCCGGCGGGCGCTTCACGCCCCCCTGGGTCGGGCGCCGGCCTTCCGTGGTCATGGGTTGCACCGTCTTTGGTGGCACCGTCGCGTGGCGGGCGGGGAAATGCGATGCATTTCCTGATCCCGCCCGTCCAAGGAAGCGAACGCCGCCCCCAGCCTTATCCGTAATCGACCCAAACCCCGCCTGCGTCGGCGGATCGCACGCAATGCTCGACCCAGCGGACGCCCTCGACCCCCGCGCTGATGCCCGGATAGCGCAGGCCGGCCACGCGGGACAGATCGCCGTCCTCATGCGCCTCGATGGCCAGGGCAAAGCGGGAATGCAGGGTCGCCCAGGCCTCGAACAGCCCTTCGGGATGGCCCGCGCCGATGCGGTCGTCGGCCAGCGCCTGCGGATGCAGATAGGGCATCCCCCGGTCCAGAAGGCGCGCGGGTTCGCCCTGGATTTCCAGCCGCAACTGGTTGGGATGTTCGTCCCACCATTCGACCGAACCCCTGGACCCTACGACCCGCACCTTCTGCCCGTGCATCGACCCCGCGTTCACGGCGGATGTCCACAGCGTCCCCACCGCGCCGCCGTGGTATTCCATCAGCACGGTCGCGTTGTCCTCCAACGGCGCACGCGAGGCGACGAAACTTTGCCGCGTGCAAAGCAGCCGTTTGATGCGCAGGCCGGGGCAGATCACCTGCGCGATATACAAGGGATGCGTCGCCAGATCCCCCAGGACATAGGAGGGACCGGCAAAGGCCGGATCGACGCGCCAGCGGGCGGCGGGGTTGTCCCCCTCCACCGCCGCGCTGTGGAAGCCGTGGGCGAATTGCATTGCGACGATGCGGATATCGCCCAGGGTGCCGCCTGCCACAAGGCGAGCGGCTTCCTCGATCATCTGGTGGCCGGAATAGCCATAGGCGACGCCCACGACCAGCCCGCGTTCCTGCGCGATGGCTTGCAGATCCAGCGCCTCGGCGGTGGTGAAGGTCAGGGGCTTTTCGCAGATGACGTGGAGGCCCGCCAGCAGCGCGGCGCGGGTGATGGGGTAATGGGTGTTGTTCGGCGTGGCGACCGTCACGCAGCGGATGCCGTCGGGACGCGCGGCTTCCGCCGTGAACATCGCCTGATGATCGGGATAGCAGCGGCCGGGGTCCAGCCCCAGGTCCACCCCGAAGGCGCGGCCCCGGTCCGGGTCCAGGTCGAAGGCCCCGGCCTTCAGGGCGAAATAGCCGTCGCGCATCGCGGCGGATCGGTGGACATAGCCGATCTGGCTGCCCCTGCCGCCGCCCACCATGCCCCAGCGGATCGGGGATTTCGTCAAACGGATGCCGTCGATCATCGGGTTTCCTCCTTGGCGCGGGCAAAGCCCACGGTTTCCAGATAGCGGCGGGACTTCAGGACATCGGCCAGCGACCCGCCCGCGTTCCGGGGGTCGCGTTCCTGTTCCACGGTGATGAAGCCCGCATAGCCGCGCCGGTCCAGCAGCGCCCGGATCGCCGGATAGTCGATGGAGCCGTCGCCGATGGGGCACATCACCCCTTCCGCGCAGGCATCGAAGAAGCGGATGCGGCGGGTCATCACATCGGCGAATTTCGCCGCATTGATGTCCTTGAAATGGATATAGTCCAGCCGGTCCCAGTATCGGTCCAGCGTGGCGATCGGATCCATCCCGGCATAGGCGGTGTGCCCGGTGTCCAGGCACAAGCCTGCCTCATCGGCGGGAACGTCGGCGCAGATGCGCGCGATCTCGTCCGCGAACTCGATGTGGCCGCCCGCATGAGGATGGATCACGGCGCGCACCCCGTGGTCGCGGGCGATGCGGGCGATGGCGCGGATGTTGGCGACCATGCCTTGCCACGCGCCATCGTCCAGCCGCACCGCGCGGTCGGAATGTCCTGCGGCATAATCGCGGGCCTCGTGTCCCCAATCCATCACCGTCAGATAAGGCGCGGGGAACCGCTGGCCCGGCGCCACGGGCGGCTTGGGCAGCGCCGTGATGACCGCGCAGATCCGGCGGGCCTGGCGTTCCAGGCTGTCGCGGCCCGCAGGGTCCACCAGGTTGTCGAAGATCGTGCCCGCCACGACATAAAGGCCCCGCTTGCGCAGTTCCGCAGGCAGCGTCCCGGCGTCCAGCGGCATGTAGCCATAGGGGCCAAGCTCCAGCCCGCCGTAACCTGCGGCTGCGGCCTCCTCCAGCACCAGCCGCCAGTCGGGCAGGTTCGGGTTCGCAACATCGTCCACGCCCCAGCAGCAGGGCGCCGTCGTGATGGTGATGGTCATGGGTTATCCTCCACCCGCAGCCTTAGCCCGCAGGCCATGCGCGGCGAAGGAAGGACTTGAGGGGAACCCCTCAATCCGCCATCCTCGCGCGGCGGAGGGATCATGGCGAAAGTGACGTTGGAGGACGTGGCCCGGGCCGCAGGCGTGTCGCTGGCGACCGTGGACCGGGTGGTGAACCGGCGCGGCGGGGTTTCCGCCGACAAGGAAGCCGCGATCCTGTCAGCCGCGCGCCGCCTGGGCCTGGACCGCAGCCTGACCGTCAGGCCCACGCTGACGAAACGCATCGCGATCCTGATCCAGCCGCCGTCGAACCCCTTTCACGACCAGTTGCGCCAGGGCATCGACCAGGCCCGCGCCATCCACCGCGACCTGAACCTGCTGTTCCAGGTCGAGCGGATCGACCCCACCCGCCCCGACCGCATCGCCCAACAGATCGCCCGCGCCGCCGCCTGGGCCGACGGCATGATCCTGACCGTCCCCGCCGCCCCCCGGATCGTCGCGGCGGTCGAGGCGCTGCCCCCGCGCATTCCCGTCGTCACCATGGCCGACGACCTGCCCGGCCCGCGCCGCGCCGCCTTTGTCGGCCCCGACGACCGCCAGTCGGGCCGCGTGGCGGGCGACCTGATGGGTTATCTGATGGCGCGCGCAGGCGAGGCCCTGGTCCTGATCGGGCGCTTCGACATGCCGGGCCACGGCGCGCGCAGCGGCGGCTTCATCGACGTGCTGGCCGAACGCCACCCCGCCGTCCGCGTCTGCGATGTTCTGGAAACGCACGAGGACAAGGCCACCGCCGCCGCCCTGGCCCTGCGCGCGGCACGGGCGAACCCGGATCTGCGGGGCATATACCTGTGCACCACGGGCTGTTCGGAACTGGTGGCCGCGCTGGCCCCCCTGCGCCGGACCCGCCCCATCGCGGTCGTCACCCACGAGCTGACGCCGCAGCGGCGCGCCCTGCTGAAGGCGCGCAAGGTGCAGGCGATCATCGACCAGAAACCCGTGCTGGAAGCGCGTCTTGCCGTGGAAACCATGGCCCGCCTGCTGGGCCGCCTGGACGGCCCGGCGGGATCGGTCGCCACCGGGATCCAGATCGTCATGCCCGAAAGCGTTTGACGCCCGTCCCGGTGATGTGAAACCCTCACGCCCTTGAGGGACCACATCAGCCGAGGAACCATGCGCCGCCCCACCATTGCCGACCTTGCGCGAGAGGCGGGCGTCAGCCTCGCCACCGCCGACCGCGTGCTGAACGGCCGCCTGAAGGTGCGCGAGGAAACCGCGCGCCGCGTGCAGGAGGCCGCGCAGCGCATCGGATACCACGGCGCCAACGCGATCCGCGCGCGGCTGATGGCGGAACTGCCCGAACTGCATGTCGCGCTGATCCTGCAAAAGGAACGCCATCCCTTTTACCAGGACTTCGCGCGGATCTTTCAGGAACAGGCGGCGCTTGTCGCCTCGCACCGGCTGCGGGTGACGGTGCGGTTCGCGCAATCGACGCTGCCCGGCGAACTGGAACAGTTGCTAACCTCGATGGCGGGCAAGGTCGATGCGGTGGCGGCGACGGGACTGGATCACCACAAGGTCACGGCGGCGGTCGGCGCCCTGCGCCAGCGGGGGATCCCGACCTTTTCCCTGCTGTCGGATTTCGCCCAAGGCGTGCGCGAAAGCTATGTCGGCACCAACAACATCAAGGTGGGCCGGACGGTCGCCTGGCTGATTTCCAGGATCGCCCGAAAACCCGGCAAGGTCGCGGTCTTCATCGGCGGGCACCGCTTTCACGGGCACGAGTTGCGCGAAACCGGCTTTCGCAGCTATTTCCGCGAATACGCCCCGGATTTCGAGCTGCTGAACCCCCAGGTCAACCTGGAAACCCGGCAACTCACCCATGAGGCCACGACCGAACTGCTGGAACGCCACAACGACATCGTCGGCATCTATTGCGCGGGAGGGGGCATGGAGGGCGCCATCGCCGCCCTGCGCGAATTGCGCAAGCCCGGCGACGTGGCGCTGGTCGTGAACGAACTGACCCCGGATTCGCGCGAGGCGCTTCAGGACCGCACCCTGTCGGTCGTCATCAGCACCCCCCTGCGCCAGGTCTGCGAGGAAACCATCGCCCTGATGATCCATGCCCGCGACCACGGCATGACCGACAATCCCGGCCAGCGGTTCCTGCCCTTCCAGATCTGGACGCCCGAAAGCCTGTGATAGGAACCCATCATGCAGGGCATCATTTTCCATCACGGATGATGGTTTCGCCGGCCCTGCCGTGATTGACCCACGGGCAGCCCTCGGTGATCTTCCCCCTTGCGACGGTCTGAGGAGAATCGTCGCCGCCTGCCAAAGGACCGCACCGCCCGAAACCCTGCATCCGCAGGGGTGGCCGCCTGCACCCTTCCGGCACGAGGTAACGAATAAAGGCGCGACGCGCCAACAGTGGAGGGAAGACCATGAAGCGACTGCTGACGGCGACCGCGATCTGCGCGGTGATGGGAACGGCGGCCCAGGCCGAGAATATCGGGGTGTCGATGGCGCTGTTTGACGACAACTTCCTGACCGTGCTGCGCAACGGGATGGGGGACCACGCGGCCAGCCTGGACGACGTGACCCTGCAGATCGAGGATGCCCAGAACGACGTGGGCAAGCAGCTGAACCAGATCCAGAACTTCGTGGCCTCGGGCGTGGACGCGATCATCGTGAACCCGGTCGATACCGACGCCACCGTCGCCATGTCGCAGGCGGCAAGCGATGCGGGCATCCCGCTGGTCTATGTGAACCGGGAACCCGTGAACGTCGATGACCTGCCCGAAAACCAGGCCTTCGTGGCGTCCGATGAAAGGGAATCCGGCACGCTGCAAACGCAGGAAGTCTGCCGCCTGCTGAAAGAGGCCGGCAAGACGGAAGCCAAGGCCATCGTGCTGATGGGGGAACTGTCGAACCAGGCGGCGCGGATGCGGACCCAGGACATCAAGGACGTGATCGCCACGCCGGACTGTTCCTTCATCCAGATCGTCGAGGAGCAGACGGCGAACTGGCAGCGCACGCAGGCCGCCGACCTGATGACGAACTGGATCACCTCGGGCCTGGAATTCGACGCGGTGATTTCCAACAACGACGAGATGGCCATCGGCGCGATCCAGGCGCTGAAATCGGCGGGCCGGCCGATGGACGACATCATCATCGGCGGCATCGACGCGACGCAGGACGCGCTGGCCGCGATGGAGGCGGGCGACCTGGACGTGACCGTCTTCCAGAACGCCGCCGGCCAGGGCCAGGGCGCGGTCGATACCGCGCTGAAGCTGGCGCGCGGCGAGGATGTGGAAACCAAGGTCTATGTCCCCTTCGAGCTGGTGACGCCCGCGAACCTGGCCGACTACCAGGCCAGGAACTGAGCCGTGCCGCCGGGGCGGCACCGCCCCGGCACCCCTTTCCACCCGGAGGACAGTTTCATGGTCAGCCCAAGGACAGCCGCAGCCATCGACCGCGTCCACGCGGCGATAGACCGCGAAGGCGTCTTGTCGATCACCGGCATCCGCAAGGAATTCCCGGGCGTGCTGGCGCTGGACGACGTGCAACTGCGCATCCGCCCCGGCACCGTTCACGCCCTGATGGGGGAAAACGGCGCGGGCAAGTCCACGCTGATGAAGATCATCGCCGGGGTCTATCAGCCCGATGCCGGGGAAATCCGGCTACGGGGGCAGGTGGTGGCCTTGAGGTCGCCGCTGGATGCGCTGGAACAGGGGATCTCGATGATCCACCAGGAACTGGCGCTGATGAACTGGATGACGGTGGCCGAGAACATCTGGATCCGGCGCGAACCGAAGAACCGCTGGGGCCTGATCGACCACGCGAAGATGGCGCAAATGACCGCCGACCTGTTCGCACGGCTGAACATCAGGCTGGACCCCCGCGCGCAGGTCAGCGAACTGACGGTCGCGCAAAAGCAGATGGTCGAGATCGCCAAGGCGGTCAGCCACAATTCCGACGTGCTGATCATGGACGAACCTACCAGCGCCTTGACGGAACGCGAGGTGGACCACCTGTTCGCCATCATCCGCGACCTGCGCCAACGCGGCATCGGCATCGTCTATATCACCCACAAGATGAACGAGCTGTTCGAGATCGCCGACGAATTCACCGTCTTCCGCGACGGCAAGTACGTGGGCACCCACAATGCCAAGGACGTGACCCGCGACGACATCATCCGCATGATGGTGGGGCGAGAGATCACCAACATGTTCCCCAAGGTCGATTGCCCCATCGGCGACACGATTCTGGAGGTCCGCAACCTGACCCTGCCCGGCGTCTTCCACGACGTGTCCTTCACCCTGCGCCGGGGCGAGATCCTGGGGCTGGCGGGCCTTGTCGGGTCCAAGCGGTCCAACGTGGCCGAGGCGCTGTTCGGCGTCACCCCCGCCGAGTCGGGCGAGATCCTGATCGACAACCAGCCCGTGACCATCGCCACGCCCGCCCAGGCCATGGCGCATGGCATGGCCTTCCTGACCGAGGACCGCAAGGAAACCGGCTGCTTCCTGACGCTGGACTGCCTGGAAAACATCCAGTCCGCGCTGATCACCCGCAGCCATGTCAAGTACGGCTTCGTCCAGCAGGCCGCCGTCACCCGCCTGGCCGAGGACATGGCCCGCACCCTGCGCGTCAAGACGCCGAACCTTCAGGAAACGGTCGAAAACCTGTCGGGCGGCAACCAGCAGAAGCTGCTGATCGCGCGCTGGTTGCTGACGAAGCCGCGCATCCTGATCCTGGACGAACCCACGCGCGGCATCGACGTGGGCGCGAAATCCGAAATCCACCGCCTGATCACGGAACTGGCCGCGCAGGGCGTCGCCGTCCTGATGATCTCGTCCGAACTGCCCGAGGTCCTGGGCATGTCCGACCGCATCATGGTCATGCACGAAGGCCATGTGTCGGGCTTCCTGGACCGCGCGGAAGCGGACCAGGTCAAGATCATGTCGCTTGCGGCGAAGTAAGGGAACATCCTCATGAGCAGCCAAGACATCACCGCCCGCAGCGCCCCGCGCACCCATCGCAAGCTGCCGGCCGAGGTCAACATCCTGCTGGTCCTGATCGGCATCGCCCTGGTGTTCGAGATCCTGGGCTGGATCTTCCAGGGCCAGTCCTTCCTGCTGTCCTGGAACCGGCTGAAGATCATGATCCTGCAGGTGTCCGTGATCGGCATCATCGCCGTGGGCGTGACGCAGGTGATCATCTCGGGCGGGATCGACCTGTCCTCGGGATCGGTGGTGGGCGCGGTGGCGATGGTCGCCATGTCCTTCGCCCAGGTCTCGACCTATGCCCGCGCGGTCTATCCGGCGCTGACCGACCTGCCGATGATCCTGCCCCTGCTGATCGGGCTGGCCTTCGGCGCCCTGGTCGGGCTGATCAACGGCTGGCTGATCGCCTATACCAAGATCCCGCCCTTCATCGCGACGCTTGGCACCATGGTCACGGTGCGGGGCTTTGCCAAGTGGTACACCAAGGGCCAGCCGATCTCCTTTCCGACCGAGGGCTTCGCCTGGATCGGATCGGGCATGATGCCGGTCGTCATCTTCATCCTGGTGGCCGCGATCTTCCACGTCGCGATGAAATACACCCGCTACGGCAAGTTCACCTATGCCATCGGCGCCAATGCCCAGGCCGCCCGCGTGTCGGGCATCGACGTGGAACGCCAC
Organism: Paracoccus shandongensis; assembly: GCF_017315735.1. Lineage (GTDB taxonomy): Bacteria > Pseudomonadota > Alphaproteobacteria > Rhodobacterales > Rhodobacteraceae > Paracoccus > Paracoccus shandongensis. Next base: position 15,787 of record NZ_JAFLRK010000012.1, read on the forward strand.
CTGGTCAAGGTCTATGTCATCGCCGCGATGCTGGCGGCGCTTGCCGGGATGGTGGTCGCCGCTCGCGGCCAGACGGCGCAGGCGGGCATGGGCCTGGCCTATGAGCTTGACGCCATCGCCATGGCGGTGATCGGGGGCGTGTCCTTGAACGGCGGGCGGGGGTCGATCCTGGGCACGGCCATCGGGATGATCATCTTCGGGGTCATCATCTCGGGCTTCACGTTCCTGCGGCTCGATGCCTACTACCAGGAAATGATCAAGGGCGCGATCGTGGTCGCCGCCGTGGTGGCCGATGTGCATCGGCAGCGCAAGCGCCGCAAGACCAGCTAGCCCCCGCTCTCCTTTCACACCCAACCGACGGGATGCACCCCATGACCAGACTGATCGCGACCACCGCCCTGTGCCTGTCCCTTGCCGCCCCCGCCCTGGCCGAAACCCGGATCGGCGTCACCATGACCTCGTTCGACAACCCGTTCCTGACGATCCTGCTGAACGGCATCCGGGCCGAGGCCGAGCGCACCGAGGGCGTCACCCTGTCGGTCGAGGATGCGCAACTGGACGTGGCCAAGCAGTTGAACCAAGTCCAGAACTTCGTGGCGAACGGCGTGGACGCGATCATCGTGAACGCTGTGGACGGGGACTCCACGGCGGCGATCACCGCCGCTGCGACCGGGGCGGGAATCCCGCTGATCTATGTGAACCACCCCCCGGCCGAACTGGACACCGGGATGCCCGCAGGCACCGCCTATGTCGGCTCCGAGGAAACCGATGCGGGCAACCTGGAGGCCGCCGCCGTCTGTGAAGCCTTGAAGGGGCGTGAAAACCCCAAGGCGGTGATCCTGATGGGGCCGCTGGAAAACCACGCCGCCCTGGTGCGCACGCAGATGGTCGAGGACGCCTTCGCCAAGCCCGATTGCCAGGTGGAAATCGTCGAAAAGCAGGTCGCCAACTGGAACCGCGTGCAGGCGCAGGATCTGGTCACGTCCTGGATGACGGCGGGGCTGGAATTCGACGCCATCGTCGCCAACAACGACGAAATGGCCATCGGCGCGGCGCAGGCCCTGGCCGCCACCACCGGCAAGGGCGACATCGTCATCGCCGGCATCGACGCCACCGCCGACGGGCTGGCCGCGATGGAGGCGGGGCAGATGGACGTGACCGTCTATCAGAACGCCACGGGCCAGGGCGAACAGGCCGTGCGCGCCGCCGTCGCCGCCGCCAACGGCGAGAAGGTCGAACCCGAACACTGGATCCCCTTCGAGCCCGTCACGCCCGCCAATATGGCCGATTACCGGAAGTAAGCGGTGCCGCCGGGCGGGACGCTTCCTCCCCGTCCCGCCCGGCTTTTCAGACAGGACAGGACCACCCCATGCGCATTGCCATCGACCCCTTCATGCACCGCCACCTGCCGCTGGAGGCAATTCCCGCCAAGGTCAAGGAGCTTGGCTATGACTGGATCGAGCTGTCCCCGCGCGGCGATTTCCTGGAATGGTTCAAGGCGCCGCGCGTCTTTCCCGACCGGATCGCGTCGCTGAAAAAGGCGCTGAAGGACGCCGATGTCGGCATCGCCAGCCTGCTGCCTATGTATCGCTGGGCCAGCAACGACGAAACCGAACGGCAAGCCGCCGTCAAGCACTGGAAGCGCGCCATCGAGATCGCGGTCGAACTGGGCGTGGACACCATGAACAGCGAATTCGGCCGCGGCCCGCATCCCGACAAGGGATCCTGCTATTGCTGCCATACCGGGTCCATGATCGAGGCCTGCGAGGACGCCTGGTGGCGCAGCATGGAGGAACTGGTCCCGGTGCTGGAACGCGAGGGCATCCAGCTGAATATCGAGCCGCATCCCGAGGACTGGTGCGAGACGATCCAGCCCGCGCTGGACATCATCCGCACGGTGAACTCGAAGAACGTGCGCTTCCTTTATTGCGCGCCGCACACCTTCTATTTCGGCGACGACACCCGCGCCATGCTGCGCGAGGCCGCCGACGTGCTGGCCCATGTCCATGTGGGCGACACCTTCAACCACAAGGCGTCCTCGGGCCTGCGCTATATCCTGAACCCGCCGGGCACGCAGGCCCGCGTCCACCAGCACCTCAACATCGGCCAGGGCGAAGTGCCTTGGGACGAGTTCTTCGGCACGCTGGCGGAAATCGGCTTCGACGGCATCATGACCGCCTGCGTCTTTGCCTGGGAAGACAAGGCCGACCAGTCCGGGCGCTTCATGCGCCAGGAAATGCAGAAATACATCGACCAGTATTGGAAGTGAGACACGACATGACCGTCAGAATTGGTGTCATCGGCACCGGAGCCATCGGCCGCGACCATGCCCGCCGCATCAACCAGGTGCTGCAAGGCGGCACCATCACCGCGCTGTCCGACGTGAACCGCGCTTCGGCCGAAGCGGTCAAGGCCGACATCGCCCCCGATGCGACGGTCTTTGCAACGGGCGAGGAGTTGATTGCCTCGGATCAGGTCGATGCCGTGCTGGTCACGTCCTGGGGCGCGACGCATGAACAATATGTCCTGACCGCCATCGCCGCCGGAAAGCCCTGCTTCTGCGAAAAGCCCCTGGCCACGACCGCCGAGGGCGCCAAGCGCATCGTCGATGCCGAGGTTGCTCACGGCAAGCGCCTGGTCCAGGTCGGCTTCATGCGCCGTTACGACGAAGGCTATGTCGCGCTGAAGCAGGTCGTGAACGGCCAGATCGGCGCGCCGATCATGGTCCATGCCGCACACCGCAACCCGACCGTGCCGGAAGCCTATACCACTCCCATGGCGATCCACGACACGCTGATCCACGAGATCGACGTGTTCCGCTGGCTGCTGGACGACGATTACGTCTCGGCCCGCGTGACCTTCCCGCGCTCGGCGGCCCGCAGCCATGCGAAGCTGCGCGATCCGCAGATCGTGACGCTGGTGACGGCCAAGGGCACGGTCATCAACACCGAGATCTTCGTGAACTGCCACTACGGCTATGACATCCAGTGCGAGGTTGTGGGCGAGGATGGCGTGGCCCGCCTGCCCGAACCCATGGCCATCCAGATGCGCCTGAATGCCACCTTGCAGAACCCGATCCTGACCGACTGGAAGGACCGCTTCGTCGCTTCCTATGACGTGGAATTGCAGGACTTCCTGAAGGCTGCGGCGCAGGGCACGGCCTCCGGCCCGACCTCCTGGGACGGCTACATGGCCGCCGTCGCGTCCGACGCCTGCGTCCAGGCGCAGGAAGCCGAGGGCGAGTCCGTCGCCATCACCTATCCCGACCGTCCCACCCTTTACGCCCAAGGCTGATCCCCATGCGCTTTGCCCTGAACCACATCGCCGCCCCTAGGCTGTCGCTGCCCGACTTCTTCGCCGCCGCCCGCGAGCTTGGCGTGACCGAGGTCGAGATCCGCAACGACCTGCCCGACGTGCTGTCCACCTGGGATCCCGCCCAGGTGAAGGCCGAGGCCGAGAAGGCCGGCGTCACGGTCGTCTCGATCAACGCGCTCTATCCCTTCAACGTCTGGGCGGGCGACCTGCCCGCGCGGGCCGAGGCGATGGCCGATTATGCCGCCGCCTGCGGGGCCAGGGCGCTGGTCATGTGCCCCCTGAACGACGGCACGCCGGTCGATTTCGACAGCCTGGTGGGCGCGCTGACGGCCATGAAGACGATCCTCGACACGCGCGGGCTGACCGGGCTGGTGGAACCCCTGGGCTTTCCGGTTTCATCCCTGCGCACCAAGGCCGAGGCGATCCGCGCCATCCAGGCGGCAGGGGGGATCGGCACCTACAAGCTGGTCCACGACACCTTCCACCACCATCTGGCGGGCGAGACCGGGTTCTTCCCGGACTGGACCGGCCTTGCCCATATCTCGGGCGTGACCGACGCGGAGGTGGCGGTGGACGACATGCTGGACGCCCATCGTGTGCTGGTGGACGGCGCCGACCGTCTGGAAAACCTGCCCCAGATCCGGGCGCTGCTGGACGCGGGCTATGACGGCCCCTTCAGCTTCGAGCCCTTCGCCCCCCAGGTTCACGACGCCGCCGACCCCAAGGGCGCGCTGAAGACCAGCATGGCCTTCGTTTCCGCGCAAGCCTGACCCCCAGACAAGGACCGATCCCATGAGCAAATCCCTTGACCTGATCACCATCGGCCGCGCGGGCGTGGACCTTTACGGCGCGCAGGTTGGCGGGCGGCTGGAGGACATGGGGTCGTTCCGCAAGTATATCGGCGGAAGCCCCACCAACATCGCCTGCGGCACGGCGCGGTTGGGGCTGCGGTCCGGGCTGATCACGCGGGTGGGCGACGAGCACATGGGCCGCTTCATCCGCGAGCAGCTTGTGCGCGAGGGCGTCGATGTGCGGGGCGTCGCGACCGACCCCGACCGGCTGACGGCGCTGGTGATCCTGGGGATCCGCGACCAGGACCAGTTCCCGCTGATCTTCTATCGCAGCGACTGCGCGGACATGGCGCTCTGCGAGGACGACATTGATGAAGGGCTGATCGCCGAAGCCCGCGCGGTGCTGGCGACCGGCACGCATCTGTCGCATCCGCGCACGGAGGCGGCGGTGATCAAGGCGCTGCGGCTGGCGTGCAAGCATGGGGCGCGGACGGCGCTGGATATCGACTATCGCCCGAACCTGTGGGGGCTGGCGGGGCACGGGGCGGGGGAAAGCCGCTTCGTGGAAAGCGCCGCCGTGACGGCCCGGCTGCAGGCCACGCTGCCGCTGTTCGACCTGATCGTGGGCACCGAGGAGGAGTTCCACATTGCCGGCGGCTCGACCGACACGGTCGCGGCGTTGCGGGCGGTGCGCGCAATCACGCCTGCCACGCTGGTCTGCAAGCGCGGGGCGGCGGGCGCGGTGGCCTTCACCGGCGCGATCCCCGACAGCCTGGATCAGGGCGAGGCCGGACCAGGCTTTCCCATCGAGGTCTTCAACGTCCTGGGCGCGGGGGACGGGTTCTTTTCCGGGCTGATGAAGGGCTGGCTGGATGGCGAGCCCTGGCCCAAGGCCCTCGAATACGCCAATGCCTGCGGCGCCCTGGCCGTCAGTCGCCACGGCTGCACGCCCGCCTATCCCAGCCTTGCGGAACTTGAATTCTTCCTGCGGCGCGGCGTGGTGCGGCCCGACCTGCGCAACGACGCGGAACTGGAGCAGGTCCACTGGGCCACCAACCGCCAGCGGCGCACCGGGGGCGACTGGTCCACCATGCGGGTCTTCGCCTTCGACCACCGGATGCAGCTGGAACAGATGCCGGGCTATACGCTGGACAAGGGCGGGGCGTTCAAGGAACTGTGCCTGAAGGCCGCGTTGCAGGTTCAGGGCGGCAAGTCCGGCTACGGCATCCTCTGCGACAACCGCATCGGGCGGGACGCGCTGCACGCGGCATCCGGCACGGGTCTGTGGATCGGGCGGCCCGCCGAATGGCCCGGATCGCGGCCCTTGCAGCTTGAACCGGACCTGGGCCTCGACTGCGGCGGGCTTGAGGGATGGGCGCGCGAGAACGTGGTCAAGGTGCTGTGCTTCTGCCACCCGAACGACGATGCGGCCATGCGGGCCGGGCAGGAGGAGACGGTGAAGCGGCTGTTCCAGGCTGCGCGGCGCAACGATCTGGAGTTCCTGCTGGAGATCATCCCCTCGAAGGTCGGCCCCGTGGACAACGAGACGACGGCCACCCTGATCCGGCAGTTCTATGCGGCAGGGGTGTATCCCGACTGGTGGAAGCTGGAGCCCATGACCTCGCCGGTGGCCTGGCGCAAGGCCATCGCCGCCATCGAGGAGAACGACCCCCACACCCGCGGCATCGTGGTCCTGGGCCTGGACGCGCCCGAGGCGGAGCTGGCGGAAAGCTTCGCGGTGGCGGCATCCTTCCCGCTGGTGCGGGGATTCGCGGTCGGGCGCACGATCTTCGGCGCGGTGGCCTGCGCCTGGCTGGACGGCGACCTGACCGACGCCGAGGCGGTCGAGGAGATGGCGCGCCGTTACAGCCGGCTCTGCGGCATCTGGGACAAGGCGCGGGCCAGCGCGCGGGTGGCGGCATGAACCGGCCCCTGACGCTGACCGAACAGGCAGGAGAGGCAAGGATGAGCGGAACGATCAGGCTGACCGCGGCGCAGGCGATGGTGCGCTGGCTGTCGGTGCAGATGACCGAGGACGGCGAGCGGTTCATCGAGGGATGCTGGGCCATCTTCGGCCACGGCAACGTGGCGGGCATCGGCGAGGCGCTGCACGGGATCGGCGACGCCTTCCCGACCTGGCGGGGCCAGAACGAACAGACCATGGCGCACGCGGCCATCGCCTTCGCCAAGGCATCGAGGCGCCGCCGCGCCCATGCGGTGACAAGCTCCATCGGGCCGGGGGCCACGAACATGGTGACGGCGGCGGCGCTGGCGCATGTGAACCGTTTGCCTGTGCTGCTGATCGCGGGCGATGTCTTTGCCAGCCGCCGCCCCGATCCGGTGCTGCAACAGGTCGAGGATTTCGATGACGGCACGGTCAGCGCCAACGACTGCTTCCGCCCGGTGGTGCGCTATTTCGACCGCATCCAGCGCCCCGAGCAACTGCTGACCGCGCTGCCCCGCGCGCTGCGGGTGATGACCGATCCGGCGAACTGCGGGCCGGTGTGCCTGGCCTTCTGCCAGGACACCCAGGCGGAAGCATACGACTGGCCCGAGGCGTTCTTTGAACCGAAGGTCTGGCGCATCCGCCGCCCCGAACCCGATGCGGGGGAACTGGCCCGGGTGGCGGATCTGATCCGCGCCGCCCGGCGCCCCGCGATCGTCGCGGGGGGCGGGGTGATCTATTCCGGGGCCGAGGCCACGCTGTCGGCCTTTGCCACCCGCCACGGCATCCCGGTGGCCGAGACGCAGGCGGGCAAGTCGGCCCTGGCGCAGGCGGACCCGATGAACCTGGGCGCCTCGGGCGTGGACGGATCGGCGGCGGCGAACGCCGTGCTGCGGGATGCGGATCTGGTGATCGGGGTCGGCACGCGGTTGCAGGACTTCACCACCGGCTCGCGGACCCTGTTCGCGGCAGGGGCGAAGCTGGTGTCGATCAACGTCCACGGCTATGACGCGGCCAAGCACGGGGCAGAGCCCCTGGTGTCTGACGCCCGCGTGGCGCTGGAAAAGCTGACGGCCATGCTGGGCGATCACAAGGCGGCTTTCGATCCCGCCCCGCGCGCCGCCTGGCTGGCCGCCGTCGATGCCCATTGCGCCGCGCCCGGCGACAGCAACGACCTGCCCTCTGATGCCCAGGTGATCGGCGCGGTGCAGCGTGCAGCACCCCAGGCCATTGCCATGTGCGCGGCAGGCACCATGCCCGGCGCGCTGAAGCTGCTGTGGCAGCCCGCGCAGGGCGGATACCACATGGAATACGGCTATTCCTGCATGGGCTACGAAGTCGCGGGCGCGATGGGGATCAAGCTGGCCTGCCCCGACCGCGAGGTGATCTGCTTCGTGGGCGACGGCAGCTACATGATGGCGAACTCGGAACTGGCGACGGCGGTGATGCGGCGGGTGCCCTTTACCGTGGTGCTGACCGACAACCGGGGTTACGGCTGCATCAACCGCCTGCAGCAGGTCTGCGGCGGCGTGCCCTTCAACAACCTGTATGAAGATTGCAACGTGGCCGACCAGCCGCGCATCGACTATGTGGCCCATGCGGGGTCCATGGGCGCGCACGCGGTCAAGGCCGGGGGTATCGCCGATCTGGAAGCGCAGATCGCCGCCGCTCGGGGGCGAAGCGTCCCCACGGTGATCGTCATCGACACCACCGCCAAGGACGGCCCGGGTTTCGGCGATGCTGGCCACTGGTGGGACGTGGCCGTGCCCGCCGTGGGCGGCACGAACCGCCTGCGCGAGGCCTATAGGACATACTTGGAAAACGCCGCCCGCGCGCGGCTGGTGAACTGAAGGGATGCACCCATGATCCGCTATGGCACCAACCCGATCGCCTGGGCCAACGACGACGACCAGACCATCGGCGCCCATATCCCGACCGAGCAGATCCTGCACGAGGCGGGCCGGGTGATCGGCTTTGACGGCATCGAGAACGGCCACCGCTGGCCCCACGACCCGCAGGCCTTGAAGGCGCTGCTGGGGCAGTATGGCCTGGCCTTCATCTCGGGCTGGTATTCGACCAACCTGCTGGTGGGCAGCGTCGAGGACGAGATCGCCGCCGTCCAGCCGCATCTGGCCAAGCTGAAGGCCAATGGCTGCGCGGTCTGCATCGTCTGCGAATGTTCCAACACCGTGCATGGCGATCCCGATGTGCCGGTGAACGACCGTCCGCGCCTGACGGCGGAGGAGATGGCCGCGTTCGGCGCCAAGGTCGAGGCCTTCGCGGCATACCTGGCCTCGCAGGGCATCACGCTGGCCTATCACCACCACATGGGCACGGTTGTGGAAAGCCCCGAGGAGATCGACGCCTTCATGGCCGCGACTGGCCCCGCCACGCATCTGCTGTTCGACGCGGGCCATTGCGCCTTCGGTGGCGGCGATCCGGTCGCGGTCTTGCGCCGCCACGCCGCCCGCGTCGCGCATTTCCACGCCAAGAACATCCGCCGGGACATCACGCAGCGGGTGCGGGCCGAGAACCTGTCCTTCCTGCAAGGCGTGCTGGCCGGGGCCTTCACCGTGCCGGGCGACCCGGAAGGGGCCATCGACTTCGTGCCGCTGCTGCGTATCCTTGCAGATGTGGGCTATGACGGCTGGCTGGTGATCGAGGCCGAGCAGGATCCCGCGCTGCGCAACCCGCTGGAATACCAGTCCATGGGGTTGAAGGCGCTGAAGGCCGCCGCAGCCGAGGCGGGACTGGACCGGGCGGCGGCCGCCTGACGGCGGCGAAGGCCGGGGGTTTCACACCCCCGGACCCCCGTGGGATATTTAACGTCCAAAGCAGGAGCCGCCCGATGAGCCATCTTCTTCGCAGACCCTTCGGCACCCATGGCAAGGTGCACCAGATCACGCCCCAGTCGGCGGGCTGGCGCTATGTCGGCTTTTCGCTCTACCGGCTGCGCGCGGGCGAGACGGCGGCGGAAGCGACCGGTGGGACAGAGGCGATGCTGGTGATGGTCGAGGGCAAGGCCCGCATCGAGGCGGCAGGCCAGGACTGGGGCACCCTGGGCGAACGCATGGATGTCTTCGAGAAGACCCCGCCGCATTGCCTCTATGTCCCGAACGGCCAGGACTGGCGCGCCGAGGCCGCAACCGACTGCACCATCGCCGTCTGCACCGCACCGGGCAGGGGCGGCCATGGGGCGCGCCGGATCGGCCCGGACGGCATCACGCTGACACAGCGGGGCAAGGGCCCCAACACCCGCTGGATCAACAACATCGCAATGGAGGCCGAGGATGTCTGCGACAGCCTGCTGGTGACCGAGGTCTTCACGCCGGCGGGCAACTGGTCCTCCTACCCCTCCCACCGCCATGACGAGGACGACTTCCCCCGCATCACCTATCTGGAGGAAACCTATTACCACCGCCTGAACCCCAAGGATGGCTGGGCCGTCCAGCGCGTCTATACCGACGACGGGTCGCTGGACGAAACCATGGCCGTGCGCGACGGCGACGTGGTGCTGGTGCCGCGCGGCCACCATCCCTGCGGCGCGCCCCACGGGTTCGAGCTTTACTACCTCAACGTCATGGCAGGGCCGCGCAGGGCTTGGCGCTTCGTCCCCGCGCCCGAGGTCGAAAGCGTGATCGAAAGGGACGGATAAGGACGCGGAACTCGCCTTCCCGGAGCCTGCAGCGGCACGATCTTCGTCGGGAAGACCCCGATACGGCACCAAATGGCGAGGGCCCCCGGGCATACTGGCCGCGAATGCGCCACAGCAGGGGGGGTCGGGATGGGTCAGGACAAAGCGGGTTTGCCGCCGGGTGCGGGCATGGCGGCGGGTGATCGCGGCCCGGCGCCGCATCTGCGGATCGACGCCTATGACACCTCGGCCCAACCGCTGGGCATGGCGCAGCGGCAGTTGCTGCACGAACTGACGGTGGGGGTGTTGTGGCCGCACCGGGCCCGTGACCTTGATCTGTTCCTGTCGCTGGGCCAGGGCTATCTGGCCACCGACGAGATCGGCCGCCCGGTCGGATCGGCCATGTATTTCCCGATGGGGGCGGATTTCGCCATGCTGGGGATGATGGTCACGGTGCCGCGCTTGCAGGCGCGGGGGGCGGGCAAGTGGCTATTGCAGCGCGTGCTGGCCGATTGCGCGGGCCGCGACCTGCGGCTGAGCGCGACGCGGTCGGGATACCGGCTTTATGCCGCGGCGGGGTTCCTGCCGGTGGGCGTCATTCACCAGCAGCAGGGGATCGCGCGGGCGGTTGAGCCGGTGCAGGCGACGGGGTTGCGGGTCCGCAGCCTGGAACCGGGGGACAAGGCGGCGCTGCGGGCGCTGGATGCGGCGGCCTATGGTGCGGTGCGGGCGCGGGTGCTGGACGGGCTGCTGGCCTTGTCCACCGGCACCGTGGCGCTGCGGGACGGGGCGGTCTGCGGCTTTGCCTTGCAGCGCGACTTCGGCAAGGGCGTGGTGATCGGCCCGGTCGTGGCCGAGGATGACGCAATGGCGATGGCGCTGGTCTCGCCGCTGATCCGCGCCAATGCGGGCACCTTCACGCGCCTTGACACGCCGGTGAACAGCGAGGGCTTCCTGTCCTTCCTGGCCGATGCCGGGCTGGCGGCCTTCGATACCGTGACCGAGATGCGCATCGGCCCCCATCGCCGCGCGACGGAAGGGGCCGTGATCTATGGCCTGGCCTCGCATTCGCTGGGGTAGGGGTTTCGACCGAACGGGCGTGATCAGGAAACCTGTCCGTTTCCCCCGCCTTTATCTGATGGTGCGACGCAAGGACGGCGCAATCCCAGACCACGAGAGGCCCGGCGGTGCGGGAAGGATAGGCCGCGACGTGGCGAAGGCGATGGCCTTCGCCAATCAAGATGGGGTGGGGTTCCACCCCGCCACGCGCCGTTACGACAGCCGGTCCTTCAACCCGAACCACAACCCCACCAGCGGCAGGAACCAGGGCTTGCCGCTGTGCGCCGGGATCGCGGGCCAGTGCAGTCCCTCCAGCGGGTTCGTGCCGCGCCGTCCCATCGCCAGATCCGCCAGCACCTGCCCGATCAGCGTGGACATCTGCGCGCCGTGCCCGGAATAGCCCATGCCATAGATCATGCCGTCCACCTCGCCCGCGCGGGGGAAGCGGTCCTTGGTCATGTCCACCAGCCCGCCCCAGCAGTAATCCACCGGCACATCGGCCAGATGCGGAAAGATCGCCGTCATGGACCGGCGCAGGATCGCCCCCGACTTCGCGTCCGCCTTCTGGTCCGACCGGGCCGAGAACCGCGCCCGCCCGCCAAAGATCAGCCGCCGGTCGGGCGACAGGCGGAAATAGTTGCCGATGTTCATGGACGTGACGCAGGTCCGGTCGCCGGGCAGGGTGGCCGCGACCTCGGCCTTTGTCAGGGGCCGCGTCGCGATGATGAACGACCCGACCGAGATGATGCGCCGCCGGAAATGCCGCAAGGGCGCCGTGGTGCCATAGGCCCCGGTGGCGACAATCACCCGATCCGCCACAAGCCGCCCGCGCGGGGTCTGCAAGTCCCACCCCCTGGCTGCCCTGGCCCGCCCCGTCATGGGTGCGCCTTCCCAGATCCGCGCGCCGTGCCGCGCCGCCGCCCCGGCCAGCCCTTGGGCATAGCGGCCCATATGGATCATCGCGGATTTCTCATACAGCATCGCGCCGTGGAAGCTGTCCGACCCGACCTCGCCCGCCAGGTCGGCGCGGTCCAGCCAGCGGGTGTCGGGGTCGACCTCGGCATGGATCAGGTCGAAATTCGCGCGCAGGCCCGCGACATGGCTTGCCTTGGACGCCAGCTTCAGCTTGCCCGAGCGGCGGAAATCGCAGGCGATGTTTTCCTCGGCCACGATCTGCTCGATCATGTCGATGGATCGGTCATAGGCGCGGTAAAGCGCATGCGCGCGTTCCGTCCCCAGATGCGCCTTGGCGTCGCCATAGCCATGGGCGATGCCGTTGTTCAGGTGCCCGCCATTGCGCCCCGAGGCGCCCCAGCCGACGGTCTCGGCCTCCAGCAGGGCCACGCTGACGCCAGCCCTGGCCAGGCTGCGGGCGGCGTTCAGCCCGGTGAAGCCGCCGCCGATCACGGCCACGTCGAAGCGGCCCTCGACCGGCCCGGCCTCGGCCCCGGCAAAGGGGGCCACGCCGTCCTGCCAATAGGATGCGTGGCGGGTCACAGCCCCACCACCTCGGCCAGGCCCGAGATGTCGCGGACCTCGGTATAGCCGTAATGGGGGTTCGCGGGTTCGTGGCCCCGGTTCACCCAGACCTTGTTGCGGATGCCGATGTCATGGGCGGTCATCAGGTCATAGCGGAAGGACGAGGACACATGCAGCACGTCCTCGGGTCCGCAGCCAAGCTGGTCGAACATGTATTCAAAGGCGCGCATCCGGGGCTTGTAGGCGCCGGCGCTTTCCGCCGTGAACACATGGTCGATGGGCGCGCCCAGCCTGGCGATGTTGTGGGGGATCTGGTCGTTCATGGAATTGGTCAGCGCCACCAGCGGGATCTTTCCGGCGATGCGCTGAAGGCCCGCGGGCACGTCCAGGTTCGGACCCCAGGTCGGCACGCGGTCATAGATGTCGGCGGCCACCGCCGGATCGAAGGCCAGGCCGTTGCGCTTGCAGGTGCGTTCCAGCGCGTTGTGGACGACCTCGGCATAGGGTTTCCAGACGCCCAGAACCTCGTCCAGGCGGTAGGCCGCAAAATTGGCGATGAACTTCTCCATCCGGGGGCCGGACAGCTGGGCGCCGTAATGGTCGCGCGCGGCGCCCGCCATGTCGAAGAAGATCATCGTGCCGTGGCAATCGAAGGTGATGAATTTCGGGCGCTGCGCCATGGGGCCTCCTGCGGGTCGGTTTTTCCCATCTTGGACGCACCGGGGCGGCGGGGTGTGCGGCAGTCGCCCGCCTGACGGCAGGAGATTGCGAAAATCCCGCGACGGACGGCAGGCCGTGCCGCCTGCGCCGCGACAACGGTGCCCGAGCCGCTGTGGAGCGGGCCAATCTGGCGGCAACCAAGGAAAGGAACCGCCATGACGCTGCTGACCCCCATCGACACCGCCCCCGCCTTTGCCCCGCACGAGGATGTGGCCGCCGCTGACAAGCTGATCGCCGGCGCGCCCGCCTTCAAGACCTGGGCCCTGGACGAGGTGCCGCTGGGCAACTGGACCAAGATCCGCACCGGCATCTGGGAAGCCACCCCCGGCACCACCCGGTCCGCCAAGGGCGAGGCGCTGGAATTCTGCCATATCCTGTCTGGCGTCGTTGACCTGACCGAGGACGGCGGCGAGACGCGCCGGTTTGCCGCAGGCGACAGCTTCCTGATGAAGCCGGGCTTCAAGGGCACCTGGAAGACGGTCGAAACCGTGCGCAAGATCTATGTCTTCGCCGACTGACCTGCTGGCCCGGCTGGTGGGCTTTCCCAGCGTCGTGGGCGGCCCGAACGGCGCGATCATTGCGTTCGTGCAGGATTACCTGCGCGGGTACGGGGTGGAACCCGCCCTGATCCCCGGACCCGAGGGCGACCGCTGGAACCTGTTCGCCACCATCGGGGATCCCTCGCGCGCGGGTTACGTCCTGTCGGGCCACCTCGACGTGGTCCCGGCGGGGGAACCCGGCTGGCAGGGCGATCCCTTCATGCTGCGCAGCCATGGGGACCGCCTGATCGGACGCGGGGCCTGCGACATGAAGGGCTTTGTCGCGGCCGCCCTGGCCATGGTGCCCGAACTGGCCGCCATGCCGCTGTCCGCGCCGATCCACATCGCGCTGTCCTATGACGAGGAAGCGGGCTGCCGGGGGGTGCCGCATCTGCTGGCGGCGCTGCCGGGTCTTTGCGCCCCGCCCTTGGGGGCGATCATCGGAGAGCCGTCCGGCCTGGTGCCGGTCTTGGCCCACAAGGGCAAGGCGGCGCTGCGGCTGGCGGCGTCGGGCGTGGCGGGGCATAGCTCGCGCCCCGACCTGGGGGTGAACGCCATTCATGCGCTGCTGCCCGCGCTGAACGCGGCGGCGGCGCAGGCCGTGGTGCTGCAATCGGGGCCCCGGGACGCGCGCTTCGCGCCGCCCTGGTCCAGCCTTCAGATCGGCACGGTCACGGGCGGGCAGGCCGTCAACATCATCCCCGACCATGCCGAGGCGCAGATCGAGGCCCGCGCCATCCAGGGCGTCGATCCCAAGGCGATCCTGGCTCCGGTCGTCGCGGCGGCGCAGGGGCTGGCGGTGGACTGGCTGTCCTCCTATCCCGCGCTGGCCTTGGACCCCGATCACCCGCTGGCGCGGCTGATGGCCGACCTGACCGGCGCCACCCCCCTGGGCGCCGTCAGCTATGGGACCGAGGCCGGGCTTTACCAAGGGGCCGGGATCCCCGCGATCATCTGCGGCCCCGGCGACATCGCCCGCGCGCACCGCCCCGAGGAATACCTGACAACGGGCGAACTGGATGATTGCTGCGCCCTGATCCGCCGCCTGGGGCAAGGGCTTTGCCCGTGACGGCATTTTCTGCGGCACCGCCCATGCGATCCGCAGGACATGCCGCGCGCACCGGCCAGATCGGTGATCCCGGGGGCGCGCCCGTGGCAGGATAACCGCAACAAGGATGAACCGATGACCACCACCACGACCCCCGCGCTTGCCGCCTTTACCCCCGCCCATCTGCCGCAGGCGCTGCGCCTGTCCCGGCAGGCGGGCTGGCCCCACCGGCAACAGGACTGGGCGCTGACGCTGTCGGTCTCGCAAGGGGTCGTGGCGCTGGACGGGGATCGCGTGGTCGGCACGGCGCTGTGTTCGCCCTTCGGCCCGGTCGCCACCCTGAACATGATCATCGTCGATGAGGCGATGCGCGGGCGTGGCCTAGGCCGCACGCTGATGGATGCCATCATCGCCTTGGCCGGGGACCGGGAAATGCGGCTGGTCGCCACCACCGACGGGCTGCCGCTTTACGAAAAGCTGGGCTTCCACGCCACCGGGCAGATCGTGCAGCACCAAGGCATCGCGACCGCAGCAGCGCCGGACCTGCCCGTGACGACCGGCACCTCCGCCGATATCGACCGCTTGGCCCCGACCGACCGCGCCGCCAGCGGCATGGACCGCGCGCCCCTGCTGCGCGCCATTGCCGCCGAAGGCGAGGTTCTGATCTGCAACACCGGCTTCGCCCTGCTGCGCGACTTCGGACGGGGCCGCGTCGTCGGCCCCATCACCGCCCCCGACACCGCCACCGCCCGCGCCATGCTGACGGATGCCGCGCGCCGCTGCGAGGGCACCTTCCTGCGCGCCGACCTGCGCGCAGGGCAGGGATTGGAGCCGCTGGCCGCCCGCCTGGGCCTTGCCCCCGTGGGCGGCGGCACCGCCATGGTCCGCAACCCGCAGACCCCCGATCCCACGACCTTTGCCCTGATCTCGCAGGCCCTTGGCTGAACCCGGAGAAGAAAATGCTGAGCAATTCCCTTGTCGAGCTTGACCGCCGGCACCTGATCCACCCGGTTTCCTCCTTCCGCGGGCATGAGGCGCGCGGCGTGCGCATCCTGACCGGCGGGCAGGGCGCGACCGTCACCGATGCCGAGGGCCGGACCCTGATCGACGGCTTCGCGGGCCTGTGGTGCGTGAACGCGGGCTATGGCCACGAAAGCATCGTCGAGGCCGCAGCCGACCAGATGCGCAAGCTGCCCTATGCCACCGGCTATTTCGACCTTGGGGCCGAGGCCCCGATCCGCCTGGCCGCCGCGCTGGCCGAACGCGCACCCGGCGATCTGAACCACGTGTATTTCACGCTGGGCGGGTCGGACGCGGTGGACAGCACGATCCGCTTCATCCGTTATTACTGGCACGCCAAGGGCCAGCCGGGGCGCGACCAGTTCATCTCGGTCGCGAACGGCTATCACGGGTCCACGACCATGGGCGCGGGACTGACCGCGCTGCCGCTGTTCCACGACGGGTTCGGCGCGCCCTATGACTGGCAGCACAAGATTTCGTCCCATTATCTTTATCGCAACCCGGTGGGCACAGACTCGCAGGCGGTGATCGATGCCTCGGTCGCGGAACTGCGGGCCAAGATCGAGGCCATCGGCCCCGACCGCGTCGCCGCCTTCTATGTCGAGCCGATCCAGGGGTCCGGCGGCGTGCTGGTTCCGCCCCCCGGCTGGATCAAGGCGATGCGCGACCTTTGCGCCGGATACGACGTGCTGTTCGTCGCCGACGAGGTCATCACCGGCTTTGGCCGCACCGGCCCGCTGTTCGCCTGTCAGGACGAGGGCATCGTCCCCGACCTGATGACCACGGCCAAGGGCCTGACCTCGGGCTATGTGCCGATGGGCGCGGTCTTCATGCGCGATCATGTCTATGAAACGCTGGCCGACGGGGCGGGGGCCAAGGCCATCGGGCACGGCTTCACCTATTCCGCCCATCCCGTCTCGGCCGCCGTCGCGCTGGAGGTGCTGGCGCTTTACGAAGGGGGGTTGCTGGAGAATGGCCGCCGCGCGGGGGCGCGGTTGCAGGCGGGGCTGGAAAGCCTGCGCGATCACCCGCTGGTAGGCGACGTGCGGGGCAGGGGGATGCTGGCGGCCGTCGAACTGGTCGTGGACAAGGACGCCAAGACCCCGCTGCCGCCTGCCATCCAGCCTGCCACGCGGCTGTTCGACCGCGCATGGGACCAAGGGCTGATCGTGCGGTCCTTTGCGCAAGGCATCTTCGGCTATGCCCCGCCGCTCTGCTGCACGGAGGATCAGATCGACGCCATTGTCGAACGCACCCGCGCTGTCCTGGACCTGACGCTGGAGGATCCCGAGATCCGCGCGGTCCTGCGCTGATGGCGCTGCTGCTGCATTCGACGCCCGAACGCGGGGCCGTCTGGGGGCGCATCTTCGCCGATGCGGGCGAGGGCTTCATCGCGGACGAGGCGGGCGTCACCGACCCCGCCCTTGTCACGCACCTGGCCTGCTGGACCCCGCCCGCCGACCTGGCGCGCTATCCCAACCTGCGCACGGTGATCTGCGTGGGCGCGGGCACCGACCATTTCCCGCCGCTGCCCCCGGGCGTGGCCCTGTCGCGCACCCTCGCGCCGGGGATCGAGGCGATGGTCCGCGATTGGGTGGTCATGGCGGTGCTGGCCCTGCACCGCGACCTGCCCGCCTATCTGGAGGATGCCGCGCGCGGTGCATGGCAGCCGCGCCCGGCCCGGCTGGCCCGGTCCCGCCGGGTGGGGATCATGGGCATGGGCCGGATCGGGCGGCTGGCGGCGGAAAGCCTAGGTGCCCTGGGCTTTTCGGTCGCGGGCTACAGCCGTTCGGGCGCGCCGGTGGAGGGCGTCGCGGTCTTCGGCGCGGATCGGCTGGACGATTTCCTGGCCGGGGCGGACATCCTGGTCTGCCTGCTGCCCCTGACGGACCGGACGCGGAGGATGATGAACGACGCCTTTCTGGCCCGCCTGCCCGCCGGGGCGGGTCTGGTCCAGGCCGGGCGCGGCGCGCAACTGGACATGGACGCGCTGCGCCGGGCGCTCGACAGCGGCCGCCTGTCCGCCGCCATGCTGGACGTGACCGACCCCGAGCCCCTGCCCGCCGACCACTGGGCCTGGACGGACCCGCGCGTGCTGATCACCCCGCATGTCGCCGCCCATACCGATGCCGCCGAGGGCGCGCGCCATGCCCTTGCCGTGATCCGTGCCGATCGCGATGGCCAGCCCGTGCCGGGCCTGGTGGACCGCAGCCGGGGATATTGAGATGACTGATTCCTGCCGCAGGACCATCGCGCCGATTGGCGAAGGCCATCGCCTTCGCCGCCTGATGACATGGCCACCAGAACCGCCGGGCCTCAAAGGCTCGGCCAGCACCCGCCCCGCCCCCGGCGGGCGCTGGCCTTCCGTGGTCGCGGGGCTGCGCCGTCTCTGGTTGCACCCTCGCGCGGTGGGCAGGGGAAACGCGATGCCTTTCCTGATCCCGCCCGTGCCGGGCACCCTGGGCGCGGACTCGCGCGATATGCCGCGCGGTGCCCCGATACGAAAGAATCTGCTGCGCCGCCCCCATGTTTCGGCGTTTTGCAAACCCCGGATGACGCAATCTGGATGCGACGGGATGACGACGCCCGCGCTTCCGCCGACCTGACCGCCGCACACTCTGCGGCACCTGCGAAAGGAAGTTCCCATGGCCACCCTGACGGCGGCGAAACCCCTGGACCGCTTTTCCTATGTCACCTTCGACGTGGTGGGCACCCTGATCGACTTCGAGGGCGCGATCACCGGCGCGCTGCAAAAGATCGCCGCCGACGCGGGCATGACCGTGGACGGAGAGGCCGCGCTGGCCCTCTATCGCAACGCCCGCTATCAGCCCGATGCGCTGCGCTTCCCCGACGACCTGGGCCGCTGCTACGCCCAGATCGCGGCCGCCACCGGCCTTCCCGACACCCCGGAAAACCGCCGGTTCATGATCGACGCCGTGGGCGAGGCGCAGCCCTTCCCCGACAGCGTGCAGGCCATGGCGCGGCTCAAGGCGCGCTACAAGCTGATCGCCATGACCAATGCCCGCCGCTGGGCCTTCGAGAAATACGAGGCGAAGCTGGGCAATCCCTTCTGGGCCAGCTTCACCACCGACGACACCGGCACCGAAAAGCCCGACCCGGCCTTTTTCCACCAGGTCTTCGACTTCGTGGAACAGGACGGCGGCAGCAAGGACGACATCCTGCACACCGCGCAAAGCCAATACCACGACATCGGCATTTCGCGCCAACTGGGCATGACGAACGCCTGGATCCAGCGCCGCCATGCGCAACAGGGATACGGCGGCACCATCGAACCGGCCCAGTTCACCGAACCCGATTACCACTTCCACGCGCTGATCGACCTCGCCGAAGCGGCCGACAAGGCCTTCGGCAACTGACTTCACCCGCCCCTGAGCGACCGAGAGAGCCGCCGGGCCTGACAACAGGGAAGATGACATGAAAGACCTCAAACCGACCAACTGGACCGGCCGCGACGACGCGATGGTGGAAGCCGCGATCCGCCGGGGTGCCTCGCGCCGGGAACTGCTCAAGATGCTAATGGCGTCCGGCGTGGCGCTGTCGGCGGGCGGATCCTTGCTGCTGCGCGCGGGCCAGGCGGTGGCGCAAACCCCGGTGACGGGCGGGCACCTGAAGGCCGCGGGCTGGTCGGCATCGACCGCCGACACGCTGGACCCGGCCAAGGCGTCGCTCTCGACCGACTATACCCGCTGCTGCGCCTTTTATAACCGCCTGACCTTCCTGGACGAAGGCGGCGTGGTGAAGATGGAGCTGGCCGACACCATCGAGACGACGGACGCCAAGACCTGGCAGATCATCCTGAAGCCCGGCGTGACCTTCCACGACGGCAAGACCCTGACCGCGTCCGACGTGGTCTGGTCGCTGAAGCGCCACCTGGATCCGGCGGTAGGATCGAAAGCCGCTGCCATCGCCGAACAGATGGCGGAAATCACCGCCGTGGACGACCGCACCGTCAGCATCGTGCTGGCCGCCGCCAATGCCGACCTGCCCACCATCCTGTCCTTGCACCACTTCATGATCCTGGCCGAGGGCACGAGCGATTTCAGCAAGGCCAACGGCACCGGCGCCTTTGTCTGCGAGACCTTTGAACCTGGTGTCCGGTCAATCGGCACGCGCAACCCGAACTATTTCAAGGACAGCGGGCCGTATCTGGACAGCTTTGAATACTTCGCCATCTCGGACAACAACGCGCGCGTCAACGCGGTCCTGTCGGGCGACATCCACCTGGCCGCCGCGATCAACCCCCGGTCCATGCGCATGGTCGAGGGGCAGGACCACATCACTACCTCGATCTCGACCGGGGGGAACTACACGAACCTGAACATCCGCCTGGACATGGATCCGGGCAGCAAGGCGGGCTTCGTCGAGGGCATGAAATACCTGATGAACCGCGAGGCCATGGTGAACGGCGTCCTGCGCGGCTTGGGAGAGGTCGCGAACGACCAGCCCGTCTCGCCCATGGACAAGTATCACAACCCGAACCTGAAACCCCGGCCCTACGATCCCGAACAGGCCAAGGCCCTGTTCGAGAAGGCGGGCGTCCTGGGCCAGGCGATCCCCATCGTCACCTCGGATGCGGCGAACTCGGCCATCGACTATGCCATGGTCGTCCAGCAGGCGGGCAACGAGGCCGGAATGCCCTTCCAGATCGAGCGCGTGCCCTCGGACGGCTACTGGTCGAACTACTGGCTGAAGGCGCCGATCCATTTCGGCAACATCAACCCGCGTCCCACGCCGGACATCCTGTTCTCGCTGCTCTACGCATCCGACGCGCCCTGGAACGAAAGCCAGTACAAGTCCGAGAAATTCGACGGGATGCTGGTCGAGGCGCGCGGGCTTCTGGACGAGGAAAAGCGCAAGGCGATCTATTGGGAGATGCAGGAGATGGTCGCGAACGAGGCAGGCACCATCATCCCCGCCTATATTTCCAACGTCGATGCGCATTCGTCCAAGATGAAGGGGATGCGCGCCAACCCTCTGGGCGGCCAGATGGGCTATGCCTTCGCCGAATACGTCTGGCTGGAGGCCTGATGCCACGACCCCGCGCAAGGACTGCGCGGGGCACCCTTCCCTGATCGGAGATGCGCCATGCTGCGTTCCGCAACCACATGGATCCTGGTCGGCCAGCGGCTTGGCATCGCGCTGGTCACGCTGCTGATCGTGTCCTTCGCGGTGTTCTTCGCGACCGAGCTTCTGCCCGGCGACGTGGCCGAAATCCTGCTGGGCCAGGCCGCCACGCCCGAGGCCGTGGCCGGCCTGCGCACCGCCATGGGCCTGGACGAACCGGCGATCTGGCGCTTCCTGTCCTGGCTGGGCGGGCTGACGCAGGGCGACCTGGGCATGTCCTATGTCAACAGGATGGCGGTCGCGGACCTGCTGTCGGGGCGGCTGGCCAATACGCTGCGGCTGGCGGGGATCGTGACGCTGGTCTGCGTGCCGGTCGCGCTGTGTCTGGGCATCGCCGCCGCGATGTGGCGCGGATCCTGGCTGGACCGGCTGGTGTCGGTGCTGACGATCTCGGTGATCTCGGTGCCGGAATTCATGGTGGCGACGCTGGCGGTGCTGGTCTTCGCCGTCTGGCTGGACTGGCTGCCCGCGCTGTCCTTCGGCGTGAATGTGGACAGCATCGGTGACATGCTGCGCGCCTATGCGATGCCGGTCATATCCTTGTCCTTCGTGGTCTCGGCCCAGATGATCCGCATGACGCGGGCCGCCGTGATCGAGACGATCAACACGCCCTATGTCGAAATGGCGCTGCTGAAGGGCGCGTCCCGCACGCGGATGGTGCTGGGCCACGCGCTGCCCAACGCCCTTGGCCCCATAGCCAATGCGGTGGCGCTGTCGCTGTCCTATCTGGTCGGCGGCGTGATCATCGTGGAAACCGTTTTCAACTATCCGGGCGTGGCCAAGCTGATGGTCGATGCTGTGTCCACCCGCGACCTGCCCCTGATCCAAAGCTGCGCGATGATCTTCTGCATCAGCTATCTGGCTCTGATCACGCTGGCCGACATGATCGCCCTTCTCTCAAACCCGAGGTTGCGCCGTTGATGTCCCTTGCCCTGCGCCTTCCGACCCCGGCCCGGCTGGGATATTCCTTCAACCGCGTGGGCCGCCTGGGCCTGGCGGTGATCCTGTTCTGGGCGGTGATCGCGGTCATCGGCCCCTGGATCGCCCCCTATCCGCCCGGCGACATGGTCGATTACGATTACTTCGGCCCCATGAGCCAGCAGTTCTGGCTGGGCAGCGACTATCTGGGCCGCGATATCCTGTCCCGCATCATCATGGGCACGCGCTATACCGTGGGCATCGCTCTGGCCGCCGTGATCCTGGCCTGCGCGGGCGGGGTGATCCTGGGCATGATCGCAGCGGTGGTCGGCGGCTGGTTCGACACCCTGCTGTCGCGGTTCCTGGACGCCTTCAACGGCATCCCGCACCTGCTGTTCGGGCTGGTGGTGGTGGCCGCCGTCGGATCCTCGATCCCGGTGCTGATCCTGACGCTGGCGGCGATGTATCTGCCCGGATCCTATCGCTTTGCCCGCGCGCTGGCCGTCAACGTCAACACCATGGATTTCGTCACCGTGGCCCGCGCCCGGGGCGAGGGCTTCGGCCACATCATCGGGCGAGAGATCCTGCCCAACATCCTCGGCCCCGTGCTGGCCGACCTGGGGCTGCGCTTTGTCTTCATCGTGCTGGTCCTGTCGGGCCTGTCCTTCCTGGGCCTTGGCGTGCAGCCGCCCAATGCCGACTGGGGTGCGCTGGTGCGCGAGAACATCGAGGGGCTGTCGCTGGGCGCGCCTGCGGTGATCTTTCCGTCGATCGCCATCGCCTCGCTGACCATCTCGGTCAACCTGTTCATCGACAACCTGCCCACGCGCATCAGGGACCGGAGCGAATGATGGACCAGCCGCTTGTTTCCGTCCGCGACCTGAAGATCGGCGCGAAAACCGACTCGGGCCGCGATGTCGAGATCATCAAGGGTGTCAGCTTCGACATCGCGCCCGGGGAAATCCTGGCCCTGATCGGCGAAAGCGGGTCGGGCAAGACCACCATCGCCCTGTCGCTGATGGGCCACACGCGGCCTGGCTGCAA
Source organism: Paracoccus shandongensis (assembly GCF_017315735.1). Lineage (GTDB taxonomy): Bacteria > Pseudomonadota > Alphaproteobacteria > Rhodobacterales > Rhodobacteraceae > Paracoccus > Paracoccus shandongensis. Next base: position 38,444 of record NZ_JAFLRK010000012.1, read on the forward strand.
GATCCATGCAGGCCACATCCGCGTGGGCCGCCGCGACGTGACGGCCATGTCCGAACGCCAGCGCGCCGCCATGCGCGGGACCGAGGTGTCATACGTCCCGCAATCGGCGGCGGCGGCCTTCAACCCTGCCAAGCGCATCATGGACCAGGTGGTGGAAATCACCGCCATCCACAAGCTGATGCCGCGCCCTCAGGCCGAAGCCAAGGCCCGCCAGCTGTTCCGCGCCCTGGCGCTGCCCGACCCGGACCATATCGGCAGCCGCTATCCGCACCAGGTCTCGGGCGGGCAGTTGCAGCGGCTGTCGGCGGCCATGGCGCTGATCGGGGATCCGGCGCTGGTGATCTTTGACGAACCCACCACCGCGCTGGACGTGACCACCCAGATCGAGGTTCTGCGCGCCTTCAAGTCGGTCATGGACAAGGGCGCCATGGCGGGCGTCTATGTCAGCCACGACCTGGCCGTGGTGGCCCAGATCGCCGACCGCATCATCGTCCTGAAGAACGGCGTGGTGCAGGAGGAAGGCCCGACCGAACAGATCCTGCACGCGCCGGCGCATCCCTATACCCGCCAGCTTCTGGACGCCTTCGAGCCCGTGCCGCATGTCCCCGAGGCCCAGGCCGGGACACGAGAGCCGATCCTTCAGGTGCAGAACCTCTGCGCGGGCTATGGCGCGATCCGCGACGGCGTGCCTGCGGCGAGGATCCTGGAAGATGTCAGCTTCCGGCTGGAACGGGGCCGCAACCTGGGCGTGATCGGGGAATCGGGATCGGGCAAATCCACCCTGGCCCGCGCCATCGCCGGGATCCTGCCCGCCTATCGAGGCAACCTGCTGCTGGACGGCAAGGAACTGGCGCCCTCGCTGTCGGACCGCAGCAAGGACGAGTTGCGCCGCGCCCAGATCGTTTTCCAACTGGCCGACACCGCGCTGAACCCCGCCCAATCCATCGAGGCGATCCTGGCCCGCCCCCTGACCTTCTATCACGGCATGTCAGGGGCTGCGCGCAGCAAGCGGGTGATCGAGCTTCTGGACATGGTGCGCCTGCCCGGCCAACTGCGCCACCGCCTGCCATCGGAACTGTCGGGCGGGCAGAAGCAGCGCGTGAATCTGGCCCGCGCGCTGGCCGCCGAACCGGACCTGATCCTGTGCGACGAGATCACCTCGGCGCTGGACACGGTGGTGGCGGCGGCGATCCTGGACCTGCTCAAGGAACTGCAGCGCGAGTTGAACCTGTCCTACATGTTCATCAGCCATGACCTGTCCACGGTCGAGGCGATCTGCGACGAGGTTCTGGTGATGCTGAAGGGCCGCGTGGTCGAGGCCCTGCCCGCCGCCCGCATGTCCACGGACGCGACCCATCCCTATTCCCGGCTGCTGATCGGCTCGATCCCCAAGCTGGACACCGGCTGGCTGAAGGGGCTGGAACAGGATCCGGCGCTGCTGGCGCAATTCGCAGGGCGGTAGGGTGGGGTTTCACTCCACCCCACCATGATCATCCCCGATCCGCGAACAGCCGCGTCAACGGGATCTGGTTCTTCACAAACGGCGTCTTGATAACCACGAAGCTGAAATACTTGTCCACGCCCACGTCGCGGTCGATCAGCGCCTCGATGATGTTCTGGTAATCCACGATCCCCGCCGTCACGAACTTCGCCAGGTAGTCGTAGCCGCCCGAGACCAGGTGGCATTCGATGCAGCTGTCGATCCGCTCCAGCGCCTCTTGGAAGCGCGCGAAATCGGGCGGGCGGTGGTTCTTCAGCGTGAATTCGGTAAAGACGGTCAGCGTCTCGCCCAGCTTGGCCACGTTGATTTGCGCGCTGTATCCGGTGATATAGCCCGCCTGCTGCAGCTTCTTCACGCGCATCAGGCACGGGGACGGGGACAGCGCTACCAGATCGGCAAGCTCGACATTGGTGATCCGCCCGTTCTTCTGCAATTCGGCCAGGATCTTCACGTCGATGCGATCCAGTTTGAGAGGCGGTGTCATCAGCCCATCCCTTCCTTTTTGGGTTCCTTCTGCTGCAATTCGGCCCCGCTGCCAACCACCTGCAATTCGACAGGAAATGCCGTCACCGCGACGTGATGCGGCAGATGCGGCTGGCACGCCGCCGCTAGCCTGCCCCTATACGACCGGAGAACCCCATGCCCGCCCCCCTGCTACACATCCAGACCGCCCCCGACCTGCCGCCCCGTGCCGATTGCGTGGTGATCGGCGGCGGCATCGTCGGGGTTTCCGCCGCCTATTGGCTGGCCCGTGCGGGGCAAAGGGTGGTGCTTCTGGAAAAGGGCCGGATCGGGGCCGAACAGTCCAGCCGCAACTGGGGCTGGTGCCGCCAACAGAACCGCGACGCGCGCGAACTGCCCTTGTCCACCCGCAGCCTGGATTTGTGGGACATCATGACCGCCGATCTTGGCCCCGGCCTGGGCTTCCGCCGCTGCGGGCTGTTGTATCTGACCGATGACCCGGCGGAACTGGAAGGCTGGGCCGCCTGGGGCCGCTTTGCGCGCACTGAAGGGATCGACACCCGGATGCTGTCCGCCTCCGAGGCCGCTGAGCGCGGCCGCGCCACCGGAAAACCCTGGTTGGGCGGCGTCTGGTCGCCCACCGACGGCATCGCCGATCCGGCCAGCGCCGCGCCGCTGATCGCGCAGGGCATCGTCAGGCATGGCGGCCATGTGATCCAGTCCTGCACCGCGCGCGGGTTGGAACTGGAAGGCGGCCGCGTGGCGGGGGTCGTGACGGAACGCGGCACGGTCCGCACCGGCACGGTGGTCATGGCGGGCGGAGCCTGGGCGGGCAGCTTCCTGCACCAGCTGGGGGTGGCCTTCCCGCAGGCCTCGGTCCGCAGCTCGATCCTGTCGGTGATGCCGGGCGCGCAGGGCCTGCCCGATGCGCTGCACACCGCCGCCGTATCCGCCACGCGGCGGGGCGACGGGGGCCATACGCTGGCGATCTCGGGGCGGGCGAATGTGGACCTGACGCCGGGGATGATGGCGGGGGCGCGGCACTTCCTGCCGATGTTCGCCAAACGCTGGCGCGCGCTGCGGCCCGGGGGGCTGCAAGGCTGGGCGGCGGGGTTCGAGACGCGCAAGACCTGGGCGCTGGACCGCGAGACGCCGATGGAGCGGATGCGAATCCTCGACCCCCGCCCCTCGAAGGCCTTGGTAAGCGAAACCCTGGCCCGCGCCCGCCGCCTGCTGCCCGCGCTGCGCGACATTCCCGTGCAGGCAGCCTGGGCGGGCTTCATCGACAGCACGCCCGACGGGGTGCCGGTGATCGACGCCGATTGCGGGGTGCCCGGGCTGGTGCTGGCGGCGGGGCTGTCGGGCCATGGCTTCGGGATCGGGCCGGGAGTCGGGCATCTGGTGGCCGACATGATCATGGGCCGCACGCCGATCACCGAGGTCGCTCAATACCGGCTGGACCGCTTCAAGGGCAGCCAATGGGGCAAGGTCGCGAAGTTCTGACCTCATGCGGCAAAGCGCCCGATGCGGAAATCCTCCAGCGGCGTTTCGCAGGCACCCGTGGCGACCAGTTCCGCCATCGCATCGCCCACGCCCGGCCCCAACTGGAAGCCGTGGCCGCAGAACCCGAAGGCGTGGAACAGACCCGGCGTGGTGGCGGATGGTCCCATGACGGGCAGCCCGTCGCGGACATAGCCCTCGGCCCCCGACCATTGGCGGATGACGGCCATATGGCGCAGCGCGGGCACCAGCCGGACCACGGCGCGCAACTGCTGGGGCAGGCGCGCGGGGTCGGCATGGGCGCGGCCATCCGCCCCGACTGCCACCCGGTCCACCGCGCCGCCGAACACCACGTTGCCGCGTTCCACCTGCCGCAGATAGGCGCCGTGATCGGCGGACCAGACGCCTACCACCGGCAGGATGCGGTGCGGCAGGGGTTCCGTCACGCCCATCTGCGGGCCGCAAACGTCAAGCGGCACCGCTTCCCCGAACCGCGCGGCCAGCGCCGCGCCATGATGGCCCGCGCAGTTGACCAGCCGCTCGGCATGAAACGTCCCGCGCGATGTTTCCACCGTGAAGCCCGGCGCGATCTTCAGCACCTGCGCCTGGTCCACCACCTGCGCCCCCGCCCGTGCGGCGGCCTCGGCAAAGGCGGGCGCGATCAGGCGCGGGTTGGCCGACCCGTCCTGCGGCGAAAAGGATGCGGCGATGGCATCCGGCCCGAGACCCGGAAAGCGTTGCCGGATCTCGTTCGGGCCAAGCTCCTCAAGTTCTAGCCCCCAGGGGCGGGCGGCGGCGGCAAAGCGGCGCATCAGGGCCAGGCCTTCAGTGTCGAAGATCAGCCGCAGATGCCCCGTCGCGCGGAATTCCACGTCGCGGCCCAGCAGCGCATGAAGCCGGTGCCACAAGGCCAGCGACCGATGCGCCAGCGGCAGTTGCGGCAGATACCGCCCGCTGCGGCGGATATTGCCGAACGAGGCGACCGTCGCCCCCGCGCCGATCCGCCCCTGGTCGATCAGCGTGACGGCGACCCCCCGGCGCGCCAGGAAGAAGGCCGTCGCGCTGCCCATCAACCCGCCGCCCAGAACGATCACCGACATGCCGCCTCTCCCTGATCTTGCCCCATCGAACGTCCGGGGGCATGAAGGGTCAAGGACGGGTTCTTGGGTGAACCATAAGCCAAACCTATGGGGTGACGATGCGGGCCAGGCAGCTAGAGGTCTTCGTGGCGGTGATGCGGGCGGGCACGATCACTGCTGCCGCGCGGATGCTGAACATCTCGCAACCCGCGCTGTCCCAGGTGCTGCTGCACGCCGAGGACGAACTGGGCTTTCCCCTGTTCACCCGCGAAAAGGGCCGCCTGCACCCCACGCCCGAGGCCATCGAACTGCTGCCCGATGCCGAACGCCTGTTCGGCGGGCTGGAGGGGTTGCGCCGCAAGACCGCCGACCTGCGGCAGGGGCGGGCGGGGCTGGTGCGCATCGCGGCCTCGCCCCCGCCCGCGATGTCCTTTTTGCCCGGCGTGCTGGCCGCCTATCGCCAGGCACATCCCGATATCCTAGTGCGCGCCCATGTCGCCCCGGTTGCGTCCTTGATCACCATGCTGCGCACGGGCGACGCCACCCTGGCACTGGCGCTGGACGACGCGATGCCCCCCGATGTCGCCGTCGAGCCGCTGGGCGGCACGCGCTTCACCTGCCTTTTGCCGCCGGGCCATCCCCTTGCGGACAGCGCGGGGCTGCGCCTTGCCGACCTGCAGGACCAGGCGCTGATTTCCTATCGCGCGGCGACCCGTCCGCATCATGAACTGTCCGGGGCGGCCCGCGCCCAAGGCCTGCGGTTCGAGCCGGTGCTGGAAATCGACATGTCGATCACCGCCGTGGGCTTCGTGCAGGCGGGACTGGGGATCGCGGTCGTGGATTCTCTGCTGCCTTGGGCGCAGTTCGCGGGCATCCGCCAATGCCCGCTGCTGGACTACGCGGCCCTGCCCTTGTCGCTGCTGACGCTGGCGGGCCGCACGCTGTCGCGGGCCGAGACCCTGATGCGCGACACGATCCGAAAGCATAAGCCCGCCTTATAGCGTGCGCTGCATTGCGTCTTGGACGCGGGCCGCCCGGTCTGGTTCCATCGCCCCGATCATCGAAGCGAGGGGCAGCATGGACGAGACCGTCACGGACTGGAAGATCGGCGTCGATATCGGCGGCACCTTCATGGATTTCTGCGCGCTGGAGGCTGTGACGGGCCGCGTCGCCTCGCTCAAGGTGCTGACCACGCCCGACGATCCCGGCGCCGAACTGCTGGAAGGCCTGCGCCTGCTGGCCGAGCGCGAGGGGCTGGCTCCCAAAGCGGTCAGCCGCTTTGTTCACGGCACCACCGTCGGCATCAACACCATCATCCAGCGCAAGGGCGCGCGCCTGGCGCTGATCACCAATGCGGGCTTCGAGGATGTGATCGAGCTCGCCCGCCTGCGGATGCCTCAGATGTATTCGCTGTTCTGCCACCGCCCCGACCCGTTGGTCCCGCGCAACATGGTGTTCGGCATCCCCGCCCGGATGCGCGCCGACGGCCGCCAGACGGTTGCTCCCGATGACGCCGCCATCGCTGATGCGGTCAGCAGCGCGAAGGCGGCGGGGGCCGAAGGGGTGATCGTCGCGCTGCTGCATTCCTGGCGCGACGGTTCGCAGGAAACCGCCGTCAAGGCGCGGATCGAGGCGCTGGCCCCCGACCTGTTCGTCTTCGCCTCGTCCGAGGTCTGGCCGGTGATCCGCGAATACGAACGCACCTCGACCGCGATCCTGAACGGCTATGTCCATCCGCGCGTCGCGGGCTATCTGGCGGCGCTGGAATCGCGGCTGGCGGGGCAGGGGGTGCCGGCCCGCGCCATGCTGACGAAATCGAACGGCGGGCTGATGACGGCGACCGAGGGGCGGCGCGATTGCGTGTCGATGCTGCTGTCGGGCACCGCCTCCGGCGTGATCGGCGCAAGCTGGCTGGCGCGGCAGGCGGGCGAGGATCGTGTCCTGACGCTGGACATCGGTGGTACCTCGGCCGATTTCGCGCTGATCGTGGACGGGCAGGTGCAGTTCGGATCAGACGAGCTGATCGGGGAATTTCCGCTGCACATTCCGTCTGTGTCGGTCAGTTCCATCGGCATCGGCGGGGGGTCCATCGCCAGCGTGGACGCGCAGGGCGTCTTGCGCGTCGGGCCTGAATCGGCGGGGTCGAACCCCGGCCCGGCCTGCTATGGGCGCGGCGGGGTCCGGCCCACGGTGACGGACGCGATGGCCGTCTGCGGCTGGCTGGGCCACAGCCAGATGGCTTACGGCCAGTTGCGGATGGACGTGGCCTTGGCCCGGCAGGCGGTCGGCGCGCTGGCCGCCCAGCTTGGCCGTTCGCCCGAGGAGACGGCGCAGGCGATCATCGACATCGCCATTTCCGAGATGTTCGTCGAGGTCGAGAAACTCAGTTCCCGCGCGGGCGTCGATCTGCGGGACTTCGCGCTGATGCCCTTCGGCGGCGGCGGGCCGATGCTGGGGGCCTTTCTCGCGCGCGAGCTGGGGATGAGCCGCGTGATCGCCCCGCGCCGTCCAGGCGTGGTGTCCGCGCTTGGCGGGCTGGTGTCGGACCTGCGCGGCGATTTCATCCGCACGGTCTTTGCCGACCTGGGCGCGGATCTGACAGCACCCTTCCAGGCGCTGACCCGGGACGGGCGCGCCTGGCTGACAGCCCAGGGCCATCACGGTGCGGCCGACCTGCGCCTGTCCGCCGACATGCGCTACAGGGGCCAAAGCTACGAGATCGAGGTCGATCTGGAACCCGCCTGGCTCACCGATCCCGCGCGCATCGCGGCAGCCTTCCATGCCACGCATCGCCGCATCTACGACTTCGACGACCCCGAGGGCCGGATCGAGATCGTGAACCTGCGCCTGTCCGCCATCGGCGCGGGTCCGAAGCCCGAGTTCCCGGTGGAAACCGGCGATCCCGCCCCCGCCGCGCCTTCGCGCCATGTGCCGGTGCATATGGGCGCTTGGGCGGACGTGCCACTCTATGACCGCGCCGACCTGACGGGTGGCGCGACCTTCCACGGCCCCGCCATCGTCGCGCAGGAGGACACGACCTTCGCCATCCCCGAAGGCGCCACGGCCCGCGTGGACGACCACCTCAACATCCACCTGAGCTTCGCGGAGTAAGGCCCATGTTCGACACGATGACTCTGCAAGTCCTGGCCAACCACGCCCGCGCGGCGGCCGAGAACATGGCCCATACGCTGCACCGCACCGCCCATTCCGCCTTTGTCAAGGAAACCCAGGACTTCACCGTCATGCTGATGGATCGCGCGGGCGACACCTTCGCCGTGCCGATGGACCTGGGCGCGACCTGGTATCCGGGGCTGACCTATGGCCGGGCCATCGCGATGGTGGATGATTACCGCCCCGGCGACGTGGCCTTCACCAACGATCCCTATTCCGGCCATGTCGCAACCCATGCCCCCGACACCCACCTGTGGAAGCCGGTCTTTGCCGACGGAGAGATCGTCGCCTGGACCGGCGGGCATATCCACAACACCGACATGGGGGGCGCGGTGCCTGCCTCGCTGTCGCGGTCGTTGACCGAGATCCACCAGGAAGGCATCCGCTTCCCGCCGATGAAGCTGGTCCGCGAAGGCGTCTTTGACGAACAGATCCTGCGGATCATGCAGACCAACGTGCGCAAGCCCGCACTGAACATCGGCGACATCAAGGCCCTGGTCGGCGCGCTGAACACCGGGGAACGCAAGGTACACGGGATGATCGCGCGCTTCGGCAAGGCGGGCTTCGTGCAAGGCGTCGCCGCGCTGAAGGACCAGGCCGAGGCGCAGGCCCGCGACATCCTGCGCGCCATCCCGGATGGCGACTACCGCTTCGCGGACTATGCCGACGAGGACAGCGACCAGGCCAATCCCTGCCGCCTGAACCTGACGCTGAGGATCCGGTGCGACAGCGCGGTTCTGGATTTCACCGGATCGGACCCGCAGCTTGGCAGTTCGCTGAACGTGCCCTCGGGCGGGGATCCGCGCCATACCATGCTGCTGGTGGGGGTGTATTATGTCCTTTATACGCTGAACCCCCGCATCCTGCTGAACACCGGGCTGACGCGGCCCTTCACCTGCATCGCGCCGGAAGGGACCGTGCTAAACCCGGTCGCCCCCGCCGCCGTGGGGATGCGGTCGCTGACCTGCGCGCGGCTGCGCTCGGTGATCTTCGGGGCGTTCAGCCAGGCCATCCCCGACCGGATGCCCGCCGCGCCTGCCGGAAACAACTGCATCGTCAACGTGATGACGCGGGACGAGCGCACGGCACGGACCGTCATCGCCGCGGTGAACCCGGTCGTGGGCGGCGGCGGCGGGATGCCCTGGCGCGACGGCACCAACGGATCGGGCGCGGACGCGGCCTATCTGAAGAACACCCCCATCGAGATCACCGAGACCGAAGTGCCCGTCGAATTCGTCCGCTATGGCCTCGCGCCCGACAGCGGCGGGGCGGGCCGCTGGCGCGGCGGGCTGGCGACCGAGATGGCCTTCCGCGTCTTCGCCCCCGACACCCGCATCACCGCCCGCAACCGCGACCGCAGCGTCTTCCGCCCCTGGGGGATCCTGGGCGGCAAGGCGGCAGGCTTGGCCCAGATGGTCTTGAACCCCGGCACGCCCGAAGAACGGCAGACGGGCTCCGCCGATACCGCGATCCTGGGGCCGGGCGACGTGCTGCTGGTCCGGTCTGCCGGCGGCGGTGGGCGCGGCAATCCGTTAGAACGCGAGGTCTGGCGGGTCGAACAGGACGTGGCGCGCGGCTATGTCTCGACCGATGCGGCGCGGCGCGATTATGGCGTGGTCGTGGGCGATCCGCAGGCAACGGCGGCGCTGCGCGCGCAGGCGGTGGCGCACAAGGGGCATTTCCATTTCGGCCCCGAGCGCGACGGCTACGAGGCCCGCTGGACCCCCGCCGCCTATGATGCGCTGACAGCGATCCTGGCGGCGCTGCCGATCCACTGGCGCTTCTTCGCCAAGACCGAGATCTTCCGCCGCATGGACGGCAACGGCCCCGAGGCCGTCCACCGGGCGTTTGAGGCCGTCTGCGCGCGCTTCCCCGACCTGCCGCGCCCGGCCTTGGCGCAGGCCGCCGAATGACCGGGCAACTGGTCCGGCTGGCCGAGACGGATCGCGCCCCGGTCGCGTTCCGCCTTGATGGGCGGGACATGACCGGCCTTCAGGGTGACACGGTGCTGACGGCGATCCTGACGGGCGCGGACTCGCTGCGCCCGGCGGAATTTGGCCCCGAACGGCGCGCGGGTTTCTGCCTGATGGGCGCCTGCCAGGACTGCTGGATCTGGGCCGAGGACGGGGTGCGCCTGCGCGCCTGCTCGACGCCCCTCGCACCAGGGATGCGGCTGCTATCCGAGGCGCCGGACGGGTGGCCCGCATGACCCGCGTGCTGGTCGTGGGAGCCGGGCCTGCGGGCATCCGCGCGGCGGAACGGCTGGTGCGGGCGGGGTTGCGGCCCATTGTCGTGGACGAAGGCGCGCGGGCCGGTGGCCAGATCTATCGCCGCCCGCCCGAGGGGTTTTCTCGCCCGCCCGAAAAGCTATATGGGTCCGAGGCCGGGAAGGCGCGGGCGCTGCACGCGGTTTTTGATGCCATGGTGGCGTCGGGGCAGGTGGACCATCGCCCGCAAGCTTCCGTCCATGCGATCCGCGACGGGGTGGCGCATGTGGGTGCGCAGCGGATCGCCCATGATCGTCTGATCTTGGCGACGGGGGCGACCGACCGGCTGGTTCCGGTCGAGGGCTGGCAGCGGGCAGGGGTCTTTACCCTGGGGGCCGCGCAGATCGCGCTGAAGGCGCAGGGCGTGGCGATCGGGCGGCGGATCGTGCTGGCGGGGTCCGGGCCGCTGCTGACCTTGGTCGCAACGCAGCTTCTGGCGGCGGGCGCGGGGGTGGCGGCGGTACTGGACACCGCGACCCTGGCCCAGCAGGCGGGCGGCGGCGGCGGCATGGCGCTGGCGCGGCCCGCCGTGACGGCACGCGGCTTGGCGATGCGCGCGAGGCTCGGGCGGCTTTATCACGCGGGCGTCCGGCTGGATCGGATCGCGGAGGATGCCGTGCATTGGCGCGATGCCAAGGGCCAGGCGCAGGTCACGCCCTGCGATGCGGTGGCGCTTGGCTGGCACCTGCGGGCGGAAACGCAACTGGCCGATCTGGCAGGCGCGCGGTTTGCGTGGTCGGACACCTGGGCGCAATGGCTGCCGGTGGCGGACCCGATGGGCCGCGCGGGGCCGGGCCTCTATCTGGCGGGCGACGGGTTGCGCATCCTGGGGGCGGATAGCGCGGAAACGGCGGGCGCACTGGCCGCCAATGCCTGCCTCAACGATCTTGGCACCGCCACGCCCGACACGCCGCGCCTGCTGCGCCGCGCCCGGCGGATGCACCGCTTTGCCGCCGCCATGGCGCAGGCCTTTCCCTGGCCCGGTGTGCCGCTGGACGCGCTGCCCGATACGGCGGTCCTGTGCCGCTGTGAGGGCATCACGGTCGGGCAAATGCGCGCTGCAGCCGACCATGGCGGGGCCGAGGCCAACCGCGTGAAATCCCTGGGCCGCATCGGCATGGGGCGTTGCCAGGGCCGCTATTGCCAGCTTGCCGCCGCCGACCTGATCGCCCGCCATGCAGGCCTTGCCCCGCAGGCCGTGGGCCGCTTGCGCGGCCAGCCCCCGGCGCGCCCGGTGCCCATCGACGCGCTTCTGGAAGACTGACGGCATAATCTTCCGCCCAAGCGCCCCGCACGGCGGTTTCTGCCGCCGCGCGCGCCCCTTCGGCACCTTCCGCTTTGCCCCCCGCGCCACCCTTGCCCCACCAGCCGAGGATGCCATGACATTCGCCTTCGACCCCCTGTCCCTGACCCTGCCGCAAGGCCATTTCATCGACGGCGCTTATGTTCAGGGCCGCCCGCAGATCGAGGTGCGCGCGCCCTCATCGGGCCAGGTGATCGGCCATATCCCGGTGGCCGATGCGGCGATGGTGGACCGGGCGGTGACGGCGGCGCGGCAGGCGCTGGCGGCCTCTGGCTGGGCGGGCCTTCACCCCCGCGACCGCCTGCGCGCGCTGCACCGATGGGCCGACCTGATCGAGGCCGACGCCCTGACGCTGGCCCGGCTGGAAGCCGTCTGTTCGTCCCGCCCCGTGGCGCAGGCCGTCACGGGCGACGTGGCGGTGACGGCGGATCAGATCCGCTTCTTCGCCGAATTCGCCGACAAGGAGGGCGGCGACCTGGTGCCGACCGCCGAGGGCAGCTTCGGTTATATCGCCGCCGAACCTTACGGCGTCGTGGGGGCCATCGCGCCCTGGAACTTTCCGATCTCGATGGCGGGCTGGAAGATCGCCCCGGCCTTGGCGGCAGGAAATGCCGTGGTGCTGAAACCGTCCGAGATGACACCCTGGTCCACGCTCTACATGGCGGAACTGGCAGTGCGGGCGGGCATCCCGGCGGGGCTGGTCAACATCGTGCTGGGCGACGGGCCGACGACAGGGGCGGCGATCACCGGCCATCCCGGCATCGACAAGGTCAGCTTCACCGGATCCACCCGCGCGGGCGCCGCGATCATGGAGAATATCGCGCGCACCGGCATCAAGCCCATGACGCTGGAGCTGGGCGGGAAAAGCCCGATGCTGGTCTTCGACGATGCCGACCTGGATATGACCACCGATTGCCTTGAACGCGGCATCCTGCCCAATGCGGGCCAGTTCTGCGTGGCCGGATCCCGCATCATCGTGCAGCGCGGTATCGCGGACGCCTTGGCCGAACGCCTGGGCAGCCGCTTTGCCAAGCCACGGCCCGCGCCGACCTGGGCCGAGGAACCGGGCTTCTCGCCCATCATTTCGGAACCGCAGCTGCGGCGCATCGACGGAATCGTGCAGGCCGCCCGCGCGCAGGGGGCCGAGATCCTGACCGGCGGCGCGCGCTTCGACCGCAAGGGCAGCTTCTACCGGCCGACCCTGATCGCTGGTGTCACCGCCGACAACCCCGCCGTGACCGAGGAAATCTTCGGCCCCGTCGCCACCTTCCAGACCTTCGACACCGAGGACGAGGGGCTGGCCCTGGCCCGCCACCCGACCTATGGATTGTGCGCCGGGCTGTTCACCCGCGACCTGTCCCGCGCGCTGTGCCTGACCCGGCGGCTGGAGGCGGGGACCGTCTGGGTCAACCGCTATGGCCGGTCGCGCGACCATATCCTGCCGACCGGCGGCTGGAAGGCGTCCGGGCTTGGCAAGGATCTGGGGCGCGAGGCATTTGCCGCGAACCGCCGCACGAAATCGGTGCTGATCGACATCTGAAGGAGAAGACAATGACCGCCCACAAGATCGCACTGATCCCCGGCGACGGCATCGGGGTCGATGTGACCGAGGCCACGATGCAGGTGCTGGACGCCGCCGCCGCCCGCTTCGGCTTCACGCTGGAACCGACCCGCTTCGACTGGTCCTGCGAGACCTATCTGGCCACGGGGCGCATGATGCCCGAGGACGGGATCGACCAGCTGCGCCCCTTCGACGCGATCTATCTGGGCGCGGTCGGCTGGCCCGCCACGGTGCCGGATTCAGTGTCGCTGCATGGCTTGCTGCTGCCGATCCGCAAGGCCTTCGACCAATATGCCAACATCCGCCCGCATCGCCTGCTGCCCGGCGTGGAGGGCCCGCTGCGGGCTGACGCCTTCGACATTCTCTGCATCCGCGAGAACACCGAGGGCGAATATTCCGGCGCGGGCGGCCGCGTCCACCAGGGCCGCGACAACGAGGTCGCGACGGAGGTCGCCATCTTCACCCGCAAGGGGGTCGAGCGCATCATCCGCTTCGGATTTGCGCAGGCGCGGGCACGCAGGAAGCACCTCACCTCGGTCACGAAGTCGAATGCGCAAAAATACTCGATGGTCTTCTGGGACGAGGTGACGCAGCAGGTTGCCGCAGAATATCCCGATGTCACCGTCAGCCATATGCATATCGACGCCATGGCCGCCAAGATGGTGATGGCGCCGGGGGATCTGGATGTAGTCGTGGCCTCGAACCTGTTCGGCGACATCCTGACCGACCTGGGCGCGGCGATCCAGGGGGGGTTGGGCTTCGCGGCATCCGCCAACATCTGCCCCGACCGCAGCGGGCCGTCGATGTTCGAGCCTGTCCACGGATCGGCCCCCGACATTGCGGGCAAGAACATCGCCAACCCCATTGCCGCGATCTGGTCGGGGGCGATGATGCTGGACCACCTGGGCGAAAAGCCCGCTGCCGATGCGGTGCTGGCCGCCGTTGAGGCCGCCACCGCCAAGGGCATCGGCATCCGCCCCGGCTCGCACGGCACCGATGCCATCACCGCCGCCATCCTGTCCGCGCTGGAGGACCGCGCATGAACCGCATGACCGATTTCGGCCCGCAACTGACCGACCCCGCCCTGTTCCGCCAGGCCGCCCTGATCGACGGCCAATGGATCGCCCGCCCCGACATGGACGTGACGAACCCCGCCACCGGCCGCGCCATGGGCACGGTGCCCGACTGCACGGCCGAGGAAACCGCGCAGGCCATCGCCGCCGCCGAACGGGCCATGGTTGCCTGGCGCAAGCGTACCCATGCCGAACGCGCCGACCTGCTGATGGCCTGGTACCAGCTGATGCTGGATCATGCCGATGATCTCGCGCAGATCCTGACCGCCGAACAGGGCAAGCCCCTGGCCGAGGCGCGGGGCGAGGTCCACTATGGCGCGTCCTTCCTGCGCTGGTTCGCCGAGGAAGCGCGGCGCATCAACGGCACCATCATCCCGTCCCCGGTGCCGGGCAAGAAGGTCTTTGCCATGAAGGAGCCCGTGGGCGTCTGCGCGATCATCACGCCCTGGAACTTTCCCATCGCGATGATCACCCGCAAGGTCGCCCCGGGCCTTGCTGCGGGCTGCACGATGGTGGTGAAGCCGTCGGACTTCACGCCCTATTCAGCGCTGGCGCTTGGCGTGCTGGCCGAACGGGCGGGGATCCCGGCGGGCGTTCTCAACATCCTGACGGGGCGGCCCGAGGCGATCGGCGCCACGCTGACCGCCAGCCCCGTGGTGCGCAAGCTGTCCTTCACCGGATCGACCCGCGTGGGCGCGCTGCTGGCCCAGCAATGCGCGCCGACGCTGAAGCGCATGAGCCTGGAACTGGGCGGCAACGCGCCCTTCATCGTCTTCGACGACGCCGACCTAGACGCGGCGGTGGAAGGGGCGATGGTTTCAAAATTCCGCAACGGCGGGCAGACCTGCGTCTGCGCGAACCGCATCCTGGTGCAGTCGGGCATCCATGACGCTTTCGTGGCGGCGCTGGCGAAACGCGTCGATGCGCTGAAGGTGGGCCCCGGCACGGCGGAAGGCACGATGGTCGGCCCGATGATCAACGCTGCCGCCATCGCCAAGATCCGCGCCCATGTGGACGACGCGCTGTCCAAGGGTGCCACCCGCGCCACCGCCGCGCGTGACCTGCCCGAGGCCTATGCCGACCCGGTGGTGCTGGTCGGGGCCACGACGGACATGCAGCTTGCCGCTGAGGAAACCTTCGGCCCCGTCGCCCCGATCTTCCGGTTTGACACCGAGGAGGAGGCCCTGGCCATCGCCAACGGCACGCCCTATGGCCTGGCCGCCTATTTCTACACCCGCGACCTGTCGCGCGCCTTTCGCGTGGGCGAGGCGCTGGAGTTCGGCCTGGTCGGCCTGAACACCGGCGCGGTCAGCCATGCCGAAACGCCCTTCGGCGGCGTCAAGGCATCCGGCCTTGGCCGCGAAGGCGCGCAGGAGGGGATCGAGGAATACCTGGAAACCAAGGCGTTCCATTTCGGCGGGCTGTAGGGGTGGGGGTTTACCCACCTTTACCGGGACGCGGTGGGGTAAAACCCCACCCTACAACCCCAGGCACAACCGGTATGCGTCCAGGATCGAGGCGTGCAGGTCGCGGCTGGCAGTCGCATCGCCGATCCGGTGCAGGGTAAAACCCGGCTGGCCGCGCAAGGCGGTGAACAGATCGTCCAGCGGCAGGGTGCCGTGTTCGACCACCACCTGCGCAGTGTCCAGGCTGCGTTCCGCCCCCGTCATCTCGTTGCGGAAGGTGGCGTGCAGGCGGTTGCCCGCCCGCTCGACCCGGATCAGCGCGTGGTCGGTCAGGGTGGCGATGCCCGCCCCATAGAAGCGCTTCCGAAAGCTGGTGGCGTCCTGATAGGGCATCTCGACCGCTGGCACCGCATCCGGCGTGACGAAGGTGACGGCCCGCCCCTCCCCTGCCAGCTTCAGCGCACAGGAGGGTGCCGCCTGCCGCCCGGTGCCGTCATAGACCAGCACGTCGGCCTGCGGCGGAACCTCGCCCGTCAGCAGATCCCAGGTGCTGTGGCAATGCTCGGCACCCTCCAGCCAGTCGAGATCCGGGATGCCGCCGGTGGCGACGATCACGATGTCGGGGGACTCGGCCAGGATATCGGCGGGTTCGGCCCAACAGTTCAGCCGCACCTCGACCCCCAGCCGGTCCAGTTCCGCCCCCCGCCAGTCGATGATGCCCCGCAGGTCGCGGCGGCCCGGGGCCTGCGCCGCCACCAGGATCTGCCCGCCAAGGCGCGGGGCGGCCTCGATCAGGGTCACGCGGTGGCCGCGTTCGGCCAGGACGCGGGCGGCCTCCATCCCCGCCGGGCCGCCGCCCACCACGACCGCGCGATGGGCGACAGGGGCCGGGGGGATGGCGTGGCCCAGGGTGGTTTCCCGCGCGGTCGCAGGGTTATGGACGCAATGGGCCTTGCGGTAGAGGCAATAGGACGCGCCGACGCAGGGGCGGATGCGGTCTTCCTGCCCCGCCGCGATCTTGGCCACCAGATGCGGGTCGGCGATCTGGGCGCGGGTCATGCCGACCAGATCGGCGATGCCGCCCTTCAGCACATGCCGCGCCGTCGCCACGTCGCGGATGCCGCCCGCGTGCAGCACCGGCAACGAGACCGCCTGGCGGAACGCCTTGACCTGAGCCAGATAGGGGGCCTGCGGCTGGAACATGCCGGGCATGTTGTCCTCGGTCAGCAGCAGGTCGCTGTCCATCCGGCCATAGATGCAGTCGAACAGGTCGATATGACCCTCGGATTGCAGCATCAACGCGATTTCCAGTGCCTCGTCGGCGTTCAGGCCGTCCGTGCCGCCTTCGTCCACGACATAGCGGATGCCCACCACGAAACCGTCGCCCACGGCGCGCCGGATCGCCTCGTGCGCCATCAGCGCGAAGCGGGCGCGGTTCGCGACCGACCCCCCAAAGCCGTCCGTGCGCCGGTTGGTGCGCGGCGACAGGAACTGGCCGATCAGGTGCCCGCCGGTCAGTGTCTGGATGCCGTCCAGGCCCGCGTCCTTGCAGCGCCGCGCGGCCGCCGCGAAATCCGCGATCACCCGGTCGATGTCGTCCCGGTCCATTTCCCTGGGAAAGCTGCGGGTCCGCGTCTCGCGCACACGGGACGGCGCGATGGCGGGCAGCCAGGCCCCGCCAAGCGCGGTGGCCCGCCGCCCCAGATGCGAGATCTGGCACATGATCGCCGCGCCATGGCCGTGGATGCGGTCCGCCATCGCCGCCAGATGCGGGATCACCGCGTCATCGGCCAGGTTCAGCTGCCCCCCGCCCCAGCTTGAATCGCGCGACACCATGGCCGACCCGCCGATCATCGTCATCCCGACGCCGCCCCGCGCCTTTTCCTCGTGATAGGCCGCGTATCGTTCGCCCGGCACGCCCCCGTCGTCCAGCATCGAGGCATGGCTGGTGCTGACGATGCGGTTCCGCAGCACCAGCCCCTTCAACCGGAAGGGGGCCAGCAGCGGATCGGCGGTGCGCGGGGCGGTCATCTGCATGGAAACGGTCCTGTTCTGTCGCGCCAAATCTGCGCCCGGCCCGGCCCGCAAGGAAGCTTGATAATTCGCACGGGGGCTATACGCTGGGCGCATGACCCCGCCGCTGCGCCTGGCCGCCCCCCGCACCCTGTTCGTCTTCGAGGCCGCCGCCCGCACGGGCAGCTTTTCCGCCGCCGCGCGGGAATTCAACGTGACCCAACCCTCGGTCAGCCGGGCCATCGCGCAATTGGAGGCCGACCTGGGCCTGCGCCTGTTCGACCGCAGCCCCTTGGGGATCGGCCTGACCCGCGACGGGCAGCGCCTGTTCGCCGCCGTGACCGAGGGCTTCGGGACCATCGGCCAGGCCATCGGCGCGGCGCAAGGCAGGGTGCAGGGCAGGCAGCGGACCCAGGTGATGCTGTCCTTTTCCAGCTCTTTCGCGACTCATTGGCTGCTGCCGCGCCTGCGCGACTTCAAGGCCGCCTTCCCGGCGGTCGAGCTGCGGCTGGATCTGGCCCAGGGGATGCTGGGCGAGGTGCCGCCCGCAGCCGACATCGCCACCCGCATCATCGCCCCCGGCGACCCGCGCTTTCACGCCTGGCCGCTGGCGCCCGAAATCATCCTGCCGGTCTGCGCCCCGGCCTATCTGGCGGAACGGGGGACGCTGGACGGCGATCCCGCCCGCCATGTCTTCCTGACGCTGGACGGGGCGCATGGCGACCATTGGCGCAGGCTGGCGGGCTGCCGTCCGGGCGAGGCGGGCGACTGGCACAGCTTTTCGGATTATTCCGTGGCCCTGCAGGCCGCCGCCAATGGCGAGGGGATTGCCCTTGGCTGGGTCAGCGTGGTGTCGCGCGCCTTGCGCGAAGGCGGGCTGGTCCGGGCATCCGATGCCGCGATCCGCACCAGGCGCACCCATTCGCTGATTTCCCCCCGCTCGCGCCCCCTGCGCCCGGTGATCCCCCGGATCTGCGATTGGCTGGCCGCGCGGATGGCCGAGGATCTGGGCGTCCCCTGACCCCGTCAGGTGCCGGGGGCGGGCGCGCGATGGGCCGCCATGAAGACCCGCACGGCATCCGCCGCCAGGGCGTCGATCTCGGCCGGGTCGGGGGCCTTGCTGCGGATGCCGAACAGGCATTGCCGCCAGACGCCCGCCGTCGCCAGCTCGACGAACTGGTGGGCGGCGCGCTCGGGGTCGGGGATGCGCAACAGCCCCTCGGCCTCGGCCTCGGTCAGCCAGCGGCCAAGGCCGCCCAGCACCTGCCGCGCCCCGGCGTCGTAGAAGCGGCGGGCAAGGTCGGGCATCCGTTCGGCCATGGCGACCACGATCCGCTGCGCCCGCAGGACATCGGGCGAGGTCTGCATCCGGATCAGGGCGGCGGCATAGGCGGTCAGGCGCGCCTCGATCCCGCCGGGGACGGACAGGGCCGCGCCAAGCTGCCGGGCGATCTGGGCGCGGCGGTGTTCGACAAGGGCCACGAACAGATCCTCCTTGTCGTGGAAATAGACATAAAGCGTGCCCTTGGACACGCCCGCCGCGCGGCAGATCCCCTGCATGGTGGCGGCGTCAAAGCCCTTGGCCATGAACTCGTGCCAGGCCCCGGCGAGGATCTGGTCGCGCTTGCGGGGATCGGCGCCCGCGGCATGGCGGCGCGGCAGGGGGCAGGCGGGGGCGTCGGGGCTGTCGGTCATGGCGCGATTTTATCGAACCGGGTGGTTCGATGGAATATTGAAACTTTCCGCGTGGGGGGTTATTTTCGCCTCTCGAACCGGGTGGTTCGATATCCCGTCAGCGCAGGTGAACTCTCGATGTCCCGTCATGAACGTCCCGAGGCGGATCAGCCCGTCGCAACGCCTGCACCCGGCGCGCAGCCGCCCGCCCCCAAGGGCCGCAAGAAGCGGATCCTGGGCGGCCTGGCGCTGGCCGCGCTGCTGGCGGGCGGCTATGAAGGCTGGCAATGGTGGAGCGAGGGGCGCTTCCTGGTCACCACCGATGATGCCTATGTCCAAGCGGATCTGTCGCTGATCTCGGCCAAGATCACCGGCTATGTCGCCGAGATTCCTGTTGCCGCCAACCAGCATGTCAGGGCGGGCGACGTGCTGCTGCGGATCGACGACGGCGATTACCGCATCGCGCTGGACCAGGCGCAGGCCCGGCTGGCGGAACTGTCCACCACCCTGGCGCGGATCGACGCGCAGGTGGCCGCCGCCGAAAGCACCGTCGTGCAGGCCGAGGCGCAGCTTGCCGCATCCGAGGCGGTGCTGATCGCCGCCCGCACCTCGGCCGAGCGCGCCCGGGGGCTTGCGGCGCGGCGCGTGACATCCCAGGCCGACCTGGACGACGCCAACGAGGCCCTGGCGACCGCCGAGGCCAACCGCAACGCCGCCCAGGCCGCCATCACCGGCGCGACGGCCCAGGTCGAGGTGCTGAAGGCGCAGCGGGCCGAGGCCGCCGCGACCCGGCGCGAACTGGAACTGGCCGTGGCGCAGGTGCAACGCGACCTGGACTTCACCACCCTGCGCGCGCCCTTCGACGGCACGGTCGCCAACATCGCCATCAAGGGGGGCGAGCTGGTCAGCGCGGGCGCCCGGCTGGCGGCGGTGGTTCCCGACCGGGGCCTTTATGTCGAGGCCAACCTGAAGGAAACCCAACTGGCCGAAATCCGCCCGGGCCAGACCGCCCGCCTGTCCGTCGACGCCCTGGAGGGCCACGAGATCGAGGGCCGCGTGGTGTCGGTCGCGCCCGCCACCGGGGCGGTCTTCTCGCTGCTGCCAGCGGAAAACGCCACCGGCAACTTCACCAAGATCGTGCAGCGCGTGCCCGTGCGCATCGCCCTGCCCGAGGGCACGCCCGGCCTGCGCGCGGGCCTGTCGGTCGAGGTTGCCATCGACACCCGCACCGGCCCCCATGAGACCACGGGCGCGGCCGACTGATGGCCGCCCCCGCGCCCGACGCCGGACATGCCGCCGTCCCCGAACTGACGCCGCGCCGGATCGCTGCCTTCTTCATCATGGTCTTCGGCATGTTCATGGCGATCCTGGACATCCAGATCGTCTCGGCGTCGCTGCCGGAAATCCAGGCCGGACTGGGCGCGTCGTCCGACGAAATCTCGTGGGTGCAGACCTCGTATCTGATCGCCGAGGTGGTGATGATCCCGCTGTCGGGCTTCCTGGCCCGGATGATGTCCACGCGCTATCTTTTCGCCATCTCGGCGGCGGGGTTCACGGCGGCCTCGTTCCTGTGCGCCACCTCGTCATCCATCAACGAGATGATCCTGTGGCGCGGCGTCCAGGGCTTCCTGGGCGGCGGCATGATCCCGTCGGTTTTTGCCGCCGCCTTCACGATCTTTCCGCCCGCGAAACGCAATGTCGTCTCGCCCCTGATCGGGCTGGTGGCGACGCTGGCGCCCACGGTGGGGCCGACCGTGGGCGGTTATCTCAGCCATGCGCTGTCCTGGCACTGGCTGTTCCTGGTCAACGTCCCCGCCGGGATCGCCGTCACGCTGGGCGTGCTGGCGCTGGTCGATTTCGACAAGCCGGAATGGACGCTGTTCGGCCGGTTCGACTGGACCGGGCTGGTGGCGCTGGCGGCCTTTCTGGGCGCGATGGAATTCGTGCTGGAGGAAGGCCCGTCGAACGACTGGTTCCAGGACGAGGTCGTGGCGGCGCTGTTTGTCGTGATGGTCGCGGGCGGCATCGTCACCTTCTGGCGCGCCTTCACCCGCGACGAGCCGCTGGTCGATCTGTCCGCCTTTGCCGACACGAACTTCGCGGTGGGGTCGGTCTTTTCCTTCGTGATGGGGATCGGCCTTTACGGGATGACCTATCTTTACCCGCTCTATCTGTCGGCGGTGCGGGGTTACGACAGCCTGATGACCGGCGAGACGGTCTTCGTGTCGGGCCTGGCGATGTTCGTCTCGGCCCCCTTGGCGGGGATCTTGTCGTCCAGGATGGACCTGCGGCTGATGCTGCTGTGCGGGTTTTTGGGCTTTGGCGCGTCGTCCTGGATGCTGACCGGCATGACCGCCGACTGGGATTTCAACGAACTGCTGCTGCCCCAGATCCTGCGCGGCCTGTCCTTGATGATCTGCATGGTGCCGATCAACAACCTGGCGCTTGGCACGCTGCCGCCCGCCAAGATGAAGGGCGCGTCCGGGCTTTACAACCTGATGCGCAACCTGGGCGGCGCGGTCGGGCTGGCGATGATCAACACGGTGCTGACCGACCGCCGCGCCCTGCACACCGCGCGGCTGGACGAAGCCGTCACCTGGTCCAATCCTCAGGCGCTGGACCAGCTTGAGATGATGCGCCAGAACCTCGCCAGCCATGGCCTGCCGCCCGAGGGCGCGCTGGCGCAGATGGCCGGGAAGGTGGCGGGGCAGGCGGTGATCATGTCCTTCATCGACGTGTTCATCCTGCTGACGGCGCTGTTCGCCGGGCTGGCGCTGATGGCGCTGGCGATGAAGCCCCCCGCCAGGGCGGCCGGGGGCGGCGGGCACTGAACGCCAAGCTGCGGCGCGTCAGCCCGGATTGCCCAGGACGGCCACCGCTTCCCAAGGCTCAAGCGTGATGGGTCCGGGCGGCACGGACGGGCGGGGCTTTGCCGTGCCGATCAGGCAGGCGCCGCTGACCGCAAGGCCCGGCGGCACCTCGGCCCGGGCGGGATCGGAGGAGATATTGCACAGCACCGACAGGCGCTGGCCGCCCCATTCGCGCGCATAGGCCCAGATCCGGGGATGATCCTCCAGCCAGGGGACGAAGCGGCCCTGCACGATCACGCGTGGCGCTTGCGCAGCGCGATCAGGCGGCGGTAATGCGCCAGCACCGATTGCGGGTCGTCGCGCTGCGCGGCGACGTTTATGTCGGCATGGTTCGGGTTGATCGCGATCCAGGGGGTGCCCGTGGTAAAACCCGCGCCGGGTGACGCGTCCCATTGCATCGGCGTGCGGGCGTTGTCGCGCGCGGTGATGCCCGCGCCCTCCAGGAACTCATGCTCGGGCAGGCCCTGGGCCAGCATCTCGCGGTGCATGGTGATCAGCTCGATGTCGCGGTATTGGGCGATGGCGGTGAAGCCCGCGTTGGTCATGCCGATCTCCTCGCCCTGAAAGACGAAGGGGGTGCCGCGCATCAGGTGGATGGCGGTCGCCAGCGCCTTGGCCGACCGTTCCCGCCACCGCGTCGCCATAGCGCGACACCGACCGGGGCAGGTCGTGGTTGTTCAGAAACAGCGCGTTCCAGCCGTCCCCCTCCAGCGCCCGTTGCCAGTCGGTCCAGACCTTCTTGAAACCCACCAGATCCAGCGGATGGGGGCGCCACTTGCCATGGACCTTGTCCCAGCCAGCGACGATGTGCTGGAACTGGAACAGCATGTCCAGTTCCCCCGGCCGCGCCCGCAGTAAAGCAGCGCGCTGTCCGTGGTGACGTTCCAGCTTTCGCCCACCGTCACCACGTCGCGGCCAGCCAGCACCTCGCGGTGCATTTCCTGCAGGAAGCCGTGCAGGCATGGGCCCTCGGCGATCAGGTCGCGGTCGATGTCCTTGCCGATCAGGTCGATCACGTCCATGCGGAAACCGCGCACGCCCCGGTCCAGCCACCAGCGCATCATGTCGTAAACCGCCCGGCGCAGCGCCGGGTTCTGCCAGTTCAGATCCGGCTGCTGCGGGGAAAACAGGGTGAAGACATAGCGCCCCACCCCGGGGTGATAGGTCCAGGCCGGGCCGCCGAAAAGAGGCGCGCCGGTCGTCGGGCGGTCCTCCATCCGGCGCAGGATCCCGCCAATGGTAGAAGTCGTGGAACGGCGAGGCGCGGTCCTGCTTTGCCTGAAGAAACCAGGGATGCCGGTCGGACGAATGGTTCACCACCAGGTCCATGATGATGCCGATGTCGCGGCGGCGGGCCTCGGCCACCAGCCGGTCGAAATCCGCCAGCGTGCCATATTCCGGCGCGATGTCCCGGTAATCCGAGATGTCATAGCCGTTGTCCGCCATGGGCGAGCGATAGACCGGCGACAGCCAGATCAGCCCGATGCCCAGATCCGCCAGGTGGTCCAGCCGGTCGATGATGCCGGGGATGTCGCCCACCCCGTCGCCATCCGCATCGGCAAAACTGCGCGGATAGATCTGATAGACGGTGCGGTCCTGCCACCACGGCGTTTGTCGCGTCATGCTGTCTTCCTCGCGGCAGCCCGGAAAGGGGAACGGGGGTTTCGCGGCGCTTGTTCCGGCGCGCGCCGGAACCCGTCGCCGCCGCCCGTGTTGCCGATACAAGCGTCCCCGTGGAAAGGATCCGATGAGCAAGAACAGCGGCCCCGGCACCAGCTTCGCCCGGCAGCGGGAGGACGGGCCATGTCCCCCTGAAGCGAGAGCTGCGGCATGATCCCCGGCGCGCCGGTCATGGATCTTGCGGGCCTTTACTGCGGTCCCGCCCCCGATCCGGGCGCGATCTGGATGCGCTGGAACCTCGATCCGCTGCTGCTGGCCGCCCTGGCGGGATTGGCGCTGGTGCCGGGCCGGTCCCGGCCGGGGGCTGCGGCGGCGCTGGTGCTGGCGGTGGCCTTTGTCTCGCCGCTGTGCGCGCTGTCGGCGGCGCTGTTTTCCGCGCGGGTGGTCCATCACCTGCTGCTGGTGGCCGTTGCCGCGCCGCTGGTCGCGCTGGCCTGGCCCGCGCGCAGGCCGCGTGCCGCCGCGCCCTTGTTCGTGGTGGCGACGGGGGTGCTGTGGGCCTGGCACCTGCCGCAGGCCTATGACGCGGCGATGGCGAACAAGGGCCTCTACTGGATCATGCAGGCGACGCTGCTGGCATCCGCCACCGCCTTCTGGCGGGCGGTGCTGGCGCCGGGACAGCCGGTGGGGCAGGCGGGGCTGCTGATCCTGGGGGCCTATATGCAGATGGGCCTTCTGGGGGCGCTGCTGACATTCGCGCCCGAGGCGCTTTATGCCATCCACCAGCAGGCGCCGCTGGCCTGGGGCTTCACGCCGCTGTCGGACCAGCAGTTGGGCGGCATCGTCATGTGGGTTCCGGCGGGCATCCCCTATGCCGTCCTGGGCGCATGGGTGGCGCGGCGGGGCTGGCGGCAGTTGCAGGCCCCCGCCCCATGATCCCCTGGCTGGATCCGGTCATCCCGCATCTGAAGGCGCTGCACGTGATCGCGCTGGCGCTGTGGGTGGGGGGCCTGTTCGGCCTGCCGGTCATGCTGTCGCGCCACGACCCGGCCATCGGGCAGGCCGATTTCACCCGGATCCGGCTGGCGTCCCACATCAGCTATGTCTGGGTCGTCACGCCCGCCGCCGTGACGGCCATCGTCGCCGGAACCTGGCTGATCTTCTTGCGAGAGGTCTTTGTCCCCTGGATGTTCGCCAAGCTGGTCTTCGTGGCCCTGCTGATCGGCTTTCACGCCTGGATCGGCCACCACATCGTCCAGGTGGGCGAAAGCGACGGACACCACCGCACGCCGCGCCCGCTGGTGCCGCTGCTGGTCCTGCTGGTGCCCGTGCTGGCCGTCCTGGTCCTGGTCCTGCTGAAGCCCCCGCTGGGCGGCATCCCGATCCCCGGCTGGCTGGCCGAGCCCCTGGGCCGTCAGCTGCCGGTGTCCGAGGTGCCCAGATGATAGTCGAAGACCAGCCTGCCGCCATGCCACCCGGTCGCGCCCACCATGACCACGCTGAAACCCGACAGCAGGATGCCGTAAGGCAGCACCGCGTCCTCGAACCCGTAAAGCCTGTAGCCCCAGTTCGCCCCCAGGATCGACAGCAGCACGACCGCGATCCCGGCATGGGTCCAGGCGGCGGCGCGCGCGCGGATGCCCGGCACGAACAGCAGTTCCAGCGTTCCGGTAAACGCCGCCGCGACCCCGATCAGGAAGGCCATGCCCCCGGCCCACAGCGCGGCCCGCGCCCAGAAGGCGTCGCCCGTCCACCAATAGAACAGGTCGGCCCCGAAGGTGCAGAAGGTCAGCGCGACCGGGAAGGCCACGCTCATCGCGTGCAGGGGGTGGCCCGCGATGGCCACCAGGGACGAGGTCTGGTGAAAGCCCGGCAGGCCGGCCACCGGATCCTCGAACTGGCCCTCCTTGCCCGCGCCCGGCGGATCGTCGGTTTCCTGCTTGCCCCGCGTCTTGTCCCCGGTCATCGGCGCGTCCTTTCCAGGATGGTCATCGGGGGCACAACGCCGCTGATGCTGGCGGGTTGCGAGGACCGGCTGTCCGCCCTCCACCCCGCCGGGCCCGCCGCCGCCCTCATCGCGACCCTGTGGTGGGTGATGTTGGCGGGCGCGGCGGCGATCCTGGTGCTGGTGCTGGTGCTGCTGGCGCTGGCCTTCCGCCGGGGGGGCGGGCCGTCCGCCGGGGACAGCCGGGGCGAGGCGGTCTGGATCAAGGGCCTTGGCCTGGGCTTCACGATGACCGTTCTGGCCGCGCTCACCGCCTGGGGGTTGTGGATCGGCGAAAGGCTGCTGCCGCGCCCCGGTCCCGGCGTGGTCGCGGTCGAGGCCCAGGGCCGGCAATGGGCCTGGCGCTTCACCTATCCCGACGCGCCCGGCCGCGTGACCGAGGGGGCGCTGCACATCCCCGCGGGCCGCCCCGTCGATGTGCGCATCACCAGCGCCGACGTGATCCACAGCTTCTGGGTGCCGCGCCTGGCGGGCAAGCTGGACGCGATCCCGGGCCATGTGAACGTGCTGCGCATCCAGGCCTGGGCGCCGGGCGAATACGCGGGCCTTGGCGCGGAATTCAACGGCCCGGGATACCGCCGCCACCATTTCACCGTGGTCGCCCATGACGCGGCCGCCTGGGACGCCTTTCTGGCAGGGGAGACGCCGTGACCGACAAACCCCGTCTGACCGCGCTGCGGCTGCACAAGGCGCTGCATCCGATCTGGAAGAACGATCCCGGCTGGAAGGGCAGGTTCACGACCGTCAACAACAACGACATCGGCACCATGTTCATCCTGGGCGCCACCGGCATGTTCCTGGCGGGCGGGATCCTGGCGATGCTGATCCGGGCGCAGCTGGCATCGCCCCGCTCAGTCTTCATGGGCCCCGAGGTCTACAACCAGATCTTCACGATGCACGGGACCATCATGATGTTCCTGTTCGCCATCCCCTTTTTCGAGGCGCTGACCGTCTTTCTGCTGCCGGGGATGCTGGGCACGCGCGACCTGGCCTTTCCCCGGCTCAGTTCCTATGGCTTCTGGTGTTACATGATCGGCGCCACCATCATGATCCTGGCGCTGGTCGCGGGGGTCGCGCCGGACGGCGGCTGGTTCATGTATCCGCCGCTGTCGTCCTCCGCCTTCTCGCCCGGCATCAACACCGACATCTGGCTTCTGGGCATCAGCTTCATCGAGATCTCGGCCATCGGTGCGGCGGTCGAGGTGGTGGTGACCGTGCTGCGCTATCGCGCAGTCGGCATGACGCTGGACCGGCTGCCGATCTTCGCCTGGTACATGCTGGTCGTGGCGGTGATGATCCTGACGGCCTTTCCGCCGATGATCCTGGGATCCCTGATCCTGGAACTGGAACGCGCCTTCGACATGCCCTTCTTCCAGGCCGAACACGGCGGCGACAGCCTGCTGTGGCAGCACCTGTTCTGGCTGTTCGGCCACCCCGAGGTCTATATCATCTTCCTGCCCGCGGCGGGCGTCATTTCCATGATCCTGCCGGTCATGGCGCGCACCACGCTTTTGGGTTACGGCTGGGTGGTGGCGGCGGCGATATCCCTGGCCGTCCTCAGCTTCGGGCTGTGGGTGCATCACATGTTCACCACCGGCATCCCGCATATGGGCCTGGCCTTCTTCTCGGCCGTGTCTACCCTGGTGGCGGTGCCGACGGGGGTGCAGATCTTCGCCTGGATCGGCACGCTGTGGAAGGGCCGGCCCGAACTGCACCTGCCGATGCTGTGGATCCTGGGGTTTTTCGTGACCTTCGTGATGGGCGGGCTGACGGGCGTGATGGTCGCCATGGTGCCCTTCGACTGGCAGGCGCACGACACCTATTTCGTGGTGGCGCACCTGCATTACGTCCTGATCGGCGGCTATGTCTTTCCGATGATCGCGGCTGTCTATTACTGGCTGCCGGTCCTGACCGGGCGCAAGCGGTTCTTCCGCATGGGCGAGGTGGCCTTCTGGCTGGTCATGGCGGGGTTCCATGGAACCTTCCTGCTGCTGCATTGGGCGGGGCTTCTGGGAATGCGGCGGCGCATCGACAGCATCGAGGCCGGTTCAGGGTGGGAGGGGATCAACCTGCTGGCATCAATCAGCGGCTTCGTGCTGGCGATCGGCTTCGCGCTGGTGATCCTGGACGTGGCGGTGAACGCCTTTGTCGCGGTGCGCGGGCGGCGCAACCCGTGGAACGCGGGCACGCTGGAATGGGCGACGCCGATCCCGGGGCCCGCCTACAACGTCGCCTCGATCCCCGTGGTGGCCAGCCGCTATCCGCTGCACGACAACCCCGGCCTGCCCGTCCAGATCGCGCGCGGCGAGGGCTTTCTGGGCAACCCCGTCCGCAACCGGCGCGAAACGCTGGCCGTCAGCGTGGCCCGGGCCGAGCCCGAGTTCATCGCCGTCTTTCCCCAAAACTCGATCATCCCCTTTGCCATGGCGGTCGTCACCAGCGTCATGTTCATGGCGCCGGTGTGGAAATGGTATGGGCTGATGCTGGCCTCGGCCCTGGGGGTGACGGCGCTGGCGATGTGCTGGGCCTGGCAGGGCGGCTCGCGCCGGGACGAGGGGCTGCTGGACGCGGGCCGGGGGGTGTCCCTGCCGCCCCATACCGAGGTTCCCTGTCCCCCCGGCTGGTGGGGATCGCTGTTCCTGCTGCTGGCCGACGGGGTGCTGTTCGGGTCGCTGCTGTTCGGCTATGCCTTCCTGTGGACGGTCGCCCCCAACTGGCCGCCGCCCGCGATCCTGGAACCCGGCGGTTTGGGCCCGGTCCTGGCGGCGGGCGGGGTGGTCCTGGCCTGCGCCGGGATCCGCCTGGCCGACCGCGCGATCCGCAAGGCGGGGGTGCCGTGGATCCGCCTGGGGGCCAGCCTGGCCGGGCTGGCCGCCCTGGGCGCGGCCGCCTGGACCGTGTTCGGCGGCACGACCCATGACGCCCATGCCTATGACGCGACGCTGTGGGTGATCGCGGGCTATGTCGTCTTTCACGCCGGGGTCGCGGGGCTGATGGTGCTGTTCCTGATGGCCCGCATCCGCGCGGGCTATGTCTCGGCCCGGCGGTTCGGGGATGCGCGCGTGGTGCGGCTGTGGATCGACTATGCCGCGCTGACCGCCATCCTGGGACTTGGCGCGGCCTGGCTGCCTGGGTGGCTGGCATGAGCGACATCCTGCGCCTGTCCCTGCCGCTGACGGTCTGGATCGCGGCCTTCAGCGCGGTTTACGGCCTGGAAGGGGTGGTCTGTTCCGACCGCTGGACCGGGGCGGGGCTGACCCTGGGCCAGGGCCGCGCCGCGCTGGTCGCGGCCGGGGCGCTGGCCATCGCGCTGCAACTCGCCCTGCTGGCCGGGTTGCGCTTGCCGCGCTTCGCCTCGGCCCTGCCCTGGGTGCAGCGGACCGCCGCGATCCTGGCGGGCGTGGCGCTGGTCGCCACGGTGTGGAGCCTGGTGCCCGTCGTCGCCACCTCGCTCTGCCTCTAGGGAACCCGCAGCCCCCGGCGCTGTTGATACCGCGAAGGCCAGGGAACCATCCGCATGGAAAGCGCATCACCCCCCATCGACCTGCCCGACGATCTTCGCCGCGGCCTGGACATCGCAGCGGGCGAGGCAGGCAAGACCCCGTCCCAGATCGTCGTCGAGGCGCTGGAACGCCTTGGCATCGAACGGCTGAGCGCCGACCAGTTCCAGAAGCGCCTGACGGGTTCGCAATAGCGCCCGGGGCCGTCCCGCCCGCACGAAAATAGAAGGAGCCTGCATGGATATCAGCCGCACGGGCGATGTCTGGTGGAAGAACGCCGTCATCTATTGCCTGGATGTCGAGACGTTCCAGGACGGCAATGGGGACGGCATCGGCGATTTCGTCGGCCTGACGCAGCGCATCGACCACCTGGCCGGCCTGGGCGTGACCTGCATCTGGCTGATGCCCTTCTATCCCACGGCGAACCGGGACGACGGCTATGATGTCACGGATTATTACAGCGTCGATCCGCGCCTTGGCACGCTGGGCGATCTGGCGGTCTTTCTGCGCACGGCGCGGGACCGCGGCATCCGGGTGATCGCGGATCTGGTGGTCAACCACACCTCGGACCGGCATCCCTGGTTCCAGGCGGCGGCATCCGACCGGACCTCGGCCTTCCGCGACTGGTATGTGTGGCGCGACGAGATCCCGCCGGGCGCGCCCGACGACCTTGTCTTTCCCGACAAGGAGACCAGCAACTGGGAATGGCACGAGGAAACCGGCCAGTATTACCTGCACCGCTTTTACCGCCACCAGCCCGACCTCAACATCGGCAATCCCCAGGTCCGCGACGAGATCCACAGGATCGTCGGCTTCTGGCTGCAGCTTGGCCTGTCGGGCTTTCGCGTCGATGCCGTGCCCTTCCTGCTGGAAACCAAGGGCCTGGACGCGCCGGAACTGGACCCCCACGACTGGCTGCGCGACCTGCGCCGCTTCATCATGCGCCGCTGCGGCGACGCCCTGCTGCTGGGCGAGGTGAACCTGCCCTACCAGGACGTGCGCCGCTTCTACGGCGACGATGGCGGGGGAGAGCTGAACATGTGCCTGGACTTCAACATGAACCAGGCGCTTGCCCTGGCCCTGGTGCGCGAGGATGCGGGGCCGCTGGTCCACGGGCTGCGGGCCATGCCCAGGCTGCATCCCGACGACGGCTGGGCGCATTTCGCCCGCAACCACGACGAATGGTCCCTGGACAAGCTGACCGAGGCCGAGCGGCAAGAGGTGTTCCGCGCCTTCGGCCCCGACAAGGACATGCGGCTGTTCGGACGCGGGCTGCGCCGCCGCCTTCCCGCCATGCTGAAAGGGGACGCCGCCCATCTCCGGCTGGCCTACAGCCTTGTCTTCGCCCTGCCCGGCGCGCCCGTCCTGTTCTACGGCGAGGAGATCGGCATGGCCGAGAACCTGGACATTCCCGGCAGGCTGGCCGTGCGCAGCCCGATGCAATGGTCCGACGAACCCAATGGCGGCTTTTCCACCGCGCCCGCCGACAAGCTGCTGCGCCCCCCGGTCCCGGGCCGCAAATGGGGCCCGTCCGCGATCAACGTCGCGGCGCAGGAAGGCGACCCGGACTCGCTGCTGATCTGGATGGAGCGCCTGGTCCGCCGCCGCCGCGAGATGCCCGAGATCGCCTTCGGGGAATGGAGCTTCGTTCCCTTCCCGGATGCCGCGATCCTGGCGCTGCGCCATGACTGGGGCAAGCGGACCGTCCTGCTGCTGCACAACCTGGGCAAGCGGCCCTGCCGGTCCGAATGCAAGCCCGACGGCGGTCGCTCCTTTGGTTCCCTGACGCCCATCCTGGGGCAGGGCACCGTGCGCCAGGCCCGCGACGGTACCCTGGCCATCGACCTGCCCGCGCATGGCGTGCTGTGGCTGCGCGCCCATCCCCAGGCCGAGGTCATCAACGCGCCCTGAGGTCATGGCGGCGATCCGCACTCGATTCCCGGCGAGAGGTGTAATAGGGAAAAACCGATCAGGCCGGACATCCCCCCGGCCCCCTTCCATGCAGGAGCGGCGGATGCCCGACACCCCCCTGGACCCCGGCGAGCGCAACTGGTCCGACGCGATTTCCCCCACCGAGGAGATCATCGACGAGGCCCGCCAGGGCCGCATGTTCATCCTGGTCGATCACGAGGACCGCGAGAACGAGGGCGACCTGGTCATCCCCGCCCAGATGGCCACGCCCGCCGTCATCAACTTCATGGCGACCCATGGGCGCGGGCTGATCTGCCTGTCGCTGACCGGCGCGCGCATCGACGCGCTTGGCCTGCCGCTGCTGTCGCCCAAGAACTCCAGCCGGCACGAGACCGCCTTCACCATGTCGATCGAGGCGCGCGAGGGCGTGACCACCGGGATTTCCGCCCAGGACCGCGCGCATACCGTGGCGGTGGCGATCGACCCGGCCAAGGGCGCGGCCGACATCGCGACGCCCGGCCACATCTTTCCCCTGCGCGCCCGCGAAGGCGGCGTGCTGGTGCGCGCTGGCCATACCGAGGCCGCGGTGGACGTGGCGCGTCTGGCGGGGCTGAACCCCTCGGGCGTGATCTGCGAGATCATGAACGACGACGGCACCATGGCGCGCCTGCCCGACCTGGTGGTCTTTGCCCAACGGCACGGGCTGAAGATCGGCACCATCAGCGACCTGATCGCCTATCGCCGCCGCCACGACAACCTGATCGCCGAGCGCGGCCAGAGGGCCGTCCAGTCGGTCCATGGCGGCGACTGGACCATGCGCCTTTTCGCCGACGAGATCACGGGCGCCGAACATATCGTGCTGACCAAGGGCGACCTGGCGGCCCCCGGCCCCGTCCCGGTGCGGATGCATGTCCTGGATCCGCTGCACGACGTTCTGGGCATCGGGCGGGAAAACGCCGGCACCCTGGGCCAGGCGATGCGCATGATCGCCGACGAGGGCCGGGGCGTGGTCGTGCTGTTCCGCGACATCGCGCCCCGCCTGCCCCGCCAGGACGAGGTGTCGTCCCACGTCCTGCGGCAATACGGGTTGGGGGCGCAGATCCTGTACTCGCTGGGGCTGTCGGAACTGGTGCTGCTGACCAATTCCGCGCCCGTGCGCGTGATCGGCCTTGACGCCTATGGCCTGTCCATCCATTCCACCCGTCCGATCCAGGGATAAGCCATGGCCGCCAGCATCGACCATCACCACCTGCCGCGGCCCCGCATCCAGGGCGCGCGCCTGCTGATCGTGGTGTCGCCCTATTACCGCCAGATCGCCGAAGGCCTGGTCACCGGGGCCCGCGCCGTCATCCAGTCCGCAGGCGGCGAGGCGGACCTGGCCGAGGTGCCCGGCGCGCTGGAAATTCCTACCGCCATCGCGCTTGCGGCCCGCCGCGATCTGTATGACGGCTATGTGGCGCTTGGCTGCGTGGTCCGGGGCGAGACGACGCATTACGACACGGTCTGCAACGACAGCTCTCGCGGGCTGACGCTTCTGGGGTTGCAGGGCCATTGCATCGGCAACGGCATCCTCACGGTCGAGAACCTTGCCCAGGCCGAGGTCCGCGCCGACCCCCAGGGCCAGAACAAGGGCGGCGGCGCGGCGGCGGCGGCGCTGCACCTGATCGCGCTGAAGCGCCGGTGGGATCGGGTGTAAGCGGCCGAAGGCTTGCCGATCACCAGGGGCAGGTCCGCAAGGCCTTCGTTCTGCATCCGGGTGTCCGGCACCGTCAGGCTGGCCGCCGTCGATGCCCGGGCTGATCGTGGTCGCGGCGCGGTCGGTTGATGACCATGCCGCATTTCCGTCCGAACGACAGGCAAGCCAGCCCGAGTGATGGTTGATGCAGTGGCATGGCGTGAACAGCGCCGCATCGACACTTGTTTGCGCCAGCGGCTAGCCCAGCATCGGCCGCACGGCCTGCTGGACCGACAGCAGCGCGGGAAGATAGCGGGCGCGGACCTGGTCGGCCCCGTCGGCCATGGCGGGATAGCCGACATTCAGGGCGGCCACGACCCTGCCGCGCGCGTTCAGCAAGGGCACGGCGACGGAACACAGGCCCATCTCGACCTCCTGGTCGATCATGGCAAAACCCTGCCTGCGGACTTGGGCCAGTTCGGCCAGGATCTCGGCCAGGGCGGTGCGGGTCAGGGGGGTGCGGGCGGGCAGGGGGCCTTGGCCCAGGCGGGCGCGGGCCTCGTCCTCGGGCAGGGCGGCCAGCAGGACGCGGCCCATGGAGGTGCAATAGGCGGGCAGGCGCGACCCCGGCATCAGCGAAATCGCCATCAGCCTGCGCTGCGCCGCGCGGGCGACATAGACGATCTCGGCCCCGTCCAGCATCGAGGCGGACGAGCTTTGCCCGATCTCCTCGGACAGGCGGTCCAGGAAGGGCTGCACGATCTGCGGCAGGGGCATGGTCGCCAGGCAGGCCGTGCCAAGCCGCAGCACGCGGGGGGTCAGGGTGAAGAACTTGCCGTCGTAATCGGCATAGCCGTGATGGGCCAGCGTCAGCAGGCAACGCCGCGCGGTGGCGCGGTCCAGCCCGGACGCCGCCGAAACCTGGGAAATGGACTGGCGGGGGCGGTCGGCGGTGAAGGTCTCGATCACCGCAAGGCCCTTGGCCAGCCCGCCCATCATGTCGCGTTCGGTGATCATCCGCGCCTTTTGTGCGATATGGTAACAAATGCACCATAGCGCACAACGGCGGTTTACGGCAACCCCCCGGCTGGCCTATCCCTGCCGGGCACAGGAGGGTCTTGATGGACAAGAGGATATCCAGCCTCGCCGCCGCCGTGGCGGGGATCGAGGACGGCATGACCGTGATGATCGGCGGCTTTGGCGGATCGGGCGCCCCGATCGAACTGATCCATGCGCTGATCGACCGATACCGGGCGACCGGCAGCCCGAAAAACCTGACGGTCATCAACAACAACGCGGGCAACGGCCATGTCGGCATCGCCGCGATGATCGAACAGGGCATGGTCGCGAAGATGGTCTGTTCCTTCCCCCGGTCCGCCGATCCGCGCGTGTTCACCGAACGCTATCTGGCCGGAGAGATCGACCTGGAACTGGTCCCGCAGGGCACGCTGGCCGAACGCATCCGCGCGGGCGGGGCGGGGATCCCGGCCTTCTACACGCCGACCGGGTTCGGCACGGACCTGGCCAAGGGCAAGCCGGTCGCGGAATTCGACGGGCGGTCCTATGTGCAGGAACGCTGGCTCAAGGCCGACGTGGCGCTGATCAAGGCGGAAACCGGCGACCACCTGGGCAACCTGACCTACCGCATGGCCGCGCGGAACTTCGCGCCGATCATGGCGATGGCGGCGGCGCGCACGGTCGCGCAGGTCAGCCGCGCCGTTGAGCCCGGCGGCATCGACCCCGAGGCGGTCGTCACCCCCGGCATCTTCGTGGATTGCATCGTCGAGGTTCCCAACCCCGCGCAGGAAGAGGATCTCAACCGTGCGAACGCTTATTACCCCGAGGTGACGGCATGACCGCCAAGCTGACGAACGCCCAGATCGCCTGGCGCGCCGCCCAGGACATCCAGGATGGGGCCTATGTGAACCTTGGGATCGGCTTCCCCGAGATGGTGGCCCGCTTCCAGCCCGAGGGCCGGCAGGCGGTGTTCCACACGGAAAACGGCATCCTGGGCTTTGGCGAGGCCCCTGCGCCCGGCCAGGAGGACTGGGATCTGATCAACGCGGGCAAGAAGGCCGTGACGATCAAGCCCGGCACCGCCTTCTTCCACCACGCCGACAGCTTTGCCATGGTGCGCGGCGGGCATCTGGACGTGGCGATCCTGGGCGCCTATCAGGTGGCCCAGAACGGCGACCTGGCGAACTGGTCCACCGGCCCCAAGGGCGTGCCCGCCGTGGGAGGCGCGATGGATCTGGTCCATGGCGCGAAACGCGTGGCGGTCATCACCGATCACGTCACCAAGGACGGCAAGCCGAAGCTGGTCGCCGCCTGCACCCTGCCGCTGACAGGGGTGGGTTGCGTGACCCGCGTTTATACCAGCCTGGCGGTGGTGGACATCGTGGATGGCTGCTTCGTGCTGCGCGAGAAGCTGGCCGCGCTGTCCCTGGACGACCTGCAATCCCTGACCGGCGCGCCGCTGCATCTGGACGGTGCCGTGGCCGACCTGACCTGCCCCGAGGTGTGACATGCCCGACGTTTTCATCTGCGATTACATCCGCACGCCCATCGGCCGCTTCGGGGGCGCGCTGGCGATGGTGCGCGCCGACGACCTGGGCGCGGTGCCCCTGCGGGCGCTGATGGCGCGCAACGCGGGCGTGGACTGGCAGGCCGTCGATGACGTGATCTTCGGCTGCGCCAACCAGGCGGGAGAGGACAACCGCAACGTGGCCCGCATGTCGTCCTTGCTGGCGGGCCTGCCGGTCGAGGTGGGCGGCACCACCATCAACCGGCTTTGCGGGTCGGGCATGGACGCGGTGATCCAGGCCGCCCGCGCCATCAAGGCCGGAGAGGCCGAGCTGATGATCGCGGGCGGCGTGGAATCCATGTCGCGCGCGCCCTTCGTGATGCCCAAGGCGGAAAGCGCCTTCAGCCGCAGCAATGCCGTTTACGACACCACCATCGGCTGGCGCTTCGTGAACCCCTTGATGGAGGCGCAATACGGCGTCGACTCGATGCCCGAAACGGCCGAGAATGTCGCGGAAGATTTTTCCATCAGCCGCGAAGACCAGGACGCCTTCGCGCTGCGGTCCCAGCAAAAGGCCGCGGCGGCCCAGGCCAACGGGCGGCTGGCGGTGGAAATCACCCCCGTGGAAATCCCGCAGCGCAAGGGCGACCCCAAGATCGTGGACCGCGACGAGCATCCGCGCGAAACGACGCCCGAGGCCCTGGCCGCGCTGAAGGCGCCGTTCCGCAAGGGGGGTTCGGTCACGGCGGGCAATGCCTCGGGCGTGAACGACGGGGCGGCGGCGCTGATCCTGGCCTCGGAAGACGCGGCCCGGCGGCACGGGCTGACGCCCATTGCCCGCGTGCTGGGCGGGGCAGTGGCGGGCGTTGCCCCGCGCATCATGGGCTTTGGCCCGGCGCCTGCGTCCAAAAAGCTGATGGCGCGGCTTGGGCTGACCCCCGCCGATTTCGACGTGATCGAGTTGAACGAGGCCTTTGCGTCCCAGGGCCTCGCCACCCTGCGCGACCTCGGGATCGCCAACGACGACCCGCGCGTGAACCCCAATGGCGGGGCCATCGCACTTGGGCATCCTCTGGGCATGTCGGGCGCGCGCATCACCGGCACGGCGGCGCTAGAACTGGCGCGCACGGGCGGCAGGCGGTCGCTGTCCACCATGTGCATCGGCGTGGGGCAGGGGATCGCGGTGGCGCTGGAACGGGTGTGACCCGCCGGGGGCGATTAACATCCTGTTAATGTCCTGGCCGGATCGGTCCTTGCCTGTCATGCCGATGCAGGCATTATGGGTGAAACTGCCTGTCTGGACCCGCCCATGAAATCCTGCATCGCTACCGTGTCCCTGCCCGGCAAGTTCGCCGAGAAACTGGCTGCCGCGCAGGCCGCGAAATTCGACGCCATCGAGATCTTCGAGCAGGATTTCGTCGCCTCTGACCACACCCCGCGCGACGTGGGCCGGATGGTGCGCGACCACGGGCTGGAAATCGCGCTGTTCCAGCCCTTCCGCGACTTTGAGGGGCTGCCCGAACCCCTGCGCAGCCGCGCCTTTGCCCGCGCGGAACGCAAGTTCGACCTGATGGCGGAACTGGGCACCGATCTGGTGCTGTTCTGTTCGTCCACCCACCCGGCGGCGATGGGCGGCATCAGCCGCGCCGCCGACGACCTGGCGGAACTGGGGGACATCGCCGCGCAGCGCGGCATCCGCGTGGGATACGAGGCGCTGTGCTGGGGCCGCCATGTCAACGACCACCGCGACGCCTGGGAAATCGTGCGCCGCGCCGATCATCCGAATATCGGGCTGATTCTGGACAGCTTTCACACGCTGGCCCGCCGCATCGACCCCGACACGATCCGGCGCATTCCCGGCGACAAGATCTTCTTCG
The DNA here is from genome assembly GCF_017315735.1 of Paracoccus shandongensis. Lineage (GTDB taxonomy): Bacteria > Pseudomonadota > Alphaproteobacteria > Rhodobacterales > Rhodobacteraceae > Paracoccus > Paracoccus shandongensis. Next base: position 75,436 of record NZ_JAFLRK010000012.1, read on the forward strand.
TGCAGCTGGCCGACGCCCCCGCGATCGAGATGGACCTGCTGTATTGGTCGCGCCATTTCCGCAACATGCCGGGCGAGGGCGACCTGGACGTGACCGGCTTCATGCGCGCGGTGATGGCTGCGGGATACACCGGCCCGATCAGCCTGGAGATTTTCAACGACCAGTTCCGGCGCGGAATGCCCCGGCTGGTGGCGCAGGACGGGCACCGGTCGCTGGTCCACCTGATGGACGCCGTGCGCCGCACTGAGCCGCAACTGCCCGCCGTCCTGCCCGACTTCCCCGGCCCCGTCGCGGTGGAGGGGGTCGAGTTCGTGGAATTCGCCACCAGTCCCGAGGATGCGGGCCGGCTGGAAGGGTTCCTGGCCTCGGCCGGGTTTGCGCCGGTGGGGCGGCATCGGTCCAAGCAGGTGCGCCTGTGGCGGCAGGGCGGGGCGAACCTGCTGGTGAACTCCGAACCCTCGGGCTATGCGCATGCCGCCTGGCTCAGCCATGGCACCGGCGTGTCCGAGGTGGGGCTGACGGTCCCCGACCCGCAGGGCGCGGTCACGCGCGCGACCTTCCTGGACGCGCCGGGCCACGCCGAACTGCACGGGCCGGGGGAACTGTCGATCCCCGGCATCCGCGGCGTGGGCGGCAGCGCGCTGCGCTTCCTGCAAGGCGGCGCGGTCAGCCTGTGGGACGTAGACTTCACCGTGGACCAGCCGGTCCAGCCGGGCGCAGGGCTGACCGGCGTGGACCATATCGCGCAGACCATGGCCTATGACGAGATGCTCAGTTGGTCGCTGTTCTACACCTCGATCTTCGCGGCGGACAAATCGCCGATGCTGGACGTGGTCGATCCCGACGGCCTGGTGCGCAGCCAGGCGATCCGCGCGGGGAACTTGCGCGTCACGCTGAACGGCGCGGAATCGCGGCGCACGCTGGCGGGCCGGTTCATCGAGGATACCTTCGGGTCGTCCGTGCAGCACCTGGCCTTCCGCACGGACGACATTTTCGCCACCGCCGCCGCCATGGCCGAACGCGGCTTTCCGGTGCTGAAGATCGGCGCCAACTATTACGACGACGTGGAAGCCCGCTTTGGCCTCGATCCCGCGCTGCGCCGCCGGATGCAGGCGCTGAACATCATGTATGACGAGGAGCCGGGCGGCCAGTTCTTCCAGTTCTACAGCGAGGCGCAGCCGGGCGGACTGTTCCTGGAGATCGTGCAGAGGAACGGCGCTTACGGCGGCTACGGCGCGCCCAACGCCCCCTTCCGCATCGCCGCACAGAAACGCAGCGAACGCCCCGCCGGAATGCCCGCGCGGTAGCGATCATGCGCGAGATGACCCTGCGCCAGGTCGAGGTGATCCGCGCCGTGATGATGGCGGGCACCATCCAGGGCGCGGCCAAGCTTTTGAACGTCAGCGCGCCGGGGATTTCGCGGCTGGTGAAATACACCGAAAGTTCGCTGGGGATCCGGCTGTTCGAGCGCAAGGGCGGGCTGTTCGTGCCGTCAGCCGAGGCCGAGGCGATCTTCGAGATGATCCACCAGGTCTACCGCCAGATGGAGAACCTGAACGGCGCCGTGGGGGCCTTGCGCAAGGGCGAGGATGTGCGCCTGTCCTTTGCATCCGCCCCGTCCATCGCGCAGTTCATCGCGGCGCGCGCGATCCGGGGCGTGCGGCAGCGGTTTCCGGATCTGTTCATCGACCTCAACATCCTGAAGATCGAGGAGACGACCGACTACCTGCTGCTGGACCGGGGCGAATTCGTGATCATGTCCTCGGCCGTGGAGAACCCCGCCCTGTCCTGCGAGCCGCTGGCGCATGGGCGGCTGGTCGCCATCGTCCCGGACGGGCATCCCCTGGCGGCCAAGCGCACGATCTCGGTCCACGACCTTGCGGCCGAGGATTTCGTGGGCGTCCATCCCGACGACCCTTATGGCGCGGCCTTGGCGAAACCGTTCCGCGATGCCGGGATCACGCCGCGATACACGATGCGGGGGCGGTTCGCGCAGACGGTGGTCAGCCTGGTGCGGCACGGGTTGGGGGTCGCGGTGATCGACGAGTTTTCCGTGGCCGAGGTTTATCTGCCCGGCGTTACCCGCCGCCCGCTGGCGGAAAGCGCGGGCATCACGGCCTGGGTGCTGACCCGCAAGGGGCGGCAATTGTCCAGCTTTGCCGAATATGCCATCGACCGCTTTCGCCGCGAGTTGGCGCAGGCGGTGGCGCGGGACGATTGGGGCAGCCCGCCGGGATAAGGGTGGGGTTTCACCCCACCCTGCGACCCGCCCGTCAATAGCTGATCGCCGCCGTCCGGCGCAGCTCGTCCGCCGTGGGCTTGCCGAAGCCGAAGAAATCCAGATAGGCGGGGATCTGTTCGAACAGCATGTCGGTGCCGACCTGGTATCGGCAGCCGCGCTCGGCGGCGGCGGCCAGAAAGGGCGTCATCTCGGTCTTCAGCACCACCTCGCCCACGAAGGCTGCGGGGTCGATGCGGGTCACGTCCACGGGCAGCGGATCGTCCGCGTTCATGCCCAGGGGGGATGCGTTCACCACCAGTTCGAACCCCGCCGGATCGCGGCTGCCGGTTTCCACGCGCAGGGCCGGATAGGCCGCCATCAGCCGCCCCGCCAGGGCTTGCGTCGCCGCCGGGTTGGGATCGAACAGCGCCAGCCGCGCCACGCCCGCACGCGCCAGCGAGGCCGCGATGGCCGACCCCACCCCGCCTGCGCCGACCACCAGCGCGCCGATCCCGTCCAGCCGCTGCCCCTTGGCCAGGACGCCAAGCACAAACCCCTCGCCGTCGAACATGTCGGCTTCCAGCGCGCCATCGACGCCAAGCCGCAGGGCATTGGCCGCCCCCGCGATCCGGGCCGTGACCGACACGCGGTCCGCCAGGCCGATGGTGGCGACCTTGTGCGGCATGGTGATCAGCGCGCCGTGGATGTTCGACAGCCGGAAGACCAGCGGCAGGAAGGCCGCGTAATCCTCGGGCTTGCAGCCCATCGGCACCACCACGGCGTCGATGCCCCGCGCGTCGAACCAGGGGTTATAGATCATCGGCGCCTTGAAGGTGCTGGTGGGATAGCCGATATGCGCGATCAGCCGGGTCGTGCCGCTTATCATCAATGCCTCAATGGTGCAGGATTTCGCCCAGGAAATTCCGGGCGCGTTCGTGTTTCGGGGCGCGGAAGAATTCCTCGGGGGTGTTTTCCTCAAGGATCTCGCCATCGGCCATGAAGATCACCCGGTCGGCGACCTGGCGGGCAAAGCCCATCTCGTGCGTGACGCAGATCATCGTCATGCCGTCGCGGGCCAGGCTCACCATGGTGTCCAGAACCTCCTTGACCATCTCGGGGTCAAGGGCGCTGGTCGGTTCGTCGAACAGCATGGCGATGGGCTCCATGCACAGCGCGCGGGCGATGGCCACGCGCTGCTGCTGGCCGCCGGACAGTTGCGCGGGGTATTTTTCCGCCTGGTTGCCGATGCGCACGCGGTCCAGGTATTTGCGGGCGGTCGCCTCGGCTTCCGCCTTGGAGATGCCGCGCACCCGCATGGGGGCCAGGGTGCAGTTTTCCAGGACCGTCATGTGCGGGAACAGGTTGAACTGCTGGAAGACCATGCCGACCTCTCGGCGCACGGTGTCGATGGCCTTCTGGCCGTCGTCCAGCTTGGTCCCGTCCACGACGATGGTGCCGGACTTGATGGTTTCCAGGTGGTTGATGCAGCGGATCAGCGTCGATTTGCCAGACCCGGACGGGCCGCAAAGGACGATCTTTTCGCCGCGCCGGACGTTCAGGTTCACGTTCTTCAGGGCATGAAAGGCGCCATACCACTTTTCGACGTTTTCCATGCGGATCAGATAGTCTTCGGTCATGATCTCCCTCCTTCGGGATCAAGGACGATGCGGGTGCCGGTGGCGGCGGATTGCTTGACGGCCTCGATGACGCGCAGGGTTTCCAGCCCCTCGCGGCCCGACACCAGCGGCGCTTCCTCGCCCCGGATCACGCGGGCGAACTGGCTGACCTGCCGGGCCAGCGGGTCTTCGGCGGGCACCTTTTCCCGGCTGGTTTCCAGCGGCGCATACCAGCTTCGCTCGCCCTGCGCGCGGCGCAGCGTCAGGGACGGCAATGCCAGCGAGCCATGGGTACCGCCGATCAGGTAGCAGTCCTGGTCCACCTGCGGATAGGCGGGGTTTTCGCCGCTGTTGGCCTCCCAGCTCCAGGCGGCGACGGTGGCGTCGCAGACGCTGGCGGTGGCCAGGACGCCGCTGGCGAATTCTAGCAGGATGACCGAGGTATCCTCGACCGCATGGCCGCGCGCGCCGTTCGATTCGGCCGCCGTGACGGCGGTGATGTCGCCCAGCAGGAAGCGCAGGTTGTCGATGTCGTGGATCAGGTTCAGAAAAACCGGCCCCGCGCCCTTTTCGCGCCGCCAGGCCACGTCGAAGTAATCGTCGGGCTTGTGGACCCAGAACATCGCGTTCGCCACCAGGGGACGGCCGATGGCGCCCCCGTCGATCATCTGCCTGGCGCGCTGCATCAGCGGGTTGTGGCGGCGGTGATGGCCGGTCAGCAAGGGCACGCCCGCCGCATCCGCCGCCGCCACCAGCCGTTCGGCATCCGCCACGCTGTCGCAGAGCGGCTTTTCGACCAGCACGGGCAGGTTTGCGGCGATGCAGTCCAGACCGTGCTGCATGTGCATCCCGTTCGGCGTCGCCACGATCACGCCGTCGGGGCGATACGCCAGCGCCTGGTCCAGCGAGGCCGCCCAAGGCGCGCCGTATTCCGCCGCCACGTCCCGCCCCACCGGATGCGGGTCGATGACGCAGGCCAGATCCGCGTCAGGCGACGCCGCGACATGCATCGCGTGCCGCCTGCCGATCAGGCCCGCGCCCATGACGGCGATGCGGGGTGTCATGCGTCCGGTCCCGCCAGCGACACGATCCGGCGCAGGGCCAGGCGGTATCCTTCGGTCCCGCAGCCCGCGATCACGCCGTCCGCGCGCAGGCTGACATAGGAATGGTGGCGGAACGCCTCGCGCTTGTGGACGTTCGAGATATGGACCTCGATCACCGGGCCGTCGAAGGTGTTCAGCGCATCCAGGATCGCGACCGAGGTGTGGGTATAGGCGGCGGGGTTGATGACGATGCCCGCGCCGTCCTCGCGCGCCTCGTGGATCCAGTCGATGATCTGGCCTTCGGTGTTCGATTGCAGGAAGCGGATCTGAACCCCCAGGTCCGCCGCCAGGGCCGCGCAGTCGCGTTCCACATCGGCCAGGGTTTCCGACCCATAGATATGCGGCTGGCGCTTGCCCAGCAGGTTCAGGTTGGGACCGTTGAGGATATAGACGAGCTTGGGCATGGGTGTTCACTTCCAGGGCAGGGGATGCCCGGCGGGATGGCCGCCGGGCGGTTGGTTTACTGGGCGATGGTGAAGGGCACGCCTTCCATTTCCGCGGGCAGTTGCGGCGGATCCATGTTCATCCAGGTGTTGTAGATGCCCTTGAATTCGTCCGTCGCCATGAATTCCGTCAGGAAGGCGTTGACGGTCTGGTTCCAGTCGGCCTCGCCCAGACGGGTGCCGACGCCGTTGTACAGCGCGGTCAGGGGCATCTTGTTTTCGTATTTGCCGGGCGCGCCTGCCTCGATCCGGGTGATGTAGAACTGGTTGCCGCCCACCGCATCGACCTGGCCCGACAACAGCGCCTGGATGGTCGCCGCGTCGTCGTCAAAGCGCATGATGTTGGTGCCTTCCGGCGCAAGCGCCGTCAGCGCGGTGTCCTGCGCGGCGGACCGGGGCACGCCGATGCGGTAATCGGCCAGCTTGTCGGGGCTGGACATGTCGGCGTCCTTCGGCCCCACCACCGACATCTGGTTCGCGGCATAGGGGACCGAGAACTGGATCGACTGCGCCCGTTCCGGGTTCATGGCCATGGTGGCGAACAGCACGTCCACCTTGTCGGTGGTCAGCGCCGGGATGCGGTTGGCGACGGCCAGGGGCACGAACTCGGCCTCGACGCCGAGGTATTCGGCGAAGGCGCGGCCCATGGCGGCGTCGTATCCGTCGGCCTGCCCGGCGGAATTGATGCAGCCCCAGGGGCAGTTGTCGCCCTGGATGCCGATGCGGATGGTGCCCGAGGCCTTGGCCTCCTCGACCGAGCGGGCGTCGGCGGGGGCGGCGCTGAGCGCGGCAAGCGCCAGGACGCCGGCGGCGGCGATGCGGGTGAAGTTCAGCATGGTTATCCTCCCTGAATGCGGACCTGTGGTCCTTTAAAGCTTATTGTTGCGCCACGGTGAAGCTGACGCCGTCGATGGTTTCGGGCAGGTCCGGGACCGGCACCTGCAGCCATTCGGCATAGGCGGCGTTGAAGGCCTCGCTGCCGATGAAGCCGTCCAGAAAATCATTCGCGGCGCTGTTCCAGTCGCTTTCCCCAAGGCGCGAGGCGATGCCCTGGAACAGCGCGCCGATGGGGAACTTGTTCTCGAATTCGCCGGGGCGCGCGGCTTCCAGGCGCTGGATGTAGAACTGGTTCGATCCGACCGCCTCGACCTGGCGGGACACGAGGGCCTGGATATTGGCCGCGTCGTCGTCGAACCGCTGGATGGTGGTGTCGGACGGGGCCTCGGCGGTCAGGATCGTGTCCATCGGCGTGGACCGGGGAACGCCGACCGACCGGCCCGCCAGCGCGGCCAGATCGGGCAGGTCGGTCGATTTCGGGGCCGTCACGAACAGCGTGTTTTCCGCGTAAGGCTGACTGAACTGCACCGATTGCGCGCGTTCGGCGGTGATGCCCAGGGACGCGATCAGCACGTCCACCTTGTCGGTGGTCAGGGCGGGGATGCGGTTTGCCACGGCCATGGGCACGAACTCGGCCTTCAGCCCCAGGTGTTCGGCGAAGGCGCGGGCAACAGCGGCGTCGAAGCCCTGCGCCTCGCCCGTGCTGCCCAGGCAGCCCCAGGGGCAGTTGTCGGCCTGGATGCCGACGATCAGCGTGCCGGATGCCTTGGCTTCCTCAAGGCTGCGGGCGTCGGCGGCACCGATGCTCAGCGCCAGCGCGGCGGCGGCCAGGGTCAGTTTCCGAAGCATGTCTTTTCCTCCCATGGACATGTGGTTCAGCGGCGGTCGCGGGCCAGGCGACGTTCCATCCGCCCGCCCCACAGCGACAAGGGCCAGCACAGCAGGAAATAGAGTAGCCCCACGATGCCGAAGACGATCAGCGGCTTGAAGGTCTGGTTCGACACGATCTGCCCCGCCCGGGTCAGCTCGATGAAGCCCACTATGGCCGCCAGCGAGGTGCCTTTCAGCAGTTGCACCAGAAAGCCGATGGTGGCGGGCAGCGACAGCCGGAACGCCTGGGGCAGGATGATGTCGCGCATCAGGCTGCGATACTTGATGCCCAGGGCGTGCGCGGCCTCGGATTGCCCCAGGGGCACGGCCTGGATGGCGCCGCGCCAGATTTCTCCCAGATAGGCGGATGCGTGGGCGGTCAGCGCGATGGCGACCGCGCCCCAGGCAGGCGGTTCCAGCCCCAGCAGCGGCAGGCCGAAATAGACGACGAAAAGCTGCATCAGCAGGGGCGTGCCCTGGAAGATGGCGATCCAGGCGGCGGCGATGGTGCGCAGCCAGCGGCGGCGGGACACGCGCACCAGCGCCACGACCAGGCCGAAGGCGATGCCGCCCACGAAGCCGATGGCGGTCAGCGCCAGCGTCCAGCCCAGGCCGCGCAGCAGGAACAGCAGTTCGGGGGTTCCGATGGATGCCATGTCCGGTTCCTTCAGCGCGTGGGATAGGTGAAGGCCGCGCGGGATATCAGCGCGAACAGCGACATCACCAGCCAGGACAGCGCCAGATACATCGCGGTGATGGTGAAATAGACCTCGAAGCTGCGGAAGGTGTCGCCGTCGATCCGCTGCGCCACGCTTGTCAGCTCGAAGGCGGAAATCGAGGTGGCGATGGAGGTCGTCAGCGTCAGCAGGATGAACTGGCTGGCAAGCGAGGGGAACACGGCGCGCAGCGCGGGTTTCAGGATGATCTTGCGAAAGATCTCGCCCTGGCGCAGGCCCAGGGCCAGGCCCGCCTCGGTCTGGCCCTTGGGGATGCTTTCGACGCCGCCGCGGATGATCTCGATCGCATAGGCGCCGCCGTTCACGCCAAGCGCGATGATGGCGGTGGTGGTGGGGTTCAGCCGGACGCCCGCCAGCGGCAGGGCGAAGAAGATGAAGAAGATCTGCACCAGGAAGGGCGTGTTGCGGATCAGTTCCACGAAGGCGATCACCAGGGCCTGTCCGATGCGGCTGTTCGACCGGCGGATCGCCACGCCGATGACGCCGATCACCAGCGCCAGGATCATGCCGGAAACCGCCAGGAACAGCGTGCCGCCAAGACCCGCCAGCAATTCGGGCCAGCGCGTCCAGACGACGCCGAAGTCAAGGTTCATGGTTCCCCCCCTCCCCAGGTGGCATGATTCAGGCGTTGCCCTTTCAAGGGAAACTGGACCGGGACGGGCGTTCCGTCAAATACCAAACCCCGAATTTTCATAACATGATGTTAATTTGCTTTCGGGGGGCAGGTCTTGTTCCCGTCTGGCGGGCGCGTGGTTTTTGGCCGATCATGGCACCCCATGCTGCGAAAGGACCGGCCATGACCAATCCCTGCATCATCTGCGTGGCGATCACCGGATCGCTGCCGACCAAGGACAACAACCCCGCCGTGCCGATCACGATTTCCGAACAGATCGAGTCCACGCAGGAGGCCTTCGAGGCCGGCGCCACCATCGCCCACTGCCATGTCCGCGACGACGAGGGCAAGCCCACCAGCGACCCCGACCGCTTCGCGCGCCTGAAGGAAGGGCTGGAAAAGCACTGTCCCGGCCTGATCGTGCAACTGTCCACCGGCGGGCGGTCGGGGGCCGGCCGGGCGCGGGGCGGGATGCTGCCCCTGCGGCCCGACATGGCGTCCCTGTCGGTAGGGTCCAACAACTTCCCGACCCGTGTCTATGAGAACCCGCCCGATCTGGTGGACTGGCTGGCCGCCGAAATGCTGGCCCATGACGTGAAGCCGGAAATCGAGGCTTTCGACCTGTCCCACATCCTCAAGGCCCATCAGATGTGGAAGGCGGGCCAGATCAAGGACCGGCCCTATGTGCAGTTCGTGATGGGCGTGAAAAACGCCATGCCCGCCGACCGCGAGGTGTTCGACTATTACATCCACACCGTGAAGCGGCTGTTCGGCGCGGACGCGCCCTGGTGCGCGGCGGGGATCGGGCCGAACCAGATCGTGCTGAACGAATGGGCCATCGGCGCGGGCGGCCACGCCCGCACGGGGCTTGAGGACAACGTGCGCCTGGACCGCGACACCTTGGCGCCGTCCAACGCCGCGCTGGTCCGCCGCGCGGCCGGGATCGCCGAGAAGCATGGCCGTCCTGTCGCGACATGGCAGCAGGCGCGGCGGATCCTGGGGCTGCGGATGCCGGACGCATAACCGGCAAGACATGGGGCGACATGCAAATATCATGCCCCAGGCTAAGCGTGGCGCTTTGCCGCAGGGCCGGGGCGTGGTAAGCCCCGCGCAGGGGATGAGGACGCGTTACGGATCGTAGCCACGGTGGGAACCTGTCGCCGTCCCCACTGGGAAGGAGACAAACGTGATACCCACCTCTCAAAGCACTGCGGCGCGGACCGTGGCGATCCTGTGCTGGATCGCCGTTGTCCTGGACGGCTTCGACCTGGTCGTGCTGGGGGCGCTGATCCCCACGCTGACCGGGGGCGACATGCCCTGGATGACGCCCGCGCAGGCGACCTTCGTGTCCACCATCAGCCTTGTGGGCATGACGCTGGGCGCGCTGTCCATCGGGATCGCCACCGACTGGCTGGGCCGGCGCAAGGTGATGATCTTCGCCGTTCTGGTCTTTTCCGCGCTGACGCTGGCCTGCGCCTTTGCGCAGAGCTATGTCCAGCTTGGCATCTTCCGCTTCCTGGCGGGCTTCGGCTTGGGGGGCTGCCTGCCCACCGCCATCGCCATGGTGACGGAATTCTCGCGCGGGCGGGCGGGCAAGGCCTCGACCACGGTGATGACGGGTTATCACGTGGGGGCGGTCTCGACCGCGCTGTTGGGGCTTCTGGTGCTGCCGACGCTTGGCTGGCACGCGATGTTCATCATCGGCGCCATCCCGGGCTTCATCCTGGCGCCGGTCATGTATCGCACCCTGCCCGAATCGCCGTCCTTCCTGCTGGCCACCGGCCGGCGTGCCGAGGCCGAGGCCATCGCCAGCCGTTACGGCCTGGTCCTGCCCGAGGCCAGCCCCGTCCCCGAGGAGCGCGCCTCCCTGCCCACCCTGTTCCGGGGCGCGTTCCTGCGCAATTCCATCGCGATCTGCGTGACATCCTTCATGGGGCTGCTGCTGGTCTATGGCCTGAACACCTGGCTGCCCAAGCTGATGGTGACGGCGGGATACAGCCTGACGGGCGGGCTGTGGCTGCTGCTGCTGCTGAACGCGGGCGCGATCGCCGGGCTTCTGGTGGCGGGCCAGGTGGGCGACCGGGTCGGGCTGAAACTGGCCGCGGTGGCCTGGTTCCTGTGCGGGGCGGTGCTGCTGGCGGTGCTGTCGATCCGCATGGGGCCGGTGCTGCTTTATCCGATGGTGTTCCTGACGGGCTGCTTCGTGTTTTCGGCGCAGGTGCTGGTCTATGCCTTCGTGGCGTCCAACTATCCGCCGGGGGTGCGGGCGACGGCGCTTGGCGTGGCGGCGGGGGTCGGACGCATGGGGGCCATCGCCGGGCCGCTGGTCGGCGGCACGCTGGTGTCGATGGGACTGGGCCATCCCTGGGGCTTCTATGTCTTCGCGGCGGTGGGCCTGCTGGGCGCGCTGGCGCTGGCGCAGTCAACCGTGATCCGCCAGAAGCTGTGACAAGGAAGGGGCGCGAAAAGCGCCCCTTTCCTATTCGGGGGTGCCGATCCGCCTGACCTGACCGGCCAGCGTGACCGCCGCCGCCAGCGCGCGCCCCGTGGCCTGCGCCATGGGCGGCAGCACCATCCATTCCAGCGCCCAAGCCGCACCCGACCGTTCCTGTTCGTGGACCAGCGCCTGATGGATCAGGGCAAGCTGCCCCGCGTTGAACCGCGCCAGCGTCACCAGCAATTCGGCCAAAACCGGGTTCTGCTTGTGCGCCATGGCCGAGGACGTGCCGCCGCCCGACAGTTCGATCTCTGCGATCCCCTGCTGCGCCATCAGGGCCACGTCCTGCCCCATCTTGCCCAGGGTGCCCGTGACCAGCGACAGAAGGCCCGCGAATTCCGCCACCCCGTCGCGCATCGCGTGCCAGGCGCGGGCGGGGTTTTCCAGCCTAAGCGCCGCCGCCATGTCCGCCGCCACGGCATCCGCCTTGGCCCCCAGATCCGCGCGGTCGCCCGAGGCGCCGCCCAGTTGCAGCCGCGCGATGCGGGGCCGCGCCTGCGCGATGCGGGCGCGGTGGTCCGCCAGCGGCAAAAGCCAGGGCGCGATGCGGTCGGCCACGGTGATTTCGGTCGCGGCCTGCATCCGGGTGCGGCCCATCAGCGGGCGGGCGCCGAAGCGCGCGGCCAGCCCCTCCAGCGCGGCGGTCAGGTCGGCCAGCCGCCGATCCACCAGCGCCAGCGTGTCGCGCATCGCCAGCGCGGTCGCCGTATCGATCACGTCCTGCGAGGTCGCGCCCTTGTGGACCGCCCCCGCGGCATCGCCTGCCTGCGCCTTCATCTGGCGCACCAGGCGCGGCACGACCACGCCGTCCTGCGCGGTCCCCGCCCGCAGGTCATCCATGTCGAAGCCCATGCCCTCGATGGCCCGCGCGGCCTCTTCGGCCCGGTCGGCCAGCCCCGCCCGGCCAAGCGCGCGGCTGAAGGCGGCCTCGAAAGCGCGCATTCCGGCCAGTTGCGCATCCGGCGACCACAGCGCGGCCATGTCGGGATCGGCGAACAGTCCGCCCAGCCAGGGATGGTCGAAAACGTCGGTCATGTCCTGTCCTTCCATGCGAAAGCGGCGCGAGGGTGGCCCCCGCGCCGCTTTGGTCAAATCCGGCGGTCAGATGTCCAGGAACACCGTCTCGCCCTCGCCCTGCAGGCGGATGTCGAAGCGGTATTTCCCGTCGCCGATCTTTCTGGCGATCAGCGTGTCCACGCGCGGGCGCTGCTCGATCCGGGACAGCAGGGGGTCGCCCTCGTTGTCCTCATCCTCGAAATAGATGCGGGTCTGCAGGCCGATGTTGATCCCGCGCGCCACCACCCACAGCGAGATGTGCGGCGCAAAGGCCCGGCCATAGCGCGACGGAACGCGGCCCGGCTTGACGGTGCGCAGCGTGAATTCCCCCGTCACCGCGTCGGCGGCGAAACGGCAATGGCCGCTGACGGCGGGGTCCGCGCCGTCCTGGCCGGGGAACTTGCCCGCGCTATCGGCCTGCCAGCTTTCGATCAGCGCGTCGCGCAAGGCCCAGCCGGTGCCGTCATAGACCGATCCGACGATCTCGATGACCTCGCCCTGCGCGCCGTCGGAAATGGGGGAGACCCCGATCTCCTGATCGTAATACCCGGCATTGCCCGCATAGGTCGGCATCAGGCCGATATGGACATAGGGCCCTGCGGTCTGCGAGGGCGTCTCGGGTTGATGATCCAGCGGTTGCACCATCTCACATTCCTTCCAGCTTGTTCTCGAACATGGTCTGGCGGCGGCCCCGCAGCACGATGTCGAACTTGTAGGCCAGGAAATCCAGCCGCCGCGAATGCGCCATGTCCAGCGGCGCCACCAGCCGGTCAAGCTGGGACCGGTTGCGGATCGTGGCGGCGATCGGGCACAGCGGGATCAGCGGGTCGCCCTCGAAATACATCTGGGTGATCAGGCGCTGGCCGAAGCTGTGGCCGAAGACCGAGATGTGGATATGCATCGGCCGCCAGTCGTTGCCGCGGTTCGGCCAGGGATAGGCGCCGGGACGGATGGTCAGGAACTGATAGTATCCGTTTTCATCCGTCAGCGTCCGCCCGCAGCCGCCGAAGTTCGGATCCAGCGGGGCCAGATAGGTGTCCTTCTTGTGGCGGTAACGCCCGCCCGCATTGGCCTGCCAGATTTCCACAAGGGTGTTGGGGACCGCGCGGTTGTTTTCGTCCAGGACGCGCCCGTGCATCAGGATGCGTTCGCCCACGGCGGGGGCGGCGCCCTTGGTCCAGTTCAGGATCAGGTTGTTGTCCAGCGCGCCAAAGCGGGAATGGCCGAAGGTCGGGCCGGTTTCCTCGGAGGGCCCGGATTCCAGCGACAGAAGCGGCTGGTTCGGGGACCGCGCGACGGATGTCTTGTAGTCGGGCCAATAGGGTTCGGGATGCATCTCGCGGTTGCGCGGGATCAGCGGGCCAAGATCGGTCATTCGGATGCCGCCTCCATTTCGGCATAGGTTTGTTTCGCCAGCTTGATGGCGTGGTTCGCGCGCGGCACGCCGGCATAGATGGCGACGTGCTGGAAAGCCTCCATCACGTCGCGCTTGGTGGCGCCGGTGCGGGCGGTGGCCCGGACATGCATGGGGATTTCCTCGAAATTGCCGGTCGCGGCCAGCAGGGCCAGGGTCAGCATGGACCGTTCGCGTTTCGTGATCGCGTCGGACGACCAGACGGTGCCCCAGGCGGATTCGGTGATCAGATCCTGGAAGGGCCGGTCCAGGTCGGATTTCGCGGCCTCGGCCCGGTCCACATGGGCATCGCCCAGCACCGCGCGGCGGGTCTGCATTCCTTGCGCATGGCGGTCGGTCATGGGGCGGTCCTTTCCAGAAAATCGGTCAGCAGTTTGGCGGTGGCTGCGGGCTGTTCGACACAGGGGATATGGCCCGCGTCGGGGATGACGTGGAACGCGGCGCCACACAGGTCGGCGGTCGCGCGCACCAGGTCGGGCGGGGTCGATCCGTCCCGGTCGCCCGCCATCGCCAGCACCGGCAGGCGCAGCGCGCGGGTGCTGTCGGTTAGATCCGCCCCCGCGATGGCCGCGCAGCAGCCGGTATAGCCCGCGACGGATGTGCGGGTCAGCATGTTGCGCCACAGCGCGAATTCGGGGTTCGTGGCGCGGAAACCGGGCGTGAACCAGCGTTCCAGGATCGGATCTGCCAGGGCCGCGACCCCGCCCGCGTTGATCGTGTTGATGCGGTCCTGCCACATGGCGGGGGTGCCGATCTTGGCCGCCGTGTCCATCAGCACCAGTGCGCGGACCAGATCGGGGCGTTTCGCCGCAAGCCCCTGGCCGATCAGCCCGCCGATGGACAGGCCCACGAAGGTGATGTCCTTCAGACCAAGGCCGTCGCAGACACCTTCCGCATCCGCGACAAGCTGGTCAAGGGTATAGGGCGCGGGCGTGGCGTCCGACAGCCCGTGGCCGCGCTTGTCGTAACGGATGATCCGCAGCCCGGCGGGCAGCAGCGGCAGCAGCGCGTCCCAGACACGCAGGTCGGTGCCCAGCGAATTGGCCAGCATCACCACGCGGCCATCCTTCGGGCCGTCGTCGCGGATGTGCAGGGTGATGCCGTGTGTGGAAATGGTCTGCATTCTGTCCCCCCCTTGGCGCAGGTTATCGCATGACAGGGCAGGGGATGAAAATTATAATGATGCAACCTGATCATAACCGGACGGTTATCCATGCTGCATTCCCATCTGCGCCTGCGCCACCTGCGCTGCTTTCTGGAAACCGCCCGGTTGGGCAGCCTGTCGGCGGCGGCCGAGGCGCTGCATGTCAGCCAGCCCGCCGCGTCCAAGACCATCCGGGAACTGGAGGAAATCCTGCGGGTGCAACTGTTCGACCGATCGGGGCGCAAGCTGGTGCTGACGCCTGCGGGCCGCGTCTATCAGACCCATGCGGGCGCGGCGCTGGCCGATCTGGAGCGCGCGCAATCGCTGGTCCTGTCGCCCCCGCCCGAACGCCCGCGCCTGCATGTGGGCGTGCTGCCCACGGCGGCGACCGGGCTGGTGCCGCGCGCGGCGCTGGCCTTCCGGGAAAGCCGCCCGGACGTGCTCTTGGACGTGATGACCGGGCCGAACTGGCTGCTGCTGTCGCTGCTGCGCGAAGGCCAGCTGGATCTGGTCGTGGGCCGGATGCCGCCCGCGGGCAATACCGAGGGGCTGAACTTCAGGCGCCTTTACTGGGAACGCGTGGTGCCGGTGGTGCGCGCGGGCCATCCGCTGCTGCGGGGGGATTGGGACCATGCGGATCTGGCGCGCCATCCGCTGATGCTGCCGCCCGCAGGGGCGATGATCGCGGGATCGGTGCGAAGCTGGCTGCATTCCGTGGGCATCACCGACCCGCAGCCCGCCTTCGAGAACGTCTCCCTTGCCTTTGGGCGGGAGGTGGTGATGCGGTCGGACGCCGTGTGGTTCATTTCCGAAGGGGTGGTCCGCCCCGAGATCGAGGCGGGCGCGCTGGTGGTTCTGCCGATCCGCAAC
>NZ_JAFLRK010000013.1 GCF_017315735.1 Paracoccus shandongensis
CGCGGCGGCTGGCGGTGGCGCGGCGGCGCGACGCCAGGCTGCGCCGGATGCTGCGCCTGGTGCCTGCGGCGATGCTGGTGGGGGCGGGCTGGCTGGCCCATGCGGGGCTTGGGCCGCTGGTGGTCAGCGAAGGCCAGGCCTCGGCCCCCGCGCCCGCCCTGGTCACGGCGGCGCTGTCCGCGCACGAGGTCAGCCTTCTGCGCCTGTCCATGGCCTCGCAGCCCGGCATCGCCCGGCTGGACCCGGCCGAGATGCGCGCGGCCACCGGCATCGTGCTGCCCCGGTTCGATCCGGCCTGGAGGGTGCGCGACGCGCAGGTCTTCCCCTCGCCCCAGGGGCCGGGGATCGAGATCCTGTTCGACGCCCCCGGCCTGGGCCAGGTCAGCCATTTCGCGGTGCGCACCGGCAGCTTCGACGTGACCCTGCCGCACCTGCATCAGACCCTCGGCCAGGGCATCGCCTGGTTCCAGATCGGCGAAACGGCCCATGTGCTGATCGCCGGGGCCGACAAGGCGGACGCCATCCTGGATGCCTCGCGGCATCTGTCGGACACGCTTTACTGATCCAACCATCGGAGCTTGCCATGCAACCCATCCGCCAGACCGGACGCAGCGCCGGATTTGCCCCCGCCGCCGCCCTGGACCAGGGGCTGCGCGCCCATATGCTGCGCATCTACAACTACATGGGACTGGGCCTTGCCGTGACGGGCCTTGTCGCGGTGCTGGTCGCCTCGGTCCCGGCGATCTATGTGCCGATCTTCAGCACGCCCCTGAAATGGGTCGTCATGCTGGCGCCCCTGGCCTTCGTGATGTTTTTGTCCTTCCGCATCGAGACGGTGTCGGGCGCGACCGCGCAGGCGCTGTTCTGGGCCTTCTGCGCGGTGATGGGGTTGTCCTTGGCCTCAATCTTCCTGGTCTTCACCGGGGCGTCCATCGCGCGGGCCTTCTTCGGCGCGGCGGCCATGTTCGCGGGGATGAGCCTTTACGGCTACACCACGCAGCGCGACCTGTCGAAGTTTGGCAGCTTCCTGATCATGGGCCTGATCGGCGTGATCATCGCCAGCATCATCAACATCTTCCTGGGATCCTCGGCGCTGCAATTCGCCATCTCGATCATCGGCATCCTGGTTTTCGTGGGCCTGACCGCCTGGGACACGCAGTCGATCAAGGTGGCCTACAGCGAACACCACGACGCGGAAACGCAGCAGAAGCTGGCGGTGATGGGCGCGCTGTCGCTCTATCTGAACTTCATCAACATCTTCCAGTTGCTGCTGAGCCTGACCGGCCAGCAGGACGAATGACGCAAGGCAAAAAAGGAGAAACCGTCATGGAGCACAACGACAGGCAAGCCATCGAGGGGTTGTTCAACAAGCTATCCGACGCCAGCCGCGCCCAGCCTTACCGCGACCCGGACGCCGAGGCGCTGATCGCCGACCTGATCGCGCGCAATCCCGGCGCGGCCTATTACCTGGCGCAGACGGTGATCGTCCAGGAACAGGCGCTGGATGCCGCGCAGCAGCAGATCGAGCAGTTGCAAAGCCAGCCCCAGGGCGGCGGCGGGCTGTTCGGGCGTCTGTTCGGCGGCGGGCAGCAGCAAGGGGCGCGGCCCATGGCCGCGCGCCCGGCGCAGGGTTACGGCCATGCCCCCCAAGGCTATGGCCATGCGCCGCAGGGCGGCAGCCCCTGGACCAGCGGGCGCCCGTCCGGCGGCGGCTTCATGGCCGGTGCCGCGCAGACCGCCATGGGGGTCGCGGGCGGCGTGCTGCTGGGCAATGCCATCGGAGGCATGTTCGCGGGCCCGGCCGAAGCGGCCCAGGAGTTCATGCCCGAGGAAGACGCCGGTCAGGACGACGGCGGCGACGAGGGGTTCGACGACAGCAGCGAATGATCGGGCTGCAGGGGCGCAGCCTCTCGCCGCATTCGATCTGGCGAAGGCCATCGCCTTCGCCACACGATGCCTTATCCATCTGGAACCGCCGGGCCCTAAAGGCCCGGCCAGCGCCCGCCCCGCCCCAGGCGGGCGCTTACACGCCCCCCCCTCGGATCGGGCGCCGGCCTTCCGTGGTCGCGGGGCCGCACCGTCTCTGATGGCACCGCCGCGCAAAGGGCGGGGGAAACGCGATGCGTTTCCTGATCCCGCCTGTTCGCCCCTGCCCTCAGCCCGCCTTCGACGGGACCGCGCCGGGCAGGTCGATGTTGATCTCCAGGCTGGACATCTGGTCGCCGCGTTCCATGCGGACCTCGACATCCTGTTCGCCGATGGGGACGTGCTTGCGGATCGCCGCGATGATGTCGCGTTGCAGCATGGGCAGGTAATCCGCCTCGGCGCTGCCGGTGCTGCTGCGTTCATGCGCCAGAAGGATCTGCAGCCGGTCCTTGGCCGTCTGCGCGGTCTTCGGGCGCGGCTTGCGGAGAAGGTCGAACAGGCTCATGACGCGCGCCCGAACAGCCGCTGGAACAGGCCGGGGCGGCGTTCGCCCACGATGCGCATCTCGACCTGGGTGCCGGTCAGGCGCGACACCGCGTCCTCATAGGCGCGCGATGCGGCCGAGGGTTCGTCCAGCACCACGGGCGTGCCCACGTTCGATGCCTTCAGCACCGCCTTGCTTTCCGGGACGACGCCCAGCAGGGGCACGGCCAAGATCTCCAGCACGTCCTCGACCGTCATCATCTCGCCCTTTTCCACGCGCTCCTGGTCGTAACGCGTCAGCAGGACCTGGGCCTTGATCGGCTCGGCGCCCTCGGTTTCGGCGCGGCGGGTCTGGCTGCTCAGCAGGCCAAGCACGCGGTCGCTGTCGCGCACCGACGACACCTCGGGGTTGGTGACGACCACGGCCTCGTCGGCGAAATACATCGCCATCTGGGCGCCGCGCTCGATCCCCGCGGGGCTGTCGCAGACGATATAGTCGAACTCGGCTTTCAGTTCCTTCAGGATCTGCTCGACGCCCTCCTTGGTCAGGGCGTCCTTGTCGCGGGTCTGCGAGGTGGGCAGGATCGACAGCGTGTCCAGCCGCTTGTCCTTGATCAGCGCCTGCTTGAGCTTGGCGTCGCCCTGGATGACGTTGATGAAGTCGAAGACCACCCGGCGCTCGCAGCCCATGATCATGTCCAGGTTGCGCAAGCCCACGTCGAAGTCGATCACCACCGTCTTGAAGCCCTGCTTGGCAAGCCCGGCCGAGATGGCGGCGGCCGAGGTCGTCTTGCCGACGCCCCCCTTGCCGGATGTGATCACGATCACCCGCCCAAGGGGCGAGTCCTTCTTGGCTTCCGTTGTCATGCGATCACCTCCATGCGAAGTTTCTCGTCCTCAAGGTATATGTGGGTGGGGCGGTTGCGGGCGGCGTCTTCCAGCATCTCGCTGGTCTGGTAAAGGCCCGCGATGGCGACCAGTTCGGCGCTGAGGCTTTGGCAGAAGATATGCGCGCGCTCGTCGCCGTGGCAGCCCGCGATGGCGCGGCCCCGCAGGGGGCCATAGACGTGGATGTTGCCCGCCGCGACCAGTTCCGCCCCCGAGGCGACCGAGCCGATCACCGTCAGGTCGCCATGTTCGGCCACGATCCGCTGGCCCGACCGGACGGGCGCGTGGATGACCTTGTTCTCGGGCGGAACGGGGGCGGCGGCGACAGGGGCGGGGGCGGGCGCGGCCTCTCGCGGCAGGGGGGCGTCGCGGCCCGTGCTGACGGGCACCAGGCCCAGGGCCTGCAGCGCCGCCGCGTCAAGGCCCGCGGCGTTCTGCACCCCGAAGACGCGCAGGTCGCGCCCGCGCAGGTTCTCGACCAGGTGGCGCAGGCGGTCGGGATCGTCGCTGAGGCCCGGGACATTCAGCAGGTCCAGCACCACCGGCGCGCCGGAAAAGAACTGCGGGGTCTTGTGCAACTGTTCGTCCAGTTGCGCGTAGAAGGGATCATCCGGGCTGTCGGTGTCGATGCGCAGCGCCAGCACGGTCAGGAAGCGGCCGCGCACCTGGAAAGAGGCCAGCTTCGCCGGCATGGAGCCATGCCGGGCCCGGGCGGGTCGATCGGACACGTCGAAACTCTGCTCCTGCGCTGTGGCGGATCGCGATTCGGGCCGCGCCGCTTTATTGGGGTCCGTTTCTCACGCCCGGGGGCCGGACGGAAGAAGCCGTCCCGTTGTTCAGCAGGAACCCGCCCACTTGTAAAGACCGGCGAGCCACAACCTGGACAGAATCTGCGGTCCCGGCCCGTTTCGATTGTCGCGGCCCTGCGCGGAAGGGCGGGCCGCGCCCTAGTCGGGCAGGATCCGCGCGAAGGCATCGCCAAAGGCCACCGTCGCGCCTGCGTCCCGCAGGTGCTTCAGGCGGCCTGCCCGATGCGCCTCGACCCGGGTTTCCATCTTCATGGCCTCGACCACGGCGATGACCTGGCCTGCCTCGACCAGCGCGCCGTCCTCCGCCTGCCAGGCGGTGAGGGTGCCGGGAACGGGGGCGGTGACGGTGGCCTCGTCGGTCTCCGCCATGGCCTCAGGGGCGGGCGCACCGGGGGCTGCGGCCATGATGCCTGCGGGCAGGCCCAGTTCGTGGCGCTTGCCGTCGATCTCGATCGCCATGCGCAGCAGGGGCGGCGTGGCGGCGGGCGTCACGCGGGCGTGGGGGGGCACGGCTGCGGCCAGGGTTTCGGCGAAGTCGGTTTCGATCCAGCGGGTGTGGACGCGGAAATCGCCGTTTTCGGCGCAGAAATCCGGTGCGTCCAGCACGGCGCGGTCGAAGGGCAGGACGGTCGCCACGCCCTCGATGCGGAACTCGGACAGGGCGCGGCGGGCGCGGGCCAAGGCCTCGTCGCGGGTGGCGCCGGTCACGATCAGCTTGGCCATCATCGAATCGAAGCTGCCGGGGATCACGGATCCGGCCACCACGCCGCTGTCCAGGCGGATGCCGGGGCCTGACGGCGCGTCGAAGGTGTGGATGGGGCCGGGCGTGGGCAGGAAGCCGCGCGCCACATCCTCGGCATTGATGCGGAACTCGATGGAATGGCCGCGCGGTTCGGGCACGCTGTCGTCCACCAGGCGCGCGCCGCGCGCCACCGCGATCATGCCGCGCACCAGGTCGATGCCGGTGGTTTCCTCGGTCACGGGATGTTCGACCTGAAGGCGCGTGTTCACCTCCAGGAAGGAAATCGTGCCGTTCGCGGACAGCAGGTATTCCACCGTCCCCGCGCCGCTATAGCCCGCATGGGCGCAGATCGCCCGCGCGCTGTCGTGGATGCGCTGGCGCTGGTCGTCGGAAAGGAAGGGCGCGGGCGCTTCCTCGACCAGCTTCTGGTTGCGGCGTTGCAGGGAACAGTCCCGCGTGCCGATCACCTTGACGGTGCCGTGCTTGTCGGCCAGCACCTGCGCCTCGACATGGCGGGGGCGGTCCAGGAACTGTTCGATGAAGCATTCGCTGCGGCCGAAGGCGGTCAGGGCCTCTCGCGTGGCCGAGGCGAACAGTTCCTCCACCTCCTCCAGCCGCCAGGCGACCTTCATGCCGCGCCCGCCGCCGCCGAAGGCCGCCTTGATGGCGATGGGCAGGCCATGCGCCTTGGCGAAGGCCAGGGCGTCGGCGGGGGTTTCCACCGGGCCGGGGGTGCCTGCGACCAGGGGTGCGCCCACGGCCTCGGCGATGCGGCGGGCCTCGATCTTGTCGCCCAGGGCGGTGATGACGGCGGGGTCGGGGCCGATCCAGATCAGGCCCGCGTCCTGCACGGCCTGCGCGAAACCGGCGTTTTCTGACAGGAAGCCATAGCCGGGATGGATCGCGTCCGCCCCTGCGCGCCGGGCGATGGCGATGATCTTTTCGGTGTTGAGATAGGTGTCGGCGGGGCTGTCGCCGCCAAGCGCAAAGGCGTGGTCGGCCATGCGGACGAAAGGCGCGTCGCGGTCGGCATCGGCATAGACGGCCACTGTTTCAATGCCTTCGTCGCGGCAGGCGCGGATGACGCGGACGGCGATCTCGCCCCGGTTGGCGATCAGCAGGCGGCCCAGCGGCAGGGTCGGGCCGGTGGCGAAAAGGGTCATGGCGTTGCCTCGATGTCCTGGAAGGGAGCGGCGGCGGTAAATCGGATGCGCGCGCCGGGGGGGATCTGGCCCGCCAGATCCAGCGCGGACGGCAGCAGGGTCGCGATCACCGGATAGCCGCCGGTCAGCGGGTGGTCTGCCAGAAACAGCACCGGCTGGCCGGAATGGGGGATCTGGATGGCGCCGGTTTCGGTGCCTTCGGAGGGCAGTTCGCGGGCGTCGTCGCGTGTCAGGGGGTCGCCCTCCAGCCGGATACCCACGCGGGACGATTGCGGCGTGACCAGCCAGTCCTGGGACAGGAAGTGCGCGATCATCTGGTCCGAGAACCAGTCGGCGCGGGGGCCGAGCGTCACGGGCAGTTCGACGGTGTCGCCCGGTTTCGGCAGCGCGGGCTGATCCTCGGGCGTGGCGATGGCCGTGGCGGGGTTGTTCGCGGCGTAAAGGCGCGCTCCAGCGGTCAGCGGGTCAGGCCCGACAAAGGCCAGCGTGTCGGTTGCGGCGGACCCCAGCACCGGGGCCACGTCGAAGCCGCCACGCAGCGCCAGATAGCTGCGCATTCCGGCAGCGGGGGGCGGGATCAGAACCTCGTCGCCCGCATCCAGCGCGAAGGTCGGCGGCACGGGCTGACCCGCGACCGTGGCCTGCGCCGCGCCGGTCAGGGCCAGCGTTACCGCCCGGTCCGCCCGCAGCCGCACGGGGCCAAGGGTGATTTCCAGGACCGGCGCATCGGAGGGATTGCCGACCGCGCGGTTTGCCCGGCGCATCGCGCCCATGTCCAGCGCGCCCGAGGTCGAGACGCCTTGCCCGCCCTGACCCGGACGGCCTTCGTCCTGGAAGACCAGCGGAAAGGCGGTCTGGATCACTGTCAGCGCAGGCTGGCCCTGCGGTTCCGGGATCGCGGCGACGGGATGGACCTCGGCCACCCCCTCGACGAACCGCGCCCGCACGCCGGGGCGCAGCAGGGCGGGCGGGTCGCGGGACAGATCCCACATCGGCACCCGGGTCGTGCCGATCAACTGCCAGCCGCCGGGCGTGTCCTGCGGATAGATGCCGCAGAAGCGCGCGGCCAGCGCCACCGATCCCGCCGGGATCCGCGTGCGGGGGGCAGGGCGGCGCGGCAGATCGAAGCGCGGGTCGTCGCCGGTCATGTAGGCGAAGCCGGGCGCGAAGCCGCAGAAGGCCACGGCCCAGGTGGCGGCCTGATGGGCGGCGATGACCTCGGCCACGGTCAGGTCCATGTGGGCCGCCACATCGTGCAGATCGGCGCCGTCATAGGTCACGGGGATCTCGACGGTTTCCACCGGGCCTGCCTCGCGCAGCGTGCCGGACGCGGGTTGGCGGGACAGGATCTGCGCCGCCAATGCGCCGTCGGCGACAAAGCCGGGGGCCACGCGGACCATCAGCGTGCGGGCCGCGGGGATGATTTCCGCCACGCCCTCGACGGGGCTGTCCAGCAGCGCGTCGAACAGCGCCAGCGTTTCGTCCAGATCGGCCAGTTCCACCAGCAGCGTGCGCGGCCCGACGGGAAGGAAGCGCATCGTCAGACCTGCCAGTTGCTGTCGGGAATGTCGGTGATGAACATGTGCCCCGGCGCATGGGTGATGGCGAAGGGCGGTTTCGAGGCCATCACCGCCGCCTGCGGCGTCACCCCGCAGGCCCAGAAGACCGGCACCTCGCCTTCGCGGATCGTGACCGGGTCGCCGAAATCGGGGCGGGACAGGTCGCCGATGCCCAAGGAGCGCGGTTCGCCCACATGGACCGGCGCACCGTGGACCGCCGGAAAGCGGCCCGAAATCATCGCGGCCTCGGCCACGCGGTCCGCCGGGATGGGGCGCATCGACACGACCATCTGTCCGTGCAGGCGTCCCGCCGGACGGCAGGCGCGGTTCGTCAGATACATCGGCACGTTGCAGCCCTGGGCGATGTGGCGCACCTCGATCCCCGCCGCCTGCAAGGGCGTCTCGAAGGTGAAGGAACAGCCGATCAGGAAGGTCACCAGGTCGGGATGCTCGGCCCAGGCCTCGGTCGCGTCCGCCACCTCATCCGCCAGCACCCCGTCGCGCCAGATGCGATACAGGGGAATGTCGGTGCGCAGGTCCGCGTCCGGCGCCAGCGCCGTGCGGTGGCTGCCGGGGTCGGTCACGTCCAGCACCGGGCAGGGCTTGGGGTTGCGCTGCGCGTAAAGCAGGAAATCCCACGCCCAATCGCGGGGCAGGGAGATCATGTTGCATTGGGTAAAGCCTGGCGCCATGCCGGCGGTGGGGGCGACAGTCGTGCGGCAGGCCAGGCGGGCGGCGGCGGCGCTTGCGGGATCGGGACGCATCAGGACACCTTTGCAAAGGGGGCGACGGTGACGCCGCCCGCGACCAGTTCCTCGCGGATGCAGCGGGCCATGTCCACCGCGCCCGCGCTGTCGCCATGCACGCAGATGCTCTGGGCCTCCAGCCGCAGGGGGGTGCCGTCGATGGCCTCGATCACGCCCTCGGTCGCAAGGCGCAGCATCCGGGCAGCCACGGCATTGGCGTCATGCAGCACGGCACCCTTTTCGCGGCGGGACACAAGCTGGCCCCCGGGCGTATAGGCGCGGTCGCCAAAGGCCTCGGCCACGGTGGCAAGCCCCGCATCGGCGGCGCGGGACAGGATCTGCGTCCCCGCCAGGCCCATCAGCACCAGCGAGGGGTCGATTTCCTTGATCGCCGCAATCACCGCATCGGCCTGCCGCGCGTCATTGGCGATGGTGTTATACAGCGCGCCATGCGGCTTCACATAGGTGACGTGCGTCCCGGCGGCCCGCGCGATGCCCTGAAGCGCGCCGATCTGATAGATCACGTCGGCGGTCAGTTCCGCCGAGGTCACGTCCATGGGACGCCGCCCGAAGCCCACGCGGTCGGGATAGGACACATGCGCCCCCACCGCCACGCCCCGCGCCGCAGCCCCCTCTACCGTGGCGCGGATGGTCAGCGGATCGCCCGCGTGAAAGCCGCAGGCGATGTTGGCGGAACTGACGATGCCCAGCATGGCGGGGTCGTCGCCCATGGTCCAGGCGCCATAGCCCTCGCCCAGGTCGCTGTTCAGGTCGATGGTGCGCATGTGTGTCCCCTTACAGGCCCAGGAAGGCGAAGATCGGGCCAATCGAGCGATAGCCCATGTACCAGGTCAAGGCACAGACGATGGCGCTGAGGATCAGCAGCGGACGGTTATAGCGGTGCCCGCCCATCAGGTCCGGTCGCGCAAAGCCGACATAGGTGAAGATCGTCAACCCGATGGGCAGGATCAAGCCGTTGAAGCCGCCCACGAAGACCAGCAGGGCTGCGGGTGCGGTGCCGATGGAAACGAAGACCCCCAGCGACACGGCGATGAAGATGACCGTGGCGATGTTGCGGCTGCGTTCCGGCATGGGCATGAAGGCCACCAGGAAGCTGACCGAGGTATAGGCCGCCCCGATGACCGAGGTGATGGCCGCCGCCCACAAGACCACGCCGAAGATCCGCATCCCCAGGTCGCCCAGGGCATGGGCAAAGGCCTGGCCCGCCGGGTTCGCGGCCTGGCTGGACAGATCCAGCGTCACGCCCGAGGCGACCACGCCCAGGATCGCCAGGAACAGGACAAACCGCATCACGCCCGTCACCGCGATGCCGGTCAGGGATGCGCGGGTGACGGCGGCCAGGTTCTCCTCGCCCACCAGGCCCTTGTCCAGCAGGCGGTGCGCGCCGGAATAGGTGATGTAGCCGCCGACCGTGCCGCCGACGATGGTGGTGATGGTCGGAAAGTCGATCACGGCGGGGAACACGGTCTGGCGCAGCGCCTCGCCCACCGGCGGGTTCGAGGTGACGGCGACGATCAGCGTCATCACGATCATCAGGATGCCCAGGCCGATCAGGGATCGGTCCAGCAGCAGCCCCGCGCGTTTCGACAGGAACACCCCGATGGCCAGCAGGGCGGAAATCGCGCCGCCGATCTTGGGGTCAAGCCCGAACATGGCGTTCATGCCAAGGCCCGCGCCCGCGATGTTGCCCACGTTGAAGGCCAGCCCGCCCACCATCACCAGCACCGCCAGCAGATAGCCCGCGCCGGGGATCGCGGCATTGGCGGTTTCCGACGCGTTCCGGCGGGTCAGCGCGGTGATGCGCCAGATGTTCAGCTGCACCACGAAGTCGATCAGGATCGAGGCCAGGATCGCAAAAGCGAAGGCCGCGCCCAGCTTGGCGGTGAAGGTCGCGGTCTGGGTGATGAAGCCCGGCCCGATGGCCGAGGTCGCCATCAGGAAGATCGCCGCCAGGAACCCGCCCCGCAGGGTGGCATTGGCGGCCGAGGGAACGGCTGTTGCACTCATCAGTCATGCTCCTGCTGCAAGGGAGGGCGTCGTTCTTGGAATGGCTGAAGCGTGACGGCGGCGTGACAACCTGTCAACGATTATTTGACAGGATGATTGGTATTGTTGAACAATGGTAAAGTTATTGCAGGTTTATCTGCTGTTCTGGTGAGCAGAAAGGGCCTGTTCTGTCCGATCAGAAGGCATTTCGGAACGACGATTCGCGCCCGATCCCTTGCCTCGGTCCCGGGTCGCGTCCATGCTCCGGCAAGGAAACAGGGACATGACATGACCACCGATCCGCCGGGCCTGGCCGAGGAAACCGCCTCGCGTTTGCGCAACGACATCATCGGCGGCAGCCTTCCGCCGGGTCAGCGGCTGTCGGAAACGCGGCTGGCCGCCGACCTGGGCGTGTCGCGCAACACCCTGCGCGAGGTGTTTCGGCTGCTGACGCGCGAAGGCCTCTTGCGCCACGAACCGAACCGGGGGGTCTTCGTGGCCGTGCCCTCGATGGCGACGATCGTGGACATCTACCGCGTCCGCCGCCTGATCGAGGTGCCCGCCCTGGCCCATGCCTGGCCCCGGCACGAGGCCGTGGCCCTGATGCGCGTCGCTGTCGAAAAGGCCCGCGCCGCGCGCGAGGCGCAGGACTGGCGCAGCGTGGGCAGCGCCAACATGGAATTCCACGCGGCCATCGTCGCCCTGACCGACAGCGCCCGCTTGCAGGTCTTCTTCGCCCAGATCATCGCCGAACTGCGCCTGGCCTTCGGCTTGCTGGACAGCCCCGAACGCCTGCACGAACCCTATATCGACCGCAACGGCCAGATCCTGGACCTGCTGGCCGGGGGCGATCAGGCCCGGGCGGCGGCGCTGATGGCAGGGTACCTGGACGAATCCGAACGCGTGGTGCTGGCGGCCTTTGCCCGGCTGGGCTAGGCCCGCAGAAAATGATTGACGTATCTCTTTTTCCGCCGGATGCTGGCGGAGGGAGGATAATCCGCCAATGCGAAACCCCACGCTGCACGATGTGGCGCGGGCGGCTGGCGTCAGCTATTCGACGGCCGACCGGGTTCTGAACGAACGCGGTGGGGTGGCCGCGAAGTCGATCCAGCGCGTCCAGCGCGCCATCCAGGATCTGGGTTATCGCCGCGACATCCACGCGGCGAACCTGTCGCGCCGCCGCAGCTATCGCTTTGCGGTGTTCCTGCCGGGGGGCGACCACGGCTTCTTCTCGGCCCTGGGCCAGGCCCTGCTGGCGCAGGCCGAGGCGCGGGCCTTGGACCGGGTGTCCGTCACGCTCTGCGATCCCGGCCAGGGGGCTGCGGGCGATTGGGACTGCGCGGCGCTGGTGGGCGCGGAATCCGAAGGGCTGGCGCAGGTCATGGCCGATCTGGCGGAACGCGGGATCCCCGCGATCACGCTGGTTTCCGACATCGCCGGGGCACGGCGGGCCTATGTCGGCATCGACAACACCGTGGCGGGACGCACGGCGGGGCGGCTCTTGCGGCTGGCCCATGGCCGGGGGGCGGGACGGGTCCAGCCGGTCCTGGGTTCCTTGTCCCTGCGCGATCATCGCGAACGCCTGGACGGCGCGGCCGAGATCCTGGGACCATCCCGCCTGACCCTGCTGCCCCCGGCCGAGGTCCACGACCACCCCGACCGGATGCGCGACGCCCTGACCGCCGCCCTGCGCGCCGATGACGGGATCACCGCGATCTATTCCATCGGCGCGGGCAACCGCGGCCTGATCGCCCTGATGGAGACCCTGGGCGAATCCCGCCCCTTTGTTGTCCTGCACGAATTGACGCCGCATTCCCGCGCCGCGCTGGAACTCGACCTGATCGACGCCGTCATCGACCAGAAACCGGCCGAGGAAGCCGCCCGCGCGCTGGACGCGATGCGCGCCATCGCCGACGGCGAGGAGCCGCCCCCCGCCGTGATCACCCCCGCCATCTTCTTCAAGGAAAACCTTCCCGGAGTGTCTGCATGACCGGCTATTTCGACGCCATCGCCCCCTTGTCCTTCGATCCCGATGCGGATGGCCCGGCCTTCCGCCACTACGACCCCGATGAAGTGGTCATGGGCAAGCGGCTGGAGGATCACCTGCGCTTTGCCGTGGCCTATTGGCACAGCTTCGGCTGGGAAGGCGGCGATCCCTTCGGCGGGCGGACCTTTGACCGCCCCTGGTTTCCCGCCGACACGATGGACTTGGCCGAGGCGCGCGTGGACGCCGCCTTCGACTTCTTCCGCATCCTGGGCGCGCCCTTCTTCTGCTTCCACGACCATGACGTGCGGCCCGAAGGCGCCAGCCTGGCGGAAAGCCGCGACCGCCTGAACCGCATCGCCGACCTGATGGCCGCGAAGATGCAGGACGGCGGGCCGCGCCTGCTGTGGGGCACGGCCAACCTGTTCACCAACCGCCGCTACATGGCGGGGGCGGCGACGAACCCCGATCCCGACGTCTTCGCCTATGCCGCCGCCACCGTGCGCGACTGCCTGGACGTGACGCACCGGCTTGGCGGCGCGAACTATGTGCTGTGGGGCGGGCGCGAGGGGTATGAAACGCTGCTCAACACCGACCTGGGCCGCGAGCTGGACCAGATGGGCCGCTTCCTGTCGATGGTGGTCGATTACAAGCACAAGATCGGGTTCGGGGGCACCATCCTGATCGAACCCAAGCCGCAGGAGCCCACCAAGCACCAGTATGATTTCGACGTGGCGACGGTCTATGGCTTCCTGTCGCGCTACGGCCTTGAAAAGGAAGTGAAGGTCAACATCGAGCAGGGTCACGCGATCCTGGCGGGCCATTCGTTTGAACACGAGATCGCGCTTGCCAACGCGCTCGGCATCTTCGGGTCCATTGACATGAACCGCAACGACCAGCAATCCGGCTGGGACACCGACCAGTTCCCGAACAACGTCCCCGAGGTGACGCTGGCCTATTACGAGATCCTGCGCGGCGGCGGCTTTTCCACCGGCGGCACCAATTTCGACGCCAAGATCCGGCGGCAGTCGCTGGACCCCGAGGATCTGGTGATGGCCCATGCGGGCGCGATGGATGTCTGCGCGCGGGGCCTGAAGGCTGCGGCGAGGATGCTGGAGGACGACCGGCTGGAGGCCGCCCGCCGCGACCGTTACGCCGGATGGCAGCGCCCCGAGGCGCAGGCCATGCTGGAACCCGGCGCGACGCTGGACGGCATCGCCGACCGGGCGGTGGCGGCGGGACTGGACCCGCAGCCGGTCTCGGGTCGGCAGGAAATCCTGGAAAACCTGGTCAACCGCTATGTGTAGGGGGAAGCGGCCATGAAGACCATCAAGGGACCGGCGCTGTTCCTGGCACAGTTCGCGGGGGATACTGCGCCCTTTGATACCTGGGACGGCATCACGAAATGGGCGGCCGATTGCGGTTACATCGGCGTGCAGGTGCCAAGCTGGGACGGGCGGCTGTTCGACCTGGCCAAGGCGGCGGAAAGCAAGGATTACTGCGACAACATCGCGGGCGTCGCCGCCGCGAACGGCGTGCAGATCACCGAACTGTCCACCCATCTGCAAGGCCAGCTTGTCGCCGTCCACCCGGCCTATGACGAGGCTTTCGACGGCTTCACCGTGCCGGACTGTCGCGGCAATCCCAAGGCGCGGCAGGAGTGGGCCGTGGATCAGGTGAAACAGGCCCTGTCCGCCAGCCGCAACCTGGGCCTGACCGCCATGGCCAGCTTTTCGGGCGCGCTGGCCTGGCCCTTCGTCTATCCCTGGCCGCAGCGCCCGGCGGGGCTGGTGGAGACGGCCTTCGACGAACTCGCCCGCCGCTGGCGCCCGATCCTGGACCATGCCGAGGATTGCGGCGTGGACATCTGCTTCGAGATCCACCCGGGCGAGGATCTGCACGACGGCGACAGCTTCGAGATGTTCCTGGACCGCGTGGGGGGCCACGCGCGGGCCAACATGCTGTACGATCCCTCGCACTATGTCCTGCAATGCCTTGATTACCTGGACAATATGGACATCTACAAGGACCGCATCCGCATGTTCCACGTCAAGGATGCGGAATTCAACCCGACCGGGCGCAAGGGCGTCTATGGCGGCTTCCAGCCTTGGGTGGACCGGGCAGGGCGGTTCCGGTCGCTGGGTGACGGTCAGGTCGATTTCGGCGCGGTCTTTTCCAAGATGGCGGCCAACGATTTCGACGGCTGGGCCGTGGTCGAATGGGAATGCTGCCTCAAGCACCCCGAGGACGGCGCGCGGGAGGGGGCCGAATTCGTCCGCAGCCACATCATCCGCGTGACGGAAAAGGCCTTCGACGACTTCGCGGACGGCGGCACGGATGAGGCCGCGAACCGCCGGATGCTGGGGATTTCGTGATGGTGCAGATTACAGTCAGAACCAAACAGGATGAAGTCTGGCACATTCACAGATACTCTGGCGGTCCACGCGTCAGGCCGGACAAACATGGCAAGGTGACCGGTTATCGCTGCACCCCTAATTCCAACAAACCTGAGGATGCAGTCTCGTTTGAAAACATATCCGAGGCAGCAGACTTCCTTCGTCGGAATCCTTCCTGGGGCGCGCGCTTCAGTCCCAACGGCAATGACACGCCCCAGAATATTTTCGTGAAAGGGATCGAAATAGACGGGGTCCCCCGATGACCCGCATCAGGCTTGGCATGGTCGGCGGCGGCAAGGATGCCTTCATCGGCGCGGTCCACCGCATCGCCGCCCGCATCGACGGGGAGTTCGATCTGGTCGCGGGCGCTCTATCCTCGACGCCGGAAAAGGCGCGCGACAGCGGCGCGGCCCTGGGGCTGGATCCCGACCGCTGCCATGGCACTTTCGAGGAGATGGCCGAGGCTGAATCCGCCCGCCCCGACGGGATCGAGGCGGTCGCCATCGTCACCCCGAACCACGTCCACGGCCCGGCGGCGGCGGCCTTTTTGCGGCGCGGCATCCATGTGATCTGCGACAAGCCGCTGACCGCGACCATGGCCCAGGCGGCGGAACTGGAAGCCGCAATCCGCGCGTCCGACGCGCTGTTCATCCTGACGCACAACTATACCGGCTATCCGATGATCCGGCAGGCGCGCGCGATGATCGAAGCAGGCGACCTGGGGGCCATCCGCGTGGTGCAGGTCGAATACGCGCAGGACTGGCTGACCGAGGCGGCGGAAACCACGGGCACCAACAAGCAGGCCGAATGGCGCACCGACCCCGACCGCAGCGGGGCGGGCGGGTCCATCGGCGACATTGGAACCCATGCCCATAACCTCGCCTGCTTCGTCACGGGGCTGTCGGTGGAAAAACTTTCCGCCGACCTGCAAAGCTTCGTGCCGGGGCGGCGGGTGGACGACAACGCCCATGTCCTGCTGCGCTTCCACGAAGGCGCGCGCGGGATGCTGTGGTGTTCGCAGGTCGCGCCGGGCAACGAAAACGCCCTGCGCCTGCGCGTCTATGGCGAAAAGGGCGGGCTGGAATGGGCGCAGGAGGATCCGAACTACCTGTGGTTCACGCCCTTCGGTGAACCCAAGCGCCTGCTGACCCGAAGGGGCGCAGGGGCGACGGACGCGGCCAATGCCGTCAGCCGCACGCCGGGCGGCCACCCGGAAGGCTATCTGGAAGGCTTCGCCAACATCTATGCCGGGGCCGCGCGGGCGATCCGGGCGGCGCAACGGGGCGAACGCGACCCGGTGCTGGACCTGCTGCCGGGGCTTGAGGAAGGACTTGCGGGGATGCGCTTCATCGACGCCTGCATCCGGTCGTCCCGCGACAATGCCGCCTGGGTGGCGATGTGAGCGTCCTTGCCCTGCGCCATGTCAGCCGCAGCTTCGGCCCGATCGAGGTGCTGCACGGCGTGGACATCGCCCTGCGCCCCGGCCGGGTCCATGCGCTGATCGGCGAAAACGGCGCGGGCAAGTCCACCACCATGAAGATCCTGGCGGGATACCAGCCGCCAAGCTCGGGCCAGGTGCTGCTGGACGGGCAGCCGGTCAGCTTCGCCAGCATGGGAGAGGCCGAGGCGCAGGGGATCTCGATGATCCACCAGGAATTCAACCTGGCCGAACAGCTGACGGTGGAACAGAACATCTTCCTGGGCCGGGAACTGAAGCGCGGCCCGCTGCTGGACAAGCCCGCCATGCGGGCGCGCACGCGGGAATTGCTGGACCGGCTGGAATGCCGCGTCTCGCCCGACCGGGTGGTGTCCACGCTGTCGAACAGCGACAAGCAGATGGTGGAAATCGCCAAGGCCCTGCTGCGCGACACCCGCGTGCTGGTCATGGACGAACCCACCGCCGTGCTGACGCGGGCGGAAACCGCGATCCTGCTGCGCCAGGTCCGGGCGCTGCGCAAGGCGGGGACGGCGGTGCTGTTCACATCCCACAAGCTGGACGAGGTGGAACAGATCGCCGACGACCTGACCATCATGCGCGACGGCCGCGTGGTCTGGACCGGAGAGGCCGCAGCCATGGACCAGCACGCGATGGCGAACGCCATGGTCGGGCGCGAGATGTCGGACCTGTTCCCCGCCAAGGTTTCCACGCCGGGCGAGGTCGCGCTGGAGGTCCGGAACCTGACCGTGCCGGGCTTTTCCCGCGACATCGGCTTCACCCTGCGCCGGGGCGAGATCCTGGGCGTCGCGGGCCTGATCGGGTCGGGCCGCACCGAAACCTTCGAGGGGCTGTGCGGCTTGCGTCCCGCCACGGGCGACGTGAAGATCTTCGGCCAACCCGTCCGCATCGACCACCCCTGGCAGGCGCAGGACCTTGGCCTGTGCTACCTGACCGAGGACCGCAAGACGCGCGGCTTGCTGCTGGGCAAGGGGCTGCGCGAGAACCTGACCTTGCAGGCGCTGTCAAAGTTCGACCGGGGCCTGATCGACACAACCGCCGAGGAGCGCGCCCTGGACCAGGCCATTGCCGACTTCGACATCCGCGGCCACCGCGCTGCGATGGTCGGCAACCTGTCGGGCGGCAACCAGCAGAAGCTGTTGTTCGCCAAGACCCTGCTGGCCGACCCCCGGATCATCGTCATTGATGAGCCCACGCGCGGCATCGACATCGGCACCAAGCAGCAGATGTATGTCCTCATCCGCCGCCTTGCGGCCGAAGGCCGCGCCATCGTCGTGATCTCGTCCGAGATGCAGGAGGTGATCGGCCTGTCCGACCGCATCCTGGTCATGCGCCACGGCCGCATCACCGGGGAACTGGGCGCCGACGCCACCGAGGACGCCATCGTCAAGCTGGCCATGGGCGTGGCCACGGAAAGGGAACCCGCATGAGCGACGCAACCGCCCCCGCGCCCCGCCGCATCCGCATGACCGTGATCGGCCCCATCCTGGCCCTGGTCCTGCTGGTGATCGCGGGTGCGTTGATGAACCCGAACTTCCTCGGCTGGGACAACGTGACGAACGTGCTGGCCCGGTCGGCCTTCATCGGCATCATCGCCGTAGGCATGACCTTTGTCATCACGGCGGGCGGGCTGGACCTGTCGGTCGGCTCCATGGCGGCCTTCATCGCCGGGCTGATGATCCTTGTGATGAACAGCCTTGTGCCCTCGATGGGCGCAGGCATCCCCGTGATCCTGATCGGCATGGCCGTCGCGCTGCTGGCGGGGCTTGCGGCGGGGCTGCTGAACGGCATCCTGATCACCCGCCTGGGGATCGAGGCCTTTATCGTCACCCTTGGGTCCATGGGCATCTATCGCAGCCTGGTCACATGGCTGGCCGACGGCGGCACGCTGTCGCTGGATTTCACCCTGCGCAGCCTTTACCAGCCGGTCTATTACGGGGGCGTCTTCGGGATCACCTGGCCGATCATCGTCTTTGCGGTGGTCGTGGTGATCGGAGAGGTGGTGATGCGCTCCACCGCCTTTGGCCGCCATTGCGCGGCCATCGGATCGAACGAGCAGGTCGCCAAGTATTCCTCGGTCCGCGTGGACCGGGTGCGGCTGATGACCTATGCCGCGCTTGGCCTTTTGGTCGGCATCGCCACCATCATGTATGTGCCGCGCCTTGGATCAGCCTCGTCCGCCACGGGGATGCTGTGGGAGCTTGAGGCGATCGCCGCCGTGATCATCGGCGGCACGGTGCTGAAGGGCGGCTTCGGGCGCGTCTGGGGCACGGTGATCGGCGTGCTGATCCTGACGCTGATCGGCAACCTGCTGAACCTGACGGATTTCGTATCGCCTTACCTGAACGGCGCCATTCAGGGGGCCATCATCGTTCTCGCTGTGGTGTTGCAGCGCGAAGGCAAGGCCCGCTGAGCCGGGCCCATATGGGAGGGAAACACATGAAGCATTTCGTATCGGGGCTGGCCATTGCCGCCGCACTGGCCGCCCCCGCGCTGGCGCAGGACGGGGAAACCAAGGTGATCGGGGTGTCGATCCCGGCGGCGACGCATGGCTGGGCGGGGGGCATGAACTATTTCGCGCAGGCCACCGTGGACCGGCTGGAGGAAACCTATCCCCAACTGGACTTCGTGCTGGCGACCGCGTCCGACCCCGCCAAGCAGGTCAACGACATCGAGGACATGGTGGCGACCCGCAACATCGACGCGCTTGTGGTGCTGCCCTTTGAATCGGAACCGCTGACCGGCCCGGTCCAGAACGTCAAGGCATCCGGCGCCTGGATCACCGTCGTGGACCGGGGCCTGTCGCAGGAGGGGATCGAGGATCTGTATGTCGCGGGCGACAACCCGGGCTTTGGGCGTGTCTCGGGCGAATACATGGCAAGCGCCCTGCCCGAGGGCGGCAAGATCGTCGTGCTGCGCGGCATTCCCACCACCATCGACAACGAACGCGTCGAAGGCTTCCAGGCCGCCATCGAGGGCAAGAACATCGAGATCCTGGGCATGGAACACGGCGACTGGAACCGCGACAAGGCCTTCACGGTCATGCAGGACTTCCTGTCGAAATACCCGCAGATCGACGCGGTTTGGGCGTCCGACGACGACATGGCCGTGGGCGTCCTTGGCGCCATCGAGGCGGCGGGCCGCAAGGACATCAAGTTCGTCCTGGGCGGCGCGGGCATGAAGGAGATGGTCAAGCGCACCATGGACGGCGACGCGATGATCCCCGCCAACGTCACCTATCCCCCCGCGATGATTGCCACCGCCATCGAGATCACCGCCGTGGGACTTGTCTCGCAGGCGCCGGTGTCGGGCGATTTCATCATCGGCTCGGTCCTGGTGACGCCGGAAAACGCCGAAACCTATTACTATCCCGACAGCCCGTTCTGACGCGTCGCAGGCTGCGGTCCTTGCAGGGCCGCAGCCGCCTTGCGCCGTTCGGCCATCACCGCCTGGAAGTTCGACAACAGGATGATGCCGCCGCCCAGGAACACCCACAGGTCGATCGCCTCGCCATAGAAATAATAGCCCACAAGGGCCGCCATCGGCACGCGCAGGAAGTCGATGGGGATCAGGATGGATGCGTCCAGCCGCCGCAAGGCCTGCGCTTGGGCATAATGCGCCGCAAGCGCGCCCACGCCCGCAACCAGCATCCAGGGAATGTCCGTCACCGCCACGGGCCGCCAGTCGGTCAGCGCGGCCAGCAGGCCCAGCGGCAGCTGGATCAGGATCATCCACACGACGATGGCCCCGGGCGAGGCATGTTGCGTCAGCTGCTTGACCAGGATCAGCGACAGCCCGTAACCGGCCGCCGCGATCAGCACCAGGGCGGCCGCCGGATCGACCATGCCGATGCCGGGCCGCACGATCACCATGACGCCGATGAACCCGCCCACGGTCGCCAGCAGGCGCGGCCCGCTCAGCCTTTCGCGCAGCAGCAGCCAGGCGAACAGCGTCACCCAGATCGGCATGGTGAATTCCAGCGCGAAGACCGAGGCCAGCGGCAGCAGCACCACGCCGACCGTCCAGAAATACTGCGCGGTGAAATGGATCACGTTGCGCGCCAGGTGCAGCCGCAGCTTGGCGGCGCGGCGCACCTCGGGGAACAGCGACCGGCCCACGGCCAGGATCACGAACAGCCCGACCAGCGCCCGGAAGAACAGCACCTGGCGGATCGACAGGGTTTCGGCCATTTCCCGCGATCCGACCGACATGCCGATAAAGGCCGTCATCGCCAGCGCCATCCAGACCAGGCCCTGGCCAAAGTTCGACCGCCCGCCCCCGGCGGCAGTTCCGATAGTGCCCGACATGGTTCCCCCTTTGCCCGAAGCGGCTGGACCATAGGCCGGACGCCGGGCAGGCGAAAGGCCCGGAGCCGCGAAAGGCGGCCTCAGGACAGCCTGCGCACCGTGACGGGGCAGGGCCGGCCGCCGTAAAAGGTGTCCAGGATGCGGTGGAACACGGGCGGCGCCCCTTCGACGGCCGCAAACAGCGTGGCCGAGGATCGCAGCTTCTCGGCGTCGATGCCGCCCATGATCCGTTCCGCCGGAAGGGTGGGGTGGGCCATCACCGCCTCGGCGCAGGCGATCAGGCGGGGGCCGAGGACCGGATGCGCCAGATAGCGCCGCGCCTCGTCCAGGTCGGCGATGCCGTAGTGGTGCGACATCGCCGACCGGCCAAGCCCGCGCAGTTGCGGGAAGATGAACCACATCCAATGGCTTTGCTTGCGCCCCCGCCGCAGTTCCGCCAGCGCGATGTCATAGGTGCCGTCCTGCGCCTCGGTGAAGCGGTCAAGCCGGTCGGGATCGGGGGAATGGCGGGCCATGGCGATGTCCTTTCGATGCCGCCAGCCAATCATGGTCGGGGCATGGGGTCAACGCGCCCGGGGCCGATGCTGCCCCGCCGCCTGCAGCCTGTGGAACCGGGATCGGGCATGGACCAGGGCGTCGCCGGGGGCGAGGTGGGCTTCCTCGATCTCGCCCACCCAAGGCGGCGGTGAAGGTATTGGCCGACCCGAAGGCCGCGACCCAGGCCGCCGATCCGTCCACCATGCCGATCCTGTCCACCATCCGCAGGAAGTGATGCGGCGCCATGGCATCGCCGCCGAACCGGCGCGGGGTCGAGGACCGGAAGATCCGCGCCTTTTTCATAGCGCCACGATGTCGCGGGGGATGTGGCGGCCCTGCTGTCCAGCAGGTGCTTGAACTCCACCGTTTCTGTCGGGCGCGAGAAATCGCGTCCGGTCAGGGTGGCGGCGGAAAAGCTGCTGCCGGTCAGAGGCTGGTTCATG
The DNA here is from genome assembly GCF_017315735.1 of Paracoccus shandongensis. Taxonomy (GTDB): domain Bacteria; phylum Pseudomonadota; class Alphaproteobacteria; order Rhodobacterales; family Rhodobacteraceae; genus Paracoccus; species Paracoccus shandongensis. The sequence goes on from NZ_JAFLRK010000013.1 coordinate 21,447, forward strand.
GGCGCGGTCCTGTCGGTGTTTCAAGCATGAAGCATCGGGAGGGTGCATCAATCAAATGCATTGTGGGAATGATCCCCTATAGGCCCGGTGCATGTGCGGCATTGCCCCTTTGCCAGCCAGGACCGCCTGCATTATGCTGAGGGGATGAAGATGACCTTGCCTGCCCTTGCCGCCCTTGCCTGTCTGGGCCAGCCCGCCCTGGCCGCCGATCCCCTGGCCGGGATCTGGCGCACGCAGCCGGGACGCGACGGCGGCTTCGGGCATGTCGAGATCGGGCCCTGCGGGGGCGGGCTTTGCGGAACGGTGGTGCAGACCTTCGATGCGCAGGGCCAGGCGGTCCGGGCCGACGACCTGGGCGCGGCCATCCTGGCCGATGTGGTGGCGACGGGCGGGGGAAGCTATGGCAAGGGCCGGATCATCAACCCCGAAACCGGGCGCAGCTATACCGCCCGCCTGACGCTGCGCGGCGACCTGCTGGACGTGGGCGGCTGCATCCTGATGATCTGCCGCAACGCGGGCACCTGGCAGCGGGTGCGGTAGGGGATCGGCAGAGGGAAAATGCGGTACCGCTCGGTCCACCGGGCGGGACAAGGAAACGCATGCGTTTCCCCCGCCCGCCGCGCGAGGGTACCACCAGAGACGGTGCCGCCCCACGACCACGAGAGGCCAGCGACCGGCCCGGTGGGCGTGAAGCGCCCGCCGAGGGCGGGGCGGGCGCTGGCCGGGCCTTATGGGCCCGGCGGTTCCGGTGGATAGGGCAGCGCGTGGCGAAGGCGATGGCCTTCGCCAGATCAAGCGCGGCGCAGGAGTGAAGGGCTTGCCGCCCTAGACCGCCGCCACTTCCTTCCCGGCGCGGCGTTCCAGCCCGCCGAAGAAGCGTTGCAGCCGGTCCATGGCCTCGGTGATCTGTTCTACCGACAGCGAGCCGAAGCAGATGCGCAGGTGCCCCTCGCCCGCCGCGCCATAGAAGCTGCCCGCCTCGACCACGACGCCGGTTTCCTCCAGCAGACGTTCGGCCAGGGCTTGCGAGGCCAGGCCTGTGGCAGAGATGTCGGGAAAGGCATAGATGGTGCCCTCGGGCCAGGCGCAGGTGATGCCGGGCATCTGGTTCAGCCGCGACACGACGATGTCGCGCTTGGCCTTGTCCTCGGCGATCAGGCCCTCCAGCACCGCCGGGTCGCCGGTCACGGCGGCCAGCGCGCCGTCCTGGACAAAGGTGTTCACATGGGTCACGTCGTTGGCGGTGATCTTCAGAAGCGCGCCTACCGCCCAGTCGGGCGCCGCCATGTAGCCGATGCGCCAGCCGTCCATGGCATAGCTTTTCGTGAAGGCGAACAGGCTGACGGTGCGGTCCGCCATGCCGGGCAGGCTGGCGATGCTGGTGTGGCGGGCGTTGTCGAACAGGATGTCCTCGTAAACCTCGTCGGCCAGGACCAGCAGGTCGTGCCTGATCGCCAGGTCGGCCAGGCCCTGCAATTCCTCGCGGGTGTAAACCCGGCCGGTGGGATTGCAGGGGTTGATCAGCACGATCATCTTCGTGCGCGCGGTGATCCTGGGCTCGATCAGCGCCGGGTCGATGCGGAAGCCGTTGGCGGCGTCCAGGGGGGCCGTCACCACGCTGCCGCCCGCCAGTTCGATCTTGCCGATGTGCTGGGGGTAGAAGGGTTCCAGCAGGATCGCCTCGTCGCCCGGGTCGATGAAGGCCATGATGGCGGCAAAGGATCCGTGCGTCAGGCCGTTCGTGACGATGATCTGGCCGGGCGTCACATCCAGGCCGTTCTGGCGGACCAGCTTGTCGCGCAGGGCCTCGCGCAGGGGGGCGATGCCCGTCAGGTCGGAATAATGCACCTTGCCCGCGCGGATGGCGTCGATGGCGGCCTGCTTGATGTGGTCGGGCGTGTCGGCGTGCGGACGGCCCAGTTCCATGTGGATCAGGGCGCGGTCCGTGATGGCGGCGGCGCGGCCATACATGCCGAAGGATTTCTGCGAGGTGGCGGTGATGCGGCGGGCGAGATGCTTCATGGGGATACCCGGATGGACTGTCCCGCCCTTATTGTGATCGTTTGATCAAATTGGCAAGGGAAAAGTCGGCGGCATTTGGCGTTTGATCCAGGGCGGCCCGCCCGCTATCCGTCAGCCATGACGCATCCGAGAGGCGCACCGTGACATCCCATGCCGACAAGCCCTTGAAGCCCGTCGCCACCCGCAAGACCGTGCAGGACCAGGTTTACGAGCAACTGCGCGAGGCGCTGATGTCAGGGGCTTTCCAGGCGCGCGACAGCTTCACCATCGCCTCGCTGTCGGACCGCTTCCAGACCTCGCACATGCCGGTGCGCGAGGCCTTGCGGCGGCTGGCCGCGGAAAACGCGCTGCGCATCGCGCCTTCGGGCACCGCCTTCGTGCCCGATCTGTCACGCGAGGAACTGGACGACATCAGCCGCGCCCGCGTGATCATCGAAGGCGCGGCTGCGGAACTGGCCGCGCCGAACCTGACCGGGGCCGACCAGGCGGCGCTGGCCGCCTTGATCGCCGAGCATCGCGCCACCGGCATCAGCGGCGACATCGTGGCGATGGCGGCAGTGAACCGGCGGTTTCATTTCCACATCTACGCCGCCGCCCGCAGCCCGATCCTGATGAGCCATATCGAGAACCTGTGGCTGCGGTCCGGCCCCTATGTCCGCTTCCTGTCCGACCGGATGGGATCGCTGCTGCAAACCGACTACAAGGGCGAGTTCACGCAGCACCACGAGGCGATGCTGGCGGCGCTGGAGCGTGGCGACATGCCCGGTTTCCGCGCCGCGATGGAGGCCGACATCACCGCCACGCAAGACCTGCTGCACCGCTTCCTGGACGACCGCGCGGCCTGATCAGGCGGCGAAGCTTTCCACCGTCTTCAGCGCGCCGTCCAGCGCCTTGCCCTGTTCGTCGGCCAGCGCGGCGGTGCGCAACCGGCGCATCCAGTCGGCGGCGTCCGGGCGACCGCGCAGCATCGGCAGGGCGGACATCACGCGGTCGAACTTGGACAGCCCGCGCGCGTGCGTGTCGGAATAGCCCTTGATCAGCCGCCGGTTCGCCAGAACCTCGGCCGCAAGCGCGCGGTCGGTGGCGGCGGTCTCCATGGCCGTGTCGAACCAGGCCGCGACATGGGCCATTTCGCTGCGGTGGCGCAACAGGCTGCGCCGCCAGGGGCGCAGGGCCGACACCGCCCAAAGCAGGCCGAAGCCCGCCAGGCTGTCGGTGCGGATGCGGCGGCCCTTGTCCAGGTGGCGGGAATAGAACCGCTGCGCCCGGTCGCTGCCCTGCAGCCAAGCGCCGATGCGGGCGGGCAGGGTGGTGGTGAATTCCTCGAACCGGGGGTGGAAGTATTCGGTCAGGCGCAGCACCTGGTCGTCCTTCACCCGGACCTCCTCGCGCACGCGGCTGTGGCGGCTGGCGCGCGTCTTCAGATCCGCCACGCGCAGGATGTCGTCGTAACACAGCGCATTGGCCGCGTATTTTGCCGCCGCCTGCGTCAGGGCGAAAGGCGTGGCGTCCGCCCGGGCGGCACGTTCGACCATGTCCAGGTATTGCGCGCCATAGGCGATGTCCTGGTAATCCACGACCTTCTTCAGGCCCAGGCCTGCGATGTCCTGCGCTTCCGCCGGCAGGCGGTCCAGCCGCGCCTCCAGCGCCTGCCAATCGGCTTGCAGCGGGGCGGGGACGTTCAGCGTGCGGATGCGGGGTTTGAGGGCTTCGACCGCCGGGGGCGGCGTGGTGCCCCTGGCGCAGTCATAGGCAAGGCCAAAGGCGCGAAGGGACGCTTCGACCCCCTTGCCGGATTTGGCGATCACGGCCTCATAGCTGTCGCGGGGGAAGGGCAGGGCGCCCGATCCCGCCAGCGCGCCGAAGAGGCTGGCCGAGATCACCGAGCCTGCCCTGGTGGCCAGCGTCTCCATGTCGAAGGCCACCACCTGGTCGGCGGCAAGGCCCAGGGCGGCGATCACCTGGTCGGCGTCCGCGCGCCCGTCGCCCGGCACGACCTTTTCCGATACCGCCGCGATCCGGTGGGTGGATGCGATCAGCGTCGTCCGCCCCGGCGTCACGAAGCCGCGCATGACGGCGCGTCCCGCCTCCATCAGTTCGGCGGCGATCATGATGTCCACGTCGCCTTCCGACGGCGACAGCGCAAAGACGGGCGTGCGGCCGGTGTCCTTGCACATCTCGACGTAATAGACCGTGGCGCCGGTGCGCTGCGCCACGCCCGCGACCGAGGTGGACTGGGCATGATAGCCGTTCAGTTCGGCCACGTCGATGATCCAGTTGGTCAGGACGCCGCCGCCCTGTCCGCCGACCGCCAAGGCCGCCAGCGTGATGATCCGTTCGCCCTGGGGGCCGGGCGATCTGCGGGCGATGATCGGGGTGTGCATGGTCATGGGCGTCCCTTTCAGGCGAAGGTCAGGCGGCGCGCGTCGCGGCGCGCTTGCAGCCAGCCGATGATACGGGCCGTGCGGGATGCGCGGCGCTTTTCGGCGGGCGTCGGGTTCGACACGATCTCGGCCTGGTAGAACGAGGGGCAGAGGACGGCGGCGTCCGCGACCTCGCCGCAGTTGCCGCAGCCGACGCAAGACTGGTCAATGGCGGCGACAGGGTCGTCGCGCAGGGGATCGCCGGTGTCCTTGACCGACAGGGACGGGCAGCCCGACAGCCTCATGCAGGCGTGATCGCCCGTGCAGATATCCTCGTCCACGCCGAAGCGCGGGCGGACGGTGCGCTTGCCTTCCTTGGTGGCCTTCGCCAGCGCGGGCTTTTCGCGGCGCTGGCGGTTGAGCATGCATTCAGATGACGCCACGATGACCTTGGGGCCTTCCTCGGGGCTGGTCAGCGCCTCGATCATGGTGTCGCGCATCCGGGTCACGTCATAGGTGCGGTCGATCTGGCGCACCCATTTGACGCCCATGCCCCTGACCGCATCCGCAATCGGATTGTTGGTCTTGCGGCTTTTGTTGGCGGCGCGGGACGACAGGATGTCCTGCCCGCCCGTGGCCGCCGCATAATGGTTGTCCACGATGACGATCAGCCCGTCATGCTTGTTGAAGGACGCGTTGCCGATCGAGGAGGTCAGCCCGTTGTGCCAGAAGCCGCCGTCGCCCACGAAGCTGATCGACCGCTTGCCCGCCTTGTCCCGGTTCTGCAAGGCGGATGCCGAGGCCGGGCCAAGCCCGTATCCCATCGTCGTCGACCCGATGTCGAAGGGCGGCATGATGGAAAACAGGTGGCAACCGATGTCCGAGGCGATGTGGTGTTCGCCCAGTTGCCTCTGCACCAGCTTGGTCGCGGCGAAGATCGGGCGTTCCGGGCAGCCGGTGCAGAACCCGGGCGGACGGGCCGGGACCACGGAGGAGAGGTCGGGAATGTCGCTTTGCGCCGGTTCGTTGGGCGTGGCGGTGGCGGGCGGCAGCAGGCCGGGCGCGTGTTCGCGCAGGAAGGCGGCGATGCCTTCGACCAGGCGCTTGCCGGTATATTCGCCCGCCATGGGCAGGGTGCCCTTGCCCGCCAGCACCGTCTTGCGACCTGCCTGGTAGAGCATGTGGCCGATGGCCTGTTCGATGAAGTTGGGCTGGCCTTCCTCGACCAGCAGCACGGCGTCCTTGCCGTCGCAGAAGTCGAGGATCTGGCTGTCGCACAGCGGATAGACCGCGTTCAGGCACAGGATATGGATGTCGGTCTCGCCATAGATGTCCGACAGGCCAAGCCGGTTCAGCGCGCGGATCACGCCGTTATAGGTGCCGCCCTGCACGATCAGCCCGATCCGGGATGCCGGGTTGCCGAACTGTTCGTTGACGTTGTTTTCCAAGATATAGCTGACCGCGTTCGGCCAGCGGCGGTCGATCTTTTCGTTCTCGTGCAGAAAGACCGCCGGAGGCAGGACGATGCGGGACAGGTCGCGCTTGGGGTTCTGCAAGGCGTCCGACACGGTCATCTTCGGGCGCTGGTTGTCGGACGCGGTGAAGTGGCCGTGGACATGGCAGGACTTGATGCGCATCTGCATCATCACCGGGGTGTTCGACGCCTCGGACAGGCGGAAGCCATGGCCCACCGCCGCCACGATGGACGGCAGGTTCGGGCGCGGGTCCAGAAGCCACATCTGGCTTTTCATGGCGAAGGCATGGCTGCGTTCCTGCATGATCGAGGAACCCTCGCCGTAATCCTCGCCCAGGATCACCAGCGCGCCGCCGGTCACGCCGCCGGACGCCAGGTTCGCCAGCGCGTCGGATGCGACATTGGTGCCCACCGTGGACTTGAAGGCCACCGCGCCCCGGATCGGATAGTTCACGGACGCCGCCAGCATCGCCGCCGCCGTGGCCTCGGATGCCGAGTTCTCGAAATGCACGCCGTATTCGGCCAGCAGATCCTGGGCGTCCGAGAACACGTCCATCAGGTGGCTGATGGGCGATCCCTGATAGCCGCCGACATAGCCCACGCCGTTTTCCAGAAGCGCCTTGGTGACGGCAAGGATCCCCTCGCCCCGGAAGGTGCCGCCCGCGCCCATGCGCAGCTGCTCGACTTCCTTCTTGAATGACCGTTCTGCCATGGGTTTTCTCCTGTGGCGGTGGTTCAGGAACCGGGGTTCAAAAATCGTGATGGCGGATCGACCGCAGGATCCGGCCCAGCGTCGCGGTGAAGGCCGCGCGTTCGGCGGGCGGGATGGCCGCGAACAGCCGCTCCTCGGCCTCGCGCATGGCGGGCCAGGCGCGGGCGTGAAGGGCCGCGCCCACATCGGTCAGGTGGATGCGGCGGACGCGGCTGTCCTGCTCGCAGGCCTCGCGCCGGATCAGGCCGGCGGCCTCCATGCTGTCCAGCGTGCGCGACAAGGTGGACTGCTTGATGACCGTCAGCACCGACAGTTCGTTGACCGTGCGCGGGCCGTCGCCCGCCAGGACCGCCAGCACGCGCATTTGCGGCACGCTGACGCCCTCGGGGGCCAGGGTCTCGGCGACCCCGGCGTTATAGCGCGCCATGATCCGGTTCAGCAGATAGGGGGCGAACCCCTCCAGATCGCGCGCCATGGGTTCAGGCCGGAACCAGCACCAGCGCGCGGATCGGGCTGCCGGTGCCGTTCTCGATCTTCAGGGGCGCGGCGATCAGGATCGCGCCCTTCGGGGGCAGTTCCGACAGGTTCACCAGGGACGCCAGGCCATAGCGGTTGTTCGCGTGCAGCAGGTTGTGGGCTGGATAGGGCGGGGTCATGCCGCCCGCGATGCCCGCGTCGGTGCCCCAGCCAAGCACCTTCTTGTCCATCAGGTACTGGATGCAATCGGCGGACGGCCCCGGCGTGTGCGGGCCGGTCTCATCCGCGTTCAGATACAGCGCCGCGTCGCCATTGCGCTTGCACCAGTCGGTGCGCATCAGCACCCATTCGCCCTCGCCGATCTCGCCATGCTCGGCCTCCCAGGCCTTCACGCCCTCGGCGGTCAGCAGGAAGTCGGGGTCAGCCGCCGCCTGGGCGGAACAGTCGATGACATTGGCAGGGGCCACGAAGTTCTGCGGCGCGATGGTGTCGGTCGATCCGTCGGGATAGTCCTTGCCGGTGATCCAGTGGTGCGGCGCGTCGAAATGCGTGCCGGAATGTTCGCCGACCTTCAGCCAGTTCCAGGCCCAGAACGGTCCCCGGTCGCCGTATTTGCTGATCGGGTGGATCTCGATCGGCGGCGTGTCGTCGGCGATTTCCGGCGGCAGCTTCAGCAGCGGCGTTCTGGGCCCCAGCGTGGCCGTGCAATCGACGACGCGGATCCTGCCCGTCAGCAGGGCCTGGCCCAGGTCTTCAAGGCTGGCGATGTCTTTCATCCCGTTCTCTCCCGTTGGTGGTGTTATTGTTTTTATATGCAGATGCATATATCTGCTTGGCCAAGCTGTGGCACGCTGTGATCAAGCAATCAAGATTTTTGTCGCGGGCACCGTGCGGATGCCCGCGGATTGATCAGGCTTCGACGTGGATCGGCTTGCGCACCACGCCATAGCTGGCGCCCCAGGCGTCGGTCATGTCGCAGCGGATGTCCCACAGTTCCGGAAAAAAGCGGTGCCGGGCCCCCGATTCGAGGATCTGCACCGGGCGGCCCTTCAGCGACTTCGACCCCATGCCGATGGAGCGGTGGATGAGGTAAACGTGCATGGCCCGGAACTTCTGGAACAGCTCGTCATATTCGATCAGCGCCTCGCCCACGACATAGCTGTCGCCGTGGTCGTATTTGGCGTCATAGATGTCGGCGACGGTCAGGCCGCGCCCGTCCAGATAGACGGCCTTGAACGCATCCCACAGGTCATTGGGCATCCGCAGCAAGGCCTGGAAGCCCGGCGATTCCTGGCCCGATCCGTTGCCAAGCTGCTTGCGCACCTCCTGGTATTCGCGGGGCGACATGGTTTCCAGCAGGTCAAGCTGCTGCGTCATCAGCCGCATCAGGCGATGGACGCGGCCCATCAGCGTGACCACGCGATGCGTGTTGCCCGCGTCGATGAAGTCGCGCACATCCACCAGCGTATAGGCGATCAGCTTCATCCACAGCTCCTCGACCTGGTGGACGATCTGGAACTGCAATTCGTCGCCGTTGCACATCTGGGCCAGGGGCTTCTGGCATTGCAGCAGCGGCTCGACATTCAGATAGACGCCGTAGTCCAGCAGCTTCGGCGTCTCGATCAGCTTGTGCCATTCGTCGCGGGTCATGGTTCCTGTCCTTGCGTTCGCGGGGTTCTTGATCATGTTCCAGAATCAGGGGAACATTGTTCCCGAAGTCGCGCCGTGGCAGGCCTGCCTGAAAACGGTCGGCGGCTTTCGGGCCGGGGCGGGGGAACGGATGGACCAGATCGACCTTGACCTGCTCGCCGCGCTGGAGGCCGATGCCCGCCTGTCCTTCGCCGAACTGGCCGAACGCCATGGGCTGTCCAAGACCCCCGTCTGGAAGCGCGTCAAGGCGATGGAGGAGGCGGGCGCGATCCGGGGCTATGGGGCCCAACTGGACGCCGCCGCCCTGGGCTTCGGGATCGAGGCCTTTGTCCAGGTGACGCTGGCCCCGGACTCCGCCGAGCGGTTCGAGGCCATGGTCATGGCCCATCCCGCCATCCGCCGCTGCCATGCGACGACCGGGGCGGGGGATTATCTGCTGCATGTACTGTGCCGCGACATCGCCATGATGGACCGCCTGCTGCGGCGCGAGATCGCGCGGATGCCCGGCGTGGTACGGACCGAAACCATCGTTTCCACCCGGACGGTCAAGGACCGCCATTCGCTGGCTGCCGCAGCCAAGGCGCTTGGCAAGGGCTGATCCAATCCGTTTCAGGGGGCTTTATTGACAAAAACTGTTGCAAACAGCGCCTGCGGATAGCCTTGTCCAGGAAAGATGTATTTGATCAAACCATCATTTCCGTCGGAAGCTCGAAGACAACCGCGCCTGTCCATCCACCAGAGAGAGCCGTTTACGATCCTCCGCCCCTTGCTTTTGCCGCCGCGCTGGCCTGTTCCACGGCGGGCCTAGCCCATGCCCAAGCCGTCCGCAACATCGTCCGCTTTGCCTATAGCCAAACGCTGGAAAGCCCGAACCCGTCTTTCACCACGCTGCGCCTTGGCGTGATCATCGGCCGCAACGTCTGGGACAGGCTGGTGGCCCGCAACGCCGAAACCGGCGCCTTCGAGACGCTGCTAGCAACCGAATGGACCTGGGCGGACGACACCACCCTGGATGTGACCCTTTGTGAGGGTGTCAAGTTCCATGCCCGCACGCTTTGCCGAACGTTACCCCAAGGAACTGTCGGGCGGGCAGCGCCGGCGCGTCGCCATCGCCCGCGCCCTGGTGATGAGCCCCGACCTGATCATCTGCGACGAGCCGACCTCGGCCCTTGACGCATCCGTGCAAAGCCAGATCCTGAACCTGCTGATGGATTTGAAGCGCGACCTGGGGCTGACCTATGTGTTCATCTCGCATAACCTGTCGGTGGTCGAACACCTGGTCGATCAGGTGGCCGTGATGTATGGGGGCCAGGTGGTCGAACTGGGCAGCACCGCGCAGGTCTTCGAGGCGCCCCGGCATCCCTATACCCGCGCGCTGCTGGCTTCGGCGCTGACCGTCGCGCCGGGGCTTGGCGTGCCCGATATCGGCCTGGGCACCGCCTTCCCGAACCCGCTGGCGATCCCGCCCGGCTGTTCCTTCCAGCCCCGCTGCCCGCGCGCCTTCGACCTGTGTTCGCGGGTGCGCGCGCAGCCCGTCGATGTGGCCTTCGGCGGCGCCGCCTGCCATCTGGCCGCAGAACCCCTGAGAGGTGCCGCATGAGCCTTGACCTTGCCCCGACCCGCGACGCCGTCATCGCCGCCGCGCTTGAGATTCTGGACTCGGGCCGCTTCCAGGCGGATCTGGCGCGGCGTGTCGCCATGCCCACCGTCTCGCGCGAGGAGGCGCACAAGCCTGATCTGCAAGCCTATATTGATCAAGAGTTGGTCCCGGTCCTCGACCGCCTGGGCTTTGCCCTGCGGCACTTCCGCCGCGACGCCGCCCCCGGCGCCTTCCTGCTGGCGACCCGGATCGAGGATCCCGCGCTGCCCACCGTGCTGATGTATGGCCACGGCGACGTGGTGACCGGCGTGCCGGAACAATGGTCGCCCGGCCTTTCGCCGTTCCGGATGACCGAACGCGACAGCCGCTGGTATGGCCGCGGCACCGCCGACAACAAGGGCCAGCATTCCATGAACCTGGCCGCGCTCGAGGCGGTGCTGGCTGTTAACGGCAGCCTGGGCTTCAACCTGAAAGTCCTGATGGAGATGGGCGAGGAATACGGATCCCCCGCCCTGGCCGACCTGGTCGCCGACGAAGCCCAGGCCTTCGCCGCCGACATGCTGATCGCATCCGACGGGCCGCGCATCGGGCTGAACCAGCCGACGATCTTCCTGGGCGCGCGCGGCGGCATGAACATCCACCTCGAGGTCGTGGCCCGCGAAGGCTATCACCATTCCGGCAACTGGGGCGGCTTGCTGGCCAATCCGGGCGTGGAACTGGCCCATGCCATCGCCGCGCTGATCGGGCCGACCGGCGAATGCCTGGTGCCCGAACTGACCCCTGGCACCATCCCCGACGATGTGCGCGCCGCGCTGTCGCGCTGCACCATCGAGACCGCGCCGGGCGATCCCGACCTGGACCCCTGGTGGGGCGCCCCCGGCCTGACCCAGGCCGAGCGCGTCTATGGCTGGTCCACGCTGGAGGTGATGGAGATCGAGGTCGGCAATATCGCCAAGCCGCTCTACGCCATCCCGCCTTGGGCGCGGGCGCGGCTGCAACTGCGCCATCCAGTCGGCGTCGATACCGATGCCGTCCTGCCCGCCATCCGCGCCAGGCTGGACGCGGCGGGCCTGCAGCGCGTGAAGATCGTGCCCGCCACCGACGCGGCCTTCCCGGCCAGCCGGTCGGCCTTGGACAACGAATGGGTGCGCTTCGTGGCGGCGTCGATGGAACGCACCCTGGGCAAGCCGCCGGTGATCCTGCCGAACCTGGGCGGCTCGCTGCCAAATACCATCTTCACGGATACGCTGGGCCTGCCGACGATCTGGGTGCCGCATTCCTATCCGGGCTGCGGCCAGCACGGCGCCGACGAGCACCTGCCTATCAGCATCGTGCGCGAGGGGCTGGCGATCATGGCGGGCATCTTCTGGGATCTGGGACATCGGTGATGGGTTACTTCCTGTATCATTCCATCGGCACCTTCCCCGGCAAGCAGGCCGCCGTGAACGCCGCCTTGGCCGATTTCACCGCCCATTGGTGCGCCAGCGACGACGGCCAATGGCCCGACGCGATGACGCGGCGCGCGGATTTCATCGCCGCCTGGTCCTGGCTGATCGGCGCGCCCGAAGGTTCCCTGACCCTGGCCGAAAGCGTGACGGCGGCGCTTTATACGCTGATGCGGGGACTGCCGGAACAACGGCTGTCGGGCGGGATGGTGCTGGTCGCGCAGGACTGCTTTCCCAGCCTGCATTTCCTGTTGGCGGAACTGGGCCGCCGCATGGGCTTTGCGCTGCGCACCGTCGCCCCGACCGGGGGCCGCGCCCATGTCACCGACGACGACATGGTGGCGGCCTGGGGGCGCGATGTGCGGCTGGCGCTGCTGACCTGGGTGACATCGACCGCCTCGCACCGCTGCGACCTGGACCGGCTGATCGACCATGGCCGCCGCATGGGCAGCCTGGTCGGCGTGGACGTGACGCAGGGCGTGGGCATCCGGCCCTATGCCGCGAAGGCCGATTTCACGGTCGGATCCTCGCTGAAATGGCTTTGCGGCGTGCCGGGGGCGGGCGTCTTGCAGGTCATGCCGGATCTGCTGGCCGGCTGTTCGCCCGAATTCCGCGGCTGGTGGAGCCAGGCCAACCCCTTTTCCTGGGATCTGGACGCCTTCGCCTTTGCCCCCGATGCCCGGCGCTTCGACAACGGCACGCCCAACGTGCTGCCCGCCATCGCCGGCAAGCCGGGGCTGGATTTCGTGCTGTCCACGGGGGTGGAAACACTGGCCGACCACAACCGCCGCCTGACCGGGTTGCTGCTGGACGGCGCGCAAGACCTGGGCCTGCGCATCGTCTCGCCGCTGGACGAGGCCGCGCGCGGCGGCAGCGTGATGATCGACCTGCCGCAGCCGGGGCTGGTCGATGCGCTGCGCGGGCAGGGCATCTTCGCCGATCAGCGCGGCAGCACCCTGCGCCTGTCGCCCGGCGCGGTGACGACCGCCGCCGACTGCGCCCGGCTTCTGGAAAGCCTGGCCTCGGCCAGGACCAGGGGCGCGGCGTCATGACGCCCCAGCTGAAGCCGATCGGATCGCGCCGCACCATGGCCGGCGAGGTTTACAGCCAGCTTCGCGCCGCCCTGATGGAGGGCGTCTTCGAAACCGGCGACAGCTTTGCCATATCCGACCTGGCGCAACGCTTCGGCACCTCGAACACCCCGGTGCGAGAGGCGCTGCGCCGCCTGACCGACGAGGGTGCGCTGGTCGAGGGCAAGTGGAACTCGGCCACGCTGCCCGCGCTCAGCGCGGCGGGGCATGACCAGCTCTGCAAGGCGCGCAAGGTGATCGAAGGGGGCGCGGCGGAACTGGCGGCGGAGGAGATCACCGCCGCCGAACTGGACCAACTGCGCGACATCTCGCAGCGCCACCAGTCCGCGCTGCTGGACGGCCGGGTCGAGGAGATGCTGGCGGGGAACAAGGATTTCCACTTCACCATCTACCGCGCCGCCCGCAATCCGATCCTGCTGGAGCAGATCGAGAACCTGTGGCTGCGCTCCGGTCCCTATACCCGCTTCCTGTCGGAAAAGATGCGCGACCTGCTGAAAGCCGACGTGACGCTCAGCTATGCGCGCAGCCACGACCACATCGTGGCCGCCTTGGAGGCCCGCGACGGGGCGGCGGCCCGGGCCGCGATGATGGACGACATCGGGGCCGTGCGCGACTGGATGGCGGGCTTTCTCGCGCCCTAGCGCGCATGGGCCCGCGCGAACCGCGCCTCCAGCCAGCCGGTCAGGCGCACCATCGGCCACAGGATCGCCACATAGATCAGCGCCGCGCCCAGCAGCGGCGTGGGGTTGGCGAACAGCGCCTGCGCATCGGTCGCCTGCTTCAGCAGGTCGGACATGGCGACCACGGATGCCAGCGAGGTGTCCTTGATGATCGACACGCAGTTCGACGCGTGGGGCGGGATCACGATGCGCATGGCCTGCGGCAGGATCACCTTGTGCATCATCCGCCAGAAGCCCAGGCCAAGGGCGGCGGACGCCTCGAACTGGCCCTTGGGGACGGCCTGGATGCCCGCGCGCATCACCTCGGCCGTGTAGGCGCCAAGGACCAGCGACAGGGCGATGGCGGCGGCGGCAAAGGACGACAGCACCACGCCCGCGAAGGGCAGCGCGTAATAGATCAGGATCAGCACCACCAGCACCGGCATGGCGCGCATCACGTCGATATAGCCCACGGCCAGCAACCGCAGCGGCCGGGCCGCGAACAGCCGCGTCATGGCCAGGCCCAGGCCAAGCGCGGTGCCCGCGACGATCGCCACCGCCCCCAGCAGCAGCGTCATCCCAAGCCCGCGCAGCAGGATCGGGAAGGCGCGCGCCAGCACGTCGAGATTGAAGAAGATATCAAGCGCGTTCATCGGGTCGGTGCCGGATCAGCCGGGCGTCACCGCGCCGCCGTGGGGATCGGCATCGGCGTCACGGTGAAGCTGTCCGGGGCAGGGGCCACGCCCAGCCATTTTTCATGCAGCGCGGCCATGGTGCCGTCGGTCTTCATCTCCGAGATGGCCGCGTTCACCTGCTCCAGCTTTTCCGACCCCTTCGGCATCATCATGGCGAACTGCTCGCCCGTGACGACCTCGGCCCCGACCTTCAGGCCCTGCATCTGCGTGAAGGCATAGCGCATCCCCACGATGTCGTTCACCGCCGCGTCGATGCGGCCGTTCTGCAGATCGGTCAGCATGTTGGCGGTGCTGTCATAGCTTTTCACGCCCGCATAGCCCAGGGTCGCCTGGTTGTCGCGCAGCCAGCCTTCGCCAAAGGACGTGGCGACGGTGCCGACGGTCTTGTCCTTCAACCCCTCGGGGCCGGTCAGGTCCGAATCCTGCCGCACGCCGATGCCGAGCGCGCCCTGGAAATAGGGCTGCGTGAAGGACTGGCTTTCCAGCCGTTCGTCGGTGACCGTCAGGGACGAAATCACGATATCCGCCCGGCGCGAGGCCGTCGCCACGAACAGCGCCTTGAAGTCCATGCCGCCTTGGGGGGAAGGTTGACATATTCCCGCAACTGTTCAAAAATTATTTTGGGTTCAAAATGATTTTTGATCAAAATTTGTGGGACAGCTTATCAGAGGGGCAGGCAGGTGGAACCGGAACAGATGGATACGGCCCTTTACGCGCAGGGCGACACGGGCGCCGCGCGCCAGCGCCTGCGGCTGTGGCTGCAGATGCTGAAGGCCGTGCGCCATGTGGAAAACGACCTGCGAGAGCGGTTGCGCCAGGGATACGACATGACCCTGCCGCGTTTCGACGTGCTGGCCGCGCTGCTGGCCGCGCCGGACGGGTTGCGCATGACGGAACTGTCGCAGCAGTTGATGGTGTCGAACGGCAATGTCACCGGGATCGTGGACCGGCTGGTCGCCGACGGGCTGGCCGAACGCGAGACGATGGAAAGCGACCGCCGCGCCTTCCGGGTCCGCATCACTGACACGGGCGCGACCCTGATGCGCGAGATGACGGCGCGCCACCTGGAATGGATCGACGAACTGTTGGCCGATGTGACCGAGGCGGACGCGGCGCGCGGCATCTCGATCATGCTGGATATTCGCCACAAGGCGCATCGGTAAGGGCCCGCCGCTGACGGCGGGCCTTTGCGTCACAGGATCCCTGTCTCGCGGGCGACGCGGCGATAGGCGGCGCCTGCGGTGAAGCCGCCGTCGATCACGAAATCCTCGCCTGTGATGAAGGCGGATGCCTCGGAGGCCAGGAACAGCACCAGTTGCGCGACCTCGTCGGCCTCGCCCGCCCGCGCCATGGGGGTGATGCCGATCATCGGCCCCAGATGGGGCGAGTTGCGGTTCAGATCCGTCACGATCAGGCCGGGGCAGATGGCGTTCACGCGGATGCCGCTTTCGGCATATTCCATCGCCGCCGTCCGCGTCAGCCCGCGCAGCGCCCATTTGCTGGCCGTATAGGCCGGGTCGTAATGCCCCGAGAACGCGCTGTTCGACGAGATGTTGACGATGCTGCCCCCTTGGCGCATCGCCGGGGCGGCGGCGCGGATGCCCAGAAAGGCGCCGGTCAGGTTCACGTCGATCACGCGGCGCCATTCGTCGGGCGTCATGTCGCGGATGATCTTGCGGTTGATGATGCCCGCGTTGTTCACCAGCACGTCCAGCCGCCCGGTCCAGTCCAGCGCCGTCTTGACCGCGCCGTCCCAGGCCTCGGCCTCCGTCACGTCCAGGCGCAGGAAGCGGGCCTTGTCGCCCAGGCGTTCGGCCTGGGCCTCGCCCTCGGCCTCCAGCACGTCGCAGATCAGGACATGGGCGCCTGCGGCCACCAGCAGTTCGGCGTGGGCGGCGCCCTGGCCGCGGCCGCCGCCGGTGACGATGGCGGTCTTGCCGGAGAGATCCGACATGGCCCGCAGTTTCTCTTGCGCGTTCATGCCTGCACCATCCGCTGACGTTGCTGCCCAAGGCCCGCCGCGCCCAGGGTGACGACCTGGCCTTCGCGCAGGAAGGTGGGCGGCGTCATGCCGAGGCCCACGCCCGGCGGCGTGCCGGTGGCGATGATGTCGCCGGGCAGCAGCGTCATGAACTGGCTGATATAGCTGACCAGATGCGCCACGCCAAAGATCATCGTGCGCGTGTTGCCGGTCTGGCGGCGCTGGCCGTCCACGTCCAGCCACAGGTCGATGGCCTGGACATCCGCGATCTCGTCCCTGGTGACCAGCCAGGGGCCGATCGGGCCGAAGGTGTCGTGGCTTTTCCCCTTGGTCCACTGCCCGCCGCGTTCGGACTGGAAGCGGCGTTCGCTGACATCGTTGACCAGCAGATAGCCCGCGACATGATCCAGCGCCCGCGCTTCATCGACGTATTTCGCGCGGGTGCCGATGACGATGCCAAGTTCGACCTCCCAATCGGTGCGGTCCGAGCCGCGCGGGATTTCCACGTCGTCGTTCGGCCCGCAGATGGCGCTGACGGCCTTGGCGAACAGCACGGGTTCCGCCGGGGGCTCCTTGCCGGTCTCGCGCGCGTGGTCGGCATAGTTGAGACCGACGCAGAGGAACTTGCCCACCCCCGCGACCGGCGGGCCAAGGCGTTCCGGCCGGACCAGCGGCAGATCGGCAGGGTCCAGCGCGGCGAGGCGGGCCAGCCCCTCGGGCGACAGGGCAGCGCCCGCGATGTCGACGACGTGGGCCGACAGGTCGCGGACTCCGCCATCCGCATCCAGCAGGCCGGGCTTTTCGGCGCCGGGGGCGCCGTAGCGAAGAAGTTTCATGATCGGTCCTTACGCGCGGCGATAGCCCTGAAGCTGGCTGTCCGGCACGTCGTCGAAGTTCGTGACCAGGTTGTCGGGCGTGCGGCAGGTCAGCCAGACCAGCTCGTCGGTGGTGCTCATGTTCACCTCGACATGCTTCATGAAGGGCGGCACGAAGACGAAATCGCCTTCATACATGTCCACGAATTCCTGGTAATCCTCGCCGAAATAGATGCGGCCGTGGCCTTTCAGGACATAGCCGCCGGTCTCGCAATGCTCGTGGTGATGCGGGGGCGAGCGGTGGCCGGGTTCGTTGGAAACCCGCCCGAACCAGATTTTCGTGGCAGGCGTGTGCTGCGGGCTGACGCCCGACTTGCGCACGCAATCGCCCGACTGGGCGGTCTGTTCGCCAAGCTCGCCTGCGCGGGTGACGACGGGGACGACCTTTTCCATGTTTTCTCCTCCTTGGTTGTGAATGTCAGGCGGCCAGCGCGCGGGGACTGCCCGCGTCGTCGACGGCCGCCATGATGAAGCGTGCCGTGGCAATGGGGGTGCGCGCGCCGTCCGGGTCCGCGATGCCCGCCAGCTCCAGCGTGAACGAGGTTCGGCCCCGTCCCGCTTCGCGCGCAAAGACGGCGAAGTCCGACCCCACGGTCAGGGGCGCGTGGAACACCATCTCCTGCACGGCGCGGATCAGGCAGGCGCCCGCCACGGCGCGCCCGGCGCGGCCTGCGGCATGGTCGAACTGTCCCATGATCCAGCCGCCAAAGACGGTGTGGCCTGTCGCCGCGTCGGCGGGGCGGGCGACGGTCAGGATGACCGGGCGGTCGTCGGATGCAGGCCAGTCAGTCATGGGGGATCACCGCCGTCGCCTCGATCTCGATTTTGGCGGCGTCCTCCATCAGGGCCACGACCTGCACCACGGCCATGGCCGGGAAATGGCGGCCGATCACGCGGCGATAGGCGGCGCCGATCTGCTTGAGGTTCGACAGGTATTCCGCCTTGTCGGTGATGTACCAGGTCAGGCGCACCAGATGTTCAGGCCGCGCGCCCGCCGTGTCCAAGACGGCCACGATGTTTCGCAGCGTCTGCTCGAACTGGCCCACCAGATCCATATGCTCGAACTGCTGCTGGCCGTTCCAGCCGATCAGCCCGCCGGTATAGACGACCTTGCCTTCGGCCAGCACGCCGTTCGCATAGCCTTTGGCCTGCACCCAGCCTTCGGGGTTCAGGAAGGAATGCGGAGAGGTGGGGGGATTTTGCAGGTTCATCATGTTTCTCCGCCAGAGATGGAAATTGCCTGGCCCGTGACCATCGCCGATCCGGGCGCGCAGAGCCACAGCACCGCCTCGGCCACGTCTTCGGGGGGGACCAGGCGGTTCATGGGATTGGTCGCGGCCAGCGAGGCACGGGCTTCATCGGGGCTGCGCCCGGTCTTGGCGACGATGGTGTCGATGGACCGCTGCGTCATCTCGGTGTCCAGAAAGCCGGGGCAGATCGCGTTGACGGTGATGCCCTTGCGCGCCACCTCCAGCGCCGCTGACCGGACGAGGCCCAGGACGCCGTGCTTGGCCGCCGCATAGGGCGCGACATAGGCGTAGCCCTTGAGGCTCGCGGTCGAGGCGATGGCGATCACCCGGCCCCAATCGCCCCCCATGGTCCGCAAGGCTTCGCGGATGGTCAGGAAGCTGCCGGTCAGGTTCACGTCGATCATGGCGCGGAACTGGTCCAGCGTGGTGCGGGCCAGGGGCGCGCTGTCGGACGCCCCGGCATTCGCCACCACGATGTCGAAGGGGCCGGTGGCGAACAGCGCCTGCACGGCGGATTCGTCCGTGATGTCGCAGACCTGCGCGCGGATGCCGGGGGGCGGGTCGATGGGACGGCGGCCGCAGACGGTGACCTCGGCCCCCGCATCCGCCAGCCTGCGCGCGATGACCGCGCCCACGCCGGATCCGCCGCCCGTGACCAGCACCCTGCGCCCCGCCAGCGTCATGCCACCGCCCTTGCGCGTTCGGTCAGCGTGTTGGCCTGCCGCCGCCCGCCTTCATAGGGCGCGGGCCAGGCCTGTTCGGTATCGCCCAGTTCCACCGCCGCGTGCAGCGTCCAATAGGGGTCGGCCAGATGCGGGCGGGCCAGCAGCACCAGATCCACGCGCCCTGCCATCAGGATGGAATTGACGTGATCGGGTTCATAGATGTTGCCCGCGACCAGCGTGGGCACGCCCAGGTCGTTGCGGATGCGGTCGCTGAAGGGCGCCTGGAACATGCGGCCATAGACCGGCTGTTCCGCCTTGTCCGTCTGGCCCGAGGACACGTTGATCGCATCGGCCCCTGCATCGTGGAAGGCGCGGGCGACCTGCACGGCATCAGCGGGCGTCACGCCGCCATCCACCCAGTCATGGGCCGAGATGCGCACCGTCATCGGCTTGCCCTGCGGCCAGGCGGCGCGCATGGCGGCAAAGACCTCCAGCGGGAAGCGCAGGCGGTTTTCCAGGCTGCCGCCGTATTCGTCCGTCCGCCGGTTCGTGACGGGCGAGATGAACGAGGCCAGCAGATAGCCGTGCGCCGCGTGCATTTCCACCATGTCGAAGCCCGCGCGGTCGGCGGTTTCCACGGCGGCCACGAACTGCGCCTTGACGGCGTCCATGTCGGCGCGGTCCATGGCCTTCGGCGTCTGGCTTTCCGGCAGATAGGGCAGGGCCGATGCCGCCATCAGCGGCCAGTTCCCCTCGGTCAGCGGCTTGTCGATCCCTTCCCAGGCCAGCCGGGTCGATCCCTTGCGCCCCGCATGGCCGATCTGGGCGCAGATCTTCGCATCCGTTTCGGCATGGACGAAATCGGTCAGGCGGCGCCACGCGGCTTCCTGGTCCGGGCCGATGCAGGGGCAGCCCGGCGTGATCCGGCCTTCCGGCGAAACACACAGCATTTCCGTGAAGACCAGCCCGGCGCCGCCCTTGGCGCGTTCGGCGTAATGGACGAAATGCCAGTCGGTCGGGTGGCCGTCCTTCGCCTTGTACTGCGCCATGGGCGAGACGACGACGCGGTTCGTCAGCCGCATGTCGCGCAACTGGAAGGGCGCGAACATCGGGCGGCGGGTGGACTGGCTGCCCGCCTTGGCCTGGAACCAGGCCTCGGCCCCGGCCAACCATTCGGGATCGCGCAGGCGCAGGTTTTCATGCCCGATCCGCTGGCTGCGGGTCAGCAGGGAATAGGTGAACTGGGTCAGGTCCAGGTCCAGATACCGCTCGACCTCCTCGAACCACTCGGTCGAGTTGCGCGCGGCCGAGGTGACGCGCAGCACCTGCAACTGTCGTTCGGCCTGGTAATCGGCCAGCGCCCGGTCCAGCGGCTTGCCCGCGTTCAGCTCATCCGCCAGGGCGATGGCGCTTTCCATGCCCAGCTTGGTGCCCGAGCCGATCGAGAAATGCGCGGTGGCCGAGGCATCGCCCAAGAGCACCACATTGTCGAAATACCAGTTCTCGCAGGTGACGCGCGGAAAGCGGATCCAGGCAGAGCCGCGGATGTGGTTGGCGTTCGACATCAGGCTGTGGCCGCCCAGGTGGCGGGCGAAGATACGCTCGCACAGCGCCATGCTGTCGGCCTGGGACAGGTTGGCGAAGCCGAAGGCGTCAAACGTCTCGGGCCCGCATTCGACGATGAAGGTCGCGGTGTCGGCGTCGAACTGATAGGCGTGGGCCCAGATCCAGCCGTGTTCGGTCTTTTCGAAGATGAAGGTGAAGGCGTCGTCGAATTTCTGCCGGGTGCCCAGCCAGACGAAATGGTTGCGCCGCATGTCTATCTGCGCGCCGAAGCGGTCGGCATAGGTCTGGCGCGTGCGCGAGTTCAGCCCATCGGCGGCCACCACCAGATCGTGCGAGGCCCGCAGCGCCTCGATGGCCGCCTGGTCCAGATCCGTCTGGAAGCGCAGTTCCACCCCAAGGTCGCGGGCGCGCTGTTGCAGAAGCAGCAGCAGCTTCATTCGCCCGATCCCCGCGAAGCCGTGCCCGCCCGAGGTCATGCTTTCCTCGCCCCGCACGACCTTCACGTCGTCCCAATAGGCGAAGCTGTCGCGGATCATCGTTTCGCTGACGGGATCGTTGCCGGCGAAGTTGTTCATCGTCTCGTCCGACAGCACCACGCCCCAGCCGAAGGTGTCGTCGGGCCGGTTGCGTTCATAGATGGTGATGTCGTGGCTGGCATCCCGCAGCTTCATCGAGATGGCGAAGTAAAGGCCGGCAGGGCCAGCCCCAAGAACGGCGATCTTCATGTCCAGGCTTCCTTGTGTCGATGCGACCGGCGGCAAGTATTTTAGGTATGAAATTATACTGCCCCGAGTCTGTCAAGATCATTCTTCGCAAGGTGGCGGTTGTTGACAGAAGATGCGGGGGCGATATGCTTCAAGCGTAAACCAAACGGCGCTTGCGAACGCCGCAGCCGCCCGCAAAGGACCGCCTCATGCCCTTTACCCTTTCCAAGCCGCTGCGCTTTGGCGATTGCGACCTGACCGGGATCGCCTATCACCCGGCCTATCTGTCGATGCTGGTCGATGTGAACGAGGCGATGTTCGCGTCCTTCGGCGTCACCTGGAAGGAAATCATGTTCGAGCGCAAGCTGGGCCTGCCCACCTTGTCGATGAACATCCTGTTCACCAAGCCCGCCGTCTATGGCGACGTGCTGACCTTCAACGTGCATGTGCGCAACGTGGGCCGGTCCTCGCTGGATCTGGAAACGGTGGTGACGGTCGGCCCGGACGTGATCTGGACCATCCGCCAGAAGATCGTCCTGACCTCGCTGGAAAACCACAAGTCCACGCCCTGGCCCGACGACATCCGCGCGGGGCTGGAGCGTTACCTGGAACCCGTCGCCGCCGAATAGGCCACAAAGGCGGCGGTGCGGCGGTCGGCCTCGGTCTCGGGGCCTTGCGCCCAGGGGCGGAAGCGCAGGCGGAAGGCCGCAAGACGGGTGGCCGGGTCCACGGGCGGATAGCCGATGCGGGTCAGGCTGGTCTGAAGATCCGCGTCCGCGCCCGTGCCGCCGGCCAGCGCCAGCCCCTCGCGGGCCAAGCGCTGCCAGTCGAAGCGCGGGCCGGGGTCGATCTTGCGGCCCGGCGCCATGTCCGAATGGCCGATCACGCCCGCAGGTCCGATGCGCCAGCGCGCCATGATGTCGCGCAGCAGGGCCACCAGCGCATCCATCTGCCGGACCGGGAAGGGGCGGTCGCCGGGATTGGCGATCTCGATCCCGATGGAGCGGGAGTTCACGTCGCAGCAGTCCTGCCACGACCCCGCGCCCGCGTGCCAGGCACGGCGATCCTCGGGCACCAGGGGATCAAGACGGCCATCCTCGTGGATCAGCCAATGGGCGCTGACCTCGGCCACGGGATCGCACAGGCGCGCGCGCGCCTCGGCGGTGTCGGCCATGCCGGTGTAATGCAGGACGACCAGTTCGGGGCGCTGGCCCCGGCGGTCGCCATGGTTGGGACTGGGGAAATCCCCGGTCACAGCGGCGGCTGGTCGCCCGCGCGCATCGAAGGGGGCACGATCACGATCGGCGCGTTCGAATCGCGCACAACGCGCGCGGGGGCGGTGGTCTGGACCGGAACCGCCTGGACGGGCACCGCCCGGACCGGAGCCGCCTGTCCCCGGACCACCGGGACTGCAACAGGCCGTGTGGATGCGGGCTGCACCTTCTTCACCACCCGCACGCGGTTCACGCCCATGGTGGGCGGGACCGGCACCGGGCTGCGTCCGGCGATGTCGGCGCCGGTCGGGGCATAAAAGGGCCGCGCGACCGGAATGGTCTTGGGCGATTCGGCGTTGGTCACCAGGGCTGCCTCGCGTGCGGCGCGATATTCGCCATAGCGGGTGGGCGCGAAATTGTAGTTCGGGTTCCAGCCCAGATGTTCGCCACAGCCGGCAAGCGCCAGCACCGAAAGGATCAGACAGCCGCGCATCGTGCCTCCATGACCTGCCACCGGGCCAAGCCTACCACCAGCGATCCGGCTTTGCCACAAATCCTGCAGCGCGTTCAAGGACAAGCGCGTGGTTGAGCAATTCGCCTTCCTCGAACGGGCGGCCGAACAGTTGCAGGCCCAGGGGCAGGCCCTGCCGGTCCTGGCCCACGGGAACCGCGATGCCCGGCAGGCCGACCAGGTTCAGCGTCACCGTGAACACGTCGTTCAGATACATCTGCACCGGATCGCTGCTGTCCATGGCCCCCAGGCCGAAGGCCGCGGACGGAGTCGTCGGCGCCAGGATCGCGTCGATGCCCTCGGCGAAGGCATTGTCGAAGTCGCGCTTGATCAGCGCGCGGACCTTGCGGGCGCGGTTGTAATAGGCGTCATAGAAGCCCGCCGACAGCACATAGGTGCCGATCATCACCCGGCGCTGCACCTCGGGGCCAAAGCCTTCGGCGCGGGTCTTTTCATACATCTCGGTGATGCCGTCGCCCTGGCCCAGCTTGGCGCGGCGGCCATAGCGCACCCCGTCATAGCGCGCGAGGTTCGACGAGGCCTCGGCCGGCGCGATCACGTAATAGGCGGGCAGGGCGTATTTCGTGTGCGGCAGGCTGATGTCGACGATCTGGGCGCCTGCATCGCGCAGCATGGCCGCGCCCTTGTCCCACAGCGCCTCGATCTCGGGCGGCAGGCCGTCGCGGTATTCGCGCGGGATGCCGATGCGCTTGCCCCGGATGTCGCCGGTCAGCAGGGATTCGTAATCCGGCACGGCCACGTCGGCGCTGGTCGAATCCTGCGGATCGACGGAGGCCATCGCCCCCAGCATGATCGCCGCGTCGCGCACCGTCTTGGTCATCGGCCCGGCCTGGTCCAGGCTGGACGCATAGGCGATCACCCCCCAGCGACTGACCCGGCCATAGGTGGGCTTCAGCCCCACGATGCCGGTGAAGGCCGCGGGCTGGCGGATCGACCCGCCGGTATCGGTCCCGGTCGCCGCCAGGCACAGGTCCGCCGCCACCGCCGCCGCCGACCCGCCCGAGGAACCGCCCGGCGTCAGCTGCCGGTCATCGACCTTCCAGGGGTTCACCGCCGCGCCATAGCAGCTGGATTCGTTGGCCGAACCCATGGCGAATTCGTCCTGGTTCAGCTTGCCCAGCATCACCGCCCCCGCGTTCCACAGGTTCTGCGTCACGGTGGATTCGTATTCCGGGCGGAACCCTTCCAGGATCCGGCTGGCGGCCTGGCTGGGCACGCCCTTCACGCAGAACAGATCCTTGATCCCCAGGGGGATCCCGGTCATCGGCGCCGCGTCCCCGGCCTTGATGCGGGCATCAGCGGCCCGGGCCATGTCGCGCGCCATCTCGGGCGTCTTGTGGACGAATGCGTTCAGCGCGCCCGCCCCCTCGATGGCGGTCAGGCAGGCTTCGGTCAGCTCGACGGCCGTGGTGTCGCCCTTGCGCAGGGCGTCGCGCGCGTCCGCGATGGTCAGGGTGTTCAGGTCGCTCATTCCACCACCTTCGGGACGGCAAAGAAGCCCTCGCGGGCATCGGGGGCGTTGGACAGGATCTTGTCGGCCATCTCGCCGGTGGTCACGACATCCTCGCGCCGCTTGAGCCGCATGGGCGTGACGCCGGTCATGGGTTCCACGCCGGTCACATCGACCTCGGACAGCTGTTCCATGAAATGCAGGATGCCGTTCAGTTCGCGGGCAAGCGCCGGCAGGGCGGCGTCATCGACCGCGATGCGCGCCAGATGCGCGACCTTGCGGGCCTGATCCTCGGTGATCGACATGGCGTTTCCTTTCGTTGGCCGGGGTTTACAGCCCCCGGCGCGCCCCTGCAAGAAGGGCGGCCTTGCGCAGCCCGGGACGTTTGCTGCCTTTGCCGAAAATTTTCTCGGACGGCAGATTTTTCCCCTTGCGCCCCTTCGCGGCTTTGCCTAAACACCGCTCCACGCCGCCGGGAAACACGGGCAGCGTCGACAAGTGGCCCGTTCGTCTATCGGTTAGGACGTCAGGTTTTCAACCTGAAAAGAGGGGTTCGACTCCCCTACGGGCTGCCACAAAATCAAGAAAATCGTTTCTTCTCAACGCTCTTGCAGCAGCTTCTGCTGGCCTGTCCGGTGGGTTGGCCAAGTCGCGCCATCAGGTGATCCGATCCAGCGCCTTGTGGGCCAGTGCAGCCCGAGGGCGAGAGTTTCACTGATCGAACGCCAGGCGATTCAAGCGATACGTGGCTGCAGGCCTTCATCGACTTGCCTGTTGGAGGACCGGCTGTCCTGCGGCCTGTTCTTGCCCGTCATGGCTCATCCGTTGCAAGCTTTGCAATGTGTTGGAGGAGCAAGCCATGCAGGTTGCGCAGATCGGACGCTGGCCCGGG
Source organism: Paracoccus shandongensis (assembly GCF_017315735.1). Classification (GTDB taxonomy): domain Bacteria; phylum Pseudomonadota; class Alphaproteobacteria; order Rhodobacterales; family Rhodobacteraceae; genus Paracoccus; species Paracoccus shandongensis. The sequence goes on from NZ_JAFLRK010000013.1 coordinate 46,764, forward strand.
AAAAGCCCTGTCCTGCCCGGTCAGCCTTCGCATCCCGCAGTCTATCACATGCTGGACGTCGCTGCCGTGGCCGAGGTCCTGCTGGCCGATCACCCGCGGCGCGACCTGTTCTGCCTGCTGATCGCGCTGCACGATCTGGGCAAGATCGGAAACGTGTTCCGCGACATGCTTTTGAACGGCACGGTCCAGGACAGAAAACACTGGGAGGTGACGGAGGCCTGGCTGCTGGACAAGGAAATCGAAAGATTGCTGCTGAACCGGCTCGATGGCCGTTTCCAGGCATTGCGCCCCCTGGTTTCTGCCATTGCAGGCCATCACGGCAAGCCCCCGCGAACAGGGGAACACGATTGGAAGCGGATGCGTGACCGCGCGGGTGACGAGGCACGCGCGGACGCGATGGCATTCGTGCAAGGCTGCCTTGATCTGTGGCCCGAAGCGCGCCTGAACGGTCTGCGCCAGAACGAGGCCAAGACCCTGACATGGTTCCTGGCCGGGGTCACGACGGTTGCCGATTGGGTCGGCTCCAACACGGAATGGTTCGCGCCGCAAAGTGCCGGCCCGACGCTGGCCGAATACCTCGACGATGCCCGTCAACGCGCGCCGGATGCCCTGCGCGCCGCCGGGTTGTTGCCGCCCTTACCGAAAGACGATCCGCTGTTCGATTTCGCCCTGCGCCCCATGCAGCGGGCCGCGCGCGACATCGCATTGCCGCCCGGACCGATGCTGGCGATCATCGAGGACGAAACCGGCGCCGGCAAGACCGAGGCCGCGTTCATCCTGGCGCAACGGATGCTGTGCGCGGGCAAGGGGCGGGGCCTTTATGTCGCGCTGCCGACGATGGCGACGGCGGATGCGATGTTCCGCCGCGCGCGCAAGGTCGTGAGCGGCTTGTTCCAGGACGCGCCCTCGCTGACGCTGGCGCATGGCCGGGCGGGGCTGTCGGTCGAGTTCCGGGATGTGCGCAACACGGCCCCTGGGTCGGACGATCCCGTCTGCGGCGACTGGCTGGCGGCCAGCAGGCGGCGCGCCCTGCTGGCGGATGTGGGCGTCGGCACCATCGACCAGGCGCTGCTGGCGGTGCTGCCGACCCGCTTCGCCACGCTGCGCAACTGGGGCCTGTCGCGCAAGATCCTGATCGTGGACGAAGCGCATGAACTGGGCGAGCCCTACATGGCGCATGAACTGGCCACCCTGCTGCGGCTTCATGCGATGCAGGGCGGCTCGGCCATTCTGCTGACGGCGACGCTGCCGCTGGATTTGCGGGCGCGGCTGTCGCGCGCCTTTGCCGAAGGGGCCGGGCAGCCCTTTGCCGAGGACCGCGACCCCGCCTATCCCAGCCTGTCGATCCCCGCAGGCGCATCGGTGCGCAGCTTCGACCCGCCGGAAATGACCAAGGGCGATGTCGCGGTCAACCGCCTTCCCGATGCGGATGCCGCGCTGGATCTGCTGGCCCGCCATGCCGCTGCGGGTGCGGCCTGCGTCTGGGTGCGCAATGCCGTGGACGACGCGATCTCTGCTGTCGCCGCGTTGCGGGCGCGGGGCATCGCGGCCGATCTTCTGCACGCCCGCTTCACGCTGGCCGACCGCAAGCGGATCGAGGCGGGGATGATGGCCCGTTTCGGCCGCGACGGCACGGCCCGCCAGGGGCGGGTTCTGGTGGGGACGCAGGTGCTGGAATCCTCGCTGGATCTGGACTTCGACGTGATGGTGTCGGACCTTGCCCCCATCGCCTCGCTGATCCAGCGGGCCGGGCGGCTGTGGCGGCACATGGACCTGCGCCCGGCGGACCTGCGCCCGGTGCCTGCGCCGGTGCTGCATGTCGTTTCGCCCGATCCGGCGGCAGTCGCGGATGATCGCTGGCTGCACGGCGTCCTTGATCGCGGTGCCTGGGTCTATCCCCTGGCGGATCAATGGCGCACCGCTGCGGTCCTGGCCGAGGCGGGCGCCCTCCGCGCGCCCGGCAACCTGCGCGCCCTGATCGAGGCCGTGCATGGCCGCGACGCCCGCCCCGTGCCCCCCGCGCTGGAGCGCGCCGAACTGGAAACCATCGGCGAAGGCCATGCCCGCAGCAGCCACGCGCGCCAGGCAACGATACGGATCGAGGAAGGCTATCGCGATGGCGGCGGCGGTTCCGACGATGCCGAATATCCGACCCGGCTGGGGCAGCCGACGCGGACCCTGCTGCTGCTGCGCCGCGAGGAAGGGCGGCTGCGGTTCTGGTCGGGCGATGCGGACGCCTGCGATACCCATGCCAGGGCCGAAGCCGAGGCGCTGAGCGAGGTTTCCGCCAGCGCCGCCCGGCTGGCCGGGCTGGATCTGCCGGATCAGAAGGATCCTGAACTGGCCGGTTTCAGCAAGGACTGGCCGGACTGGCGCAAGGCCTCGGTGACGCTGTGCGTGGTGGAGGATGGGAGGATCTGCGAGGGGCTGGCCTATGATGGGGATTTGGGGTTGCTGTTTGGGCAAGGGCCGGAAGGTATGGGACCAAAGCCTTCTTGATCATTGTTCCGAACCCGAAAGGCCAGGAAAGTGCAGGCCCTGGCCGGGTGCTTTCGGTGAGAAAATCCAGAAAGCCGCTTTGAAATCTGTTGCCGGATTGCCTCTGCGCGATCTAGCTTGATTCCGCCATACCTTGGAAAATGATGTATTTCGGAGTTCCTTTTTGCCCCTCAATCTCATTTCCGACGCCTGGATTCCCGTGTCCTGCACCCATGGCCGCAGGATCATCCGTCCCGATCAGATCGCCGAACCCGATGTCCTGTTCCCCGACTGGCCGCGCGCCGACCTGAACATCGCCTGCCTGGAACTGCTGATCGGCCTTGTCCATCTGGCCGACCCGGTCGAGGAGGTCGAGGACTGGGCCGACCGCAAGCCCGATCCCGACCGGCTGCGCGCGGCCCTGGCGCCCTTGGCGCCCGCCTTCGACCTGGGCGGCGATGGGCCGCGCTTTCTGCAAGACCGCGAACGGTTCGAGACGGCGAATGCCAAGGTGGACGTCAATTCGCCCGACATGCTGTTCATCGATTCGGCGGGCGGCAACACCACCCGGAACAATGCCGACCTGATGGTGCGGCGCGGGCGCTATCCGCGCCTTGATCCCGCGCTGGCGGCGATGGCGCTTTACACGCTGCAATCGCAGGCCCCGGCGGGGGGCGCGGGCAACCGCACCTCGATGCGGGGCGGGGGGCCGATGATCACGCTGGTCGAACCGCCCGAACCGGGGCTGTGGCCGCTGGTCTGGGCGAATGTCCCGCTTGGCCGCCCGCAGGGACCGGATGCGCTGCCTTGGATGCAGGGCACGCCCCGGCCCGATCCCGTCTATCCGCCCGAGGACGGCAACCTGGCCGAGGCTTTTTTCGGAATGCCCCGCCGCCTGCGCCTGATCTTCGACGGCGATCAGGTCACGGGCGTCCTGCAAAAGCCCTGGGGCGCGAATTATGCAGGATGGGAACACCCGCTGACGCCTCATTACCGCGTGAAGGACGGCGCGGAACTGCTGCCCCAGCATCCGCGCGCGGGCGCCTTTGGGTATCGCAACTGGCTTGGCATCAACGCGGCCTCGACCAGCGACCTGCGCCGCCAGGCCGCTGCGCTGACGGGATATGCCGACCGCGCCTACAGCACCGACGGCGCCAGCGTCATCGTCGCGGGTTGGGCGATGGACAACATGAAGCCCCGCGATTTCACCCTGTCGCGCCAGCCGCTGATCCCGAAGGGCGAGGCGCTGACCCGCATCCAGCGGATGATCGCCGCCGCCGAGATCTGCGCCCCCGCGCTGCGCAACGCGCTGAAGCCGCTGGTCGGCGAAGGCACCGCGCTGGAGGCGCTGCGCGAGGAATTCTTCCTGCGCACGCAAGGCCCGTTCGAGCGGCTGGCGGGCGAAACCGGCCAGGACGACACGATGGCCCGCTGGCTGGCCGGGATGCACAAGACGGCACTGGCCCTTTTCGACGACGCGGCGATGCCGGGACTGGCGGGAATGCCGATCAAGGACGTGGAAACCATCTTGCGCGAACGGAACCTGCTGATCGCGATGTTCCGCGGGCAGGGCAAGATCGGCGCCCGGCTTTACGGCGAACTGGGGTTGGAGGCGAAGGCAAGGGCGGCATGACGGACGATATCGGAAAGACGCTGTCGGGGTAGTGGCGCGAGGCGCTGCGGCCTGCCGACGATACCTCGGCCGCCCGTGCCCTGCGCGCCCGGCTGAGGCGGGCGGATGCGCTGGAGGCGCTGGCCCAGCCGCAGGTTCACGACCTGGTGGCCCGCGCGCCCTGGCTGCGGCATCGGCCCAAGGGGCTGATCCGCGTGGTGCAGGTGCTGGCGCATGTCGAACGCAACGATCCGCGCAGCCTTGCGCGCGTTCTTGGCGGCGGCGATCCGCCCGTCATGTCGCGGGCGCGCTTTGAACGGCTGGTCCGGTCCGAGGCGGACGAACTGCCGCGCGCCCTGCGCCGCGCCATCGCCCTGACCGAGGGCGGCTGCAATGTCGCCCTGCTGGGCCGGGACGTGCTGAACTGGGACGACCCCGAACGGGGCGAGGACATCCGCCGCAACTGGTATTTCGACTATTTCAACGCCGCACGCGACAGTGCCGCGACCGAAGGCAAGACCGAGGATATTGCGCAATGACGACCTTTCTGCAACTGCACCTGCTGACCGCCTATCCGCCGTCGAACCCGAACCGCGACGACCAGGGTCGACCCAAGCAGGCCACGGTCGGCGGCGCCCCCCGGCTGCGCCTGTCCAGCCAGTCGATCAAGCGCGCCCTGCGTGTATCCGAACCGTTCCGGCAAGGTCTGGCGGGGCATATGGGCCAGCGGACGAAGCTGATGGCCAAGGCGCTGCTGGACCGCCTGCTGGCCGGAGGCATGGATGCGGCACAGGCCCGCGCCAAGGCCGAGGAGATCGCCAAGGTCTTCGGCAAGATCGAGCCGCAGGACAAGAAGCGCCCCGAGGCGATCCAGGGCACGACGCTGGCCTTCATCTCGCCCGACGAACGCGCCTTCGCGCTGGAACTGGCCGACAAGGCGCTGGCGGGCGAGGCGCTGCCGACGGAAAAGGAACTTGCCAGGACCGTCCTGCGCACCGCCGACGGCGCCGTGGACATCGCCATGTTCGGGCGGATGCTGGCCGACAATCCCGACTTCAACCGCGACGCCGCCGTCCAGATCTCGCACGCGATCACCACCCACCGCGCCCAGGCCGAGGACGACTATTTCACCGCCGTCGATGACCTGCAAAGGCCCGAGGACACGGGCGGCGCCCATCTGGGCGAACACGGCTTCGGGTCGGGCGTTTACTACCTTTACGCCTGCGTGAATTGCGACCTGCTTGTGGAAAACCTGGGCGGGGACAGGGATCTGGCCGCGCGCGGGCTGCGGTCGCTGGTCCGCGCCATCGCCACGTCTACGCCCTCGGGCAAGCAGAACAGCCATGCCCACCGGCCCCGCGCGGGCTATGTCCGGGCCGAGATCGGGCAGGCCGCCCCGCGCGATCTGACAGGGGCCTTCTTCGCGCCGGTCCGGGGCGAGGATCTGTTCGACGCATCGGCCCGCGCCCTGGAAAAGACCGCCGCCGACATCGACCGCGCCTATGGCCCCGCGGCGGATGCGGTGGAAACCATGGACGTGCCGAAGGGGCAGGGCACCCTGTCGGCAATCGAGGATTTCGCGGCCTCGGCGCTGGAACGGCAGAATGCCTGAACATCTGGTCTTCACCCTGGCGGCGGCCCTGGCCTCGAACGGCGATCTGGCGGGGCATGAACGGCGCGGCACGCTGGCATGGCCGGGCCGGTCGGCGATCCTGGGGCTGCTGGCGGCGGCGCGCGGCATCCGCCGCGACGATGCGGGCGGGCAGGCGGCGCTGGCGCCCCTGCATGTCGCCGTGGCGGTTCACGACATCGGCCAGCCGCTGCGCGACTATCACACGGTGCAGACGGTTCCCACGGCGGCGGCCAGGCGTCCCGACAGCCGCGCCGCTGCGCTGCAAAAGGCAGGGCGGGCGGTCAACACCACGCTGACGCAGCGCGACTACCGCTGCGGCGTGCTGTATTCGGTCGCCGTCTGGGGGCTGGACATGGCGCCCTTTCGCGACGCGCTGCTGCGGCCGGTCTTCACGCTTTACCTGGGGCGCAAGTCCTGCCCGCTTTCCGCCCCGCCCGCGCCCCGGCTGGTTCAGGCCGACGATGCCGCGACCGCCTTGGAGGCCGCGCAGATGCCGGAATTCCGCCCCGCGCCGCCCGCTTTCGCGATCTATTCGGACGCGCCATCCCCCGCTGCCCAGGTCGAGCGGCGCAACGACGTGCCGCTGGACCGCAGCCTGTGGCACTTCGCCAGCCGCGAGGTCCATGTCACCCACCTGCCGAGGTCCGCATGAGCCTGTATCTGTCGCGCCTGACGCTGTCGCGCGCCCCCTCGGTCGATGCCTTGAAGCGCCTGATCGACCCCCAGGAACGCGGCCGCGCGCAGGACGCCCATCACCGCCTGCTGTGGTCGGCCTTCGCCGGCGATCCCGACGCCCCGCGCGATTTCCTGTGGCGGGCCGAGGGGAACGGCCGCTTCTTCGTCCTGTCGCGCCGCCGCCCGGCGGATTCGCCCTTCTTCGATCCGCCCGAGGTCAAGGCGTTCGCCCCGGCCCTTGCCCCCGGCGACCGGCTGGACTTCGTGCTGCGCGCCAACGCCACCCGCACCCGCAAGACCGGCGAGACGACCGCATCGGGCAACGACCGGCGCAAGCATGACGACGTGGTCATGCACGCCATCCGCGACCTGCCCAAGGGCGCGCGGGCCGAGGCGCGCATGGCCGCCGCCGAAACCGCGGGCCGCGCCTGGCTGGAAGGGCAGGGCGCCCGCGCCGGCTTCGCCATCGAACGCGCCGAGGTTGCGGATTATTCCGTGGTCGCGCTGCCCCATCATCGCGGCCCGCGCCGGGGCCAGCCGCAGTTCGGCATCCTGGATCTGTCGGGGGTGATCCGCCTTGACGATCCCGCGCTGTTTCTGGACCGCATGGCCCAGGGGTTCGGGCGGGCGAAGTCCTTCGGCCACGGATTGATGATGATCCGCCGGGCGCGCCCCGCATGAGCATGCCGGGCCTGCCGCCGCCACGGCCCATCCCGATCAAGGACCGCTCGTCCCTGGTCTTCGTGGAACGCGCGCAACTGGATGTGGCCGACGGCGCCTTCGTGGCCGTCAATGCCGACGGCACCCGGACGCAGATCCCGGTGGGCGGCCTGGCCGGGGTGATGCTGGAACCCGGCGCCCGCATCTCTCATGCGGCGATCGCATTGGCCGCGCGGACCGGCACCCTGATCACCTGGGTGGGCGAGACGGGCGTGCGGCTTTATTCGGCGGGCCAGCCGGGCGGGGCGCGGGCCGACCGGCTGCTGTGGCAGGCCCGCCTTGCGCTGGACGATGCCGCCCGGTTGCGGATCGTGCGCAAGATGTATGCCCTGCGCTTCAACGAGGACGCGCCGCAGCGCCGGTCCATCGACCAGCTTCGCGGGATCGAGGGCGTGCGCGTGCGCAAATCCTACGAGCTTCTGGCGCAGGCCCATGGCGTCGCCTGGACCCGCCGCAGCTATGACCCTCGTGACTGGGAGGCCGGCGACATCCCCAACCGCTGCCTGTCCGCCGCGACCGCCTGCCTGCACGGCCTGACCGAGGCCGCCGTTCTGGCCGCAGGATACGCCCCGGCCATCGGCTTCCTGCACAGCGGCAAGCCCCTGTCCTTCGTGTATGACATCGCCGACCTGTGGAAGATCGACACCGTCGTCCCCGAGGCGTTCCGCATCGCGGGCCTCGCCGCGCGCGGCAAGCTGGACATGGCGCCCGACCGGGCTGTCCGCCTGGCCTGCCGCGACGCCTTCCGCAGGACCGGCCTTCTGGGCAAGATCATCCCTCGGATCGAGGAGGTTCTGGAAGCCGGAGAGCTTCCCCGCCCCGAGCCGCCCGCCGATTCCATCGGCCCGGCCTTCGACGAGGACCGATCAGGCGACGACGGGCATCGCGGATGATCGTGGTCGTGGTGACGAACGCCCCGCCGCGCCTGCGGGGCCGCCTTGCCGCCTGGCTGGTCGAGGTCCGCGCGGGCGTCTATGTCGGCGACTATTCCGCCCGCACGCGCGAGATGATCTGGTCGCAAGTCACCGGCGGCATTGACCAGGGCGACGCCGTGATGATCTGGAGCGCCCCGAACGACCAGGGCTACGACTTCGCCACCACGGGCAAGAACCGCAGGATGCCTGTCGATTTCGACGGCCTGAAGCTGGTGTCGTTCTACCCGCCGAAGTCCCTGAAATGATCGGTGCCTTGCGGCTGATTGAATTTTTGCTGGTGGATCAACAAACTGCAACAAGTCTGTTCCCCGCATGCGCGGGGATGAACCGGCCAGGGCCGCAGCGATTGAGCGGCTTGTGGACTGTTCCCCGCATGCGCGGGGATGAACCGGCGTTGATGATAGCGAAAATACCTAGCGCGAGCTGTTCCCCGCATGCGCGGGGATGAACCGGTCGCTGCGGAAACGCCCCGCTGGGCGGCATTCTGTTCCCCGCATGCGCGGGGATGAACCGACGGCCAACTCGTGCAGCGTCACGATGAGCAGCTGTTCCCCGCATGCGCGGGGATGAACCGATGCCGCTGCCCGTGGCGCTGAAGTCCAGGCTCTGTTCCCCGCATGCGCGGGGATGAACCGACGATCGACTGCACCTTTCCGGATTACCAGCGCTGTTCCCCGCATGCGCGGGGATGAACCGGTCCGGCAGGGGAACGCGGACCTGCGGGGGAACTGTTCCCCGCATGCGCGGGGATGAACCGACCAGCAGCCCGCTTTCCCAGTTGAACGTGCCCTGTTCCCCGCATGCGCGGGGATGAACCGATGGTGACAGCCGCGTCGATGTCGTTCAGGTCCTGTTCCCCGCATGCGCGGGGATGAACCGTTTTACGTCACGGGTGGCGCCCATGGCTACACCTGTTCCCCGCATGCGCGGGGATGAACCGCAATACGGCCTCTTCCTGGGCAATGTTGTCACCTGTTCCCCGCATGCGCGGGGATGAACCGCCGGAACCGCCGCAGACAGGACCGAGCAGCGACTGTTCCCCGCATGCGCGGGGATGAACCGGCGCGGCGCATCGCGATCCCGGTCGGGCCGGACTGTTCCCCGCATGCGCGGGGATGAACCGGCGGCATAGGTCTCGCGCGCCGCCTGCGTGCCCTGTTCCCCGCATGCGCGGGGATGAACCGCTTTCGGGATAGCGCCGCCGTGCGCTCAAATCCTGTTCCCCGCATGCGCGGGGATGAACCGGCCGCTTGGGATTTCTCACAGTTCGCATAGGACTGTTCCCCGCATGCGCGGGGATGAACCGGCCGCAGCCAGATCACCGCGCGCGAGATCGCCCTGTTCCCCGCATGCGCGGGGATGAACCGCTGGTAGAGCGCCGCGCCCTTCACGTCGAAGACTGTTCCCCGCATGCGCGGGGATGAACCGGCAACCCGCCCCCGCCCATGGTGGCGGTCCTGCTGTTCCCCGCATGCGCGGGGATGAACCGGTCCGCGTGTCGTGCGGAAACACGCGGTCGTTCTGTTCCCCGCATGCGCGGGGATGAACCGGCATTGCCCGCATTGATGCGGTCCTGCACGGCCTGTTCCCCGCATGCGCGGGGATGAACCGCTGCCACCCGAACAGGACCGGCCCGGTGATAACTGTTCCCCGCATGCGCGGGGATGAACCGCGGTGGACGGCGTTGATGTTCGTCTCGTGGTCCTGTTCCCCGCATGCGCGGGGATGAACCGTCCCACGACGTGTCCGTCAGGGGCTTGTCCGTCTGTTCCCCGCATGCGCGGGGATGAACCGGGCCGCATCGACCGCACACGCATTCCAGCCGCCTGTTCCCCGCATGCGCGGGGATGAACCGCTAGACCGCGACAGCGATGGTGTGCCGTGCGACTGTTCCCCGCATGCGCGGGGATGAACCGGCGGCGGTCATCAGCACCAACGGCGGCGCGGTCTGTTCCCCGCATGCGCGGGGATGAACCGAACCTGGACGAGGCGACGGGCGGGGCTGTGTCCTGTTCCCCGCATGCGCGGGGATGAACCGCCTCTGGATCAGGGCATCGGTTGGGCCCGTCACTATTCCCCACATAAGGCGATTAACCGACAATGAGCGCCGATTTGTCCGCCGGCGTCAATTGTTCCTCGCACCCGCAGAGGTAAACCGTTTAAGTTGGATCAGGGGAATCAGCGGCGTCTCGTTCCTGCATTTACGGGAGTAATCTGCTGCAAAGCGCCTAACGAAACCGCTGTTCATGCGTTGACGGGCGATGAGCAAGCCCCTTGTATCTGATGATGTGGGGCGTCCGCCCCTGGTGTGATGATCGATTAGCCTTGGCCGGCATCATTTTCGTTCTGCGGTCCTGCATGCCCCTGGGAGATGCTGACCCGTGAGTTCAGCCAGCCGGGCTGCACCTGTTTTCCGCAACCCATGAAGCAGGCCGGGAACCTTGGCCTCGGCGCAGCGGTCGCGGAACCAGTTGCCAAAGGTTGCGGGCTTGTGGCCGACAGGCCGCGCGTCTTGGGTAATCAGCAGCAGTCGGTCCCCTGCCCTCGGCAACAGCCGTCATCCGCGCCTTCCGCAGGCTGGGCCATCCGTCCAAGTGGAATTTCCCGTGAGGGATCGAATCGGACCGTTGTGGCCTATCCGATCTTCCGTCGGGATCCTGGGGTCGGCAGGATCGAGGCGGGCCAGACATTGGTGAACTTGTCGGGATGGCGGCTGGCAGTCTTGAGCTGCTCCTTGCGCTTGTGGACCACCGCGAACTGCTTGCGCTGGTCTGCTGTCCGTTCCCTGCTGGGGATTTTCTTCAGCGCCCAGAACTCGGCCATCAGGGCCTTGGGATCGAAGTCGAGGTGTTTCTTCCAGTCCAGTTCCGCCATGGACTGGAAGACGGTGAATTCCTGCAGCAGGTCGTCCGCATACTCGGCATGGCTCAGGTCTTTCAAGGAGCCGATGGCATGATAGTGGATCAGGAAGGGGTCCATGGCATTCAGCCGGTCGATCTCCCTTTGCTTCTTCACCTTGCGGTTCCCCGGCATGGTTTCCGGGACGGGCGTGTGCGTGGTTGACAGATTGAACCTGTCATCCAGATGCTTGTGGTTCAATCCTGCCCGGCGAATGGCGATCGGCAGGGCGATCTGGTCCAGCCAGGGGGACGCCGGCCCGAGATGGCATGGATGTCGCGGTCCAGTTCCTGTGCCGTTTCAAGCCAGAGCTTGCCAAAGCCGGTCGGGAAACCCACCACGCCCGCATTGAAAGAGGGCGGTGACATGGCGCCGGTGCGGGCCAGCCTCACGCGCTCCTCGGGCACGGCCAAGCCGAAGACGGCATAGGCCGTTTCCCAATGCCCGGCCTTCTTGCCCCAGGTATAGCGTCCCTCGGGCGCGGCTGAAACGGTGCCGGCTTCAACCATTCCGGCCAGGTCGAACGGCTGCCAGACAACGATGTCCGTATCCAGGAAGATCGTGAAATCAAGGGACGAGGCTGCGCCGCCGCCAGCAGCTTGTTGCCCTGTTTGTAGCGGGGAGCGAACGCGCCCTCGGGCCAGTCACAAACGTTGCTGCGTGCTTTCCAGGATGCGGTTCACCTACAGGATAGAGCAAATCAAGAAGATCCACTGGCCCCCTTGCACCCTTACGTCTGGCCGGAATGCTCCACGTCCATGCCAAGCCGCCGCACCCGTTCCGGTAAAGGCGGATCCCCGAGGCCATCATCGATCTGATCGCCTCGGGCCGGGGGCTTTGGCCAACCGGCGGGTCTCAGCCGTCGTGATGCCCGCCCTTCAGCTACACCCGCTGGTTCCTCCGCAGGTGTTGCACTTCATGCAGGTTCCGTTGCGCACCAGCGTATAGTTCCCGCATTCGCCGCAGGGATCGCCCTCGTATCCCTGCATCCGGGCCTTGGCGCGCAGGTCCATCGGTTCCGCAGACAGGATCGCGGTGGCCGACACGCCCGTCTGCAAGACCATCAGATCCTGCGGCAGGCGCTTGCGCAGATAACCGGCGCTGCTGATCTGCTTCAGCATGGTCAGCGATTTCAGCTCGGCCTGTTCGCTGACCGGGGTCACGTTCAGGTTCTCGCGCTCGCCGCCGCCCATGTCGTCGAAGCGGGCGCCCTCGGGCTTCACATGCGCCAGATCGGTGCGGTCCAGATAGGACACGGCCAGTTCGCGGAACACATAATCCAGGATCGAGGTTGCGTTCTTGATGCTGTCGTTGCCCTGCACCATGCCCGCGGGCTCGAACCGGGTGAAGGTGAAGGCGTCCACGAATTCCTCCAGCGGGACGCCGTATTGCAGGCCCACCGACACGGCAATGGCGAAGTTGTTCATCATCGCCCGGAAGCCCGCGCCTTCCTTGTGCATGTCGATGAAGATCTCGCCCAGCTTGCCGTCGTCGTATTCGCCGGTGCGGACATAGACCTTGTGGCCCCCCACGACCGCCTTCTGGGTGTATCCCTTGCGGCGCTGCGGCAGCTTTTCGCGGTGGCTGCGGACGGCCTCCTTGACGATGATCTTCTCGACGATCTTTTCGGCGACCACAGTGGCCTTTTCCTGCGCGCTGCCGGTGGCGAGGATTTCCTCGGCTTCCTCGTCATCCTCGACCAGGGCGGCGGCAAGCGGCTGGGACAGCTTGGATCCGTCGCGATAGAGCGCATTGGCCTTGATGCCCAGCGACCAGGACAATTCATAAGCCGCCAGCGCGTCGGCGATGGTGGCGCTGTTGGGCATGTTGATCGTCTTGCTGATCGCGCCCGAGATAAAGGATTGCGCCGCAGCCATCATGCGGATGTGGCTTTCGACCGACAGGTAACGCTTGCCGGTCTTGCCGCAGGCATTGGCGCAGTCGAAGACGGGCAGGTGTTCGGCCCGCAGATGCGGCGCGCCTTCCAGCGTCATGGTGCCGCAGACATGGTCGTTGGCGGCGTCGATCTGCGCGCGGGTGAAGCCCAGGTGGCGCAGCAGGTCGAAGGTCGGATCGGCAAGCTTGTCCGCCGGGATGCCCAGCGTTCCCTTGCAGAAATCCTCGCCCAGGGTCCACTGGTTGAAGACGAAGCGGATATCAAACGCCGTGGCCAGCGCGGCCTCGATCTTCTCGATCTCGGCCAGGCCGAAGCCGTGGCCCGCAAGCGCGGTGTGGTTGATGCCGGGGCAGTTGCCAAGCGTGGCGTGGCCGACGGCATGGGCCACGATCTCCTCGATCTGCGCGGGGGCATAGCCCAGCGTCGCCAAGGCGGCGGGGACCGACTGGTTGATGATCTTGAAGTAACCGCCGCCTGCCAGTTTCTTGAATTTGACCAGGGCGAAGTCGGGCTCGATCCCGGTGGTGTCGCAATCCATGACCAGGCCGATGGTGCCGGTGGGGGCGATCACCGTGACCTGGGCGTTGCGGAAGCCGTGATCCTCACCCAGCGACAGCGCCTGATCCCAGGCCTGCTGCGCGATGGCGACAAGGCGGGCGTCGGGGCAGTTGTCGCCGTCCAGTGCGACCGGCGCCACGTTCACGCCCTGATAGGCGCCGGTGCCATGGGCCGCCGCCCGGTGGTTGCGGATCACCCGCAGCATGTGCGGCGCATTGCGCCCGTAGCCGGGGAAGGCGCCCAGTTCGGCGGCCATCTGCGCGCTGGTCGCATAGGCCACGCCCGTCATGATCGCCGTCAAGGCGCCGCACAGCGCCCGGCCTTCGTCGCTGTCATAGCCAAGGCCCATGTTCATCAAGAGGCCGCCGATATTGGCATAGCCAAGGCCCAGCGTGCGGAAGTCATAGGACCGCTGCGCGATTTCCTTCGACGGGAACTGCGCCATCAGCACGCTGATCTCCAGCGTCACGGTCCAGAGGCGCGTGGCATGGACATAGGCGTCGGCGTCGAAGCGACCTTCGTCGAAGAAGGTCAGCAGGTTCATCGAGGCCAGGTTGCAGGCCGTGTCGTCCAGGAACATGTATTCGCTGCACGGATTGCTGCCCCGGATCGGCCCGTCCTCGGGGCAGGTGTGCCAGGCGTTCACCGTGTCGTGGAACTGGATGCCGGGATCGGCGCAGGCCCAGGCGGCGTGGCCGACCTGGTCCCACAGCTCGCGGGCGCTGACCGTCTTGGCGACGGTGCCGTCGGTGCGGCGCAGCAACTCCCAGGGGGCGTCGTCGCGGACCGCCTGCAGGAAGGCATCCGTCACCCGGACCGAGTTGTTCGAGTTTTGGCCCGAGACGCTGACATAGGCTTCCGAATCCCAGTCGGTGTCATAGGTCGGGAACTCGATGCTGTCGAAGCCCTGGCGCGCATATTGCAGCACGCGGTTGACATAGGTTTCCGGGATCATCGCGCGCTTGGCGGCGCGGATCGCGGATTTCAGGGCGTCGTTCTTCGCGGGATCCGTCTCTCCATCGCCCGCGCGGATGGCGGCAAAGATGTCGTTCAGCCGCGCCTCGTGCGCCTTGGATCCCGCGACAAGGGAGGCGACCTTCTGTTCCTCGATGACCTTCCAGTTGATGAAAGCCTCGATGTCGGGGTGATCCATGTCGCAGATCACCATCTTGGCCGCGCGGCGCGTGGTGCCGCCCGACTTGATCGCGCCCGCCGCCCGGTCGCCGATCTTGAGGAACCCCATCAGACCGGACGACTTGCCCCCGCCAGATAGCCGCTCGCCCTCGCCGCGCAGGCTGGAGAAGTTGGTGCCGGTGCCCGAGCCATACTTGAACAGCCGCGCCTCGCGGACCCACAGGTCCATGATGCCGCCCTCGTTCACCAGGTCGTCGCTGACCGACTGGATGAAGCAGGCGTGCGGCTGCGGGTGTTCATAGGCGCTGTCGGACTTGACCAGCTTGCCGGTCTTGTAATCGACGTAGAAATGCCCCTGCGACGGGCCGTCGATCCCGTAAGCCCAATGCAGCCCGGTGTTGAACCATTGGGGCGAATTCGGCGCGGCCATCTGGCGGGCCAGCATGAAGCGCATCTCGTCGTGATAGGCGCGGGCGTCTTCTTCGTTGGAAAAATACCCGCCTTTCCAGCCCCAATAGGTCCAGGCCCCGGCCATGCGGTCGAAGACCTGCCGCGCGCTGGTCTCGCCGCCGTAACGCCGATCTTCGGGCAGATCGGCCAGGGCGGCGTCATCGGCCACGCTGCGCCACAGGAAGTCCGGCACGCCCTTTTCCGGGACGCGCTTCAGCGCCGCCGGGACGCCCGCCTTGCGGAAATATTTCTGGGCGATCACGTCGCTGGCGACCTGGCTCCAACCCTGTGGCACCTCGACCGAGGTGTTGCGGAAAACGACGGTGCCGTCGGGGTTGCGGATCTCGCTGGTGGTGGTCGCGAAGGCGATGTCGCCGTATGCGCCCCCCTGAGGGGTGGTAAAACGCCGTTCGATCTTCATGCCCGTGGCCCTTTCCTATCGTCGTCCCCCAACCGCGACTTGCGCCAGGCGGCAAGCGGCCGCCCCATCGCCGCAGCAATGGGTCCGGGCGGCGGCACCGCCCGACAGGTCGAAATCACGAAGCGACGGGTCTTGGTGGTTATGGACCCACCTGCCACCACATCTGGTATGACCAACGCCGCAGACCACAAAATTGATCCTGTTCGGCCGGTGATGCAATGTTTTTTATCTGGGGATAACTCGCAGAATCCGGATTGACTCGGGGGTCGTCGGGGAACCGGAAGATTCGCTCACAGCCGGGGGCGGGGCGCGGTCTTCAACAGGGCCGTGGCGGCGATTTCGCAGGCCCGGGCAGGGGCTTGGCGCGGCCGGTCCCCCGTTTATCCACAGGCTTGTCCCGAACTCGTCCACCGCTTTTGCACAGCCGATGCAAATTCGTCACAGGTGCGGCGGATCATCGCGGCGGGATGATCGTCCCCCGGTCGGTCACGATCATGTCCAGCGGCTGGTCGAAGGGTTCGGCGGGGATATCCGGCAGTTCCTGGACCGCGAAGGCCAGCCCGATGGCGGTCGCACCCCCCGTTTCGCGCAGCAATTGCAGGGTCCGGTCGTAATACCCGCCGCCATAGCCGATGCGGTTGCCTGCCCGGTCGAAACCCGCCAGCGGAACGATCAGCACATCGGGGCGCAGGACCGGCTGCGAATCAGGGGGATGCGAGGTGCCGAAGGGGCCGGGCACCAGGGCCTCGCCATCCCAGCGGCGAAAGACCAGCGGCACGGCCTTGCCGGGCACCACTGGCAGGCAGACCGGCCCGTCATGGGCGGACATCGCAGGCCGGGGGTCGGGTTCGCCCCGCATCGGCCAGTATCCCGACAGCACCTTGCCCCGATGCGGCGCAAGCGCCGCGATCAGGTGGCGGGTCAGCGC
Source organism: Paracoccus shandongensis (assembly GCF_017315735.1). Lineage (GTDB taxonomy): Bacteria > Pseudomonadota > Alphaproteobacteria > Rhodobacterales > Rhodobacteraceae > Paracoccus > Paracoccus shandongensis. Next base: position 63,103 of record NZ_JAFLRK010000013.1, read on the forward strand.
GTCCCTGTCGCCCCCCGCCGCGCGGGCGGCCAGGGCGCGGGCGCGCAAGGCAGGTTTGTCATCGCTCATAGCAGCACCAGCGTGGCAAGGCCCAGGAAGGCGAAGAAGCCCATCACGTCGGTCATCGTCGTGACGAATGTGCCCGAGGCAAGCGCCGGGTCCAGCCCCAGCTTGTTCAGCGTCAGCGGCACCAGCACGCCCCCCAGGGCCGCGACGATCTGGTTCACGATCATCGCCGCCCCCAGGACCATGCCCAGCCGGACATCGCCAAAGATCAGCCAGCCCGCCACCCCCAGGATCAGCGCCAGGCAGATGCCGTTCAGCATCCCCGCCAGCAGCTCGCGCCGGACGACGCGCCGCGCATTGGCCCGGCCCAGTTCGCGCGTGGCCAGCGCCCGCACCGCCACGGCCAGCGACTGCGTGCCCGCGATCCCCCCGGTCGAGGCGACGATGGGCATCAAGGCGGCCAGCGCCACCAACGTCGCGATGGTCGCCTCGAATTGCGAGATCACCACCGCTGACAGGGACGCGGTGAACAGGTTGACGACCAGCCAGGGCAGCCGCTGCCGGGCGGTGGCCAGCGGGCCGTCGGACACATGGCTTTCGTCGCCCACGCCCGCCAGGCGCAGGATGTCTTCCTCGTGTTCCTGGTCCAGGACGGCCATGGCGTCGTCGATGGTGATGATGCCCACCAGCCGGTCGTCGCGGTCCACCACGGGGGCGGAAATCAGGTGATACTGGTTGAAGACATAGGCCACGTCCGCTTCCTCGGCCATGGCGCTGATGGTGCGGAAGCTGTCCTCGGTGATGTCGCGCAGCGGCGTGGCGTGGCTGGACGCCAGCAACCGGCCCAGCGTGACATAGCCCAGCGGATGGCGGCGCGGATCGACCAGGACGATGTGGTAGAACTGCTCGGGCAGCCAATCCTCGGATTGCAGAAAGGCAATGGCCTCGCCCACGGTCCAATGCTCGGGGGCGGTCACGACCTCGGACTGCATCAGGCGGCCGGCGGAGTTTTCGGGATAGGCCAGCGACTGCTGGACGGCGGCGCGGTCGGTGGCGTCCAGCGCGGCCAGGATTTCCTGGCGCTCGGGCTCGTCCATGTCCTCGACCAGGTCCACCACGTCGTCGCTGTCCATCTCTCGGACGGCTTCGGCCACGACCTCGGGGGGTAGCTGCTCGATCACCTCGTCGCGGATCGACTCGTCGATCTCGGACAGGATCTCGCCGTCGATCTCTCCGCTGTAGAGGGCGAGGAAGGCGCGGCGCTCGGCCGGGGTCAGGCGCTCGATGATGTCGGCGATGTCGGCGCCGTGCATCGGATCCAGAAGCGTGTTCAGCAGGGCCGCGTCGCCCGCCTGGATGGCCGCGTCGATCCGGTCCAGCAATTCGCGCCGGGGCAGGAAGTCCTCGTCGTCGGCCTGGTCGCCGGGGGCAGGGGTCTGGCCGGTCATGCGGCCCCCCCGTTCAGCAGGGCAAGCGCGGCGCGGTGCAGGGCAGGGGTGGCGGCGGCGATCACCTGGCCGCCTTGGTGGGCAGGCCCGCCCTGCCAGTCCGTGACGATCCCGCCCGCCGCCCGGACCACGGCCAGCGGCCCTGCGATGTCATAGGATTGCAGCCCGGCCTCGATCACCAGATCGACCTGCCCCAGGGCCAGCAGGCCGTAGGCATAGCAGTCCAGCCCGTATCGCGTCAGCCGCACCTGCGCGGCCACGCGCCGGAAGGCCGCGCCTTCGTCGTCAGAGCCGACCTCGGGATAGGTCGTCATCAGCGTCGCCTGCGACATGGGCACGTCGCGCACCGCCAGCGGACGGCTGCCCGCCTGCGTGACCAGCCGCGCCTGGCCAAGGCCCCCCTCGAACCGTTCGCGCGTATAGGGCTGGTCGATCAGGCCATAAAGGATGTCCTGCCCGTCCGACAGCCCGATCAGCACCCCCCAGCTTGCCGCGCCGCACAGAAAGGCGCGGGTGCCGTCGATGGGGTCCAGGATCCAGGTCAGGCCGCTTGTGCCTTCGGTCGCGCCGTATTCCTCGCCCAGGATCGCGTCACCGGGGCGCAGCCGGGCCAGCACGTCGCGCATGGCGCGTTCGGCGGCGCGGTCGGCCTCGGTCACGGGGTCGAAGCCCGTTTGCCACTTGTTGTCGGCGGCAAGGCCGGTGCGGAAGAAGGGCAGGATGGCCTGGCGCGCGGCATCGGCCATTTGGTGCGCCGCATTGATGATGTCCTGCGCGTCCTGCATGGCTGCCCCCTGGTCCGGTCCAAGGGCAGGACTAACCCGAACGGGATCGTCCTGCCAGTGGCGGCGAAGGGGTGATGCGTCGAAGATGCGGCGGCGCGGGGATCGCCCGCGCCGTCAGCAGGTCACGCGGCGTCGGACAGCACGCGGGCCAGTTCGAAGATCTGGCGGCGTTGCGCGACGGGCATCGTGTAATAGGCGCGCACCAGTTGCAGCGCCTCCTTGTCCGCCAGGATGTCGCCCGCGACCTCGTCGGGGGCGTCGCTTTCGTGCAGCCCTTCAAAGAAGAAGGAAACCGGCACATCCACCGCCCGCGCGATGTCCCACAGCCGGGACGCCGAAACGCGGTTCATCCCTGTTTCGTATTTCTGGATCTGCTGGAACTTGATACCGACCTTGTCGGCAAGTTGCTGTTGGGTCATTCCGATCATCCAGCGGCGATGCCGGATACGCTTGCCAACATGAACATCAACACCGTGTTTCATCGTTACCACCTCATGCAATCTAAGGAAGCACTATCTTAACCTTTCTCAATTTTCGAGTGTTAACCTGGTTAACGGCGGCGGTTCTGACCAAAAAGACAGGTCGCGCACGGGGTTGCGGGCCAACAGACAAAGGGATGAGGGACTTGGGGAAAACTTCTGGATCGGACGGCGGGCAAGGGATGCGAATCGCCCTGGTGGAACGGCTTGGCGGCGAACCCGTCCTGCGCGAGGTCCCGGTGGCGCAGGCCGGGCCCGGGCAAATCCTGGTGCGGATGCGGGCGGCGGCGCTGAATTTCGCGGATCTTCTGAAGGCAAGGGGCGAATACCAGGAACGCCAGGATCCGCCCTTCGCCCCCGGGCTGGAAGGCGCGGGCGAGGTTCTGGCCGCGCCGGGTGACAGCGGGTTCCGCCCGGGCGACCGCGTGGCGGTCCTGGCCGCCGGGACCATGGCCGAACGGGTCGCCGTTCCGCCCACCGCCTGCACCCCCCTGCCGCCGGGCATGAGCTTCGAGCAGGCCGCCGGCTTCCAGATCGCCTATGGCACCAGCCACCTGGCCCTGGCCGGTCGCGCGGGTTTGCGCGCGGTCGAGACGCTGGCCGTCCTGGGTGCTGCGGGCGGCGTGGGCCTGACCGCGGTCGAGATCGGGCGGGCCCTGGGCGCCCGCGTCATCGGCGTGGCGCGGGGGCAGGACCGGCTGGATGTGGTGCGGGCGGCGGGCGCGGGTCACGTGATCAACAGCGCGGATTGCCCCGACCTGAAGGCCGCGCTGCGCGAGCTTGGCGGGGTCGACGTGGTCTATGACGCTGTGGGCGACAGCGCGGGCGAGGCGGCGTTCCGCGCCCTGAACCCCGGCGGGCGCTTCCTGGTCATCGGCTTCGCGGGCGGCAAGCCGCCGGTGCTGCCGCTGAACCACGCGCTGGTCAAGAACATCGCCATCCACGGCTTTTACTGGGGCGGCTATGCCGGGCTGGACCCCCGGGCCATGGCGGACAGCATGACCGAGTTGTTCGGCATGTTCGCGGACGGCCGGCTTGCCCCCGTGGTGGGCGAGGCGATGCCCCTGGACCGCATCGCCGAGGCCTTCGACCTGCTGCGCAGCCGCAGGTCGGTCGGCAAGATCGTCGTGACCTTGTAACAAGTGCGTAAAACCCTGCCCACTTGGTCCTTTACCGGCATTGAATCGGAACGGTATCGTGCCAATATGGTGGCCATAAACCGGCAGATGCCGGCCTGTCTCATAGGGAGAGATTGATGGCAGATTACAACACTTACCGCACCACGCAGCGCGTCGGCACCCGGCAGGCGGTGATCGACGAAGGGCTGCGGGCCTACATGAACAAGGTTTATGGGCTGATGGCGGTCGGCATGGGTGTAACCGCCGTCGCCGCCTATGGCATCAGCGCCGCCGCCGTGGATGCGTCCGGCCAACTGACCCAGCTTGGCACGGCGATCTATGCCTCGCCCCTGAAATGGGTGATCATGTTCGCGCCGCTGCTGGTGGTCTTCGCCTTCGGCGCCGCGCTGAACCGGCTGTCCGTGTCGGCGGCCACGGGGCTGTTCTATGGCTTTGCCGCGCTGATGGGCCTGTCGATCAGCTCGATCTTCCTGGTCTATACCGGCACCTCGATCGTGCAGACCTTCCTGGTGACGGCCATCGCCTTCGCGGGCCTGTCGCTGTGGGGATACACCACGAAAAAGGACATCTCGGGCTGGGGCAGCTTCCTGATCATGGGCGTGATCGGCCTGATCGTGGCGTCCATCGTGAACATCTTCCTGCAATCGTCGGGGATGCAGTTCGCGATTTCCGTCCTGGGCGTGCTGATCTTCGCGGGCCTGACCGCCTATGACACGCAGAACATCAAGAACACCTATCTGCAACTGGCCGGGTCGGACCGGGACTTCATCGGCAAGACCGCTATCATGGGCGCCCTGCAGCTGTACCTGGACTTCCTGAACCTGTTCATGTTCTTGCTGCAATTCATGGGCAACCGCGACTGATCCGCAGCCCAGCCTGACAGCATCAAACCCCCGCCCGACCGGCGGGGGTTTTTCATTCCGAGAACCGCCATTCCCCGTCCCCAAGCGCGGGTGCGGCGCGGTCGTGGGTCAGGGGGCTGCGGGACAGGCGGATGGGGGTGCGCAGCCCGGCGATGCCTTCGGGCGCGATCTGCAACCCGCGCGCGGCGACCTGGGGTTCGGCCAGCGCCTCGGCTACGTCGTTGACGGGTCCGGCGGGCACGCCCGCACCCTCCATCGCGGCGATCAGGTCGGCGCGGGTCCGGCGCGCGGTCGCGGCCGCCAGGATCGGCACCAGCCGGTCGCGGTGCGCCACGCGGGCGGGGTTGGTGGCGTAATCGGGATTCGTGGGCAGGTCCGGCAGATCCAGCACCCGGCACAGCGCCGCGAACTGCCGGTCGTTGCCGCAGGCCACGATCAGGTGCCCGTCGGAGGCCGGGAACAGCTGATAGGGCACGATGTTCGGATGCGCGTTGCCCAGCCGGTGCGGCACCGTGCCCCCCAGCAGGTAATTCGTCGCCTGGTTCGCCAGCACCGCCACCCCGCAATCCAGCAGCGACAGGTCCAGATGCTGCCCGCGCCCCGACCGCGCCCGTTCGGCCAGCGCGGCCTGCACCGCGATCACCCCGTAAAGCCCGGTGAAGATGTCGATCCAGGCCACGCCGACCTTCTGCGGCTCGCCATCCGGGCTGCCGGTCAGGTCCATGATCCCGGACATGCCCTGGATCAGGAAGTCGTATCCCGGCTGTGACGCGCGCGGCCCGTCCTGGCCGAAGCCCGTGATCGAGGCATAGACCAGCCGGGGATTGCGCGTCGACAGGGTGTCATAGTCCAGGCCGAACCGGCGCAACCCGCCCAGCTTGAAGTTCTCGACCACCACGTCGGCCCCGTCGATCAACCCGCGCAGCCGCTCCAGGTCGGCCGCATCGTTGAAGTCGCAGACCACGGATGTCTTGCCCCGGTTCGCCGCGTGGAAGTATGCGGCGACCTTCTCGGTCGTGCCATCCGCGCGGGGCCGGTCGATGAAGGGCGGGCCCCAGCGGCGGGTGTCGTCGCCCTCGGGCGCCTCGACCTTGATGACCTCGGCGCCCAGGTCGGCCAGGGTCTGCCCGATCCAGGGTCCGGCCAGGATGCGCGCCAGTTCGACCACGCGCAGGCCTTTCAACGGTGCGTCAGCCAAAGGCCTGGATCCCCGTTTGCGCGCGGCCCAGGATCAGCGCGTGGACATCGTGCGTGCCTTCATAGGTGTTCACGGTTTCCAGGTTCTGGGCGTGGCGGATGACGTGGTATTCGCTGGAAATGCCGTTGCCGCCATGCATGTCGCGGGCCATCCGCGCAATGTCCAAGGCCTTGCCGCAGTTGTTGCGCTTGACGAGGGAAATCATTTCCGGGGCGAAGCGGCCTTCGTCGAACAGCCGACCGACCCGCAGGGACGCCTGCAGGCCAAGCGCGATTTCCGTCTGCATGTCGGCCAGCTTCTTTTGGAACAGCTGCGTGGCGGCCAGGGGACGGTTGAACTGGTGGCGGTCAAGGCCATACTGGCGGGCGCGAAACCAGCAATCCTCGGCCGCCCCCATCACGCCCCAGGAAATGCCGTAGCGCGCGCGGTTGAGACAGCCGAAGGGCCCGCCCATCCCCTCGATCCCGGGCAGCAGCGCGTCCTCACCGACCTCCACATCGTCCATCACGATCTCGCCGGTGATCGAGGCGCGCAAGCTCAGCTTGCCCTCGATCTTCGGGGCGGACAGGCCCTTCATGCCCTTTTCCAGCACGAAGCCGCGCACCTTGCCGCCATGGGCGTCGGATTTCGCCCAGACCACGAAGACATCGGCGATGGGCGAGTTCGAGATCCACATCTTCGCGCCGTTCAGGACGTATCCGCCGTCGGTCTTCCTGGCGCGGGTCTTCATGCCCGCGGGATCGGACCCGGCATCGGGTTCGGTCAGGCCGAAACAGCCGATATACTCGCCCGTGGCCAGCTTGGGCAGGTATTTGCGCTTCTGATCCTCGCTGCCATAGGCCTCGATGGGAAACATCACCAGCGACGACTGGACCGAGGCCATGCTGCGGTATCCGCTGTCGATCCGCTCGATTTCCCGGGCGACCAGGCCGTAAGCCACATAGGACGCCCCCACGCCGCCGTATTCGTCGTCCACGGTGACGCCCAGCAGGCCCGCAGCGCCCATTTCGCGGAAGATCTCGGGGTCGGTCGTCTCGTTCAGATAGGCGTCGGTCACGCGCGGGGCCAGCCGGTCGGCCGCGAAGGCCGCCGCAGCGTCGCGGATCATCCGCTCTTCCTCGGTCAACTGGTCGTTCAGCAGGAACGGGTCGGCCCAGTCGAAGGCCGCGCCCTTGTGGGATTTGGTGGACATCTGCTCCTCCTTGGTCGCGGTGATATTAGCGGCAGGGACGCCGCCCCCGGAAGACCCAATCGCAGGGCGTTGGTCCCGTCGCGCCAATCGGCTAAGCCTGCCGCCAGAATCACTATCCCGAGAGAGACGATGGGCTATTTTCCCCTCTGGCGCCCGGCCACCGGCGCCACGGTCCTTCCTGACGAGAAGCTTCCCTGGGCCGCCGCCATTCCCATGAGCTTCCAGCACCTGCTGGCGATGTCGGGATCGACGATCCTTGCGCCGCTGATCATGGGCTTTGATCCGAACGTGGCGGTGTTCTTTTCCGGCATCGGCACGCTGCTGTTCTTTGCCATCACCGGCGGGCGGGTGCCCAGTTACCTGGGGTCGTCCTTTGCCTTCATCGCGGTGGTGATGGCCGCGACGGGCTTTGCGGGCGGCGGGGCCAATCCCAACATCGGCGTGGCCCTGGGCGGGATCATCGCGGCGGGGCTGGTTTATGCGCTGATCGGGCTGGTGGTGATGGCCGCCGGGACCGGCTGGGTGGAACGGCTGATGCCGCCCGCCGTGACCGGGGCCATCGGGGTGTCCATCGGGCTGAACCTCGCGCCCGTCGCGGTGGGGCAGCTGAAGGGCAGCATGGCGCATCTGGCCATCGCCCTGGCCACCGTGCTGTGCATGGCGATGGTGTCGGCCTATGGCACCCGCAGCACGCGGCGGATCGCGGTGCTGATCGCGCTGGCCTTCGGATACGGGCTGGTGCTGGTCTTCGGCAACGGCGCGGGGATCGTGCCCGGCATCGACTTTTCCCGCGTGGGGCAGGCGGCCTGGTTCGGCATCCCGAACTTCACCGCCCCGCGCTTCGACTGGACCGCGATCAGCATGATCGCCCCGGTCGCCGTCGTGCTGGTGGCCGAGAACCTGGGCCATATCAAGGCCCTGGGCGCAATCACCGGGCAGAACATGGACCGCTACATCGGGCGCGGCTTCCTGGGTGACGGGCTTGCCACCATGATCGCAGGGGCCGGGGGCGGAACCGGCGTCACGACCTATGCCGAAAACATCGGCGTCATGGCGATGACGCGGGTTTATTCCACGCTGATCTTTCCGGTGGCCGCCGTCATCGCCATTCTTCTGGGCCTGTCGCCCAAGTTCGGCGCGATCCTGCAGACGATCCCCGCGCCGGTGCTGGCGGGGCTGGCCGTGTCGGTCTTCGGCCTGATCGCATCCGCCATGGTGCGGATCTGGGTCGATAACCGCGTGGACTTTTCCGACCCGCGCAACCTGTTCACCGTGGGCGTGGCGCTGATCCTGGGGGCGGGCGATTTCACCGTCACCATCGGCGGCTTCGCCCTGGGCGGCATCGGCACATCCACGCTGGCCGCGCTGGTGCTGTATCAGCTTCTGGGGATCGGACGCCGGACCGCCTGACGCCCTCAGGCCTCGGCAAGCTGCGAGACCAGCAGCTTGTCGATCCGGCGGCCATCCAGGTCCACGACCTCGATCTGCCAGCCGGACACCGTGACACGCGCGCCCACGTCGGGCAGCACGCCCGCGCGGTCCAGCACAAGGCCCGCGACCGATTCATAGCCGCGATCCTCGGGCAGGGTGATGCCGATCATTTCCGCAAATTCGTCGGCGGGCATCCAGCCCGCCACCAGCCAGCTGCCATCCTCGCGCTGCACGGCCTTGGGTTCGTCGTCGCCCGGTTCGGGGAAATCGCCCGCGATGGCCTCCAGCAGGTCCATGGCGGTGATCACGCCTTCGAAATGGCCGTATTCGTCATAGACCAGCAGCATGTGCGCGGGGCTGGCCTTCAGCTCCTCGATCACGTTCAGCGCGGGCAGGCCCTCGCGGATGACCGGCACCTCCTGCACCAGGGGGCGCAGGTCGGTGACATCCCCGGACAACAGGTCGCGCAGGCTGATGACGCCGATGATGTCGTCGTCAGACCCTTCGCGCACCAGCAGGCGCGAGCGGCGGCTGTCGCGGAACTTTTGCAGCACCTCGGTGGCAGGATCGGCCACGTCCACGGCCTCGACCTCGTGGCGGGGGGTCATCAGGCCGCGCGCGGAACGGTCGGCGATGCGCATGACGCCCGCGATCATCTCGGTCTCGGCGGGCTCGATCACGCCGGCGGTGCGGGCCTCGGACAGCATCACGCGGATCTCCTCGTCCGAGATGCCGCGGTCGGATTCGCCCGATTGCCCCAGCAGGCGCAGCACGACATTGCCCGACTTGTCCAGGATCCAGACGATCGGCGCTGCGATGCGCGAGATGAACAGGATCAGCGGCGCGATGCGCACGGCCACCCCTTCGGGCGCGCGCAGGGCGATCTGCTTGGGGACCAGCTCGCCGATGATCAGCGACAGATAGGTGATCAGCACCACCACGCCGCCGACGCCCAGGGCTTGGGCCAGGGCGGGCGACATGCCGTTCGCGATCAGCGCCGCCGACAGCCGCGCGCCCAGGGTCGCGCCCGAGAACGCGCCCGACAGCACGCCCACAAGGGTGATGCCGATCTGGACGCTGGACAGAAACCGGCCCGGCTCGGTCCCCAGTTCCAGGGCGATCTGCGCGCCCCTGCTGCCTTCGGCGGCCAGGACCTTCATCCGGGCGGGGCGGGCGGACACGATGGCCAGTTCGGACATGGCCAGGACGCCGTTGAACATCGTCAGCAGCAGGACGATGAGAATTTCCAGAAGCATCGGTTCACTTTGTCCAACAAGTCAGGCTGCTTCGCAATCTGCACGATGTGCGCGCCGGTGCAAAGGCATGAAGCCCGCCTGCCGGACAGAATCGGGGACAAGGCGCCGACGGGGGCGCCTTGTCCGGTCGTTTCCTTATTCCTGCGGAGCCTTGGCGATCTGCGGTTCAGGACCGTTGTCCTTGGTTTTCCACAGCGAATAGGCCACGCCCGCGCCCAGGATGGCGAAGGTGATGCCCAGCGACCACGAGGCGGGGAATTTTTCCCAACCCAGCAGGTCGGCCACGAAGATCTTGGACCCGATGAAGATCAGCAGCACCGCCAGCGCGTATTTCAGGTAATGGAAGCGGTGGATGATCGCGGCCAGCGCGAAATACAGCGCCCGCAGGCCCAGGATCGCGAAGATGTTCGACGTATAGACGATGAACGGATCCGACGTGATCGCGAAGACCGCGGGCACCGAATCCACGGCAAAGATCACGTCCACGATCTCGACCATGACCAGGGCCAGGAACAGGGGCGTGGCGAACCAGACCAGCTTGCCTGACGTGGGATGCGGCTTTTTCACCCAGAAGTCGTGGCCGTGGATTTCCTCGGTCACGTTCATGCGCCGCTTCATGAAGCGCAGGACGGGGTTCTGGGAAATATCCAGGGGCTTGTCGCCCACCATCATCATCTTGACGCCGGTAAAGATCAGGAACAGCGCGAAGATATACAGGATCCAGGAATACTGGGTGACCAGCGTCGCGCCCAGGCCGATCATCAGGCCGCGCAGCACGATCACGCCCAGGATGCCCCAGAACAGCACCCGGTGCTGGTATTTCGGCGGGATCGCGAAATAGGTGAAGATCATGGCGATGACAAAGACGTTGTCCATCGCCAGCGTCTTTTCGACCACAAAGGCCGTCAGGTAGAGCTTGCTTTCCTCGGCCCCGATCTGCCACCAGACAAATCCCGAAAACAGCACGCCCATGGTCAGGTACATGGCCGACAGCCTCAGGCTCTCGGCCACGCCGATCGCGTGGTCGTCCTTGTGCAGCACGCCAAGGTCAAAGACCAGAAGCGCGATCACGATCGCCACGAACAGCAGCCACATCCACAGCGGCTTGCCCAGGAATAACAGAAAAAGCAGTTCCACGTTTGCCCTCATCGTTGCTGGATGTGCATCGATGCCAAGGGCTTCGCTGGAATGGGCCGCTTTGCATCGAGGCACGCTCGATGCGGTTCCGACATCACGACATCGCTGTCGCCAGAGGGGCCCGGTCCCGCTGAGTGCAGACGTGGCAAATCGCCGCGCCGGATACAAGGGGGAGGGTGGCAAAAAGATTGCGGACCGGGCGCGGGATGGGCAACTTCACCGCTCAAGGCAGGGGGGGATCATGGAACGCAACCTGGGCGGCGAAGGCGCAGGGCATTGGCTGGACGATCCGGCGCATCGGCGTTTCCTGGCGCGCGATGCCCGGCGCGCGCTGGATTTCTTCGACGCAAGCGCCGGGGGCGAGGGGTTGCGGATGCTGGATCCGGCGGGCCAGCCGCTATCGGCGCCGCTGGAACTGCACGCGACGACGCGGCTGGTCCATTCCCATGCGCTTGGGCAGATGGCGGGGCGGGCGGACCGGGCGGGGATCATCGACCGGGGCATGGATCTGCTGTGGCGCGGGCATCGCGACGGGCGGCATGGCGGCTATGTCTGGTCCTTGCGGGACGGCGCGGTGGCGGACGGGACCAAGCTGGCCTATGGCCATGTCTTCGTGCTGCTGGCGGCCTCCAGCGCGAAACTGGCGGGCCATCCCGATGCCGACCGGCTGCTGGCGGACGCCGCGCAGGTGCTGGAGGACCGGTTCTGGGACAGCGATGCCGGGCGCTTCCGCGACGAGTTCACGCGCGACTGGCACGTCTTTTCCACCTATCGCGGCATGAACGCCAACATGCACGGGGTCGAGGCCCTGCTGGCCGCATACGAGGCAACGGGCGAAGGCGAATACCTGCGTCGCGCGGGCGGGATCCTCGATTTCTTTATCACGGGGCAGGCCGCAGGGAACGGCTGGCGCATCCCCGAACATTACGATGCCGGCTGGCGCCCCGATCCGGGATACGAGGGCAACCCCATGTTCCGCCCGGCAGGCACCACCCCCGGTCATTCCTTCGAGATGGCGCGCCTGCTGCTGCACTGGTGGGATCTGGCGGGGCGGCCCGATGGCGATGCCCCTGCCCATGCCCGGCTGCTGGTCGAAACCGCGCTTGCAGATGCCTGGCTGCCCGGGGGCGGGCTGGCCTATACGCTGGGCCCGGACGGGCGCGTGGCCCGGCCCGACCGCTATTGGTGGCCCGTGACCGAGGCCATCGGCGCCCTGGCCGCGCTGATCAAGCTGGACCCCCGGCCAGGGGACGAGGACTGGTATCGCCGCCTGTGGGGCTTTGCCGACGCGCATCTGATCGACCACGGTCGCGGCGGCTGGTTCCCCGAACCGGGCGGGCCGGTTGCAGGGGGCCAGTTCCAGGGCAAGCCCGACATCTATCATGCCCTGCAGGCGGATCTGTTCCCGCTGGTGCCCGGCCTGTCGCGTCACGCGCAGGCGCTGATCCACACAAAGCCGCTAGCCTCCTGATTCGGGGGTGCAATCCGGGCCAGAGCGCCTATCTAGCCCTGCGAGGGACAGGGAAGGCGCGACGGAAGCATGATGGGAAAAGACGGTTTCGCGGGGCCGGTCCTGCATTTTCGGGGCTGCGATGCCGATGGCCTGCGCCTTGCCGCGATCACCGTCCGGCCCGACGGGGCAGGGGCGCCCGGCGCGGTCGGGACGCGAGGGGGGACCGTTCCCCCGGTGCTGCTGGCCCGTGTCGCGGGGCTGTCCGTCTGGCGCCACGACTTCACCCTGGCCTTGGGCGAGGCGGGCTATCAGTTGAACGGCCACGCCTATCCGGTCGCCACGCGCCTGGACGGCGACATCCGCATCGCCTTCGTGTCCTGCAATGGCGAGGAGAACGGCGATCTGGACCGCGACGGGGCCGAACGCAACCGGATGTGGGCGCGGCTGCAGGCCGACCATGCCCGCGCGCCCTTTGCCCTGCTGCTGCAAGGCGGCGACCAGATCTATGCCGACGAGGCGACCCGGGGCCATCCCCTGTCCGGGGACTGGCCGAAGCATGTCCCCGCCAATCCTTCGGCGGGTGATCTGGAGGATCTGGCCCGGCACCTGGAGCGCAGGTTCGCCGAACGCTACATGATGGTGCTGGCCGCCGAAGGCTGCGCGGATCTGTTCGCGACGGTGCCCTCGCTGTCGGTCTGGGATGACCACGACATCTGCGACGGCTGGGGATCGCTGCCCGAAAGCCGCACCGATTCGGCGGTGGGGCAGGTGCTGTTTACTGTCGCGCGGCGGATGTATCTGCTGTTCCAGCACGGCGCGACGGATGCCGACGTGCCCGCCCTGTTCCTGGATCCCGCCGGGGGCAACCTTGGCTGGTGGCGCGATCTGCCGGGGGTCACGCTGTTTGCGCCCGACCTGCGGTCCGAACGCCACCGCGACCGGATCATGGGGCCGGGCGGCTGGAACGCGGTCGAGGCCATGCAGCCTGCGGGCGATCACGTCTTCATGGTGTCCAGCGTGCCGCTGCTGGGGCCGCGCCTGTCGCTGCTGGAATCGCTGATGATGGCGATCCCCCGGATGCAGCATTACGAGGACGACCTGCGCGACCAGTGGCAAAGCCACGCCCATCGCGACGAATGGCGGCGGATGCTGGGGCAGGTGCTGCGGATGCGCCAAGCCGCCCCGGTCACGGTCCTGTCGGGAGAGATCCACCTGGCGACCCGCGCCGAGATGGGGCCAAGGGAGACGCTGATCCACCAGCTCGTCGCCTCGGGCATCTCGCACCGCGCGCCGCCCAGGGCCTATGCCCGCGTGCTGGGCCTGTTCGCGGGCCTGGGCGAGGCGCCGCTGCCAGGCCACGCGATCCGCATCAAGCCGCTGCCGGGCCAGCAGCACCGCTATGTGGCGGAACGCAATTACCTGACGCTGGACCGCAGGGACGGGCGTTGGCAGGCGGTCTGGCATCTGGAGGAAAGCGGCCTGACGCCACCGTTGGCGCTGGATTAACGTTCCAGGATCAGCAGGTCGCCCTCGAAGCTGACACGGGCGAAGGTGCGCAGGTAGGACATGCCCAGCAGCGACCCCTCCAGGTCGCCGCCGATCACGTAAGCCCGGACATTGCGGTCCACGATGTCGCCGATGGCGATCTCGTCGATGGTCACGGGGGCCGTCTGCACCCGCCCATTCGCGGTGATGGCGGTCCCGACATAGGCCAGATCGTCCGGGTCCAGCCCCACGCGGCGCGCATCCGCAGGCCCAAGCGCGATGGAGGACGCGCCGGTATCGACCATGAAGCGCACCTTCTGCCCGTTCACCTGCGCGGTCAGGTGGAAATGGCCGTCGCGGGCCACGGGGATCTGGATCCGGCCGCCGTCCAGCACCTGCTGGCGCGGGACGCCCCCCTCGATCCACCAGTCGGCGGCCAGCGCCGCGCCCGCGAAGATCACCACCCACAGCATGATCTGGCGCAGCACCTGGCCGCCCCGTCCCGCCAGTTCAAAGACCATCGCGCCGCCGATCACCAGCAGCAGCACGCCGTAATAGACAAGCTGCATGGTGTCGGGATCGGTCATGAGAACAGCCCCGATCCCTTCAGCCCGTCGATCACGAACTGCACCGACAGCGCGGCCAGCAGCATCCCCAGAAGGCGCGTGACGACCATCACGCCCGTCCGGCCAAGCGCATGGGCGAGCGGCGTGGCGATCACGAACAGCGCCATGGCGATGACCAGCACCGCCAGCATCACCAGGTTCACCATGACCATGTGGCCGATCCCCGGCGCCTCGCCCATCAAGAGGATCATGGATGCCAGCGCCCCCGGTCCCGCCAGCAGCGGCATGGCCAGCGGAAAGACCGACGGGTCGTGGTGGGGGGCATCGCCCTCGCCCTGATGCTCGCGCCGCTGGGTGCGGCGCTCGAACAGCATGTCGAGCGCCGTCAGGAACAGCAGCAACCCGCCCGCGATGCGGAAGGCGGAAATGGAAATCCCGATGGCCCCCAGGATCGATTCGCCCGCAAAGCCGAAGATCATCATCAGCACGGCGGCGATCACCAGCGCGCGGAACCCGATGCGGCGGCGTTGCGCACCATCCATGCCGGGCGTCAGGGCGATGAAGACCGGCGCCAGACCGATCGGGTCGATCACCACGAACAGCGTGACGAAGGCGGTGACGTAAAGCGACAGGTCCATGCCGCCTTATGGCCCGCACGCCCGGCCCTGCCAAGCCGGGCGGCCGGGGGCAGTCCCCTCAAAATAACGTCAGTTTGTCGCAGATTAATGACGGCGCGCGCGAATCGTGGCAGGTGGGGTTTCGCTGCGGCGGCCAAGGGCCTATATTCCGCAGATTGGTTTAGCCCAGGTCATTGGCCTGACTCTGGAACTGGAGAACTGGAATGCACGCACCGTCCCCCATGGCACTGCTCGTCATCGCCATCGTGGTCCTGGTCCTGTTCGGCCGCGGCAAGGTTTCCTCGCTGATGGGTGAATTCGGCAAGGGCATCACCGCCTTCAAGAAGGGCCTGAACGACGGCAATGCCGAAGTCACCGCCGAACGCACCGTTGTTGTCGAAAAGCCCGTCCAGCCGATCCAGCCCGTCCAGCCGGTCCCCGGGACCGAGGCGCGCGACGTGACCCCGCAAAACGAACCCCGCGTCTGATCCCGAAGAACCGGGCAGGGGGTTCCTGAATGCTGGATGTCGGGTGGAGCGAACTGCTGCTGATCGGCGTTGTCGCGCTGGTTGTCATCGGCCCCGAGGATTTGCCGAAGCTGTTTCATACCCTGGGCCGGATCACGGCCAAGGCACGGTCCATGGCGCGCGAATTCACGACCGCGATGGAGGATGCGGCCAAGGGCGCGGGCATCGGCGACGTGACGAAGGATCTCAGGGACTTGAAGTCGCTGACCTCGAAGAAATCCCTGGGGCTGGACGCCCTGGACCGCGCCGCCACCAAGTTCGAGCAATGGGATCCCAAGGCCAGCCTGGACAAGACCAGCCGCGCCCGGCCCGACCCGGCCGCGCCCGTGGCGCCGGTGGACAGCCGGCCCGCTGACGCGCCCGCCGTGCCTGGGCCCGCCGTG
>NZ_JAFLRK010000014.1 GCF_017315735.1 Paracoccus shandongensis
CATCTTCGCTCCATAAGGGCTACGATGAGCCAAGAACCCTCCGTCACGCAATCGGCCTAATCTGTTCCATGGGCGCTGACGTCAGACAATGACAAAGCAGTTTGGCCACGTTGATCCTGATGGTGCCAAGGTCGAGATTCGCTACTGGGAGTGCCAAAACGGTCGCATATTCGCACGTCTGCAACTCTGGGGTGCGTCATCAGATCTGACTACGGGGGCAGAGGCAGCACGTATCCTCATGAAACTTCCAGATGATATTTTCTGGTATCCGCAGGATCGCCCTGATGTCCTCCATGCCATTGTCTCCAGTTGGCCAAAGCTAGACAAACTGCAGCGTCATGAGATCGAGCAGCGTCTGTTGACAACCAGCTTCCCGTGGTCGGACGATATGACTGATACACAGGGTCATTCTGCCTACCGTCGCCTTGAATATCTGCACGCTCTGTCAGCGGCAGGCATTAAGTTTTCCTTCGATCTTGCAGCCACAACAAAGGAGCTGTGTAAACTGGCTCCGGATTGGCAGCATGACGCAACAGAAGATGCGATGGCATCGAATGCTCCCAAGGTTCAGAGGGTGATTGAGGACACCGACTATGGGCCCCTTCTTAATATACCGGTCAGTTGCATTCTCGATGTAGCAACCGAGATTGCGGGAGGGCGCCCGCTAAGCAGGTGGGAGTCTGCCTCTTTTAAAGGGCTTTCAGAGGAAAAACCTGTCCGCGCACTTTCTGCTTTGCGGTATTCTGCTGGACAAGGTCAGCTTCTTGACTGGGCGTGGCAGAGCTTTCTTGGGTGTCCGCAACGAGAAAATGATTCACGAAGGCTCGCTTGCGCTATTAGTCATGTACTTTGTCACCTTGAGGCCACAAAGCTCGCCCGCATCGCCTACTCCGTTGCTCATTGGATGGAGGTGCTAAAAGTGCGCCTATATGGCGATGTCGCTGAAATTTTCGACCCACTGTGGAATGCTATACTAATCGCACTGTCGAGAAAATTGTCCGATGAAGCCACCCACCGCAACGAGGGGTGGGCAATGATTGCATTGAATTCCCCGACCGGACGACTAGTAGAGCTTCTGCTGGCTGATCCTTCGTTGCCCAATCTTGCCGACGGCAAAGGTCTTCCCAGTGAGTGGAAGCAACGCGCAGAGCGGTTACTCGTACTACCAGGAGCCTTTCGCTGTCACGCTTTGGTGATGCTAGGCCATCATTTCGTTTACTTATACGCTGCTGATCCGCCATGGATCGAAAAGCTGCTTGTCCCCGCAGTCAACAGCCAGACCGAGGAAGCAGACGCAATCCTGGAAGGATTTCTTTGGGGAGCAAGAGTTCCAAGTCCTGATCTGTTCAGGCAGATCAAGCCAGGTCTGTTAGATCTGGCGAGAGGTCATACGCGCGAGGGACAGCGAGCGGAAAACTTAGCGGGCATTCTGTTTTACGGTTGGGCATTCAATGCTGGTGGCGACTCTGCCGCAGCGCTGATTTCTGATGAAGAGTTTCGCGATGCTCTCATCAATGCAGATGATGATTTCAGAAGGGGTATTCTTCATTATCTTCTGCAATGGAAGGAACAGCATCCCGAGCAGTGGAATGATGTAGTATTGGCATTTTTCCAAAAGGTTTGGCCTCGCCAACGAGCGCTAAAAACGGCGCCTTTATCTCAAGCACTTGTTCTCTTTATTCTTAGAAGCGACGACTTGTTTCCTGAGCTTGTTAGGCTCTTGAAATCGCGTTTGGCGCCCCTGCGTAATGGAGGTGGGTGGCTTTTTGCATTTCAGGTTGAAGAGACTGACGGGCTCGTGAAGAAATATCCGCAAGAAGCCCTTGAACTGCTTTGGGTTTTGCTCCCAGATGATGCCTCGCAATGGTGGTTCGAAATCGACAAAATCCTTTCGTTGCTGGAAGTCAGCTCGGATACAAGAGGCGATCCTAGGCTTTCCGAGATACGTCGTCGTCTTGCGCGATACTGAGTAGTCTTGGGACCGCACAAAGGATACCAGAGTCGAAAATCCCGTTTTTTCGTATTCCTCCGGTGAAGGCCGCCTGACGGGTTTAGCGCTTGAGTGATAGCTCCGACCTTATGCGCGACCTTAAATTCGAACCCCCGATTGAAGTTTTGTCCGCGGCGGACGGTGTCCGCCGGCGACATTGGAGCGATGCGGACAAGGTCCGGATCGTCGAGGAGAGTTTGACCGGAAAGCGGCAGGTGAGTGCCACGGCAAGACGGCATGACATTTCGCGGTCTCTGCTCACGGTCTGGCGCCGACAATACCGCACCGGGGAGCTTGGTGGCGACCGTTTGCCCTCCTTTATGCCACTGACGGTTTCTGCCGAGTTGCCAGGCACGATGTCCCCAAGGCCTGTGCCCCCGAACCCGGAAGCCCGGGTAGAGATTGCCCTGAGGAATGGACGCCAGCTTGTTGTGCCGGCCAACGTGGACCCGGAGGCGCTGGCCCGGCTCCTTTCCGTGGTAGATGGCCGATGATCGCGTTTCCGGCGGGAGTGACTGTCTGGATCGCGGGCGGCGTCACCGACATGCGGCGAGGCATGAACACGCTGGCGCTGCAGGTTCAGCAAGGGCTCGGGCGGGATCCGCATGCGGGCGAGATATTCTGCTTCCGAGGGCGCCGTGGCGATCTGGTAAAATTGATATGGCATGACGGCGTCGGAATGTCGCTCTATATGAAGCGGCTAGAGGCAGGGAAGTTTATCTGGCCATCGAGCGGATCGAGCGAAGCGGTTCAGGTATCAGCGGCGCAGCTCGCCTATCTTCTCGAAGGCATTGACTGGCGAAATCCACGTTGGACACAAAGACCCGCAAAGGCAGGATAATACAGCTTTATTTGCAGTTTTTGCGTAGGCCTGCCCCCGTCGGCGTGGTAAGGTCCTGCCATGTCTGGGACCGCCTCCGAGCTCGAACAACTGCGCGCCGCGCTCGCCGCTGCCGAGGGGCGCGCTGCAGCTGCCGAGGCTGATCTCGCACAGGTCCGTGCGGTGGTCTCGACCTCGGAAGCGATGATCGCGGGGCTCAAGCTCGAGATCGCGCTGCTCCGCCGCGACAAGTACGGCCGGAGCGCGGAACGCACTGCCCGGCTCATCGACCAGCTGGAATTGCAGCTCGAGGAACTGGTGGCCAACGCCGCAGAGGACAACGCCCGGGCCGAACAGGCAGTGGGGCAGACACAGGTCGCGGGCTTTGAGCGACGCAAGCCGGTGAAGAAACCCTTCCCCGACCACCTGCCGCGCGAACGGGTGGTGATCGAGGCGCCGGCCGCCTGCAGCTGCTGTGGTTCCGGTCGCATCGTGAAGATGGGCGAGGACATCACCGAGACGCTGGAGGTCATCCCTCGGCAATGGAAGGTGATCCAGACGGTCCGCGAGAAGTTCACATGTCGGGCTTGTGAGAAGATCAGCCAGCCCCCGGCGCCGTTCCACCCCATTCCGCGGGGATGGGCCGGACCCAGCCTTCTGGCAATGATCATCTTCGAAAAGTACGGCCAGCATCAGCCCCTGAACCGTCAGGCAGAGCGGTATGCCCGGGAAGGCGTGGAGCTAAGCCTCTCGACGCTGGCCGACCAGGTCGGCGCCGTGACCGCATTGCTGGAACCTTTGCAGGCACTGATCGAGGCGCATGTCCTGGCCGCCGAACGCCTTCATGGAGATGATACAACGGTACCGCTTCTTGCCCGCGGCGGAACAAAGACCGCGCGGCTCTGGACCTATGTTCGCGATGACCGCCCCTTCTCCGGGACCGCCCCGCCGGCGGTTGTCTTCAAGTTCTCCCGCGATCGGGCGGGCGAACATCCACTTGGGCATTTGAAGGGCTGGCAAGGCATCCTGCAGGCCGACGCCTATGCCGGATACAACCAGCTCTACCAGGGTAATCGCAAGCCGGGCCCTGTTCTGCCCGCGCTATGCTGGTCGCATGCGCGCCGCAAGTTCTTCGAGCTTGCCGATGTCGAGGGCAACATCCGCAAAGGCAAGTCGCCTGAAGACATCTCGCCGATCGCCTTTGAAGCGGTGAAACGGATCGACAGGCTGTTCGAAATCGAGCGCGAGATCAGCGGCCTTGATGCCGCTGCCCGTCTGGAGGCGCGCCAGCGTCTGTCGGCGCCACTGGTGGGCGAACTGGAAGCATGGCTGCGGTCCGAACGGGCGCGGCTCTCGAAACATGCCAAAGTCGCCAAAGCGATCGATTACCTTCTGTCGACTGCGCACTGGCCCGGGTTCACCCGATTCCTTAAGGACGGCCGGGTTTGCCTCAGCAACAATTGCGCGGAGCGTTCGCTGCGTGGCGTGGCTCTCGGCAGGAAATCATGGCTCTTCGCTGGCTCCGAGCGCGGTGGCCACCGCGCCGCCGCCATGTACGCGCTGATCGGCTCGGCGAAGCTGAACGGCATCGATCCGCAGGCCTGGCTGGCCGATGTCATCGCTCGCATCGCCGACCTGCCGGTCTCGCGGCTGCCTGAATTGCTTCCATGGAACTGGAACCAGCCCGAAGGCCGGTCAGCCGAGGCCGCCTGATGGCCCGCGTCACGCATCTCCTTGCTCTCGATGAAGTCGCCAGGAGGATCGGCGAGAACCGCGAGCTCATCGAGATTGTCAGCGCCAATTCCGACAACATCGACTACGGCGAGATGATCTGGGTCGACAACGGTACCGAGGAAGGGATCAAGGCCTTCACAGACCGCGGCATCGAATGCCTGCAGGAGCTTATCGCAGGCATCCGCACCTGGGAGGGAGGGGTCCGCGAGTTCCTGCGTGACGAGCAATGCGAGCCCGACGTCATCGAACGCATCATGGCCGACGAGAGCAGGTGCTGAGGCAAGACGGTCCTCGGCGTAGCCTTACGTTTTTTCTGCCTTGCATCTTCAATAACCGGGATCTCGGCACGTCGTCCTTCCATATTTAGCGCGATTGTCCAGCAAACGGTGGTTCCCTGATCGGCCGAAAGCACGCCGAGCGGAAAACGCGTGCGCCTCTGCGTCCTTAACCCTTCTTTTACCCCTGTCAGGCATCCTTTTGCACGTTATGAACCTCCAGGCGTAGCCTGGAGCCGACGACAGGACAGGCGGATGGCACACCAGGGACGCAAGGCGGAAGCAAGGATCCCGACCCTGCTGCACCTTTCGCTGGGCCAGCCTTCGCGCCCCGAGAGGTCCTTTCTTCAATGGTGACGACATGATCGGCTTTCTCTTGCGGCTTTTCCGGTCGACCTCACGGCGCTCGCGCCCGCGCCGCCCGTTCCCTGCGCCGGCCCGGCCTCGAACCGAACCCGGCCGGCCTCGGCCGGCCGCGCCGCAGCTCCGGGCCGGCCAGGTCCTGGAGGGCCGCTGCCATGTCATCGACGGCGACACGATCGTCATCGCCGGCACTCACATCCGGCTGGCCGGCATCGACGCGCCGGAGCTCGATCAGCCCTATGGCCAGAAGGCGAAGTTCGCGATGATCGCCTTGTGCAAGGGCCAGACCGTCCGGGCGATCCTGACCGAAGGCATGACCTACGAGCGCGTCGTCGCGAAATGTCTTCTGCCGGATGGGACGGACCTGTCGGCCGCCCTGGTCGCGCAGGGACTGGCCCTCGATTGGGCCAGGTTTTCAGGAGGAAGCTATCGGCATCTCGAGCCGGATGGAGTCCGCAAAAAATTGTGGCGCGTCGATGCCAAGCACAAGGGTCGGCTCAAGATGGAGGCGTCCCAAACCCGCGGTTGAAAGCGTTCGACAGCCGCAGGTCCGGCGGGCCGGGGTGTTTCACCCACCGCCATCGCGACGCAAAGACAGTTGGCCTGCAACGGCGCTACGCCACGACCACAAGGTTCTCCTCCGCCAGCGGCCTTTGCAGGACCTGCGCCTTTTCCCAATCCGCCGTCATCCACATCTCGATCTCGTCCTTGCTGGTCAGGATCACCGGCATGGCCTTGGGGTGGATCGGCTTGACCACCGCGTTCGGCTCGCAGGTCAGGAAGGCGAAAAGGTGATGCTCGCCGGGACGCGGCGTCTTCATCGAGCCGCGGACCCCTCGCCACGGCGTCCAGAGGCCCGCGAAAAAGAACAGGGGCCGGCTCTCGTCCAGGGCGAACCAGTGCAGCGGCTTGCGTCTGGTCACCGGATCAGGCTTTTGGCCATATTCCGAGAAGGCGGTTGCCGGCACCAGGCAGCGGTGTTCCACGGTCAGCCAGCGGCGCCAATGCGGACTGGCGGTGTTGCGGATGTTGGTCACGCCGGTATCGGGCGCATCCTTCGTCTTCAGGAACTGCGTCGGCGTGGGCATGCCCCAGGTCAGCCGGGCCAGCTCGCGCCCTTGGGCCGTGTTGCGCACCACCGGCGCGGGCCGGTCGGGATAGACGTCGAGGTCCGGCTCCAGGTTGCCCAGGCTGTCCTGCATCACCCGCGCCATGTCGCGGATCGCCTGCTGGTTGGTGGTCAGGTTGTAGAGGTTGCACATCGCGGACTCCGTAGTTTTCAGCAGCATAACGCAGCCCGGCAGATCAGATATCCCCAGTTCAATACCTTGCTGGGATTGACAGCCTCTGCCTCTTTGGAACAAAACAGGAACATACCTGTTCGTTTTCAACCTCGCGGGAGCTTCTTTCTGTCATGTCTGCCCGGTCCTCCACTCCTGCCATCGCCGCCCTGCGTCAGCAGATCGCGGCCATGGAAGGTGACGGTGGACGGTCGCGTGGTGCCCTGCCCTTTGGCCTGCCCGATCTGGACCGCCGCCTGCCGGGGGGCGGCTTGGCGCTCGGCTGCCTGCACGAGGTGGCGGGCGGCGGCAATGGCGCGGTGGACGGAGCGGCTGCCGCCTGCTTTGCGGCCGGGATTGCTGCGCGTCTGCCGGGACAAGTGCTCTGGTGCGTCACGCAGGCGGATCTCTTCGCCCCCGGCCTCGAGCAGGCGGGCCTGGGCCCGGACCGGGTGATCTATGTGGAGGCCGGCGACGATGTCTCGGTGCTGGCCTGCATGGAGGAAGGGCTGCGCCATGGCGGGTTGGGCGCGGTGGTCGCCGATGTGGCGCGGCTGTCGATGACCGCCTCGCGCCGGCTGCATCTCGCGGCCAAGGGGTCCGGCACCACCGGCATTGCCTTGCGCCGCTGGCGCAGGCAGCAGGATGCGTCCGACTTCGGCCAGCCGACTGCGGCCATGACCCGCTGGCGGGTGTCCGTTTTGCCCTCGGCCGCCCTGCCCGTCCCCGGCGTGGGCCGCCCCCGCTGGCTGATCGAGCTGATCCGGGCACGGGCGGGCGAATCCTTCGATCTGGAACTGGAGGCGTGCGATGGCACGGGTCATCTCGGTCTTCCTGCCGCTGTGGCCGACCGATCGGTTGCGGCGGCAGGCGGACGACACGGCGCCTTCGCGTGACGCGCCACTGATCCTGGCGGGCCGGGTCGGCAGCCGCCGCGTGGTCACCGCCGCCGACAGGATTGCGCAGCAGCAAGGCCTGCACACCGGCATGCCGGTCAGCAAGGCCCAGGCCCTGGTCCCGGGCTTGCAGGTCCTGCCTGCTTCTCCTGACGATGATGCGGCCAGCCTTGAACGGCTGGCACTGTGGGTGCTGCAACGGTTTTCGCCGATTGTTGCCGTCGATCCGCCGGACGGCATCGTCATCGACTCGACCGGCGCCGATCATCTGCATGGCGGCGAGGCAGCCATGCTGGAGGCGCTGATCGGTCGGCTGATGATGTCGGGCCTCACCGCGCGGGCTGCCATCGCCGAGACCTGGGGGGCCGCTCATGCCCTGGCCCGGCATGGGCCTGAGCCGCTGCATGTGGCTGAGGTGGGTACGGCCGAGACCTTGCTCGCTCGTCTTCCTCTCGAGGCCCTGCGGCTGCCACTTGCGACGCTGGCCAGCCTGCGCACCCTGGGCTTTGCCTGTATCGCCGATCTGCTCCATCAACCCCGTGCGCCGCTGACCCGGCGGTTCGGCCCGGACCTCTGCCGCAGATTGGATCAGGCGCTTGGCTATGTTGCTGAGCCCATCGAGCCGCTTCGTCCGACCGAACTCGTCGAGGTGCGCCGCAGCTTTGCCGAACCGATTGCCGCCGCGGAGACCATCGCCCGCTACATCGGCAAGCTGGTGGTCCAGCTCTGCGCTGCGCTTGAGGAGCGCGGCCTGGGCGCCCGCAGGCTGGATCTCCTCTGCTGGCGGGTCGATGCCCATGTGCAGACCGTGCGCGTGGGTTTGGCCAAGCCGCAGCGTGACCCGCAACGGCTGACGCGGCTCCTCTGCGAGAAGATCGAGACCATCGCGCCGGGCTTTGGTATCGAGGTCCTGTCGCTGACCGCCGTGATGGTGGAGTCGCTGGAGGCCCGGCAAGTGGCCAGCTCGCTTCTGGAAACCACCGCACCTGATCTGTCCGGTCTGGTCGACGTGCTGGCGAACCGCGTGGGCGCACGGGGCGTCTACCGCATGGCCCCTGTTGCCAGCGACGTTCCGGAGCGCTCCGTCACCCGCGTCGCGCCCTTGTCCGATCCTGTGGGCGTCGGCTGGCCCGATCACTGGCCGCGGCCCGCGCGCCTGCTGCCCTGGCCCGAGCCGATCGAGACGGTGGCGCTGCTGCCCGACCATCCGCCAGTTTGGGTCACTTGGCGCGGCATCCGCCGCAAGGTGGCCCGCGCCGATGGGCCCGAGCGGGTCTTCGGCGAATGGTGGAAGCGCGACGCCGAATTGATTGCCGTGCGGGACTACTTCTGCATCGAGGATGAGGCCGGCGAGCGCTACTGGGTGTTCCGGGCCGGCGACGGTGAGAACGCAGGGACCGGCTCGCACCACTGGTTCCTGCACGGGGTGTTCGGATGACCGGACCGCGCTATGCCGAATTGCAGGTGACGTCGCAGTTCAGCTTTCTCAGGGGAGCATCTTCGGCCGAGGAACTGTTCGCCACCGCGGCGGCTCAGGGCTTCGAGGCGCTTGCCATCACCGATCGCAATTCCCTGGCCGGCATCGTCCGCGCCTGGGAGGCGGCAAAGACCACGAATGTCCGGCTGATCGTCGGCTGCCGCCTGGATCTGGCTTGCGGCACGTCGCTGCTGGTTTATCCGACCGACAGGGCCGCTTATGCCCGGCTCTGCCGGCTGCTGACCTTGGGCAAAAGCCGCGCCGGCAAGGGCAAGTGCCATCTGGAATGGTCCGACCTTAATGACTATGCCGAGGGCTTAATCGCCGTGCTGATGCCGGACATGGCGGACGACACCTGCGCGCTCCGCCTGCGCCGGCTGCACGATGTCTTTGGCGACCGCGCCCATCTGGCCTTGACCCTGCGCCGCCGTCCCAATGACCAGCTGCGGCTGCATGAGCTTTCCACCATGGCCGCGCGCCTGCGGGTGCCCACTGTCGTCACCAACGACGTGCTCTATCACGAGCCCGGACGGCGCATCCTGCAGGATGTGGTCACCGCCATCCGCCACAACACGACCGTCGAAGCCTTGGGCTTTCGCCGCGAGCGCCATGCCGACCGGTATCTGAAGCCGCCCGCCGAGATGCACCGGCTCTTCTCGCGCTACCCTGAGGCCCTGGCACGGACCGGGGAGATCGTGTCCCGCTGCCGCTTCTTGCTGGACGAGTTGCGCTACCAATATCCCGAGGAGCGAGACGATCCCTCCCTCACCCCGCAGGAGACGCTGGCGCGGCTGACCTGGGAGGGCGCGGCGTGTCGCTATCCCGAGGGGGTGCCCGACGAGGTGAAGGCATCTCTGGTCCATGAGCTGCGCCTGATCGCCAAGCTGGACTATGCGCCCTACTTCCTCACCGTCCACGCCATCGTCCGATTTGCCCGCTCCCGCGGCATCCTCTGCCAGGGCCGCGGCTCGGCCGCGAACTCCGCGGTCTGCTATGTCCTGGGCATCACCGCCATCGATCCGGGCCGAAACGATCTTCTCTTCGAGCGGTTTGTGTCCGAGGAACGCCACGAGCCGCCCGACATCGACGTGGACTTCGAGCACGAGCGCCGCGAGGAGGTGATCCAGTGGGTTTATAAGACCTATGGGCGGGAACGCGCCGCGCTGTGTGCCACGGTGATCCGCTACCGCGCCAAGGGCGCGCTGCGTGACGTGGGCAAGGCCATGGGCCTGCCTGAGGACCTGATCCAGACGATCTCCGGCCAGATCTGGGCCTGGTCCGAGGAGGGCGTCAGCGACGAAGAGATCCGCGAGCTGAACCTGGACCCCACTGACAGGCGTCTGCGGCTGACGCTGGAGCTGGCCCGGCAGCTCATGGGCTTTCCCCGGCATCTTTCGCAGCACCCGGGCGGGTTTGTGCTGACCCAGGATCGTCTGGATGATCTGGTGCCAATCGAGCCCGCCGCCATGGAAGACCGGCAGATCATCGAATGGGACAAGGACGACATCGACGCGCTCCGCTTCATGAAGGTCGATGTGCTGGCGCTCGGCATGCTCACCTGCATGGCCAAGGGACTGGCGCTCATCGAAGCGCACAAGGGCGTCTCCCACGACCTGGCCTCCATCCCGGCCGAGGACCCGCGCACCTATGCGATGATCAGGAAGGCCGACACGCTCGGCACCTTCCAGATCGAGAGCCGGGCGCAGATGGCCATGCTGCCGCGGCTGAAGCCCAGGACCTACTATGACCTCGTGGTGCAGGTGGCCATCGTCCGTCCTGGCCCCATCCAGGGCGACATGGTCCACCCCTACCTGCGCAGGCGCGAGGGCAAGGAGCCGGTCGACTATCCCACCTCTGAGCTGGAAAAGGTTCTGGGCAAGACCCTGGGCGTGCCCCTCTTCCAGGAGCAGGCCATGCGGGTCGCGATCGAGTGCGCGGGCTTCACCCCCGGCGAGGCGGACATGCTGCGCAAGTCCATGGCCACCTTCAAGTTCACCGGCGGCGTCTCGGCCTTCAAGGACAAGCTTGTCACCGGCATGGTCACCCGCGGCTACGAGCCCGCCTTCGCCGAGCGCACCTTCCGCCAGCTCGAGGGCTTCGGCTCCTACGGCTTTCCCGAGAGCCATGCCGCCTCCTTCGCGCTCGTGGCCTATGCGAGCGCGTGGCTGAAGTGCTGGCACCCGGATGCGTTCTGTGCGGCGCTGCTGAACAGCCAGCCCATGGGCTTCTATGCCCCGGCGCAGATCGTCCGGGATGCTCAGGAGCACGACGTCGAGATCCGGCCGGTCTGCGTCAATGCCTCCCG
The DNA here is from genome assembly GCF_017315735.1 of Paracoccus shandongensis. Lineage (GTDB taxonomy): Bacteria > Pseudomonadota > Alphaproteobacteria > Rhodobacterales > Rhodobacteraceae > Paracoccus > Paracoccus shandongensis. Next base: position 11,141 of record NZ_JAFLRK010000014.1, read on the forward strand.
CTGGGATTGCACACTGGAGCCGACCGGCAGGCCCGAAGACGAGGGCAGCCGCTTTGCCGTGCGCCTCGGGCTCCGGATGATCAAGGGTCTGGCCAACGCTCATGCCGCAACCATCATCGCGGACCGGGCGGATCAGCCCTTCGCCTCGGTGGAGGACCTCTGGCGCCGGGTCCGCGTGCCGATCGCCAGCTTGACCCGCATTGCCGAGGCGGACGGGTTCAGGCCTTCGCTCGGCCTTTCCCGCCGCGCGGCTCTCTGGACGCTGAAGGGGCTCGCGCCCGAGGAACTGCCGCTCTTTGCCGCAGCACGGAAAGCGGCAGAGGGGCAGGATGACGACGCAGGAGCGGAAGCAGAGGGGAGAGAACCGGGCGTTGCCCTCCGGGCGATGACCCTGGGCCGCGAGGTGGTGGAGGACTATGGCCATACCGGCCTCAGCCTGCGCCGGCATCCGGTGTCGTTCCTGCGCGAGCGCCTGACACAGCGACGCATGGTCACCTGCGCCGAGGCCATGGCCAGCCGGGATCGCCGCTGGTGCGTGACCGCCGGCCTGGTCCTGGTCCGGCAGCGGCCCGGGTCGGCCAAGGGGGTGATGTTCATCACGCTGGAGGACGAGACGGGCATCGCCAACCTCGTGGTCTGGACCAAGGTCTTCGAGGCGCATCGCCGGATCGTCCTTGGCGCGGGCATGATCGGTGTGCAGGGGCGCATCCAGCGCGAAGGCGAGGTGGTCCACTTCGTGGTGCATCGGATCGAGGATATGTCGAAGGAACTTTCGAGTGTCGGAGCACGGGGCACCGTGTTTCCCCTGCCCCATGGCCGGGGCGACGAGTTCCACCGTGGTAGTCCGGCTCCGGATCCGCGCAGTCCGGCACCCGACGGACCCCGGCCGCGCGACATGTTCGTCCGTGACCTGCATCTCGACACGATCCAGGTGAAGGGGCGGGATTTTCGGTGAAATCCTTGGTCGACGTATCCTGTAGACGGGTAGAAGAAAGCATGCAGCAGGGTGCTGACGCAGGCCGTCACCGCCCATCCAAGCCGCGCGGTTGCCCGAGGTCGCCCGGCCGGCCCCACTGTTTCCACCGGAACGGCCGCGCGACGCCCACCTAACCGACGCGCGCGATGCGATCAACGACCGCTTCGGCACGAAGACGATGGTGCCGGCGCGCGAGGGCTTCTCCGGTGAAGGGCGCTTGCGCGCCGATCACCGCGTGCCCCTCCATACCACCTGGATCAGCGAGTTGTCGGTCAGACCGATCTGAGGCGGGGAGGAGACCCGGCACGTTCGGGCTTGAAGAGTTTTCGGCTGAAGGCTCGCAAAGCCGTTCGCGCGGCCTCATGATCACTTGAACCGGGCGTCCAGCGGGTCAGAACCCCAAGCATTATCTTGGTGATGACGCCAAAGAGATAAGTATGGCTCATGGCCCGCAGCATGATCAAGTCTTCGTCCGGATCGAGATAGCCTTCCTCTCGCGCAAGTTGCATGAGCTTCAGGATGAGATAATGGACCGATCGCTCATACTGCAGAAGGCGAGGATGCGCTTCAAACACGGCGCGGGGCATTTCCTCAATGAGCCGGAACTCCTGGGGGTACAGATGAGCCCAGTCAATGTACGCAAAGGCAATCTTCTCCAGCTGATCGACCGGCGATGAGCATCCCGCCATTTGTTGGGTGATCGTATGCAGCAACCGTTGCAAGGCTACATCCGCCATAACCACAAGAAGATGGTCGCGGTCGAAAATAACCGTCTTCAGCTGCTCTTTCTCAACTCCGAGCGCCTTGGCAATCACTTTCAACCGCGGCAACTTGCCCGTCTCGGAAACGATCTGGCTGGCTGTAGCAATGGCGGCCGACAGCAGATGTTGTCCAGGCTGAGGAGTGACACTCATGACGTTTAATGGCGGATTGAGAGGTATGGCTATTATTTTCGCATAAAGCCTTTCAGGTAAAATCAAAATTGATGAAAACAGTTATCACGACTTTTGGACTAAAGAGTCCAGGCCAGTTGTCCCCAGATCAAAGGGATGCTCCTGTCGTCTCGGCCGCCCGTCCTAAAGGACCGTGATCACGGCTGCGGCCGGCTGCAGCAACCTTGTCCCGAGCCTGGATCCCTGCACCTCCCTTGCAGTCTTTCCCGCGCCGTCCGTCCCGTCCCGAGCCAGCCTGCAAGGGACGCAACAGGCAGTCAGGCGGTCCAGTTTCAGCCCTTTGGTGACAATCGCTTGCGGGGGTAGCCCGGTTGTCCAGCCTCGTGCCGCAACGACCTTGGGAGTGGAGGCGGGAGGCCGCAGCAGGCTGTAAGCGAGACCATAGGGATCGAGCGTCAGCCTGTGGTCAACCGGGCGGGCAGCCGGGCCAGACCTATCCACAAGGCGGCTCGCGTCCCTTCGCTTTTTGGACAGCGCGTTCCGCTCGCCGCCCTGCAAGGCCCGCCGCCCGTAAAGGGCGGCAGGCTGGATAGCTCTGGCCCAAGGCAGGATTATCGGAGACCCCCGCTGTCGCAGGGATCGTATCAAAGGCGCGTGGCCGCGCCTGCCGGGGGGATTCGGACAAGCCGAACGCCCCCGGCCTTCCTTGGGCCACGCGCGAAGGGCGCGTGTCCGCCTGGGAACCGCCGGTTCCCCCGCGCAAGGCCGCGCGCTTGACGGGAGCGAGGGGTTTCCCCGGCCTTCCTGCGCCTTTGGCTTCGTGCAGACCGGGCGATCCCCCTCCCCTCGCCCCCTACGCGCAACCTTGCGCGGGCCCCCCTCCTGCACTCGCCGTGAGGCAAGGCTTCAGGAGAGGCGCCGCTTCGCGGTCCTCGCCTGAACCCCCGCCCGATCATCGGGCAGCCCGACCAAGGCACAGACCACGGCGGGACCGTTGCAGAAAAAGGAGAACGTGATGAACACCGAAACCCTGAACACCTATGTCTGCGGCTACTGCGCGGCCGAACAGTCGGCCGAAGACGGTCCCTGCACCTGCCCCCATTGCGGCCATTTCGGCCCGATGCGGGACTTTCCGACCCGCCAGGTCCTGACCACCGCCCGCCAGAACGACGCCTTCCGTGCGGGCATGGTCGTGGGCGGATGCCCCTTCCCCGGCAGCGTGGTCGTGACCTCGGGCGTCAGCGACCGGGGCCGGGACTTCGTGACGGGCGCGATCCTTGCCGCTGCCTTCGACCGGGACTTTTGCGAGGACAACGACCCCTATGGCGACCGCAGCTTCGGCATCGTCACCGTGCAGGGCGAACGGCTCTACTGGAAGATCGACTACTACGACGCCGACCAAGAGCAGGGGTCCGACGATCCGAGCGATCCGGGCCGCACCCACCGCGTCCTGACCATCCTCTTTCCGTCCGAATACTGACGGGCCCGAGATCGGCCCGCTCCGCTCCGGGCGGGCCGATACCCCAGAACCCCCAACGAAAGGTCAGGTGAAAACAGCATGATAGAATGGCAAGCCGCCCGTGTCGCGGAAGCGTGGGCGCTTGTCAGGAAGGGCGACTCCTTTGGCATCGGACGCCGCTTCCTGATCCAGCACAAGGCCATCTGATGGCCCGTCCTGCCCCCCAAAAGGGGCAGGACACCCATAACCCGGAACCACCGTTGCACACAAGGAAATCAGCTATGTCCAAGACCAATGTGACCCCGTTCGCCCGCGAGGCCCGCCCCATCGAGGCCCCCGCCGTCGAGGGTATCCCGCTTCAAGACCTCTACCTGTCCGACATGAACCCGCGTCAGGAAGCCGACCCCGAAGGCATCGCCCTTCTGGCCGACAGCATCGCCATGATCGGCCTGATCCAGCCTATCGCGGGCTTGCGCGACGAGGCCGGAACGGTGGGCGTCGTGGCCGGTGGCCGCCGCTGGCGCGCGATCAAGCTGGCGCTTGAGCGCGACCCCGACCTGATCGCCCATCGCCCGGAACTGGCCTTCGTTCCGGTCCGGCTGGCCCCGGATGCCGCCACCGCCCGCGCCTGGGCGGCGGTCGAGAACACCGCCCGCGAGGATCTGCACCCCGCCGATGAAATCCGCGCCTTCGGACGGATGCGCGAGGGCGGCGCGGACGTGCCGACCATCGCCCGGACCTTTGGGCTGACCGAGGCGCATGTCTATCGCCGCCTTGCGCTTGCCGCCCTGCCCGCGCCGGTTCTGGATGCGCTCAAGGCAGGCGAGATTACCCTTGGCGCGGCCAAGGCGCTCACCGTGGCCGAGGACGAGGCCCTTGCCCTTACCGTTCTGGACCAGATCAGGGGCCGCGAGATCAGCGAACATCGCATCAAGCAGATGGTGCAGCCCGACGCCATCAACGCCGGAAGCGACCGCCGCGCCCGCTTTGTCGGCATCGACGCTTACCGCGCCGCTGGCGGCAGGATCAGCGCCGACCTCTTTGCCGACGCGACCCTGTTGCACGACACCGACCTTCTGGACCGGCTGTTTGCCGAGGCGCTGGATGCGGCGGCAGAGGCCATGGAGGCCGAATGGGCTTGGACCGAGACGCTGACGGAGGCGTGGGTGCCCTATGGCATGGCGGAGAAGCTGGCCCGGCTCTACCGCATCGAGGGCGAGCTGACCGACGATCAGACGGAACGCTACGACGAACTGGCGGAACTGGCCGAGGCCGACGCTCTGGACGAGGACGGGCAGTCCGAACTGGACGCTTTGCAGGCGATCCTCGACGGCGATTTTTCCGACGAACAGCGCCGGTTCGGTGGCTGGTTCCTCTGCGTCGGACAGGACGGCACGATCAAGACGGAAGGCCCCTATGTCCGGCCCGAGGACCGCGCCCGCGCCATCGAGGCTGGGGTGCTGACCGGCCACGCCGCCCGACCGATCGAGGGGACTAAGGCCGATGCGCCCAGATCGCCATACTCCGGGGCGCTTGTGGCGGACTTGAAGGCCATGCGCACCGCCGCCGTTCAAGGCGCGATGCTCGACAAGCCGGAACTGGCGCTTGACCTTCTGGCCTACACCTTCGCCCAGAAATGGGGCGGGCCGCTGGCCGTCCGCACGGACGAAAGTCTGATCACGCCCGCGACGGAAACCGGCTTTGTGCCCGATCCGCGTCTGCTTGGCCGCGAGGACGAAGGCGAGAACGAGAACGCCGCGCCCGATGCTGACCCGTTCGATGCCTTCCGAGCCAAGGGCAAGAAGCACCGCAACGCCGTTCTGTCGTTGGCCCTCGCCCGCAGCCTCAAATACAGCGACCGCAATCCGATCTTCGCGGCGGTCGAGGCCGAGGCGAAGACTAACATTCGGCAGGTCTGGACACCCACCGCCGAGAACTTCTTTGCCCGCGTAAACGCCAATTATCTCGACGCGCTGCATCTGGACCTCACCGGCTGCAACCCGCAGGGCAACGGCTTCAAGGCGTTCAAGAGCCAGAAGAAGGGCGAGAAGGCGGCGGACATGGAACGGCTGTTCCTTGATGCCGACTATCAGGCCGCATGGCGGATCGACGCCGAGAAGAAGGCCCGCATCGCCGCCTGGGTGCCGGATTGCTTCTGATCCGATAGCAAACCGGGGCGGGTCGGCCCGCCCCGGTCCACCAACAGGGAGAGTTGCATCATGACCCCACATCCCATGGGCGATCAAGACCCGACGCCCGAGCAGATCGCGGCGCTGCGGGCCTACCGCGACCGGCACGGCAGACGCTGGAAAAGCCGCCTTCTGGCCGAATGGCTTTCCGCAACCGGTGAGGAAGGGCCGGACCTGCGCCAGGTGCGCAACATCTTCGGTCCGTCCTGGCTGCTGGATTACCGTCTGCCCGATTGAAAACCCTTTCCTTCCTGCAACGGAGGATCACTCGGCCCCGCTTCGGTGGGGCCATTCTTCTTGCGTGGTCCAGTAGTCCCGCCCGGCCAGGAGCTGCGCCCCTGCCCGGCCAGGACGTTGCGCTTCTCGCGGAGCCGCTGCGCGGCAGCAGCGTTGAGCCATCATGCCGGGCGCAGCCTGGTGGTTCCTTTCCCGGCCAGTAGCGCGGAACATGCCGCGTCCGAGGCCGCACCGAAGGGCCGAGGATCATCATGCAGATCGGCCCAGGCATGACCGGTCCAGAATGTCGCGACGTACAGCGTCATGACTGTTTCCTCACGCCAGATCGGTTTGCGGAAAGTCCGCGCCCTTGTAAAGAAGCGGCACATGGTAGGCTTTCGCGCAGGCATAGGACAGCGCGTCGCCCAGGTTTAGTTGCGCCGGATGGCCGACCACCTTGCCGTAGATCGACAGGGCTTCGATCGCCGCCTTGCCCATCCCCGTGGTGATGTGCATGTCCTGCGCGTCGACCGCTGCGAAAAAGCCGTCGACCAGTTCGCCCGCTTGGGCGAAGTCCTCGGCTGTCGCCGGTCCCTTGCCGCGCGCCTGCACGCGGGTCCGAACCAGGGCAAGCGTGGCCTCGATCCGCACGACCGGCGAGAAACGCAGCGGTCCCCGCGCGACCTCCATCGCCTTCATCAGACCGATTGCTTCCGGTTCGTTCAACAGCACCGCCACCACGGCACTCGCGTCCAGAAACATCAGCTCTCGCCCCACTGCTCGTCGAAGAACGGCTTCAGATCCCCGCCGGTGCTGACGAAGCCCGCCTCGGTCGCGCGGTGCTGAAGCTTCGCTAACCGATCCGGGAGCTTTTCCTGGTTGGCCAGCATCTTCAACTGGTCGGACAGCGCCCGGCGCACCGCCTCGGTTTTGCTGGTCAGCCCTGTGACCGCAAGATACTGTTCAACCAGCGTATCGACCGCAGGATCCTTGATGTAAAGGGTCATGGTATATCCTTTCAGTATTGATAGTATATACCAATAACTATATAATGTAAGTGTCGAAGCAACTGTCAATTGCCTGCCATTATGACTAAAGTCAGCGAGGAGGCTGAAGATGAATACGGTGATGGTTCCCCTTGCCATTTTCTGGATAGGCTGGCTCGTCCTCTCTGTCATAGGCAGCGTGTTCAATCGCGTGAAATGGTCTACAACCGTCATGGTCGCTGCCGGCGGCGTCCTGTTCATTGCAGAGGTGATCTGGCTGACCGGCAGATGAGGTCGGCCAGACGTTCCTCGAAACCGGAGGTGGAATGAAATGGCCGTCTTCACGATAGCGGCTTATGTCATCAATGCGGCCCTTGTGTTGCTCAGCCTCATCGGCCTGATCTTCAACCGTGTTTCAAAGCCTACAGGCATTGCAGGACTTTGCTGCGGCATTCTCATGATCATCATTCTGATGCAGGCTCCATCCCTGCTTCTTAACTGGATCGGGCCGTCGCCCGTCCGCTGACCGTGCCTGCGGCCGCACCCTTGTTCGGGCTGGCGGCTGGTGCCTGCCTGACTCGTCCCGAGCCAGCCATGCCCTTGCCGGTCCTGGTCGCCCTGCACCGCCCGTCCGCCGTCAGTCCGGCGCCAGATCCGACACCGGCAACGTCCGGTAGAGCGTGGCCGGATGGCAGCGCACAAGCGCCGCCGCCTGGCGCACCGACTTGCCCTTGCCGATCAGGTCCGCCGCCAGTTCTTTCTGATCTGCGGTGAGCTTGGGCTTGCGTCCAAACCGCACGCCCCGCGCCTTGGCCGCGGCGCGCCCGGCGCTCGTGCGCTGATAGATCAACGCGCGCTCGAACTCGGCCATCCCCGCAAAGACCGTCAACACCATCCGGCCGGCCGGCGTCGTCGTGTCCGCCCACGGCTCGGCCAAGGACCGCAGGCCCGCGCCTTTCTCGTTCAGCGTCTCGGCGATGTCGAGAAGATCGCGCGTGGACCGGGCCAGCCGGTCAAGCCGCGTCACCACTACCACGTCATCCTCGCGCAACTGGTCCAGCATCCGCGCCAGCTCGGGCCGGTCGCGTTTCGCGCCCGACACCTTTTCCTCGAAGATCCTGCGGCAGCCCGCTGCCTCCAGGGCGGCGCGTTGCAGCCGCAAGTCCTGGTCCTCGGTCGAGACGCGCGCATATCCCATCAGCATGTCGCAGATATGTCTCGAAATGAAACAGATATGCAACAGATATTTGCGACAGCGAAACGTCAGCAAACAGGCGCTGTTGCCAGCCGTCGCGGAACTTAGGACTTCCGCGACAAAATTGTTGGCATCCCCCTATCCCCAGTCGGTCGACGCCGCCGACTCAGCCTGGTTGTCCAGCCCCAGACTCAGCCTGCCCAATGCGGGCCGGGTCGGGGCCGAAGCAGGCTCGCGCGAGACCCCACGAGTCGAGCAAGTGTTTGTGGGCAACCGGACAGGGAGTGGCAGGAACACGGCCATCACACCGCGCTTCATCATGGTGGAGAGGACATGGTCCAAATCGACCCTGCCGGGCGGACGCAAGACTGCTCGAAGATCGAGGCCAGTCCAGAGAGCGCTGTCGGGTTCGGCCGTTGTCCGCGCTATCCGGTCGGGAGATGTCAGCCCAGAGCCCCCGGCATCCAGCCGTTCCGTTTCCCGGTCGCCGCGCCGCGGGTGGCCTTTCCGATCACAGCAGCAGGTCGCCTGCGCCAAGCCCCGTCGTGCCTTGAAGGACGATCTGCATGTCGGGCCGGGCGTCGCCGTTGATGTCGACCGCGACCACGCGGCCCGTCGCGCCAGCCGTGACCCAGACGCCATGGGCCAAGGGACGCGCTCCGCCCCAGGCAAAGACCTGGTTTCCGGCAAGGCCGGGATCGGCGTCGATGGCCGACAGCGCGATCTTGTCGATGCCGCGCTCGAAACCCACGATGCGGTCTGCGCCCGCGGCCCCGGTCCGGGCATCGGCGGCTGTTGCGAACACGAAGGTGTCGCGGTAGGCGTCGCCGGTGGCGGACAGGCTGCCCCACAACACGTCGGTCCCGGTACCGCCCGTGATCCAGTCGGCCCCGTCGCCGCCCAGGATGCGGTCGTTCCCCCCGCCCCCGTTCAATCGGTTCGCCCCGGCGTTTCCGGCAAGAACATCCTTGCCCGCGCCGCTTGTGATGTTCTCGACGCCAATCAGCCGGTCGGTGCCCTGGCCGGTGTTCTGCAGCCCTGTTGCCGCCAGCCGCACCGTCACCGCCGCCGCGCCGGAAAAGACGGCCGTATCGACACCCTGGCCGCCGTTCAGGACATCGTTTCCCGCCCCGCCCTGCAGCAGGTCGTTGCCGCTGCCGCCCGCCAGCCCGTCGTTCCCGCTGTCGCCCGTCAGCGTGTCGTTGCCAAGCCCGCCATCCAGAACATCATCGCCAACATCGCCGCGCAGGCGGTCATGGCCGCCGACGCCCCAGAGCCGGTCGTCGCCCCCGCCGCCATCGATGACATTGGCCCGCCCGTCGCCCGTCAGTCGGTCGTTCCCGCCAAGCCCTGCAAGCGTGCCGGTTGCGTCCACGGTCCTGATGTCATCGCCCGCCGTGCCGCGCCCAAAGATGCGCATGGCGACGCCTTCGTGGTCGGTGTCGATGCTCTCGCTCATGTAGGTGACGACGAAGCCGCCGCCGTGCAGCGCCGCCACCTCGGGCGATTCCTGGTCGTCGTAACTGAAGCCGTTCGAGCTGATCTCGAATGCGGCGGTCAGGGGCGTGCCCGCAACCGTAAACAGCCGGCCGAAAACGTCGAGGCCGTCGCCGGTATCGGGACCATAGGTGGACCAGGTCACCAGGATCTCGCCCGTGGCAAGCTGGGTCAGGCTGGCGTCTTCGAAGCTGTGCGACGGGATATGGACGGCCGGCCTCAGCAGGATGCGGTTGCCCGCCGCCGTATAGGTCGCCAGCATCAGGAACCGGCCATCCAGCGTATCGTTGTAGCGGAAGGCATAATCCTCGGCCACGACGGCAAAGCCGCCGTTTGTCAGTGCAGCGACATCATAACCCGAGTTCTGTTCCGACCCTGCGCTGCCGGTGGTCTGCAGCAGATGGAAATCGCTGCGAAGGGGGCGCCCGTCCGCCCCGAACAGGCTGGCGCGGACGTCGTTTATGCCCGCGCCGCCGTTGTCGATGGTCGCCTCGGACCCCCAGATGACGATGCTGCGTCCGTCGGCCAGGGTCGCGGTGCGGGTCACGAGCTGGTCGAACTCTTTGACTTGCGTGTTCAACAGCAGATCGCCGCTGATCGCCTGTCCGTTGGCGTTGTAATGCCGAATGCGCACGTTGTCGAAGGTCGGGCTGCCCGACGCGTCGATCCCCCAGCTTAGGGAAAAGCCGCCGTCGCCGCGGGCCACGACTTCGGGGGAAACCACGCGAAAAGACGGCATCACATCGGCCGCGATGACGACTGAACGGGCCGAACCGTCCGCGTTGAACACTTGCGCCCGTGTGCGCAAACCGTTGCTGAAGATGTCGTCCTCGTCGGTAAAGCTCCAGGTGACGACGTAGCCGCCGTCTTTCAGAACCGCGATGCTGGCATCGGCCGACCGGGTGTCGTCGTATGCGCTGATAACCGTTTCCGGCCCGCGAAGCCGTCCATCGGCATAGTACCGCTGGGCCGCGACATAGGTGAAGTTCAGGTCGGTATCATCATAGTTGTTGTAGTACCCCTCGTAGACGATGATCCAGCCGCCGTCCGGCAGGGCCGCGACATGCGGGTTTCTTTGCCAGTTTTCCTGATAATCGTTGACCCGATACTCGACCATCCTGCACGACCCCCGCCCCGATCCCGTCAAAGGTTAACACAGCCGACGGGGCAAGGCTATCGGTAAGGTCCATCTCGTACCGGACTGTTCAGGCAGCGGATACCGCCCGAGCCCGTCAGCCCGGTTGTCCAGCCCCCGCCCTGGCGGGGGCCGGAGCAGGCCCGCGCGAGACGCCCAGGGGTCGAGCAAGGGCCTGTGGTCAACCGGGCGGGCAGGTGCGGGACGCGGCAAGACCTTTCCACAAGGCGGGTCGTTTCCCTTCGCTTCGTGAGGGACGCGTCCAGCTCGCCGCTGGCAAAGTCTGCCACCTGCAGCGGACAGAGGAGAATGTCCTTGCAGGGGAGTGTGCGGACATCCCGGCCTTAAGCGGGGCGGGGCTGCAGGATGACCCGATAGCGGTAGGGGCCAATCTCCTCGACCAAAACCAGGTCCCCCGCGCGCGCACCGTTCCGCTCGAAAAAGGAACGGACCCATCCGCGTTTCCGAAAGAACCGCTTCTTGCCGTCGAGATCCGTCATCACGGCTGCCCCACCACCCCAGTTGATGGCGATCTCGCGCCGGGCAACGGACGCGCGATTGGAACCGCCGATGGCATCTTCGGGGAACCTCTCGAAGAAGTTTCTCAGGTAGATGTGGCTGTGCTCGATATTTGCTGACGTGATCTCGGTCACCCCGATGGTCCGGGACGGGCTGGGGCACACAAGGGGCATAGGCAAATTTTTCTGTGCGACAGGTGCCAGGATGACCGGCAAAGGGTCATCGTCATCGATCAGGTCGAGATCCTCTCCATGATCGATTGATGGATGGCGTGACCGTGGAGCTTCCTGTTCCACCGGGGACCGCCAGCCTTCGGCCCGCAGGACGACCTCGGCAGCGGCGCGGGCGTCCTCGCCAGCATCGTGGTGCTGGAAAACGAGACCGAGATGCCGCTTGAGGCTGGCAAGGCCATGACCGCCCTTGCCGCGCAACTCGGGCCAGGCCCGACGCGCGACATAGACGCTGTCGCGCCACTCCCATTCGGGCACCGGCAGATCGGCATTGCCGCATGCGGCCGCGACGGCGCTGCGATCAAAGCCGGAATGCTGGTAAACAGTCTGTCCGCGAAGCGCGTCACGCAACAGGGGCAGAACCTCTGCAAAAGTCGGCGCGCCTCGCACCGTCCTGGCGCTGATCCCGTGGAGGGAGGTGAACACCCACCGGTCGACCTGCGGGTCGACATAGGTCATCCAGGTCTCGACCGAATTGTCCGGGCGCACGCAGGCCACGCCAATCTGGCAGATGCTGCCGCGATCATGGGTCGCCGTCTCGACATCAAGGGCGACGAAGCGAAACGGACCCTTCGGAAAGGGCTTCAGATGACACTGCCGTGCGGGCGCAGCCTCCTGCTGCATCGGCACGCCAACCAAGACGCTCGATCCTCCATGGAACCGGGTACGCTGCCGCTCGATGGCCGCCAGCTCGTGCGTCCCCCACCTCAGACGGCGCAGCGTGGCATCGACCAGATCGGTCGGCTCCTCATAGACATCCATCCTGCGCCGGTTCCAGGCGGTGGCATGATCCGGCGCGAGCGCGATCACCTCGGCTTCCAGTTCAGGGACCTTCTCGACCAAATCCCGGAAGACCAGGAGATCGGCAGCGTTACGGCTGATGGCGCCTACGACACCCGCAAATGCCACGATGCAATCGCAGACCGCGGCGCCCACGCTGTCATCCCGCCCCGCAAGAACGCCAAACCGTGGAAGACCGTCACCGCCGGCGCGGTCGCACGAAACGAAGCCCTGCGCGCCTCCAAATACCTCGGCCGTGCCCTCTGGCGACGATGGAGTGGATACCATCGCCGGAGCCGCGTCGAGACAAAGATGCATTGTGTGAAACTGCTGGGGCAGCGCCTCATGGCACGGGACTTCGACCGACAGGTCGCGGAACTCCAGGTCCGTATCGCCGTTCTGAACGGCTACACCGCGCTCGGAATCCCTGTCACAGAGGCCGTGGGATAGGTCTGTCCGGGGAAAGGGAAACCCCGGCCATCAGCAGATTTGTGCAACAGAGCCGACGCGGCCTAATCAAGCGGCGCGATTTTCGGCGACGCTCGCGGCGACACCGTCGGTGAATGTGACGCCTTCGATGACCAAAGGCAACTGGTTCGCCCCCTTCAGGCGGCGCCACGTTTTGGCGGCAGCCTGAACGAGCTTGAACACCATCAGCTTCGCCGTCTTCTGCGAGAGCGCACCCTTGGTTCGCACGGTCCGGTGCCGAACGGTAGCGAAGACACTTTCAATCGGGTTTCCCGTGCGCAGGTGATCCCAGTGATCGGCCGGGAAGTCGTAAAAGGCGAGCAACGCTTCGCGGTCCTTGGTCAGGCAGGTCACTGCCTTCTCGTACTTGGCGCCGTATTTCTCGGCAAAGGTGTTCAACGCAGTTGCCGCTGCGGCGCGGGTTTCGGCCTGCCAGATCTCGCGCAGGTCGGCCTTCACCGCCGGCTGCATGGATTTCGGGAACTTGTTGAGCACGTTGGCGGTCTTGTGAACCCAGCATCTTTGATGGCGCGTGCTCGGAAAGACCTCGTCAAGCGCCTTCCAGAACCCCATGGCCCCATCGCCGACGGCAATCTCGGGCGGAACCCCGAGGCCGCGTGCCTTGATGTCGACCAGGAGCTCGCGCCAGCTTTGTGCGCTCTCGCGCACGCCGACCTGGAAGCCGACGAGCTCCTTTTTCCCTTCGGGCGTTGCCCCCAGAATAACCAGCATGCATTCGGCCTGCGGCTCCATCCGAGCCTGCAGGTAGACACCGTCTGCCCAGATGTAGACATACCGCCGGGCCGAGAGATTGCGGCGCTGCCAGCGGTCGTAATCCTGCTGCCACTCCCCGGTCAGGCGCGAGATCACATCCGGCGACAGGTTGGGCGCGTCTTTCCCCAAGATCGCGGCCAGCACCTCCTGGAAATCTCCCATCGAGATGCCACGCAGGTAGAGGACCGGCAGGAGAGCATCGAGGCTGCGCGAACGCCGCGCCCATTTCGGCAGGATCGCAGAGGTGAAGCGGATCTTCTTCTCGGCCGGCTGATCGGTGGCGCGGTCGCGCACCTTCGGGCGCTGTACGTCGAGCGCACCGATTCCGGTCAGGATGCTGCGCTCCGGCCCGTAACCGTGCCGGACAACCCGCTGGCGGCCGTCTGGCAGGATCTCTTCGGCATGTTGCGCGACGAAGGCGTCGGCCTCGGCCCGTAGCGCGGCAGCCAGCATCCGGCGTGCCCCATCGCGAGCGATCTCGGTCAGCGGGTCCTCAACAGATTCCGGCTGACGAAGGGGGATGATGTCTGTAGTCTTCTCCATGGCTTATCGTTCCTTTTGGAAGTTCTGGCAGGCTTCAGCACCCGCCACGATACGCCGCCCTCTCAAACCCCGTCACCCATTTCCCCGCATAGCTCAGATCGCGGGATGGCTGGCTGAACGTCAGTAAGGGCGTGTTTCAAAACCATTTGCTTAGGGCTCGAAAGCAGATGATGGCGCATGCCAGAGTAGTAAGGCGATGTGGATGTCGGCCGCCGGTCGTATCTCACGGTGAGGCGGCGGAAGCGGGATAGCCAAGCGAACGTGCGCTCGACAACCCAGCAGTGCTTTGCAAGATGGCTGCTGCTTTTGATGCCCTTTCGAGCGATCCTTGTGCTTGATGCTGCCCCCGGAAATCTAACCCGGTTACCCCTTACCCCCTGCCCTCCTCGAATCAACGATGCACGTTCGTGTGTCTTCATGACCGCCATTGATGGTTTTAGTGCGGTTTACCGCGACAGCTTCTGAAGCAGCACTGCTAGGTGGGAAAGAGGTCCCGATTTGGAGCAGGCAAGGTGCGGAAGAGCCAAAAGCTAGGGGGTTGGTAGACAGCAGCAGCGCAAGGATACGCTACATCTTTTACCTAACCCGACGAGGAAAAGACCTCTATTAAGCGCTCATCAAACGGCCGTTTCCCCGCATCCCACGAATGTGTATGACAGAGCGCGCCCATGGCAAAAGGAGAGCCCGTCCATGCCTCTGATCGGCTATGCCCGCGTCTCGACCGGCGAACAGACGCTTGATCCGCAGCGGCTGGAGTTGCGTGCAGCCGGCTGTGCCGTCATCCACGAGGAGCACGCCTCGGGCGCCGACCGCACCCGCCCTGCCCTGGCGCGGCTGCTGGCGACGATCCGGCCCGGAGAGACGCTGGTGGTGGTCCGCCTTGACCGGCTGGCGCGTTCGCTGAGCCATCTATTGCAGGTGATCGAGACGCTGGAGGCCAAGGGCGCGCATTTCCGGTCCTTGGGCGATCCGATCGACACCACCACGGCACAAGGCAAGTTCAGCCTGCAGGTGATGGGGGCGGTTGCGGAACTGGAACGCGCGCTGATCCGAGAGCGGACCAAGGCCGGGCTGCGCGCCGCGCGCGCCCAGGGGCGGGTCGGCGGCAATCCGGCGCTGAAGGCAGGCGATCGCGAGGCAATCCGCAAGCTGAGCGCCGCCCGGGACGAGACCTACTTCCAGAAGCTCGAAGCCTCGGCCGACACCTGGCTGCCTCTGGTGCGCCGGCACCGGTCCGGAATTGCCTGGGACGATCTGACCCGGCTTCTGGGCAGCCGCACCAGGCAGCCCTTGACGCTCGAGCGGCTGAAGCGCGCCGCCCGTCGCTATGTCCGCGACGGGCTTTTGCCTGCGACGGTGCTGGACCGCGCCCCGCGCCGCACGGCGGATGACCGGCTGCTGGCCATCATGGCCGGGATGCGCCATGCCGATCCCGACCTGACGCTGGCGGCCATTGCCAAGCGGCTGGAGGACATGCGCGAACGCACTCCGCGAGGCAGTTCGAAGTGGTATCCGTCGTCCGTGCGGTCGCTGCTGTTGCGAGCCGAGCGGCTAGGCCTGATCACGGCCTAGACCGCTGCTGGATGAGCTGAACACGTAAGTGGTTCTTTCCTAAAGCTGGTTAAGGCAAAGCCTGCTCGATGAGCTTGCATCCCAGGAACCGGATCATTCGAGTGGCGTTCGGGCGAGCGCTCTGGAGGATGAAGATGATGAAGGTTGCCATTGTCGGCACGGGTCCCACCGGCATCTATAGCCTTCAGCAGCTTCTGGCCACCGGGCGACAATTGGCGGTCACGCTGTTCGAGAAGGGCGAAAGAGCCGGCATCGGCATGCCCTACTCCCCTGAACATGCGGGCAAGTTCATGTTGGCCAATATCGCCAGCATTGAAATCCCGCCGGTGGTGGAACCTTACCTGGACTGGCTGCAGGCCCAGCCCGAAGCGCGCCTGGTTTCCTTTGGACTGGAGCCCGAGGATCTCGACGATCGCCAGTTCACTCCCCGGCTTCTTCTGGGCGAGTATTATCGCGCTCAGCTCCTGGCGCTTGTCGAAAGGGCTCGGGAAGGCGGGCATCAGATCGACATCCAGGAGAGCACCGAGGTGCTGGACATCCTGCCGCACCAGGAGGTGCTTCAGGTGAAGACCGTCAAGGGGTGGCACGGTCCTTATGATCGGGTGATCCTGGCCACGGGACATGATTTCCCGGACGAAGACGAGGCCACCCGCAGCTATTACCCCAGCCCTTGGTCGGGTCTGATCGAAGCCTCCATCCCTGCGGTGCCGGTCGGCATCATGGGCACCTCGCTGAGTTCAATCGACGCCGCCATGGCGGTGGCAAACCAGCATGGACGGTTCCGCCGGAGGGGTGACGACCTTTGCTTCGACATCGCACCTGACACAGGGCTACACATCACCCTCATGTCACGCTCGGGCATTCTGCCCGAAGCTGACTTCTATTGTCCCATCCCCTACCAGCCGCTGTCGGTCCTGACCGACGAGGCGGTGGCACGCTGCGCATCAGGGTCCTGCCCGCTCGACGCGGTCTTCGATCTTGTGCGGGCCGAGATCCTCCATGTTGATCCGGCTTTCGCGCTGCGGATCGGCCTGGCAGGCCTGGATGCCGACAGCTTCGCATCCGCCTATTTCGCGGCAAGGGAGGCCGCCGATCCTTTCCGTTGGGCGCGCAAGAACCTCGAGGAGGTAGAGCGGAACAAGGCGGACAAGGTCACTGTTCCCTGGCGCTACGCCCTGCTGCGGATGCATGAGAAGGTCGAGGCCATCGTCTCGGAACTGCCCGAGGCTGATCGCGAGCGGTTCGATGCGGGCCTCAAGAAGGTGTTTGTCGACAACTATGCCGCTGTGCCATCCGAATCCATCCGCCGGCTGCTGGCCCTTCGCGATGCCGGGGTCCTGTCGGTTCTCGCGCTTGGCGAGGATTACGACCTGAAGCGCGAACCCTCGCGGACCCGCATCAAGACGCAAACGGACGAGCATGTGTTCGAAGTCTTCATCGATGCACGTGGCCAGAAGGCGCTGACCAGCAACGACATGCCTTTCCCGTCTCTCCGCGAGGCATTGCTGCAGGCAGGCCAAGAGGTGCCCGAGGTGGCCGAGGATTACAGCCTGATCGACGTGCCGGGCTATGCCGGGCGGCTGACCTTGGCCTCGATCCCCTATCTCATGCACGACCGGCCCTTCGTGCAGGGGATAACGGCCTGCCACGACATTGCCGCAGCGATCGCGGTGGGTGCGGCAAAAGGCAGGCGACGGCGGCTGGCGGCAGCGTGAAAGGCACTTGCCGGTCCCCAAGGCTTGGCAGTGTTCTCAACCGCAGACCTTTAGTAGGCCCAAACGGCCTTTGAGGTCCTATTTCTGCCGTTCAGCACAGGCCTTCATGAACGCCAGAATATCGGTCGCCCGCGGCGGGTGAAGAGGTGCATCGTGATCGGCCGCCCAGTCGAAAAGCGATGTCGTCTTCGAGTTGCCATAGCCCATCGACCAAGTCGGAAAGCTGCGGGTTTCCGTCTGCTGCCGGTCCAGGACCTCGACACCACCATGCCGATCGTCTGACTGGATCCTGTCGAAGGCCTTCAGGACTTCAGCTTCCGGACCCTCGAGCCACTGGTAATAGATGTCGCTTTCCCGGTGCAGGAAGCCGGTCAAACCCGCTGCCGTATTCTTGAGTCGCGATGTGACCAGAATATCTCGCTCGGCAGCCCCTCCCTTCGGCGTAAGCGCCTCACTGCGATAAAGGATTGCCATGTATCTCATCCGCATGACGTCACCGGCATTTTTGCGCGTGTCAAGTAACATGTGAATTGCCGGAACTCCTGCCAGTCCGCAGTCCTTTTGCCCGTGAACAAGCAAGGATCAGGCGGAATGGACCGGCACAGCCCTTATGCCCTCGTGGCAGACGATGACACGCTCATCCGCATGGATGCCTGCGAGATCCTGAAGGAGGCGGGCTTTCGCTGTCACGACGCCGCAACGGCAGAGCAGGCCGTCGAGCTTCTCGGCAGTTTCGGTCAGAACATCCAACTGCTCTTCACGGACGTGAGCATGCCGCCGGGCAAGATGACCGGGTTTGAGCTGGCGCGGCACTGTGCGCAGAACTGGCCGCATATCGGCATCCTTGTGGCCTCGGGTGGACCTCCGCCCGGTCCTGGGGACATGCCAGACGGTGCCCTCTTCATCAGCAAGCCCTTTACACCCGATGTCGTTCGGGAGCACCTCCTGAAGATCTTGCCCGAAGGACAGCGGCCGGAACCGCTTGAAAAGGGTGCGGACTGAAGGAGCCCGCGATGCGCCATATCGATCATGTCGTGGTTGCGGTCCGGGATCTGGACGGGGCCGCCGATCTTTACGCCCGGTTGGGCTTTCAGGTCGGACCACACAACCGCCATCCCTGGGGAACCGAGAACCGGATCATCCAGTTCCGGCAGTCGTTCATCGAACTGATCACGGCTCCCGCGGATGCGGACATTCCGCCGCATGCTCCGGGCCATTTCAGCTTCGGCGCGTTTGTGCGCGATTACCTGCAGCGGCGCGAAGGACTGGCGATGCTGGTGCTGAGCAGCACCGATGCCGCGGCCGATGCCGCGCGCTTCGCGCAAGAAGGCATCGGGGACTTCGCCCCTTTCCGGTTCGAGCGGACCGGCAGGCGCCCCGATGGCAGCGCCACCCATGTCGCCTTCAGCCTGGCCTTTGCCGTCGACAGCCAGGCACCCGACCTTGGCTTCTTCACCTGCCAGCAGCATTTCCCCGAGGCTTTCTGGAACGAGGCCTGGCAACGCCATCCGAACGGCGCAACCGCCATCACGGGCGTCACCATTGCCGCGCCGCATCCGCAAGATCACGCTGGCTTTCTGTTGGCCTTCACTGGATCGCCGACGACGGATCCGATGCAGGTTTCCTTGGTCGGGGGCGCAATCACCGTGCGCCCGGGCACAGCGCCGACCTTTGTCGGCTTCGACGTCCAGGTGCCGGACCTGGAAGCCGTGGCGCGAAATCTCAGCGCCTCAGGGATTGCGTTTACCCAGCAGGCAGAAGAAGTGGCTGTTGAAGCCGAGGTTCTTCATGGTGTCAGACTGTCTTTTGCCTGCCAGTCAACCTTCCCAAACGTGACCTCGACAAAGGATGCAGTCTGATCCTTTCGCGTAGCGTCGATGTCTCAGCCATCGGATGGTAAATCCGCACCGAAGCCCCCGTCCCCCCACACGCGATCACACCCGATGGCCGAGGCTGAAATGGAAAGCCCGGCGCAGGAACGCCGGGCATCAGAGGAGGGAGAGAAGAAGAAATTGTGACCGCACCCGCCGGCCAGTGGGCTTCGGGGTGATGAACGCGTGGCCGTGGTCGCGGTTCCGCTGGAAAACGGGGCGGCTCTGTCGGCGCGCAGGATTGCCGCTGTTCAGCCAGCCTTCAGGTGCATGAAGTCGATCACCAGGATCTGGGCCTCCTGTTCGCCTTGAGCCCGCGCAAGGAGCATTCATGCAAATCCGCCCTGCGGCTCGAACGATAGATAACGTCTCTCCCTCTCTCGAAATACGGAAGCACTCTCCGGGAATGGCATACCGATAGCACGTTCCGGCTGTAGAAATCTGTTGTCTTGCCTCTCCAGGGTTGTTAGCCATCACATCGACGAAGGCAAGAACCGAAGGCCCGCCCTGCCAGGCGGGTCTTTTTTGTTCACAGAATGGCGCGCGCCACGCGGATCATCTGAAGCAGCTCATAATTCCTGTCGTTCAGCCGAACGACCTGTCCGTTCACAACGGCATAGTTCTCATCGTCGCCCAGCTGCGGCAGACGGTAGACGCTGGCCAGTTCATCCGGGGTCAGGGCTGCTGTCGGGGCAATCGGCACTCCTGCCGCAAGCTCGGGCACCTGTGCCATCTGGTTCACCAAGAGCAGCGCGTCGTAATCCTCTCGGTCAAGCAGAACCGGCATTCCGTCTATCAAGGCGTAACGGTGACCATCTGGTGCGGGATCAAGGTCAAAGAGCGTCGCAATCTGGTCCGATTGCAAAAGCAGAAGCTCAGGGTCGGGATCGAGCTGGGCTTCAGACCTGAGCCATTCATCGCGGCGCTCGACCCAGATCCTGTCGTGGTCATCCCCATCATACGACGCCCACTCCTCGTAGGTCACACCTTCCCTGGCCAAGCCGGGCGGGACGCAAGGTGGATCCTTCCTGGCAAGGCCCGGCGGACAGTTGCGGTAGGCAATCAGCTCATCGTCAGGGATATCGGCGACGAGCAGTTGAGGTGTGACCACTGCAAGCGCTGTCGCGGCCAGGAGGCGTTTCATGTCCCGCCCGTCAGGAGCCGGGGTCGACAGGATGCGACCCAGCACCTCTTCGCGCTCTGCCGCGGCAAACACGCGGCGGCCGTTTCCCTGTCCGTGCGATGCATGCTCGGCAGCCTTGCCGTTCGTCTTGAGCTTCGGCCCACCAGCATGATCGGACTTTCCGGCGCGACCGGCGGGATGATCCCTCCCCTTCCCTGCCCCGGGCTGTTCGTTGCGGCCATGGGCCCTGTCGGAACCGCGGTTGCCGTGGCCGGCATTGCCATGGCTCTTCCCCATCGCCTTGCCGTTACCCTGCCCCTTGCCGTTGTTGTCCCTGGCCAGCCAGAGACGTTCCATGGACGTGGCTTCCAGGGGTGCAAGAGGGCCCCAGGTCTGGATCGGGTCGGCAGCCAGATGTGTCGATGTCAGAGCGAGCGCCACGGCGCTGCTGATCAGGAACGTATTCATGTCGGACGCCTTTCTTTCGACAAGATCAACATGGCACTCCGGCAACGCGTTCCCTGCGCCCTGGAGCCAAGGAAAGGGAGCGTGCCAAACCTGTCCTGGTCGGCCGTGGGACGACCCTGACCGACAAGCGGCAGAGCTTATCGGAAAGGTCCTGACGGATTTCGGCCATAACCAACATCGCGCCGAGAGGACCCTGGAGCGTCCCGCTGAAACGCCCGGCACTGCCAAGGCCAGCATTGTCGCGACCACCAGGAACAGGAACAGGAACTGCACGGCGCACGAAGCGTTCCTGACACCGATCAGCGAAAGACCTTGGAATGAAGCGGGGCCGACACATGCACTCACCGCAACGCCCTGTCATCGAGAGGATGGTCTTCGAGCAGGCAAAGAAGGGAACAGCGTATAATGAAGATCCTCATGGTTCTCACTTCTCATGATCAACTGGGAAACACCGGCAAGAAGACCGGCTTCTGGCTGGAGGAGCTTGCTGCACCCTACTACGTCTTCAAGGATGCAGGTGCCGAGATCGTGCTGGCATCTCCAAAGGGCGGCCAGCCGCCGCTCGACCCCAAGAGCAACGAGCCTGACTCCAGGACAGACGCAACCAACCGCTTCGAGGCCGACGCCGAGGCCCAGGCAAAGCTGGCTTCGACGGAAAAGCTGTCGGCCATCAACCCGCATGACTTCGATGGCATCTTCTATCCAGGCGGCCATGGTCCGCTCTGGGACCTTGCCGAGGATCCTGCCTCGATCTCGCTGATCGAGACGTTCATTGGTGCTGACAAACCCGTTGCCCTGGTCTGCCACGCCCCGGGCGTTTTGCGGCATGTGAAGGGTCAAGACGGCAAGCCGCTTGTCCAAGGCAAGGAGGTCACGGGCTTTACGAACACCGAAGAGGAAGCCGTGGGTCTCACCCGGATCGTTCCCTTCCTCGTGGAGGACGAACTGGCCGCAAAAGGCGGACGCTTCACTCGGGCAGACGACTGGGCTTCTTATGTGGTGCAGGACGGCCTTCTGATCACCGGTCAGAACCCGGGGTCGTCCCAAGAAACGGCGCAGCGGCTTCTGAGCGCCCTGAAGAACTCGCAGAACAGCTGATCAGCAGAGGGCGAAAAGGAAAGTGACCCAGCCTGCACACGGATGCCTTCGTGGTGCGGTCACATCCTCAACGCCGGTCGCAAACTGCCTGACGCGGACAGAGCTACCGGCGGCGTCTGCTTCACCTCAGCCATTCACCAAACCGTCTTTCCCCTTCCGGATGGAAGACGATCACCCGCGATGCAGGCAGGCGGCGCGCCCATGACACGGCAAGAATACGATCGAGCACGGCCTTCCCGAGCCGTCCGGCCAGGTGATGCCGCCGCTGGCTCCAGTCAAGGCAGGCGCGGCAAAGCGGACGGTTGCTGGAAGGCAAGTCACCTTGCTGCAGCCCCAGGACAGCCAGCTTCGTCCATCCCTTGTCCGTCACGTCCAGATCGCGGCCGAGCCAGCCCTCCTCCAGCATCCGGTCATAGAGCATGACGCCCTTCTCTCCGGCCAGGTGATCGTAGCAGATCCGTGCCTTGCGGAGGGTGAGGTCCTTGGGACCTGTGCGGAGTGGGGGAACGGCATCGCTGGAGAAGACCATCAGCGCTTCCAGAAGCGCAGCCACATGGGAACCCGCCAGCCGGAAGTAGCGGTGCCGCCCCTGCGCATCGGCGACCAGGACCTCGCTCTCGACCAGCTTGGCCAGATGGCTGCTGGCGGTCTGCTTGGTGATCCCGCCAACACTTGCCAGCTCGGTTGCGGTCAGGGCGCGCCCGTCCATCAGGGCCAGCAGCATGGCGCTGCGGACAGGATCGGCAACCAGGGCGGCGATGCGGGCAATCTCGGGACCTTCCCTCATGGTTCGACGCTAATCGAACCATCCCGCGACGGCAATCGGTTAGCAGGAAGGACAGCATGAAGGGGGAGCCATGATCACCTGCATCATCACCTATGATATCGACCCGAACCGGCGCGAGCTGTTTGACCAATACGCCCAGACCTGGGGCCAGTGCATTCCCCGCTGCGGCGCTGATCTGGTCGGATACTTCGCCCCGCACGAAGGCTCGGCAAGCACCGCCTATGGCATCTACTCGCTGCCGTCCCTGGCCGAATACGAGACCTATCGCGCAAAGCTTGCTGCTGATCCCCTGGGTCGGCAGAATTATGACTTCGCCCGGCGCGAGGGCTTCATCCGCCGCGAGGACCGGCTGTTTGTCAGACTGGCCTCGGCACCCCATGGTGACCGTGCATGATCGCCGTCATCTTCGAGGCCTGGGTGCCCGGCGAAGCCCAGGAGGAATATCTGGAGCTTGCCGCCAAGTTGCGGCCCCTGCTGGCCGATGTCGACGGGTTCATCTCCATCGAGCGGTTTCAGAGCCTGACCACACCGGGCAAGGTGCTGTCCCTGTCCTTCTGGCGCGACGAGGCAGCCATTGCGCAATGGCGTAATCTGCCCGAGCACCGCCGGGTGCAGGCTGCCGGGCGGGATCACGTGTTTGCCGACTATCGCCTGCGCATCGCCGCTGTCGTTCGCAATTACGACATGACCTCCAGAGATGAGGCACCAGCCGACAGCCGCCTGATCCATGCCGAGGGGAGGCAATCCCCCAATGCTGCGCAAACAGGAGCATTCCAGAACGGCATATAGCTCCGGTGTTTGGACAGCCTATCAGCGGTGTTGAAATCTTCTCGCTGAACCAAGCTGCAGGGTCGCCCTCCTTCTTGGATATGCGTCAGGGCTTCAGAGCGTCCTTTCCAGCGGAGTTCTTGTCGCAGAATGTCCGGATGCGGGCGAGACGGATGGCAGATGCCTGGCCTGGCACATGGTCCACCAGACCAGTCCGGACGCCGTGATGGCAGCGATAGAGGCTACCTCTGGTTGAGTGGAGCTGACAGGGTCATTGACAAACGAGCTGTCCGATCCTATCTGTTGCTTACCGATATTTGTCTGCCGAGCTATGATTGTTGCGCGTTTGGCACCGCGCTCTGAGCTGATCTCCCTTTCAAATTCGCTATGCCTTACCGTCGCGCATGATTGATTGCGCTGCGGTCAACACATCTGCCTTGAAAGGGTTCATCATGACCACCGGCATCGTCAAATGGTTCAATTCCGCCAAAGGCTTCGGCTTCATTCAGCCTGACAACGGCGGCCCGGACGCATTCGTCCACATCTCGGCCGTCGAACGTTCGGGCCTGGGCGAACTCGTCGAAGGCCAGAAGCTGTCCTACGACATGGAGCGCGACCGCAAGTCGGGCAAGATGTCGGCCAGCAACCTGCAGGCTGCATAAGCAGGAGACGTGCCCTTGTCGGATGCGGAACAGATTTCTGCGGGGGGGGCATCTCGAAATCTGGGTCAGGCAACTTGCCTGGCCCTTTTTGTTGCCGCCCTTTTTGTCAGGACAGCATGATGTCGCACCACAAGACGCCGCGCGAGCAGGCTGAACGTCATTTCAGCAAGATCAGCTCACCCGCCACGGCGCGCGAGCGGGCGTTTGAAGAGCGAGACGCGATCAAGGCTGTCCAGGACGAGAAGACCAAAAGACTGCGCGAAGCCCGGCTTGCACGGGACGGGCAGAAGCCCAAGCGGCCATGACCTCCCTGCCCTGCCGGGACATGCCAAGGCTGAACCGGCAATGACACACCCAACACCTGGAACAGAGATTTGAGAACCATCAAGAAGACCGAACTTGCTGAACGTCGTGGCACGGCCACGGAAGCAAGAGCCGCCCTTCTTCAGGCCTACAGGGCTGCCCAGAAAGCCTCGCCTGAGCGCGAAGCCCGGCAGCAGGATCGCATCCGGATTGCCGAGGCGCGGGAAGCCCGCCAAACGGCGCGCGAACAGGCCAAGCGTGAGGAACAGGCTCGTCTGGACGCGGAAGCCCGCGAGCGTGAGGCTGCACTGGCCAAAGCAGCCACAGCTGAGGCCGACGCCCGCGAGCGCGCCGAGAACCAGAGAATCACCCGCGTTCTTGACGATGAAGCCATGCGCAAGGCCATGCGCGACCAGCGTTACGCGGCCCGCAAGGCACGGCGAGGCTGATACGGGAAGCCGCGCCGATCAGGATGTCTGGTCAACTGCCCTGGCCCCGTCGTTCTGGACGGTCCTTCGTGGCCCGAGGGCAATCAGGAAGCCCGCGGCACTTCAGTGACGAGGCCTCTCGCTCATCCGGGCGTAATCCCCTGGGGTCATGATCCGGCAGTTGAAGAGCCTGCCCTCGTCATCCAGATCGCAGATCCACCAGTGTCTTCGGGGAACAAGCGACACCTGGACCAGATGGCGACCCCGCTCGGAATATCGGATCCCGGTCCGAAAGCCACTCGCCTCCTCCGCGCTCTTGACAGCCCGGACCAGGCGTTCGTCCCTCAGTCGGACAGCCTCGCCGTGAGTGATCATGTGTTCCGCTCCGTCAGGTTCCGCCGGCACGGGGGATTCAACTTCCGCGGGTCATTCCTGTTCCCTGGGCTGTGTTTTCTCTCCCGCCACAGGCAGATGGCGAAGATCATGAATTGGGACCGTGAGATCTCAGGAGGCCGTGCCTGCTGCTCCTTGGAAGGCGTGTGACCGACCTGGTCGCGGACCAGCCAACCCAGACCCCGGGTCATCTTCCTGTGGTGATTTGCATTGATGGGGCTGCCATGATCAGGTGAGCGCTCAGCCATGAAAGGGCGTATCATGACGGAAACCGCAGAAGACCGGCAATCGGATGAGATTGTCGCCGCCCGCATCAGGTTCGCATGCAACTCGATGGGCATGTCCGATGTGGAAGGCCAGGACATGGCGCGACGTGCAGTGGCGCTGCGGGCGAAGGCCCACCCCAGGAGGGATCCCGATGACTAGGAACACGGACCGGCACGTCCGCGAAGGGTATGGCACCCTGTTCGAGGCATCTTGCAGGTCTGCGCGGAGGCCGGGCTGACGGAGGAGGCCGCCATGGAGATTGCCGTGAGAACCGTGGAGATCGTGCAGGCGGGAAACATGACGCCCTGGCAAGACGATCACCCCTACTGATGGCTCAGCGATACGATACGATACGAACGTGCGGCACATGGCAGGAGAAGCCTGGTAAGGGCCTGATGGTCATAGGCCGCAGCTGCCAGACAGAACACACCTCGGCCTGGAAGTGCGACGCTCCCGGCACCCTTTCCTACGAAAGCGCCTTTTTCAGCGCGGCCATCAAGCGGGCCTCGGTGACCGGCTTGCGGACATTCTCGACCCCTGCCAGGGCTTCATGATCGGCAAAGGTGGCGTTGTCATAGGCCGAGGAAAGCACGAAAGGGACCCCCAGGCCCCGCAGCCGCCGGGCGACCGGCTCCACCGGCTGGCCGCGCAGGTTGCCGTCAAGCACCGCGGCATCGGGGCGGGTGTCGTCCAGCAGGCGCAAGGCGCCTTCCACGGAGCCGACCGGACCCAGGACGGCATAGCCATTGTCCTCGAGCATCATCTGCACATCCAGGGCGATCATCATCTCGTCCTCGACGACCAGCACGGATACGCAGTCGCCTGGGCGGCATGAAGCGGGCTTGTCAGACATCGGCCAACCGGGAAGCACTACTGGGGAAAGGTCAGATCAGCCACCAAACCGTCTGGACGATAGCTCAGTTCCGCCCGGCCCCTGAGGTCGACCTCGGTGGCAAACCGGATCAGGCGCGTGCCAAAGCCCGTGGTCTCGGGCGGCGAGGCTTCCGGTCCGCCGCTTTCCCGCCAGCGAAGATGCACATGGCGGTGGCCGTCCCTGTCCTCGGCAAGGCTCCAGGCGATGTCCAGCTGCCCGCCGGGAACCGACAAGGCGCCGTGCTTGATCGCATTGGTGGCCAGTTCGTGCAGGATCATCCCCAGGGACATGGCCTGCCTGGGCAGCAGGGCGATGGCCCCCTGCCCGTCCAGGGTGATGGCGCGCGTGTCCCCGAGCCAAGGCTGCATCACCGCATGGACCAGCTGGGCCAGGTCGGCATCGGAGTGCTGGATCGAGACGGCCAGCGATCGGGCCAAGGCATCGAAGCGGCCCAGAAAGTCGTCGCGGTATTCCTCGGCATTGCGCCCCTCGACCTCGGTCCGCCGCGCGATCGCCCGGGTCACCGCCAGAAGGTTCTTGATCCGGTGGCCCAGTTCCCCGATCAGGATGTCCTTGTCTGCCTCGGCCTGCTGACGCTCGGTGGCGTCCACGATGGTCAGAAGCAGGATGCGTTGGCCGCTGTCGGGATGGTTCAGGCGTTGGGCACTGACCAGCATGGTGCGCGGGCCGATCTGGGGAAACGTGGCCCGCACCTCGTAGTCGATGACCGAGGTGCTTCTGGGGATCACCTGCTCCAGCAGAAGGCGCAACTCGGGGATGTTCCATTGACCGTCGCCAAGATCGGCCAAGGCCGTCCCGATCGTCTCGTCCCGGCTGGTCGAGAAGGTCCCGTAAAAGGCCGGGTTGGCGGTCAGGACCCTGAACGCGTCATCCAGCACCACCAGCGGGTCGCGCAGCGTGTTGACGATGCTGACGGCCTGGACATGCGAGCCGCGCAGCACGCGGTAAAGTTCATCAAGATCCATGGCTGCTCCAGCATCCACCTCAGGATGAGGCATAGTCGCTCAAAACCGTATTGAATAAAGATATCTCGGTGATGACGTGTGCGGCAACATGCTCTTGTCTTACGCTGTCGTTTTGGGCTTCGACTGCGGGTGCGCGCTTTCACTGGGATATCACCATGTCGCTTCTGGACGAGAACCTGCAGCAGCACTTCGCGGCAATCGTCGAAGGCTCCAACGATGCGATCGTGGCCAAGGATCTGGGCAGCATCATCCTGAGTTGGAACCCCGCCGCAGAGCGCATGTTCGGCTACTCGGCCAATGAGGTGCTGGGGCGGTCCATCACCCTCATTATCCCCGAGGACCGGCAGCATGAGGAAGTCGACTTCATCAGCCGGTTGCGCCGGGGCGAGCGCATCCAGCACTTCGAGACGATCCGGCGCAAGAAGAACGGCCAGTTGTTTCCGATCTCAGTCAGCATCTCGCCGATCCGCAACAGGCATGGTCAGGTCATCGGCGCCTCCAAGATCGCCCGGGACATCACCGCCCAGCATCGTGCGGCCGAGCAGCAGCGTCTGCTTCTGTCGGAGATGAAGCATCGGGTCGGAAACAGCTTCGCAATCGCCAGTGGCCTCCTGAACCTTTGCAGCCGGCAGACATCCACAGTCGAGGACCTGGTCACCCAGATGCGCGGACGCTTCCTGACCCTGGCTGCTGCCCATTCCCTGACGGCGCCGGGGGCACACGAGGAGAATGCCGCAATCTCCGAAAAGCGGTCCTTGCGCGGACTTCTCGAGGCGATCCTCGAGCCTTTCGCCGGCTCGCTGCCGGTCGACCTGGCCATCGAGGATATCCTGGTCGCCCGGGCTGCCGTCACGCCCCTGGCCCTGGTCTTCTACGAGCTTTGCACGAACGCAGTCAAATACGGGGCGCTGTCCCGCGACACCGGTCGGCTGGCCATCAACACGGAGCGGCAAGGCAATCGGCTGATCATCCACTGGGACGAGACCTTCGCCCCGGAGCATGCAGGGCCAGCCATGCCTGGGCAGGGCTTTGGCACCATCATGTGCGAACTGGCCCTGCAGGACCAGCTGGAGGGATCGTTTTCGCGGCAGTTCACGACCAGCGGCATGCATGCCATCCTGGACGTCAGCTCCGCGCGACTGTCCGCGGATCTTCCCGAGCCCCGCGTCTGACCGATCCAAGCGCCTGTGGTGAGGAGGATGGAAAGAGGAGACGCCGGCGAGCGGAATGGCCAGTTGAGATGTCTTCCCCAGCCGAGTGAAGAGAACTCAGAAACCATCCCCCGTGCTGCTCGGCTGATGGAGGGATTATGCTGCAGATCGCGGCACCCGGCGGCGCTTTCTGCGCAACGGCCAGTGAAAGCTTCAGCATGGGCCGTTGAGATTTAGTTTTCGCTCGCAAATTTATGTAACATACTGCACACGTGCATAATTAATTATCTGTGTTTGTGTGCGTTTGATTATTTGCGCGTTGCCACGGACGCATGCCTATTCAACGGAGCTTCTGGATATCTGCGAACGTCAGCGCGGTTGCGGTCCATGAACGTCTGACCCTCAACTGCAGTCGGTGCTCTGAACCTCGCGCATGCTCAAGAACGATCAGTTTCCTGCCACCGCTTCCGTCAGCCACTCGCACAATCATGAGTCTACTCCCCTACGCAGATGTTTATTTGTGTATCTGCACACTTCCTCAGTTACATGCGTGTTCATCCGAGCTTCTGGATATTTGCGAACATCAGCGCGGTTGTGGTCCAGGAACGTCTGACCCTCAACTGCGGTCGGCGCTCTTAACCGGCGCATGCTCAAGAACGATGAGCTTCCTGCCAACGCTTCCGTCAGCCACTTGCACAGCCGTGAGCATATTCCTCTGCTCAGACAATTGTTTGTGCGTCTGCACATTTCCTCAGTTGCACGAGTGTTCATCCGAGCTTCTGGATGTGTGCGAACAGCAGCGCGGCTGCGGCTTGGGAACGACTGACCTTCAACTGCAGTCGGCCCTCTGAACCGGCGCATGCTCAAGAACGATAAGCTTCCTGCCAACGCTTCGGTCAGCCACTCGCACAGCCGTGAGCATATTCCTCTGCTGAGACAATTGTTTGTGCGTCTGCACACTACCTCAGTTGCACACGTGTTCATCCGAGCTTCTGGATGTGTGCGAACAGCAGCGCGGTTGCGGCTTGGGAACGACTGACCTTCAACTGCAGTCGGCCCTCTGAACCGGCGCATACTCAAGAACGATAAGCTTCCTGCCAACGCTTCGGTCAGCCACTCGCACAGCCGTATTTATACTTCTCTGCACAAATAATTTATTGTGTGTCTGCACACTTCCTCGATTGCACGCGTGCTCATTCGAGCTTCTGAATATCTGCGAACATCAGCGCAATTGAGCGCTCCAAAAACGTCTGCCGATCAATGTCTAGCTCAGCGCAGGCAATTCGGATCTTACGGTAAAGCTCGCCGTCGACCGTCACTGCAATGCGCCGGGCATTTTCGCGTGGAGGAATCGGGGGACGGCCTGGGCCTTTCTTGGCGGCGGCGGAAGGCGGCGGGGCAGGGACCGGCACAGCATCAGCACCTATGTCCAGTGATAGATTGAGTGGCTGCTTTTTCATGCCAGTTCCTTCGTTACATAGTCTACCAAAGCACGAACTTCCTCAGAAGCTGCTGCGTTACCAGTCTCTGCAGCTGTAAGGCCACGCGTGGCTGCTTCTCCATGCGCGACCCTGGCACCTATTAAAGCCGGTGCTACGCGGCCATGTGCAGCCAAGAGGCGCCCTACCTCATCCACAATCCGGGCTCGGGTCGTCCGGGAAAGCACGAATATAAACTCGGCGCCAGCTTCTTTGATTTCGGCCACCGTTGGTCCGACGGCGTCCAAATCATCCTGCGAAGGATGAACCGGCACGAGCACTAGGTCAGCGGAGTGGAGGGCGATGCGGGTCGCCTCGTCCCGAGCGCCAGGAGTGTCAATGATCAGCCAGTCAAATCCCTGTTCCCGAAGCGTATCCACCGCTTTAGCGATTTGGTCGGCGCGCGTCAGACCTGTCACAAGCTGCAGGTCATCAGCCTCGCGCCGCTGCCACCATTTCGTTAGTGAACCTTGTGGATCTAAATCTAACATGGCGACTCGGCCCCGGCTGGTCATCTCCGCTGCAATCGAGCGTGCCAAAGTTGACTTGCCGGACCCCCCTTTTTGCGTTGCAAGCACGATCACGTGCATGGCTGTTCACCTGTTCTTGTGTGCATTCAAATTTCCCCTCGTTTGTTTTTCTGTGCTTTTAACCATATGTGCAGTCTAAAACATGTGCGGCCATTCTTGGTAGTTATACCCCGGGGCTTTCGATCAATGCTTCCGGCAGGGCAGGAGGGAACAACTCGGCTTGCTGTTCCTTCCGAGCCTCCCACTGCGTCTTCATTTCATCTACTGACTTCACCCACCAGCGAAGACGAACCTTTGTCACCTTTCGCCCCACGTGCTCGCAAGGTTCGATGGTGCAGGAGAAGGGGGCAAGCTTGACCACCTCGCTGATCGCGGGATCGATCGCCTTCTGTCGAAGATTGCCGAAACTAGGCAGCTTGCCCTCAGGCACGCCCAACAGATTTCGGAATGCGTCCACTTCGAAATCTTCGTGGAAGACATGGTGTAGCCGGACACGCCTCGACAGCGCTTCATAGAGCGCTAGCCCATACTTGGTTCCAAATGCCTGCAGAGCAGCCAATTCAAGCTTTGCGAACACGACGCTTTCGCGGAGAAGGGGAGCGAGACGCTTGTCAAAGCTATAGGTCAGCATCCCGTGCCGCCGTTCGCTGTCGACCATGTCGTTACCGCCCAGTAACTGCACGCGAGTCGTTCGACCATCGATCCCCCGGACGATGACCACCGTTTTCATCAACGCCTCGATACTGTCGCTGATCCGTTCATTGCCCGCATGAGTGCCGCGCAGCTCTGACAGCGGAATGCAGAAGTCTCGTCCTTCGAAGCCCATATCCGGCCCGAAGGCATTGGCAAGCAAGCGATTATAGAGGCGACGTGCGGCCAACGATAAGCCTGTAGCACCTTGGATATCGATCAGTTCCGCAGGCTTGATCATTTCACCGTCAAGGGGGCGGACTTCAAGGGTCCGGCGTCTATCGTAACTTTTAGGGTGATTTTCCGATTGATCCATGCCCGTCCGCCCCAATTTTTTGGGCGATGATAGCTATTTTTGCGGTTCGGAGAACCCCTAGATGAGAAATCACCCCATTGGTTACATTAGTCAAAGATCCGCCCGAACCCATATCACCCCGTTGGTTACAATATGCGGAACTCCCTCCGAACTAATATCACCCCATCGGTTACCGTGAATCACCCCGAAAGTTACCGCAAATCACCCCAGATGTTTTGATAGATCACCCTATTGGTTACCTTCGGGCTGATTTCCTTTTTGTTTTCAAAGTAATAGAGCTTCTGAAGAAGAAGAAAAAGAAGAAAGAAGATCCTGTCGCAAAGCAAGACGGCCTGTGGATAAATAGACATTAAAACCTGCCAATGCACTCCACCCAACGCACTGTAACGGTCAAGCTGCCGACCGCATAGCAGTAGCATGTGGTGCATCGGTGATCTTTGGGCAGCGGATTGGTTGTTGCCGGATCCCGAACCTCCACGACAGCACTTCGGAAGGCTTGCACGATAATTTCCTAACTGTCACATCCCGCGAGATTGTAGACGCGTTTCCTGAACAGCTCGGGTCTGTGACGTTGCCAGTCCTTGAGAGCGCCGATGGGTGTTCGGGCGTTCAGGGCTGATTGCGGGAGCTGCGTGTTGTAGAGGTGGACATATCGCAGGATGGTCTGCTCCAGGTCCTCGCCGCTGTGGAAGCGATGGCTCTGCAGGACATCCTCTATCCGGCCGTTGAAGCGCTCGACCATTCCGTTGGTCTGCGGGTGCATCGGGGGCGCGAGGCGGTGCTCGATGCCAAGTTCGGCGCAGAGCAGGTCGAACTCGTGCTGGCCGGTGGCAGCGCGCTTGCGCAGGCCGAACAGGCGGTCGGTGAAAGCCTTGCCGTTGTCCGTCAGCACGCGGGTGATCTTCATCGGTGCGGCACGCTCAAGGTCCCGGAGGAACCTCCGCGCGTTGGCCGCGGTCTGCGCCGGGTAGATGCGCACAAAGACCCATCGGGTCGCCCGGTCGATGGCCACGAAGAGATAGCGGCGGCGATCCTCGTCGGCCATCTGCGGCAGATACTTGATGTCGATGTGCAGGTAACCGGGCTCATAGGCCTTGAAGCTGCCGTGCGCGGGCTTCGGCTCCCGGGGCTTCAACGCCTGCAGGTTTCCCACCCCATGGCGACGCAGGCAGCGGTCGAGGCCCGAACGCGAGACGTGCGGATTGAGGAACTCGCGCACGACCGCGAGCAGGTCGTCGAGCGGTAAGAGAAGCGCCCTTCGCAGCGCCACCGCGACGGCCTCCTGGGCAGGCGTCAATGTCGTCTGAAGCCGGTGCGGCGTGTGGCTGCGGTCGTGGACGTCATCGCGGCTGCGCCACTTCCACACCGTCTGCTCGGAGATCCCGTAGCGCTCTGCCACCAGCCATGCCGGTTCGCTGCTCGCCTGGATCGCGGCCCGGATCTTTGGCGTCGTGGTCGCCTGCTTGTGCAGAGAAATCAGCATCCTCCTACCCCCTCCCGAACCTCGCGCAGGATCGACCTTGCCATGAAAAAGGAAGACCGGCGAGGGTCTATGTGATCATCCGGGATGGAACACATAGGCCTTGTCGGCGTGAAGCTTGTCGGGCCGCTTGCGCGGGCGGCCGCGGCCATGGCGTAGGCCTGGAACAGCGTCAAGGGTGGGTGCCAGCATCATGCTGTTGTGCCGGTTGGCCGGGCTCAGGCGCACCCCGAGCGGGGTGCCCCGGCGGTCGACCACAAGATGGCGTCTCAAACCCGGTTTGCCGCGTCCGTCGGGTTCGGGTCTGTCTCGGCACCCCCCTTTGCGCGGCAACGGCAGCACTGTCGAGGGACGCGCGGCTCTCCAGTCCAAATGCCTGGCGTCCGACAACGGTTCGCCCTCGTTCGAGGTCGAGCAGGTTGGCCAGAGCACGTGTCTGATTGCAGCAGCGCCATGCGAACCGCGTCCGGCCGAGGCATCCTGTGTGAAGCTGAGCGTTGAAGGGCTGCGGGAGCTTGTCTCGCTGACGGAGAGCCTTGATGCACATGCCAATCGATCCGGAAGACCTGTGGGCCATGCTTCCGCCGACCCTGCGCCGGCGCATTGTCGAGGAGGTCGCCGCAGTTCTGGTGAAGATGTCTCATGAAGTCCGAACTGGTCACGTCGGCACATCTGGCGCGCCGTGCCGTTGTCTACATCCGCCAGTCCACGCCAGCTCAGGTAGTGAACAACCAGGAAAGCCTGTGCCTGAAGGATGCGCACGGCCAGCGCGCCTATGAGCTTGGCTGGCGGCCCTGCGATATTGACATCATCGACGCCGACCTGGGGCTGAGCGGCGCCCGGCCGCCTTGAGCACAACCGCCGTGAGCAGGATCCCCTTCAGGGCTGCCTCATCATGCCGCTCACAGCTGCCAAGACGCATCTCAAAACTGCCGTGATGTCCTTGAGGCTGCAGGCCTGCGCGATTCGATGAGCAGCGTCGGCAATCCCTGCCACAGCGCACAAACCGAGAGTTTCACAAGTCGCTGAAGGTTGAAGAGGTCTGCCGAGCCGGATACGAAACTTTCACCGATGTACCCGTCTCGCTTGCTCGTGTGTCAAGCGAGCAGGTCTACAACGCGAAAAGGCTCCACTCAGCGCTCGACTACCGAACCCCCGAGGAATTCAAAACCTTGTTCGCCCAGAAGGCGGCTTAGTTCGGATGGCGCGATGTCCAGCCCGAGGGGTTCACTCCAAGTTTGCGGGTCGTGCGACACTATCAAAACGCTGCAGTGGTCACGCCATCGGAGACGTCTTTTTTAACCTAAAATTAACTTTGATCTGTAGAACTTGAGGTCAGAAGACATCCCGATTTTCGCATCAAGAATCAGGCAGCCATCATATGAATCAGCCCTTCATCATTGCAGCAGTCATTGCAGCAACAATCCTCGGTGACTACGCATTGAAGCTAGCATCAGACAAGGATAATTTATTAAATTCTCATCTTTTTGCCGGATTGATCCTTTATTCCCTGCCAGCATTTGGCTGGATGTACTTGATGAAGACACAGTCGCTTGCACAAATCGGCGTAATTTACAGCACGGGTACCATCCTTGCACTTTTCTTGATGAGTCTTTTTGTATTCCGCGAAACCCTTTCTGCCCGCGACTTTCTTGCAGGATTCCTCGCGCTATGCGCTATTCTTGCCTACAAGGAATAACCGGCTGATGCTTATCATACCATACTATATCGCTCAGAGCAACATCCATGGAATGGGGGTTTTCTCGGCTGTCGATCTCCGCCGCGGCGATCTCGTGTGGCGTTATAACTCGGAACGGGATCTCATTATAACTCTCGAAGACTTCAAGAGTCTGACGTCGCAAAGAAAAAACGATGTGATCAACCATGCTCAGTGGTACCCGGAGCAAAAACACTTCGTACTCGGATGTGACGGCGACTATTTTATGAATCATGCCAACGACGCAACCTTAAGCGACCATGGCGACATAATGACCGCTGCTCGCAACTTGAAAAAAGGGACTGAGCTCACCTGCGATTACCGTGTAATTCAGGTACTCGGGTTTCAGCCCTCTCGGGATGCTGAAACGGTTTCAAAGGAATATATTTCATGACTTCGCAGTCAAGATCTCACCATTTGCCGAGACAGATTCTGTTCTTTATGCTGATTGGCGTCATCATTTTTGCTGGAAGTGGTCTATATACCTTTCAGCAGATCGCCTCCCGCCTTGACGCAGGTGCTGCCTCTAACAGTCAGGCCCGGGTGACGGAAGGCTTAGCATCTCTCCAAACCCACGTGCGCCTGTTCTCTAAAGACTACAACAACTGGACTGATGTCTATGCTGCTGCATGGCGAGGCGATATCGCGTTTATCGCAAACAACTATGGCATTACTGCCAACCAAGGAGAAATTTTTGAGCTTGCCCTGATGTTTGGTGGACCATTTAAACGTCCTATATCTTGGATTGAGAATGGCAGCCGGAGCCCAGGTGGGCTGATTTTTTCCGCGGAAACCGTTGCCTCTGCAGTATTGGCGCTGGAGGCTCAAGATCAAACTCGTCCATCTGTCGATTTCTTTGCTGTAGAAGGTGGGCGAGCGGTAATCGTTACCGCCTCCTACTTGCTTCCGGATCCTGATCAGGTTGTCACCCGAGAAACCGTAAGGGCGTCTGCGGTAACAATGATTGGCCGCCATCTTTCAGGCCGGGACTTGGCTATAATAGAACAGGACGCCGGCATTAGTGACCTCCAGATCACCACTAGCCCGAAGCCGGGCTACCTTTCGATACCGTTGCCGGATGTCACTAGCAGTAATTCCCTGTATCTTTCATGGAAAGCCGCTCAGCCTGGTAGTGCCCTAGTGGGGCAGCTGGCTCCTGTCATAGCAATCGTTTCCACTGCCTTTGTGGCACTGGCTGCTTTGGCAACCTGGTTGGTTTGCAAGAACGCGAGACAACTCATCCTGCGTGAGGTGGAAGCGAGGGAACTCGCCCGCACAGATGCTCTTACCGGTTTGCCGAATCGGCTGTCGTTCAATGAAGCGGTCCAGCACGAACTGACAAACATAGCGAGTGAGTTTGCACTCGTGATGATAGACATTGACCGGCTCAAGCAGACCAACGATGTATTTGGCCATGCTGTCGGCGATTGCATCCTTCGCAATTTTTCAGAAAATCTCCAGTTGTGCGCAGACCCTGGCACCTTCATTGCACGCCTTGGCGGTGATGAGTTTTGTGCCATTGTTCGTGGCTCCGGAGCTGCAGAGCGCGCACAGGCATTCCTCGCAGTTCTTGAAGTACGCTGTTCCAAGCCGGTGAAAGTTCAGGGGGAAAACGTTCATCTCAGTTTCTCGGCAGGCATTGCCACGCATGCACTTGGTGAACATGTTGAGGAAACACTTCGAAAAGCTGATCTTGCGCTTCTTCGTGGTAAATCAGCCTTGGAAGAACGTGTTGGTGTCTATGACATCAACATGGATCTTGCGGACAAATCGACCCTCCTTCTCGAGCAGGCGCTACGTGGAGCCCTTCGCAACCCAGACGAGTTCCGTGTTGTTTATCAGTCGATCATGCCTGCGAATGGCGAGGAGGTGCTGCGAGTAGAGGCTCTTGCTCGCTGGACCAACCCAATCCTTGGTTCTGTAGGCCCTGACCAGTTCATTCGCGTCGCCGAACAGACAGGGCTGATCTCTGAACTGGGATGGATTATCATCGACAAGGTCCTCACAGATCTGGCAACCACTCAGGAAGTCTGCGCAAGTATAAACGTCTCGCCGCTTCAGCTTATGAAACCGGACTTTGTGTCAGACCTCCTGCTGCGTCTTGAGCAGGCAGGTATAGCAACTGCAAGAATTCAGATTGAACTTACAGAGAACGTCATGATCCGGAATCAGCAGGCGATCCTTGATCGTATCAGGGAAATCCGATCAGTCGGCATCAAGGTTGCTCTTGATGATTTTGGGACAGGATTTTCAGCAATCAGCTACCTGACTGCAACGGATTTTGACTCTATAAAAATTGACGGAAGCCTGCTTCGATCTGCTAGTGAAAGTCAGAGTAGAAAGGATTTCTTCAACTCAGTGGTCTCTCTGAGCCGCGCAGTTTGCGGGAATGTTGTAGTTGAGGGTATAGAGACATCGGAGCAGGCTCAAATGGCAGAAAGCTCCGGCGCAGACGCATTTCAGGGGTATCTTTATGGATTACCTGCGGCTTTCAATATTACATGCGGGCCGCAGTTGTTGCCCAATATGATTAATAAAGCAGCTACTAAAGAGGTGACTGAGGGGTTCAATGAGCGTTTGCAACGTGAGACGCGTTTTCAAGAGACCGCTACGGTATTTAACCTACATTCGCTCTCGTATCCAAGGGCTACTAGCTCTTGTTGATGAAGGAAGTCCTTATCGCGCAGCTCGTAATTTTAAACTTTTCTGCAATGAAGAGCAGCTTGGCAAGGGTGTTCCTAAATTTTTTTGGAAATGCATCCTCCTGAATTGAAACTTCTTTTTCGTTTCAGGTTCAGAAATAAACTGTAAGCGACGGCTCTGAGCCATCAATTCCAAGCATTTTCTGCGTGTGAGGGGCCTGCGAGAAGGTCTGCAATGCAGATAGAGGGCTCGGATGGCTGATGCTGGGGATGGATTTGTCGGACGGTGCGATGTGGTGGAGCCTCGGCGGGGCAACCGGCGCTGGCCCGATGCCGTAAAGGCGCAGATCGTAGCCGAGAGCTTTCAGCCCGGTGTGCGCGTTGTGGATGTCGCACGGCGACACGACCTCATTCCTCATCAGCTTTCGGACTGGCGCCGACAGGCCCGCCAAGGCCTTCTGGTCCTTCCGGGGGATCTGCTGGAGGGACTTTCTTCGCCCTGCATTGGAGCTGTCGAGCCGACCTTTGTGCCCCTGGCGATTGGAGCCGGTTCTGAGCCCCCGGAACCTGCGGAAGCACCCCAGATGGCGGGTGGCGTCATGACGGTGGAATTCGGCGCGGATGTCGTGCTGCGGGTTCCGGGCGATGTTCCGGTCGAGCGGGCCGCGGCCCTGATCCGAGCGCTTCGAGGCGCGCCATGATCGTCGCGGGCCAACGGCTGCCGATCCTGATTGCGACGAAGCCGGTGGACTTCCGCTGCGGGCCTCAGGCCTTGGCACTGATGGTGCAGACAGAACTGAAGCTTGACCCGCATTCGGGTGTGACGGTGGTGTTCCGCTCGAAGCGCGGTGACAGGCTGAAGATCCTGGTTTGGGACGGCACTGGCATGGTGATGATCTACAAGGTTCTGGAACAGGGCAGCTTCGCCTGGCCGAAGGTTCAGGACGGCGTGATGCGGGTGTCCCGGGCGCAGGCGGAAGCTTTGTTCGAAGGTTTGGACTGGAGGCGGACAGTTGCGCGCCGGGTGCAGGCGCCGACTGCGGCAGGATGAGTCAGGAAGTGATTTTGGCATTGTTTTGTTGGGCTTTCCGTCCCCGATCGGGTGTCCGTCGTCGAATGATTTGGAACAGGCGGCCTGAGTTTGGTCTGGAGGGCTCTGGCTCTGTGGGTTGAGGTTATGCTGCCTGGCGCTGATGGTTCAAGCGCCGGTTCTGGATGGTCAGTTTCTTGATCTTCTCCCTTTCTGCCAGGATGGCCGTGCCGCGTCCGAAGTAGACGTCAGCGGGCGTGAGGTTGCCGAGGCTCTCGTGATAGCGGTGGTTGTTGTAATGCTCGACAAAGGCCGCGATGGCCGCCTCAAGCTCGCCCTGCAGGTAATAGTTTTCCAGAAGGATGCGGTTCTTGAGGGTCTGGTGCCAGCGTTCGATCTTGCCCTGCGTATGGGGATGGTTGGGGGCACCGCGAACGTGATCCAAGCCATTTTCTTCGAGATACCTGGCAAGGTCACCGGCGATGTAGCAGGGGCCGTTGTCGCTGAGCAGCCGCGGCTTGTGCAGCACGGTGACGCTGTCACATCCTGATGCAGCGAGGGCGATGTCGAGCGTCGCGCTGACATCGTCCGCGTTCATGGTGGTGCACAGCTTCCAGCCCACGATATAGCGGGAAAAGTCATCCAACACGGTGGACAGGTAGAACCATCCCCAGCCTGTCACCTTGAGATAGGTGAAGTCGGTTTGCCACATCTCGTTTGGCCGAGTGGTCTTGTCCCTGAACGCGTCCCCGGCCTTGATCACCACATAGGCCGGGCTGGTGATGAGGTCATAGGACTTCAGCAGCCGATACACGGACGCTTCTGACACGAAATACTTTTCTGTATCCGTGAAGCGAACGGCCAACTCCCGTGGCGAAAGGTCCGGCTCGCTGAGTGCCAGTTCCACGATCCGATCACGCACAGCATCGGGGATGCGGTTCCAGACCCGGGACGGCCGTGAGGGGCGGTTTTCCAAGCCTTCCGGGCCGTGTTCGACATATCGATCATACCACCGGTAAAAGGTCGTGGGCGGCACCCCGATCTGTGCCAAAGTCCTGCGAACCGGCAGGTGGGATTGCTCGACGATGCGGATGATCTCGAGCTTCTCGGATGCTGGGTATCTCATTCGTGCTCGCCCCCAGCCCCGGTCGTGTTTTTTTTGAGCAGGCGGTTCTCGAGGGTGAGATCCGCCACAACCTCCTTGAGGGCCAGAGCCTCGGCGCGCAGATCCTTGACCTCGCCACTGGTCGCCTGGCGCGCCGTGTCCCCCGCCAAGCGCTTCTTGCCAGCCTCGAGGAACTCCTTCGACCAGCTGTAATACAGGCTCTGGGCGATCCCCTCGCGGCGGCACAGCTCTGCGATGCTGTCTTCACCACGAAGACCCGCCAGGACAATCCTGATCTTCTCTTCGGCGCTGTGGACCTTGCGCGTTGCCCGGCGGATATCTTTGACCGCCTTCTCCGCCTCGGCTTTCGTCGTCATGGGCTTCTTGCTCATCTTCGCTCCATAAGGGCTACGATGAGCCAAGAACCCTCCGTCACGCAATCGGCCTAATCTGTTCCATGGGCGCTGACGTCAGACACCCGATCGGGTAGGAAGGCGCATGTCGCAGCCCTTCGATCTCAGCCGGTTCCCGGACCTCCCACCCGAGGTGGTGAAGGCCTTTGGGGCAGTCCAGTTCGAGCTCTCCGTGGAGCGCGCGGCACGCCGGCACGAACAGGCGGTGGTGGCGGAAAAAGAGGCCTTCATCATCGAGTTGAAGGCGCTGATTGAGCGGCTGGAAGGCCAGGTTCAGGACTATCGGCGCACGAAGTTCGGGCCGAAGTCGGAAAAGCTGGACCCGGCGCAGCTGGAACTGGCGCTGGAAGATCTGGAAACGGCCATCGCCGAGACGCAGGCCCGGATCGCCGCTGTCGAGGACAGGATCGCAGCCAGCGAACCGGACCCCGAGAAGAGAACGCCCCGCGCGCCCCGCAAGGGGCGGGCCCTGCCCGAGAGCCTGCCGCGTATCGAGCGCGTGATCGAACCCGACAGCATTGTCTGTCCTTGCGGCTGCGGCGATATGGTCCGGATCGGCGCAGATCGGACCGAGCGGCTGGATTACATTCCGGCGCGCTATCAGGTGATCGTCACGGTGCGCCCCCGATACGCCTGCCCCAAGGGACGCACGGGCGTTGTCCAGGCCAAGGCCCCGGCGCATCTGCTGGAGGGCAGTTGGCCCACCGAGGCGCTTCTGGCGCAGATTGCCGTCTCCAAGTATTCCGAGCACATGCCGCTGAACCGGCAGGCCGTGGTGATGACCCGTCACGGCGTGCCGATCGACCGCTCGGTCCTTGCCGACTGGATGGGCCGGACCGGCGCGCTGATCGCCCCTGTAGTCGAGCATATGGCCAAGCGCCTGATGGCGGACAGCACCCGGCTTTATGTCGACGAGACCACCGCCCCGGTGCTCGACCCGGGGCGCGGCAAGACGAAAACCGGCTATCTCTGGGCGGTGCTGCGCGATGACCGTGGCTGGAACGGCCCGGCGGCGCCGGGGGTGGTGTTCCATTATCGGCCAGGGCGGAACGGCGAATATGCCGCCGAGATCCTGGAAGGCTTCAACGGCACGATCCAGGTCGATGCCTATGGCGGCTATACCCATTTGGCCACGCCGAAACGCACGGGCGGTGATCCACTCCGGCTCGCCTTCTGCTGGGCGCATGGGCGGCGCAAGCTGATCAAGGCCAAGCCCAGGAAGGGTTCGCCCATCGTCGATGAGGCGCTGCTCCGCATTGCAGCCCTCTACAAGGTCGAGGACAGCATCCGCGGCGCCGATCCCGATGAGCGCCGGGCGGTCCGCCAAGACCTGTCCCGTCCCCTGGTGGATGCGTTCTTCGCCTGGCTGTCAGCTCAGGCCGCACGGGTCTCGCGCAAGTCCGACCTCGGCGTGGCGATGAGCTACATGCTGAAGCGTCAGGACGGCTTCCGGCTGTTCCTTGACGATGGCTGCATCGACATCGACTCCAACCTGGTTGAAAACGCCGAGAGTGTCCGGTCTTCTGTGTAACGTAGATCCGGTCCATGCTTCATTGAAAGGAAGCATGCATGACGATCTCCAAGGAACTTCTGGATGAACTGCTGAAGGGCGTTGAGCGCCCCGAGGACCTGCTCGGCGACACCGGGCTGATGAAAGAGCTGAAGATCAAGCTCATGGAACGTATGCTGGGCGCGGAACTGACCGCGCACCTCGGCTACGAGGAGGGCAAGGAGGCCCCGCCGGGTCAGAGCAACCGCCGGAATGGCTCCTCGACCAAGGTGCTGAAGGGCCAGGACGGTGAGATGCCGGTGGCGGTGCCCCGCGACCGTGACAGCAGCTTTGAGCCGGAATTGGTGAAGAAGGGTCAGACCCGGATCGACGGGATCGACGACAAGATCATCGGGCTCTACGCCGCCGGGCTGACGGTGCGGGACATCCAGACCCATCTGCTCGATCTCTATGGCCTGAAGGTCTCGCCTGATCTGATCAGCCGCGTCACCGATGCGGTGCTGGACGAGGTTCGGGACTGGCAGAGCCGGGCGCTCGACCGGATGTATCCCATCGTGCTCTTCGACGCGCTGCGGGTGAAAATCCGCGATGCCGACAGCCGGACGGTGAAAAACAAGGCTGTCTACGTCGCCCTCGGCGTCACCCGCGACGGGCAACGCGAGGTTCTGGGGCTG
Organism: Paracoccus shandongensis; assembly: GCF_017315735.1. GTDB lineage: Bacteria > Pseudomonadota > Alphaproteobacteria > Rhodobacterales > Rhodobacteraceae > Paracoccus > Paracoccus shandongensis. The sequence continues at coordinate 53,052 of NZ_JAFLRK010000014.1, forward strand.
TGGATCGCCGAGAACGAAGGGGCCAAGTTCTGGCTCTCGGTGATGAACGAGCTGAAAAACCGGGGCGTTCAGGACATCCTGATCGCGGTCGTCGACGGGCTGAAGGGCTTTCCCGAAGCCATCACCGCGGCCTTTCCCGAGGCCATGGTCCAGACCTGCATCGTGCATCTGGTGCGCCATTCCCTGAACTTCTGCTCGTGGAAGGGTCGTGTCTCGGAAGTGGTAGAAATTGTCTGGCAGCGTAATCTCCGGGTGAACCAACACCCACCCAACCGGCGGCTGCAACCGCCAGGGAGATCACGCCATGAAGCAGAATATCGACAACTCGTCCTTTTCGCTACTGCCCGACGCAGGCGGGTATGATCCGATCGAGGATCGCCTTCGGGCGAATGTCCGAGCCACCATTGAGGCCATGTTCGAAGAGGAACTGGCCGACTTTCTTGGACGGCTTCGTTACGGCCGCGGCAACGAGCGGGCCAAGGGCTACCGCCACGGGCATCGCGATCGGCAGCTGACCGGCACATTCGGCACTGAGACGGTGCGGGTTCCTCGTGCCCGGATCGAGAACGAGGCCGGCAAGATCACCGAATGGCGCTCGAAGGCACTGCCCCGCTACAGGCGGCTGACAAAGAAGGCCGAGGCCCTGATCGCGGCGGTCTACCTGGCCGGCACCAACACGCGCCGGGTCAAGCGGGCGCTGTTCGGACTGTTCGAGGGGGCGGTGAGCAAGGACGTGGTCAGCCGGGCCTGGCGCAAGGTGAAGGTCGATTGGGACGCCTGGTCCACCCGCGACCTGGCCGAGGAGGATATCGTGCGGCTCATCCTCGACGGCACCGTCATAAAGACCCGGCTGGACCGCAAGGCCACCAACATCTCGGTTCTGGCGGCGATCGGTGTTCGGCGCGACGGGCAAAAGGTGCTCCTCTCGATCAGGAACATGGGTGGCGAAAGCACGGCTGCTTGGAGCCAGTTTCTCAGCGATCTGGATGCGCGGGGCCTGCCGCGGCCCGAGTTCGTGATCGTTGATGGTGCCCCCGGCCTTGAGGCCGCGCTTGTGGCGCTCTGGGGCGAGGACCTGCCGATCCAGCGCTGCACGGTTCACAAGCACCGTAACCTGCTCGGCCACGCCCCCAAGCGCCTGCACGACGAGTTGAGCGAAGACTACCGCGACATGATCTACGCCAACACCGCCGCCGAGATCGAGACGCGTCGCAAGGCCTTCCTCCGCAAATGGAAGCTCAAGTGCCGGGCCGTGGCCGATAGCCTCGAGGAGGCCGGCGATCGCCTCTTCAGCTTCACCCGCCTCGATCCGTCGCAATGGAAATCCGCACGGACCACCAATGCCATCGAGCGCCTGAACGAGGAATTCCGGCGCCGCATCAAGACCCAGACCGTGCTGCCCTGCGCTGAAACCGTGCCGATGCTGCTCTGGGCGCTCTTGGCCTCGGGCCAGATCCAGATGCGAAAAGTCGATGGTTGGGAAACCCTCTCTCAGCCTCTCGTGCCGATGTCCCTTGACCTCGCGGCCTGACTGGAGCCATCGGTACATGCCCGGAGCCCGCTGCTCGGCAATTTCCACCACATTCGCGACACGACCTGCGGATTTCCTGTTGATCTCTTTCAACTGCTCAAGCGTCAGCGCATTGTAGTCGATGTCCATGGCAGGCCTTTCTGTCACATTGTGCCGCGTCAATACGCCACAACTCCTCCTTCTGGAAAGCCTACGTTTCGATTTTCCGCGAAATGCAGGGAATGGTCGATCGGCAGATTTTCTATAGATCAGCAACAATGCTGCAACCCGAACGATGCCGGCTTTTTGCTTTGTTCGGGCGAAAGACTCTCACGCGACATAAGCGTCTGCCCGATCGTTCTGCAGTTCCAGATCGAATAAATCCTGCCACCTGTCGGAGATAACCAGGGGGACGCACGACGCCTGGCGGAATTAGATCTCCTTTGGCGGGTTCTTTCGCTTTCCCCTGAAAGGCAAAGGCGAGCCGGTGTGGGATCAAGCCTGGCCGGTCAAGAGAGAGCGCCGCGGGCTTGGTCCTGTCCCGCTCTCCCCGAGGAAACCCCGATGACCCCCATCCCGACCTCTGCCGCGGCGCAGACCGCCCTGCTGCCGACCAGTGATCCCGATGCCCCGGCCGGGACGGCGACCTCCGTCCTTGCCGCTGCCGGTCTCCTGCTGCCCCATCTCGAGAGCGGCCGGCGGATCGATGCCGCCCTCCTGCGCAGCGCGATGGAGGCGGCCTTCGGCACCTCCGATGCCACCGGAGCCTGGAACTGGAAGACCGCCTATGACGCCTGCGAGGTGGCAGTCGTGCTGTTTCTGCGCAAGTACGGCCGGGCGATGCTCGGCAAGGCAGACGATCCCGCCGCGATCCTGCCCCGTATCGCAAGGATCACAAGGCTGCTGCCGACGCAGACCCGCCGGTCCGAGGACTCCCGGACCTATCAGCAATTCTCCACGCCGATCCCGCTCGGCTTCGCCGCAGCGACGGCGGCGGCGATCACGCCCGCCGACCGGGTGCTGGAGCCCTCGGCCGGCACCGGGCTTCTCGCCATCCTGGCCGAGATCGCGGGCGGCACGCTCCTCCTGAACGAACTGGCGGCGATGCGCGCCGGTCTTCTGTCGTCGCTCTTTCCCGCCCTGTCCGTCACCCGCTTCGATGCGGCCCAGATCCACGATCACCTCGATCCCGGCCTGGTGCCGACGGTGGTGCTGATGAACCCGCCCTTTTCGGCCATGGCCCATGTCGAGGGACGGATGGCCGATGCCGCCTTCCGCCACATCGCTTCGGCACTCGCGCGCCTTGCCTCCGGCGGCCGCCTTGTCACGCTTACCGGGGCGAGCCTTGCGCCGGACAATCCGGCCTGGACCACCAGCTGGAGGCGGCTGCAAGAGCGCGGTCGTGTGGTCTTCTCCGCCGCCATCGACGGCTCGGTCTATGCCCCGCACGGCACCACGACCCCCACGCGGCTGACCGTCATCGACAAGCGGCCCGCAGGAGACCCGGGCGGGTTTCCGAAATCGCCGGGCAAGGCGCCCGACGTGGCGACGCTGCTCGCCTGGCTCGCCGAACGGCTGCCCGCCCGCGTGCCGGTGGATCCCGGCCTGACCCAGCCGATCATTCCGCCGGTCCCGCGCGCCGCCACGCGCCGTGCGACGCAGGCCCCTGCGACCCGTGCCGACAAGACCGCTCCCGCTCCGGTCTTCCCTGAGCCGCAAGGCGCGCCGCTCCTCTATGAGACGGTCGATTGGGAGCCTTCCGAGGCCGATCGGCTGTCGGACGCCCTTTACGAGGACTATGCGCTTCAGACGATCCGCATCGACGGGGCAGAGGCGCATCCGACCCCTCTTGTGCAGTCGGCCGCGATGGCCAGCGTCGCGCCGCCCCGGCCCAGCTACCGGCCGACGCTGCCGACGGACATCCGCGCCAGGCTGTCGGAAGCGCAGCTGGAGACGGTGATCCTTGCGGGCGAAGCCCATGGGAGCTTTCTCGCGGGGGCCTGGACGGTCGATGATACCTTCGACAGGCTGGCGGCCGCACCGGCGGAGGCGACGGACGCGGTCCGTTTCCGGCAGGGCTTCATGATCGGCGACGGCACTGGCGTCGGCAAGGGCCGTGAGGCCGCGGCGATCATCCTGGACAACTGGCTGCAGGGCCGGCGCAAGGCAGTCTGGATCTCGAAATCCGACAAGCTCATCGCCGATGCGCAGCGGGACTGGCAGGCCCTGGGCATGGAGCGGCTTCTGGTCACGCCGCTGTCGCGGTTTGCCCAGGGGCGGCCGATCACGCTCAGCGCAGGCATCCTGTTCCTGACCTACGCCACGCTGCGGTCGGAGGACCGTGGCGGGAAGGCCTCCCGCGTGAAGCAGGTCGTCGACTGGCTGGGACGGGACTTCGACGGCGTGGTGATCTTCGACGAGGCGCATGCCATGGCCAATGCCGCTGGCGGCAGGGGAGGCCGCGGCGATGCCGCTCCCTCGCAGCAGGGCCGGGCCGGGCTGCGCCTCCAGCACGCGCTGCCCAAGGCCCGCATTCTTTATGTCTCGGCGACCGGCGCCACCACGGTCCACAACCTCGCCTATGCGCAACGCCTCGGTCTCTGGGGCGGGGAGGACTTTCCCTTTTCGACGCGGGCCGAGTTCGTCGAGGCGATCGAGGCGGGCGGCGTGGCAGCCATGGAGGTGCTGGCCCGCGATCTGCGCGCCTTGGGCCTCTACACGGCCCGATCCCTGTCCTTCAAGGGCATCGAATACGAGCTGGTGCGCCACGACCTGACGGCCGAGCAGGTCCGCATCTATGACAGCTACGCGGCAGCCTTCAGCATCATCCACAACAATCTCGATGCCGCCATGCAGGCCGCCAACATCACCGGCGCCTCCGGCACCCTGAACCGGCAGGCCAAATCCGCCGCGCGTTCGGCGTTCGAGAGCGCCAAGCAGCGCTTCTTCGGCCACCTGCTGACCTCCATGAAGACCCCGACCCTGGTCCGGTCCGTCACCGCCGATCTGGAGGCCGGTCATTCGGCTGTGATCCAGATCGTCTCGACCGGCGAGGCGCTGATGGAACGCCGCCTGGCCGAAATCCCCACAGAGGAGTGGAGCGACGTCCGGGTGGACATCACGCCGCGGGAATACGTCCTGGACTACCTCGCCCATTCCTTTCCTGTGCAACTCTACGAGCCCTATACCGACAGCGAGGGCACCCTGTCCTCGCGCCCGATCTGGCGCGACGGCCAGCCGGTGCTGAGCCGCGAGGCCGTGGCGCGGCGCGACGAGATGATCGCCAGCCTCGCCTGCCTGCCGCCCGTGCCCGGCGCGCTCGACCAGATCGTCCAGCATTTCGGCACGGAGGTCGTGGCCGAGGTGACGGGGCGCTCGCGCCGTATCGTCTGCAAGCCGGGCAACGGCCTTGCTCCCGATCGCCTGGTCGTGGAAACCCGCGCCGCTTCGGCCAACCTGGCCGAGGCGCAGGCCTTCATGGACGACCGGAAGCGCGTGCTGGTGTTCTCCGATGCGGGCGGCACGGGCCGATCCTACCATGCCGACCTGTCGGCAAGAAACACCCGGCTGCGCGTCCACTACCTGCTGGAGGCGGGATGGAAGGCCGATACGGCGATCCAGGGCCTTGGCCGCAGCCACCGCACCAATCAGGCGCAGCCGCCGCTGTTCCGGCCCATCTCGACCAATGTGAAGGCGGAAAAGCGGTTCCTGTCGACCATCGCCCGGCGCTTCGACACCCTGGGCGCGATCACCCGCGGCCAGCGCCAGACCGGCGGCCAGGGCCTGTTCCGGCCCGAGGACAATCTGGAAAGCCCCTACGCCCGCGACGCGTTGCGCCAGCTTTACGTCCTGCTGGTGCGCGGCAAGGTCGAGGGATGCAGCCTGGATCGGTTCGAGGCTGCCACCGGCCTGAAGCTGATGGATGCGAACGGCATCAAGGACGATCTGCCCGGCATCACGACCTTCCTCAACCGGCTGCTGGCGCTGACCATCGACCTCCAGGGCGTGCTTTTCACCGCCTTCGAGCAACTGCTCGCCGCGCGGGTCGAGGGCGCCATCGCCTCGGGGATCCATGACGCCGGCCTCGAAACCCTGCGCGCCGAAAGCTTCGCCGTCACCGACCGGCAGGTCATCCATACCCACCCGCGCACCGGGGCGGAGACCCGCCTGCTGGCGATCACCGAGCGCAGGCGCAACCGGCCGGCGACGCTGGAGGACGCCGTGACGGAACTGGACGATCCGCGCGCAAGGCTGCTGATCAACACCCGCTCGGGCCGCGCAGCGGTGCAGACCCCCACGACCAGCATCATGCTGGACGATGGCGAGATCGAGCGCCGCGTCCGCCTGATCCGGCCGATGGAGGCCCAGAACCTGCCGGTCAGGATGATGGGCGCGACCCACTGGATCGAGGCGGACCAGGAGAGTTTCGCCTCAGCCTGGGAGGCCGAGCTTGCGGAGGTGCCGGCGTTCACCGAGTCCACCCTGCACATGGTGACGGGCCTCTTGCTGCCGATCTGGAAGCGGTTGCCCGAGGACTCGACCCGCGTCTACCGGCTCCAGACGGATGCGGGCGAGCGCATCATCGGCCGCAAGGTCTCGCCGGTCTGGGCCGCAAACGCCACGACCACCGGACTTGCGACGATCACGCCGCAGGACGCCTTTGCGGCCCTGATGGACGGCCGGACGATCCTCGAGCTTGCCGAAGGCCTCCAGCTTCGCCGGGCCCGCGTCATGGGAGCCCATCGCATCGAACTCTCCGGCTTTACCAACGCGATGCGTCCGCGCCTTGCCGCCGATGGCCTGTTTTCCGAGATCATCTCCTGGACGCTCAGGATGTTCGTGCCGGTGGATGGCAGCGGCCCTGCGGTGCTGGAGCGCCTCCTTGGCCGCTGGCCTGTCCTGCGCATCCGTGAGCGGGAGGGCGCGTGATGGCATGCCATGTTGCCGCCGATCTGGCGATCCGCCTTGGCCGCGAGGCCGAAGCGGTCTGCCGTCACTACCTGTCCTCCGGTCGCAAGATGGGCACCTACTGGCTGGTGGGCGATGTCCGGAACACCCCCGGCCGCTCGATGTTCGTGCGCCTGACCGGACCCGAGACCGGCCGGGGCGCAGCGGGCAAGTGGACAGACGCCGCGAGTGGCGCACATGGCGACCTGCTCGACGTCATTCGGGAAACGACGGGCCTTCTCGCGTTCCAGGACGTGGCCGCGGAGGCGCGCCGCTTCCTCGCGCTGCCCCATCCCGATCCGGCTCAGGCAGCAGGCGGCGGGACATCCCGTTCGGCACCCGGCTCACGGCAGGCAGCGCGGCGGCTGTTTTCCATGGCCACGCCGATCGGCGGCACGCTGGCCGCGACCTATCTGGCCGGACGGGCAATCACCTGCCTCTCGGGCACGGCCGCCCTGCGCTTCCATCCCCGATGCTATTACAAGCCGGATGAGCATGCGCCCACCGAGAACCGGCCGGCAATGATCGCAGCCGTCACTGATCTTGCCTGCCGCCAGACCGGCGCGCACCGGACCTGGCTTGCCGCTGACGGGTCCGGCAAGGCCGCTGTCGAGACGCCGCGGCGGGCCATGGGCGATCTGCTTGGGCACGGCGTCCGCTTCGGCGTGGCGGAAGACGTGCTGGCCGTAGGCGAGGGGATCGAGACCGTGCTGTCGCCCCGCCAGGTCCTGCCGCGCATGCCGATGCTGGCCGCCCTCTCGGCCGCCCACCTCGCCGCTGTTCTCTTTCCGCCGGGGCTGCGCCGCGTTTATATCCTGTGCGATCGCGACCCGGCAGGCGACGGGGCGCGCGACAGCCTCCTTGCCCGGGCAGCCAGCCTCGGGATCGAGGCAATGCCGCTCGCGCCGGTCGGGGGCGATTTCAACGATGACCTGCGGCACCATGGCGCTGACGCCCTGCGCGCGGCGCTGAAGGACAGCCTGCATCCTGAAGACGTCCGCCGGTTCCTGGAGGGGTGAGGCGGGGAGCGGCCTTCGGCGGCGTGGCGTCGGGTTCGCCTCCCTTGCCGGCTATCCGTGTCTCGATCGGCTGTCCGGGTTTCTCCGGCAATGTCCCGCGCCCACGGCCTTCCAGGAGGGCGATCGGCGCACAGCCAGCCCGGCCGGGCAATGGCGGCGGCCGACTATTTTCCGCCGGCAGCTGCGCTGCCTTTGCATCGCGAAGCAAAATAGCCGGCCTTGGCCATCAAGGCCCTCGCGTGCGCGCGAGGGCTGCCCGTCCGGCCCGCCGGTGCGCTTCGACGCCTGCGAAGGCCGCGAGGAACGCGGATCTCGCCTCATCAAAGGACACAGCCGATGACACAGGATACCGACAACCAGGGTGCCGAGCCGGTCCACACTTCCTCCCAGACCGACCATGTCCTGACCGAACTCCAGCTCTACGGCTGGCGCCCCTTCCAGGATGAACCCGATCCAAGGCCGCTGCCCGACGGCAACGCGGTCGCCACCGCGGTCAGCGATATCATCGACGCCCTTGTGGCCAGCCTTTCCGAGACCCGCCTGGAACCCGATCTCGAGGAACTGCTCTGGGGCACGGTCAATCTCTTCCATCGCGCCACGGCCCGAGTGGAGCGCGATCTCGACATGAACGAGCAGGCGCAGCGCCGACTGCAGCGCGAGCAGGATGGCAGCGAGGTGAAGTCGGTCGAGCTGGAGCGTCTGACGGCCGAGGGCCAGACCCTGATCGAACGGCGCGACGGCATGGAGCTTTTCCGCGATCTCGCCGCAGAGGCCTTCGAGCATCACACCGGCAGCGCCTGGCGGCCGCGCGCGGGCTCCATGGTGAACCACCGCCACCTGACCGCCGCGATGATCGACAGCCGCGACTTCCTGGCCGCGAAACGCAGGTCCGAGACCGAGGTGATGCTGCCCCCTGGTCCCAAGGTGGCGCTGACCGGCGGTGCGGACTTCAACGATCACCGGCTGATCTGGGCCAAGCTCGACCAGGTCCATGCCAAGCATCCCGACATGGTGCTCCTGCACGGCGGATCGCCCAGGGGGGCGGAACTGATCGCCGCCCGCTGGGCCGATCACCGCAAGGTGCCGCAGGTGGCGTTCCGGCCCGACTGGGCGAAGCACGCCAAGGCCGCGCCCTTCAAGCGCAACGACGCGATGCTCGATGTGCTTCCCGTGGGCGTCCTGGTCTTCACCGGCACCGGCATTCAGGAGAACCTGGCCGACAAGGCCCGCAAGCTCGGCATCCCGGTCATGAAGGTCGATGGCGGCGCGTAAGCGCCGTCCCTGGCCTGAGACCGCTGGTGCGATCCTGCACCGCCTGAATCAGGTCCATAAACCGGGCGGGGGTTCACCTCCTCTCCGGTTTCAAGGGCCAATCCTGGAGAAGAGTCGATGGTGCTGGGAGGAGGGAAGGAGCAACACTGCGGTTGCGCGGTGCAGGGGGGATTTGGACAAGCCGAACGCCCCCTGCCAGGCAAGCTCCGGGCCTGCCTTGACTGTTGCCGGAAGGAAGAAAGAGGGGAACCGCCGGTTCCCCCGTCAACAAGAAAATGCTGCGTCCCAAGGGCCACCCCCATCTTCCGCGCCGCCGGGCGGTGGCTTGTGCAGACGGGGCCCCCGACCCTTGGGCCTTGATTTTCCTGTTGCCGGGTCCCCCTCCCGCTCTCGCCGAGGGGCAGCCCAGGAAGGTGAGACGCGCCCGAGGGCGCGGCTCGCCTTCCCGGGCCGCTCCCATTCTGGAAAAAGGGGACCAAGCCGGGAAGGGACCGCCAGATCAGACAGGAGGTTCCGTCATGGCGCGTTATCAATGCATATCCTGCAAAGCCATCCAGACGACCGCAGGTTTCGAGCCGGATGCCTGCCGCGCTTGCGGCGGGCCGGTCTTTGATCTGGACCGCTACGAGGCGAGCCGTGCCGAGGCGCGGATCATCGGCACGCAGAACGATGCCTTCCGCACCGCCCTTGGTCCTGCCGAGTGGCAGGGCGAGATCCTGCGCGGGCGGGTGGTCGTCACGCGCGGCATCTGCGCCCTGGGGCTGGACTTCGTGGCGGCGGCCCTGATCCAGGTCCGCGATGACACCGCCTTCATGGACGACCATGGCGCCGACGGCGCCCGCAGCTTCGGAATGCCGGATGTGCCGCATGAAAACGGCGTCGTGCGCATCTATTGGAAGATCGACCTTTACGACACTGACGGGCTGATGGGACCGGAGGTGGAAACCGATCCTGCCCAGACCATCCGCATTCTGACCCTGTGCCTGCCGGAGGAATACTGATCCCGGCCGGGCGGTCCCGAGACAGGGGCCGTCCAAGTCCCGCAGTGACGTGGCCCCGGCGTGCCCGCGAGCGCGGCAGGGCCACCAGATCAGGAGGATATGACATGACCGAGAAACCAATCCTTTCCGTCGATGGCGGAAGCGAGACCTATTGGCAAAAGCGCAGGCGTGCCTTCCGGCTGATCCGCAACGCCGAGCTGGCCGCACAGCGCGTCAAGACGGCACCGCTGTATCTGCACGGCGGCCATGACGAGAACGGCGACGTGATCCCCGTCGAGAATATCGAACCCTGGGACGACCTGGGCAATGCGATGGCCGCTCTTGAGGCCGACGCCACGGCGCTGAGCATCCTTGCCGCGCAAGGCCGCACCCACATCGGCGGCCATGCCGTTGCGGGGGTGGCCAGCAGCCAGGATGCGGATTGACGCGCGGACGGCAATGGCGCAAGCCGTTGCCCGTTCGCTTGGCCCTGCAAGCAACGACAGCACGCCCCTTTTCTGATCGACGCTCCTCTGTGACGCTGCCCAAGAGGACGGCATGAGTCATGTCGTGGACCATCACCGTTCTGATCGGGCACCGCCCCAGGTCTCGCCTGTGTTCTGCGACGGCCCTCCCGACCCCCATTTGCCTGTTAACCGGTTCTTAAGCCGATCCCCGTATGCAAATCGAGCATAAGGAGAACGCCCATGGGCTACCGGATCACGACCTATGCCGCCTTGCAGGCCAATCTGTCTGCGGCGGGCACGACCGTGGGATTGTGCCGCGCTGCTCTCGGCAGGCTACCCCTGTCGGACGATGAGCGTGCCGAGACAACCGAGCGGCTCCGGAAACAGATGGGGGATCTTGATGCGATGATCCTGGAACTGAGCCGGCCTGGGGGAAAGCAGGGCATCCCGTTCGTCAGGACGCGCCGCCGGAAAACGCCCGCACCACGCCGCAACGACATCCTGTCCGGAGGCTAGTGCCAGCTGGCCCATCACCCCTGACTGCCCGATGGCCTTTGCAAGGCCGCGTCGGCATGGCTTGGCTTCGATCGGCGGCTGCTTTAGTCCAGCCTGCACCAAGGTGGACATCCCGATTGCCACACGTGGAGGTGCTTGCCGTCCATGCTGACCCTGGACCCCTACGAATGTTGCCGTAGCGGAAAGAAGACCGTGACAAATGCCCCGGATTGTGGGAGAATGAAGTGGTAGGCATGGCAGGAAATGCGCAATGTCTACAGCAGTGGACAGGAGCGCCCCATGGCCCTTCGAGACACGCCCCCGACCCCGGCAGATCCGACACGCCCCGGCGATGACGCCCTGGTGTCCCCCAAGCCGCGCGTCCGCTCCAGGACTGCCGTGAAGGCGACCACGAGCCGACCCCACCGCAACCGGGAGACCGCCACCACAGAGGGCAAGTCCGTCTCCGCGCGGCTGTCGCCCGCCGAAGTGGAGGCGCTCGAGGCCCTGAAGGCTCGCCATGGCCTTGGCTCGAACTCGGATGCGCTCCGCGCCCTGGTGCGCTCCGCCTCGGGGATGCTGGAGACGGAGCCGGCCACGGCGGCCGGGCTGGAGGCGGTCCGGGCCGAGCTGCACGGGATCGGCGTCGCCGTGAACGCGATCGCCCTGGCGGCGGGCCAGGGCCGGATCGATCCGGGATCCGAGCACTGGACGACGCTGAACGCGCTGCGGCAGGTCCTGCCGGAGATGCGCTCCTATCTGCGGGCGGTGGTGGACGAGCAGCGCCGGCGCGGGATCCGGCTCTTTGCCGAATGGAAGGAGGCCGAGCGTGGCGAGCCTCGCGGATGACCTGATCGGCGAGATCCGGCTGCGCCGCGCCGGTGGAAGGGCCGCGCGGGACAGCGGGTTCGGCAAGACGCGGGGGCGCCGGTCGGGGGCAGGGGGGTCGTCCTTCTCGGCGCGGGCGCGCGATCTGTGGCGGGTGGGGCAGGGCTCGAATGCGGCGGTGCTGAAGAAGATCGCCCGCGGCGGCACGCAGACGCCGGGCCGGCTCAAGGCGCAGCTTCGCTATCTCTTCACCAAGTCGCATGCGCTCTTCGGCAACACGATCGGGCTCGATCCCGAGGCGCAGGTGCTGTCAGCCGAGCAGCGCCGCGCCATCGCGCTGGACTGGTCGGACGGCTGGCGGGGGGAGCCCAGGAACGGCCACACCACGCATCTGCTGATCTCGTTCCCCTATGATCTGTCGCCCAAGAAGGCCTTGCGGATCGCCGAGGCCTGGGCCTTCGAGATGTTCCAGTCCGGCACCCATCTGCAGGATGAATGGGCCTATGTGGCGGCGCTGCATACCGACCGCTCGCATCCGCATGTCCACATCGTGGTGAACAACCGCGGGCTTGAGCATGGCGAGTGGTTCTTCATGGCGCGTGACCATGCCTTCAACCTGGCCACCATAAAGGAGCGCCTGGTCGAGATCGCGGGCGGCATGGGGGTGGAGCTCGACGCCTCCTCGCGGCTCGAGCGCGGCATCCTGACCTATGGGCCGAGCCGCGCCGAGATCGAGGGGGCGGCGCGCGAGCATCGTCCGGTGCGCGAGCGGGCGCTGCATGGGCCGGCGCTCGAGGAGGGGCTGGCGGTGGTCAGCCGCAGCGCCGCCACGCTGCGGACACTGGCGGGAATCGCGAGCCTGGCCCGGCTCAAGGAGGTGAAGCTGCGCATGGAACGGGCGGCCGCGATCCTGGAGACCGGCGGCATCCTGAGTTCGAAAACCCTGGAGGGTGAGAGGATGGACATGCAGAACACGGACACGCCGCAGACCCGACAGAGCCTGGACCGGGTGTTTGCCGCTTGGCTGGACCGGGTCGAGGGCGAGATCGCCACCCTTGGACCAAAGGACCGGCGCGAGATGCGCACGGAACTGGCGGAGGTCACCCGGGCGATCCTGCGCGATCTGGGCGATGCGCGCGGGGCCGCGCTGGTGATGGAGCCGCCGCGCTCGGCGCTCTACCGGACAGAACTGGACGAGGATGCCATCAGGCGGGGCACCATGACAAAGGCGCTGAGCAGGAGCGCTGTCCAGGAGGTCAGGTCCGCGGTGTTCGAGGCCGCCGAGGCGATCGGCATCGAGCGGTCCGCAATGGCGCGGCGGCTCGAGCATCCGGCAGCAAATGCCTGGCAGGAGCGGGAATGGGTCAAGGCCGATCTTCAGGCTGTCTCCAGAGCGCGCGGTCTCGATCTGGACCATGCGGACCAGCGGCAGCAGACGGCAGAGGTGCTGGACCGGTTCTACGCCACCGCCGCCAAGGCGCTGAACCATGCCCTGGGGATGGAGCATGCCCGGGAGACGGTCCACAGCCGCGACAGCGATCGCCTGGTCCGGACCCTCGAGACGCTGGCCCGGGTGCACCACCAGCATCGTCGTGTGGCGTTCGAGCGGGAGGACCACGCCGAGCGCTTTGCCGCCGACCTGAAGGAGCGCTACGGCGAAAGGGTGATGGCGCAGATTGCGGCTGGCGATGACCGCGCCCTGGCCTCTGACTTCCCTGAGGCCCGCCAGCGGCGCGAGATCGCCCGCGCCTTGGTGGCGGCCGCCGAGAGCCACGAAAGCATGGGCCTGAGCCGGCGGCAGACGGAGCTCGCCCGGGAACGGCTGCTCGCGCGCGGGCACCACCACGAGAGACCGCAGCATGAGCTGCGCCGCAAGGATCACGATCTGGATCTCTGAGGGAGGCAGGCCATGAACCGGATGATCGTTGCCATTCCGGCTGGGCTGGTCGCCGGAGCCCTGGTCGGGCTGATGATCGGCGGCCTCTGGCTGCATTGGCACTTGGGCACCAACCCGAACGTCGGGCATCCCTTCGTGCTGATCACGGACTTCCCCGGCCTGCGGATGGCGGGGCAGGATCCCTGGCGCTCTGCCTATGGGATCGTTCTGGCAGGTGCCGTGCTTTTGTCCCTGCTGGCCGTGGTGTTCACCCTGACCCATCGGCTAACCACTTACGGCAAGGCGCATTTCCAGAGCCGGCGCCAGATCCGGCGAAACGGGCTCCTGCAGCCCGTGGGGGCAGGGCTGGTGTTCGGCAAGCTCGGCAAGCCGCACAGGAAGGGCCGCTTTGTCTCGGGCAGCTACGACCGGTTTCCGCATGCTCTGATCGCCGCCCCGACCCGTTCGGGCAAGGGCGTAGGGTACGTGATCCCGAATACGCTGCTCTTTCCCGGCTCCTGCGTGGTCATGGACGTGAAGGGCGAGATCTTCGAGGCGACCTCCCGACACCGCCAGGCGCAGGGCGACCGGGTGTTCCGGATTGCACCGTTCGATTTCGAGCACCCGTCGCACCGCTACAACCCGCTCGAGCGGATCAGCAGGATCACGGATACCGATCAACGCTTCACCGAACTCTCCAAGCTCGCCAGCTATTTCCTGATCCCCAAGAACGAGAAGGGCGGCGCCTCGGACTTCATCGTGGGGGCGCGCCAGCTCTTCGTGGCCGGCGGCATGCTGGCCATCGAGCGCGGCACGCCGACGCTTGGCGCCATTGCCCGCATCCTCTTCGATACCGGCAACAAGGAGGCAGCCTACGCCGCGCTGGCGGCGGAGGCGCGCCATCCCCAGACGGCTACGATCTTTCTCAACTTCTCGGGCCATTCCGACCGGACGCTGTCCTCCTACGCGTCCGTTCTCGATGGGTCGGGCCTTGGCCTGTGGCTGAACCCCCGGATCGACAAGATCACGAGCGCCAATGATTTCTCCTGGGACGACATCCGGCGGCGCCCGCATGCGGTCTATATCGTTGCCAACGCCGACGACATCCCGACGCTTTCCCCGCTTCTGCGGCTGATGTTTGGCGAGCTGATTGCCACCATGCGCGCGCACATCCCCGACCCGGCAACTGAGCCCTGGCCGGTGCAGATCATCCTTGACGAGTTCGACCAGCTTGGCCCGATGCCGATCATCGTGCAGTCCCTCAAGCAGCTTGCCGGCCACGGTGTGCGGGTGTCGATCATCACCCAGTCGGTGCCGGGTCTGGAAACCATCTATTCCGAGAACGAGCGGCTCTCGATCGAGTCCGCCGCCGGCATGAAGCTCTACATCGCCCCCAACGAGAAGAAGACCGCCGGCGAAGTCTCCGAGGCCTTGGGCAAGACCACCCGGCTGTCCCTGAGCGACAGCTATTCCCAGAATGGGCAGGGCCTGCTGAAGCGCTCCCTTTCGCGCCGGAACGAGGAACGTCCGCTCATGACGCCCGACGAGGTCCGCAAGCTCGATCCGGACAAGATCATCCTGATCCCCGAACGGCAGAACCCGATCCTGGTGGACCGGATCGTTCACTGGCAGGACGCCTGGTTCAAGACCATCATCGACGCACAGAAGGGACCGCTTCCTTATCCCGACCCGATCCGGGCAGAACTGGACGATCTGCGGGCTGAGGTCGCATCCTTGCGCGAGACCCGGATGAACTACCCCCTGGCCGAGGAAGCTGTGCCAGGGGAGAGCCAAGATCGGGAGCCCTCCCTGGCACAAGACGTGGCCGGAACCAGCAAGACTGCTGGCGAGGAGGCTGATCCGGCCCTGGCCGCGGCTGCCGCCGACGCCGCCATGACCCGGATGGACACATTCGACGCCAAGCTGCAGGGCAAGAAACGGGAGGGCAATGTTTCGGCTGCAGCATCATGACGGTGGGGCGGATGGCGCAGCACTCGGGTGGATCAGCATAGCCCCTTACGGCATTGGGAGCCATGTGCCTTCAGTGCTGCCGACAGAACGCATCAATCGTGTGTGCTGCTCATATGCTCATTCAAGTCAGTGATGCGGACATCGCCTGCCGCGCAAGCAGAGCCAGTATGCGCAGCTGCATGTCATCCAATTGGCGCGGGACATGGTCCAGAACGCACATGGTCCCGATCGGCAGCCCGTCCGGGGTTTTCAGCAGGGCGCCTGCGTAGAAGCGGATGCCCGGCTCACCGGTGACCAGGGGATTGCACGCGAACCTCGGGTCTTTCGCCGCGTCCGGGACCACCATCAGATCCTCAGCCAGGATCGCGTGGCCGCAAAACGATGTCTCCAGCGGGGTTTCGCGGACGCCAAGTCCGAACTCGGCCTTGAAGAACTGCCGATGCGTGTCGACCAGGTTGACCACGGCAATGGGTGTTCCACACACTTCCGCCGCAATCCGGGCGAGATCGTCGAACTCCGTCTCGCGGGGTGTGTCGAGAACGTTGTAGTCATGAAGCGCTTGTGCGCGGCGGGCTTCAAAGGCCGCCCCTTACAGGTGTCAGTTTACGGTCATCTTGCAATTCGCTCTCACATCCGAACGGATCAGGAACCAAGGTCTAGTCGTTCGTTCAGCGGTTGCAACGAAAAGCTGACAAGCACAGCCACAAGAAATGGCCGAAACTGTCGCCGTAAAAAGCAAGTCTGCTGAGGCGGGACCGTCGGCAGCGCCCTTCTATCTCGGTTCTGCAAGGCAAAGGGTGGTCCCGAAGTCTGTTCTTATTCACGAACATATTGCCCTATGTCTTTGGCCAGATGGTCGAAGACGGCGCGGACCCGTGGAATGTCCAACAGGTCGCGATGCGTGACAAGCCACAAGGGCAGGTGGGCCAGCACCAGTTCAGGCAGCACGGACCGAAGGTTTGGATCCGCCAGCCCCACCGGGCGCTGCACGACCGCAATGCCGAGGCCCGCGCGGGCCGCGGCAAGCTGGCCGGGATGGCTGTCGGTGCGCAGGACGATCCGCGCCAGCACCGGGGCGGGCAGCACCGCCTCGGCCAGGCGGCGATCGGAAGCGGAGCGGTCCGGGCCGATCAGGTCGTGGAAGGCAAGGTCGGCCAGTTCCTGTGGCACCCCGCGCGCCGCCAGATAGTCGCGATGTGCAAAAAACCCGAGCGCCACTTCCCCCAGCTTGCGCGCGACCAGCGCCTCGCCGGTGGGCCGGTGCATGCGCAGGGCCAGGTCGGCCTCCTGCCGGGTCAGGTCGGCGGAACTGTTGGAAGCCGCCACCTCCAGCACCAGGCTGGAATGACGCGTCCGAAGCCGCGCCAGCATGGGCGGCAGCACCTCCTGTCCCACGAACTCGGACACGGCAACACGTACCCTGCCGGCAACCTGGCCTGGATCGGCCGAAGCCGCGCGCAGAAAGGCGTCCGAGGCATGGGCCATGGCACGGGCATGGGCGTGGAGCGCGCGCGCGGCCTCGGTCGGCAGCAGGCCCTGCGAGGATCGGGTGAACAGCACGGTGCCCAGCTTGCGCTCCAGCGCCTCGATGCGAGCGCGCACCGTGGGTTGCGCCTGGCTGAGGGCGCGTGCGGCGGCCGACAGGCTGCCGCCTTCAAACACCAGAAGAAAGGCGCGTTGGTCGTCCCAGGAAACAGGCTCGCTCATCGGATTGATGCTAGCGGCTTGCCGGGCTTGCGCAATCGGCTTTCTGCGGGCTTCGCGTCGTGCCGCCTGATATGGGCGCGGGACCGGACCGGACGATTCGCCTCACAAAGCGCCGGCGACGGCGCTTCTTGATGTCTTGTTGGAACGAGGCCGTATTTTCGGCTCGCGCCAAGCCGACGATCACGCCGCCGCCTGGCTTGCCGTATTTCTCTGCACATCGGAAGGCCGCCACCGACATGATCGGTACGATCAGAAACGACAGAGCCAGGGTGATGACCACCTTGGTCCCGCTCGCCCCAAATGTTGAAAGCAGGCCATCGCCGCCCAGGGGCAGAAGAAACCACAGCGGCAGGGCCAGCAGACAGGCGGTCAGGCCGGCCGCCACCACGGCCCGCGTTGCCACGCCCCGGGGAAGGCAATCGAGTGCCGAGGGAACATGCGATCCCTTTACCGCCACGCGGCCGGACGCAAGCTTTTGGCGAGCAAGCCTCGTGTCGATGAGGACGAACAGCACGGCAATCACCACAAGGGTGAGCGCCAGATCCAAGGCGACACCACCCGGCCCGGTCAGCGGCACGGGGTCGAGAGTGCGCCACAGCCACCAGGTGTAGGCGGCGTTGAGCGTGGCGATGGGAACTGCTTTGCGACGCAGATAGGCGCGCAATGGTGTGGACATGGTCACGCCTTTCGTATCCCCTGCCCAGGGGCCGCATCAGGGGAAGCGTGCGCGTTCCGTCCGCAGGCAGGTGTCCGTCAGGTCAGGCCGGGATCGGCGATGCCGTCATCCGGGCCTCGGGCAGGCATCCCAGGTCTTGGAGGGTAGCGCGCACCGCATCCACGATGGGCGTGCGCGGCTCGGCGCCGAGGATCCCGACAAGGCGGCCGTTGTCGAGGCGCACCGGGTGGCGCCAGACGGGCAGGATGTCCACTGCCTCGCGCGGGAAGCCCCCGAAGGGCGCTGCAAGCCGCATGAGCCACCAGGGAAAGGCGCGCTCGGGCAGGCGCGCGCCCCCCAGGGCCACGGCAACAGCCTCGGGCATCCAGGTGCCGTCGGGATCCCAAAAGCCGTCGAATTGAACGCGCTCGAAAGCCCGAAGCCGTTCCGGCGCATCCAGGAGGCGCGCAAAGGTTTGCGCAAGGTCGGGCAGGTAGGCCCAGGCATGGCCCACACCGCGGTTCAGAACCGTCAGGCGGTTGAGAGGCTTGCCTGGTGTCACCATAGCCTGGGCGAACCAACTCGCACGAACATGGGGGCCGAAGAAGTCGCCCGCGCGCACAATCAGCGCAGGCGCATCGCCCGCCATGGCAGCCTGTTCGAGCCGCGCCTCCAGTTCCTTGCGTATTGCGCCCTTGCGCGAGCGGGGTTGCTGGGGGCTGGTCTCTCGCAGCACGGGCGTGGTCGCGGGGTCGAAGTTGTAGATCGTGCCGGGTAGCACGATCCGGGCACCGCCCGCCGCCTGGGCGGCCGCGATCGTGTTGTCGATCATGGGCAGCACCAGCTTGTCCCAATCACGATAGCCCGGCGGGTTCACTGCATGCACGATGACCTGCGCGCCTTGCGCCGCGCGGACCACGTCGCCCTTGTCCATCGCGTCGCCCTTGACCCACCGGGTCCGGGACAGGCCGTCCTGCGCCCTGGCAGCTGCCCTGGCCGGGTCGCGGGCCATGCCGTGCACCGCCCAGCCATGCGCCAGCAGGGCCTCGGCCACCGCGCCGCCGATCCCGCCCGTGGCGCCCAGCACCAGCGCCGTTCTCTTGTTCTCGTCCATGGTGGCCTCCTGATCTGAGACTCCCAACATGGACCCATCCCGGCTCGACAACGATTGGCTAGACTTGACCAGCCGCTTGCAGAAAATCTGTAAGCCAGGTGGTGTTGAAGCAGCCGATGCGCTTTTCCTTCGAGATGCTGACGAACAACCTGGCGCCCGCTCCCCCTGCCGGGTCTTTCCAGACCTGCACTGGACGCAGTGTGAAAAATGCCCCGCCTGAAGGAGGGAGGCGGGGCATACTCGTTGACCACTGTCCAGTGTTTAAGTGGACAGTCACCAATAACGCTGGTGAGTTGAGGTTCCGGGCAGATGGCCTTTCTAGCGACTTTGTTACAAGATCCCCTGCCCCCGCAGAGGACCTTGTATAGCATTATGTGCCTGCCTCATTAACAACCTGCGATAATCTGTCTTGGTGATGTATGCAAGCAAAAGGTGATCCGGAAACCGATCTTGCAGGCCGATGAGGATGGACTTTGACGCACGCTTGCGCACGAAACAGGAACTGAAGAAGCCGTCGCATGACACACTATGGCGCGGCGCTCAAGCTTTGCTGATTGCTCTATCCTTCGCTAGTCGTACGCTGCCATGTTGCACTTCGTTCTTCCATCGCAGCAAGGTGCGGAGCATCCTTCGTTTTATGGCCTCGCCTGAGGTGAGGACATGGTCGAGCAGTTCGATAAAGCCTGGGTCCTCAACCTTGGGCAAGGCTTCACAGAGCGACTGACCAACTCGGCCTGTCAGTGAGTGCAAGGCCGACCGGGGGCTACATCACGTCCCGGGACTCCCCATCAAGCCCCGGAAACCACGTCTCCAGGATGCCCCGTTCGGTCCCGATTCGCCCGGTCTGCACGATCACGTCGATGGACCCGAGGACATAGTCCAGGATCTCGGAAAGCGTCAGCGGCATGCCCGCACGCATGACCAGAAAGGCGAGCCTGTTGACTGCCTTTCGAGCACTTGTGGCATGGATGGTTGTGACGCTGCCCTCGTGACCGGTGTTGATGGCCTCGAGGAAGGTGACTGCCTCGATGCCACGGAGCTCGCCCAGAATGATCCGGTCGGGACGCAGGCGCAGGGTCATCTCCAGGAGCTTGTCGGCGGAGCGGGCCGAGACCTCCAGCCTGTCGGCGATCAGGCTGATGATGTTCTCCTGGGTTGGCAGCAGTTCGGCTGCATCCTCGATCAGCGCCAGCCGGTGTTTCTCCTCCACCATCCACAGAAGCCGGCGCGCCAGTTCGGTCTTGCCGGATGAGGTGCCCCCGGAGATCACGAGGTTCATGCGGGATTGGACGCAAGCCCGCAGGAACGTGTCCGGGTTGCCGCCTTCCATTGCCAGTTCGTGGATCGCGCGCAGCCGCTTCAGCCGCTCTGTTTCCAGCGAAACGGTCTGGTCGCGCAAGAAGCGGAAGTGACGCGGCGCCTCGCCCGCCAGCCTGCGGCGGAACACCCGGACCGAGATCACCGTTCCGCCCGCCGAGGCAGGCGGGATGATCGCCTGGCAGCGCAGGGTGGCACCTGCGAACGCAATGGTTGTCGAGATCGCCGGCTGATCCTCGGTCAGGGTCAGGCGCTGCTTGTTGGCGATCAGGCCCGCCAAGTCCTTGACCGCGACGGGCGAGAGCGTCACGTCCGATGGAGACATGGCACTATCGCCTGCGCGCTCAACCCAGACCCGGCCGTCAGCGTTGATGGCGATCTCGATGGTAGCCTCGTCGCTCAGCAACGGGCGCAGCACCTGGAGCCGAGTTTCCAGATGGCCCATCTCTGTCATGGGAACATTTCCAGGTCGGCGTTCACCATGACCATGACCACGGCGCCCTGATCGACGCTGATCGTGGCGGGAATGTCGATGTAGTCCTTGATCACTCCGCCGATCGCATCGCTGGCGTTGCTGCCGATGTTTTCCGCAGTGTCGCGGGCGATCCCGTCGTCGCTATCCTCCTCGAAAGCGGCCGCGAGCACCGCAGGGGCGGCGCCGATGATCGACACGGCTGCCGCCGCCGAGAAGCGTGCCAGGGTGCGGGTGTTGACCCGGCCCGTCACGCCAGCCCGGCCGACGCGGTCCGTCCCGTAAGCGGCAAGGTCGACTGATTGCCCGTCCGGCGTCACCACCCGGTCCCAGGCCACCATGATCCGCCGCTGGCCCTTCTCGATGGACGAGCTGTAGCGGCCAAAAAGCCGCGAGCCGCGCGGGATCAGGACATTGGCCATGTCCATCGACCAGACGTCATAGCTGACCGTGGCCGCGACATTGCCTTCGAGCTGGCTGGAGATGGCGTTGGCAAGCGTGGCCTCGATGAGCGTGCCCTGGACCACGGTTCGCGAGGGTTCGGAAATGACCTCCGACTGGACGGCCTCGGAGCGGCCCGCGCGCCGGAAGTGCTCGGCGGCGTCAGACCGCTCGTCGATGCCGCCCGCTCCGTTGTCTTCCCCTGTCCCGCCGCTGCCTGACCGGTATGCCACCATCGCCGACTGCGTGCGGGCTTGCAGCAGCGCTTCTTCCTCGGCACGGCGCGCTTCCATCTCTGCCCGGCGCCGCTCAAGCTCTGCCAGCCGTTGCGCTTCCAGGTCGGCGTGGCTCTGCGTCTGGCTGGCCAGTTCCGCAGCAAGGTCCAGATCGGATTGCAGGCGCAGGTTTTCGCGGGTCAGCTCATCCAGCGCCTGGTCCTTTCCGGCCATGTCGTCTTTGATCTGGTCCAATTCCGCGCGCAGGGCGTCAAGCTCTTCGGATGACGTCCTCGGGTTGGCCCTGGCTGCGGCCAACTCGGCCCGGACCGCCTCGAGTTCTGTCCTGGCCCGCTCCAGGGCCGCGCGCGTTGCCGCCGCATCAGCCTGGGCCTGTGGATCGGCAACCGTGCGCACGGCGGTGCGCGTGTCCGGTGGGGCTGGTGCGGGGTTCGGCTCGTTCTCGGTTAGCGTGAAGCCGTCAAGCCCCGTGTCGTCCTGGAACTCGCGGACGTCCGATGTCGGCAAGGGAGACGGAGCGGGATCCCGCGACGGGACTACCGTCGCCACATAGGCGCCCCCCGCAAGTCCGGCCGCCAGCATCCCCGCAGGCAGCGCCAGGCGCCGCCACAGGGGCGGCCTGGCTGCCGGTGGCTGCATCCGGCGCAGCCGTTCCTCCAGGGGATCGGCTTCCGCCATCAGCGCGTCCTCTGCCCGGCATCAGGCCTCGTGCCCTCCACGCAGACATGGGCGTCGCCATGGCGCAGCACCCAGCGTTCCGAGCGCCCGCCCACGGTGATGACGGTGCCGTTCACACTGGTGTTGACGCTGTACTCCCGGCCCCTTGCATCGGCCCGGAAGACCGACGGGATGGGTGCGCCGGGCGGGATCCGGAACAGGGTGCGCTTGCCGTCATCCGAGATCCCGATTGGCGCGAACTCCGCGGCGCCCCTGCGGCTCAGGACGCGGTAGATCATCGGCACCTCCGCCGGGATTGCCGCCGCCGCGGTCGCGGCGCGTGACCGCGGCCCGCCGCTGCCCGGCACGGTGAACTTCACCGACCAGTGGGGCGTGGCTCGCGACGACTCCACGGCATGGATGAAGTAGAAGTGCCGGTTGGTCTCGACGGTCAGGTTGGTGGTGACGCCCTCGAGTGTCCGTCGTCGAATGATTTGGAACAGGCGGCCTGAGTTTGGTCTGGAGGGCTCTGGCTCTGTGGGTTGAGGTTATGCTGCCTGGCG
>NZ_JAFLRK010000015.1 GCF_017315735.1 Paracoccus shandongensis
CGCGCGATCTGGCCGCGATCCGGGCGGGGCTGGCGCAGGGCGCGGCCATCGCGGCGCGGCTGCCGGGGGATGCCGCGCCGGTGCTGGCCGAGGCCGCGCGCGACCTGACCGGGCACGATGATCTGATCGGCCTGCTGGACGACGCCTTGGTGGCGGAACCCCCGCTGCTGGCCCGCGATGGCGGCTTTGTGGCTGCGGGCTACGACGACGATCTGGACCAGACGCGGCGGCTGCGTGACGAAGGCCGGGGCGTGATCGCCGGGATGCAGGCCGATTATGCGGCGCTGGCGGGCGTGCAAAGCCTCAAGATCAAGCACAACAACGTCTTGGGCTATTTCATCGAGACGACGACCACCCATGCCGAACGCATGATGGCGCCGCCGCTGAACGCGACCTTCATCCACCGCCAGACCACCGCCAACCAGATCCGCTTCACCACCGTGGAATTGTCGGAGCTTGAGACGCGGATCCTCAACGCCCGCGACCGCGCGCTGGAAATCGAGCGGGCCATCTTTGACCGCCTGCGCGCGGCGGTGCTGGACCGCGCCGCCCCCATCGGGCAGGCCGCCCGCGCGCTGGCCGAGATCGACCTGGCCGCAGCCTTTGCCGACATCGCCACGGGCGAGGGGTGGACGCGGCCCCTGGTCGATGACAGCCGCGCCTTCGTGATCGAAGGGGGCCGCCACCCGGTCGTGGAACGCGCCCTGAAGCGCAAGGCGGAAAGCTTCGTCGCCAATGACTGCGCCCTGACCGAAGGGGAAACCCCGGCGATCTGGCTGCTGACCGGCCCGAACATGGCGGGTAAATCCACCTTCCTGCGCCAGAACGCGCTGATCGCCGTGCTGGCGCAGGCGGGGGCTTTTGTCCCCGCCCGCCGCGCCCATATCGGCCTGGTCAGCCAGTTGTTCAGCCGCGTGGGCGCCGCCGACGACCTCGCGCGGGGCCGGTCCACCTTCATGGTCGAGATGGTCGAGACCGCCGCGATCCTCAACCAAGCCGACGACCGCGCCCTGGTGATCCTGGACGAGATCGGGCGCGGCACCGCCACTTGGGACGGGCTGTCCATCGCCTGGGCGGTGATGGAGCATCTGCACGCCGCCAACCGCTGCCGCGCGCTGTTCGCCACCCATTACCACGAGATGACGGCGCTTTCCGCCAAGCTGGACGGCGTGGAAAACGCCACCGTCGCCGTGCGCGAATGGGAAGGCGAGGTGATCTTCCTCCATGAGGTTCGCAAGGGCGCGGCAGACCGCAGCTATGGCGTGCAGGTCGCGCGTCTGGCGGGGCTGCCTGCATCGGTGGTCGAACGCGCCCGCGCCGTGCTGGACGCGCTGGAATCGGGAGAACGGGACGGCGCGGCCCGTCCCGCCGCCCTGATCGACGACCTGCCCCTGTTCCGCGCCGTGCCGCCCGCGCCTGTTGCGCCCAAGCCCAAGGAAAGCCCGCTGGACGCGCGCATGAGGGACATCCACCCCGACGCCCTGACCCCGCGCGAGGCGCTGGAACTGATCTATGAACTCAAAGCCCTGACCGGAGAGACTGCATGAGCTTCAACACCTTCGGCCGCGCGTTCCGGTTCACCACTTGGGGCGAAAGCCACGGCCCCGCCCTGGGCGCCACCGTCGATGGCGTGCCCCCCGGCGTGGCCCTGGACGAGGCCTGGATCCAGCAATTCCTGGACCGCCGCCGCCCCGGCACGTCGAAGCACACCACGCAGCGCCGCGAAGCCGACCAGGTCCGCATCCTGTCGGGCACCTTCGAGGGCCGCACCACCGGCACGCCGATCCAGTTGATGATCGAGAACACCGACCAGCGGTCCAAGGATTACGGAGAGATCGCCCAGGCCTTCCGCCCCGGCCATGCCGACATCACCTATCACCTGAAATACGGCCATCGCGATTATCGCGGCGGCGGCAGGTCAAGCGCGCGCGAAACCGCGGCGCGGGTCGCGGCGGGCGGCGTGGCGCAGGCCGTGCTGCGCGACCTGCTGCCCGACCTGCGGATCACCGGATACATGGTGCAGATGGGGACGCTGCACCTGGACCGCGCGAAGTTCGACGCGAATGCTATCGGCGACAACCCGTTCTTCCTGCCCGACGCCAGTGCCGTGGACCAGTGGTCCGACTACCTGGACGGCATCCGCAAGGCGCAGGACAGCGTCGGCGCTGCCGTCGAGGTGCTGGTCGAGGGCTGCCCGCCCGGCCTCGGCGCGCCGGTCTATGCGAAACTGGACACCGACCTGGCCGCCGCGATGATGTCGATCAATGCCGTGAAGGGCGTCGAGATCGGCGAGGGCATGGGTGCCGCCGCCCTGACCGGCACCGACAATGCCGACGAGATCCGCATGGGCAACGATGGCCCGATCTATCTGTCCAACCACGCGGGCGGCATCCTGGGGGGCATCAGCACCGGCCAGCCGATCGTGGTCCGCTTCTCGGTCAAGCCGACCAGTTCCATCACCACCCCCCGCCGCACCATCGACCGGCAGGGCCGCGAGATCGACCTCATCACCAAGGGCCGCCATGACCCCTGCGTGGGCATCCGCGCCGTGCCCGTGGCCGAGGCCATGGCCGCCTGCGTGATCCTGGACCACCTGCTCATGGACCGCGCCCAGACCGGCGGGCAGCGGGGCCGGATCGGCGCATTGCCGGAAAACTGACGCGGGACTGTCAAAAACCGGCCCGCTGTCATAAAAGGGTCACGCTTCTTTCGCACAAGCGTCACCACGGACGCTTAGGTCACGCCTAGCCCCAGCCTTTGGGCGTGAAGAAAACAGGAGAGATCCATGTCCACCGTGAAACTCACCGTCTCAGCCCTGGCCGTGATCGCCGCCTCGGCCACGGCTGCGGCCGCCCGCGACCAGATCCAGGTGTCGGGGTCGTCCACCGTGCTGCCCTATTCCACCATCGTGGCCGAACTGTTCGGTGAGAACATGGATTTCCCCGTCCCGGTCGTCGAATCCGGCGGCACCGGCGGAGGCTTGCAGAAATTCTGCGAGGGCGTGGGTCCGAACACCATCGATATCGCCAATGCCAGCCGCCCGATCCGCGACGCGGAACGCGACACCTGCACCGCCAACGGGGTGACCGACATCATGGAAATCCGCATCGGCTATGACGGGATCGTCTTCGCCAATGCCGCAAGCGGCCCGGACTTCGCCTATACCCCCGCCGACTGGTTCAACGCCCTGTCCGCCAAGGTGGTGCGCGACGGCCAGGTCGTGGACAACACGGCCGCCAACTGGTCGGACGTGAACCCCGATCTGCCCCGGCAGGAGATCCTGGCCTTCATCCCCGGCACCAAGCACGGCACCCGCGAGGTCTTCGAGGAAAAGGTGATCCTGGCCGGTTGCGAGGAATCGGGCGCCATGGAGGCCTTCACCGCATCCGGCATGGACGAGGACGCGGCCGAGGAAGCCTGCACCACGCTGCGCACCGATGGACGCGCCGTGGACATCGACGGCGATTACACCGAAACCCTGGCCCGCATCCAGTCCTCGCCGGGCGGGATCGGCGTGTTCGGCCTGTCCTTCTATGAGAACAACACCGACAAGCTGAAGGTCGGCACCATCGGCGGCGTCACGCCGTCCACGGAAACCATCGCCTCGGGCGAATACCCGGTGTCGCGGCCGCTGTTCTTCTATGTGAAGAAGGCGCATATCGGCGAAATCCAGGGCCTTCAGGAATTCGTCGAATTCTTCGTGGCCGACGAGATCGCCGGTCCCGATGGCCCGCTGGCCGAATATGGCTTGGTCTCGGATCCGGATCTGGCCGCGACCCAGGAAGCCGTCGCCGCCGGGACGACCCTGCAATAACGCCCGGGCGGCACGGGAAAGCCCGTGCCGCCTTTCCGCTTTTCCGTGAAGGACCGCCCGAATGCCGCTGTCATGGGCCATTCTTGCAACATTCCTGCTGGCCGCCGCCGGTTACATCGTCGGCCGCAGCCGCGCCTTCGCCTCGGCCGGGCCGGACGCGCGCCAGTTGCACAGCCGCCCGACCTATCACGGCGCCAGCGTCGCCCTGACCGCGCTGCTGCCGCCGCTGGCGGTGCTGGCCGCAGGGTCGATGCTGCGCCTGGCGGGCGTGCTGACGGTCGGGGCCATGCCGGTCATCGGCATCCTGGCCCTGGTCGCCGCGATCGCGGGCCTTGGCATCGGCGTCACGCGGATCGGCCAGGGCTACCAGGCCCGCAACGCGGTCGAGCGCATGGTGCTGGGCCTTCTGATGCTGTGTTCGCTGATCGCCATCGTGACCACGCTGGGGATCATCCTGTCGCTGGTCTTCGAGACCGGACGCTTCTTCCAGCTTTACGACTGGAAGACCTTCTTCTTCGGCACCGAATGGACGCCGCGCTTCCAGGGCAATTCGCAACTGGGCATCGTGCCGCTGCTGTGGGGCACGCTCTATGTCTCGGCCATCGCGCTTCTGGTGGCGGTGCCCATCGGGCTGTTCGCCGCCGTCTACATGTCCGAATACGCGTCCCGCCGGGTGCGCGGCGTCGTGAAACCGGCCATCGAGGTTCTGGCGGGCATCCCCACCATCGTCTATGGCCTGTTCGCGCTGATCACCGTGGGGCCGCTGCTGCGCGATTACTTTGCGCAACCGCTGGGGCTCGGCAATTCGGGCACCTCGGTCCTGACCGCCGGGCTGGTCATGGGGATCATGCTGATCCCCTTCGTCAGCTCGCTCAGCGACGACATCATCAACGCCGTGCCGCAATCCCTGCGCGACGGGGCGCTTGGCCTGGGGTCCACCCCGTCGGAAACCGTGCGCCAGGTGGTGCTGCCCGCGGCCCTTCCGGGCATCGTCGGCGCGGTCCTTCTGGCCGCCAGCCGCGCCATCGGGGAAACCATGATCGTGGTCCTGGGCGCCGGGGCCGCAGCCCAGATGAGCCTCAACCCGCTGGAGGCGATGACCACCATCACCGTCAAGATCGTCAGCCAGCTGACCGGCGACAGCGACTTCAACTCGCCCGAGACGCTGGTGGCATTCGCCCTGGGGCTGACGCTGTTCGTCATCACCCTGGCGCTGAACGTGGTTGCGCTGATCATCGTGCGCAAATATCGCGAGCAATACGAATGACCGATAATCCCGACCGCAAGCCCGCATCCCTGTTGCGGCAGGATGCGCGCACCAGGGCCCGCAACGCCGCCGAGAGACGCTTTCGCTGGTATGGCATCGGGGCCATCGCCATTTCCATGATCGCGCTTGTGGTGCTGCTGGCGACGATCCTGACGGACGGGGCGGGGGCCTTTCGCCAGACCTACCTGAACATCCCCGTCACGCTGGACGCAGCCGTCCTGGACCCCAAGGGCAACCGCGACCCGGCCGAAATGGCCAAGGTGCTGACCCTGACCTATGGCAAGGTGCTGGACAAGGCGGTGGGGGATGCCGTCGCGCGCGAGGCCATCCAGGTCGAGGGATTGACGGAGAAGGACATCAAGGGGCTGGTTTCCAGGGAAGCCTCGGCCCAGGTGCGCAACCGCGTGCTGGCCGAACCCGAGCTTGTCGGCCAGACCGTCGCATTCGACGTGCTGACCGGAGGCCGCATCGACGGCTACTTCAAGGGCCGCGTGACGATGGAAAGCGCGGAGCGCGACAGCAACACCTCGCCCCGGCAGTTGCAACTGGCGCAGGCGCTGGCCGACCGGGGGATGATCGTCACCCGCTTCAACTGGAACTTCCTGAGGCTTGCCGACGCCTCTGACCAGCGCCCCGAGGCGGCGGGCGTGGGCGCGGCCATCGTGGGGTCGTTCTACATGATGCTGGTGGTGCTGGTGCTGGCGGTGCCCATCGGCATCGCGGCCAGCATCTATCTGGAGGAATTCGCCCCCAAGAACCGCTGTACCGACATCATCGAGGTCAACATCTCGAACCTCGCCGCGGTGCCCTCGATCGTCTTCGGGATCCTGGGGCTTGCGGCCTTCATCAACTTTGCGGGCCTGCCGCAATCGGCGCCCATCGTGGGCGGGCTGGTGCTGACGCTGATGACCCTGCCGCGCATCATCATTCCCACCCGCGCCGCGCTGAAGGCCGTGCCGCCGTCGATCCGCGACGCGGCCCTGGGCGTGGGCGCGTCGAAGATGCAGTCGGTCTTCCACCATGTCCTGCCGCTGGCGACGCCCGGCATCCTGACCGGCATGATCCTGGGCCTGGCCCAAGCCCTGGGGGAAACCGCGCCCTTGCTGCTGATCGGCATGGTGGCCTTTATCCGCGACATCCCCTCGGGGCTGCCATCAGGGCTGTTCGACCCGGCATCGGCCCTGCCGGTGCAGGTCTATAACTGGACGCAGCGGTCGGATCCGGCCTTCATCGAGCGGGCATCCGGGGCGATCATCGTGCTGCTGGTCTTTCTTCTGTGCATGAACGTGCTGGCCATCTGGCTGCGCCGCAAGTTCGAGCGCCGCTGGTAAACGCCCCAAGGGAACCCCCATATGTACGATACGAACCGCCGCGTGGAGAATGCCGTGACCCCCGACGACATCAAGATCCAGGCCCGCAAGGTGCAGGTCTATTACGGCGACAAGCACGCGCTGAAGGACGTGGACGTGGACATCCTGGACAAGACCGTGACGGCCTTCATCGGCCCTTCGGGCTGCGGCAAGTCCACCTTTCTGCGCTGCATCAACCGCATGAACGACACCATCCCCATCGCCCGGGTCGAGGGCCGGATCCTGCTGGACAACGAGGACATCTATGACCGCCGGGTGGATCCCGTGCAATTGCGCGCCAAGGTCGGCATGGTCTTCCAGAAGCCGAACCCGTTTCCCAAGTCGATCTATGACAACGTGGCCTACGGCCCCCGCATCCATGGCCTGGCCCGCAACCGCGCCGAACTGGACGGCATCGTCGAAGGCGCCCTGCGCGGCGCGGCCCTGTGGAACGAGGTCAAGGACCGGCTGGGGGAACCCGGCACCGGCCTGTCGGGCGGCCAGCAGCAGCGGCTGTGCATCGCCCGCGCGGTCGCCACGTCCCCCGAAGTCCTGCTGATGGACGAACCCTGTTCTGCGCTGGACCCCATCGCCACCGCCCAGGTCGAGGAACTGATCGAGGAACTGCGCAGCCGGTTTTCCGTGGTGATCGTCACCCATTCGATGCAGCAGGCCGCGCGCGTCAGCCAGAAGACCGCCTTCTTCCACCTGGGCAACCTGGTCGAATACGGCGACACCGACGACATCTTCACCAGGCCGAAGGACAGCCGGACCGAGGCCTATATCTCGGGCCGGATCGGCTGACACAGGGGGCAGGACACATGAACCGCGAGAAGCACATCTCCTCGGCCTTCGACCGCGACCTGGAAACGATCCAGGCCCTGGCCGTCAAGATGGGCGGCATGGTCGAGGCCGCCATTTCCGATGCCGCCACCGCGCTGGAAACCAGCGACGTGGACCTGGCCGAACAGGTCCGCCGCCGCGACAAGGCCATCGACGCGCTGGAACTGCAGATCAACGAGGACGCGGCCCGCCTGATCGCCCTGCGCGCCCCCACCGCCACCGACCTGCGCATGGTGCTGGCGGTGATGAAGATCGCCCATGCGCTGGAACGGGTGGGCGATTACGCCAAGAACATGGCCAAGCGCACCCATGTGCTGTCGCAGATGCCCCCCATCGACGGCGCGGGCCTGGCGCTCCGCCGGATGAGCGGGGCGGTGGGCAAGATGGTCCAGGACGCGCTGGACAGCTATATCCGCCGCGATGCCGGGCTGGCAGGCGACGTGCGCCAGCGCGACCTGGAGGTGGACCAGATGTACAACGCCCTGTTCCGCGAATTCCTGACCCACATGATGGAAGACCCGCGCAACATCACCGCCTGCATGCACCTGCATTTCATCGCCAAGAACGTCGAACGGATGGGCGATCTTGCCACCGCCATCGCCGAACAGGTGATCTATCTGGTCACGGGCGAGTTGCCCGACGAAAGCCGCCCCAAGGACAACAGCGTGCCGGGGATCAGCCCCGACACGGGGGGCTGACGCGATGGCACGCCAATCCCCCTGCGTCCTGGTGGTCGAGGACGAGGGCGCGCAGCGCGAGGTGCTGCAATACAACCTTGAGGCCGAGGGCTTTGCCGTCGTTGTCGCCGACAACGGAGAGGACGCGCTGCTGCTGGTGCAGGAGGAACAGCCCGACCTGATGGTGCTGGACTGGATGCTGCCCAGGGTGTCCGGCATCGAGGTCTGCCGCCAGGTCAAGGCCGATCCCGCCACCCGGTCGATCCCTATCATCATGCTGTCCGCCCGCAGCGAGGAAACCGACCGGGTGCGCGGCCTGGAAACCGGGGCCGACGATTACGTGGTGAAGCCCTATTCCGTGGTGGAACTGATGGCCCGCCTGCGCACGCAGCTGCGCCGGACGCGGCCCGCCAGCATGGGCGAACGGCTGTCCTTTGGCGACATCATCCTGGATGCCGCCGAACACCGCGTCTTCCGCGCGGGCCAGGCGCTGCACCTGGGCCCGACGGAATTCCGGCTGCTGTCCACGCTGATGGAAAAGCCGGGCCGGGTCTGGACGCGCGAACAGTTGCTGGACCGGGTCTGGGGGCGCGACATCTATGTGGACACGCGCACCATCGACGTGCATGTGGGCCGCCTGCGCAAGGCCTTGATGCAGAACGGCGGCGACAACCCGGTGCGCACGGTGCGCGGCACGGGCTATTCGCTGGGCTAGGCGTCAGGTCCGGTTGGCAAGGAAGGCCAGCACCTCCTCCAGTCCGGGGATGGCATCGCCCGCCCCGTGCCGCGTGACCTTCAGGGCGGCCGCGCCCGCCGCCAGCCGCAGGGCGGCGGGAACCTGATCCCCCCGGTCCAGGCTTGCGGCGAAATAGCCGGCAAAGGTGTCGCCCGCCCCCGTCGTATCGACCGGATTGACCGCAAAGGCCGCCTGCCTGTGGAGGGTGCCGGTGGTCAGGTCGCGGTATTCCGCCCCCTCGGCCCCGCGCGTGATCAGCAGGCCCTGGACCGGCAGGTCGCCGGGAATGGCCGCGAACAGTTCGGCGGCCTCGCCCGCGTTCATGGCCAGGATCGTGGCATGGGGCAGGATGGCGCGGACCGCCGCGATGTCGAAGGGCGCGGCGGAATAGATCACGCGGGCGCCCGCCTGCCGCGCGATCCGCGCGGCCTCGACCTGGCAGCTGGTTTCGTTCTGGATCAGCAGCGTGTCCTGCGGCTTGATGGCCGACAGGGGCTTTTCCAGCATGGCGGGCGTGATGGCCCGGTTGGCGCCCGGATGGATGACGATGGCGTTCTCGGCCTGGCGGTCCAGCAGGATATTGGCGTGGCCGGTGACCTCGCCCGGCAGGCGGGCAATGGGGGCGGTGCAGATGCCCCGGTCGGCCAGCCGCTGGATCACCCAGTCGTCGCCCGCGCCCATCGCCCCCAGGTGATGCGTGATGGCCCCCGCGCGGGCGGCTGCGATGGACTGGTTCGCGCCCTTGCCGCCCAACCCCTGCGCATAGCCGAGGGCGGCCAGCGTCTCGCCCGGGCGGGGCAGGTGGTCCAGCCGATACACATGGTCGATATTGATCGAGCCGAGGTTCCAGATTGCCATGGAATGGATGCTCCCTTTTCGAGGGGCGATGTTGCCGGAACCGGGCGGCTTGTCCAGCAATGAAAAACGCGCCCCAAAGGGGGCGCGTCGGGATCGTCGAAAAGGCCGATCAGTGTTTTTGATGCAACTTGCGCTTGTGCGGCGCCCAGAGCCGCTTGTTCGTCAGATACAGCAGCGAGGTCAGCGCGACCAGCAGCAGCACCGACACCAGCCCCACCTGCTTGCGATGGGTCAGCTTGGGTTCGGCGGTCCACATCAGGAAGGCCGACACGTCGCGGGCCATCTGATCGACCGTCGCGGGCGTGCCGTCCGCATAGGTGACCAGGTCGTCCGACAAGGGCGGCGGCATGGCGATGTTGCCGCTGGAGAAGGCGGTGTTCTGATACAGCACGGTGCCCGCCTGCTCGATCTCCTCGCCCGTGTAGCCGGTCAGGATCGCGTGGATGTATTCCGGCCCGCCGATGCCGTTCACCAGCTGGCTGATCCCGGTGCCGTAGGGGCCGTGGAAGCCCGCGCGGGCCTTGGCCATCAGCGACAGATCCGGGCCCATGCCCTCGCCCGTGATGGTGGGGAAGTGGTCGGTGGGCAGGCGGGGACGTTCCTCGCCGGTCTCGGGATCCAGGACCGGGTTCAGGTTGGCGGCATAGGCGCGGACCTGATCCTCGGGCAGGCCGGGGCCGCCGTCGTCATGCAGGGTGCGGATCGGCACGAACTTCATGCCGTGGCAGGACGAGCAGACCTCGGTATAGACCTGCAACCCGCGCTGCAGCTGGAACTGGTCGAACTTGCCGAACGGACCCTCGAAGCTGTAGGCGATATCCTCGATATGCGGGGCGCCGTGGCTGGCGGCGGCGGCGTGTTCTTCCCCGCCCTCGGCATTGTCGGGCTCGGCATCGCTTGCGGCATCCTCGGGCGTGCCCTCGATGTCGTCATGCCCTTCGGGGGCCACCACCGTGCCCGTGGTCTCGGCCGGAACGGCGGCCTCGTCGCCTTCGGTCAGCTGGACGGCGTCACCGGCAGGCTCGGCACCGGCATCGGCATCGGCATCGGCCGCAGGATCGGCGGCCGGGGCTTCGGCGGCTGCCGGGGCAGTTTCCGCCCCAGCGTCGGCGGCGGGCGCTTCCTCGGCCGCCGGAGCGGCCCCGGTGTCGCCTTCGGCAGCAGCGTTCCCGCCTGCGTCCGGCGCGGTTGTCACCGCGGGAACCTCGGGGGCTTCCATCGGGGTCTGCTCACCCGCGTTCTGGGGCGAGGTCGGCTCGGACGACTGGGTGGGCGCGGTCGCGCGTTCGCCGGTGGGGGACAGGCCCGATCCGGCCTCGACCGTGGCGTCGGGCGAGGTGGCCGGGGCGGGGGTCGCATCCGCCTGCCCGGCGGGGGCCGGGGTGGCTGCGGGTTCGGACGATTGCTGCGTTCCGGTCCCCTGGGCGGGGGCCGGGGCGGGCGTGGCCGCGTCCTGCGCAAGGGCCGCGCCCCCGGCAGAGATCGCCAGGGCCAGCGCCGCCGAGAGCGTCTTGGTTCTCAGGATCATTCTATCGCTCTCCTTACTCGGCCATGCGCGTGGGCGCTTCGTAATGGGCCAGGTAGTCTTCCTCGATGGTGGCGGGCATCGGCTCGGGCTTCTCGATCACGCCCAGCAGGGGCAGGATGACCAGGAAATAGGCGAACCAATAGGCCGAGGCGATCAGCGAGATCGAGGCATAGGGTTCCTCGGCCGGCATCGCGCCGCACCACATCAGCAGCATGAAGTCAAAGGCCAGCAGCCAGAACCACCACTTGAACTGCGGGCGATAGCGGCCCGAGCGCACGCGGCTGGTGTCCAGCCAGGGCACCAGCGCCATGACCAGGATCGCGCCGAACATCGCCAGCACGCCGAAGAACTTGGCGTCGATGATGCCGAAGGACAGGAACTGGACGATCTGCACGATCCAGACATCCGCCGTGAAGGCGCGCAGGATCGCGTAGAAGGGCAGGAAGTACCATTCCGGCACGATATGGGCGGGCGTCGCCAGCGGGTTCGCCTCGATATAGTTGTCGGGGTGGCCCAGGTAGTTCGGCATGAAGCCCACCACCGCGAAGAACACGACCAGCACCACGCCAAGCGCGAACAGATCCTTGAGCACGAAATAGGGCCAGAAGGGCAGGGTGTCCTTTTGGGCGTCTTCCTTGCTGGTGCGGCGCACCTCGACCCCGGTGGGGTTGTTGTTGCCGGTGGTGTGGAAGGCCCAAACGTGGACGATCGCCAGGCCCAGGATCACGAAGGGCAGCAGGTAGTGCAGCGAGAAGAAGCGGTTCAGCGTGGCGTTGTCCACCGCCGGTCCGCCCAGTAGCCATTGCTGGATCGCGCCGCCCACGCCCGGGACCGCGCCGAAAAGGCCGGTGATCACGGTCGCGCCCCAGAAGGACATCTGGCCCCAGGGCAGCACATAGCCCATGAAGGCCGTGGCCATCATCGCCAGATAGATCAGCATCCCGATGATCCAGGTGACTTCGCGCGGCGCCTTGTAGCTGCCGTAATACAGGTTGCGGAAGATGTGCAGGTAAACGGCCACGAAGAACAGCGATGCGCCGTTCGCGTGCAGATAGCGCAGCATGTAGCCGCCGTTCACGTTCCGCATGATGTGTTCGACCGAGGCAAAGGCCATGTCCACATGCGGCGTGTAGTGCATCACCAGCACGATGCCGGTGACGATCTGCAGCACCAGGCAGAACATCAGCACGATGCCCCAGATCCACATCCAGTTCAGGTTCTTCGGGGTGGGGATCATGATCGTGTCATAGATCACCCCGGCGATCGGCAGGCGGCGGTAAAGCCACTTTTCAAAGCCCGTCCTGGGCTCGTAATGGTCGTGCGGAATTCCGGCCATCGAGATCCCTCCTCAGCCCAGCTTGATGGTGGTGTCGTCGAGGAACTCGGCGACGGGAATGTGCAGGTTCTGCGGGGCCGGGCCTTTGCGGATCCGCCCGGCGGTGTCGTAATGGCTGCCGTGGCAGGGGCAGAACCAGCCGCCGAAATCGCCCGCGCCGTCGCCGATGGGCACGCAGCCCAGATGGGTGCAGACGCCGATCTGGACCAGCCATTCGCCGGCCTCGTCCAGGGTGCGGTTCTGGTCGGTGGCTTCCAGCGTCGGGTCGTTGGCGTTCTGCGCGCTCTGGTCGATGAGGTCGGTCAGGGCGACGGCGCGGCCGGCCTCGATCTCCTCGGGGGTGCGGCGGCGGATGAACACGGGCTTGCCCAGCCACTTGACGGTCAGCTGGGTGCCTTCCGCGACCCCGCTGACATCGACCTGGATGGAGGCCAGGGCCTGCACGTCGGCCGAGGGGTTCATCTGGTTCACAAGCGTCCAGGCGGCGGCTCCGGCGGCCACCGTGCCTGCGCCCGCCGTGGCATAATAGAGGAAATCCCTCCGGGTGCCTACGTGGTCATCTGCGTGGGACACGGGTGTATTCTCCAATTCGGGCCGGATTGGCCGGCCGATACGACAATCCGGGCCGCGTGTGATCGCAGCCTTCGCGGGGGCG
This sequence comes from Paracoccus shandongensis, assembly GCF_017315735.1. Taxonomy (GTDB): domain Bacteria; phylum Pseudomonadota; class Alphaproteobacteria; order Rhodobacterales; family Rhodobacteraceae; genus Paracoccus; species Paracoccus shandongensis. The sequence goes on from NZ_JAFLRK010000015.1 coordinate 13,064, forward strand.
GTTCTAGCCTTCAATTCCTTGTCAGTCCAGCCGGTAAGCCAGCCTGCCCTGGGCCATCGACCAATCTGTGTTGGAAAATTGCCGCGGGCATTTCGTCGCAGGCGGGGGCGGGCAGGGGGCTTTCAGCCCCCTCGGCCGCAAGCGGCCTTCACCCCCGAGGATATTTTCATGAAGAAGACGTCAAAGCAGGCCCTGGCTGCGGAAGCTGAGTTCGCGCGACTTGCCGATGATCAGGTGGTCGTGGATGGTGATTCCCATGCTGTCGGCGGCCTGGGCGATGCGGGCGGTCATGGTGATGTCCGCGTCCGAGGGGGTCGGATCGCCCGAAGGGTGGTTGTGGACCAGAATCAGGGCCGAGGCGTTCAGTTCCAGCGCGCGGCGGATGATTTCGCGCGGATAGACAGGGACGTGATCGACGGTGCCGCGGGCCTGTTCCTCGTCCGCGATCAGGACGTTCTTGCGGTCGAGGTAAAGGACGCGGAACTGCTCGATTTCCCGATGCGCCATGGCGGTGTGGCAGTAATCCAGCAGCGCGTCCCAGCCGGACAGCACCGGGCGGTGCATCACCTTGGCGCGGGCCATGCGCTGCGCCGCCGCCTCGACGATCTTGAGTTCGGTGACAACGGCAGGGCCGACGCCCGCGACCTGTTCCAGGCGCGCGGCGGGGGCGGTCAGCACGCGGTTGAAATCCCCAAAGGTCTCGATCAGGCGGCGGGCCAGGGGTTTCACGTCCTGGCAGGGGATGGCGCGGAACAGGACCAGTTCCAGCAGTTCGTAATCGGGCATGGCGCCCGCGCCGCCCGTCATGAAGCGGTCGCGCAGCCGGGCGCGGTGATCGGCCAGATAGGACGGCGCCTTGCCGGGGGGCAGCGGCGCGGGGACCGCCTCGTCCATGGCGGGCTGGAACAGCGGCAAGGGCATTTCGCCAAAGGTGCGATTCGGGTCCATGGCAGCAGCATGGACCCGGGCCGGTGAAGAAACGGTTAACGGGGCCTGTCAGCCCCGCATCCCGTCCCAGAAGCTTTTCACCTTGTTGAAGAAGCTGTCCGACTGCGGGCTGTTGTCGGCCTGCTCGGCCTCGAATTCCCGCAGCAGCTCGCGCTGCCGGGCGGTCAGGTTCACGGGGGTTTCGACGACCAGCTCGATCAGCATGTCGCCCGCCTCGGCCGTGGCGCCGGGGCCGTGGCGCAGGGGGGGCATCCCCTTGCCGCGCAGGCGCATCTGGCGGCCCGACTGGCTGCCCGCCGGAACCTTCACCCGGGCGCGGCCGCCGTCGATGGTGGGCACCTCGACCTCGCCGCCCAGGGCGGCGGTGGCCATGCTGACCGGCACCTGGCAGGCCAGGACCTTGCCGTCGCGCAGGAAGATCGGGTGTTCCTGGACCTCGATGAAGATATAGAGATCGCCCGCAGGCCCTCCGCGCAGGCCCGCCTCGCCCTCACCGGCCAGGCGGATGCGGGTGCCGGTTTCGACGCCCGCCGGGATGTTCACCGACAGGGTGCGTTCGCGTTCCGTGCGTCCCGCGCCGTGGCAGGCCTTGCAGGGGTTCTTGACGATCTGGCCCTGGCCGCCGCAGGTGGGACAGGTGCGCTCGACGGTGAAGAAGCCCTGCTGGGCGCGGACCTTGCCCATGCCCGCGCAGGTCGGGCAGGCGGTCGGCTGGGTCGCGCCCTCGGCCCCGGTGCCCTCGCATTCCTCGCAGGCGACGGATCCCGGGACGGTGATGGATTTCTTCAGGCCCGCATAGGCTTCTTCCAGGCTGACACGCAGGTTGTAGCGCAGATCCTGGCCGCGTTGGGCGCGGGACCGGCCGCCGCCCCCGCCGCGCCGGCCCATCATGTCGCCGAACAGATCCTCGAAGACATCGGCGAAGGCGGTGCCGAAATCGCCGGGATGGGCGCCGCGCCCACCGAAACCGCCGCCGCCTTCGAAGGCGGCATGGCCGAAGCGGTCATAGGCGGCCTTCTTCTGTTCATCCTTGAGGCAATCGTAAGCCTCGTTGACGTCCTTGAAATGCGCCTCGGCCTGGGGATTGTCCTTGTTGCGGTCGGGATGAAGCTCCTTCGCCTTCTGGCGATAGGCCTTCTTGATCTCCTCGGCCGATGCCCCGCGCGTCACGCCCAGAACCTCGTAATAGCAACGCTTGGCCATCTTTTGTCCTGTCTGGTTCCCCAACGAAACGGCCGGCCCGCGTCATCCCGCGGACCGGCCCCGAAAGGGTGCGGCCCGGATCAGCCGCGCTTCTTGTCTTCGCCGAGATCCTCGAAATCGGCATCCACGATGTCGTCATCGACGTTGCGCGGCTGGTCGCCATCATCGTCGCCGCCGTCCGTGGTGGTCTGCTGCGCCTTGTAGATGGCCTCGCCCAGCTTCATCGACGCATCCATCACGTTCTGGATGCCGCCGCGGATCTTGCCCGCGTCGTCCGATTTCAGCGATTCTTCCAGCGCGCCCACGGCCAGTTCGATCGCCTCGACGGTCGAGCTGTCCACCTTGTCGCCATGTTCCTCCAGCGACTTCCTGGTCGAATGGATCAGGCTTTCGGCCTGGTTGCGGGCCTCGACCAGTTCGCGGCGCTGCTTGTCGGCCTCGGCATTGGCCTCGGCGTCCTTCACCATCCGCTCGATATCCTCGTCGGTCAGGCCGCCCGAGGCCTGGATGGTGATGTTCTGGGTCTTGCCGGTGCCCTTGTCCTTGGCCGAAACCGAGACGATGCCGTTGGCGTCGATGTCGAAGGTCACCTCGATCTGCGGCAAGCCGCGCGGCGCGGGCGGGATGTCCTCCAGGTTGAACTGGCCCAGCAGCTTGTTGTCCGCGGCCATCTCGCGCTCGCCCTGGAACACCCGGATCGTCACAGCGTTCTGGTTGTCTTCCGCGGTCGAGAAGATCTGCGACTTCTTGGTCGGGATCGTGGTGTTGCGGTCGATCAGGCGGGTGAAGACGCCGCCCAGCGTCTCGATCCCCAGCGACAGAGGCGTCACGTCCAGCAGGACCACGTCCTTCACGTCGCCCTGCAGCACGCCGGCTTGGATGGCCGCGCCAAGCGCCACGACTTCATCGGGGTTCACACCCTTGTGGGGTTCCTTGCCGAAGAACTCGGTCACGGCCTCGATCACCTTGGGCATCCGGGTCATGCCGCCGACCAGGACCACCTCGTCGATGTCGGACTTGGACACGCCCGCGTCCTTGATGGCATCGGCCACCGGCTTCATGGTGCGCTTGATCAGGTCGGCAACCAGACTTTCCAGCTTGGCGCGGGTCAGCTTGATGACCAGGTGCAGCGGCGTGCCGCTGTTCTTGTCCATCGAGATGAACGGCTGGTTGATCTCGGTCTGGCTCGACGACGACAGCTCGATCTTGGCCTTCTCGGCGGCTTCCTTCAGGCGCTGAAGGGCCATCTTGTCCTTGGTCAGATCGACGCCGTGTTCCTTTTTGAACTCGTCCGCCAGATAGTTGACGATGCGCATGTCGAAGTCTTCGCCGCCCAGGAACGTGTCCCCGTTGGTCGATTTCACCTCGAACAGGCCGTCGTCGATTTCCAGGATGGTGATGTCGAAGGTGCCGCCGCCCAGGTCATAAACCGCGATGGTCTTGCTGTCCTTCTTGTCCAGACCGTAAGCCAGCGCGGCCGCGGTCGGTTCGTTGATGATGCGCAGGACTTCCAGGCCCGCGATCTTGCCCGCGTCCTTGGTCGCCTGGCGCTGCGCGTCGTTGAAATAGGCGGGCACCGTGATGACGGCCTGCGTCACCGTCTCTCCCAGATAGGATTCGGCGGTTTCCTTCATCTTCTGAAGGATCATCGCGCTGACCTGGGCGGGGGAATACTTCTCGCCCCGCACCTCGACCCAGGCGTCGCCGTTGCCGCCGTCCACGATGTTGTAGGGGACAAGCTTCTTGTCCTTTTCCACGGCCTCGTCACTGACGCGGCGGCCGATCAGGCGCTTGACGGCAAAGACGGTATTGGTGGGGTTGGTGACCGCCTGGCGCTTGGCGGGCTGGCCGACCAGGCGTTCGCCATCCGTGAAGCCCACGATGGACGGGGTGGTGCGGGCACCTTCGCTGTTCTCGATGACCTTGGGCTGGCTGCCGTCCATGATCGCGACGCAGCTGTTCGTGGTGCCGAGGTCGATGCCGATGACTTTTGACATGCTTGTTTCCTTCTTGCGGCGATTTCACTGGACTTCGGGTCCGTTTCGGCCCCCGAGGTCCGATCCCAAAAACACGTTTCCAGGTCCGGCTGCCCGGACGCTTCGGGGTGTATATAGGCATGGTTTCAACCCCCGCAAGCGCCCGATGCGGGCAATTTGCAGGCTGTCAGCCAGCCGCGTTCCAGCTGAGCGATTCGTATTTGCGGGTGGTGAAGTTGATCAGCAGGCCGATCATCATCGCGGCCAGCGAAAACCACAGCGCGTAAAGCGGATCGGTCTTCAGGGGCGTGTAGTTGATGAACACGAATCCCCGCTGCTGGTCGATGATGTGGAACAGCGGGTTCCAGAGGAACCAGGGCAGCATTGCATTCGGGATCACATTGGCCACGAACATCTTGCCGGACGCGAACATGTTGATGCGCTGATAGGCCGTGGTCACCAGCTTGGATCCGCGCGGCGACCAAGGCCTGATGCCCAGAAAGACCAGCCCCGTGCAGGCCCCCGAAAACCAGGCCAGCAGGTACATGCCCAGCGAGCCCGGCCAGTAGTCGAAATGGATGGGCGCGATGACGACATGATACAGCCCCAGGATCGCGATGCAGCTGACCGTCTGCCGATACAGCACCGCCATCGCCGCCGAGGCGATCAGGATCGCCGGGTTCAGCGGTTCGTGCTTGACCAGCCCGCCCGACACCGAATGGCTGCCCGCCACTGCGCCCGAGGCCTGGGTATGGGCCATGAACATGAAGACGCCCGACAGCAGGTACAGGATGAAGTCGCCCCGGATCGGGGAGGTGCGCACCTTGAAGAACAGAAAGAACAACATAAAGGCGGCCACGAAGATCAGCGACTGCATGATGGTCAGCAGCAGGCCCACGATGGCGTTGCGATGGTCGTTGCGCAGGTTGTAGACGGTCTGGTGATAGATCAGGCCCAGCGTCGTTCCCGCGGCCCCGATGATCGTGTCGTTCTTCCGCTGGTTGAACACGCCCGCGTTTCCCTTTCGCCTTCCGGCCCGCGGGCGCTTGCCCAAGCCGTCGGCCCCGATCATAAGGAGGTCTGCCCCCCGTCACAATCGGCAGGGTTGCGCTGAACCGGCCGTCTCGGAAGGAAACTGGATGCAATTTGAACGACTGACACTGGAAATGCGGCGCCTGGCGTTGCAGGCCGGGGCGCGCATCATGGAAATCTACGAGGCCGAGGATTTCGCCGTCCGCGCCAAGTCCGACGAATCGCCCGTCACCGCCGCGGACGAAGCCGCCGACGCGCTGATCGCCGAAGGACTGCGCGCGGCTTTCCCCGACATCCCCCTGATCACCGAGGAGCAGGCCGCCAGCCACGCCCAGACCGCGCGGACCTTCCTGATCGTCGATCCGCTGGACGGCACCAAGGAATTCGTGCAGCGGCGCGGCGATTTCACGGTCAACATCGCCTATGTCGAAGACGGCGTGCCCCTGCGCGGCGTGGTCTATGCCCCGGCCAAGGGGCGGCTGTTCTATACCACCGCCGACGGCCGCTCGGTCGAGGAGCATGGCCCCTTCGGCGACACGCCGGGCGAGACCATTCCCATCGGCGTCAACCCGATCCCCGACAACCGGGGGTTGATGGTGGTGGCCTCGAAGTCGCACCGGGACGCGGCGACCGACGACTATATCGCCCGATACGGCGTGCGCGACATGACCAGCGCCGGATCCTCGCTGAAGTTCTGCCTGGTTGCGACCGGAGAGGCGGATCTCTATCCCCGCCTTGGCCGGACGATGGAATGGGACACGGCGGCGGGCGACGCGGTCCTGCGCGGCGCGGGCGGAGAGGTCGTGCGCTTTGACGACCACACGGCCCTGGCCTATGGCAAGCCGGGCTTCGAGAACCCCTTTTTCATCGCCTTTGCCCCGGGCGTGCTGCTGGTGAAGGCCTGACATGTCCGTGCTGATCGTCATTCCCGCCCGCCATGCCTCGACCCGTTATCCGGGCAAGCCGCTGGTCGATCTTCGTGGCGCGTCCGGCCAGCCGCGCAGCCTGATCCGGCGCAGCTGGGACGCCGCCCTGGCCGTGTCGGGCGTGGACCGCGTGGTTGTCGCCACCGACGACGACCGCATCCGCGATCATGCCGAAGCCTTCGGGGCCGAGGTGGTGATGACCGCCACCACCTGCCGCAACGGCACCGAACGCTGCGCCGAGGCCGTGGCGAACCTGGGGGTCACCCCTGACATCGTGGTGAACCTGCAGGGCGACGCGCCCCTGACGCCGGCCTGGTTCGTCGAGGATCTGGTGGCGGGCCTGCGCGCCGACCCTGCCTCGGACGTGGCGACGCCCGTGTTGCGCTGCACCGGGCGGATGCGCGCGGATCTGATCGCTGACCGCCATGCGGGCCGCGTCGGCGGGACCACGGCGGTTTTCGGCCATGACCGGCAGGCGCTCTATTTCTCCAAGGAAGTGATCCCCTTCGCGGCGGGCGACATCGGTCCCGACGCGCCAAGCCCGGTCTTCCACCATGTCGGCGTCTATGCCTATCGCCCTGCGGCCCTGGCCGAATACGCCACCTGGGACGAGGGCCCGCTGGAGTGCCTGGAAGGGCTGGAGCAGCTGCGGTTCCTGGAACGCGGCCGCCGGATCCTCTGCGTCGAGGTCGAGGCGCATGGCCGCCAGTTCTGGGAACTGAACAACCCCGAGGATGTCCCCCGCCTGGAGGCCATGATGAAGGACATGGGCCTGGATTGAAGCGCCTTGTGATTCGGGCGCATTTGGGGAAAATCGCCTTTGGTCTTCATGATTGCCTGGGCGTCAAATTGCCGACGCCGCTGTGATTCGGCTTGCAGAATGAAACATTTGCGGGTGACTTGGCGTTATGCTCCGTTCAGCCTATGGCTGCCGCAAGGATCGAACAAAGGTGTCAATTCATGACTCGTAAGGTAACCAAGGCCATCTTCCCCGTAGCTGGTCTGGGCACGCGCTTTCTTCCCGCCACGAAAAGCATCCCGAAAGAGATCATGACGCTGGTGGACCGGCCGCTGATCCAGTACGCCATCGACGAGGCGCGGGCCGCGGGCATCACCGAGTTCATCTTTGTCACCTCGCGCGGCAAGGGCGCGCTGGAAGATTACTTCGACCACGCGCATGAACTGGAAAGCAGCCTCAAGAAGTCGGGCAAGACCGACCTGCTGGAAACCCTGCGCGGCACCAACATGGAATCGGGCGCCATCGCCTATATCCGCCAGCACAAGGCGCTTGGCCTGGGCCACGCGGTCTGGTGCGCGCGCCGGCTGCTGACCGATGACGAGCCCTTCGCGGTGGTGCTGACCGACGACGTGATCATGGGCGATCCGCCCTGCCTGCAGCAGATGATCGAGGCCTATGGCGAGACCGGCGGCAGCATGGTCGCCACCATGGAAGTGTCGCCCGAGAAGGCCTCGGCCTATGGCGTCCTTGACGTGGCCGAGGACATGGGCGCCATCGTCAAGGCGCGCGGCATGGTCGAAAAGCCCCCGCTGGGCACCGCGCCGTCGAACCTGGCGGTGATCGGCCGCTATATCCTGGCGCCGACCGTCATGCAGAACCTGAACAAGCTGAAGGCCGGGTCGGGCGGGGAAATCCAGCTGACCGACGCCATCGCCGACGAGATCGAGGCCGGGCGCGGCGTTTATGGCCTGCGCTTCCGCGGCCAGCGCTTCGACTGCGGGTCGAAGGCGGGCTTCCTGCAGGCGACCGTGGCCTTTGGCCTGGAACGCGACGAGCTGAAGGAAGAATTCGCCGAATACCTGCACGACATCATGTCCCTGCGCCGGGCGGCCGAATAAGCATATGCCGCAGACAGTTCTGGTGACCGGGGGTGCGGGCTATATCGGCTCGCACGCCTGCAAGGCATTGGCGGCGGCGGGCTATGTGCCGGTGACGCTGGACAATCTTTCGACCGGTTGGCGCGACGCGGTGAAGTTCGGCCCCCTGGTGCAGGCCGACCTGCTGGACCGTGCGGCGCTGGACGCGGCCTTTGCCGAACATCGTCCGCTGGCCGTCCTGCATTTCGCGGCGCTGAGCCAGGTGGGCGAGGCCATGGCCGAGCCGGGGAAATACTGGCGCAACAACGTCACCGGATCGCTGAACCTGATCGAGGCGGCCATCCATGCGGGCTGCCTGGATTTCGTCTTCAGTTCGACCTGCGCGACCTATGGCGACCGCGACGGCGAGGTTCTGGACGAGGACACGCCGCAGGCGCCGCTCAACGCCTATGGCGCCTCCAAGCGCGCGATCGAGGACATGCTGGTTGATTTCGGCGCCTCGCACGGGCTGCGCTCGGTCATCTTCCGTTACTTCAACGTGGCGGGCGCCGACCCTGACGGCGAGGTGGGCGAGCATCACCGCCCCGAGACGCATCTGATCCCGCTGATCCTGGACGCGGTGGATGGCAAGCGCGCCGCGCTGACCGTGCATGGGACTGATTATCCCACCCCCGACGGTACCTGCATCCGCGACTATGTCCATGTGATGGATCTGGTGGATGCCCATGTGAAGGGGCTGGAATGGCTGCGCGCGGGGCAGGGCAGCCGTGTCTTCTGCCTGGGCACGGGATCGGGCTTTTCCGTGCGAGAGGTCGTGGACGCCACCCGCCATGTCACCAACCGGCCCGTGCCGATGGTCGATGGTCCGCGCCGGGGCGGGGATGCGGTCAAGCTCGTCTGCGGCAGCACGCGGGCCAAGGCGGAGCTGGGCTGGCAGCCGCAGCGGTCCACCATGCCGCAGATGATCGCGGATGCCTGGCGCTGGCACCAGAACGGCGTCTATCAGGCGTGACGCGCCCAAGCCCGACCGCGATGCGCCGGGCGTGGTCGGCCTGGCGCCAGCGGTGGAAGCGGCGCAAGCTGCTGTGGCGCTGCATCCGCGCGGCCCGTGACCTGACGCCGCTGGCCTGCCGCACGGCGGCGATCCGGCCCGGGGACATCCTGGCCTTTGCCACCGTCCGCAACGAGATGCGGCGCCTGCCTCAGTTCCTGGATCATTACCGCCGCCTGGGCGTGCGGCATTTCCTGGTCGTGGACAATGCCAGCACCGACGGCACCGACGCCTTCCTGCACGGCCAGCCGGACGTGTCGCTGTGGCGGGCTGCGGGGGGATACCGGGCCTCCCGCTTCGGAATGGACTGGCTGGGGGCGCTGCTGATCCGCCACGGCCACGGCCATTGGTGCGTGACCGCCGATGCGGATGAATTGCTGATCTATCCCGATTGGGACCGCCGCCCGCTGCCGGATCTGGTGGCCCATCTGGAGGCCGCGGGCCGTCCCGCCATGGGCGCGATGATGCTGGATCTTTATCCGCGCGGCCCCCTGGACCGGGCCGAGGCCGGGCCAGGGGCCCCGCTGACCGAACAACTGCCCTGGTTCGACCCCGCCCCCTATCGCTGCGCGGTCGTTCCCCCCAAGCGCAACCGCATCCTGCGGGGCGGGGTGCGCGAGCGGGTGTTCTTTCCCGACGCGCCCGAACGCGGCCCCACGCTGAACAAGCTGCCGCTGGTGCGCTGGAACCGGCGGTATGTTTACGTCAACTCGACCCATTCCCTGCTGCCGCCGCGCCTCAACGACGAATATGACGGCCCCGGCGACCCGCGCCTGTCGGGCATCCTGCTGCACAGCAAGTTCCTGCCCGACAGCGCCGCCCGCGCGGCCGAGGAACTGCACCGCAGTCAGCATTTCATCGACCCCCGGCCCTATCGCCCTTATCACCAGGCCATCACGCAGGCCCCGGTCCTGTGGCACGAGGGCTCGGTCCGGTATCGCGACTGGCGGCAGTTGCTGGACCTGGGGCTGATGGGCGCGGGGGATTGGCTTGCGACCAGAGGTTGACGGCCCTCGGGCGGTCTTGCCAAATACGGGCGGCCTTGGCATTGCAGGCATCATGGCAAACGAACGATGCGGTTCAGACAGGCAAGGATGGCAATGCCGGGACTAGGCGCGCATCCGATCATGAAGCGGCTGCGCCGCCGCGTGGAACGCCAGCGCCTGATCGGGCGGGCGATCCGGCGCAGGCGGGCACTGCGGCCCCTGTCGGACCGCACCCGGCAGATCGCGCCGGGCGACATCCTGTGCCTTGTCACCCTGCGCGACGAACGCATCCGGCTGCCCTGGTTCCTGGATTATTACCGGGCCCTGGGCGTGCAGCATTTCCTGATGGTGGACAATGCCAGCACGGATGGCAGCGCGGATTACCTGCGCGCGCAGCCCGACGTGTCCCTGTGGTGGTCCGAGGGCAGCTACAAGGGCGCGCGCTTCGGCATGGACTGGATCAACTGGCTGCTGTTGCGCCATGGCCGGGGGCACTGGTGCCTGACGGTCGATCCCGACGAATTCCTGGTTTATCCCCATTGCGACCGGCGTCCGCTGGCGGCGCTGACCAGCTGGCTGGATGCCTCGGGGCGGCGGTCCTTTCCGGCCATGCTTCTGGACATGTATCCCAAAGGCCCGGTCGAGGATGCGATCTGCGCCGAAGGCGAGGATCCCTTCCGCGTCGCCCGCTGGTTCGACCCCGCCAACTACACGATCCAGAAGAACCCCCGTTACGGCAACCTGTGGATCCAGGGCGGCCCCCGGACGCGGGCCTTCTTTGCCCAGGATCCGCTGTCCGGGCCCGCGCTGAACAAGATCCCGCTGGTCAAGTGGCACTGGCGTTACGCCTATGTCAGTTCCACCCACATGCTGCTGCCGCGCGGGCTGAACCTGGTCTATGACGAGGACGGGGGCGAGCAGGTTTCGGGCTGTCTTCTGCACGCCAAGTTCCTGTCGAGTTTCGCGACCAAGTCGGCCGAGGAGCTGGACCGCCGCCAGCATTACGGCAACAGCCAGGAATACCGCGCCTATCACGCGGGCCTGCATCGCGGCGTGCAGCTGTGGTGCAGCGAATCGCGCGAATACGAGGGCTGGCGGCAGCTGGAGGATCTGGGCCTGATCTCTCGCGGGAACTGGGCGTGACGGCGGCGGTGCGCCTTGGCGTGGTGCTGCTGTGCCACGGGGATCTGGGCATGGTGGCGCGGCTGGCGCGCATCTGGACCGATGGCGGGGCGCGGGTGGCGATCCATGTCGATGCCAAGGTGGGCGCCGCGCGCCTGGCCGGGCTGCGCGAGGCGCTGAAGGATTGCGACCGCATCGTCTTCACCAAGCGCCACCGCTGTTCCTGGGGCCGCTTCAGCCTGGTGCGCGCCACCCAGGACGCGGCAACGGAGCTGCTGGCGCGCTTTCCCGACACGACCCATGTTTATCTCGCCTCGGGGTCCTGCCTGCCCTTGCGGCCGGTCCGTGACCTGGTCGCCTATCTGGGGGCCGATCCCGACCGCGACCATATCGAAAGCGTCAGCAGCCATGATGTCGGCTGGACCGTGGGCGGGCTGAACGAGGAACGCTTCACGCTGTTCTTTCCCTTCGACTGGAAGAAGCACCGCTGGCTGTTCGACCGCTTCGTGGCCTGGCAGCGGCGATGGGGCATCCGGCGGCGGATGCCCGGGGGGCTGTCCCCGCATCTGGGGTCGCAATGGTGGTGCCTGACGGCCAGGACCCTGCGCGCGATCCTGGAGGATCCGCGTCGGGCCGAGTTCGACCGCTTCTTCCGCCTGGTCTGGATCCCCGACGAAAGCTATTTCCAGACCCTGGTGCGGCGCCATTCGACCCGCATCGAAAGCTGGTCGCTGACCATGGCCAAGTTCGACCACATGGGCCGGCCCTATCTGCTTTACGACGACCATATCCCGATGCTGGCCGAATCGCGCTGCTTCGTGGCCCGCAAGGTCTGGCCCGGCGCATCCCGGCTGGTGTCGCATTTCCCGCTGCCCGCTGACGGCCCCCCGCAGGTCGATCCGCCGCAGCCCGCGCGGATTTCGCGCGTCATCAACCAGACCGTGCGCCGCCGGGTGCTGGGGCGGCCGGGGCTTTACATGCAAAGCCGCTTTCCCCGCAAGGACGCGGAAAACGGCAAGACCTCGGCCCCCTATGCGGTGATCCAGGGACCGGGCGACATCTTCCACGGGTTCGAGGACTGGCTGCGCCGGCACCTTGCCTGCGATGTCCACGGCCACCTGCTGGGCCCCGAGGGGGCCGAGTTCGCGGGCCGTCCGCATGTCGGGCCGGGGGCGATCTCGTCCCATCCCCAGGTGCGCGACCGCGACCCGCAGGGCTTCCTGACATCGCTGATCCGCATCACCGACCGGATGCAGGTGTTCCAGTTCAGCCCGCGCGACAACCAGGCGCTGAACTGGTTCATGGCGACCGATCCCAACGCCCATATGCTGGTCGTCACCGGCGCCTGGAAGCTGCCGCTTCTGCATTCCGGGATGCCCTTCGACGACGTGCGCCGTGCCTTCGCGCAGCTGCAACGGATCGAGCTTGAGCATCTGGAGGTGCTGAACTCGGTCTGGGTGCGCGCCCGGCTGCATCAGCACGACCTGGGCGAGTTCCTGATGAATCCCAAGGCGATCCTGCGGGACTTCATGCTGCAGATCGACCCCCATTCCCCGCCCGTGACCGCCTGGCCCGCGATGCGCGACCTGACCGGGCTGGACGGGATGCTGCGGCGGTTGCGCAATTCGGGCCTGCGCCCACGCCTGACAGGCGAGGATCTGCCCCCCATCGAACTTCTGACCCATGAAAGGGCGGCCGCAGAATGAACCAGGCTTTCCGCAGCTTCGTGATCTTTGCCGAGATGCGCACCGGGTCGAACCTCCTGGAGGCGACGCTGAACGCCGTCAAGGGCGTCACCTGCTTCGGCGAGGCCTTCAACCCCTACATGATGGGCTGGCCCGACAAGGACGAGATGCTGGGGGTGACGCGCGCCGAACGCGAGGCCGACCCCCTGCCGCTGCTGGCCAGGCTGACCGACAGGCCGGGGCATCTGCCGGGGTTCCGCTATTTCCACGACCACGACCCCCGCGTGCTGGAACCCATCATCCAGGACCGGGCCTGCGCCAAGATCATCCTGACGCGCAACGCGCTGGACAGCTATGTCTCGACCCGGCTGGCCTGGGAAACGAACCAGTGGAAGCTGAACGAGTCGGAAACCCCGATCCCCGCGCGCATCACCTATGACGGGGCCGAGTTCCGCCAGATGCAGGCCGCGGCCGATGAATTCCGGCGCGGGGTGATCAGCCGCTTGCAGGTGACGGGGCAGGCGGCCTTCTGGCTGGATTACGACGACCTGCGCGACGCGGACGTGATGACCGGCCTGCTGCACTGGCTGGGCCGCCCCGACCTGGAGCGGGTGGAGCCCGGCCGCGACCAGGTGCCCCAGAACCCGCAGGAACTGGCGCGGAAGGTCGCGAATTTCGCGGCCATGCAGGACGACCTGCGGGACATGGACCCCTTCCAGATCCATCGCGTGCCGGTGTTCGAGCCCCGGCGCGGGCCCGCCGTGCCCGGCTTTGTCGCGGCGGATGCGGGCCGGGGGCTGCTGTTCATGCCGGTGAAAGGTGGCCCCGAGGGGGCGATCCGGGACTGGCTGTCAGGCCTTGGCGCGTTGGAAACCGGCTTTACCCAATCGACCCTGCGCCAGTGGAAGCGCGCGCGCCCCGGCCATCGCAGCTTCGCCGTGCTGCGCCATCCCCTGCTGCGGGCATGGGACGCCTTCGGCCACCTGCTGGCGCGCGGCAATCCCGAACAGCGCGAGGTGCTGCGCCGCCTGCACCGCGTGGCCCTGCCGCCCGAGGACGGGCTGGCCGACCTGGCGGGCGACCGGCGCATGGCCGTTTTCGCGGATTTCCTGGCTTTCCTGCGCCGCAACCTGAACGGCCAGACCTCGCTGCCGACCCATCCGCTGTGGGCCAGCCAGACTGAGGTCCTGTCGGGCTTCGCCCGCTTCGCCGTGCCCGACATGCTGGTGCGCGAGGACCGCCTAGCCGAGGATCTGGGCCATCTGGCCCGGGCGGCGGGGGTGGCGGATGCTGGTCTGGACAAGGTGGCGGCGGCCCCCGTGCCGGACGCCCTGCGCGATCCGAAACTGGCCGAGGCCGCCCAGGCGGCCTATCTGCGCGACTATGTGACCTTCGGGTTCGACTTGATGCCCTAGGTCTTGGGATGCCGCCGACCGGGCGGGATCAGGAAATGCGACGAGCATTTCCCCGCCCGCCGTGCGACGGCGCCATCAGATACGGTGCAACCCCGCGACCACATCAGGCCAGCGCCCGACCCGAGGGGGGCGTGTAAGCGCCCGCCTGGGGGCGGGGCGGGCGCTGGCCGGGCCTTTGAGGCCCGGCGGTGCGGGTGGATATGTCGCGACATGGCGACGGCGATGGCCGTCGCCAGTCAGACCTCAGCCCTGCAACAGCGCCGCCAGCTCCGCCTGCTTTTCCTTGACCAAACCCGCGTCCCCGTCGGCTTCCAGGTTCAGGCGCACCACGGGTTCCGTGTTCGACTTGCGCAGGTTGAACCGCCAGTTGCCGAAATCCAGCGACACGCCGTCCAGGTCGTCGCGGCCCTGCGCCTGCGGCTCATACTTCTCGATCAGCCGCGCGATGGCCGCATCGGGGTCGTCGATGTGATAGTTCGTCTCGCCCGAGGAGGGATAAAGCCGCATCCGCTCCTCCAGCAGTTCGGCCAGGGTCTTGCCCTTCCGGGACAGCAGTTCCACCATCAACAGCCAGGGGATCATGCCGCTGTCGCAATAATAGAAGTCGCGGAAATAATGATGCGCCGACATCTCTCCGCCATAGATCGCGCCCACGTCGCGCATCTTGCGCTTGATGAAGGCGTGGCCGGTCTTGCTGACCACCGCCTCGCCGCCCGCTTCCGCGATCATGGCGCGGGTGTTCATGATGACGCGGGGGTCGTGGACGATCTTCTCGCCCGGGGATTTTTCCAGGAAGGCCGCGCCCAGCAGGCCCACGATGTATTCGCCGGGAATGAAGCGGCCGTTTTCGTCGAAAAAGAAGCAGCGGTCGAAATCGCCGTCCCAGGCCACGCCCAAGTCAGCATCCTCGGCCTTGACCTTTTCCACCGTGACCGGCTGGTTTTCCGGCAGCAGCGGGTTCGGGATGCCGTTGGGGAAACTGGAATCGACATCATGGTGCATCCGCACGAAGGTCAGCGGCGCGCCGCGACGCTCCAGTTCCGCCGCGATGGCGT
Organism: Paracoccus shandongensis; assembly: GCF_017315735.1. Taxonomy (GTDB): domain Bacteria; phylum Pseudomonadota; class Alphaproteobacteria; order Rhodobacterales; family Rhodobacteraceae; genus Paracoccus; species Paracoccus shandongensis. The sequence continues at coordinate 28,299 of NZ_JAFLRK010000015.1, forward strand.
CAAAGGTCGGGCCTGCCGTGCCGTTCCCGGCGTTCACCACGATCTTCATGGGCTTCAGCACAGAGACGTCCACGAAATCCGCCATGGCACGCGCGTAATCCGCCCGCGCATGGCTGAAGTCGGTGACGATGCCCTTGGCCGCGGGCGCGAAGCGGCCCGCCGTCGCCAGTTCCACGATGGGCGGCAGCTCGGTCGCCGGATCCAGCGGGGCGGACCCCCGGCCCACGATCTTCATGCCGTTGTAGTTGATCGGGTTGTGGGACGCCGTGACCTCGATCCCGCCGTCGGTGTCGTGGAAGCCCGTGTGGAAATACACCTCCTCGGTCCCGGCCAGGCCCAGGTCCAGAACGTCGGCGCCGCCATCCGTCAGCCCGTCGATCAGCGCGGCGGCAAGCTCGGGCGAGGTTTCGCGGCTGTCGCGGCCCACCACCACGCGCTTGGCCCCGCGGGCTTGGGCGAATGCGCGGCCGATGCGATAGGCCACGTCCGCGTCCAGGTTCTTGCCCAACTCGCCCCGAACGTCATAGGCTTTGAAACAGGTGATCTCTCGGGGGCCAAGGTTGCTGCGGTCGGTCATGGGCGCGGATCCTTTATGCGCAAGAGGTTGGGTCAATCGCTAGCAGCTTGGCCCGGAAGTTCAAGCGATTGGTCCCTTCGGACCACATGACGCCGGGCACGCGCCGCGATACAGGATGGCAAACGCACGGAAGGGCAAAATGGACACGAAATCCCTGATCGCCGCTTATTACGAGGCCTTCAACGCGGGCCGCACCGACGACATGCTGGCCCTGCTGCATGACGATGTGGAACACCACGTCAACGAAGGCGGCATCCGCCGGGGCAAGGCGCTGTTTGCGGACTTCAACGCGCACATGACCGCCAGCTACAAGGAAACGCTGACTGACATGGTGATCTTCGCCAATGAATCGGGCGACCGCGCGGCGGCGGAATTCGTGGTCAACGGCACCTACCTGAAGACCGACGAGGGCCTGCCCGAGGCCAGGGGCCAGACCTATCGCCTGCCCGCAGGCAGCTTCTTCACCATCCGCGAGGGCCAGATCGCGCGCGTGACGACCTATTACAACCTGGCCGACTGGATGCGGCAGGTCAGCCAATGAGTGTCACGACGCGCGTCCTGACCGGAGAGGCGCTGGCCGCCGCGCTGGAAGATGTCGCGCGTCTGCGCATCCGCGTGTTCCGGGATTTTCCCTATCTTTATGACGGGGATGCCGATTACGAACGCGATTACCTGCGCGCCTATCAGTCGCCCGGTGCGGTGGTCGTGGCGGCGATGGATGGCAGCCGGGTCGTGGGGGCCGCCACCGGCGCGCCCATGGCCGACCACGCCGCCGATTTCGCGGCGGCCTTCGCGGACCGGCCGGAACCCCTGGACCAGATCTTCTACTGCGCCGAATCGGTGCTGCTGCGCGATTATCGCGGCCAGGGCATCGGCCACGCCTTTTTCGATGCGCGCGAAGCCCATGCCCGCGCCCTGGGCCTGACCTTCAGCGCCTTTTGCAGCGTGATCCGGCCCCCCGATCACCCGGCCCGGCCCGCCGATTACCGCCCGCTGGACGATTTCTGGCGCAAGCGCGGATACGCGCCGCTGCCGGGCGTCATCGCGCATTTCTCGTGGAAGGATCTGGGCGATTCTGCCGAGACCGAAAAACCCCTGCAATTCTGGATGCGCCCCCTGTGAGGATCGCCGCCGCCGCCTATCCCATCGACTGGTTCGACAGCATGGCCGATTACGAGGCCAAGCTGACCGCTTGGGTGACCGAGGCCGATGGCGCCGACCTGCTGGTCTTTCCCGAATACGGCGCGATGGAGCTTGCCTCGCTGGGCGGGCGCGCCGTGGCGGGCGATCTGGAAGCGTCGCTGCACGAGGTCGCGCGGCACTGGCCGCAGGTCCAGGCGCTGCACCGGCGGCTGGCGGCAGCGCATGGGTGCCACATCCTCGGCGCCTCGGGTCCGGTGTTCGACGGCCCGCGCCCGGTCAACCGCGCGCTCCTCTATGGCCCGGACGGCATCATCGGCCATCAGGACAAGCAGATCATGACCCGGTTCGAGCGCGAGGATTGGGACGTGACCGGCAACCCCGGTCTGCGGGTCTTCGACACAAGCCTGGGCCGGATCGGCGTCCTGATCTGCTATGACAGCGAATTTCCCCTGCTGGGACGCGTGCTGGCCCAGGCGGGGGTGGAATTGCTGCTGGTGCCAAGCTGCACGGATACGGTGGCGGGCTTCAACCGCGTGCGCATCGGCGCGATGGCGCGCGCGCTGGAAAGCCAGTGCGTCGTGGTGCAGGCCCCCACGGTCGGGGCCTGCGACTGGATGCCCGCGCTGGACGAAAACCGGGGCCGGGCGGCGGTCTATGGCCCGCCCGACGGGTTCTGGCCGGAAACCGGGATCATCGCCGAAGGCCCCATGGACCGGCCCGGCTGGGTTTTCGCGGATGTCGATCTGTCCCGCGTGGCCCGAAGCCGCCAGGAAGGCGCGGTCCTGCCCCATGCCCATTGGCCGGAAAGCGACGGCATCGGGCTGACGCGGACGGAAACCTTTTCTTGACCATTCCGTTCTATGACTCATCGGCGCTGTTCGCGGCGTCTTTTCGTGCCATAGTCCGCGGCCATGCTGCATATCAACAACACCATCGCGATCGAGGAGTGGGAGCTGACCGAACAGTTCACCAGATCCCAAGGGCCGGGCGGGCAGAACGTCAACAAGGTCGAAACCGCGGTCGAACTGCGGTTCGAAGCCGCGCGGTCCCCGAACCTGCCTGACGCCGTCAAGCGCCGCCTGGAACGGCTGGCGGGGCGGCGCTGGACGCGCGACGGCGCGGTGGTGATCCTGTCGCAGGAAACCCGCAGCCAGGCCCGCAACCGGGAAATCGCCCGCGAACGGTTGGCCGACCTGATCAACCGCGCCGCCGAACCCGTCAAGCGCCGGGTCGCGACCAAGCCCACCTGGGGCAGCCAGCAGCGCCGCCTCAAGGCCAAGGCCACCCGGGGCGAGGTCAAGGCCCTGCGCGGCCGGGTGGAGGATGGCGAATGAAGCCCTGGGGCCAGTCGCTGCGCCTGCTGCTGGGCTGGCGCCCCGCCGCCATGCAGGTCGGCGCGATCTGCCGCCGCCCGCAAAACGGCGATGTGCTGCTGATCACCAGCCGGGGCACGGGACGCTGGGTCATCCCCAAGGGCTGGCCGATGGAGGGCAAGACCCTGCCCGGCGCCGCCGCCACCGAGGCCTGGGAGGAGGCGGGCGTTGAGGGCCATGTCCACGAGGCCGAGATCGGCCGTTACCGCTATGACAAGGAACAGGACCGGGGCTGGTCCGTCCCGGTCGAGGTGCGCGTCTTCCTGATGGATGCGGGCCAGATCCGCCCCGACTTCCCCGAGGCCGGGCAGCGCAAGCGGCGCTGGTTTTCGCCGCAGGAGGCGGCGCAACTGGTGGTTGAGCCCGGCTTGAAGAAGATCCTGCTTGCATTGCCGAAGGCGTCCGGCTGACATGCGGGCATGACCCGTCCCGACCGCGACTATCGCACACTCGACAAGGATCTGGGGCGGATCACCATTGTCGAATCCGCGCAGTTCCATGCCGTCCGCCCCGTGTTGCGGCTGGGCGCGGGCATCCTGCTGGCGGTGTCGCTGATCTTCCTGGCCCTGGGCGTCACCGGCCAGCAGCCCGGCCTGATCGCGGTCAGCGCGGGCTTCATCGTGGCGGGCTGGCTGGGCCTGTCCATCGGGGCGAACGACATCGCGAACGCGTTGGGCCCTGCGGTGGGCGCAGGGGCCATCGCCATCGGGCCCGGGCTTGCGCTGGTGGGGCTGGCGGAAATCGCGGGCGCGGCCGTGGCGGGCCATGCCGTCACCCATCGCCTGGCCGAGGGGATCGTGGACATCGCCGTCCTGACCGGGGCGGCGGGGCAGATCGTCATGCTGGCCGCGCTGGTCGCGGCGGCGGGCTGGATCACGATCGCCACGGGGGCGAACCTGCCGGTCTCGACCTCGCATTCCATCGTGGGGGCGATTGCCGGTGCGGGGCTGGCGGCGGCGGGGTCGGCGGCCGTGTCCTGGGGGGGCATCGCCGCCATGGCCCTGGCCTGGATGCTGACGCCCCTGGCGGCGGCCGTCCTGGCCGGTGGGCTGCTGGCGCTGCTGCGGCTCAGGGTGGCCGAGGCGGCGGATCGCGGCCAAGCCGCCCGCGCCTGGCTGCCGCCGCTGATAGGGGCCATGGCCGGGCTGTTTGTCGCCTATATCGCGGCCCTGCTGCCCGCGCTGTCGCTGCGCCTGCCCCTTGCCCTGCTGCCCGGCGCGGTCGCGGGGCTGGCCGTGGCAGGGCTGATGCGCTGCCGCGTCAGCCGGCTGCTGGCCGAGACCGGGGACGACAAGCCGGGGATGAAGCGCCTGTTGCGCCAGCCCCTGCTGTTTGCCGCCGTGATGATGGCATTCGCCCATGGCGCGGGCGATGCGGGCAATGTCGCGGGGCCGCTGCTGGTGATCCTGACCCCCGACCACCACGGTCCGCTGCCCGTGCCGCTGCTGCTGCTGGCGGTGGCGGGCACGGCCATCGCGCTTGGCGCGGTGCTGTTCGGCCGCCGCCTGGTCGGCATGGTGGGCGAGGGGATCACCCGCCTGAACCCCGCCCGCGCCTTCTGCATCACCCTGGCCACCGCGATGATCGTGCTGGCCGCCTCTGCCTGGGGATTGCCGGTGTCATCGACCCATGTGGCGGTGGGGGGCGTCTTCGGCGTGGGCTTCGTACGCGAATGGCTGGACCGCCGCGCCGACCGCCAGCGGGCCGCCCTGCCGGTCGAGGAACGCCGCCGCCGCCAGCTGATCCGCCGCAGCCATGTGGCGACCATCACCGCCGCCTGGGTGGTCACGGTTCCGGTCACGGCGCTTCTGGGCGGGTTGTGCTGCCTGGCGATGCTGTGGCTGGCGGGTGTCTAGACCACCACCTCCAGCCGCGGTTGCTGACCCGCCCCGAAGACGCGGCGATAGCGCGCGATCTCCTCGGCCGGGCCGGTGGCCTTGGCGGGGTTGTCCGACAGCTTGACGGTGGGACGGCCATTGGCCGAGACCGCCTTGCAGACCAGGCTGAAGGGCGCCAGCCCGTCCCCCGAGACCAGCCCCCGGAAATCGTTGGTCAGAAGCGTGCCCCAGCCGAAGCTGACCTTGACGCGGCCATGAAACTGGTGGTGCAGTTCGACAATCTTGGCGACATCCAGCCCGTCCGAGAAGATCACCAGCTTCTTGCGCGGATCCTCGCCCCGATCCCGCCACCAGCGGATCGCGGTTTCGGCCCCTTGGGCGGGGTCGCCGCTGTCGATGCGGATGCCGGTCCAGCCCGCCAGCCAGTCGGGCGCGCCCGCCAGGAAACCCTCGGTCCCGTAGGTGTCGGGCAGGATCATGCGCAGGTTGCCGTCATGTTCCTCGTGCCAGTCGGCCAGAACCTCATAGGGGGCGCGGCGCAACTCCTCGTCGGTGTCGGCAAGCGCGGCATAGACCATGGGCAGTTCATGGGCATTGGTGCCGATGGCCTCGATGTCGCGGCGCATGGCGATCAGGCAGTTCGAGGTGCCGGTGAAACGCTCGCCCAAGCCCTCGATCATGGCCTGCACGGCCCAGTCCTGCCACAGGAAGCTGTGGCGGCGGCGGGTGCCGAAATCGGCGATGCGCAGGTCGGGCAGGCCGCGCAGGGTTTCGATCTTTTCCCAAAGCCGCGTCATGGCGCGGGCGTAAAGCACCTGCAATTCAAACCGGCCCAGGGTTTCCAGCACGGCGCGGGACCGCAGTTCCATCAGGATCGCCAGGGCGGGAATTTCCCACAGCATCACCTCGGGCCATTTGCCCTCGAAGGTCAGCTCGTACTGGCCGTCGCGCTTTTCCAGCTGATAGGGGGGCAGGCGCAGGTTTTCCAGGAACTCCATGAAGTCGGGGCGGAACATCTGGCGCTTGCCGTAGAAGGTGTTGCCGCGCAGCCAGGTGGATTCGCCGCGCGTCAGCCGCAACCCGCGCACATGGTCCAGCTGTTCGCGCAGCTCGCCCTCGTCGATCAGGTCGGCCAGGCGGATGGATCTGGTGCGGTTGATCAGGCTGAAGCGGACGATGGTGTCGGGCCGGTTGCGGAAGATCGACTGGCACATCAACAGCTTGTAGAAGTCCGTGTCGATCAGCGACCGCACGATCGGGTCGATCTTCCATTTGTGGTTATAAACGCGGGTGGCGATGTCAACCATCGGCTTACTCCAGTCTGACGCCAGCCGCAGCCATCTCGGCGCGGGCGCGGTCGCGGCTGCCGTCCAGGTCGATGGCGCGGGTCGCATCCTCGATCACGGTGGCGCAAAAGCCCAGGCGGGCGGCGTCAACCGCGCTCCAGGCGACGCAGAAATCATGGGCGAGGCCCACGAAGAACAGATCCGACAGCCCCCGGTCGCGCAGGTATCCGGCAAGGCCGGTGGGGGTTTGGCGGTCGTTTTCAAAGAAGGCGGAATAGCTGTCGATCCCCGCCCGGAACCCCTTGCGGATCACCAGGTCGGCGCGGTTCAGGTCCAGGCCGGGGTGGAACTCCGCGCCCTGGGTGCCGATCACGCAATGGGTGGGCCACAGCACCTGCGGGCCATAGGGCATGTCGGTCAGGCTGAAGGGATCCGCGCCCGGGTGGGTGGCGGCGAAGCTGGCGTGGTCCGCCGGGTGCCAGTCCTGCGTCAGCACCACCGCGTCGTAATCACCCATCAGCGCGTTTATGGGACCGACGATCTCGTCCCCGCCCGCCACGGCCAGGGCGCCGCCGGGGCAGAAATCGACCTGCATGTCGATGACGATCAATGCGCGTGCCATCCGCCCTCCGTGATTGTGACAATGCCTAGGAACTGATGGCCCCCGGGTCAATGGTCCTGTCTTGAAAGCGCGGGCATTGCTGGCTATGGGCCGATCCATGCCCATCGTCGCCGCGCTGTATCATTTCACCCGTTTCCCCGATCCCGCCGCCCTGAAGGACCCGCTGGCAAAGGTTGCCTGCGCCCATGGAGTGCGCGGCACGCTGCTGCTGGCGGCGGAAGGCATCAACGGCACCATCGCCGGCACGCGCGAGGGGATCGACGCGGTGCTGGCCCATATCCGCGCCCTGCCGGGCTGCGAAACGCTGGCGTGGAAGGAAAGCACGGCGGGGGCGATGCCCTTCGGCAAGATGAAGGTGCGCCTGAAACGAGAGATCGTGACCATGGGCCAGCCCGATGTCGATCCGACGGCCTCGGTCGGCCATTACGTGGAACCTGCCGACTGGAACGCCCTGATCAGCGCGCCCGATGTGGCGGTGATCGACACCCGCAACGATTACGAAGTGGATATCGGCACCTTCGCGGGCGCCGTCGATCCGGGCACGCGGTCCTTCCGCGACTTTCCCGCCTGGTGGCAGGCCAATGCGGACCGCTTCGCGGGCAAGCGCATCGCCATGTTCTGCACCGGCGGCATCCGCTGCGAGAAATCGACGAACTGGCTGCTGTCGCAGGGGGTGGATCAGGTCTTCCACCTTAAGGGCGGGATCCTGAAATATCTTGAGGAGGTGCCCCAGGCCGACAGCTTGTGGCAGGGCGAATGCTTCGTCTTCGACGGCCGCGTCAGCCTGACCCACGGCTTGCGGCAAGGCCGCCACGGGCTATGCCACGCCTGCCGCCGCCCCCTGGCCCCCGAGGACCGCGAAAGGCCGGAATACGAGGAAGGCGTGAGTTGCCACCGCTGCGTGGGCGAATACGACGAGGCTGACCGGGCACGGTTCCGCGAACGCCAGCGGCAGGTCGCGCGGGGCGAGTTGTTTGCGGATGGTATGGAAAATCCTGCACATTTTTCTTCAAAGCGGAACAGTGCATTTTCTTGATCCGAACAGAAGGCCATGCATATTTCAGCAAATCTATCCTTGGAGAAGCATTGAAAGAATGAGAATGCGCTTGGCAACGGCTGCCCTTTTTTCCGCGGCATGCATGACGGCACCGGCTTTCGGATCCGAATTCCAGATCGAGTTTTCCTGGGACGGATTGGCAAGTTGCACGACCGGAAACCCCAAGACGGTGGCCAGTCCGGCTTTTGCGGTCAAAGGCCTTCCGGCTGGCACCCAGGTTGTCGAATTCAAGCTGACGGATCTTGATGCCCGGTCCTACAGGCACGGCGGAGGAGCCGTTGGGATCAGCACCGATGGGACGGTCCCGCCGGGTGTCTTCAAGTACAAGAGCCCGTGCCCTCCCAATGGCAGCCATACTTACGTCTGGACCGCAACGGCCAAGGATCAGCCAGGTCGAAAAGGGAAGGTGCTGGGCACCGCTCAAGCGTCCCGGCAATATCCCGAGTGATTTTCAGGAACCGGATCGGAAGGAAGCCCGCCCCTTCGGCAGGACGCGGGCTTCCTTCCGGTTTTCTGAACGCCGCGTCCCTTACCGCCCCGTCCCCAACCCGCCTGCCGAAATCGCCGCCATGTTCAGGATGTCGTTCACCGTCGAGGTGGTGGAACAGATCTGGATCGGCTGCGGCACGCCGGTCAGGATCGGGCCGATCACCGTGGCGCCCGCCATTTCCTGCATCAGCTTCACGCTGATGGATGCCGAATGGCGCGCGGGCACGACCAGGACGTTGGCAGGCCCGGTCAACCGGCTGAAGGGATAGCGCGCGGCTGATTCCATGTTCAGCGCCACGTCCACGGTCATCTCGCCCTCGTATTCGAAATCGACGCCGCGCCGGTCCAGGACCTTGGGCGCCTCGGCCATCTTGATGGCGCGTTCGCTGACCGGATAACCGAAGTTCGAGAAGGAGAGGAAGGCCACGCGGGGTTCCAGCCCCAGGCCGCGCGCCACGGCGGCGCCCCGGGTGGCGATGTCGGCCAGATCCTCGGCCTCGGGCCATTCATGGACCAGCGTGTCGCCGATCAGCACGATCCGGCCCTTGTGCAGCACGGCGGTGATGCCCACCGCCCCGTCCTGCGGGCGCAGGTCGAAGACATGGCCCAGTTGCGCCAGGACCGGGGCGTTCTTGCGGGTCGCGCCCGTCACCAACCCGTCGCCATGCCCATGCGCCAGCATCAGCGCGGCAAAGACATGGCGGTCGCGGTTGGCCAGCTTGTGCGCATCCTCGCGGTCCACGCCCTTGCGTTGCAGGCGGGCGTAGAGGAATTCGTGATAGGCATCCAGGTGCCGGGAATTGGCAGCGTTCACCACCGTCAGTTCGCGCACGGCGTCGGCAAGCCCCGCCGCCTCCAGCTTTTCCTTCACATCGGCCTCGCGCCCCACGACCAGGGCCTGGCCCATGCCGCCGCGCTGCCAGGCCACGGCCGCGCGCAGCACGCGGGGGTCGTCGCCTTCGGCGAAGATCATGCGGGCCTGGCTTTGGCGGGCGCGGGCGTGGATGCCCTGCAGGATCGCGGCGGTCGGATCCATGCGGTTCTTCAGCGACTGGACGTAACCCTCCATGTCGATGATCGGGCGGCGGGCGGCGCCGGTGTCCATGCCCGCACGCGCCACCGCAGGCGGGATGACATGGATCAGGCGCGGATCAAAAGGCGTCGGGATGATGTAGTCGCGCCCGAACTGCAGCTTGCGGCCATAGGCCACGGCGACCTCGTCCGGGACATCCTCGCGCGCCAGCTTGGCCAGGGCCTCGGCGCAGGCGATCTTCATCTCGTCGTTGATGGCGCGGGCGTGGATGTCCAGCGCGCCGCGGAACAGATAGGGAAAGCCCAGGACGTTGTTCACCTGGTTCGGGTAATCGCTGCGCCCGGTGGCGACGATCGCGTCGGGGCGGACGGCATGGGCATCCTCGGGCGTGATCTCGGGGTCGGGGTTGGCCATGGCGAAGATCACCGGGTTGTCGGCCATGCTTTCGACCATCGCCTGCGTGACCGCGCCCTTGGCCGACACGCCCAGGAACACGTCGGCGCCCTTCATCGCATCCTCCAGCGTGCGGGCATCCGTCACGACGGCATGGGCCGATTTCCACTGGTTCATCCCCTCGGTCCGGCCCTGGTAGATGACGCCCTTGGTATCGGCCATGATGCAGTTTTCATGCCGCGCGCCCATGGATTTCAGCAGTTCCAGACAGGCGATCCCGGCGGCACCCGCGCCATTGAGGACGATCTTCACGTCCTCGATCCGCTTGCCCGACAGTTCCAGCGCATTGAGCAGCCCCGCCGCGCAGATCACCGCCGTGCCGTGCTGGTCGTCGTGAAAGACGGGGATGTCCATCAATTCCTTCAGGCGCTGCTCGATGATGAAGCATTCGGGCGCCTTGATGTCTTCCAGGTTGATGCCGCCGAAGGTCGGGCCCATCAGGCGCACGGCGTTGATGAATTCGTCCGCGTCCTCGGTGTCCAGCTCGATGTCGATGGCATTCACGTCGGCGAAGCGCTTGAACAGCACCGCCTTGCCCTCCATCACCGGCTTGGACGCCAAGGCGCCCAGGTTCCCCATCCCCAGGATGGCCGTGCCGTTGGAGATCACGGCGACCATGTTGCCCTTGGTGGTGTAATCATAGGCCGTCTCGGGCCGGTCGGCGATGGCCTGGACGGGAACGGCAACCCCCGGCGAATAGGCCAGCGACAGGTCGCGCTGCGTGGCCATGGGGGTGGATGCCACCACGTCGAATTTCCCCGGTCGCGGCTCCATGTGATAGGCGAGGGCCTCCTCGGGGGTGATGCGGGCGCTGCGGGGGGTCTTGTCGGCCATGGTGCTTCTCCGGGACTGGTGGTCCCGTTTAACGTCGCGTCACCGCTGGCTCAACAGGCTTCGCGGGCAAGGTTGTGTTGCGCGAACGCGCGGGTCAGATCGTGACCTTGACGAAGCTGTCGCGCAGGGCGGCGGACCAGGCCGCGCTCATCCGCGCGAAATCGGCGTCGCCATCCTCGATCCGGCGGCGGGTGGTCACAGAACAGGCGTCCTTTTCGATGATTGCCAGATCCAGCGGCATCCCCACCGACAGGTTGGACCGCAGTGTCGAATCCATCGACAGCAGCACGGCTTTCTGCGCGTCCGCCAGGCTGGTCGCGGGCGTGACCACGCGGTCCAGGATGGGCTTGCCGTATTTGTGTTCGCCGATCTGCAGGAAGGGCGTGTCCTCGGTCGCCTGGATGAAGTTGCCCTCGGGATAGATCAGGTACATGCGCATGTCGCCGCCGCAGCGCTGGCCCGCGACGATCATGCTGGCCGATGCCTGCTGGCGCAGGTCGCGGCATTGTTCGGCGATCTCGCGCCGGGTGCGCGACAGCGTGTCGCCGATGATGGTGGCGACCTGCAGCATGGTCTGGGCCTTCATGATCGAGGTCGTCTCGTCCGCCATCTCGTCGTTGATGGCCTCGTTCAGGCGGGCAAGGGTGGTCTGCGTGACCGACAGCGATCCCGCCGTCATCACCACGATGGCGCGTTCGCCGGGCTGCTCGAAGAAGAACATCTTGCGATAGGTGGCGATGTTGTCCATTCCGGCATTGGTGCGCGTGTCCGACAGCAGCACCAGTCCGGCATCCAGCTTCAAGCCGACGCAATAGGTCATGGCCGCGTCTTCCCCGTGATGATCGCGCCGCAATCTAAAGGCCGCCGGACCCTGTCGCAATCCGTCCTTTTCATTCACCTTGGCCCAAATATCCGCCGGGCTTCGGAGCGCCCGGAAAAAGGTCCAGTGGACCTTTTTCAGCGGAGAAGGGGCCGGCAGGCCCGATAATTGGCCACAGGCCAAGAGGGGGCGGCAGCCCCCTTTTTTCAGCTTTGCGTCTGGCCCTGGCTTTGCGCCTGGAAGCGTTCCACCTCCTCGACATTCACCGCGACATCCATCGTCTCGATCCCCTGGCCCGCGGCGATGCCCCGGATGGGCGCGGCGTCAGAGGCGTCCAGCCCCGATCCCAGCCGGACATAGCGTTCATCGGGGCAGCAGCGGTTGGCCGGATCGAAGCCCACCCAACCCAGGCGGTCCACATGGATCTCGGCCCAGGCATGGGCGGCCTCGTGCGCCTCGGCCGCCGCGCTGGCCTGCAGGTAGCCCGACACATAGCGCGCGGGCAGGTCGCGCAGACGCGCCAGGGCGATCAGGGCATGGGCATGGTCCTGGCAGACGCCCTTGCCCTGTTCCAGCGCCTCGGCGGCGGTGGTGTGGAACCCGGTCTCGCCCGGGACATAGGCGATGGCGTCCGACACGGCCGACGACAGCCTGTGCGCCAGATCCAGCGAATCCGACGCCCCGGCGACCGATGCGGCCAGATCCTTCAGCGCCGCATCTGCCTTGGTCGCCGCCGTGTCGCGGCCATAGGCCAGCGGGTGGATCAGCTCGCGATGGCCGCGCAGCACGCCCGCGGTGTCGCGCGTCTCGATCCGGCCGGTGACGGTGACGGCCACCTCTGCGGTGGGGCCGCGCACGGTCCAGCCCTCGATCCAGTCGCCGGCGCCGTCGCGAAAACCCGGGCCGCGCACGCCGCCCGATACCTCGATCAGCCAGTCATGCGTGCGCTGCCCCTCGAAGATCGAGGGCGTCAGGCGCAGGCTTTGCACCATGTTCCGGACCGGCCGGTCATAGCGGTAAACCGTCTGGTGAACGATGCGCAGCTTCATCACGACCCCCCCAGCAGATAGTCTTCATGGACCAGGGTCGAGATGGTGCCGATCTCGCCGATGAACCAGGTCAGGAACTCGTGCAGGCCTTCGTCGAAGATCATGTCGATGTCATGGGCCTGCAGGCGGCCCAGCACCTCGCGCGCCTTGTCGCGGGCGTTGGTGGGCACCGTCTCGCCATAGCGCTTGGCGATGCCTTCCAGGTTCCAGACCGCCTCGTAGAGCGCGGTGATCAGCGAGCGCGGGCTTTCGCCGTTCAGGATCAGGAAATCCGCCACCCGGGCCGCCGTGATGTCGCCGCCGTAAGCCCAGTGATAGGACCGATGCGCCGACAAGGCCCGCAGGATCACCTGCCATTGATAGGTGTCCAGCCCCGATCCCACGAACTCGATCCGGGGCAGCAGGACATAGTATTTCACGTCCAGAAGGCGCGCGGTGGCATCGGCCCGTTCCAGGCCATAGCCCAGGTTCATGAAATGCCAGCCGTCGTTGCGCAGCTGCGTGGCATTGATCGCGCCGCGCACGGTCGAGGTGTGGCTGGTCGTGAAATCCGTCAGAGAGCCCGTGTCGATCCTGTCGCACGGCGTCTTTTCCAGCTTGCGCAGATCCTGGTAGGCCACGTTCAGCGCGTCCCAGACCTGGCTGGTCAGGGCCGTGCGCACGATCCGGCCCGCCTCGCGCGCCCGTTCGATGCAGGACATCACCGATGACGGGTTGTCGCGGTCGAAGAAGATGAATTCCTCGATGTTTTCCTGGCTGATCTCGCCGTATTTCTCGGCAAACAGGGTGGCGGTGCCGGACGCCTGCAACAGCGAGTTCCATTCGTTCTGATAGCCCGAGGCGGTGTTGGGCAGCAGCGTGATCCGCTGGCCCACGTCCAGCAGGCGGGCGGCGGTGTCGGCGCGTTCCAGGTGGCGGCCCATCCAGAACAGGTTGGCGGCGGTGCGGCTGAGCATGTGCGTCCCCTTATTCCGACAGAACCCAGGTGTCCTTGACGCCCCCGCCCTGCGACGAGTTCACGACAAGGCTGCCCTCGCGCAGCGCCACGCGCGTGAGGCCCCCCGGCACAAGCTCGATCCGGTCGCCGCACAGGCAATAGGGCCGCAGGTCCACATGGCGCGGGGCCAGTCCTTCTTCGACGAATGTGGGGCAGGTCGACAGGGCCAGCGTCGGCTGGGCGATGTAGTTGCCGGGATTGGCCTCGATCTTGGCGCGGAAGGCCTCGATCTCGTCCTTGGTGGACTTGGGACCGACCAGCATCCCGTATCCGCCCGAGCCATGGACCTCCTTCACCACCAGGTCGGCCAGGTTTTCCATGACGTATCGGTAATCGTCGTCCTTCCACAGCGTCCAGGTCTGGACGTTCTGCAACAAGGGTTCCTCGCCCAGATAGAAGCGGACCATTTCAGGGACGAAGGTATAGATCGCCTTGTCGTCGGCCACGCCCGCGCCCGGGGCCGAACAGATCGACACCCCGCCCGAGCGGTAGACATCCATCAGCCCCGGCACGCCCAGCATCGAATCGGGGCGGAAGCACAGCGGATCCAGGAACGGATCGTCGATCCGGCGATAGATCACATCGACGCGCCGTGGCCCCTGCGTCGTGCGCATATAGACGAATTCGCCGTCCACGAACAGGTCGGCCCCCTCGACCAGTTCGACGCCCATCAGGTTCGCCAGGAAGCTGTGTTCGTAATAGGCGCTGTTGAAATGGCCGGGCGTCAGGACCACGCAGGTGGGGCGGTCGTGGCACTTGGCGGGGGCCACCGATTCCAGCGTGCGGCGCAGCAGGTCGGGATACTGGTCCACCGGCTCGATCCGGTTGGCCCGGAACAGGCCGGGGAACATCCGCATCATGATCTCTCGGTTTTCCAGCATGTAGCTGACGCCCGACGGGGTGCGGCAGTTGTCCTCCAGCACGAAGAACTGGTCCTTGGCGGTGCGCACCAGGTCGATGCCGATGATGTGGGAATAAACGCCGCGCGGTGGCACGATGCCCACCACGGCCTTCTCGTAGGCCTCGTTCTGATAAACCAGCCGGGCGGGGATGCGGCCCGCGCGCACGATCTCGGCCCGGCCGTAAACGTCGCGCAGGAAGGCGTTCAGCGCGCGCGCCCGCTGCTTGATGCCGCGTTCCAGCTTGCGCCACTCGGCCTGCTCGAAGACGCGGGGCATCATGTCGAAGGGGATCAGCCGGTCCGGGTCGCCCCCCTCGCCATAGACCGCGAAGGTGATGCCGATGCGGCGGAACAGGGCCTCGGCCTCGGCCTGCTTCATCTGCCGGAAATCGGCGGGCATCGTCTCGACCCACTCGCTGAGCCGCGCATAGGGCTCGCGGACCTGCGATCCCTCAAACATCTCGTTGTAATAGTTCATTCGTCCACCCGCTGACACCGGACCCTTCGCAGGCCTTCTTCCCCCTGATGATCAGAGACGGTTTTTGCCAAGTCCACAGGGGAATGGCGGTTGCTGCGCGAAAGTTCCGCAGGGATGGACCCGAAGATGGGCAGCGCCCGGCGGCAGGAGGCGGGCGTGCCGAAGTTTTGGGCAGGACGCAAGGGAAAGACCGGGTTCCGACCGCAGGCAAGGAACCTGCAACCGCGCTTACCGGATGGTAATCTTTTTGCCCTAGGTCTGGCCGGGGAAGCGCAGGGGAACAGAATGCCGACATTGACCGTTACCGAAACCGAAGACCAGCTGATCATCACGGTCGAGGATGCGCGCATCGACGCAGCCATCGCCACCCGGTTCAAGGACCGCCTGCGCGAGATCGTGCTGCGTGTCAGAAAGCCCGTCCGGATGGACATGCGCCATGTCGATTTCATGGACAGTTCGGGCCTTGGCGCGATGATCGCGGTGCGCAAGGCCCTGCCTGAATCGCTGCCGCTGGTTCTGGACGGGCTGACGCCCAATGTCGAACGCGTGTTCCGGCTGACGCGGATGGACAGCGTCTTCCAGATAGGATCCGCCAGCGCCCCGTAGGAATGAGGGCGGCAACAGTTTTTTTGTGGAGTCAGTGTGATGAGTTCGATCGAACGGCAGAATGCCGGGCTGCAATCGCGCCCCGTGACCAGGTCGCAGCCGATGTTTCACCGTGTCCTGCGCGCCGATCCCCATGAGGTGCGCAAGACACTGGTGGACATGCGCAACCGCTTTGCGTCAGCGGTCGATGCCGACGCGATGGGCCGGCTGGAACTGGTCCTGGCCGAGGTGATGAACAACGTCGCCGAACATGCGGCAACCCAGGGCGTGGGGTCGGGCTGCATGCACCTGTGCATCGTGATGCAGGACAACGGCCTGTCCTGCGCGATCACCGATGACGGCAGCAGGCTGCCCGCCGATTGCCTCAAGCCGCGCAGCCTGCCCGCGCTGGATCCGCTGGATCTGCCGGAAGGGGGCTTCGGCTGGTTCCTGATCCAGGGGCTGACGCAATCGCTGTGCTATTACCGCGAAGGCCCCCGCAACTGCCTGGCCTTCACCGTGCCCTATACCCCCGTCAGTTGAGCACGCCCATCAGCGGATAGCGCCCGTTCTCGAAATCGCCGAACATCTCGACCACCTCGGGATGGTCCAGGGGCTCGCCCGACTGGTCGGGCATCAGGTTCTGTTCCGAGACATAGGCGACGTAATAGGTGGCCTCGGTTTCGGCATAAAGGTGATAAAAGGGCTGGTCCTTGGCCGGGCGCGCGTCCTCGGGGATCGAATCATACCATTCCTCGGTGTTCGCGAACTCGGGGTCCACGTCGAAGATCACCCCGCGGAACGGACGGTTCCGGTGACGGACGACCTGGCCCAGGCCGTATTTGGCGATTCGGTGATGTGCCTGCATGAATGTTCCGCTGCGCTTGGTGGACAAGGCTGACGGGCGTTCTAATCCCGCCGGGCGATTCTGTCCACCAGATCACCAGCATTTGCACGATTTGAGGCAGCCGCCGCGACCCGGGGGCCACAGCCGGAAAGCCTCAGTCTGCGGCGCCGCCCGTGTCCCCGGCCAGCAGGGGCACGGTGGACATCGACATCTTGGCCGAGCCCTCGCTCAGCTCGCTGGCATGGGCCAGATAGACCAGCACGCGGTTTTCCGCGTCATAGATGCGCTTGACCCGCAGCGACTTGAACAACAGCGAGCGCCCTTCGCTGAACACGTCGGCGGGCTGGCCCGGCTGCAGCCTGCCCACGTCGATGGCTCCGGTGCGGGCGCACTGGATGGCGCTGTTCGAGGGATCCTCGAACCAGTTGCCCTGGCTGAGGCGGTCCAAGACGGATCGCTCGAAATAGGCGAGGTGACAGGTCACGCCGCCCACCTCGGGATCGGCAATGGCCTCGATGACGATGTCGTTGCCCATCCAGTCCACGCCGACCTGGGCGATTTCCTCTGCCTGGGTCAGGACGGGGGCCAGGACGGGCAGCATCAGGACGGCGGCGGCGATCATTCGCATGGCAGGTTCTCCGGTTGCAGGGGGACGCGGCCCCCGTCGGTCAGAAGATGCACCGCGCCGTCCTCGATCACCACGGCGCAAAGGGGGCGGCCATAGGCTGCGCCGCCATCGACGTTCAGGCGGTTGCCGTAATGGGTGGCGGTCCGGATCGCGGTGTGGCCATGGACCACCAGCGTGCCGTGGTCCACGGGACTGTTCAGGAAATCCTGCCGGATCCAGACCAGATCCTCCTCGACCTGGTCCTGCAGATCGACGCCGGGCCGGATGCCCGCATGAACGACCAGGGCTAGGGGATGCAGGAAATAAAGCGGCAAGGATGCCAGATAGGTGACATGGGCGGCAGGCACCGCGCGCTTGGCCTCGGCCAGCATCCGCTCGGGCGGCAGGGCGGTATCGACGCCATAGGACCGCAGCGTTTCCGGCGCGCCCAGGCCGGAATGCAGCGTCCAGTGTTCCCGGGAACTCAGCGAGGGATCGACCCAGTCGGGTTGCAGCAGGTATTGCGGCAGGAAGCGGTCGTGATTGCCGCGCGTGACGGTCCAGGGCCGCCCCTGCGCCTGCCCGGTCATCAGGTATTCGACCACGCCGCGCGAATCCGGCCCCCGGTCGATGAGGTCGCCCACATGGGCGATCACCGCATCCCGGCCGCCGTCGCTGAAGACGCGGTCATGCGCGGCCTTCAGCTGGTCCAGATGCCCGTGGACATCGCCAATGACGTAAAGCCGCATCATCGCCCCGCTCGAAAAAGCCGCGCCCCCTGCGTAAGGGGACGCGGCGGGATCGTCAAACCTCGAACTGCAACCGGCGGGCCTGCAGGAACTTGCCGGTGGCCTGCAGCGCGGCCAGGGCGGCGTCGCTGATCGGCTCGTCCAGATACAGGATCGCGATGGCGTCGTTGCCCTGCGCCGACCGGCCCAGGGTGAAGTTCGCGATGTTCACGCCCAGGTCGCCAAGCGTCATGCCAAGCGCGCCGATCACGCCCGGCACGTCCTTGTTACGGGTGTAAAGCATGTTCGCGCCCACCTCGGCATCGACATTGATGCCCCGGATCTGGATGAAGCGCGGCTTGCCGTCGCTGAAGACCGTGCCCGCGATCGACCGTTCGCGCGTGTCGGTGACGACCGTCAGCTTGATGTAACCCTCGAACACGCCCGCCTTGTCCTGGGTGGTGGTGGCCACCTGCACGCCGCGTTCCTTGGCCATCACGGGAGCGGACACCATGTTCACGTCCGGGTTGGTGGCCTTCATCACGCCCGCGATCACCGCCGCGTTCAGCGCGTTCAGGTTCATCGTTGCCGCCACGCCGTCATAAAGGACATTGATCGCCTTGATCGGCTCCTCGGTCATCTGGCCCACGAAGGCGCCCAGATGGCCCGCCAGCTTGATCCAGGGCCCCATGACGGCGGCCTCCTCGGCGGTGACCGAGGGCATGTTCAGCGCGTTCTGCACCGCGCCCGTCAGCAGGTAATCCGACATCTGCTCGGCCACCTGCAGGGCCACGTTCTCCTGCGCCTCGGTGGTGGATGCGCCCAGATGCGGGGTCACGACGACGTTGGGCAGGTTGAACAGCGGGCTGTCGGTGGCGGGCTCGACCGCGAAGACATCGAAGGCGGCACCGGCGACGCGGCCTTCCTTCAGCGCATCGGCAAGCGCCTCCTCATCGACCAAGCCGCCGCGGGCGCAGTTGATGATGCGCACCCCGGGCTTCAGTTTCGCGATGGCCTCGCGCGACAGGATGTTGCGGGTCTTTTCCGTCAGCGGAACGTGGAAGGTGATGAAGTCGGATTTCGCCAGCAGCTCGTCCAGTTCGACCTTGGTCGCGCCGATCTCCTTGGCGCGCTCGGGCGACAGGAAGGGGTCATAGGCCAGCACCTTCATGTGCAGCCCGAGGGCGCGGTCGATGACGATCGACCCGATATTGCCCGCCCCGATCACGCCCAGGGTCTTGTTGAACAGCTCGACCCCCATGAAGCGGTTCTTTTCCCACTTGCCCGCATGGGTGGATGCGCTGGCCTCCGGCAGTTGGCGGGCCACGGCGAACATCATGGCGATGGCGTGTTCGGCGGTGGTGACGCTGTTGCCGAAGGGCGTGTTCATCACGATCACGCCCTTTTTCGACGCCGCCGGGATGTCCACGTTGTCCACCCCGATCCCGGCGCGGCCGATCACCTTGAGGTTGGTCGCGTTCTGCAACAGCTTTTCCGTCACCTTGGTCGCGGACCGGATCGCCAGCCCGTCATACTGCCCGATCACGGCGGCCAGCTTGTCCTTGTCCTTGCCCAGGTCGGGCAGGTAATCGACCTCGACCCCGCGGTCGCGGAAGATCTGGACGGCGGTTTCCGACAGCTTGTCGGAGACAAGAACCTTCGGCATGTCAGTTCATCCTTTTCATGCGGCACCCTTCACCCAAGGGCGTTGTGTTCATCTTCTTCATGAAAATATCCCGGGGGGTCCGGGGGGCTGGCCCCCCGGCCATCGCGGGACGCAACTATTGCGCCGCCAGTTCGGCGCGATAGGCCCATTCGATCCAGGGCATCAGCGCCGCGACATCGCTGGTCTCGACGGTCGATCCGCACCAGATCCGCAGCCCCGCCGGCGCGTCGCGATAGGCCCCCGCGTCCAGCGCCACGCCTTCCTTCTCCAGCCGTTTCGCAACGGCCTTGGCGAAGGCCGCACCGTCCTTGATGGCCGGATCGGTGAAGCGCAGGCAGACGCTGGTGTTGGACGCCGTGGCCGGATCATCGGCCAGGTCGGCGATCCAGTCCTTGTCCGCGATGAAATCCCGCACCGCCGCCGCATTGGCATCGGCGCGCGCGATCAGCGCCTTCACGCCGCCCAGGGATTGCGCCCATTTCAGCGCGACCAGGTAATCCTCGACCGCCAGCATCGAGGGCGTGTTGATCGTCTCGCCCTTGAAGATGCCCTCGATCAGCTTGCCGCCCTTGGTCATGCGGAAGATTTTCGGAAGGGGCCAGGCGGGGACATAGGTTTCCAGACGTTCCACCGCGCGCGGCGACAGGATCAGCATCCCGTGCGCGCCCTCGCCGCCCAGCACCTTCTGCCAGCTGAAGGTCACCACATCCAGCTTGTCCCAGGGCAGGTCCATCGCAAAGGCGGCGCTGGTCGCGTCGCAGATGGTCAGGCCTGCGCGGTCCGACGGGATCGCATTGCCGTTCGGCACGCGCACGCCGCTGGTGGTGCCGTTCCAGGTGAAAACGACATCCTTGTCGAAATCGACCTGCGCGAAATCCACGATCTGGCCGTATTCGGCCTTGCGGACGGTCGCGTCCAGCTTCAGTTGCTTGACGGCATCGGTGACCCAGCCTTCGCCGAAGCTTTCCCAGGCCAGCATCTCGACGGGCCTTGCGCCCAGCAGGGACCACATCGCCATCTCGACCGCGCCGGTGTCGGAACCGGGGACGATGCCGATGCGGTAGTCGGCGGGAACGCCCAGGACCTCGCGCGTCAGCTCGATCGCCTCGGCCAGCTTGGCCTTGCCGACGGCGGCGCGGTGCGAGCGGCCCAGGGGGGCGTCCGACAGCATGTCCAGGGTGTAGTGGGGGATCTTGGCGCAGGGGCCAGAGGAGAAGCGCGGATTGACCGGGCGCGCAGCCGGGATCGTCAGATCTTTCATGCTAGCCTTCCAGCTATATGGCCCTTCGTTGGGGAAGGGTGTCCCGCCGCCGGACATACGCGGGACCAAGGCGTTTCGCAAGAAAAATCTAGCCGTAGTCGCGCGCGCCGAAGATGGCGGAACCGACGCGGACATGGGTCGCGCCCTCGGCGATGGCCGCCTCGAAATCGGCGCTCATGCCCATGGACAGGTTCGGCAGGCCGTGATCCTGCGCCAGGGCGCGCAGCAGGCGGAAATGGGGCAGGGGATCGCAGCCTTCGGGCGGGATGCACATCAGGCCTTGCGGCGACAGGCCAAGGTCGCGGCACGAGGACAGGAAGACCGGCAGTTCGTCGGCCAGGATCCCGGCCTTCTGCGGCTCGTCCCCGGTGTTGACCTGGATGAACAACTGCGGCTGGCGCGCGCCCTGGCTGATCTGCTGGGCCAGCTTGCGGGCCAGGGTCATGCGGTCCAGGGTGTGAATGGCGTCGAACAACTCCACCGCAGCCTTGGCCTTGTTCGATTGCAGGGGGCCGATCATGTGCAATTCCACGCCCGGATAACAGTCGCGCCAGCCGGGCCATTTGCCCTGCGCTTCCTGCACGTAATTCTCGCCAAAGACGCGGTGGCCCGCGTCCAGCACGGCGGTCACGCGGTCCGCGGGCTGCACCTTGCTGACCGCGATCAGCGTGACGCTGCCGGGCGCGCGTCCGGCCCCTTCCTCGGCCGCAGCGATGCGGCGCTTGATGTCATCCAGTCCCATGGTGCGACAAGACAAAAAGAAAAGAGCGGGCGCAAGGCCCGCTCCTCAAGTTTGACGACCGATCCGGGGATCAGAAGTCGAAGCGCACGCCCATGTCGGCGGTCACGCGCTCTTGGTAGTCGCGCTGCAGCGAGGCGCCCAGGCGGGCACCGCCCAAGTCGTAGTTGACGCCGATACCGAACGCGTTGTCGGTTTCTTTCTGCGTCCAATCGCCGCTGTTGTTGGCGATATAGGCTTCGATGTTGGTCAGGCCGTCGGCCAGGGTATAGTCGCCGTACAGGGTGACCGTGTTGCCGAAGTCCTCGACGATCAGCGGGTTGGTCGGGTCGCTGCTGATGCCGGTGATGCTGCCGGCTTCGCCGTTGTCGATCCAGTTCAGGCCGATGCGGGCATTTTCCATGACCGCGTAACGGGCACCCACGAAGTACACGTCGTGATCGTCGACGCCAGCGCCGTTCAGCGCGAAGCCGCCCGACAGTTCCAGACGCTCGTTCCAGGTGTAGTCGACCGAGAAGCTGTATTCTTCCTTGACGTCACCGATGGTGCTGTCTTCGTTCAGGCCGGTCTGGTCCGGGTCGACATACGAGAAGCGAACTTCCAGGTTGTCGACGGCATAGGTCGCGGCGATGCCCGAACGGTCTTCGTCGCCATAGGCTTCGCTTTCATAGGCGTAGAAGGCGCCCAGGGCGTTGCCGCCGACCGAACGGTCATAGGAACCCAGTTCCGAACCATAGATCAGGCCGGCCGAGTCCAGCGCGGTGTCGACGTTGCCGATTTCAACGGTCAGGCCGCTGGAGGTCACATACAGCTTGCCGGCGTTCAGTTCGCCAGCGTTGTCGCTGTTCTGGTCCCACTGCATCCGGAAGCGGGCACCGAAGTCAACGCCCTGGTCGGTCGAGGTCGCGGCGTCGATGTTCATCCGCAGGCGCGAGATGATCTGGGTGTCGTTGCCGCTGCGGAGGATGCCGTCTTCGACCACCTGGTTCTGCAGGCCGTCTTCGTAATAGATCACGCCGGTGCGGCCGTAACCCGAGATGGTCACGTCGGCGGCGGCGGCACCGGCGATCAGGACCAGCGCGGTGGAGGCGATAAGAGCCTTTTTCATGGTCAAGTTCCCTCTTGTCTCTCTGATGCCCAAACCGGCATTACCGCCTTGGGTATGCTGCCTTGTTTCCCCTGTCCTTTCCCGTGATGCAACGGAATCGCGCTGGTGCCCCGGCCACGGCGGATTCTGTGATGCACAAGGGCCACACTCTCTTGTGAACGGCCCTGCGGCCATGCCCGGCCTTGGGGACCAAGGCGCTTGTGGGGCGGGGGCGATCCGCGCTAAAGCTGGCGCCGACAAGAAAGACGCCGACAAGACGGGGGACCGCATGAAAACCGCACAAGCCGCGCGCCTGGTGATCGCAGCCGCGCTTTGCGCCGGGTTGGCCGCCTGCGGGGGCAGCAATGGCGCGCGGAACAGCGCGTCCTATGGCGGTTCCGACATGCGCCCCGAGGTTCGCCGCACCACCATCTGGGACACGTTCCGCAGTTCGGAAAACCCCAACACCAGCGTGGGCGTGAACAAGTACCTGTGGAACGCCAGCCTGGAGGTGCTGAACTTCCTGCCGGTGCAGATGGTCGATCCCTTCACCGGCGTGATCCAGACGGGCTACGGCACGCCGCCGGGCGGGGGGCGGTCCTATCGCGCCACGATCAAGATCGCCGATCCGGCGCTGGACGCGCGCAGCCTCAAGCTGTCGTTGCAGGGGCCGGGCGGGGCGGCGGTGGAACCCGGCACCGTGCGCGCGGTCGAGGACGCGATCCTGACCCGGGCGCGGCAGTTGCGGATCCAGGACGGGCGGTTGTGAGGGTGGGGGGGTGAAACCCCACCCTACGGGCTGGACCCGATAGGGGGCGGCGTATAAACCCTGCGGCGACGAATGACGCCAAAGGTCCGCACCATGCCCTATGATCCCTCCAGCAGCGAATCCCGTTGGCAAGCCGCCTGGGCGGATGCGGGCAGCTTTACCGCCACCCGGGACGACCGGCCCAAGTATTACGTGCTGGAGATGTTCCCCTATCCCTCGGGGCGGATCCACATGGGGCATGTGCGCAACTACACGATGGGCGACGTGGTGGCCCGCTTCAAGCGCGCGCAGGGGTATTCCGTGCTGCACCCGATGGGATGGGACGCCTTCGGGATGCCCGCGGAAAACGCCGCGATGGAGCAGGGCGGCCATCCGCGCGACTGGACCTATGCCAACATTGCCACCATGCGCGACCAGTTGAAGCCGCTGGGCCTGTCGATCGACTGGAGCCGCGAGTTCGCCACCTGCGACGACGATTACGTCCACCAGCAGCAGGCGATGTTCCTGGACATGCTCGATGCCGGCCTGATCACCCGCAAGTCGGCCCAGGTGAACTGGGATCCGGTGGACATGACGGTGCTGGCCAATGAACAGGTGATCGACGGCAAGGGCTGGCGGTCGGGCGCCACGGTCGAACGGCGCGAGTTGACGCAGTGGTTCTTCCGCATCTCGGATTATTCCGATGAGCTGCTGTCGGCGCTGGACGGGCTGACCGGCTGGCCCGAGAAGGTGCGGCTGATGCAGTCGAACTGGATCGGCAAGTCGCGCGGGCTGCAGTTCCGGTTCGAGACGGTCGATGCGCCCGAGGATTTTGCCGCGATCGAGGTCTATACCACCCGCCCCGACACGCTGATGGGGGCGTCCTTCGTGGCGCTGTCGCCGGATCATCCGCTGGTGCGCGACCTGGCAGCGGCCGATCCGCGCGTGGCGGCTTTCGTCGAGGAGTGCCGCAAGATCGGCACCACCGAGGAAGCCATCGAGACCGCGCCCAAGCTGGGCTTCGACACCGGCCTGACCGTGAAGCATCCGCTGGACGCGGACTGGCACCTGCCGATCTGGATCGCGAATTTCGTGCTGATGGACTACGGCACCGGCGCGATCTTCGGCAGCCCCGCCCATGACGAGCGCGACCACGAGTTCGCGACGAAATACGGGCTGCCGATCCGGGCGACCTTTGGCGAACGCGGCATGTCGGTGGAGCAGGCCGACGCGCTGGTCGCAAAGGCACCCTACGTTCCGCTGAAATCCGAGACCGTCACCTATGTGCGCGGCTTCAGCGGCGCGGCCGACCAGACCGGCGAGGCCGCCGTGGACGCCGCCATCGCCCATGCCGAGGCTCATGGCTATGGCGAGGGCGTGACCAAGTTCCGCCTGCGCGACTGGGGGATTTCCCGCCAGCGTTATTGGGGCTGCCCGATCCCGGTCCTGCATTGCGACACCTGCGGCACGGTGCCCGAGGCCAAGGAGAACCTGCCCGTCCTGCTGCCGCAGGATGTCACCTTCGACGTGCCCGGCAACCCTCTGGACCGCCACCCGACCTGGCGGCAGGCCACCTGCCCGCAATGCGGCGGCGCGGCGCTGCGCGAGACGGACACGATGGACACCTTCGTCGATTCGTCCTGGTATTACGCGCGCTTCACCTCGCCCCACGCGGCGACGCCCACTGACCGGGCGGATGCCGATTACTGGATGAACGTGGACCAGTATATCGGCGGCATCGAGCACGCGATCCTGCACCTGCTCTATTCGCGCTTCTTCGCCCGCGCGATGGTCAAGACCGGGCATCTGCCGGACAGCGCGAAGGAGCCCTTCGACGCGCTGTTCACGCAGGGCATGGTGACGCACGAGATCTACATGACCCGCGACGACCGGGGACGGCCAGTCTATCACCTGCCCGAGGATGTGACGGACGGGAAACTGGCGGATGGCACGGCGGTCGAGATCATCCACTCGGCCAAGATGTCGAAGTCGAAGAAGAACGTCGTGGACCCGGTCAACATCGTCGCCAGTTTCGGCGCCGATACTGCCCGCTGGTTCATGCTGTCCGACAGCCCGCCCGAACGCGATGTGGAATGGACCTCGGCCGGGGCCGAGGCCGCGAACAAGTTCCTGGCCCGCGTCTGGCGCCTGGCCGACGAGGCGGGCGAGGGGGCCGAGGATCCCGACCTGACCCGCGCCGCGCATCGGGCGATCAACGATGTGACCAAGGCCATCGAGGGCTTCGCCTTCAACAAGGCGGTCGCCAAGATCTATGAACTGGCAAACGCCGTGGGCAAGTCCAGGGCCGGGGGCGAGGCCCGCCGCGCCGTGCTGCGGATCATGGCGCAGCTGATGGGACCGATGGTGCCGCATCTGGCCGAGGATGTCTGGGCCATGGCGGGGGGCCAAGGCCTGCTGGTCGATGCGCCCTGGCCCAAGGCCGATCCCCTGATGCTGGAGGATGATACCGTCACCCTGCCGATCCAGATCAACGGCAAGCGCCGGGCCGAGATCAGCGTGGCCAAGGACATGCCCAAGGACCAGATCGAGGCCATGGTGCTGGCGGATGAGACCGTGCGCCGCTTTCTGGAGGGTGCCGCGCCCAAGAAGCTGATCGTCGTGCCGGGGCGGATCGTCAATGTGGTCGCCTGACCGCCGGACCGCGCTTCTGGGGCTGCTGGCACTGGCGGGCTGCGGGCTGACGCCGGTCTATGGCCCGAACGGGGCGGGCCGGCGGCTGTTCGGCAAGGTCCGCCCGCGCGATCCCCAGACCTACCAGGATTTCGCCTTCAACCGCCGCCTGGGCGAACGCCTGGGGGGCGAGGGGACGGATTACGACCTGGATTACCGCATCACCGTAGGCGTCGTGCCGCAGGCCATCACCACGGACGAGGTGACGAACCGCTATTCCCTGAACGGCACCGCCGATTTCGCGCTGACCGACCGGGCGGGCCGGGTGCTGGCGCAGGGGCGGGTCAGCAACTTTTCCTCCTATTCCACGACCGGCACCACCATCGCCACCCTGTCGGCCGAGGGCGACGCCCGGTCCCGCCTGGCCGAGATGCTGGCCGACCAGGTCGTCACGCGGCTGTTGGCGGCAGCAAGCCAACTGCCCGAATGACCCGCGCATGATCCTCAAGGGCGCGGAAATCGCGCGCTATCTGGCGCGGCCTGACCCCTCGCGCCCGGCGCTGCTGATCTATGGGCAGGACGCCATGCGCGTCGCGATGAAGCGCGCCGAGGCGGTCAAGGCGCTGGTCGGCGAAAAGGCCGACGAGGAGATGCGCCTGACCCGCCTGCCCGGCGCGGGGCTGCGCAAGGATCCCGCAGGGCTGCTGGACGCGGTCAAGGAGGTGGGCTTCTTTCCCGGCCCCCGCGTGGTGCTGGTCGAGGATGCGCCGGACCTTGCCGCGGATGCGATTCGCGCCGCGCTGTCGGAATGGAAGCCGGGCGATGCGGCGATGGTGGTGACAGCGGGGGCCTTGGGCAAGGCCTCGGCCCTGCGCAAGCTGTTCGAGCCGCATCCCACGGCTGTCACCGCCCCCATCTATGACGATCCGCCGGGCGAGGAGGAGATCGCGCGCTGGCTGGCCGATGCCGGTCTGCGCCAGGTGCCGCCCCCCGCGATGAAGGACATGATGGCGCTGGCGCGCGCGCTGGATCCCGGCGACCTGCGCCAGACCATCGAGAAGATCGGGCTTTACAAGCATGGCGACGATACCCCCCTGACAGGGGAGGAAATCGCCCTGATGGCCCCCGCCACCATCGAGGCCGATCTGGACGAGCTGATCCACATCGTCGCCGAACGCCGCGAGGCCGAGTTCGGCCCCATGATGCGCCGGATCGAGGGGCAGGGTGTAAACCCGGTCACGCTCTGCATCGCCGCGCTGCGCCATTTCCGCGCGCTTCACCTGGCCGCAGCCGACCCCGCCGGGCCGGGGGTGGCGCTGTCCAGGATGCGTCCGCCGGTCTTCGGCCCCCGCCGCGACCGCATGGCCCGGCAGGCGCAAGGCTGGGGCATGGGCCCGCTGGAGGAAGCGGTGCGGTCGCTGCTGGACTGCGACCTGATGCTGCGCAGTTCGACGCGCGCGCCGCAGATGGCGCTGGTGGAGCGCGCCTTGATCCGCCTGGCGATGACGCCCCGAGGGCGACGGTGAGCGAAGCCGTCGATGCGCTGGTGATCGGCGCGGGGCCTGCGGGGCTGATGGCGGCCGAGGCCCTGGCCGCGCCGGGCCGCAGGGTGGTCGTGGCCGAGGCGATGCCCACGCCCGCGCGAAAATTCCTGATGGCGGGGAAGTCGGGGCTGAACCTGACGAAGGACGAGCCGTTTCCGGCGTTCGCGCAAAGGTTCACCGTTGGAACCGGGGCGCTGCCCCGGACCCTGGGATATTTAGGCCAAAGTGAAAGGGCCTTTGGTCCCGCCGAGGTCATGGCCTGGGCGCGCGGGTTGGGGGTTGAGCTATTCACCGGGTCCACGGGGCGGGTGTTTCCGGTGGGCATGAAGGCCTCGCCCCTGCTGCGGGCCTGGCTTGGGCGGTTGCGCGCGGGTGGAGTGGAACTGCGGACCCGCTGGCGCTGGATCGGCGGCGGGTTCCGGTTCGACACGCCCGATGGGCTGCGGGTGATCCGGCCGCGCGTGGCGGTGCTGGCGCTTGGCGGGGCAAGCTGGCCACGGCTGGGGTCGGACGCGGCCTGGGTGCCTTGGCTGGAAGCGGCGGGAGTGACGGTCGCGCCGTTCCGGCCTGCCAACATGGGCTTTCGCGTCGACTGGTCGCCGCCGATGGCGCGGCATTTCGGGGCGGCGGTCAAGGGGACCGCATTGTCGGCGGGCGATCTGGCCAGCCGGGGGGAATGGATCATCGGCCGCCACGGCATCGAAGGTGGCGGCATCTACGAGATCTCGGCGGCCTTGCGCGACGGGGCGGCGGGGTTTGTCGATCTGGCGCCCGACCTGCATCATGCGGCGCTGGCTGCGCGATTCGCCAGGCCCCGGGGCAAGCTGTCCCTGGGCAACTGGCTGCGCCGGGTGCTGGACGATCCGGTCAAGGTCGCGCTGCTGCTGGAATGGGGCAGGCCTTTGCCCACGGATCCCGCCGGGTGGGCCGCCCTGGCCAAGGCCCTGCCCCTGCGCCACGGCGGGCCGATGGGACTGGAAACCGCGATCTCCTCGGCGGGCGGGGTTACCTGGGATTCGGTGACGGAAGCCCAGGAGCTGCGCGCCCTGCCGGGTGTCTTCGTCGCGGGCGAGATGCTGGATTGGGAGGCGCCGACCGGCGGCTATCTTCTGACCGCCTGCCTGGGCAGCGGGTTGCATGCCGGGCGGGCAGCCGCTGCGCGGCTTGCCGTCCTGGGACCGGGCTGATCCGCCTGTGCGATTGATGGGACAGGGATCATGACCCATGTTGAACCCATGGGAGGAAGCCACCCACTGCCCGGAAAGGGTTTCCGATGGCCTACACGATCACGCATTTCGCGCCCGAGACGCGCAGCCGCATCGACTCCTTCTTCAACCGCTTCGGCCAGGGCATGAACGCCTATCTCGAATCGCGGGCCCGCTGCACCGGGATCGAGGCGCTGGAAGCGAAATCCGACGCGGAACTGGCGGCCATGGGCCTGATCCGCGACCGGATCCGCGCCCATGTGTTCCGCGATACCTACCGGCTCTGACTGGCCTTCCAGTCGATCACCATCTGCGTCTGGGTGACGATGGCCGCGACCTTGCCGTCGCCCCGTGTGATGGTGGTCTGCCAGATCTGCGTGGTCCGGCCCAGGTGAAGGGGCAGGCTGACGGCGCGCGCGACATCGCCCAGCCGGATCGGGCGCAGGAAGTTGGTCTTGCTTTCCAGCGTGGTGGTGGACTTGCCCTCGGGCAGGTTCAGGAAGGTGCCGGTGCCGCCCGCGTTGTCGGCAAGCCCCATGATCGCGCCGCCGTGCAGCACGCCGTTGCGGTTGGCAAGCGCCTGCGTCACGGGCATCTCGAACTCCACCCGGCTTGGCGTGGCGGAAACCAGGCGGGCGCCGATATGGATGGCGAATTCGGGCTGGTCGTCGGCGTCACGCTTGATCTGGTTGTCCATGTGATGTCCCTTCCGCTGCCCGGCCATATCAACCGGGCCCGCGCGCAAGGGCAAGCCGTCACGCCTTGCGGCAGGCCACCAGTTGCGCGCGATACATCTGCGCCCGCGCGCCGACCTGGTTCGCGACCCGCACCAGCCAGGGCTTGCCCAGATAGGACTGGCGCGCAAATCCCGACCGGCCTTCGTGATAGGCCAGGTATTGCCCCGTCGCGTCCCATTTCGAGATGCCCAACCTGCGCGAGGAATTGTGCATGTACCAGCCCATGAAATCCGTGGCGTGGCGGATGTTGTCGCGCTTGGCGCGGCGGTTGCCGGTTTCCTTCTGGTATTCCTCCCACGTGCCGTCGAGCGCCTGCGAATAGCCATAGGCGCTGGACTGCCGCCCGATGGGGATCACGCCAAGCGCGTATTGGTGCGGGGTGCGGGCGTCGCCGATGAACTTCGATTCCTGGTGGATCGCGGCCATCTGGACATGGATGGGGATGCCCCACCTGCGTTCCGTGGCCTTCATGGCGCGGTAATAGGCGGGCCGTTCGGCCACGATGGCGCAGGCGTTGTCCAGTTGCCGGGGCGCCGAATAGTTGCCGCCGCCGCACGACGCGACCAGCCCGACAATCGCGAGTTTCAGAAGCCTGCTCATCCTGCCCTCTTGTCGTTTTGGGGCGATCTTACGGAAAACTGCGGGCGGGTGAAATCACAAAGCCTCAAGATCAGACCGACAGGACCGCCTGCACCGCCCTTTGCCAAGCGGAATAACGCCGGTCCCGGTCCTCCTCGGACATCCGGGGTTCGAACCGGCGGTCCAGCCGCCAGGCCTTGGCGTATTCGTCGGGCGGCGGGCAAAGACCCGCGCGATAGCCCGCCAGCCAGGCCGCGCCCTGAGCCGTGGTTTCCGTGTTCCGGGGCCGGTCCACGGGTGCGCCCAGGATGTCGGCCAGGAACTGCATGGCCGGTTCGCTGGCGGTCATGCCGCCATCGACGCGCAGCACGGCATCGCCCGCCCCCGGCCAGTCGGCGCGCATGGCCTGCAGCAGGTCGCGGGTCTGGAAGCCCACGCTTTCCAGCGCGGCGCGGGCGAATTCGGCGGGGCCGGTGTTGCGCGTCAGGCCGAAGACCGCGCCCCGCGCATGGGGGGCCCAATGGGGCGCGCCAAGGCCGGTGAAGGCCGGGACCATGATCACCTGCTGGCTGTCGTCGGCCCTGGCCGAGAGGGCCTGCGTCTCCTTCGCCTCGCGGATCAGCTTCAGCCCGTCGCGCAGCCATTGGACGACCGCGCCCGCGATGAAGATCGACCCTTCCAGGGCATAGGTGGCCTTGCCGTCCAGCCGATAGGCGATGGTGGTCAGCAGACGGTTCTTCGACCGCACCGCCTGGTCGCCGGTGTTCAGCAGCGCGAAGCAGCCGGTGCCATAGGTCGATTTCATCATGCCCGGCGTGAAGCAGGCCTGTCCCACGGTCGCGGCCTGCTGGTCGCCCGCGACCCCGGTGATGGGGATCTCGCGCCCGAACAGGTCGGGGCGGGTCGTGCCGAAATCGTCGGCGCTGTCCTTCACTTCGGGCAGCAGGGCGCGGGGGACGCCGAACAGGCGGCACATGTCGTCGGACCAGTCCCCCTTGCGGATGTCGTAAAGCAGCGTGCGGCTGGCATTGGTGGCGTCGGTCACATGCGACCGCCCGCCGGTCAGCTTCCAGATCAGGAAGCTGTCGATGGTCCCGAAGGCCAGATCGCCCGATGCGGCGCGGTCGCGCGCGCCGTCGACAGTGTCCAGCAGCCAGGCGATCTTGGTGGCGCTGAAATAGGGGTCCAGCAGCAAGCCCGTGGTGTCGGTCACCTGGTCCTCGGCCCCCTCGTCGCGCAGGCGGGCGCAAAGGTCGGCGGTGCGGCGGTCCTGCCAGACGATGGCGCGGTGGATGGGCTGGCCGGTCCTGCGGTCCCAGATCACCACGGTCTCGCGCTGGTTGGTGATGCCGATGGCGTCGATGCGGGGGGCGCCCGCCTTCTCGATGGCGGCGCGGGCGGTTCCCGCGCTGGAGGTCCAGATGTCGTTCGGGTCGTGTTCGACCCAGCCGGATTGCGGAAAATGCTGCGGAAATTCGTGCTGCGCCGTGGCCTGCACCCCCAGGTCGTCGCTGAACACAAGCGCCCGGGACGAGGTCGTCCCCTGGTCCATCGCCAGAATCGTCATCAATCCTCCCCCTTCATCAGCGCGCCGATGGCGGCCAGATCCGCCGCCCCCGTGTCGCGCAACAGCCGTTCCAGTGATTCGTAATGGCGCAGCACCGCCTGGCCCGTGGGCGTGACCGTGGCCCCGCCCCCGCCCGGCCCGCCCCGGCTGCTGTCCACCAGGGGGGCGGCGAAGGCCGCGTTCATCTCCTCGACCAGGGACCAGGCGCGCTTGTAGCTCATCCCCATGGCGCGCCCGGCGGCCGAGATGGACCCGTGCCGGTCGATCAGCCGCAGAAGCTGCGCCTTGCCCGGCCCCAGCACCAGCGGCGCGTCATATTCCAGCCGCAGCTTGATCCGGGGTCCGTCCCTGTCCATCGCGATTCGGTTTCCTGCCTTTGCAGCAGGTTAGCCCCGGTCCCCCCGCGACGCCACGGCGCGCTTGCGGGGTGGTGGCCTGCGCTTATGCTGGCCCATGACCAAGAGGAGTGTTCACCATGTCCGAGATCGTCATCCTGTCCGGCGCCCGCACCGCCATCGGCACCTTCGGCGGCAGCCTGGCCGCCATTCCGCCCATCGACCTGGCCGCCACGGTGACGCGGGCCGCGATGGACCGTGCGGGGGTGGCACCCGACCGGATCGGGCA
The DNA here is from genome assembly GCF_017315735.1 of Paracoccus shandongensis. GTDB lineage: Bacteria > Pseudomonadota > Alphaproteobacteria > Rhodobacterales > Rhodobacteraceae > Paracoccus > Paracoccus shandongensis. The sequence continues at coordinate 60,404 of NZ_JAFLRK010000015.1, forward strand.
GGTGGTCTTTGGCCATGTGATCAACACCGAACCGCGCGACATGTACCTGTCGCGCGTGGCGATGTTGCAGGCGGGGATCCCGGATACCACGCCCGCGATGAACGTGAACCGGCTTTGCGGGTCGGGGGCGCAGGCCATCGTGTCTGCGGCGCAGGCGCTGATGCTGGGGGACGCGGATTTCGCCGTGGCGGGCGGGGCCGAGAGCATGAGCCGCGCGCCCTATGCGGTTTCCTCGGCGCGCTTCGGGGCCAGGATGGGCGATCAGCGGATGATGGACATGATGACCGGCGCGCTGACCTGCCCGATGGGCACGGGCCACATGGGCGTGACGGCGGAAAACGTCGCCGCCGAACACGGCATCAGCCGCCAGGCGCAGGACGAATTCGCGATGGAATCGCAGCGCCGCGCGGCGGCGGCCATCGCGGCGGGGCATTTCCGCGACCAGATCGTTCCGGTCGAGGTCAAGGGCCGCAAGGGTCCGGTGGTCTTCGACACGGATGAACATCCCAAGGAAACCGCCTTGGACAAGCTGGCGGGGCTGAAGGCGGTGTTCCAGAAGAACGGCACCGTCACGGCGGGCAACGCCAGCGGCATCAACGACGGCGCGGCGGCCCTGGTGCTGGCCCGCGCGGACGCGGCGCAGGCGGCGGGGCTGAAGGCGCGGGCGCGGATCCTGGGTTATGCGGTCGCGGGCGTGCGCCCCGAGGTGATGGGCATCGGCCCGATCCCGGCGGTGCAGAAGTTGCTGGAGAAAACCGGCCTGTCGGCGGGCGATTTCGACGTGATTGAATCGAACGAGGCCTTTGCCGCGCAGGCGCTTGCGGTGAACAAGGGGCTTGGGCTGGATCCCGCCCGCGTGAACCCCAACGGCGGGGCCATCGCCCTGGGCCATCCGGTCGGCGCGACCGGCGCGATCATCACCGTCAAGGCGCTTTACGAACTGGAACGCACCGGCGGCAGGCGCGGGCTGGTGACGATGTGCATCGGCGGCGGGCAGGGGATCGCCTTGGCGATCGAGCGGGTCTGACCTGACGCCAGGAAAGGACGCAAGGGGGGAACGCCATGTCCGAAACCCTGACCTGCGCGGCTTGCCGCCAGCCCCGGCCTGCCCCCGATCTGCTCGGCTTTGCCGAGGTGCGCCCGGCGCTTGCCGCCCTGATCCGCCAGGACGTGCCCGACTGGGGCGAGGACAAGCGCATCTGCCTTGATTGCCTGCAGCATTACCGCCAGCTCTACCTGACCCAGTTGCTGGCCGACGAGACCGGCGAACTGGGCGAGCTGGAAGCCGAGGTCGCCCATGCGCTGTCCCGCGGGGCGCTGGTGACGCCGCAATCCGCTCCGGACGAACAGGACGACCGGCTGACCCTGGGCGAGCGGATGGCCGACCGCGTGGCCGACTGGGGCGGATCCTGGGGCTTTATCCTGACCTTCCTGCTGGTGCTGGTGGCCTGGATGGCGGGCAATGTCGCGGGGCTGCTGTTCCGGCCCTTCGACCCTTATCCCTTCATCCTGCTGAACCTGGTGCTGTCCTGTGTCGCCGCCTTGCAGGCCCCGGTCATCATGATGAGCCAGCGCCGGCAAGAGGCCAAGGACCGCCGCCGGGCCGAGAACGACTATCGCATCAACCTGAAGGCCGAACTGGAGCTGCGCCAGCTGCACGAGAAGATCGACCACCAGCTGACCCATCAATGGCGCCGCCTTCTGGAAATCCAGCGCATCCAGGTTGACCTGCTGCACGAGATGCGCCGGGACCGATAGGACCGCAGGCCTGGACAGCGGCCGTGCGAATGCCGGACGCAGGGCCCGGGCGGCCCTGTCCTTGCCCCAAAAGGAACGGGCCGCCTCAGATCAAGGCGGCCCGCGAGATCCACGGAGATGGTCCGGTTAGGGATGGCGGATGGTCCGGTCCCAACCAGGGTTTACGACCCTTGGGGCTGCCCTCAGGCCACGGCCCCCCTGACTGTTCCGACACCTCTCTCCAATATCACTCTCGACACTGGACCACCTCCTTTCAATTGGTTGCCGTTATAGGAGGATGGTGCCACAGACCGGACACGTGTCAATCAGATTGTTCGCTGGGCCCGCAACAAATTGCGCACGATGATGCGGAAAGGCACAAGGGCCAGTATCGCCAGACTCATCTTGACTAGCCAGTCGGCAGTTGCCAGCGAAACCCACAGCGCGGTGACCGGTCCTTGGCCAAGCAGCGGAACCGCCTCGTTCGCCCAGGCTGTGTTGGCGTCAGGGGGCAGGGCGGCGCTGAAGGCCAAGGCAAAGAAGATCGCCGTGTCCAGCACCGACCCCACCGACGACGACACCAGCGGCGCCACCCACCAGCGGCGGTTGCGCAGCGCGTTGAAGACCACGATGTCCACCAGTTGCGCCGTCAGGAAGGCCGCGCCGGACGCCATGGCGATTCGCAGCGTGGTCTTGTCGAGGCCCGCCGCCACGACCGAACAGGCGACCCCCACGACGAATCCCGCCAGCACCACCCGGCGGGCGGCTGCGGGGCCATAGACGCGGTTCATCACCTCGGTCACCAGGAAGGCGAAGGGATAGGTGAAGGCGCCCCAGGTCAGCCAGGAACCGACCGTGAATTGCACAAGGATGTTCGAGGCCACGACGATGATGGCCATGGCAAGGATGCCGGGCAGATAGCGGGTCATTGATGGTTTTCCGTTTTACAAGGTCGCGGAACAACTCGGCCCCGCGCCATGCGGGACAGGGCGCGCTTTAGGCGTGGCGCGAGCGGATTGTCAATCGCGCAGCCGGTATTCCACCAGTTCGGTCCGCTGCAGCGCCAGGAAATTATCGTCCGAGATCATCGTCAGCCGGATCCCCTGCCCGTCGTGCCAGACCGCCAGCCCTTCCAGGTTGTCGTATTGCAGGGGGCGGGTGGTCAGCAGGATTTCCTCGTTCACGGGGCCGGTGTCGGTCAGCTGCATCCGCCTGACACGCGAGGCAAAGCCCAGGATGCCGCGAAAGTCGCGCTCCAGCAGGTAGAACCAGCCGTCGGGGCCGAAATCGGCGGCCACCGCCAGCCACCGGGGATCGCGCCGGATTTCCCCCGCCCGGTTCCAGCGGTTGTCGCGGAAGGTCAGGATGGGGAAGGGCAGGTCTTCGCGCCCCGAGCGTTCGGGCAGGGCGTAAAGGGTGCCGTCCCGGATCGCCAGGGCTTCCAGCCCCGAATTGATCCTCATCCCCGGCCCCTTCGGCGGCGGACGCAGCGCCGTGGCCCTGGCGTCGGGGCCGTCATAGCGGGCGACGCGGTCCAGCCCCTCGAAGCTGATCCAGAGGGTGCCGTCCTCGCCCACCGCCAGCCCCTCGCTGTCGCCGGTATAGCCGGGGGGCAGGGGGATGCCCTTGCTGTCCTTCAGATGCGTGCGCCCGGCGATGTTCAGCGCCCGGATCACGCCCTGCGAATCGCGGTCGATGCTGCCCCAATAAAGATGCGCGCGGTCGGTCAGGGCGTGGAAGCCGCTGCCGTCCGGGCTGATCTCGATGCCGGAAAAGCCGCCGAAGCTGTCGTCGTCGCCGGACCAGACGAAGGTGCCGACATAATCCAGCGACGCCGCCGGCGCAGGAATGCCGGCTGCCGTCAGGACCAGCGAAAGCAGCGCGCCTAGGGCGCGCCGGCAACAGAGCGGCATTGGGACGGCAATTCGGAAAGGCGGAAGGTCCGGGGGTGGCGATAGTCGGGATCGGGCGGCACGGGCTCGACCCGGCCGGGGTCGATGCGGTTGCGGATCCATTCGGCCGCCTCGGCGCAGCCGTCGCCCGGCGGGGGCGCGGGCTGGCGGTCGCAGACCGATCCGCGCGGGCAGGCCAGGCGGACATGGAAGTGATAGTTGTGGGCGTTGATGGGGCGGATCTTGCGCAGCCAGGCGCGGTCGCCGCGCTCCATCTGGCACATGGCGACCTTGGCGACCGGATCGACCAGGACGCGTTCCACGCGCGGGTCGCGGGCGGCGGCGCGCATGATCGCCATGTGCCCGCCGTTCCAGACATTCGTCAGCCCGACCCCGCGCTTGTCGGTGATCGAGACCGAGGACAGGTTTTCGCGCTGCTGCGGCGACAGGTTCAGCGACGACGGCGGCAGCATCCAGATGTCCGCATCCAGCCCCAATTGGTGGCTCGCGTGCCCCGAGGTCATGGGCCCGCCGCGCGGCTGGCTCATGTCGCCGATGTAAAGGCCGCGCCAGCCCGCCTGCTGCGCGGCCTGCGACAGGCCCACCAGGAAGTTCACCAGATCGGGATGGCCCCAGTTGCGGTTGCGGGACAGGCGCATGGCCTGCCAGCTTGGCCCGCTTTCGGGCAGTTGCACGAAGCCCTGCCCGCAGCCCTTGGAATAGAAGCCGATGGACACGGCAGGCCCTTGCGAGGCGCTGCGGAAGCTGCCGAAGACATCCTTGGCCAGCGGGTCGGCGGACGCGGGCAGGGCCAGGCCCGCCAGGATGGCGGCGGCGGTCAGGATTTTGCGGATCACTGCTCTCCCTCTCCTTCGGGTTTCACCCAGACTAGCAGGATCAGCGACAGGATGAACAGTCCGATCAGCGGCGAGATGCCGATCCGCTGGTTGCCGCTGGCATCGGTGACAAGGGCGATCAGCAGGGGCGCCAGGAAGGCCGTGGCCTTGCCGGACAGGGCGTAAAGGCCAAAGCCCTCGGTCGCGCGGGCAGGCGTCGTGTGGCGGACCATCATCGTGCGGCTGGCGGCTTGCAGCGCGCCGCCCGCCCCGCCGATCAGCGCGCCGCAGCCGAAGAAGACCAGATCGGGGATGTGAAGGCGGCCGAAGATCGGGTTCTGCGGCAGGGCCAGGCCGAACAGCGTTTCGCGGTCCATGCCGACCACGACCAGGCAGACGCCGGTCAGGATCAGGATGGTGGCGATGATCACGGGCTTCGGGCCATAGGCCCGGTCGGCGCGCCCGCCCGCCCAGCTGACGATGGCCGCGGCAATGGCGCTGACCACGCCGAAGACGCCTGCCAGGAAGACCGGCCAGCCCAGCACCGTGCCCGCATAAACGCCGCCGAACCCGTAAAGCGCGTTCAGCGCGTCCCGCGACAGCATCGAGGACGCCAGCCAGGCCGCCAGGCTGCGGCGGTGGCGCAGGCTGCGGATCAGCGCCCACAGGTCCGCCATGGCCGCGCCGATGCGCAGGGGCCGGCGGGGCCCGCGCGGCTCGCGCACCCAGAGGAAGAAGGGGATCATGAAGACGGCATACCAGACCGCCACGAAGGGTCCGACGAAGCGCGTGCCCTCGCGTGCCGCCGGGTCCAGGCCGAACAGCGGGTCGATGCCGATCAGGGTCTTGCCCGAGGGCGTTTCCTGGAACAGCGCCAGCATGAGCACCAGCGACAGCACGCCCCCCAGGTAGCCAAAGGCATAGCCGGATCCCGACAGCCGCCCGATCTCGGCGCGCGGGGCAAGGCCCGGCAGCAGGGCGTTGGTGAAGATGGTGGCGAACTCGACCCCGATCAGGCCGATGCCGAACAGCACCACCGCCTGCACCAGCGGCGGCTGGTTGGGCACCAGGAACCACAGCCCGGCGGACCCTGCCACATAAAGGACCGAAAAGAACCGGATCCACGGCATCCGCCGCCCCGAGCTGTCGGCGACGGCCCCCAGGACCGGCGCGCCGAGCGCGATGACGATGCCGGTGGCGGACAGCCCATATCCCCACAAGGCCTGGGCCTGCGCGCCCGCCAGCCTCAGGTCGCCGCCGATGGTCAGGAAATGGCGCTGCGCGATTTCGGCGAAATAGACCGAGAAGATGAAGGTCAGCAGAAGCGTATGAAAAGGCTGGCTGGCCCAGTCGAAAAACCACCAGCCCCAGATCCGTTTGCGGTCCATCCGCCCCCCAAGCGCGCGTTCGGGCGTCATAAGGCCCAAGGGCCGTCAGGCTGGCAAGTGGGCTTTTGCGTCAGGGGGAAGCTGGGGCGGCCAGGGGCGCTGCGCATCCGCATCCGCCCAGGCGGCGATCCAGCCGGGCAGGGGCGGGCTGTCGGGCGAGGCGCCAAGGGCCGCCATGACCTGCGCCGGCGGGACGATGCCGGCGGGGGATGTGATGGCCGCGCGGATCAGCACCTGGTTGCAGCAGTCGTCCCCCTTCCACATCGACTGGTCCATATAGATGAAGCGGTGGTCCCAGCCTGCCACGCGCGAGAACATCGTGAACCGCTCGAACGCGCGGATGCGGCGGCGATAGCGCACCGAACTGCCCGCGACCGTGATGCCCCATTTCCGTTCCCGCAACACCGGGATCAGCCCGCTGCGCTGCGCCATGGGAATGCGGCCCAGGTCGAACAGGGTCAGGGTGCGGCCGTTGTTCAACTCGATCCAGGGGTCCAGATCCCAGGGCCAGCAGATGTGGGTCGAGACATGCGTGCCCGTCACCGCCAGTCGCGGAGCGTTGCGGAACTTGGCCATCTCCTTGGCGAAGCGGAACAGGGGATACATCGGCGTCTCCTTCGGCTGCGGGCAGGGGTGGCCCCGGCCCACGCGATCGTCAACGGGGAACGCTGCGGCAACTTGCTTGCGGACGGGGGCGCGCATCCCCATAACAAGCCCGAACGAAGAACCGAGGGCATGATGGGAACGCTGTACGAGGCCTTGCAACTGATCCTGCAAGTGGTGTGGTTCGTGATGATCGTCCACATCATCATGTCCTGGCTGATCAATTTCCAGGTCTTGAACCTGCGCCAGCCGCTTGTCGCGCAGGTCTGGGACGGGCTGAACCGTTTGCTTGAGCCGATCTACCAGCCGATCCGCAACGTGCTGCCGAACACCGGCGGGCTGGACCTGGCGCCTCTGGTGCTGTTCATCATCATCATCATCCTGCAACGCGCGCTGGCCAACAACGCGGGCTTCTTCTACGGGATGTGATGACGCCCCAAGTCTTATCTGGCGACTTGCTGCGACAGGTCTGGGGCTTCGACGGTTTCCGCCCCGGCCAGCAAGAGATCGTCGAGGCCGTGGCCGCGGGCCGCGACGTGCTGGCGATCATGCCCACGGGGGGCGGCAAGTCGCTGTGCTTCCAACTGCCCGCGCTGATGCGGGACGGGGTGACGGTCGTCATCTCGCCCCTGATCGCGCTGATGCGCGACCAGGTCCGCGCCCTGCGCGAGGCGGGTGTTGCGGCAGGCGCGCTGACCAGCGGCAACACGGACGAGGAAACGGACGCCGTCTTCGGGGCCTTGTCGCGGGGCGAGCTGAAGCTTCTCTACATGGCGCCGGAACGGCTGGCCTCGGGCGGTACGCTGCCCCTGCTGCGCCGCGCGGGCGTGACCGCGATCGCCGTGGACGAGGCGCATTGCGTCAGCCAGTGGGGCCACGACTTCCGCCCCGATTACCTGCGCATCGGCGACCTGAAGCGCGCGCTGGACGTGCCCCTGGCGGCCTTCACCGCGACTGCGGATCCGGAAACCCAGGCCGAGATCGTCACGCGCCTGTTCGACGGCCAGGCCCCCGTCACCTTCCTGCGCGGCTTCGACCGCCCGAACCTGCGGCTGGCCTTCCAGCCCAAGGACAGCCCCCGCAAGCAGGTGATGGGTTTCGTCGCCGCCCGGCGCGGCCAGTCGGGCATCATCTATTGCGCCAGCCGCGCGCGCACGGAAACGCTGGCTCAGGCGCTGACCGAGGCAGGCCATGCGGCGGTGGCCTATCATGCGGGGCTGGAGGCCGAGGTGCGCCGTCAGGTCGAGGCGCGGTTCCAGCAGGAAGACGGGCTGATCGTGGTGGCCACCATCGCCTTCGGCATGGGCATCGACAAGCCCGACATCCGCTGGGTGCTGCACGCCGACCTGCCCAAGTCGATCGAGGGCTATTACCAGGAGATCGGCCGCGCGGGCCGCGACGGCGATCCGGCGGACACGCTGACGCTTTACGGTCCCGACGACATCCGCCTGCGCCGCACGCAGATCGACGAGGGCCTGGCCGACCCCGCCCGCAAATCCGCCGACCACGCGCGGCTGAACGCCCTGCTGGGCCTGGCCGAGGCGACCGGCTGCCGCCGCCGCAAGCTCTTGGCCTATTTCGGCGAGGATCTGGCCGGGGATTGCGGCAATTGCGACCTGTGCCAGGCGCCGCCCAAGCTGTTCGACGCCACGCAGGCCGTGCGCAAGGCCTTGTCGGCCATGGTGCGGACCGGCGAATGGTTCGGGGCCACGCATCTGATCGACATCCTGACCGGCAACACCACCGAAAAGGTGCGCGAACGCGGCCACGACCGCCTGCCGACCTTTGGCGTGGGGCGCGACCACAGCCGCGCCCAATGGCAGGCGATCTTCCGCCAGATGATGGGCCGCGACCTGTGCCGCCCCGACCCCGAGCGCCACGGCGCGCTGCACCTGACCGAGGCCGCCCATCCCGTGCTGCGCGGCGAGGAAAGCGTGACGCTCCGCCACGACACCACCGCGTCGAAACCCGCCACGGTCCTGCGCACCCAGGTCAGCGAGGAGGACGAGCCGCTTCTGTCCGCGCTGAAGGCCAAGCGCCGGGCGCTTGCCGAGGCCGCGCGCGTGCCCGCCTATGTGATCTTCCCCGACCGCACCTTGATCGAGATGGCCGAGAAGCGCCCGCAGACCCTGGACCAGATGGCCCAGGTCGGCGGGGTAGGGGCCAAGAAGCTGGAAAGCTATGGCCGCGACTTCCTGGCGGTGATCGCGGGCGACGTGCCCGACATGCACCCGCAGCGCCGCAAGCTGGCGGGCCGCCCCGAAGGCGCGTTGTTCGACAGGCTGGTGGCGGTGCAGACGGATCTCATGCGCGGGCCGGACGGGACGGAAAAGCCCTTGTCCTGTTCCACCGCCCAGATCCGCCGCATCGCCGAGGCCAGGCCCACGGATGAAGCGGCCCTTGCCCGCCACCTGGACCCCGCGCGGCTGGACCGTTTCGGCGCGGCCTTCCTGCGGGAAATCGCAGCGGCTTGATGGAAATGTCAGTGTAAAGTGAACGTGATGCCCTGCCAGGGGCGTTTCTGCATCACTATCCTGATGCGGCATTCCCTGGAGGATACCATGACACTTCGCTGGTCCGACGTCACGCCGAAAGCCGATTACCTGAATCGCCGGGCCTTTATCGCCGCCGGGGCTGCCGCGATGGCGACGCCCGCCTGGGCGCTGACCGGCAAGCCCTCGGCCCTGTCCACCGGTCAAAAGCCCAACACGCTGGAAGAAATCACCAACTATAACAATTTCTACGAATTTGGCATGGACAAGACCGACCCGGCGCGCAACGCAGGCGCCCTGGTCACCGATCCCTGGTCGGTCGAGATCGGCGGCCTGGTGGACCGCCCCGGCAGTTACGGCGTCGATGACCTCGCCCCCGCCAAGGCGCTGGAGGAACGCATCTATCGCCTGCGCTGCGTCGAGGGCTGGTCGATGGTGATTCCCTGGATCGGCGTGCCCTTGGCAAGCGTGCTGGACAAGGCGGGCGTGAAGCCCGGGGCAAAGTTCGTCTCCTTTGAAACGCTTTACCGCCCCGAGCAGATGCCGGGCCAGAACCGCCCGCTCCTCGACTGGCCTTATAAAGAGGGCCTGCGCTTGGACGAGGCGATGCACCCGCTGACCATCCTGGCGACGGGCCTTTACGGCGAGGTGCTGCCCAACCAGAACGGCGCGCCGATCCGGCTGGTGGTGCCGTGGAAATACGGCTTCAAGTCCATCAAGTCGATCGTCAGGATCACCCTGACCGACCGCCAGCCCATGTCCACATGGGAACAGATGCAGCCGTCCGAATACGGTTTCTATGCCAACGTGAACCCGCAGGTCGATCACCCCCGCTGGTCCCAGGCCACCGAACGCCGCATCGGCGCGGGCCTGTTCGGCGGGCGAGAGGAAACGCTGATGTTCAACGGCTATGGCGACCAGGTGGCGCAGCTTTATGCCGGGATGGATCTGGCAAGGAACTATTGATGCGGGCCGCGCTGAACGGCTGGCTGCGCCGCATTCCCGTCTGGGCGGTGTGGCTGGGCGGGCTGGTTCCCCTGGCGCTGCTGGTCTGGGACACGCTGACCGGGGGCTTGGGCATCGACCCGGTCCGCGACATCGAACACCGGCTGGGGCGCACCGCGCTTTATTTCCTGATCGCCAGCCTGGCGGTGACGCCCGTCCTGCGCATCCTGGGCGTCAGCTTCATGCGCTTCCGCCGCGCCCTGGGCCTGCTGTGCTTCACCTATGCCGCGCTGCATGTGCTGTCCTGGGCGGTGATGGACATGGCGCTGCTCTGGGGGGCGATCGTTCGTGACGTGGTCAAGCGCCCCTATCTGGTCTTCGGCATGGCGGCCTTTGTCATGCTGCTGGCCTTGGCCCTGACATCGAACAATGCCTCGATCCGCCGCATGGGGGCCGCGTCCTGGCGCAGCCTGCACCGGCTGGCCTATGTCGCCGCGCCCCTGGTCACGCTGCACTGGATCTGGGCCTTGAAGACCTTCCCCCTGGAGCCCGTCCTGTGGCTGGCCGCGATTCTGCTGCTTCTGGCGTCCCGTATCGCGGTCCCGCGACCGATCCGCCGGGGCGCTGCGGCGGCGGCCAAGTAAGAATCGTTAACAAACAGTGGGTTGCTAAAAATGTAACGGTTCGGCGAAAAAACTTGCAAAAAGCCTCTTGCCCTTCCCCTCCCCTCTCCGTAAATACCGCTTCACCGAAGGCGGGAACGCTGGTTGGGACGGAGGGACGGTCTGGATGGATCGGGACTTCGGGGACATTTCTGGGGATTGATGACCGGACGTGGCGTCGTGAGAGTGGCGCTTGTTCCGTGATTTTGGTCCTCTTGCTTTTTGACATTG
>NZ_JAFLRK010000016.1 GCF_017315735.1 Paracoccus shandongensis
AAACGGGATGACAACTTCCTCGCAGCCGTCCAACTCGCATCCCTGCGCATCTGGCTAAGAACTTATGAGTCGGTGACCTAGACCAGCAAACAAGATTTGGTTCAGCAAGTGGACACAAGAGGTCGAAACCGTGGCCATGATGACAGCCCTGGAAGCTCATGACAAAGAAAAAGGGCCAAGGCCAGTCTTTCGACGATCCGCATTGATGCGTGTCGACCCATGTCACACAATTCATGAAAAGAAGGACAAGACGGATTGAACTTTGGGGCGCTTTCACTAAGACAGGCACACCTCCCGGAACCATGACAGAGCAGAACGATGCTGAAGCAGACAGGCAGAAAGATTGCGCAAAGGCTCGGCCTGCGCGTGAAAAAACAGGCGCCTCTGCCCGCTAGGAAAAGTCCTGCCAAGCTGGAACGGACCTTGCGCCTGTCGCTGGTAGTTCCGACCTATAATGTCGAAGCCTATATCGACCGCTTTCTAGACAGCGTCTTTACTCAGACATCGCTTTTAAAAAGCTTTGAGGTGATCGTCGTTGACGATGGCTCGACCGATCGCAGCGCCGAGATCGTCAAGGAATGGCAGGCGCGCTATCCCAAGCATCTGCGCTATGTCTATCAGGAAAATGCGGGTGCATCATCTGCGCGGAACACCGGCTTGGCTCTGGCAAAGGGGACATGGGTTGGATTTCCAGATCCTGATGATTTTTTGGATGAGAACTATTTCAGGAAGATGCTGAAGGAAATCGAACGGGAGCATAAGAAGCCACTTCTGGCCGTATGCTCCAACATGATTTTTTATTTTGAAGATCAGGATATTTTTTCGGACTCTCATCCTCTGAAATATAAGTTTGCGTCCAAGACTGTCAGGAAATCGACCAGCAATCTGGGAAACTTCATCCATCTGTCGGGTGCCACGATCTGGTTGCACCGTGAGACTGTGATAAGCCATGGATTGAAGTTTGAGAAAAGGGTGAGGCCTTCTTTTGAAGACGCTCATTTCATGAACAAGCTTTTTGTTCTTTCGCCACAACGCACCGTAAGCTTTGTGCCGAGTGCAAGATATTACTACAGGAAAAGGCTCAACAAGACATCTCAGGTGGATACCGCTAGGGCACAGCGTGCCTGGTTCATAGACAAATATGAACATGGCATCCTTGATCTACTGAAGCATTCCCAGGAAAACCTTGGCACTGTTCCTAGATTCATCCAGAGGACCTGCCTCTATGAAGTCTTCTGGTCCTTCCGCCATCTGGTCAATCATGAAGAGCGTGCCAATTTTCTCGACAGGGAGGATCGGGACAGGTTTTTGCGCCTAATGAGGGAAGTTTTCACCTACATAGATGCTGATGTTATCAAGAGTTTCGAACTTGCTGGATGCACGGAAGAACACAGGGTAGCCCTCTTGTCTCTCTTCAAGGATCAGAGGCGTGACAGCACTGCGATCTATGTGGAAAAGAACGACTCCGCTGCGGGCATCATGCAGTTCTCCTACTTCACCGGAGGTCTTGATGATTTTACAGTTCAGCCTTTGGTCAACGATCGAGAGGTAAAAGCACAATTTCCTAGCAAAAAGTCATCAGAGTTCTTGGGAATCAATTATTTCACACAAAATTTTTTCTGGGTTTCCTTCAATGACGGAGACACGATATCCTTCAGCGTCGAGGATAGTCCTTGCCGTATCCGACGCGGCGGTAGGTCGATCGGTCACGAGGCTGACTGGTTGACGCTTCGCAATGCATTAAGGAAACCTGTCCCTCATAATCACAGTGAAGAAACTTCGCGGCTTCGAAACCATGTCATAGCCAATCAGGAAAAATATCGCGATTGCATGGTCCTAATGGATCGCGATGATCGTGCCGATGACAATGCGGAACATCTGTATCGGCACATGATGCGGACGGGCAGGGACGGGAATGCCTGGTTCGTTCTGGACCGCGATTCAAAGGATTGGATCCGTCTAGAGAAAGAGGGTTTCAGATTGCTGCCCTTTGGTTCCGATGATCATATTGCAGCTCAAATGAATGCCGCAGTGCTGATTTCCTCTCATGCCGATCATTATGTCCTTTGGCCGGTTTCTCGAGGCGACTTCGCAGATCTTGCCAGGTATGAATTCGTGTTCCTCCAGCATGGAATTTCCATGAACGATTTGTCGGCTTGGCTTAACCGCAAGCCCATACGTCTGTTTGTGACCTCGATGCCGTCGGAAGAAGCCCACATTTCTGACAGCGGCAGCCCCTATGTCTTTACAAAACGGGAGGTTCTCTTTAGCGGGCTTCCCCGCCACGACAGCTTGGTTGACAAGTCAAGACATGCTGCGGCGGACACCATTCTGGTCATGCCGACCTGGCGAAAGTATCTGACGGTAGAGGGCGAGGTCACGGGAATGCGCCGGACCAAGCAGGATGATTTCACCGGCAGCCTCTTTGCCCGCAGCTGGTCGGCAGTCCTGGATTCGGATTCGCTGCGACAGCTTGCTGAAAAGCACGGAATGAAGGTGGTTTTCGCTCCGCACCCCAACATGGCCATGTATCTTGAAGATATGAATTTGCCAGCCTGGGTCGAAACGGTCGATGTCCGCAATGGCGTTTCCTATCAGAACTTGCTTTCGCGTGCCCGCGTTGCGGTGACGGATTATTCCTCCGCCCTGATGGAGGTGGCATACCTGCAGCGCCCAGTAGTCTATTTCCAGTTTGATTTCCATGAGTTCTTTGCAGGAGAGCATATCTGCAAACCCGGCTATTTCTCGTTCGAGCGGGATGGTTTCGGGCCTGTTGTCCAGAAGCCGAAAGATGTGATCGCGTGTCTGGAAGACGCGCTGTCTGGCCGTGAAAACCCCGTCTATGCCGAGCGGCGCGACAATGCCTTTCCGTTCCGGGATGGCGGGTGCTGCGAACGGGTTTGTACGGCCATCGAACGCCTCTTTGAACCGCGTCCTGCGCTGTCGCCTCTTTACACAACCCAAGTCGCACCCCTGGCCTTGCTGAAGACCGGCGCGGAACGATCTGTGACGCAGAAGGCGGCCAGATACTTCGGCTGACGGATGGGACGGCTGTCGGCTCGGTTCCACCGCCCGGGCTGTTTCGCGCAACGCCCCGGCCTGCCCCGCCTGCAAGCGGGCCATCACGCTGGGCAGTCTCTCCAGTGTTCCTCTTGCCATGGTCGCGCAAGTCATTCGGCGGATTGCCGCAGGGGCGGTTTCCATGCTTCCCTTGATATGCTACCGCCCGGAAAGAACGAGAGATGGCCTGGTTCGTGGTCGACGGCCATGCCCCCATCAGCAAGCCCTTGCCCCGGCGCAAGCGGCTGTTCGACGTGGCGCTGGCGCTGCTGGGGCCCTTGTTCACCGCTGCGGTCGCGGGAGAGGCGGAAGGCCAGTGCCGGCGGGACGGTGCCGCCAAAAGGCCGATCATCACGGACATAGGTCCAGAGACGGGCCGTCTTCGTGCCGCCCCGGGCCAGCAGCGGGACCGTCGTATCATCGACATGTAACCGCTCTGCGGCCATGACATGGGCTTCGATCAGTGTATACAGCGGCTCCAGCAACTCGGTCACCGCGCCAACCTGGTCGGCGAGCATGGAGAGGCTGAGTTCCACGCCCTCGCGGGCATAGCGTTCGGCCTGGCGGTTCAGCGGTTGGTGCTGTCCGAACTTCTCGAACACGATTATGGCCAGGAGGCTCGGCCCCGCCCATCCCCGCGGAACCGAGTGGAATGGAGCGGTCGGCTGCGAGATCTTCTCGCAATCTCGGCAGGTGAACTTCTCGCGGACGGTCTGCATCACCTTCCACTGCCGCTGCACTACCTCCAGCGTCTCGGTGATATCCTCGCCCACCTTCTTGATCCGGTCCGACCCGCAGCAGGCGCAGGCCGTCGGCGCCTCGACCACCACCCGTTCGCGCAGCAGATGCTCGGGGAACGCCTTGCGGACGGGCTTGCGCCGGTCGAAAGCACGGACCTTCGTCGCCTTTTCTGCAGCCTGCCCCGCGCGAATGGCACCGTGTGAGAAGCGAACGAGAGATCTCGTAGCGTCGTGCCGTTGCCGCAGCCATCCGCGGCGCCGCGTAGCTCTCCTCCACGATTCGAACCTTCTCGGCGTCGGTTCACCGCCGCCGGCCAGTATCCGTGACCGAAAGAACCTCTACTTGGCATATGAAGCTATGATCTGTCATAGCTTCATGCTCTTACAGGCAACCGGGTGGGTCGGTCAGACGGCCCCCGGCGGATGCATACGTAGGTACTGACGATCGCTGCGGTGAGTCTTCAGCAATTTGCTGCCTGCATGGGCGCATCGGCCGGTTTGCGGAACCTTATACAGCCTTGCCCAATCCGATCTTCCCCGCTAGTCCTACTGCGTCTACAGGCTCTGGCGGCGAATGCGAACTGGCTGAAGCATTTGCATGATCCCAAAGCTGTTCGAGCGAGTAGAAGGCATATGAATCCGTATGACATTCTTCCTCAGGAGGCGTTCTGGTCTCCTGCCGTGGCCAAGAAGCACATGCTGGATATCAGCGGCTTGTGGAAGGCTCCCTTCCCGATCCTGCCGAAGACACGGATTGCCACCTATGGTTCCTGCTTTGCGCAGCATTTCAGCAAGGCCCTGGTGGCGCGTGGCTATACCTGGATGAACGCGGAACCTGCCCCTTCGGGCGTCGCAGAGGAAACCGCACGCCACTTCAACTATGGCGTCTTCTCGTCCCGGACCGGCAACATCTATACGACATCGTTGCTGCGGCAATGGGTGGAATGGGCGATGGAAAAATCTGTGCCGCCCGCGATCCATTGGGAAAAGGAAGGCCGGATCCATGACCCCTTCCGGCCCAGCATCGAACCCGGCGGGTTCGGTTCCGTCAATGAGATGATCCGGTCGCGGCAGACCTGCATCGCGGCGTTCCGGGATTCGATCATGCAGTGCAGCCTGCTGGTCTTCACCCTTGGCCTGACGGAAAGCTGGTGGGATGCGGAGGGCGGATTCGAATATCCCATGTGCCCGGGCACCCATGCCGGCACCTTCGATGCGGACCGGCATGTGTTCCGCAACCAGGACTACGGCTTTGTCCGGGAAAACCTCTTGAAGGCAATCTCGCTGATCCGGCAGGGCCGCGAAAAGGGGCCGAGGATCCTTCTGACGGTTTCCCCCGTACCGCTGACGGCCACCAATTCCGGCAATCACGTCCTGGTGGCGACGATGGAATCCAAGTCGATCCTGCGCGCGGTCGCGGGCAACGTGGCTGCAAGCGTCAAGGGCGTCAGCTACTTCCCGTCCTACGAAATCATCAATTCCCCGGTGTTCCGCGGCATGTTCTTTGAACCGAACCTGCGCAGCGTCAACGGCCATGGCGTCGGACATGTGATGAACTGCTTCTTCGCGGGCCTGGACAAGAAGGGGGCTGCCGCGCCCGGAACCGTTCCCGCACAGCGCAAGTCCCGGCGGGGGGATCCCGAACCCGCCTCGGCGGACGACGTGAAATGCGACGAGGAATTGCTGGACGTTTTCGGCAGGCAGAAATGAAGCCCGTCATCATTACGGGTGATTCCCATCTGGGGCCGATCCGGCGCGGCCTGGACCTGCTCCCCGAAGGCCGCAGGAACCGCTTCGTCTTCTGGCCCCTGGGGAAGGGGGCCGCGCTGCGCAGGAAATGCCATGCCTTCGATGCGGCCACGCTGACGCTGCGGACCGCATCAAGGGTTTGGGTTGACCGGGTGTTTTCAAGGGAAACGATCGGCGCCATGGGTTCCGATACGGTTCTTGCCGTCTCGCTGCCCCTGAACACCTCACGGATCTTGCGGGATTATTCATGGGAAACCTATGCCCCCTGGCACCTTGCACAAGCCGAATTTGCGCTGTCTGACCAAATGGTCGAGGCGATGATCGACGGCGACAGCATCCATGCACTGAACATGGTCAGGAATCTTGCGCGGATCTGGCCACGAACCGCCGTGATCGAGGCGCCGCGGTTCTTCGCCAATGCCAGCTATCTGAGCCGGAAAAGGCTGGATGTCATCCGCCATGTGGATGCGGCCTATCGCGACAGGGTTCGCACCATGCTGGCCGAGGCGGGAATAGATGTCATCCCCCAGCCGGCGGCCACGATCACGGACAAGGGGATGACGGCATTGTCCTTCGATCACCACGACCCGCAAGATGATCATCATGCGAACGAAGCCTATGGAAAACTGGTCCTCGAGGAGATAGGGGCCTACGTGGATCGGCTGCACTAAAGGCAGGCCCAGCCTTTCGGCAAAGCGGAAACTTCCGGGGATATGGCTATCTCGCCTGTTCTGCCAAATCAGAGGATAATGAATGGCAATCGTTAGCCACAAGCATCGCGTCGTTTTCTTTCCGATGGCGAAAAACTGCAGCACCTCCGCCAAGCACCTTTTCTATCTTCTGGATGTCGGCATGCCATTCCGTACGGCCAAGAAGAAATACGGGCTTTGGGGGCATGTCCATAAGTATTATCCGACGCAGACCAAGGAAGAATGGCAGCAAATCTTTGATGCCTATGAATCGATCGTGATCGTCCGGGATCCGATAAAACGCTTTCTGTCTGCCTATGGCAACCGCATCGTTCATATGAAGGTCTTGGAAACGGTGGGGGGTGCCTCTGCCAGGATCCTGGCGGCAGGCCATCCGTTGCAGCCTTCGCTAGAAGAATTCGTGCAGAACCTGGAATTCTATTGCAGTGTCTCGTCCTATATGAAGAACCATATCGCGCCTCAGGAAAAAATCGTGGGCGACATCTTTCCCAAGATCAAACGGGTGTATGATACCTCGCAAGTTCCCGAGTTCGAGGCATTCATGTCCGAACGCTGCGGAAGTCAGATCGTCCTGCCACGCGAACAAAGCGGAGGGCCGAAATTCACGGTCTCGGATCTTAGCGAAAGATCGCTCGGGAAGCTGCTGGATTTCTATCGCAAGGATTACAAGATGCTGTCGCGCTTCTACAGCCCGCCCAGCCTCTAATCCAAGCGCCCTTGTGCGCATTTTAACGGACAACAAACGCTCTCATCGAGACGGATCTCATCTTCATACCCCGGAAAGCCTTTCATGCCTTTGTCGCCACGCCTCTATCTTTCAAAAGCGATAAGCACGACTCGCATCATGTGGGATTATTCCCTGGTCGCGATTGCCCATCCCGGTCTGTTGAAGGAAGCGGCAAGGACCATTGTGCATCGCAAGTCCCGCCGCCTGGTCAGCGAACTGCGGGCGGTGGACACGACACGGAACGGACCGGTAAAGGCCGCGCCGGTCGATCCTCGTTCCCTGCTGGACATGCTGGCCGAGGAGACTGGCGTGCTGGTCCTTCGCGACAATCCCGGAAACATCTGGATCGGAATTTCCGATACGGATTTCCTGCGTGCCTTGGTGCGGTTGCAGCTGAGCGTCGCTTCGGGAAAGCTGATGTCCGCCGGGAAGACGGTCAGACTGACAAGCTCGTCCGAACGGCAAGCTGCCCTGCGGGAACCGAATGTCGTTTTCACCTTTCCCGGACCTGGCCTGGAAGAAGCCAGCCTAACGATCGAAAGCTATGCCTTGCGGACCGATGGGGTCTGGATTTCGGGCAATGCCAACAATCGCCTGGCGCGGGCGCTCTATTCCGACATCCTCTTGCAGCCGGGCTTGCATCCCCTGTCCGAGATCCTGCCGGGTCCGCCGCTGGACATTCGTGCCGAGGAACGGCCGGTAGATGTGGTCTATACATGGGTCAACCACAAGGATCCCGACTGGGTCCGTCTTTACCAGGACCACAAGTCGGCAGCAGACGGGCGGGATCCGGCCCATATCGACGATCATGTCAGCGACGACGCAAAGGCGATTTCCCGGTTTCATTCGATCGATGAATTGCGCTTCTCGCTGCGCTCGGTTGCGAAGAACCTGCCCTGGGTCCGCAAGATTCACGTTTTTACCAACTGCGCGGTCCCGGATTGGCTGAAGGAACAGAATCCCAGGATTGCCTGGGTGGATCATTCCCAAGTCATTCCGGAAGAATACCTGCCGACCTTTTCGTCGCATGTGATCGAAAGCTTTCTGCATCGCATCCCTGATCTGGCCGATCAGTTCATCTACCTGAACGACGATGTCTTTATCGCAAAACCCCTTGGCAAGGATTTCTTCTTTGATGCCGGTGGCCTCTCGCGATCGTTCCTGGAAGGCTACGGAATGGTTTCGGGTCCGGTGCGCATCGGTGATCCGGATTACCTCAATGCATCGCGGAACTCTGCCCGGCTTATCCATCAGGCATTCGGCGTGTTTCCCACGCGACTGCACAACCACACGGCATTTGCCCTTCGCCGCGATGTGCTTCAGGAAATCGAGGATCGTTGGTCCCGGGAATTCCATGCCTTCCGTCGGAACCGCTTCCGGATGCCCAGCGACCTGAACATGACGTCGTTTCTTTATCATCACTATGCGATGAATACGGGAAGGGCCACCGATACCAAGATCAAGATGGCCTTGGTAAAGCAGTTGGATGTCCGCTGGAAGAACAGGCTGTCCAATGCGATGAACCAAGATATCGAGACGATCTGCATCAACGAAGGCGGGTCGGGGACGCCAAGCTGGGACTGGCACGACAGCGTTCTGGATTTCCTGAAAACATTCTATCCGATGAAGGCCGATTGGGAACGGTAACGGACCTTGAGCAGACGAATGGCGGTCCGGCGCACATGAGCGGCAAGCCCTCCGGCAATAAACCGGACAAGTTGCGTGAAGGGAACGGCCTGCTTCGCCGTCTTCTTGCCATCCTGCGTCAGGAAGGCGGCATGGGAATGTATGACCGCATCCGCTATCCGAAGCCTTTCTGGCGGCGTCCGGCCCTGCCATCCCCGATTCGAGGGCCGGTCAGGATCCGCGGCGGGGAGGCGGATGAACGGGAACAGGTCGAACGGGCCTTGCGGGATTTCGGGATTGCAATCGCCCCGGATGATGCCCCCGGGGCCGCAGAGGTGATCCATCTCGGCCCCGACTGGCCAGACATCGCGCATGTCACGGACAAGGACATCCTGGCAGGCACCGAACCGCCGGATCTGGACAGGATGACCGCACTTGCCAGGCGATGCCGTGTGGTGTTGACCGCCTGCGCGTCCGGGATTTCCGCACTGGCCGACAGGGGGATTGCGCTGGAAAGGATATTCTTCCTGAAGGATCGGCAACGCCTTCACGAGGGCATGACGCGCTGTCTTCTGGCCTTGCAGCATGGTTCAGCGGCGGCATCGTCCTGGCATCATTTTTCGGACCTGCAGAACCTGCCCGGGCGTCCCCGGATCTGTGTCGGGCTTCCGGAAACAGCCGGGCGCCGGCAAAGCTTTCTGTCCAGGGGGCTGAAGAATTTCATCCTGTTCGATGGGATCAGGCGAAATCCCGGCTGGATCGGAACGGGGGAAAGCTTTCGGATGATGGCACAAGCCTGCCTGGACCAGGGCTTGGACCGCGCCTTGTTCACCGAGGACGATGTCGAGCTTCCGCTCGACTTCGAAGATCGCCTTACCCGCATCCAGGCCTATCTGGACAGTTGTGACTGGGATGTGTTTTCGGGCCTGATCACCGATATCGGCCCGGATTACGCAGTCACACGGGTGGTGCGGCGGAATGGTGAGACATTCGTCCACCTGAACCGCTGTGTGGGCATGGTCTTCGGCCTGTACAGCAGGAATGCGCTCTTGCGCCTTGCCTCGTGGAGTTCAGCCTCTGGCCTGACAATTGACCGCTATCTCGAAAAGACCGGCAGCCTGGAAGTGGTCACCACCCTGCCATTCCTGGCGGGGCATGATGACAGGCTTAGATCGTCGATATGGCGCTTCAGCAACCGGCGCTACAGCCGCATGATCCGGGGCAGCGAGGAAAAGCTGCGGCTGATGGTCCGAGCCCATGAAGACAGGCAGATGAACCCGAAAGCCGTTCCGGGACGAAATATCACGAAAGCTTAACAGGGCTGTTTCCTGGTCCTTACGAACAGGATCTATGCAGAAGGTCAGTCGCATGTTCCTCAGGATGCTGCCATGCCCCGTCCTTCTCCTGAAGAAATCAACGATTTCCTGCGCAATCAGCACGGCGCCAGACCGCGAAAGCCCCCGTCAGGCAGCCGCGCCCGGCGGCGGATAGCGAAAATCCCTGCGCCGTCCTGGCGCGCGGGGGCTTTCTGGCTTTCTGCGGGTCTGCGGTTCTGCCGGCGCGTCCCGCCTAGTCTGTCAAGCCTGACGATCGCCATGCAGCGGCGCAGCTAGGCGGGCCGGATCCCTTCAGGACTCCGCCGCCTCCATGTTGGCACTGTGGTGCGCAATCGCGTCGTCGATGTCGTTGTAGTAGTAAAGCTTGCCATTTTCCAGAACTGCCCCGGACTGGCAGATGCGCTTGAGTGTGCCAAGACTGTGGGACACGACGATCGCCGAAGACGTGCACAGCCTTTGCTTCAAAAGCTCGGTACTTTTCTTGCGGAAGCTGGCATCGCCGACGGCCGTGACCTCGTCGATCAGGTAGGTGTCGAAGGGCACCGCCATGGATGCCCCGAATGCCAGGCGCGAGCGCATCCCGGATGAATAGGTGCGGAATGGCAGATAGTAATGCTGCCCCAGGCCGGCGAAATTCTGGACGAAATCGCTGACCGCATCGGTGTCCAGACCATAGACGCGTGCAAGAAAGCGGACGTTCTGCTCGCCCGACAGTTCCTTGTGAAAGGCGCCGGCAAAACCCACCGGCCACGAGATGCGCCCGGTGGACAGGATCCGTCCCGATGTGGGCAACATGCTGCCGGCCATCATCCGCAGAAGCGAGGATTTGCCTGCTCCGTTCCGACCCAGCAGGGCGACCGCCTCTCCGGTTGGAAAGACGGCCGTGATATTGTCAGCAATGACCTTCTTCCGGCCGTTCAGCCGATAAATCTTGGTCAGATTTTCCAGCTTGATCATGAGTCCTTACCGGCGCCGATCCCGGGATCCATAATAGAACATGGTGCCCAGCAGCCATATCAGCAGCAGAAAGCCCGACACGACCACCAGGAAACGGATGCGGTGGGGGTATTCCGCCATGGTCGCAAGGGTCGGGCGGACATAGGCCGCCAGATATAGAGCCCGCCGCTCGGCCGAGGCACGGGCTGAATCATAGGCCGCCAGGGCTGCCGTATAGGATTCCTCGGCAAACTGGCGATCGACCTGGATGGCTTCGAACTGGCTAACGATTTCGGCAAGGGCCGCCGCCTCGATCTGGTCTGTGCCGACCTTGTTGCGCTGTTCCCGGATCTGTTCGCGGATGGAGTTTACCCGTAATTCGCCTTGGACGATCCGCGGATCTCCTTCGGGGGCATTGACCCGCAGCATGTCCAGTTGCACCAGGGCCTCGGCCAGCTGCTGCTGCAAGGTCGCCACGATCCCGGCCTGCTCCACCGTGGCCGAGTTCGGGTCGATGATCTGGTTCTTGCTGCGGAAGGCGCTGACGGCCTGCCGGGCTTGCTTCAGCCGCTCGATGGCCAGATCCAGATCCTCGCGCGCATATTTCATGGAATCCTGCCGTGCCACGGCATTGATCTCGTCCAGCCGTTTCTGGCTTTCGGCAAGAATGACATCCGCGATCAGCTTGGCATCCGCCGGATCATAGGCAAGGATCCGCAGGTCCAGCATCCCCTCGTCGTAATAGATCTTCACCATCCGGTTCCAGTGACGGACCAGATCCTCGATCTGCGGACTGCCGTCATAGCTGAACATGACATCTTCGGGATGCTTGGACCAGATCGCTGCCAGATCGACTTTCTTGGCGACCTCCTCGACCAGTGACTGGCTCTGGATGAACTTGTAGAGGATGTCCGTATCCGAACCGGAATTCTGGGCCAGCTTGGTCAAGCCGCTCAACGCGTCCAGGGCACTGTCGTTCTGTTCGCTGCGGACAAGAAAGCCGACATAGGAAGCGTACTGATCCGCAGCGCGTCCCCACAGATACCAGGCAGTGCCCAGGGTGGGCAAAGCCACGATCAGCAGGAAGCTGAACAGAACAAGCCAGTGCCGCGGCTTGGGGGTCGCGGCGGGCAGTTCGGGAAAGGCTGCCGGGAATGCCTTCCCATGCCCGGCAGCCCACCGGGGCTGGACGGGCGTAAGTTCGGATTTGTTCAACGCCCTCAGCATCTTGGCCCGACGTAGCTTCCTGGCCTGCAATGCCTTGGCTTGTGCGACCTTTGCCACGGCGGTTGCATCAGGGTCGTCCTGAACCTCGTCTGCTGGCGCTGGCGCGGGTATCATCGAAAGGGACTTCCTGGTGTTTGCCTTTTGCCCGGCCCTGCCTGCCTTCACACCGACCGGGCCCCGATCCGTGGTCTCGGCATCCGACCGGGCATTCCCGCTTTCCGGCCCTGTTCCGGTGTCGAACTGTCCGTCGTTCATCGCGGGGATCTTTCTCTGGTCATGGGCATTGCATCGGCTTATCTGGCAGGTCCAGAGGATAGGTATCTAAAGACAATCGCCACAAGCCTCCAGAGCCAGATTCACCCGCGTCAAGGACAGTCGCATGGCATTTCGCCACCTGAGATCACAGCCTCCTGCCTTTCAGCAGCAGCCTGGAACCGGGGTCAGCTTCCCCATGGCCCGCACCGTCGGGGCGCTGATCATGCGGGAAGTGTCTTCCACCTATGGCAAAAGAGTAGGCGGCTATCTCTGGGTGATCCTGGAACCCATTGCAGGCATCGTCCTGTTGACGCTGATCTTCTCGGTCGCCTTGCGGACACCGCCCATCGGCACCAGCTTTGCCGTTTTCTATGCGACGGGTCTGATGCCGTTCATGTTCTATGGAACCCTGAGCGCCGCGGTCGCTAGTTCAATCTCGTTCTCGAAGCCCTTGCTCAGCTATCCGGCCATCACCGTGACCGATGCGATCATTTCTCGCGCGCTTGTGAACAGCATTACGGGGCTTCTGGTCGGCTATATCCTGTTCTCGATCCTCCTGGGGATCGAGGAAACACGGACAAATCCGCAGATCGGCCAGATCGCCCTGGCCTACGGGATGGCCTTCGTGCTGGCGCTTGGCGTGGGGTCGGTGAACGCCTTCCTGTTCGCGGCCCTTCCCGAATGGCAATCGCTCTGGATTATCGTGAACCGGCCGCTGATGATCGTGTCCTGCGTGCTGTTCATGTATGACGACGTGCCCCATCCCTATGACGACTATCTTTGGTGGAACCCTCTGATCCATGTGGTGGGCCAGATGCGGAAGGGTTTTTACCTGACCTATCCGGGCGACTACATCAGTCCGGTCTATGTGTTTTCCGTGGGCCTGGTTCTCTGGGTGATCGGCACCGCATTGCTGCTGCGCTATCACCGGGAAATCCTGTTCGAATGGTGAACGAGGTGAAGAAGTCCTGGACAGGCAAAGAAAGCCGTTTCCGGTGACCGTGTTGCCGGCAATGTTACAAGATCGCTTTGCACTGAAAAGCTTTACAGCCCCGCCGCCCACAGCCTGAAGCGCCGCGCGCCGGTGATCTCGCGCACCAGCCCCATCCGGCGCATCCGCGACAGCAGCCGTTCCGCCGTGTCGCGGCTGATCCCGGCCAGTTCCTCGACCTGGGCGGTGTGCAGGACCGGATGGGCGGCCAGGGCCGCGATGATGCGGGCGGGGTTCTGGCCCTTGATCGTTGCCGTGGCCTCGCGCGCGGCCCCGGCCCAATCGGCGATGCGGTCCAGCATCCGGCCGGCATCGCCTGCGCCCTGGGTCACGGCGGCCAGGTGGCGCGACAGGCGCCGTTCGGGCGGCCCGCCATCGGCCCAGATCGCCCGGCCGTGGCGGCCCAGGGGCACAAAGACCAGGCCCGGCGTGGCGCGGGCCATGTCGCGGGCGGCCCAGACCGCGCCCTCGATCGCGGCCCCCTCGGGCGACAGATCGGCCAGCCGCCACAGCATCCGCGCCGCAGGCGCGCGGGCCAGGGGATGCAGGGCCGCCAGCCCCTCCATCGCCTCGCCGAAATCCGCGGCCGCCGCGTCGAAGGCGGTGCCGACGGGGCGTTCCGACCAGGCCGGATCCGCCTGGTCCTCGGCCCGGTGAAGCGCCAGGAAATCGCGCAGCCGGGCAGGGTCGGATTGCCCTTCCAGCCGCCGCAGCGCCCAGCGGGCCTGCGCCATGGCCCCCAGGTCGGTCCCGGCGCGGGCGGCCATGGCGTCAAGGCCGATCTCCTCGCGCGACAGGGGGGTGCCCTGGGCGCGCAGCATGTCCTCGATCTCGATCAGGGCCAGGCGGCGGGTGGCGCCCGCGCGGGCCCCCTGATCCATCAGGGCCAGCCGCGCCTCCAGCCGCCCGACCGACAGCGCGGCTCCGGCCAAGTCCACGGCCAGCGCCGACTGCGCCGCCAGCCAGTCGGCAGGCCGGGGCAGGGCGGTTTCGCCCTCATCGAAGTCTTGCCAGGAAAGCCCGGATCCACGCATATCCGCACCCTAATGCAGATCTGCCGAAGAACCAAGCTCCTGCTTTGGACCCTAAATATCCTCTGGGGGTCCGGGGGGCGAAGCGCCCCCGGCCGTCGCGGGACGCAAAGCTACTCCGCCGCCACCGGCCCTGCCTCCGGGCTGCGGCGCAGCCCCTCGATCAGCACATAGATCACCGGGGTGATCAGCAGCGTCAGCACGAAGGCCAGGGACAGCCCGCCCACGATCACCGCGCCGATGGCCTGGCGGCTTTCCGATCCCGCGCCCGTGGCGATGGCCAGGGGCACCGCGCCCAGGACCGTGGCGATGGTGGTCATCATCACCGGGCGCAGGCGGGTCACGGCGCCCTCGCGCGCGGCGACGGCCAGGGGTTTGCCCTCCTCGCGCAGCTGGTTGGCAAATTCCACGATCAGGATGCCGTTCTTGGCCATGATGCCGATCAGCAGGATCATCCCCACCTGGGAAAAGATGTTCACCGTCCCGCCGGTCAGCCACAGCGTCCCCACCGCCCCGGCCAGGCCCAGGGGCACGGTCAGCATGATCGTCAAGGGCGTGCGGAAGCTTTCGAACTGCGCGGCCAGGACCAGGAAGACGATGGCCAGCGACATGGCAAAGACCGAGGCGATTCCCCCGGCGCTTTCCAGGTAGTCCTTGGCCTGCCCTTCCCAGGCCAGCACCGCGCCCGCGGGCAGATCGACCGCCGCCGCCTCGACCGCCGCCATCGCGCCCGCCAGATCGGTGCCGGGACCGATATCGGCCTCCATCTCGACCGAGATCAGGCGGTCGTATCGGTTCACGGCGGGCGCGGTGGCCCCCGTCTCGATGCTGGCGAAAGCCCGCAGCGGGATCAGGTCGCCCCGGTCGTTGCGCAAAAACACCCCCAGCATGTCCTGCACAGAGTCGCGGTCCTGGGGATCGGCCTGCAGGATCACCGGATATTGCCGCCCGTCGCTGGTGTATTCGCCCACGCTGCGGGACGCGAACAACACCTGCAGGGTCTGGGCGATGGTTTCGGACGACAGCCCCAGATCCTGGGCGCGGGCGCGGTCGATCGACAGGCTGGCGCCCGGCTGGTTGGCGGAATAGCCCACCTCGACCGAGGCGAGGCGGGGGTCGCCCTCCAGCTGGGCGGCCAGGTCATTCGCCCAGGCGGCGGCGCGCGCCATGTCCGGGCCGCCCAGCATCCAGCGGATATTGCCCTGGCCGCTGGACAGGCCAAGGCCGCCCGCGGCGCGGATAAAGGTCTCGGCCTGGGTGATGCGGGCCAGTTCCGGGCGCAGGGTGGCGATCACCTGGTCCACGCTGACGGCGCGGTCCTTCCAGGGGGCCAGGTTCACGAACAGCAGCGAGCGGCGCAACTCGCCCCAGGTGCCGACGATGGTGGTCACGTTGGTCACGGTACCGTCCGCGCGCAGGGGTTCCAGCAGCGCCTCGACCTGGCGGGTGGCCGCATCCGTATAGGCCAGGTTCGACCCTTGCGGCGCGGTCACGGTGATGCGGATCTGGCCGCGATCCTCGTCGGGCGTCAGTTGCCGGGGCAGGTGCCCATAGACGGCGAAAGCCCCCGCCATCAGAAAGGCGGTCACGGCCAGGATCGGCAGGGGCCGGGCGATCAGCCGGTCCAGCACCGCGCCATAGACCCGCTCCAGCGCGCCGATCATGCGGTTGACGCTGCGGGTCAACAGGTTCGGGCGTTCCTCGCGCGGCATGATCTTCGCGGCCAGGACCGGCGACAGGGTCAGCGCGATCAGGGCCGACACGGCCACGGCCACGGCCAGCACGATGCCGAATTCGGCGAACAGCTTGCCGATCTCACCTTCCATGAAGCTGACGGGCACGAAGACCGCGACCAGAACGGCGGTGGTGGCGATCACGGCAAAGCTGACCTGGGCCGATCCGTCGCGCGCGGCCTGCAGCCGCGACTTGCCCATGGCGCGGTGGCGCTGGATGTTTTCCAGCACCACGATGGCGTCGTCCACCACCAGGCCGATGGCCAGGATCAGCGCGAACAGCGTCAGGATGTTGATGGAAAAGCCGAAACCCAGCATCGCCAGCCCCGCGCCCAGGGCGGAAATCGGAATGGTCACCACCGGGATCATCGACAGCCGCATCGACCCCAGGAACAGGAAGATCACCGCGATCACCAGGCCCACCGCCTCGGCAAAGACCTTGAGCACCTGGTGGATCGAGCTTTCGATGAACACGGCCTCGTCCGCGGTGATGTCCAGGGCCATCCCCGGGGGCAGGGTCGGGCGGATCCGGTCCAGTTCGGCCCGCACGGCTTGCGAGATGGCGACGGTGTTGGCCTGGGCCTGCGGCTGGACGCCCAGGCCAAGCGAGACCACGCCATTGGCGCGAAAGATCGACTCGCGCTGTTCGGGGCCTTCCTCGATGCGGGCCACGTCGCCAAGGCGCAGGGGGCGGCCCCCCCGGTCCCCATCGGCGCCCCGGATCACCACCTGGCGGAAGGCGTCCGGGCTGGAAAACCGGGTCCGGGCCAGGACCTGCAACTGCCGGGCGCCGGTCTCGATCTCGCCTGCGGGCAGTTCGATGTTGTTGGCCTCCAGCGCGGCGATGATGTCGCTTGTGGTGACGGCCTGGGCGGCCATGCGCGAGGGGTCCAGCCAGATGCGCATCGAGGGCGACCGCGCGCCGAAGGTCGCGGTGTTGGCGACGCCGGGCAGCCGGGCCAGCCGGTCCACCAGGAAGCGGTCGGCATAGTCCGACAGTTGCAGCGGCGTCATGGCGGGGCTGGACAGCGACAGGCGCACGACCGGGTCGCCCTCGCTGTCGTTCTTGTCCACGCGGGGACGCTCGGCCTCCTCGGGCAGGCGGCCCACCACCCGGTCCACGGCATTGCGCACGTCGTTGGCGGCCGCGTCGATGTCGCGGCCGGAATCGAAGGTCAGCACCGTGCGCATCCGCCCGCGTTCGGATTCCGTGGCCATGGCGGTGACGCCGCTGACGCCCGCCAGCGCGCCCTCGATCACGGATGCGACCTGGCTGTCCACCACATCGGGGGCCGCACCCGTGTAATCGACGCGGACCGTGACCTCGGCGGCCTCGACCCGGGGCAGTTCGCGCACCGGCAGGCGCGACATGGCGACCGCGCCCACCAGCACGATCAAGAGGTTCAGCACCGTGGCCATCACCGGGCGGCGCAGCGACAGGTCGGGCAGGCTCATCCGCCGCCCTCCGCCGGGGCCGCGGCCTCGACCCGGCGCCCCTCGGCCACGGGCTCGATGGCGCTGCCGTCGGACAGGCGGTGCAGGTTCGTCACGATCACCCGGGCAGAGGGGGCCAGGCCCGAGACGACCTCGACCAGCCCGTCCTGCTGCTGGCCGGTGACGATCTCGACCTGGCGCGCGGTGCCGCCGTCCGCGACCATGACCAGGGTCCGGTCGCCCTCGACCGTCAGCGCGTTTTCCGGGACGGCGGGGCGCTGGCGTTCGTCCAGCACCAGCCGCACCTGCAGGAACATGCCGCCCGCCAGCGCGCGGTCGTCGTTGGCGATCTCGGCGCGCAGGGCCAGGCTGCGGGTCGCGGCATCCACGCGGCTGTCGATGCGGCTGATGACGCCCCCGAACACCCGCCCCGGCCAGGCGGCGGATGTCAGGTCCACCCGTTGCCCCCGTTCCAGGCGTGGCAGCAGGGTTTCGGGCACGCTGAAATCGACGGCGATCATCGACAGATCGTCCAGGGTGGCGACGGGGGTGGTGGTGTCGATCACCTGGCCTTCCACCAGGTCCGACATGCCGATGACGCCCGCGAAGGGCGCGCGCAGGCTGCGGTCCTCCAGCGCGACGATGGCGCGGTCGCGCTCGGCCTCGGCGCGCAGCAATTGCGCCTGCGCGGTCTGATAGGCGGCATCCGACGCGCTGCCCGAACGGTTGAGGCTTTGCTGGCGGTCAAAGGCCGCCTGCGCCTCGGCCAGGGTGGCGTCCGCGGCCTTGAGGTCGGCCTGTTCGGCGCGGCTGTCCAGTTCGACCAGCACGGCCCCTTCCTCGACCCGGTCGCCGGGCTGGAAGGCGATGCGGCTGATGCGGCCGCCGGATTCCGCCACCAGATCGACGGCCTGGCGGGCGCGGGCGGTGCCCACGGCGGTGACGGCATCGGCAAAGGTGACGATCTCGGGCGCGATGGTTTCCACCCGCAGGGGGGCGGCTGCCGCGCCTTGGGCTGCGGGGACCGGTTCGGGGGCGGCCAGCAGCCGTTCGGTCAGCCACATCCCGCCCGCCGCGGCGGCCCCGATCACGACCAGTCCCAGGACGGCCCTCACCGCGCGCATGCCTGCTCCTTCAAGGGTTCAGAGTGGGTCGTTTCCAGAACAACCGATCGGGCCAGAAGGGACAACCGATATCGACGCGGTCCCGGACATGTGAAGTTTGTAAACGAATGTCTCAGATGGCGCGGATGGGGCCCTTGAACAATGCCGGCGAGGCCGGAGGATCAGGCCAGGGGCATCCCCCCTTTGGTCGCGTGCATGGTCCTTACACGATCCTTTCGCGTAAGGCGTCCGCCCGCAACGCCGCCTTCAACGCCCCTGTCCGGGCCGCCACCTCGCGGTGAATCCGCGCATCCTCGGCGTAATGGGTTTCCACGAAAGAGCGGACCTCGTCCATTTGCAGGATTCCGCTGGCCTCGGCCGCGTTCTTCCTGGCCGAAAGCAGGCGCAACGCCCCATCCTTGATCCGGGCATGGATATCCAGCGGCAAGGTGCGGCGCAGCACGTCGTTCACGCGATAGGCAAGGCCGCCGACCCGCTTGAAGCGAAGCTCGACGTTCTGATTGCTGCGCGTGCCCGATTCCATGGGCGTGTCCGTCATCCGGCCGATATGGGCGATGAAATCGGGCACCAGCTCCATCGGGATCAGGTGATCGACGATCCTGCGGTCCTCGTCATGGATGAAATCGCGCTGCCGGGCGAAGAAGATGTATTTGCTGGATGGCCTGTCCAGTTGGTCCGCCACCTCCTTGATCGTCCTCAAGGTCAGATCGCGCAATTCGTCCTGGGGAATGAGCGTCATGGGCCGCTTGTCGTACCGCCACAGCATCTGGCGCAGGGACGACCCGAACCGCTCCAAGGGATCGCGCACCACCGCATAGGAGGTGAAACGTTCCAGATAGGAATATTCCCGGGGGAAATGCTGCCTGAGAATGGAAAGCGGCACATGGCCGTAATCGATGTTCCCCAGGACGGGATGGGTTCCCACCTCTGCCATCCCGATATGGTCCGGGTCGCACTTGATCAACTGCGTGCGCACCGAAGTGCCCGCGCATTTCGGGATATGGACGAAAACGAACTGATGTCGCGGGCTGATTATCATCGGGCGATCCTGGGCTTCACCGTGAAACGGACTTGAACTTCATCACCTGGGCCGGAATGTCCCGGGGCTGGCGGTTTTTGGAAACGCCGGATCCTGGCATGGGGACCGCAGGTTCATCAAGCGCCTGTCCCCATGCCCCGACCAGGATGCATCCGCCGCCTTCGTTCCTTCAAACACTGGTGCCGCCCCGAAAGTAACCATCTTGGACCGATGATCGGCGAACGGAAAGGCGGGAACTGTCTGCCCCTAACCGCATCGTGACCAAGCCTCGCCAAAACCGGGGTTCCGATCCCGGCCTGTTCTAGCTTAGCTGGCGCCATCCCCATCCGAAAGGCCCCCGCCCATGATCGCCCGCCGCCTTGTCCTGTCCGGTGCCGCCGCCTGCGCAATCAGTGCCGCCCTGCCCGCGCGCGCCGCCGTTGCCGATCCGGGCCGCCCGAACCCCATGCCCGAGGAACTGCGCAAGTCCCTGGAACGCGACCCGACCGCGCCGGTCCTTGGCAACCCCAAAGGCGACATCACCCTGTCGGTGTTCTTCGACTACAACTGCCCGCATTGCCGCAAGATGGCCGGGCCGATCGGGGCGCTGATCGCGTCCGACCCCCGGCTGCGGGTCGTCTATCGCGAATGGCCGGTCTTCGGCGAGGAGTCGGAGTTCGCAGCCCGCGCGTCGCTCGCCTCGCTGGAAACCGGCAGATACTGGCAATTCCACACGGCCCTGCTGGCCATGAAGGACCGCGCGGCCGAGGCCAGCGTGATGCGTGTGGCCCGCCAGCTTGGCCTGGATCAGGCCGCCCTGCGCCGCGGCATGGAGGCGGAACCCGTGACCCGCCATATCCAGTTGTCCTTCCAGCTGGCCGAGCATATGGGCCTGATGGGCACCCCCACCTTCATCGCGGGCGACGAGGCGGTCTTCGGCGAACAATCCCGCGCCGATCTGGCCGGGCTGGTCGGGCGCGGGCGCCGGACGCTGGGCCTGGCCTGAGGCGCGGATTCCCGGGACAAGTGGGGACGCGCTGCGCATCCCTCCTGCCGGCCGCATCCCCGGGATCGCCCCCTATGGCGAATGTCGATCCGTCGGCCCCGCAGCGCCGATCTTCATCAGGCCATAAGGACCGCTTGCGGCCCCTCTGCGCTCTGAAGCGCCGACAAGCGGCGCGGGACTGCCCGGGCTTGATGATGAACAGGCTTGGGCTAGATTGATCGCAGGAGACCTTGGCCATGCCCCTGCAAACCCCTTCGCAAGCCCTGGAACAGGGGCGCGACCTGATCCGCGACCTTGCGGCGCGGCACCACACGGCCAATCCCCGCGTGTTCGGGTCGGTCCTGACCGGCCAGGACCGCGCGGGCAGCGACCTGGACCTGCTGGTGGAGCCGCTGCCCCGAACCACGCTCTTTGACCTGGGCGGCTTGCAGGATGCGCTTCAGGAAGCCCTGGGCGTGCGGGTCGATGTCAGAACCCCCATGGATCTTCCCCCGCATATCCGGGCGGAGGTGCTGCGCCACGCGGTCCCGGTTTGAGCGGACCGGCGCGGCTGGCCGAATGGCTCTGGCAGATGGTGCAGGGCGCGACGGATGCGCTGGCCTTCACGGAAGGCATGGACGAGGCCGATTTCCTAGCAGACCTGCGCACGCAGCGTGCCGTGGTGATGAGCTTGATGATCCTGGGCGAGGCCGCCAGCCGTGTCCTGGCGGATCATCCCGAGTTTACCGAAGCGCATCCCGGCATCCCATGGCGCGGGATGCGGGGGATGCGCAACCGGATCGCGCATGGATATTTCGACATCGACCTACATGTGGTCTGGCAGACGGTCCGGTCCGAGTTGCCGTCCCTGATCAAGGGCTGGCGTCTTCCCGGTCCTGATCAGCGGCACTGCCGCGTGAAGGGCCAGGGGAAACGCATGTGTTTCCCCGCCCTTGCTGCGGCGGCTCTGCTTCAGCCTTACCAGCTGGTCAGCACGGACCCTTCGTATTTCTTGTCGATGAAGGCCTTCACCTCGGCGCTGTGATAGGCCTCGACCAGCTTTTTCGCCCAGTCCTGGCCTTCATCCCCTTTCCGCACCACGATGATGTTCACGTAAGGGCTGTCGGCCTTTTCCATGGCGATGGTGTCGGTGTTGGGGTTCAGCCCTGCTGCCAGCGCATAGTTGGTGTTGATGATGGAGGCATCCGTGTCGGCCAGCGACCGGGGCAGCTGCGCGGCGTCCAGTTCCAGGAATTCCAGGTTCTTGGGGTTTTCCGTGATGTCGAGCGGCGTCGGCACCAGCCCCGTGCCCTCGGCCAGCTTGATCAGGCCCAGATCCTGCAGGATCAAGAGCGCGCGCCCGCCGTTGGTCGGGTCGTTGGGGATGCCGATCCGGGCCCCGTCCGGCAGATCCGCGATGTCCTTCAGCTTGTCGGAATAGACGCCCATCGGCGTGGTGATGGTGGTGCCGATCTCGACCAGGTCGAACCCGCGGTCCTCCATCTGGTTTTCCAGATAGGGCCGGTGCTGGAAGCTGTTGGCCTGGATGTCGCCGTCGGCCAGCGCGGTGTTGGGGATCACGTAGTCCGAAAACTCGACCACCTCGATGTTGAGGCCCATGGGCTCGGCGACGCGGGCGACCTCCTCCATGATCTCGGCATGTTCGCCGGGCGAGACGCCGACCTTGATGTCCTCGGCCCAGGTGGCGGGGGCCATGGCGGCCGTGGACAGGGCCAGGGCGGAAACGAACGTGGCAAGACGCAGCATCGGATGGGTTCCTTTCTTGTCTGCGAAGAAATCGGGGGAAACTCAGCGGCCCCGGTTGCGGGGCGCGCGCTTGTCGAAGCGGGCGGCGATGCGTTCGCCGATGGACTGCACCAGTTGCACCAGCACGATCAGGACCACGACCACGGCGGCCATCACCTCGGGCATGAAGCGCTGGTAGCCGTAGCGGATCCCCAGGTCGCCCAACCCCTCGCCGCCCACCGCGCCGACCATGGCGGAATAGCCGATCAGGCTGACCACGGCCAGCGTCAGGCCAAGCGCGATGGATGGCCGCGCCTCGCGGATCAGCACCTTGCGGATGATCTGGAAGGGCGTGGCGCCCATGGCGCGGGCGGCCTCGATCAGGCCCGCATCGACCTCGCGGATGGCGTTTTCCACCAGGCGGGCGATGAAGGGGATCGCGGCCAGGGTCAGCGGCACGATGGCGGCGTTGGTGCCGATCGAGGTGCCGACGATGGCGCGGGTCAGCGGGATGATCGCCACCACCAGGATGATGAAGGGCACGGACCGCGTGGCGTTCACCACCAGCCCCAGAACCTTGTTCGCCCAAGGCGCCGACAGCAGTTCCCCCCGCTGCGAGACAGCCAGGAACACCCCCAGCGGCAGGCCGAAGGCGGTGCCCAGGATGGTCGAGGCCGCGACCATGTAGAGCGTTTGCAGCGTCGCTTCCCACAGAAGGGGGATCAGGTTAGCGGACATGGCCCAGCACCTCGGTCAGAAGCCCGTGTTGTTCCAGATAGGCCCGCGCCTCGGGGCCGCGATCGGCATCGACGGAAATCAGCAGGTTGCCGAAGGGATGGGGGCCCACCTCCTCGATGGCGCCGGCCAGGATGTTGCTGGCGATGCCCTTTTCCACGGCCAGCTTGGACAGCATCGGGTCGGTGGCGTGGGTGCCGGCGAAGGTCACGCGGATCACTTCTTCCGAAGGGCCGTCGGGGCGGGCGGGCAGCAGCCGCCCGGCGATGAAGGCGGGCAGCGTCAGCCCGGTCACGCCGCCCAGGAAGGACCGGGTGGTCGGATGCGTGGGCCTTGTGAAGATGTCGTAGGTCGGGCCCGATTCCACGATCCGGCCCCCTTCGATCACCGCCATGTGGCTGGCGATGTCGCGGACCACCGCCATCTCGTGCGTGATGAGCAGGATCGTCAGGCCCAGGTCGCGGTTGATGTCGGCCAGAAGCCGCAGCACGGTTTGCGTGGTTTCCGGGTCGAGCGCGCTTGTCGCCTCGTCCGACAGCAGCACCCTGGGGCTTGTGGCAAGCGCCCGGGCGATGCCCACGCGCTGCTTCTGCCCGCCCGACAGTTCCGCCGGATAGCGCGCGGCCAGGCCATCAAGGCCCACGCGGGCGATCAGGTCGGTCACGCGGGCGCGGATGGCCTCCGCAGGCTCTCCCGCGATTTCCAGGGGCAGGGCGATGTTGCCCGCCACCGTGCGGGACGACAGCAGGTTGAAATGCTGGAAGATCATCCCGACCTCGCGCCGGATCGCGCGCAGCGCCGCGCCCCGCGCGCGCCCCACGTCCCGGCCCGCCACGGTGACGGTGCCGCTTGTCGGCCGTTCCAGCCCGTTCACCATCCGCAGAAGCGTCGACTTGCCCGCGCCCGACCGGCCGATGATGCCGCAGATCGCGCCAGGCTCCACCGCCAGCGTCACGTCGTCCAGCGCATGAACGCGGGCGCCGCCCGGCCCGGCGAAGGCCTTGCCGACCCCTGAAAAGCTGATCGCCGCGCCTGCGGCGGCTGTGCGTGCCGCCCCTGCGGCGGGATTGCCGGTCATTCCGTTTCGTCCTTGCGGCCAGTCCGGGCGGGGTTGCCCCAATCGGGGGCGGGACGCAAGGCCGGTGATGAATCGCATGGCCCCCCGGCCCCGTTGCGGATAGTCTGGCGGCAATAGCCGGAGACCGGATTTTCATGAGTGTCCTGAACGCCGATTTCGCCGCCTCCGATGCCGGATCCCGTCCGGCCTTCCGCGCCTACGGGGACAGGCGGTATTTCGCATCGTTGAACGGGTTGCGGTTTTTGTGCATCGGGGCCGTCCTGTGGCATCATTCCCCGGCGAACACGCTGGTGACCTCGCCCCGGCTGCTGGAACGCGGCTTCGTGGGCGTGGACTTCTTCTTCGTCCTCAGCGGCTTCCTGATCACGACCCTGCTGCTGCGCGAGGAACGCGGGACCGGGCGGATTTCCCTGCCGGGCTTCTATCGCCGCCGCGCCCTGCGGATCCTGCCCGCCTATGTCCTGCTGGTGACGGCGATGTCGGCCTATTGGATCGGCGTGAAGGGTTATCACGACCTGGCCGGAATGGTGCCCTATTACTATGCCTTCCTGGCCAATTTCCTCAAGGGCGACATCCCGCTGCTGACGATCACCTGGTCGCTGTCGGTCGAGGAACAGTATTACCTGCTCTGGCCTGCCCTGCTGGTGGTGCTGCCGCTGGCCTTCCGGCTGCGCGCCGGGCTTCTGGCGGTCCTGATCGGCCTGTGCCTGCTGGCCATGCTGGGACTGGCCGACTGGCTGGATCTGCCGCGCCTGGAAACCGCCCATGCCGTCTTCGTCCTGCCCGGCATGTCCTACATGGCGATCCTCTGCGGGTCGCTGATGGCGCTGCTGCTGGACGATCCCGCGGGGTTCCGCTGGCTGTGGCGGCTCTGCGGCTGGCGCGGCGCGCCCCTGGCGCTGTTCGGGGCGCTGCTGCTTTATTTGCAGCTGACGCCCGATTCCCTTCTGGGCTGGCCCGCCCTGGGCATGGATGTCCTGATGGCGCTGTGCCTCGCCTCGCTTGTCGTGCGAGAGGATCACGTGCTGCGCCCGGTCCTGACCCTCGCCCCCCTGGCCCGGGTCGGAGAGATCAGCTACGGCATCTACCTGTACCACCTGATCGGGCTGCACGTCGCGAACGAGGGCCTCGCGCGCAGCGGGCTTGCCGCGCCGCAGGCGGCATGGGCCGTGACCCTTCTTTACCCGCTGGCCGCCATAGCCATCGCCGAGGCAAGCTTCCGCTGCCTCGAGCGTCCTTTCCTGGCGCTGAAATCGGGACATGCCGCGGGCCGGGGCAACCCCGCCCCCGGCCGCTGAGGGCCGGGATCATTTTCCCTTTCAAAGCCCGTCTTCCCGCTGGCCTGTTCCCCCGGCATTTGGCACAAGCCCCGGGCAGGCGGGCCCATCCGGGCCCCGGTGCAAGGATGTCCAGGTTCGCGATGCGGTCAACTTCATGCTGACGAAAATCCTGCGCTCGACCAGCGGGCGCGCCGCAAGCTGGACGATGATCGGCTTTGGCGCCAATTACGCGATCCGGCTTTTGTCCACGCTGGCCCTGACCCGGCTTCTGGCGCCCGAGGTCTTCGGCCTGATGAGCCTGGCCTGGGTCCTGCTGGGGGCGCTGACGATGCTCAGCGACGTGGGCACCGTCCCCTCGGTCATCCGCAGCCCTCGCGGCGACGACCCCGATTTCCTGGACACCGCCTGGAGCGTGCAGGCCGTGCGCGGGTTCTGCCTGGGCGGGCTTGTCCTGCTGCTGGCCTGGCCGGTATCGCGCCTTTACGACGAGCCGCGGCTGTTCCCGATCCTGTGCGCGGTGTCGGTCATGCCGGTCTTCCAGGGGCTCAACTCGATCGCCATGGCCACCTGCCGGCGGCATGTCCGGCTTGGCACGCTGACGGTCATGGGCCTGACAGGGCAGATCGTGACCACCTCGTTCAACGTCCTGTTCGCCTGGTGGCTGCAATCCGTCTGGGCGCTGGTCCTGGGATCGGTCGTGGGCGTGCTGTTCGGCCTGGTCGCCAGCTACCTGTGGCTGCCGCCCTATCGCCCGCGCCTGCGCTTTCACCGCGACGCCATGGCCGAGATCGTGACCTTCGGCCGCTGGGTCCTGCTGGCGACCCTGTTCACCTATTTCGGCGGCCAGGGCTCGACGGCGATCATGGGGCTGGAAGTCCCCCCCGAGACCCTGGGCCTGATCACCATCGCCACCACCATCGCAGGGGCCTTCAGCGATCTTGTGCTGCGGGTTCTGAACCAGGTGGTTTTCCCGTCCATCGCCCGGATCTATCGCGAGGGGGGTGACATCGGCGCGGCCGTGGAGCGGGTGAAGAGGATCATCTTCCTCTGCGTCCTGCCGGTCTTTCTGTGCATTTCGCTGGCCAGCCAGCCCATCATCGACCTGCTTTACGACCCGCGCTATGCCCAGGCGGGAAGCTTCCTGGCCCTGCTTGCCCTGAACAATGCGATCGGGACATTGCAGGTGCCCTATCAGAACGCGATGCTGGCCGCAGGAAACAGCCGTGTGCATTCCGTGGTGATGGGCGTGTCGGCCGTCTCGACGGTTCTTCTGATGCTGGTCGGGATGCATGTGGCCGGCATCTATGGCATGATCGTGGGCTTGGGGGTCGGCGGAAGCCTGCTGCCCTTTGTGGCATCGGCCTATTTCGCAAGACGATATGGCATCATGCATTTGAAATACGACCTGATGACACTTGCGCCGGTCCTTGCCCTTTACGGCTACACGCTCTTCAAGATCCTGGGATAGGAACCGTTAGCCCAGGACCGCAAGGCGGCGCAGCTGAAATTCCATGGCGGGGCCGCCCGCGTCTTTGCGGCCGAGCGGTGCGCAACCGCGCCGCAAGCCTGATCGTCGGCCACCTGACCGCGCAGGCCTGGCAGGACTTCGGCAAGGGCAGGCGGATGGCGGGGATCAGGACGATCCTGGACGCGCTGTCCCGGCAGCCCTTCAGGCGCGGCTCATGGAAGAGTCTTCTGCTGATGCTGGCCCGGTCCCTTCCCGGCCGGCGCTGAGCGCGCCGGGAACAGCCCCGCAAGGCCGCGCAGGGCCATCACGAGTGCCATCCCGCCCAGGAACCCCGCCCAACCGCCGCCGACATAGCCGAGGGCGATCCCCCAGAAGGACGCGCCCTGGAGCCACAGGGCCGCAGCCCCCGTGAAGGATCCGGCCAGGATCAGGAACAGCGCCACGACGATCATGCCGGGGGCCGAGGGTAAAAAATCGAGGCTTGCGCGGGGACGGCCATGGGCAGGGACACTTCGTGATGTCGCTATGATCTTGTGCATCAAACCATCTTCAGGAGAACCCGCAATAGAAATTATCAACCTGAGGATGATTTCAGTGATTCGGTTGTATCAGTTGGATAAAGGCAACCTTTAATTGAAATTTCCGTGGCCTGAATCCGCCGCTGAAAGACGGGCGCAACCCCGCGTGCAAAACCCGCCCAAACAAGGTTAACGCCACGTCTTTCCACGACAAAATCCTTACGTCGGGCAAGCAACTCATGGAACTGTTAAATTTTTATTGATATGACCTTTTCCCAAGACATGGGTCGGGGGAAAGCATTGCCAGAAGGCAAGACCGGCGGGGCATGATGCGCCCTGCCCTTCATGACCCATGTCCGGTGTGTTCGCCCGCGTTGGGCAGTCGGAAAGAGTGTCATGAGTGACTTTTACAAGAAATACGAATGGTCGGCCTTTACCGAGGCGGACCTGCTGAAGAACGGCAGGAACGGCTGCGACTTCGGCAAGGGCGACAGCTTCGTCGCCGGTTCGGCCACCACCAGGATGGCGACCTATGACAACGACGCCAAGCTGTCGGGGGCCAGCACCTGGTGGTGCAACACCTATGCCGACGACACATCGGGCCAGGACGGGTATGTCAACGGCGCCCGCGTCGGCTGCCAGATGTATGCCGAACAGTACCACGTCCTGCGCGGGTCAGACGGCAAGACCTATTACCTGATCGAGATCAAGATCGAGGGCCATGATTCCGCAGGCGCGGGCAACGGCTATTTCACCTATTACGGCGCGCAGCCCCCGGCGGGCACGGCGCTGACCGTGACCGGCACCTGCAAGGTCGAGGGTTCCTGGATCGACTATTCCTGCCTGGGCGCGGGCAACACCGCCCCCCCGAATACCGCGCCCACCTTCACCAACGTCCCCGCCAACGGCGTCTTCTGCGTGTCCGAGAACACCAAACTGGTGGTGGACCTGAACGCCTCGGACAAGGATGGCGATGCCCTGTCCTTTTCCATCGTCGGCGGGGCCGATGGCGCGGCCTTCACCATCGACGCCAAGACGGGCGTCCTGTCCTTCGTGACCGCGCCAGATTACGAAAAGCCCACGGACAGCAACGGCAACAACAGCTACAAGGTGATCGTGGCCGTCAGCGACGGCAAGGGCGGCACGGTCAACAAGGAACTGACCGTCACCGTCGGCGACGTCAAGGAAGACGCCCCCCGATGCACCGTGATCGAGGCCGAGGACATGAAGCTGTCCTGCTATTCGGTGAAATGCGCCACATCGGCCTCGGGCGGGGAATATATCGCGCTGGCCAGCGGCACCGGCAGCGCCACGACCACCTTCGCGGGGGCGGCGGGCACCTATGACCTGTCGCTGCGCTATTGGGACACGGCGGGCGACGGCAGCATCAAGGTCTATGTGAACGGCACCCTGGCCGGAACCGTCCGGCTGAACGCCAACGACAATGCCTGGCACGACATCAGCCTGGAGGGCCTGAACCTGAAGAAGGGCGACGTGATCACCCTCAAGGGCAGCGGCACCGGCTGCGAAAGCGCGATCATCGACAAGGCCACCATCTGCCCCACCGAGGTGAAGCCCGGCGCCCTGGAAGGCCGCGTCTTCCTGGACGCCAACAAGGACGGCATCGACAATGCCGAGGCGGGCGTCGCGGGCGTCACCGTGCAGCTGCTGAACGCGGCGGGTGTGGTTGTCGCCACCACGGTCACGGCGGCCGATGGCGGCTATGCCTTCGGCAACCTGACCCCCGGCGATTACCGCGTGGTCTTCCCGACCGAAGTCGATGGCCGCGAACTGACCGGCGCCAATGTCGGGTCCAACGACAGCGTGGACAGCGACGCCAACACGGCCACCGGCCAGACCGGCAGCTATGCCGTTGTCGGGGGCGGTGTGACCAAGGACGTGGACGCGGGCCTGGTCGATCCCGGCACCGCCGCGATCGAGGGCCGCGTCTTCGCCGATGCGAACGGCGACAATGTGGACAACGGCGAGGCGGGCGTGGCGGGCGTCACCGTCACCCTGCTGAACGCGGCGGGCGCGGTCATCGCCACCACCGTGACCGCCGCCGACGGTTCCTATCTGTTCGAGGGGCTGGACGCGGGCAAGTATGTGGTCGAGTTCCCGAAATCGGTGAACGGCCTTGTCCTGGTCAACGCCAATGTGGGCGGCGACGACACGATCGACAGCGATGCCAGCCAGACCACCGGCCAGACCGGCGTCATCAGCCTGGGCATCGGCGAGATCTCGTCGGACAACGACGCGGGCGTCAAGGATCCGGCGACCGCCAGCATCGGCAACTTCGTGTTCCTCGACGCCGACAAGGACGGCATCCAGGACGGGACCGAGCGCGGCCTGGCAGGCGTCACCGTCACCCTTTACGACGCGGCGGGCGCGGTCATCGCTACCACCACGACCAACGCGGCGGGCGGATACCTGTTCACCGGGCTGAAGGCCGGCACCTACAAGGTGGGCTTCACCGAAAAGGCGGGCTTCGACTTCACCGCCGCCAACGTGGGCAATGACGCCGCCGACAGCGATGCCAACCAGACGACCGGCCTGACCGCGCCGATCACCTTGACCATCGGCGAGGCGAACCTGACCGTCGATGCAGGCCTGGTCGTGGAAAACGTGGCGCCCGACGCCCGGAACGACGCGGCGGGCACCTGCGCGACCGATCCCAGGACCGTGGACGTGCTGACCAACGACGCGGACGCCAATGGCGACGCCCTGTTCATCACCCAGGTGGACGGCCAGGCCATCGCCGAGGGCGGTTCGGTCGATGTGGACGGCGTCACCGTGTCGCTGATCGGCGGCAAGCTGGTGATCGACGGGTCAGACGCCTACAAGAACCTGCTGGTCGGGCAAAAGGCGCAACTGGACATCAGCTATACCGTGTCGGACGGCAATGGCGGGTTTGACACCGCCATCCTGGACATGGACTTCTGCGGGGCGAAAAACACGCTGGACACGATCAAGGCCAGCCTGCCCGCGACCGGGACGCTGGTGCTGTCCATCGACGATACCTTCGACGGCGAGCATTTCAACGTCACCCTGTCGGGCACCGGCGACAACCGCTTCGACGGCCAGACCTTCGACGCGGCCTATTGCGTGTCGGCCTATCTGCCGATTTCCGAAGGGGTCGAGGTTCCCTACAACGTCTTCCTGGCCGATGCCTCGGTTTCCAAGACCGTCGTCTCGCGTCCGCAGAACCTGGACATGGTCAACTGGATCCTGAACCAGGACTTCGACGCGATGGACAACGGCGACGGCAAGGGCCAGGCCTATACCGAGGCCGAGATCCAGGGCGCCATCTGGGGCCTGACCGACAACATCGTCTTCGTCAACCCGGCCCTGGGCAGCACCGCCAACGCGCGCGAGATCTATAACCTTGCCCTGGCCCATGGCGAAGGGTTCGAGGCGGGCGAAGGCGACATCGTCGGCCTGATCCTGGATCCGACAACGGCGGCCGAGGCGGCGGGCAACAAGCAGCCCATCATCGTCGGCATCGAATGGGACGACCTGGCGCAGGATTGCTTCTGCTTCTGATCGTCACGCCCGCGCTGCCCCCGGGTGGCGCGGGACGCATTCCGGTCGTCCAGGAACCGGGATCGGGATTTCCCCGGGGATCCCTTGTGCAGTGTGACGGCGCCCTGGATCGCCGTCTGTTTTTTCGGAGTTCAAGCCATGAAGAAATTCGCCTTTGCCAGCGGCCTCGTCAGCGCCGTTTCCGCCGCCGCCTCGGTCGCGGCCACCGGCGCCGCCTATGCCTGCGCGGGCCTGTCCTGCCCCCCGGCGCCGACCCCCGTTCCGGAAATCAGCGCCCTGGAGGGCACCGCCGCCATCGCCGCCATGGCCGCCATCGTGCTGCTGACCTGGGAACGCCGCCGCCGCGCGCACTGAGCGGTTCGGTAAAACCCTTAGCATCGCTTGCTTGACAGGCCTGCCCCCGGGCGGGCCTGATCCGTTTCCACCGCTTGCCCCCGGATCCCGTTCCATGAGCGACAGCCGCGCCCCCCGCCTGCCCGCCCCTTCCCTGCCCCTCACGCCCCTGGCCCTAGCGGCCCTGCTGATCGTGGCCGAGCTTCTGGTGATCGGCATGACCTTCAAGCACGGGATCGCCTTCCGCTGCCTGGACAACTGGCCGCGGCCCGTCTGCGAAACCACCAGCCGGACGCTGGCGGGGCTGTATTGCGCGATCGCCGCCACGGGCCTGTTCGCGCTGCTGCGGCCCTGGCTGTTCCGCGACCTGCTGGCCAGGGCGGGCCATGACGCGCGGCCGCTGACCGTGAACGGGGCCGGGTTCGCCCTGGCCATGCTGCCCGTCCTGTTCCTGCGCCAAGGCGAGGGCACGGCGATGATCCTGCCGTCCTTTGCCGCCTGGATCCCCGGCATGGCGCTGATCCTGGGGGGGATCGGCGCCTGGCTGGCGCCGCGCGCATTGTGGGCACGGTTCGGCCGCCGGGCCGGTCCGGCGCTGGCGGTGGCCATCGCGGCGGGCGCCATGGCCCCGATGATCGCCATAAGGCTGCAACCCGTCTGGGACATGGACGCCATCGCCGGGGCGACCTTTTCCGCCGTCCATTGGATGGTCGGCGCGCTTGGCTATGACGTGGTGGCCGACCCGGTCCGCCGCCATATCGGCGCCGAAGGCTTCATCCTGTCGATCGCCCCCGCCTGTTCGGGGATCGAGGGGATCGCCCTGGTGACGATCTTCGTCACGCTGTATCTGTGGCTGTTCCGGCAGGAGCTGCGCTTTCCCCGGGCGCTGCTGCTTTATCCGCTGGGCGTCGTCGCCAGCGCGGGCCTGAACGCGGTCCGCATCGCCATTCTGCTGATCCTGGGGATCGAGGGTCAGCCCGAACTGGCCGTGGGCGGATTCCACAGCCATGCGGGTTGGGTAATGTTCACCGCCGTGGCGCTTGGCATCATCGCGCTGGCGCGCCGGGTGGCCTGGTTCAACCGCGCGCCCGCCATGGCCGCCCCACGGGCCCCTCTGCCGCCTCTGCGCCGCGACCCGGTCGCCGCCCGCATCCTGCCCTTCGCGGTCTTCATGCTGACCGCCGTGGTGGCCCCCGCGATCAGTCCGACCCCCGCGATGTTCTATCCCCTGCGGGTGATCCTGCTGGCCGGGGCCGTTTTGCTGGTCTGGCCCGCGCTGCGGGGCATTGCCTGGCGGGTGTCGCCCCTGGCCTGGGCTGCGGGCGCGGCTGTCGGCCTGATGTGGGTGGCGATCCCCGTCGCGCCCTCGGTTGCCGCCCCCCCTTACGGCGCGCTGGCCGGGGGCATGGCCGCGCTGTGGTTCGTCTTTCGCGGCATCGGCACCGTGATCCTGGTCCCGCTGGTCGAGGAGCTGTTCTTCCGCGACTACCTGGAAGGCCGGCTGCGCGGCGCGGCCCCTGCCCCCCTG
The DNA here is from genome assembly GCF_017315735.1 of Paracoccus shandongensis. Lineage (GTDB taxonomy): Bacteria > Pseudomonadota > Alphaproteobacteria > Rhodobacterales > Rhodobacteraceae > Paracoccus > Paracoccus shandongensis. The sequence continues at coordinate 32,913 of NZ_JAFLRK010000016.1, forward strand.
TGGCGCAGCATCGGGGCCATCGCCGTCTCGGCCGCGCTGTTTGCCGCGCTCCACGACCGCTGGGCCGAGGCTTTCGTGGCAGGCGTCGTCTTTTCGCTGGTGTTGCGCCGCAGCGGCCGGATCGCGGAGGCCATCGCCGCCCATGCCATGGCGAACCTGATCGTCTTCGCCGTGGCGGTCGCAACCGGAAACCTGGCGATCATCTGATTGCGGTTCGGCCCATTTTCGCCTATCTAGCCAGATAGCTGGACAGGTGACGCGATGTGGACCTTGCAGGACGCCAAGAACCGCTTTTCCGCCGTGGTCGATGCCGCCATGGCCGGGCAGCCCCAGCAGGTGACGCGCCGGGGCAAGCCCGCCGTGGTCGTGGTCTCGGCCGCCGAATACGACCGGATGCGCCAGGCGGCGGGGGACCGGCGCGGCAGCTTCCTGCACCATCTGCTGGAATTTCCGGGGCTGGACGATGATCCCCGCCCGCAGGACCGCCCCCTGGCCCGCCCGCGCGATGTCGATTTCTGAAAAACTGATCCTGGACACGAACGTGATCTCGGCCCTGCGCCGCCCGGACCGCAGCCCGCGCGTGGTGGCCTTCCTGGCAAGCCAGCCCGAGGACAGCCTGTTCCTGTCGGTCATCACCCTGGGAGAGATCGAGCGCGGCATCATCCGCCAGGAAAGCCGCAATCCCGGCTTTGCCGCCGACCTGCGGGCCTGGTCGAACCGCACCCAGGCCTTGTTCGGGGACCGCCTGCTGCCCTTCGGCGCGGCCGAGGCGCGGATCTGGGGTGCCCTGTCGGCGCGGATCGGGCATGACGGCGCCGACCTGCAGATCGCCGCGACCGCGCTGGCCCATGACGCGACCGTTGTCACCGGCAACACGGCCGATTTCCGACCCTCGGGCTGCCGGATCGTCGATCCCTTCGCCTGACGGTCAGGGGAAAAGGTTGAAGTTGCGGTTCACGCCCAGATAGACCCGTTCCTCGTCGTCGCGGGTGCCGTTGCTGTCCTTGCTGCGGATGATGCTGGCGCCCGCGACCAGGGCGAACTCGTTTGGCAGGTCGCGGCTGTAGTCCAGCCCGAACGAGGCCGAGCGCGCATCCTCGTTGTCGCCCGTCTGCACCTGGCTTTCGCGAAAGCGGATATTGGCGCCGATGGTCGAGATGTCGGACAGTTGGCGGCGGAAGCTGGCGGACAGGTCGGTGTTCAGCGCCTCGTCCCCGTCGTCGTCGGTGACCGCCGCGCGGCGCAGCGAGGCCTGGAATTCGGACGCGCGGCTGATTTCCTGGCGATAGGCGATCTGGAAGATCGGGTCGTAATTGCCCTGGAAATGCGTCACGCCGATCTGGCCCGACAGCTCGTAATAGCGCAGCTTCAGCGTGCGGCCGATGTTGAAATCCTCGCGCCGCCCGGCGGTGCCGGGGTTCGATCCGAAGGACAGCGACCAGTCGCCCAGGGGACGCGAGCGGATCAGGCCCAGGCTCAGCGACGGGCCCCGGGTTTCCTCGACAAAGCCGTTCTCCTCGGTCCGGCGGATGGTGGTGCGGGCCAGCTCGACATCCAGGTTGGTCAGCTTGTCCACCTGCAGCGAGGCGCCCGCGCCGTAGCGGTCGAACCGGCTGTCGGTGCCGTCGTCGCTGTCGGTGCGGCTGGCCCGGGCCAGGATGCGGGCCCGGATCAGGGGAGTCGGCTCCAGGTAGAAGGTGACGTTGCCGCTGCGCGTCTCGCTGTCGTCCAGGTCGGGATCGGTGGTGCCGGTATAATCGCGCTGCAGCCAGGACAGGCCGAATTCCCCGCCCAGTTTGGATTGGGTGCCGAAGACATAGGTCAGGCGGGCGTCGGTCTGGGCCACGCGGCCCCCGTCCAGCGTGACGAATTCGTTGGCGATGTCGTCGAACAGGATTTCCTCGTCCAGGTCGTTCTCGCGATAGCCCAGTTCGGTCTCGATGGCGGCGTTTCGCGCGCCGCGGCGCAGCAGCAGCCGGGCCTGCGGATCGCCCAGGGCAAAGGTCTTGCTTTCGTCCGGGTCGTTCAGGCGGAAGGGCGCGGACAGCGAGAATTGCAGCGACTGGACGCGGGTGGCGCGGCGCAGCGACAAGTCCAGGGGCGTGATGCCGACCAGGGTGCCGTCCTCGACCGCGACCTGCTGGCCCAGCGTCAGCCGCGTCTCGGGGGCCGAGGGGTCGCTGTCCTGGGCCTGGACCGGGGTTGCCAGCGGCAGCAGGGCGGCAAGCCCCGCGATGCCCGCCGCCAGGGCCCCCCGGCCGATCCCGTGGCCGATCCCCTGGCCGATCCCGCGCCGCACCTTTCCCCTCACTCGAACAGGCCGCGTTCGGGAACGATGATCACGTCGCCCTCAGCCAGGACGGGGTCCAGGTTCATGCCCGCGCCCCGCATGATCGCGGCATAGTTCACGGTGATGACCTGCCCCGGCACCGAGGCGCGGCGCAGCTGGATGCGCTTTGTCGCGGCAAAGGGGGTCAGCCCGCCCGCCTGCGACAAGGCCTGCAGGAAGGTCGTGCCGGGCAGCACCGCCTTGGGGCCGGGGGCGCTGGCCTCGCCCATGATGTAGATGTTGACCACGTCCTCCTCGGCCTCGGTCACCGGCGCCTCAAGGGGCATGGCAGTCACGAAGACCGTGGGCGGGGATGCCAGCACGCCCGCCAGCGCCTGGCTGATGCTGTTGCTGACCGCCGTGGGCGACTTGCCCGCGACGCGGATGCTGCCCGCATAGGGAAAGTTGATGGTCCCGCCCGGCAGCACCGCCACCGTGCGGTTCAGGGTGGCGTCCTCCAGCACCTCGATCATCAGGCGGTCGCCGGTCTGGATGCGGTATTCCTGCGCCAGGGCGCCGTGGGCGAAAGACAATGGCAGCGCCAGAAGGGCGGCCAGAATGAAACGCAGCAGGATCGTCATGGATCAGTCCCTTTATACTGTTCCCGTCAGCCTGCCTTGCGGCGCCTGGCCTGTCTGGGATCACTCGATATCACATTGCCATGGGCGAAAGCCCCAGAGGGACAAAAAATCCTTTCCCTGTCACCTCTGGACCACAATCCGCCCTTGGCTTCCGGCACCCGGGAACCCGGGCGTCAGTTCGTGGCCTGCCCCGCCGCCGGGGGCTGCGCGGTTCCGGCGGCGGCGGGATCGTTCAGCCGGGCCAGGGTTTCGCGCGCGGTGTCGATGGATTTCCCCGTCTGGCCCGGGGACAGCATGTCCAAGCCCTTTTGCAGCTGCGCCTTCGCGGCATCAGACTTGCCGACGGCGGCCTGGACCACGCCCAGGTGCAGCTGCACCACGGGATCGTCGGCCAGCCCCGCTGCGGCGCCTTCCAGATAGGGCAGCGCCGCGCGGCTGTCGCCGTTCAGGTGTTGGATCCAGCCATAGGTGTCCATGAAGGCGGGCACGGTGGTATCCTTCAGCCGCCGCGCCACCGCCGAGGCGCGCGTCACCGCCGCAGGATCGTCGGGCTTCCAGGTCGCCAGAAGGCTGGCCAGGTTGTTGGCGACGATCACCGCCGAGGAATCGCGCGCGTAAAGCTGTTCATAGATGGCGATGGCGCCGTCGATGTCGCCCTTGCGCTCGACCAGGCCGGCCTTGGACCACAAGAGGTCGGGGTTGCCGGGGATGGCGGCCAGGGCCTGGTCGGTCAGCGCCAGCGCGCCGTCCGTGTCGCCCTGCTGCGAGGCCAGCCGGATCAGCGCCAGGTGCGGCGGCAGATCGGCGGGCTGTTCGGCGACCAGCGCCCCGAAGGTGTCGCGCGCGGCGGGCAGATCCTTCTTGGCGGCCTGCGCCAGGCCCAGGGCCATGCGGGCCGGGCGGCTGGCCGGATCGGCCGCGACCATGTCCCCCGCCAGGGTCAGCGCGGCATCCACCTGCCCCGTCGCCAGTTGCGCGCGGATCAGGCTCAGCTTGGCGCCGATCCCGGCATCCGCGGCATTGGCCTGCTGTTCCAGATAGCCAAGCGCGGCGGCCTCTCCTTCCTGGTTGGCCATGCGGGCCAGATCCAGCCGCTGGGCCGCGGCGATGGCCCCGTCCGTGCCGATCTCGCGCAGGCGGGCGATCACGCCCTGGGCGCGCGGCAGGTCGGGCATGGACAGGTAGACCTGGCCAAGCGCCGCCAGCAGATCCAGGTTTTCCGGATCGCGGCGCAGGGCGGGCAGGATCGCGTCCTCGGCCGGGCGCCAGCGGTCCTCGGACATCAGGCGGCCCGCCAGGCGCAAGGTCGGGGCAACCGCGTTCCCCGAGGCCGCCGCCGCCTGCGACAGGTAATCGCGCGCCAGATCGGGTTCGCCCGCGCGGTCATAGGCATCGGCCATCAGGCTCAGCGCCTCGGGATCCTCGGGCGCCTGGTCCAGGACCGCACGCAGCGACAGCACCGCGTCGTCCACCTTGTCGTCGCGGATGTCCCAGGCGGCCTTCAGCTTCAGCGCGCCGGGATGGCCGGCATTCTGGGCCAGCACCTCATCGACCTGCTGGCGGGCGCCAGGTTCGTCGCCGGTCTCCAGAAGCATCCGCGCCAGCTGCACCTTCACGTCGCGCGAGGCGTCCGTGGGCTCGGTCACGCCGTCCAGGACGGACCGGATCTCGGCAATGGCCTCGGCGCGCTTGCCGTCGCGGAAATCGAAGCCCGCGCGCAGGGTACGGAACAGCAGCGGATCGGCGCCCTCGGCGATGACGCGGTCCAGTTCGGCCCGGGCGGCATCCGCGCCGCGCTGCATCTCGATGAAGCGGATCAGGTCGGCGCGCGGGGCGGGGTTGTCCGCAGGCGCGGCCTCGGCCAGTTCGCGCAAAAAGGCCTCGGCCTTGTCGGGCTGGTTTTCGCCCCTGTAGAAGCGCACCAGGTCGGCCTTGGCCTGGCTGTTGTCGGGAAATTTCGCGATGGTGGCGCGCAGATGCGCCTCGATCGCGGGCTTGTCGCCGCGTTCCGCCAGAAGCGCCAGCCGCTGCAGGTATCGCTGCGGATTGTCGGGCTGCAGTTCCAGCAGGCGCGCGGTCAGCCGGTCGGCCTCGTCCAGGTCGCCCACGCTGGCCGCCCGGTCCAGCAGGATGCCCATCAGCATCGGGTCGTCCGGCCGCGCGGCGGCCATGCGGACCGCCTCCTGGGTCAGGGTGGCGCGTTCGTCGCGATCCTGGGCCACGGTGGCGTCGCGATAGCGCCGGGTCAGGTCCAGCACCTGCACCTGCGCGTCCTGGGGGGCGATCTCGACCGCGCGGGCGGTGTGGCGGGCGAATTCCTCGGGGTTCTGGCCGTCGAAGGCCAGCCGCGCCAGGGCGATCCGCGTCGGAAGGTCGTCGGGATACTGTTCGGCCAGGCGCAGGTACTGGCTGTAGGCCTGCGCCGTCTCGCCCCGGTCCAGATAGGTCTCGGCCAGGGTCTTGCGGGCCTCGTAATGGGTGCCCTCGATGTCGAAGACGTTGCGGAACTGCACGATGGCGCGGTCCACGTCGCCCGATTCAAGCAGCTGCAGGCCGGACTGGTAATATTCCTCGGCCTTTTCGGCCGATGTCTTGCAGCCGGCAAGGGGCAGGGCAAGGCCCAGGGCCAGGGTGGTGGACAGAAGCAGACGGATGCCCCGCCGGGCAGGGGAGGGGCTGGAAGGAACGTCGGAAATCATGATCGGAAACGTCTCGTCGCTTTGGGGCGGCGGGTGCCCTTCTGACGGCCCGCAGCAGGAATGACGCGGCCTCAGTAACCTGTGCCGCGCAGGACCACCACCACGGTCCGGGCCAGGATCTTCAGGTCGAGCCAGCCGGACAGATCGCGATGATATTCCTCATCATAGCGCACCCTTGCGACGAATTCCGACTCATTTCGCGCCGAGATCTGCCACAAGCCGGTGATTCCGGGCCGCAGCCGGTAATAGGCCTGCCCGCAATACATCCCCCGCTGCTCCACCATCATCGGGCGCGGCCCCACCAGCGACATGGTGCCGTTCAGCACGTTCAGAAGCTGCGGCAACTCGTCCATCGAGGTCTTGCGCAAAAGCCGCCCGACCGGCGTGACGCGGGGATCCTGCTTCAGCTTCTGGGTGCTGGCCCATTGAATCCGCGCCTCGGCGTCCTGTTCCAGATGCGCGGACAGCCGGTGTTCGGCATCGACCACCATGCTGCGCAGCTTCCAGATGTGGAACACCTGTCCCTTCCGGCCCACCCGCTTCTGCACGAAAAAGGGGTTGCCGCCGTCGCAGGCCACCAGAAGCGCCATCAGCAGGATCAGCGGCAGGGTGACGGGGGCGGTCAGCAGGACAAGAAGGACTTCAAATCCCCGCTTGGCGCCGTTGCGGTAGAAACCGCGTTCCTTGCCCCCATCGGGAAATCCCATGTCCGGCAGGGCAAGATCGGGGGTGAAGTCGGTCATGCGCGTATTGATCGTCAAAATTCCCTCCGTCGAGGAAACACCATGAAAAGGGGCCCACGGGCGACAGCAAGGACCAGGCTTCCGAAACAGCACAACCCCTGTCGCGGACAGCGCCCAGCGGAACAAGGACAGGCTAGCATGGGGGAATGGCAATCTGAATAAATAGATTAAAAATTAGTTAAATTTTTCTTTAGTTATTGTGTTCGCTTGAAATTTTCCCTGGTTTCTCCGCATGGGGCCGGAAATCCCCGGGACAGGGCGCAACCGATGGTGGAAAAGACGCAGGGGGATCCGCCCATGCCGTTCAGACTCAGCGGCTTTATTCTCACTTTTAGGCAGTTGACGCGGCGCGCCCGGGTGTCAGGCTGGCAAAACCCCGCCCGAAAGGGTATAGCGATCCAAGGATTTACCGGAGTGCCCGCCGTTTGAGCCAGTTCTACCTAGATCATTACGGCTTTTCGGTCCGCCCGTTCTCGATCCTGCCGGATCCCGCCATGCTGTTCTGGTCGGACCGGCACAAAAAGGCCTTCGCCGTCCTGGAATACGGGCTGATGACCCGCGCGCCCCTGACCGTCGTCACGGGCGAGGTGGGCGCGGGCAAGACCACGCTGATCCAGGCCCTGCTGCGGCGCGTGGATCCCGACATGCGGGTGGGGCTGATCTCCAACGCGCGGGGCGACCGGGGGGATCTGTTGCGCTGGATCCTCAACGCCTTCGACATCGCCACGCCGGCGCGGGCCGATTACGTCGACATGTTCCAGACCTTCCAGGATTTCGTGCTGGCCGAATATGCCGCCGGACGCCTGGTCGTGCTGATCTTCGACGAGGCGCAGAACCTGGGCGCGGACACGCTGGAAGAACTGCGGATGCTGACCAACATCAATTCGGGCACCGACGAATTGCTGCAGCTGATCCTGCTGGGCCAGCCCGAGCTGCGCGAGATCATCACCCGGCCCGAACTGCGCCAGTTCGCGCAGCGCGTCAGCGCGACCTTTCACCTGGGCAGCTTCGACGCCGACACGACCGCCGCCTATATCCGCCACCGTCTGCAGAAGGCGGGCGGCACCGGGGACGAGATCGACGGCCCGGCCTCGGCCCGCATCCATGCCGAGGCGCGCGGCGTGCCCCGGATGATCAACAAGATCGCCGACCTGGCCCTGGTCTATGGCGCGGCCGCCGGCCGCAAGGCCGTCGGCGCCGACATCGTGGACGAGCTGATCCGCGACGGGCTGATCCTGACGGCGGCCCCCGAGCCCCCCCTGCCGAAGCGGTCCAAGAGGCTGGTTCTGGCCCATGAACAAGAGGTCAAGCGGGACGCACCATGATCGACCTGCGCTTTTACTGGTCCCTTCTGATGCGGCGCCTGCCGGTGATGCTGGCGCTGCTCATCATCTGTTCGGTCTTCGGCGCCGTCTGGGCGATCCGGGCACCCGCGACCTATTCGACCTCGGCCCGGCTGCTGGTGGAAAATCCGCGCATCCTGGAAAGCCGCGACACCGGCGGCGATTCGGCGGGCGAGATGCTGCAGGTGATCGAACAGCAGCTTCTGACCCGCGCCAACCTGATCGACGTGGCCAACAAGCTGGATGTCTTCGCGTCTGACAGCAGCCTGGACGTGGACGAGAAGCTGGACCGGATGCGCGCCAACACCGAGATCCGCCGGACCGGCGGGCGGGACGAGGCGACGATGATGCTGGTCAGCTTCACCTCGCCCGACCCGCGCACGGCCGCCGCCGTGGTCAACGAATACACCACCCTGATCCTGGGCGCCAACACCCGCTCGCGCGTCGGCGCGGCCGAGAACCGGCTGGCCTTCTTCCAGGGCGAGGTCGAGCGGCTGAGCCAGGATCTGGACCGGCAGAACGCCCTGATCCTAGACTTCAAGCGCAAGAACGCCGACGCCCTGCCCGAGAACCTGCAATACCGCCAGGACCGCCAGTCGCTGCTCCAGGAACGCGTGGCGCGGCTGGAAAGCGACCTGGCCGTGTTGCAGGCGCAGCGCGCGGAAATGGTGCGCCTGTTCGAGCAGACCGGCAACGTCCCCGCCAGCAATGCCCCGCAAACGCCCGAGCAGCAGCAACTGGCCGCGCTGCGGGCCGAGCTGAACGGCGTCTTGGGCGTCTATAACGAGGACAGCCCCCGCGTCCGCGCCCTGCAAAGCCGCATCGCGGCGGCCGAACGCGCGGTCCAGGCGCAGGGCACCCCGACAGAGCCCGCCAACAGCGGCAATTCGCTTCTGGACATGAACCTGTCGCAGATCGACAGCCGGGTCGCGGCGCTGCAGAACGAACGGACGCAGGCCGATGCGGAACTGGAAAGGCTGGCCGCCTCGATCAACGCCACGGCCGCCAACGCCATCGCGCTTGGCGCGCTGGAACGGGACGAGCAGAACATCCAGTCCAGCTACAACGCCGCCGTGGCCAGCCTCGACCAGGCCCGCCAGGTCGAGCGGGTCGAAACCTCGGCCCAGGGCCAGCGCATCACCGTGATCGAGGCGGCCAGCGTGCCCAGCCAGCCCTCGGGGCCGAACCGCAAGAAGATCGCGATGGCGGGCATCGGCCTGGGCCTGGCGCTGGCGGCCGGGTTCTTCGCGCTGATGGAGCTTTTGAACAACACCATCCGCCGCCCCGCCGAGCTGCGGTCCCGGTTCCAGATCACCCCCCTGGCCGTCATCCCCTTCATCGAGGGACGGCGCGAACGCCGCCGCCGCCAGATCGTCCGCCTGGCCGCGATCCTGGCGGTGGTGATCATCATTCCCCTGGGATTGTGGGGGATCCATACCCAATACATGCCGCTGGACATCCTGGCGCAAAAGATCGTCAACCGCCTGGGCCTTGGTTGAGCGAGGGGAAAATCCGGTCATGGAAAAACTGCAAGCCGCCATCGAGATCGCCCGCAAGAAGCGCGAAGCCGAACGCGGCGAACCTGCCGTCTCCGCCCCCGCCCCTGCAGCGCCGGACGCGGCGGCCGTCCCCCCGGCCAGCCCCGATTCTGGCACGCCCGATACGGACGCGCTGTGGCAGGCCCTGCCCGAGGCGGATCTGGACCGCGCCACGCTGGTGCGGTCCCGCATCCTGTCGCAAAGCGCGTCCCACGAATCGACCCCCTTCGACGTGCTGCGCACCAAGATCCTGTATCAGATGCGCCAGAACGGCTGGCGGCGGCTGGCGATCACCTCGCCCCTGCCGAAATGCGGCAAGACCACGGCGGCGGTGAACCTGGCGTTGGCGCTTGGGCGCCAGCCGGAACTGCGCTCCATGCTGTTCGACTTCGACCTGCGCGCGCCCGCGGTGGCCGAAAAGCTGGGGCTGGACCGGCCTCCCTCGATCGCGCCGCTGCTGCGCGGGGAACGCGCCTTCGCCGATCATGGCCGGCGGATCGGCCCCAACCTGGCCCTGGCCTTGTCGGGCGAGGCGCAGACCGACCCGACGCGCCTGCTGATGGCGGACACCACCCGCGACACCCTGGCCCGGATCCAGGGGGATTACGCGCCCGACATCATGATCTTCGACCTGCCCTCGATCCTGATCGGCGACGATGCCCGCGCCTTCCTGCAGCATGTGGACTGCGCCCTGATCCTGGCCCGCGCCGACCAGACCCGATACGGCGATTTCGACAGCTGCGAACGCGAGGTGGGCGAATACACCAATGTCCTGGGCGTGGTGCTGAACGCGTATCGCCACGGCGACGGGCGGGTGGATGCGGAAGGGGGCGGGACTGTGGCGGGGCAATCGCATGGCTGACCAATCCCTTCATACCGGCGCCCCCGGTTCCCATAGCAGGCGGCTGTTGCTTTATGTGCATGTCCCTGTTCACCAAGGGCATGACGGCGAACTGATGATCGAGCCGCAGGCGGCGAACGGCCTGCGCCTGTGGGCCAGGAACTTCGACCATGTCACGGTCATGCAGCCGGTCAGGGCGGATGCTGGTGGTGGCAAGATGCTGCAACCCGTGTCGCAGATCCCCGGTGCCGACAGGATCACCTTTGATCCCCTGCCGATGGCCTATCGGCCCGACCGTTTCCTGCGCCACCTGCCTGCGGCACGGCAGAAGATCCGCGACAATATCGCGCAGGCCGATTATCTGTGCTTCAGCCTTGGCGGATTGTGGGGCGACTGGGGGGCGGTGTCCTCGATCATCGCCCACCGGATGGGGCGGCCTTATTCGGTGTGGACCGACCGGGTCGAATCCAAGGTCGCCCGTCACAACGCGCGCACTGGACAGGGCCGTTCAGCCCTGCGATCCCGTCTGGACTGGCGGCCGATGGCCGCGCTGGAGAAATGGGTGATCCGCCGCGCGGCATTGGGGCTTTTCCATGGGCGTGAAACCTATGATGCCTACGCCCGCTTCTGCCGGCAGCCGCAACTGGTGCACGACATCCATGTGGGCAAATCGGATCACATCAGCCCCGACGCCCTGCCTTGCAAGCAACATGCGGCGGCCGAAGGCCCGCTGCGCATCGTTTATGCCGGCCGCGCCGATCCCATGAAAGGCCCGCTCGACTGGGTCGAGGTTCTGGCGATGCTGGCTCGCAGGGGGGTGGATTTCCGCGCGACTTGGCTGGGCGATGGACCGCTGCTGGCCGAGATGCGGGCGGCCATCGACGCGGCAGGTCTGACCCTGAAGATCGAACTACCCGGCTTTGTCAGCGACCGCGGCACCGTCCTTGAGGCGTTGCGGCAGGCGCATGTCATGCTGTTCTGCCATAAGACGCCCGAATCGCCGCGTTGCCTGATCGAGGCGCTGGTCTCGGGCACGCCCCTGATCGGCTACGAGGGCACGTTTGCCGCCGACCTGATTTCCGGCCATGGCGGGGGGCAGCTTGCGCCGATGGACGACACCGCCGCCCTTGCATACATCCTGGCCAACCTGGCGCAGGACAGGACAAAGCTGGCAGACATGATGAAGCGCGCCGTCCGGGATTCCAGCGAATTCCACGACGAGGCGGTCTTTGAACATCGCGCCTGCCTGATCCGCGATCATCTGTAGACCCAGGGGCAGGACAGCCAAGCGGCCCTTACTTGTATTCGATCAATCTCTGACCGCGGCGCCCGATCCGCTTCCACCAGTATTCCAGAACCCCGATCGCCTCGGGCAGCTTTCCCATTGTCAGGAATCCGGCCCTGACCAGATCCCCGTCGCGCCGCCACAGCCGGACGACCTGCAGGGGCCAGGCCAGCAGCAGGGCCAGCAGCAGCGGATGGACCAGGACCGCCCCCAGGACCGCCGCCAACGGGATGCCCAAGCCCCAGGCCAGCGCGCGGCGGGCTTGCGCGACATTGTGGCGTTCCGGTCCCCGTCCATGCAGCGCCGCGCCCAGGGCATAGGCATAGCCCGCCCGCCGGGCCCGCCGCCACCACTGGCTGAAACGGTGCATGGCCGCGTCATGGCGCGCCATCTCGGCATCCAGGCGCCAGATCTGCCAGCCCATCCGGCGCAGGCGCAGGCAAAGCTCGGGCTCCTCTCCGGCGATCAGGGCGGGGTTGAAGCCGCCCGCCGCATGAAACGCCGTCGCCCTGAACAGGGCGATGCCGCCGCAGGCCTTGGCGGGGCCTATGGGGGTGTTCCATTCGTGGTCGATCAGCCGGTTGTAAAGCGATGCCTCGGGCGCGATCTCGCGCAGGCGCCCGCAGGCGACGGCGGCGTCAGGGTTCTCGGCCAGGAAGCGCGCGGCCTGCGGCAGCCAGCCGGGATCCAGCACGCAGTCGCCGTCGATGAACTGGACGTAATCGGCCCGGTCCCCGGGCAGGGCCGCGACCCCGGCATTGCGCGCGCGGGCGGCGGTGAAGGGGGTGGCCATGTCCAGCCTGACAACAACCGCGCCCCTCGCCTCGGCGGTGGCGATGCTGCCGTCGGTCGATCCCGAATCGACATAAACGATCCGGCGGAACCCGGCGGCCCGCAGGCTGTCCAGGCAGCGCACCAGCCGCTGCCCTTCGTTGCGGCCGATGGCCACGGCGTCGATGACCGGCGGGGACGGGGCGTTCATGTCGCGGCCGCGGGCCGGGGGGGATGGCGGCGGGTCTGCCGGGTATAGGCGTTCCGCCCGGCATGGGGATCGGCGGGTGCGGGCCCGCCCGCCGTCTCGGCCATCCGGCCCAGTTCCAGGCGCCCGGCCAGGGCCCCGGCCAGCAGCCATGTCACCGGGGTCAGGGTGGCATTGGGGATGAGGTCGATCATGTTGGCGGTCAGCGCCATGGCCAGGCCCGCGGTGGCGGGGGTCAGCGCCAGGGTCTTCCAGCGCAGGCCCATCAGGATCATCGGCGCCAGCAGCAGCCCGAACTGCGCCAGATAGCCGATCCAGCCCCGGGTGCCGATCGCCATGACCCAATAGCCGTCGGTGACGCTGATGTCGCGGCCTTCCTCGTTGAGGACGCGGTTGCGTCCCCAGCCTCCCCAGCCGAAGGCGGGCCGCTGGTTGGCCTTGGCCAGCAGGATATCCTCGTTGTCCAGGCGATAGCGCAGCGATGCGGCGCGCCCGGGATCCACGCGCTCGGCCCAGGCCAGGACTGTCTCGGTGGGCACCAGGTCCGCGCCCCGCAGCATCGGGTAAATCAGCAGGACAAGGGCCAGGACCGCCGTGCCGATGACCTGCAGCCGGACCGGCAGAAGAAGGATCATCCCCCCCAGCAGCAGCCCGATGGCCAGCGCGCCCATTCCCTTGGCCAGGACCAGGGTCAGGAACAGCCAGGCCGAGGCCAGAAGCCAGCGCGTCCGGGGTCCGCCCGATGCGCTGCGCCACAGCGACAAGGCCGCCAGGAACGAGGCGCAGAAGAAGATCGCCAGCCAAAGCCCATGGCTGAGGAAGACGACGGGCCGAAAGCCGCCCGCGCGGACGTGCTGCACCCAGTCATGGGGGAAATAGCCATAGATGTTGCGGCTGAGTTGCGGCGAGAAGCGCACCTCGTAAAGGGCCGGCAGCGAATAGGCCAGTCCGGCCACCGCCAGCCCGACCAGCAGTCCCCTCTGGGCGTCCGGGTGGGCCAGGTATTTGCGCGCCAGAAGAAAGGGCAGCAGCGTGAACAGGGTTCCCCCCAGGAACGAGCCCGCATCATAGGGGCGCAGGGCCGGCAGGACCTGGGGCCCGTATCGCAGCACATCGCCATTGGTCAGCACGGTGGCGATGGCCCCGGCCAGCATCATGATGAACAGGATGCGCAGGATCCGGCTGCGCGGCCACAGCCCCGGCAGCACCATGTCGGGGGCCATCCCCCGCAGGCGCGGCCCCTTGACCAGCAGGGCGGCGGCCAGGGCGGCGGCAAGGCCGGGGATCGAGTCCTTGTTCAGGGTCGGCACGGCGGGAAGGTCGATCGCGTAGTTCTGGGGCAGCAGCAGATAGGCGCCCAGGATCGAGGCCATCACGGCCGTCGCGGGCGCCCGGCTGGCGAAAAGCCAGAACACCACCACCGGCCAGAACAGGACAACAACCATCGAGATCATGGCGGCCGTTCTGCCACAAACATTTTCAACAGACTACGGCCATCTGGAGGGAACGCGCCTTGCCGTTCGGGGATGCAGCCCGGGCCGCTTGCCGTCGGGCTGCGGGGCGGGACAGCCTTGGACACCGCAGGTCGCGGGGGGAATCGGAAAAGTAAATCCTCAACCGTTTGTTATCATGGTGATATCCATTCTCGATTGAATGGCCGGGCGCTGTTTCCCCAAGACAGGGCCGCAGTTGAAAGCCGATCTTTTTCTAGGGCGATGGCGGTCCTGCCGATTCGCCTTGTTTTTCAGGAGGCTTTCTTGGGGATCAGATCCATGATCGTTGCGGCTTGCGCCGCAATCGGAATCGGGCAGGCGGCGGAGGCGGCAACATATGATGTGGTCTTTACGCTGACCAGTGTCGCGCATGATTATTGCCCTTTCATGCAAGGTTACTGCGAAACCTCTTTCCTTGACGAATGGTGGGGCACGGCCGTCAATACGCCGGTGCAGGGCATCCTGGAAATCGAAAGCAATGCTGTTGCCGCGCTTATCATAAATGGCCGCATCTTCTTTGGAGAAGATGGTATCTTTCAATGGCAGAGTGCTGCCAATTCCTGGGCCGAAGGCCAAGGCGGCATCTGGTATAGCTATTTGACATGGACAGGAACAGAGGGAACATGGTCGCACACGGCGGATCATTTGCCAGATTATTATCTTGCAGACGCTGAATTCCGCTTGGCCCCCGTCCCGCTTCCCGCGACCGCAGCCCTTCTGCCGCTTGGCCTCGGCGCCCTCGCCCTGATGCGAAGGCGCCGTCGCCGGGTCAGCTGACCACCAGCACCAGCTTGCCGCCCGTGACGCTGACGCCTGCGGGCAGGACCGCGCCCTGGTTGGCCACCGTGACGCCCGCGCCGGTCAGGTCGTGGGTGCCCGCCGCCAGCCCGGTCGGGACCACGATCCGCGCGGTCGGCGCCAGCGTCAGGGTCGCGGTCACGGTCGGTTCCGTGGTGCCGTTGACCCCCGAGCGGAACCGCTGCAAGGGCGCGATGCCTGACGCGCCGACAGCCGAAACCGTCAGGGTATTGGGGGTGTCGGTGCCGTCTTCCTCTCGCTTCGGCGCGACCTGGAAGGTGTCGCCCGGGACCGGCTGCCCCACCACGTCGCAAAGCCAGATCCTGTAGCGCGTGCCCCGCGCCGTGATCCGCTCGACCGCCGCGACCCGCGCGGTGAAGCCGCTGACAGAGCCGGTGACGGTCTTGCCGATATGGCGGTGGACATAGCGGATAGGGCCCATCGCGTTGGGATCGACGGTGATCTCGACGCCGCGCCGGAACTCCAAGGCGCCGGCGATGGTCAGGGCGGCGGTGCCGGTCCCGTCCCATCCGACGCGGGCACGCTGGCCGCTGACGACCAGGGCCTGGTCCGCGCCGACCGTGGCGTCCGGCCCCAGCAGAGCCTGCGCCTGGCCCCCCGCATAAAGGTCCAGCGCCGAGGCCGCGCCGGACAGCATCAACCGCCCGCTGACCGCCTCGAGGGACAGGGGTTGCGGGGCCGCGTCCAGCCAGACCTGACCGGCCAGCCGGACGATCATGTCGGCCGCGTCGGTCAGCGTGCCGATCTTCAGCCGCCCCGAGGTCACGTCCAGCAGTCCGCCACCACTTTTCAGGGCCGCGATGTCCGCGTTCACCGTGCCGAAGCGGACAAAGTTTCCCGCCAGATCGACGCTGTCCGCGACATGGGTTCCGGGCAGGTCAAAGGTGGACCAGTTGCGCCGGTTGTCCCAGCGGAAGCCGTCGATGCGCGGGTCGGGCTGGAAGACCAGGGCGGCAGGCGCGGTGCGCGCGGGGATGGGCGTGCCGAAGCGGTCCTTCACCCATCGCATGTCCTCGCGCACGATGTCCCCGATGCTGGGGGCGGCGGCGACATGGGTCACGTATTCCGCGATGGTGCCGCTGGCCTTGCCCAGCCGGTTTCCGGCACGGCGCTGGATGGTGGTCTGATCCAGTGTGGTTTCTGAAATCCCGTCTACGTTCTTGGCGGGGAATTTGCCCCACTTCCAGACCTGGGTGTCGTTATACAGCTTGGCGCTCGACTCCGTGGTGGCGGACGAATTGGCCCTGTAGCTGTCGTGGTTCGCATCGGGCCTTGCCGCGATTTCAGCCGCGTTGTCAGGATTGGCATGGTGCGCCAGGACGTTGCCCATCAAGGCCGAACCGGGGCCGTTGACGGTGAAGCCCCAGTCGACCGCGCCTTCCTCGTAGGCCACCCGCCGGTAGCCCGCCGAGTAACCGATATTGTCCAGCACGTTGTTGAACTGGGCCTTGCCGTCGAAGCTGTTGGCCGCGACCTGGAGGTTGTTGTCCAGGAACAGGTTGCCTTCCAGGTGCAGCCCCGACCGCATCTGGACGCCGCAGGACGACGCCCGTGACAGCAGGTTGTGGCGGACAGTGATGTCGAAAGTGTTGGTCTGGAAATACAGCGCGTGCGAGTATTTCGAGGGTGGATGCGGCAGGGTGGCTGACCCGTTGAAGTCATAGCCCTCCACCCATCCTGTGTGGTCGATCAGGCAGCTGTCCACCAGGATGCCTTCGGCATTGGCAGTATAGATGCCGGCAATGTGGTTGCCGTTCGCCAGCCATTTGCCATCGGATGTCACCCGACTGGGCTTGTCCTTCCAGGCCTTCAGGATGGTGGTTTCGCGCACCGTGGCAAAGGATGTGTTCTGCAGGTCCAATGCCCGGCCAATGTCCACATGGTCGAAGGCGAAGGCATAGCCATACCATGTCTGCACCGCATCCGCCGTGACCTGGGTCGGGTCGCGCATGGTCTGCACGTCCTGGATGACACAATAGGGCAGCATCAGGAAGTTGCTAACGAAACGGACCACGGGGTCGGCCCCCGTGCCCCATGCGCCGATCAGCACCGGATGCAGTTCGTCCTCGCCGCACAGCCCGCTGAAATCGAGGCCGCTGTAATCGTAACCGCGTTCCAGGAAATAATGGTCAGACCGGCCCGCCGCGTTGTCCGCAGCAACGGCGGAACGAACAGCGGCATAAAGGTCGGCATGGATGGCCGTCCCCTCGGTCCCGCCGTATTGCGGGCGTGCCAGCAGCCAGGCGCCGGTGACGCTGCCTGCCGGAACCTTGGCGGCCGCAGCGATCTGCGCCTGCGTAAGACAGCCGGCAGAGCGGCCGAAATACCATTTGCGGTGCCGCTGGCCCGGCTCGCAAACGAAGCGGCCGTTCGCGCCCACCGGCAGCCAGTAATGCTCGCCCGAGGGATGGCCGCGCTTCTGGTGCCTTTGGGTGCGGACCACCGCCTTGCGGTCCGGTTCCATCGACAGGGCAATGTCGCCCGCTTCCCTGACCTCCACCAGGTTCAGCGTCGTCCCGCCATCGGCCCGGGCCACCGCCCTGCCGGACGAGGGCGAGGACAGCGCCTGGTCATAGACGTTCACCCGCCCCGCATGGCCTTCCAGCAGCCTGTGGGCGCGCGACCAGAGGTCGACGGTTTCGGTCTGGCCACTCGCGGCCAGGGTGACCCTGGTATCGGCTGCAAAGCTGAAATCGATCTTCACGACGTGCCTCCGATGGCGATCTCGTTTGACAGCTGGCGGCGCGTGCCATGGCTGTCCGTTGCGGTTTCCAGAAAGCCGATTCTGCAGCCCGCGTCCGTGGCCGCAACCCCATAGGTTTCCTTGGTTGCCCCCGGGATGGGAAGGCCGTCGCGCTGCCACTGGCCCTGCACCGATACGGGACCGGCCTCGGCGTCGCTGACAGGAAGGCCGCGATAAAGGACGCCAAGCTGGCTGCCCACCTTCGCGGTCCCCATGACGCGGGCGGGGACCAGCCACAGCGGGCCGTCCTTCAGGGCGGCGGCGGGGATCGTGTAGCTGCCCGCATGGGCCGCAGGCTCGATGATCCGGACCTCGGCGGTGCCGGCGGGATCGACGACCAGGGCCAGCCGGGCGTCAGGGGCCACCGCCAGCCTGGCCGGTTCGGGCAAGGCCGGCAGGGTGAAGGGTGCCGACAGGCTGCCGGTCTCGGCGCCGTTCTGGCGGACCGTTTCGGCCAGAACGATGTCCTGCGCGGCATCGGTCGCGACGGGTGCGAAGGACAGACCCGTCGCATCGGGGACAACCGTTCCGCCCGCCAGCCATTGCCGGGTGATCGTGGCGGCCCCCCGCGCCGCGTCATGGGCCCAAAGGCCGGGCTCGCCCTCCAGCACCCCGGCCGCGTCCCGGATCGCCGGGGGCGCCAGGCAGACCGGCCCCCGCGCCAGATCGGCGAGATCCAGGGAATAGGTGCCGGCATGAGGGGACGGGGGCGCGACCTCGATCGTCAGGGCGTTGGCCTTGACCGCCACCGCCTCATCGTCCGAGGCCACCACCAGAAAAAGACCCTGGGCGGGCTGCGTTTGCAGCGGGCGCAGGGCGCGGGGGCCGTAGCCCAGGCCGACCTGCAGCATCATGCCAGCACGACGATGTCGGCGGCCGATGTGCCGGTGGCCAGGATACGGCGCGCCCGGATCGGGAAGGGGGCGCCGGGCACCACGAAGACGCGCCCGGCATCGCCCGCGACCGTGACCAGATGGACAAAGCCCTCGGTTCCGACGGCGATGGCGCGGGCCGGAAAGGCCAGGTCGGCCCCGTCATCCGGCGTGACGCTGGCCAGCCGGGCGGCCGGGCTTTGAAGGCCAGAGGCCTGGTTGTGGAAAGGATCGTTCATGGGCCCTCCCTTGAACACCGGCCGCCCCCGGCAAGGGGCGGAACGGCGCGGTTGAATTGCGGCGCCATGAACAATCTTAAGAATAGATTAACCAAATCCTAAGCGCCTGCACGTTGCAATCATCCGGTTCCGGACGGCGTTTGGTGACCGGGCGGAAAAATCCGCTACACTCTTCCATTCAAGGAAACGTGATCAGGAAAAACTCCTGAAGGAAACATCCAACAGGAAGGAAGCGGTGCGGCTTTACCATGCGACCTGCTCCCAGGGAAACTTCGGCGACGACATGAACACGTGGTTCTGGGACGCGCTGCTTCCGGGATGGCGCGAAGCCTGGCCGGACGTCACCCTGTTCGGCATCGGCACCATCCTGGGCAGGAAGATCCTCGACGCCCATGGACGCGTCCTCGTCTGCGGCAGCGGGGCGGGCTATGGCGCCATCGAGGGGATCGACCGCAGCAAGGTCGAGATATCCTGGCTGCGCGGGCCGCGCACCGCGGCCCTGATCGGCGCGGACCCCGGCTTGGCGATCACCGATCCGGCCTGCATGGCAACGACCATGCCGCAGTTCCGCGGCCTGGCGCGCGGCACGGGCGGGACGATCTTCATTCCCCACCGTTCGACCGCGCGGCTGGACTTGGACTGGGACCGGATCGGCCGCCATGCCGGGCTGCGCGTCGTGCTGCCCTCGGGCGAGGCCGGGGAGGTCATCGCGGATATCGCCCGCGCCGGGCTGGTGGTCACGGAATCCATGCATGGCGCGATCTTCGCCGATGCCTTCCGGGTGCCCTGGGTTCCGATCCGGATCTCGAACGAATTCAATGATTTCAAGTGGCATGACTGGGCCGGAAGCGTCGAGGTGCAGATGCAGATCCAGCAAGCCCTGGTTCTGCCCCGGAAGCTGTGGTTCCTGCTTCGCGATGCCAGGGCCAGGCTGCGTTCGGCCAGGCCGGCAAGACCCGCCCCGGACAGCGCCAACGACCGTCCCGATCCGGTCCCGGCGCCCCCGGATCTGGGCGAGGCGGGGCGGCGGCGCGTGAAGGGCCTGGCCAGGGCCCTTGCCCCGGTCCTGGAACGGGCCATCGCCCGCGACCTGAAGCGGGCCAGCCGCGCCGCCCTCCATCTGAGCCGCGACGGCGTGGTGGCCGACCGGATCGACCGGATCCGCGACAGGCTTGCCGTTCTCCAGCGCCGGATCGACGCGGATCAGGGGCGGGGGTGACGCCTCAGGCCGGGGACACCGGGGGCTGCCAGGCCCCGGCGCGCTCGGCCTCGATCTCGGCCACGGCGCGGGCCTTGCCGACGGTCAGGGCGCGGCGCTGATAGGCCCGGATGAAGGCGCGCAGATCCGCATCCCCGTGCTGCTTCTCGCGGCGCAGCCAGGCTGCCAGGAACCCCTGGATCGTCGCCAGCCCGCCCAGGACATAGGGGGGATGGGCCATGCGATAGAGACCCGTGGCGATGAAATACACGGGATCCGAGCCCATGTAATACTGCCCGAAGCCGTGCCGCCTGCGGCCGGTGAAGACGCTTTTCTGGCTGGTCCCCATGGGCCGCAGATGTTCAAAGCGCAACGCCTCGTCGTTCCAGCTGACCGCGATCCAGCCCAGCTGGCGGGCCTTGTGGCAGTCGATGGCGTCCCACATCACCTCGCGCACGAAGCCGCCGATCTGGGCGAAGCATTCCCGGCGATAGAACTTGGTCATGCCGACCGACATCTCGTCGCCGCATTTTTCCGAAATCCAGCGGCCCGTGGCGCTGCGGAACCAGGGCTTTCCCGAACAGGTGCCGATGCGGGGGTTTTCCTCCATCCGCGCCATCAGGATCTCGAAATAGCGGGGCGGCAGATCCAGGTCGAGATCGAGCTTGCACAGATAGGGATAGGCCCCGGCATCCACCTGATCCAGGCCGTGATAAAAGGCCTCGATCACGCCGGGGCCCACGGCGCGGTGGCCGCGGTCGGGCTTGGTCACCACCTGGATGAAAGGATGGCGCGCCGCGTATTCCGCCAGGATCGCCGGCGTCTCGTCGGTCGAGCCGTCGTCGACGATGATCCACCGGGCCGGCGGCACGCTTTGGGCGATGACGCTGTCCAGCGTCCGGCGCATGTAGGCGGCCTCGTTGCGGCAGGGCGACACCAGAAGATAGGCGCGGGACGCATCGGCCCCCTGGGCGATCGGCGAAGACACGGCAAACCTTTCCGACGGGAATGACGGCTTGATGTCTGCCCGCTTCACGCGCGAATCACAAGCAGGGGAACGGGCGATGATTTTTCGCCAGCCCTTTGCCGCAAAAGGAAACAGCCCCCGAAAAGACGGGAATTCAATTGGCAATTGCAGCGGTTTATGCCGTTCAATCTGCGACAATGAATGTGCAGGGTAATCCTTGCGGCAAATCCGGCAATTCCTTTGCCCGCGGCGTTAATTCCGCTTTAACGCTTGTTTGCCGGCAAGCGGAAATGGTAAAAATTGCACGGTGTGTCGGCCATCACGAGTGAAAAGGTTTGCCATGAATATCCTCAAGACCCTTCTGGCCGGTCTGGTTCTTGCCGCATCCAGCCTGGGCGCCCATGCCGCGACCTATTACGCCGACAGCGTCATCGACGTGAACCCGGGCGCCTGCACCGGCACCGCCCTGGGCTGCGCGGCCAATGACCGCCAGAACGTCGGCAATGCCGTCGATACGGACAACAGCACCTTCTATTCGCTGGGCTTCGGCGGCGACATCACCCTGGGCTTCCCCATCGCCCTGTTCACCGGCCCGCAGACCCTTTCCGTCTTCGAGGTCACGTTCAACCGCGGCGGCGGCGATGGCGAGGCGGCCGAGGTGTATGGCGTCCTGGGCGGGATCGAGACGCTGTTGGGAACGATCACCAACGTCGTGGGCGAGAACGCGGTCCTGGCCTCGGGGGCCTTCGAATACATCAAGCTGGTCGATGTGACGCTGGACCTGTTCCCGGCCACCAGCAGCTATGACGGCTTTGACGTGGGCGCCATCACGATCTCGGCCGTGCCGCTGCCTGCTGCGGGCGTTCTGCTGCTGGCGGGCCTTGGCGGGCTGGCCGCAATGCGCCGCCGCAGGAACGCCGCCTGATCGCCGGGCGGCTGCCATGCTTGCAAAAAACCCGCCTGCGCAAGGCGGGCTTTCGGCCGCGCCTTGCGCAAGCGGAAATTTGAACGGATTGTCCGCATGGACAACATGAATCCTTCACCCGGAACGGGTAAGGTCGCCCCATAGGCACAATCGCCAGCCTTCTGTCAGCGGTTCTCAAAGGTTCCCGGTTCATGGCTTCAAGCGAAGATATCACCACCTCCCTTCGGGACCGGACGTCCTTCAACGCGGCCGGGATCGTGCTGCTTGCCCTGGCCACGATGACCGCCGGCTGGTTCTTCCTCGACGGGCTGGATGCGCTGCTGCTGGCCTGGCAGACCCCGGAATACAGCCATGGCCCGCTGATCCCGGTCCTGTCGGCGCTGATGTTCCTGCGCGAGCTGAAGCAATACCCGACCCCCGACGGCCCGGTCACGGACCGCTGGCCCGGCGTCGCGGTGATCGCCCTGGCCTTCACCCTGGGCGCCCTGGGCAAGCTGGCGCAGGTCGATGACATCGTGGCCTATTCCACGATCGTCTGGGTGGGAGGGATCATCCTGGTGACGATGGGATGGTCGCGGGGCTGGCATTTCTGGCCCTCGGTCCTGCACCTGGTCTATATGCTGCCGCTGCCCGCGACGCTTTATTACAAGGTGTCGATCTGGCTGCAGATGGTGTCGTCGGAAATCGGCGTGGGCATCCTGAAGCTTTTGTCGGTGCCGGTCTTCCTGGAAGGCAACATCATCGACCTGGGCGTGATGCGCCTGCACGTGGCCGAGGCCTGTTCGGGCCTGCGCTACCTGTTCCCGATCATGTCGTTTTCCTATATCTTCGCGGTGCTGTATCGCGGCCCGAAATGGCACAAGGCGGTGCTGCTGCTGGCGGCGGTGCCGATCACGGTCCTGATGAACTCGGTCCGCATCGCCACCGCCGGGATCATCGCCAATGTCTATGGCATCGAATGGCTGGAAGGCTTTACCCATTTCTTTGAAGGCTGGGTGATCTTCCTGATCTGCATCGTGCTGATGTTCGCCCTGGCGCGGCTGATGCTGCTGTTCCATCCGGGCCGCCCGACCCTGGGCGATGCGCTGGATCTGGAAACGTCGGGGCTTTTGGCCCAAGCCGGGCGGATCCGGCTGGTCCGCCCCTCGGCCGCGATGGCGGCGGCGGTGGTCCTGGGGCTGGCGGCGCTTGGCGCTTGGCAGATGGTCCCCCAGGATCGCGGCCAGCCTGTCGCGCGCAGCGCCTTTGCCCTGTTCCCCACGCGCTTGGGCGACTGGCAGCAGCGCGGCCCCGAGGAACGGCTGTCGCCCGAGATCGCCAAGGCCCTGGGCGCGGACGATTACCGCCAGGTGACCATGGTGCGCGATGCCGCCACGCCCTGGGTGGGGCTGTTCATGGCCTTCTACCAGGACCAGTCGAAGGGCGGCGTCCATTCGCCGGAAATCTGCCTGCCCTCCTCGGGTTGGGAAATCGCCAAGCTGGAGCGGGTGGACATCGCCCCCCGCCTGGGCGCCGAGGGGCAGTTCCTGCTGAACCGCGCCATCATCCAGAAGGGCGAAGCGCGGATGATGGTCTATTACTGGTTCCAGCAGGGCGACCGCCGCGTGGCCTGGGATCTGGCGGCCAAGTTCTATCTGCTGGCCGACGGCATCCGTTCGGGCCAGACCGATGGCGGCATGGTGCGCCTGACCACCCCCATGGGCCCCGAGGAATCCGAGGAATCCGCCGAAGCCCGGCTGCTGGAGATGACGCGCGCCGTGATCGCCCCCTTGCCGAAGTTCATCCCGGAAGGCTGAGCCGGTCCTTTCATCCCGGCCTGAATATCCCACAGAGTGTCCGGGGGACGTGAAGTCCCCCGGCGGTCGCGGGACGCAAGCCGTCAGCCTAGGACAGCAGGACCGGGGCGGGCCCCGGCTTGCCCTGCAGGATCCAGTCATAAGCCTTGGCGATCTGGCGGGCCTTGGCGGACCAGGTGAAATCCTGGAACGCCCGCGCCCGCGCGGCCCGGGCCAGGGGGGCCAAGACCGAAGGATCGGCCAGCACCCCTTCCAGGGCGGCCCGCAGATCGCTGACGATCTGGTCGCGCCGGCCCAGCGGGATCTTGAAGCCCGTGTCCCCTGTCACCAACTCGCCCGGCCCGGCGTAATCGACCACCATCGGCACCACGCCAAGCGCCATCGCCTCCAGCACGACGCCGCCGCCGAACTCGCGGATCGAGGGAAAGGTCAAAAGGTTGGCGCGCGCGGCGACATCCTGCACGGCCTCGTGCGGCAGGGTGCCGTGGAAGGTCACGGCCTCTCCGATGCCCAGGTGCCGGACCTGGTCCTGAAGCCCCGCCATCAGGGGGCCGTCGCCCACCATGTCCAGCACCAGCCGCCCGGCCCGGGCCAGGGGGGCGACCGCCTCGATCACCATGTCCGGTCCCTTGTAGGGCACCATCCGGCCGATGAAGCAGGCGCGCAGCGGGCCCGCCGGATCCTGCGGGGCGACCCGGTTGAAGCGCGCGGGGTCGATGGCGTTCTCGGGCAGCCAGAGGGTCTTCGGGCGGTAAGGGCCGGGGATTTCGCCTTCCGTGTGGCGCGACCCGGCCAGGATGACCGCCGCCGCCACCAGGCTGCGCCGGTGCAGGGGGTTCAGCTTGTAGGCGCCGCGCACATAGGACAGCCATTCGCGTTCGCGCCGCCGTTCGGCATCGAAGCCCCGGGGCCAGGGCACGCCGCCGTTCAGCGGCCCCAGCACGAAGGGCACCCCGGCCCGCGCGACCTTGGCCGCCATGGGCGAGGCGATGGTCGGCGACAAGGGCGTCACCCGATGGACCAGGTCGTATTCGCCCGCCCGGATGGCCTTGCCGAAGCGCCGCCACACCAGGCGTTCGAAATAGGGATAGGACAGCGCGTTGATGGCCGTGGTCATCGTCCAGCCCTTGCCCTTGCCCATCCGCAGGACGCCCGCCAGCCGGTGCAGGGGGCGGGCGATGGCCTCGCTGTCGATGGCGGTGAAGTCGGGGCCCTCGACCAGACCGGCGCGCAAGATCGCCTCGCGGTTGCGGATCTGCGTCACAAGATGGACATCGGCCACCTCGCGCAGGGCATGGGCCAGCGACCAGCCGACCAGCGGGACCGAGACCCATTCGGGATTGGCGGCCTCGGCAATGACAAGGACGCGGGGGCGGGTGGTCATGGCCTGTCTCCTGCCAGGGCCACGGCCAGCGCATCCGCGCTGCGGCGGGAACTGAAATCGGCCAGGATCCGCTGCCGCGCCGCCCGGCCCAGCGATCGGCGCAGATCCCGGTCCTCCATCATCCGAGCCATAGCTGCGGCCAGGGCCTCTGCATCGTCGGGCGGAACCAGAAGGCCGTCCCGCCCTTCGGTGATCAGTTCGCGCACCCCGCCCGCATCGGTGCCGATGACGGGCAGTTGGCAGGCCATCGCCTCCATATAGGCGACGCCCAGGGGCTCGTGGCGGCTGGCCAGCACGAAGCTGTCGGCGGATTGCAATTCGGCCCGCACCGCGTCCTGCGTGACCGATCCCAGAAGCGTGACGGCATCGGGCAGACCGGCTGCGGCGATCATCGCTTCCAGGTCGCGGCGATAGCCGGTGCCGCCCTGCTCGTCCTCGCCCGCGATGCGGATGCGGAACGGCAGGTCGGGACGGGCCGCGCGCAGCAGGCGGGCGGCCTCGATCAGGGTGTCATGGCCCTTGACCCGGTTCAGCCGCGCGCAGCAGAACCAGGTGAAGATGTGGGGCGCATCAGGGCGCGGCGCGGCGGGCGGGGTGAAGAGGTCGGTATTGACCCCCATCGGCACGACCCGCACCTTGTCCATCACCTGGGGCATGGCCGTTGCCACCTCGGCGCGCAGGGTTTCCGTGATCACGAAAACAAAGGCCGCCCCCTTCCACTTGAAGGGCTGGTCCGGCCCGTAATCCCGAAGCGGCCCGTGCAGGACCAGGCTATAGGGAATGCCGCTGATCCGGTGGCAGAGCGCGGCGATCAGCGCGAAGTTCGCGCAGGAATGGACATGCAGATGCGCCAGCCCCCGCGCCTTGCAGATCCGCGCCAGCCGCAGCGCCATCAGCACGAAGGCCCAGGCCTTGGGCCGGCGCAGGATCCGGCGGATGTCGGGATCAGCGGCCAGGCGCGGCAGGGCCAGGGCCAGATCGGGCAGCAGCCGCGCCACTTCGCCCCGGGGCAAGGGATAAAGCTGGATCGCCGCAGCCTGTTCCACCCAGTCGTGCCAGACGGGCTTCGGGGCCAGCCGGGTCGAGACGATCTGCGACCCGATGCCGTGGTGCAGGGCCAAGGCCTCGATTTCCCGCCAGAAGAAGGAATGGGTCTGGCCCGGGAATTCCGGGATCAGAACGGCGATCCTTGCGGGCAGGCTCATGCGGGATCTTCCTTTCGGAACAGCGCGGCCAGCTTTTCGGCCTCATGCGCGATGTCGAACTCGGCCTCGACCTTGCGGCGGCCTGCCTCGCCCATCCTTGCAGCAAGACCGGGATCGGTCAGGATGTCGCAGACCGCCCGGGCCAGGGCCGCGCCGTCGCCCGGCGGAACGATCCGGCCCGAAACGCCGTCCTCGACCAGTTCGGGGATGCCGGCGATGCGGGTGGCCACCACGGGGCGGCGGGCGGCCATGGCCTCCATCAGCACCACGGGCACGCCCTCGGCGAAGGAGGGCAGCACGAAGACCGCCGCGCGGGCCAGCGCCCCGGCGACCTCGTCCTGGCTTTGGTAGCCCGCAAAGGTGACGGCGCCCGACAGACCCAGGCGGCGGACCCGGACTTCCAGCGCGGCCCGGTCCGGCCCGTCGCCGATCAGCGTCAGATGCGCGTCGGGAAAGGCCGACAGGATCGCCGGCATCGCCTCGATCAGCACCGGCACGCCCTTGGCTGCGGCCAGGCGCCCGACGAACAGCAGCCCCCGGCCCTGGGCGGGGGGCGCGTCATAGCGGGCGGGCTCGACCCCGCAATGGACGATGTGCAGCCTGTCCCAATCCTCGACCGGGCTGGCCAGCATGGCCTGCGACCGGGAATAGTGCGAAATGCAGGCGACAAAGGCCGCATCGCGGATCTTGGCGTCCAGCCGCCACAATTTCGGATCGGTGAAGTCGGCCGGGCCGTGCAGGGTGAAGCTGAAGGGAATGCCTGCCAGCCGCGCCGCCAGCAGCGCGACATTGCCGCTGGCCTGGGCGAAATGGTTGTGCAGATGGGTGGCGCCCCGGGCTTTCAGGTGGCGGGCCAGCACCGTCGCTTCCAGGAAGTAGAACAGCTGATAGACCGTCGCCCGCAGCCCCGGCCCGCGCATCGACCAGGCCTTGCGCAGGGTGCGCAGGTAAAGCCCGGGGGTCTTCAGCGCCGCGACCTGCGCCCCGATCAGGTGAAACGGGTTCTTCGCGGCATCGAGCAGGGCAAAGGTCATGGCCGCCTCGGCGCGCTCGGCCGGGCCGCGATGGTGCTGGGGCCCGGTGCGGCGCACCGAACAGGTCAGGATATCAAGCCCCCGGGCCCTCAGCGCCGCCACCTCGCGCAGGATGAAGGTATGCGAGACGGCAGGATATTCGCCGGCCAGATAGGCGATGCGGGGGTTCGGCATGGAAATCGGGACGCACTCTTGAAACCGCTGTGGACGCATCTAAGCGCAAAAACCGTTCCAAGGCCATGACCACGAAAGGCCAGGGGCGGTTTTGGCCTGCCCTTGGCGAATGACGGCTGGCGAGGGCGGCGAGGCCGCGCCATAGTCCGGCATGTCATGATTGATGCAAGAGCCCGCCCATGCTGACCTGGTCCCTTGTGGTTCCCACCTTCAACCGCCGCGATGTCCTGCTGCGTGTGCTGCCCCTGGCCTTCGGGCAGACCGTTCCCCCCGTCCAGGTGGTGATCGTGGATGCGTCCCCGGACTGGCAGGTCACGCGGCAGGCCGTCCAGGCGCTGGCGGCGGATCATCCCGCCATCCAGCTGGATTACCTGCAGGCGGTCACGCCGTCTTCCGCCACGCAGCGCAACCAGGGGGTCGAACAGGCCATCGGCGACATCGTGGTGATGATCGACGACGACAGTTTCCTGTATCCCGACTACGTCGAGCGGATTCTGGCGGTCTATGCCGCCGACACGCAAGGCGTCCTGGCGGGCGTCAACGGCGTGAACGTGCCCGCCATGCCCGATGCCGATGCGGGGGCCTCGGCGGGGCTCGCGCGCAAGGACGACAGGCGGGGCGGGACCGGGGGCCTGCGCGAGCGCGTCATGCGATACCGGCTGGGGCGCTGGATCAGCAGCCGGATCCTGTTCCAGGACATGCACGCGCTGTTCCTGAAATACGAGGGAGAGCGCAATCCTGCCGTTCCGCCGGAGTTTGCCCATCTGGACGTGACGCCCATGACCTTCATGTCGGGCCACGGGCTCAGCGTGCATCGGCGCATCGCCCTGGCCGAGCCCCTGGACAGGTCGCTGCGCTATTACGCGGCGCTGGAGGATCTGGACGCATCGTACCGCTATGGGCGGCACGGCCTTCTTCTGCGCGCCAATGGCGCGAATCTGCATCATTTCGAGGTCGCGGGGGGCCGCGTGAAGCGCAGGACCGCCACGACCTTCCAGCTGCTGAACATGCTGGTCTTCATCAAGCGCAATGCTGACCGGCCCGGATCCTGGCTGTCCCGCTATCGCTGGATGCTGTGGCGCCGCCTGCTGGGCGAGACCATCAAGGACGCCCTGTCGCGCCGGTGGGATTTCCCGCAAGCCCGGGGCGTCGTCACCGCCATGCGCAGCTGGCGCGCCGTCTGGCGGACCCCGGCCGCCGATCTGAACCAATGGTATCCCGCCTATCAGCGCGCCCTGCTGGACCGGGGCTGAGCGGCCGTATCCGTCACGTCCGCGGCCCGAACAGCAGCGGCCGCATCACCAGCCGGGTGAAATCGCCGAAGAACCCCTTCGGGTGACGCTTCCTTTGCCCCCTGAGCAGGGCCAGCGGCGTGTTGAGGCCCGCCCCCGCCATCCAGGCCAGGCCCGCGACAATGGCACCCCGGCGGCCATGGGTCTTGAGATAGTAATGCCGCCAGGACTCGTACCAGTAGGCGGGCATGGCCTTGCGCAGGGACGTGCCGCTTTTCACCTCGGTCGCGGCGCCCTCGACATGCTGGATGCAGGCAGAGGGGACATAAAGGATCTGATGGCCCGATTTTCGCATGCGAAACATCAGTTCGACCTCCTCGTGGTAAAGGAAGAAGTCGGGATCGAAGCCCTGCAATTCCCGCAGCACCGAAAGGCGCATCATCACCGCAGCCCCCGACACCCAATCCACCGGACCGTCGGGCTGGTCCGCAGGCAGGGCCACCAGCTGGCCGGAAAAGACCCGGCTGACCGGCCCGAAGTTGAGGGCCTGGACGAATTCGCTGCGGGCCGAGGGAAAGCGGAAGGCGGCGGTGACGGGAGTGCCCGAGGGAAGCGCGATCCCCGCCCCGGCCGCAGCCGCCTGCGGGGCCGCGTCCAGCCGGTCGGCCAGGATGGCGATCGCCTCGTTGCGAAGCTGGGCGTCGGGGTTCAGCAGGAAGGCATAGTCGGGCGGGTCCGGCCGTTCGGTCAGGGCCTGCAGGACGATGTTGTTGCCGCGCCCGAAGCCGTGGTTTTCCCGTTCAAGCCACAGGGTAACGCGGTCGCCCCAGGCCTGGGCCGCATGGGCGTCGGCCAGAACGGCACCGTCCCCCCCGGGCGAGGCATTGTCCAGAAGATGCACCTCGACCGGGTGGCCGCCATGGGTGCGTGACAGGACACTCTCGACCGCGGCGATGGCCAGGTCGGCAGTCCCGTAATTGACGATAATGACGGCGATGGAGGAAGACATGGCGGCAGG
Source organism: Paracoccus shandongensis (assembly GCF_017315735.1). GTDB lineage: Bacteria > Pseudomonadota > Alphaproteobacteria > Rhodobacterales > Rhodobacteraceae > Paracoccus > Paracoccus shandongensis. Next base: position 62,350 of record NZ_JAFLRK010000016.1, read on the forward strand.
CTATCGCACAAAGGGAAACAGGCGGCAAAGGGTCAATATCGAAGAACCCGCAGGGCGCCCAGGGAAATCAGCCCCGGACCGGCCCATTCCAGGGCGGTGTTGGTCCGCAATCCCAGAACCGGCAGTCCCAGCAGCCGGTCGGCATGGTGAAAGCCCACGGCCCGCATCAGCACGAAGGCGCAGACGAAGACCAGCCCCAGGACAGGCAGGGCGCTGCGCGACCAGCTGCCGCGCAGCAGCCGCAGCAGGATCGCCAGGAAGGCCACGGCCAGCCCCGCCAGCCCCAGAAGGAAGCCCATCTGCACCAGACGCCGCTGGCCATACCAGCTCTGGGCGTTGGCCATGCAGCGTCCCGCCGCCGTCAGCGCCGATTGCAGGTCAAGCTGCTTGTTGAGGGCAAGGCCGGACAGAAGCAGCAGGGTCAGGACCCAGAAGGCCCGTTCCCGGCCGCGCGTGGCGGCGGGAAAGGGGGCGTGGCTGGCCTGAAAGGCCAGGATGGCCGTTGCCAGATAGACCAGCACGGTCGCCCATCCCTGCCAGGTCGGATCGCCGATCCCCGGCTGCCAGCGTTCCAGCACGCAAAGGATCATGCAGGCGCCCTTGTCCTGATCCAGCCCAGAAAGGCCCGGTCGGCGCTGCGCAGGCGCGGCCGGCCGGTCGAGGCCCACCAGCTGCGCCATTCCGCCTGCAGCGCATGGACATCGGCCCCGGGAAGAAGGGCGCGGGCTTGGTCCAGCGTTTCGGGGCGCAGGTGCGGACCCTCGCACGGTTCCAGCACTGCGGCGCGCGGGGTCACGCGCAGGATGTCGCCCCCTTCCTCGGACAGAAGGTAATCGGGCAGGCGGTTTTCCCGGATCATCTCGCGCAGCATGGCGCGGAAGACGCGCAGGGGACTGGCCGAGCCGGTCTTCTTGGCCAGCACGGTGATCGAGACGCTCCATTCCGACTGCCGCCCGCAATGCTTGCGGGCCAGCTCGTAGATCCGCCGCTCGAGCGGTTTTCGCATGCGAAAATAGTCCCGGCTCAGCGTCAGGACGGATCGCGACAGGACGGCATTGAACAGCCATTCCGACAGGGTGATGGCCACGGCGACCATCCGCCCGCCGCGGGTCTTGCGCACGATCTCCCAAGCCTCGATCAGGCCGAAGCCATGGGTGACCTCGTGGGCACCGGTGACGATGTTGGTGGTGATGCGGGTGCCCGCCAGGCGCTCGAATGCCTCGCGCAGGCGCTTGTAGCCGTCGCCCGAAGTTTCGCGGTTGGTGGCCTGCAACAGGTCGCGGGCGGTCAGGGTCAGCTTGCGCGACACGGCCCGGCCGGTGTTCAGGGCGGCCATCAGCTGGCTGATGCAGAAGATCAGGATATCGGCGTCGAAGATCGTGGCCCGGCCCTTGACGCTGGGCGTCACGGTCAGGGTGGCGCCGTTGTGGTCATAGCTCACCACCCGCCGGTCGGGGCGCGTGGACAGCGAGAAGATCGGATGCTCCATCGAGGCGAGGTCGTGCTTGGGCACCGCCGCGAAGAAATCGCAGACGAAGAAGTCCTGCATGAGACGCGTCTCGATCACCGCCCCCGCGGGGGATGCTGGAACCATCCCTGCCCCTTCCTGTCCCATCCCCGGCCGGTTCTCCGCCCTGCCGGGCCGATGCTTTGGCTTGCGCAAGCCCTGCGAGGCCAGAGCCCTGCCGGGATTCGTCGTTTCATTGACGCGATCCTACTTATCCACAAGCGGGCCGTCCAGCGAAGCGCTGAGGGGGCGGCCCTGACGTTCGGGGGATCGGAATCGCCTGAACGTGGCTTCAGAGTCGGAAAAACGTGGTATCGGATTCAAGGCGATGTTGACCGGTCGGAAGAAAATGTTTTATTATCAAACGGATATGATGAAACAGGACAGGCTGTCAGATCCCGTAACTAAATACTAACTAGATTCTAACAAGAACAGGCTGGCGAAACTGCAACAGCCGGGCCTTGCGCCTGAAGAAAAATGCCAGGAACGGGCAAAGATGTTGCGAAATTTCTCGCATGTATCGTGTTTCAAGATAGGATGCAGGAAAAGCGACACATGAGGGCGAACAGTGGCCAGCGGGCAGGATATCCCCCCCTATTTCAATCTCTCGCCCGACCGCGCCCTGGCGATGCTGGAGGAGGCGACGGGCACAGAAGGACTGGCCCGGATCGCTGCGAACTATCGGCGGGGGCGGCAGGATCTGGTGGGGCGCGGGCTCGAGGAAAACGGAGAACGCAAGCTGCGGCTCTTTTCCACCTGGGAAATCACCCGATACCTGATCCCGGTCGCGCCCCAGCATTTCCGCCGCGTGCTGCGCCAGAACCCCGACCTGCCGCAAGGCCGGTCCGAGTCCGAGGGCGGAGCCAAGTGGTTCACCCTGGACGAGGTGCAGCGGCTGCGCGCCCATTTCGGGGCGGAAGGATCGAAGTCCAAGGAATACCTGCCTTACCGCCCCAAGGGCCTGCCCGCCAAGATCGTGGCGGTGGCGAACTTCAAGGGCGGGGTGGGCAAGACCTCGACCTGCGCGCATCTGGCGATGTCGGCGGCGCTGGACGGCTACAAGGTGCTGATGATCGACCTGGACAGCCAGGGTTCTCTGTCGTCCATCTTCGGCGCCCAGGTCGAGGATGAATGGCAGACGGTCTTTCCGCTTCTGGCGCGCCATTACGCCGAAACGCTGCGGGCCGACAACCAGCGCCGCATCGACCGGGGCGATCCGCCGGTGGCCTTGGACGACAGTCTGGCGGACGCGCTGAAGATCAAGGCAGGAGATCTGATCCGACCCACGCATTGGCCCAATATCGACCTGATCGGGGCGCAGCTGAACCTTTACTGGGCCGAGTTCCAGATCCCCGTCTGGCGCATGGCCTCGCGCGGCTGGAAGCTGTGGGACGCGCTGACAGAGACGCTGGCGGCGGACGGGATCCTCGACCGCTATGACCTGGTCTTCCTGGATACCCCCCCGGCGCTTGGCTACCTGACCATCAACGGGCTGGCCGCGGCCGATATCCTGCTGGTGCCCTTCGGGGCGTCCTTCCTGGAATTCGACTCGACCGGACGCTTCTTCGACATGTTGCATTCGACCTTTTCCTCGATCGAGGACAGCGAGAACATCGCCGCCCGCGCCCTGGGCCGCGAGGAACTGCATTTCCAGTGGGACGCCGTGCGGGCCGTGATGACCCGCTATGACGCGAGCCAGCAGGCCGAACTGGCGGGACTGATCCAGTCCTATCTGGGCCCCAGCCTGTCGCCGCACCGGCAGGACTTCACCGCCCTGATCGGTCAGGCGGGCGAACAGGTCCATGGCATCTACGAGGCCGATTACCGCGACTTCAACCGCGAAACCTATGCCCGGGGGCGCGAAACCTTCGACCGCACCTATGCCGCCTTCAAGTCGCTGCTTCTGGGTATCTGGCGGCGCGAGGAACTGGCAGAGGAAAAGAGATGATGTTTCGCGTGCGAAAACCAGGAAGGAACCGATAATGGCCAAGCGCAAGCGGTTGACCGCCTTCGGCATGGGGGGCGATGAGGATGCGACCCCTGCACCGGCCCCTGTTCCCCCTGTGGCCCGCATTGCTGCCGAGGCCGCGACGCAGGCCGCCCTGGAGGATCTGGCGGCCGAGTTGCGCCAGGCCCGAGACAGCGGTCGGATGGTCCTGGATATCCCCCTGGCCCTGGTCGAGGCGAACCACCTTCAGCGCGACCGCACGCTGATGAACCCAGACGACATGGCGTCGCTGAAGGCCAGCATCCGCGACCGGGGCCAGCAGGTGCCCATCGAGGTCGTGGCCCTGGCCGAGGGACGCTATGGGCTGGTTTCCGGGGTGCGCCGCCTGACGGCCCTGGCCGCGCTGTTCCAGGAAACCGGCGAGAGGCGCTTTGGCACCGTCAAGGCCCTGCTGCGTCCTTTTGAGGCCGCGCCCGAGGCCTATCTGGCCATGGTCGAGGAAAACGAGATCCGCGCCGACCTGTCCTTTTATGAACGCGGGCGGCTGGCCCATGAAGCCGCCCGCATCGGCGTCTTCGACAGCCCGGCGGCGGCGGTCAGGATGCTGTTCCAACATGCGCCCGGCCCGAAGCGGTCGAAGATCCTGTCCTTCGTGGCGCTGCACGAGGCCCTGGGCGATGTGCTGCGCTTTCCCGAGGCGATCCCGGAAAAGCTGGGCTTGGCCCTGATCAAGGCGATGCAGGACAATCCGGGATCGGTCCGAAAGATGCGCGACCGGCTGCAGAAAGCAAGGCCGGACAGTGCCTCGGTGGAACGTGGTGTGCTGGACGCCCTGTTGCGCCCGGACCCTGCGCCCAAACCCGAGGCTGGGTCGGACAGGGCAGGCGAAGACCTTGATGCAGGGGTGCGGATGACGGTCCGCCCTGGCCGGGTCGTGTTGTCGGGCCAAGGCGTAAGCGAAGACTTCGTGCGCGACCTTGCCGAATGGCTTGAAACGCGCGGCATATGATTTTCGCACGCGAAAAGATTTCGCGTGCGAAATTTTCAGATCGGATCGTCGGTCACCTGTGGCATGGCCGCATGAAGATCGGCCCACAAGGCCTTCAGCGCGGCATCCTGGGTGTAGTTGAGGAAATCGGCATCGCCCGTGGTGGTGGACCGGATCTGCCCGCTGCCCTTGCCGGCTTCGCTGACCAGAAGCACGACCTCGTCCAGCGTGTAGTCATAGCGGATCAAGGCATCGCGGCTGGCGCCCAGGCCGATGACGTCGATCCTGTCGAAAGAGCCGATCATCTGGTCCGCATCCACCAGGGTCCAGGTTCCCCCGGCCGTGCTGTCCAGGGCGGACAGATCGACCGACAGCTCCCCGTCAAGGCGCACCCCCGAGGTCACCTGCGCTGTCTCGAAGGCGCCGGAGCGGAATTCCGAGATCGTGCCCAAGCCCCCTGCATTGGCCACGAAGGACAGGGCCGACCCCTCGTGCAGCTGCAGGGTCGCCGCCTTGCCATCGCTGCCATCGAAGCCGATCTTGGCCTTGCTGCCGGTGATCGTCAGGCTGCTGCCGGCGGCCAGGTCAAAGCGCCCGCCCGCCGTGGCCAGCAGAAGCTGCGCATCCTCGGACACACTGATCCGGGTTTCGCCTGCGAAAGTCCCGGTATTGGCAAATCGCCCGCCCGCCATGTCGATCGCCAGCAGGTCGCTGTCGCGATAGCCATCGACCCAGACCTGCCCGGCATTGTCGATCTGGATCAGGTTGCCGGTCGCGGCGGTCGCCATGTCGCCCCCGATGTCCAACCGGCCCGAGGTCGCTTTCAGCTGGCCGAAATCCCCGAAGATGAAATCATCGACGGTCATGGTCTGGGATCCGAACAGGACACGGTTGCCGCCCAGATCGACGCTGTCGCCATCCTGCGTGCCTGGCAGATCCCCCGTGGACCAGTTCAGCCGGTTGTCCCAGCGGAGCCCATCGGCCCGGTCGTCGGGCACGAAGCGCAGGGTTTCCGCGTCGGCGCGCAGGGTGGTGTCCAGGCCGAAGCCCTTGCGGAAAAAGGCGTTGATCACGTCGGCATCGACGACATGATCCAGCTTGCCCGCGGCCTGGGCGCGCAGGTGGTTGGCAAGATCGGCAATGGTCGCCGTTTTCGTGCCCAGCATCTGCGCGGTGAAGTTCTGGATGGTCGTCTGGTCCAGGACGCCCTTGGAAAGCCCGTCGACATTGCGCGTGGCATTGTCCGGGTTCGTGTCCCCGGCCTTTGTCCAGTTGTAAACGATGGTGTCGTCATAGGCGACGTTCTTGCCGGCGGAAAACGCATAATGAAGCACGGATTTCGCGGCGATTTCCTTGGCATTGTTCGGGTCGGCAAGATGGGCCACGATGTTGCCGACATAGGCGCTCTGGGTCGAGCCGCCGCCATCCACGCCGATCGACAGCCCGCCTTCGGAATGGGACACCCGCTTGTGACCGGCCGAGGTCACGAGATTGTCCAGAAGCAGCGTATAGTTGCCAACATGGCCCGCGCCCTCATAGCTCCCGCCCATGAAGTTCAGGGCCGCGTTGTTGTCGATGAAGCTGTTGCCCTCGACAAACCCGCCCGAACGGACCTGGGCCCCGAACGATGCCCCGCGCATAGTGATGTTGTCGCGCAGCGTGACATCCAGATTGTCGGCCTGCAGGTACAGGTTCTGGCTGTACATGCTGGGCGGCTGGGGCGCCTTGGACGACAGGTTCGGGTCATAGCCTTCGCCCCAGCCGTTGTGGTCGAAAAGATTGTCCTTCAGCAGGACGCCATCCGAATTGGCGATATAGGCCCCCGCCATGCGGTTGATATGCGGCTGCCAGATGGCATCTGCCGACACGGGGGATTTGCGTGTCACATCCGTGATGTCGGAATCCAGCAGGGTGAAGCCTGCGGCATTCTGGATGTTCAGCCCGCCCTCGCCGCTGACGGTGATGCGGTCGAACAGCAGGTTGCCGCCTTGAAGCACCATGGCCGAGGTGATGTCCACGCCCTGCAGGACGACATGCTTGCTGTCTTCCTGGTACAGCTGGACCGCATTGGTGATCTTCGGATCCGTCCCTTCGCCATAGGCGCCGATGAACACGGGGTTCAGCGGGCTTTCCCCGTTCGTGCCGCGTGTGATCAGCCGCGTCGTGCCGTCGTACTGGTATCCCCGTTCGAACAGCAGCCAGTTGGAATTGGTCGTCCAGCCGGTGATCTTGTCCCACAGCTTCATGCCCAGTTCCGTATCCAGGGCCTTGTCCGGCGTGGCGCCGTACTGGGGGTGCTTGATCAGCCAGTCCACCGTGATGTCCTGGGCCTTCACGCCTTCGATCCGGGCGATTTCGGTGGCGGTCAGGCCATGCGCGCCTTCGGTAAGATGGACCTTGCGATGGTTTTCGCCATGCTCGACGACCAGTTCGCCCCTGGCATCCTCGGCCAGCATGTAGACCTGGCCAAGGCCCCAGCCATTTTGCTGCTGCCCGGCGGTCACATCGACCTTGGCCTCGACCTCCTGGACCTGGCCGTCGCCATAGGTGATCTCATAGCGGAAGGCGGTATCCGCCGTGTTCTTGGCATCCTCGCTGAGCACCAGGGACAGGCTGTTGTCGGGATTGACGCTGACATGGCCATGGCTTGCCTGGGACAGGACGCGGATGCCGGCGATCTCGGCGCTGCCCTCGGTCTCGATGGTCAGCACGCGCCCTGCCTCGGCGGTCAGGCTATCGACCCGCAGGGGAAGGGCCCCGGTCCCGGCCGTGTCGTCTTCCGGCTCGGTCGCGGTCCCGGGCTCATAGCCGGTCTGCTGCTTGAAATCCGCAAGCGCCTTTTCCAGGAAGCTGGGCGACGCGGTGCCGCTGGGCAGGGTCGTGGCCGGGGCTTGCGCGACCGCAACGGCCGGGCTGGCGATCTGCGAGGATGCTTGCACCCCGACATCTTCGGCCCGAGAGGGAGAGCCCGTCGTCCCGATCAGTCCGGGCAGGGCAACAAGCAGATCACGCAGCATTCTGTCAATTCCTTGGATGCGGATTGGAAATCGAACTGATCGGTATAGTTCACGATGGGCAGGCGGCTGTTTAAGGGCGATTTACACGCAAAGGTAGAGAAAAAACCGGGCTCGGCAAATTCTTGCCCCTGCCCTTGCGTCACTATGCCCCCGGGGTGATTGCAAAATCGGCATGGTGGTTTCAGGTCAGTCCTTTCAGCCACCAGCCCCTGCGGGCGATGCGGGGGTCTTTCTGGCAGGAACCCAAACAATGAGGAAAACAGCATACAAAATTGATTTCAAGGAAAATGGTTTTTCAATAAAGAGATAGCAAGAGTATTCCGGGAAGCGCCCATGGTTCCGGCAGGCTGGCGGGAAAACCTTGGAAACGGGGCACGGCCAGCAAACCTGCAAATACCTTGGACGGGTTTGAAAGCCGAAGGGATGCGCAAGAAGCCAATTGACCAATCGGTCAATTTCAGCCGATCCACAACCAGGGGAAGAATCAGGTAGAAGGCCACTCTGCGAACAAGGGTTCCTTCCTGCCCCGTCAGTCCCTTGGCCGCCGGCTTCCCCACCACAGCGCCCCGCCCGCCAGGATCGCCGCGCCGATGGCCAGGTGGCGCGAGGTGACCCCCAGCCGGGCCTTGGCGCTGCGCCGGTACCGGGGGTCGAAGAATCGCGTCCGGGTCAGGACGCTGCCCAGCCAGGTTCCCGGCCGGGGATGCAGCATCCGCAGGCTGCGCCCCTGCGCGTGGCACAGCCGGACCAGCGCCTTGACCACGCTGCCCTGGCGGTCGATCTCGGCCGTGACCCGGGCGGGATCGCGGCCCAGATGCTCGGCCAGCAATTCGTCGCGAAAGGCGCGGATCAGGTCGCGCGTGGCTTGGTCGGGCGCCCTGACCGCCACGTCGCATTCGGTGTCGAAGCCCATCGATCGGCGGTCGATATTGCTGGACCCGATGCGCAGCAGGTGATCGTCAACGATCATGATCTTGGCATGGACATAGACCGGCTCGCCGCCTTCGGTGACGGGATACAGGATGCGGAACCGGCCATGGCGGTCGCGGGCGCGCAGGTGGCGGATCATCCGGCTGCGGGTGACATGCATCGCCTGGTCTTCCAGGTGACCCTGGGCGGCATAGGGGTTGATCACCACGACCTCTGGGCCGTCGGGCTCGACCAGGCGCCGCTCGATGGCGCGGGTGATGCTGTCGGCGCAGAAATACTGGGATTCGATATAGATGCAGTCGCGCGCGGCGGCGATGGCGTCCAGATACAGCTCCTCGATCTCGTGGACGCCCGGGCGGGTCTGCTCGGGCGGGGCGGTGCGGGCGATGGCCACGGGAATGTCGTGGAAGGCGGGCGTGATGCTGTCGGGCCACAGGTCGCCGCCGGGGGCGAAGGTTTCCTCCAGCTCGGCGTCATGGGCGCGGGCCCAGCGGGCGCGGGCCAGTTCCGACAGCGCCGCCGCCGCCGGTCCCCCCATCACGGTCGAGGCGTCATGCCAGGGCTGCGCGCAATCCCCGCTTTTGAGGCAGCGCAGCGGGTTGTCGTCCGCATGGTCGCGGTCGTCCCACCGGCCATCGGTCATGTCGATGCCGCCGCAAAAGGCCAGGCTGTCGTCGATGGTGACGATCTTCTGGTGATGGCAGGCGCCGATCGGATGGCGGCCGTCGAAGGCCAGGTGGATCTGGTCGGGCGACATCAGCTTGACGGCAAGCGCGGGCAGGATGCCGCCCGGCGCGATCAGGGCGCCGCCGCTCCATTTCAGCAGGTAGATGTCGAGCCCGGGGCGCCGGTCCACGATGGCATCCAGGAAAGGCCCGACCTGGTTCGGAAAGCCGTCGGGGGCGAGGCCGTCGGCATCGCTTTCGCCGGGCAGCATCTCGATCTCGAAATCGAAATCCCAACCGACCATCATCACCAGCCGCTCGGCCTTCAGCAGCGCCTCGCGCAGGGCCCGGAAGTAGTACTTGCCGTCGATGATGACCGACAGCCGATCCGCCGTCTCGACGCGCCAGCAGTTCCGGGCGGGCTGGAAGGTGACCATGATTTCTCGTTCCGCGACAAGGGCATGAAGGGGCGTCCCCCCTGCAAGAAAGAGCCTGGGGCGGGAAAACGTTGCACCGGGGGAAGAAGTTTTTCCAGGCGGGCGGGTGGAATGGACCCATGGCAGAGCCTGCGGGCAGGATGGGGCGTCCCTGCGCACGCGGAAAAGCGCCGGCCCTTCCGGACCGGCGCTTTCCAGAACGGTTCAACCGCCTTGGATCAGGCCTTCTTGCGCCGGCGCAGGAAGGTCAGACCCCCCATGCCGCCCAGCAGCAGCAGGCCCGAGGCCGGAAGCGGGACCGGGGCGACATCGTCGGCCCGGACCTCGATGCCCGTGATCGCGCCATCAACCGAGTCGTTGGTGCTGGTCGAGCTGATGAAGAACTGCAACGCGCCGATCTTGCTGAAATCGATCCCCGCGAAAGCGGCATCGCTGAAGGCAAGCTTGGGATCATAGTCGGGATCGATCGTTTCGGTGTAGATCCCGGTCTTGCCGAAGATGTCCCAGACCTGGATCCGGACCTCTGCCACGTTGTCGAACGGCACGCCGGGAGGAGAGGCGAAGTAGAAGTACGGATCGGTGCCGATCAGAAGGTTGACGCCGCCCAGACCCGTCGTGTTCACCGACGACGGATCGTCGTCGCCGTCATAGGTCAGGGTCCCTTCGCCACGCGCGCCCGCAACGTTCGAGAACTTGATGTTGCCGCCGGTCACGTGAAGTTCCGTCGCGGCCCGGTTGTCGCCATCCGCCGCGGTGTTTTTAACGGAAAGATCCCGGTAGCCGCCCAGGATGCCACCGCCCGCTATCTGCGACACGTTGCCTTCGAAACCCGGAGTGTCCTGAACGCGCTGTTCGGCACTGAAGTCGTCAATGACCAACGTTGCTGCGAAGGCTTGCGCTCCGGTGCAGAGGACCGCTGCCGAAGCCGCAGCACCAAGAAGCTTTTTCATCATTCGATACCCCCAAAAAACCCAGGCCACCTACAATGCCCAAGTTATTAATACTTAAATATCGTTGAAGTTCCAGCCTGTTCTTAACGAGTAGGCAGGTTTCGATAGGCCCCTGCACCCTTGGTTTCCCGGGAAGACGCCTTTTCCAACGCGGCGACAGGCAGGTCGTTTCACATAATCTAATGAAATTTTTAACATTTTCATTGTGGATCAGGGACGGGGAACGCAGGAAACAGATGCTGGGGGAAGCGGCAAAAAACCCCGAAGCTGGCCCCTGCGGAAGGTTCGGAATGCACCGAAAGCCTGCCTTTCCCAAGCTTTTCCTAGCCAGGCTGATTCTGTACGCCGGGATTTCATGCCCCGGAAAGGCGCCATAATATGTGCGTGCAAAAAGTTTCTGACTCAGGGAAAGGGGTGATCATTTCTTCCTTAGGTTGATAATATTTTATGAATAACAACCATTGCAGCGACAAGGCCTGTGCTGTTTAAAAGGCAAGACCCATGGCGGCCTGGCGGTCCCCGGCGGCTGGCATGCCCCCCGCCATCAGGGGAATCCCCTCCGTCTCGGAGAAAACCGACAGATCCTCGCGGATCTGGTCGATGGCCTGGCGCCACTCGGGGGCGGTCAACAAGGCGTGAAAGGTGGACTGGCAGCGTTCCCTTCCCCCGGGCGTCAGTTCCAATCCCCTGTCGCCCTGGACCAGATCCCCGGCCAGCTGGAGCCGCCGGATCAGGGATTCGCAGGACCGAATCTCCAGTCCCGGGACGTGCTGCAAGGCCAGTTGCACAAGGCCGGACAGGCTTTCCGCGTCAAAGCGCCAGCCGAACGCGCAACCGAATTTCCTGGCAAGATCAAGAATATAGCCCGCAGCAGGCAGGTCCAGAACCCTGAGGGGATGGATGTTTGTGGAAAGGGGATCGGCGATCAGGTGGGTCATCAACGCTCCACAGGCTGTTCGTTCTGTAGCCCGATCCATCGGGAAGACACGGCGATTATGTTTGCACTTATCTCGACTTAATGCCTGGCAGGCCCGAAGGTTCCCGAACCGCAGCGTCTTACGTGAAAGTCAAGGCAGATCATCTTCTTGCGGGGGGCGCATGTTGATCCAACGGTCAGGGGCGCAAGAAACTGCCGGTTCTACCGCCCTGTTGCGGCAAGATGTTGCCGTAAATTTTTTCAGCAGGATCAAAAGGTTTCCTCCCGTCGGAAATTCGGCAAGGTATGGGCGGAAAGTCAAACCGGATTTGGCCGCCCCTTTGTCTGGGCAAAGATTCGTCCGTCTTCCTTTGACAATAATGTGCCACCACGAAGATTACATAACAATTGTTACACTTTGTATGGCGGCGAAGCGATATGTTTTATTTGTCGCTCATAAAAATATTTTATCAGTGTTGTTTGGTCCCTTGTTCAACCTGAAGCGGAGTCCTGATGTCCTTGCTGAACCCTACCCGTGCGCATTTGCTGGAGACATTTGCCCTTGACGTGGCCATGCTTCGGGGCCGGGGC
>NZ_JAFLRK010000017.1:0-55000 GCF_017315735.1 Paracoccus shandongensis
ATATGTCGAGGCCGGCTGGCTGGGCCGCAAGACGGGCCGGGGCTTCTACGACTATCGCAGCGAAGCCCCGGTGCCGACGCGCTGACACCCGAACCCCATTCCCAAGGAGTGACCGACATGCTTGACAAGCCCCTGCTGAAGGCCAAGGACGCGCCCGACCTGGGCCGCTTCGACTGGGAGGATGCCTTCCGCCTGGACGAGCAGTTGACCGAGGACGAACGGATGCTGCGCGACGCGGCCCGCGCCTATGCCCAGGACCGGCTGCAGCCCCGCGTGATCCGCGCCTTTGCCGATGAGGAGACCGATCCCGCGATCTTCCGCGAGATGGGCGAGATGGGCCTTCTGGGCGTGACGGTGCCTGCGGAATACGGCGGGCTTGGCGCGGGCTATGTGTCCTATGGCCTGATCGCGCGCGAGGTCGAGCGGGTCGATTCGGGCTATCGCAGCATGATGTCGGTGCAGTCCAGCCTGGTGATGTATCCGATCTATGCCTATGGGTCCGAGGAGCAGCGGCGGAAATACCTGCCGAAGCTTGCGAGCGGCGAGTTCATCGGCTGCTTCGGCCTGACCGAACCCGATGCGGGATCGGACCCCGCGGGCATGAAGACCACCGCCCGCAAGACCGCGAACGGCTATGTGCTGAACGGCGCGAAAACCTGGATCTCGAACAGCCCCATTGCCGATGTCTTCGTGGTCTGGGCGAAATCCGAGGCCCATGGCGGCAAGATCCGCGGCTTCGTGCTGGAGAAGGGCACCAAGGGCCTTTCGGCGCCGAAGATCGCGGGCAAGCTGTCCCTGCGCGCCTCGATCACCGGCGAGATCGTGATGCAGGATGTCGAGGTGGGCGATGACGCGCTGCTGCCCCATGTCGAGGGGCTGAAGGGTCCGTTCGGTTGCCTCAACCGCGCCCGCTATGGCATCAGCTGGGGCGTGCTGGGGGCGGCGGAATTCTGCTTCCACGCCGCGCGGCAATACGGCCTCGACCGCAAGCAGTTCGGGCGGCCCCTGGCGAATACGCAGCTTTTCCAGCTGAAGCTGGCGGACATGCTGACCGAGATCAGCCTGGGCCTTCAGGCCTCCCTCCAGGTCGGGCGGCTGCTGGACGACGCCAATGCCGCGCCCGAGATGATCTCGGTCGTCAAGCGCAACAATTGCGGCAAGGCCCTGGCGATCGCACGGGTGGCCCGCGACATGCATGGCGGCAACGGCATTTCCGAGGAATTCCAGGTGATCCGCCACATGGTGAACCTGGAAACCGTCAACACCTATGAAGGCACCCACGATGTCCACGCCCTGATCCTGGGCCGCGCGATCACCGGCCTTCAGGCCTTTAGCTGAGGACCCTGACCCATGAAGATCCTCGTGCCCGTGAAGCGGGTGATTGACTACAACGTGAAGGCGCGGGTTCGCGCAGACGGGTCGGGGGTTGACCTGTCGAATGTGAAGATGTCGATGAACCCCTTTGACGAGATCGCGGTGGAGGAGGCGATCCGGCTGAAGGAGCGGGGGGCGGCGTCCGAGGTGATCGTGGTCAGCGTGGGCGTGCGTCAGGCGGCCGAGACGCTGAGGACGGCCCTGGCGATGGGCGCGGACCGGGCGATCCTTGTGGTGGCGGCCGACGACGTGCACCAGGACATCGAGCCGCTGGCGGTGGCCAAGATCCTGAAAGCCGTGGTCGATCAGGAACAGCCCCGGCTGGTGATCGCGGGCAAGCAGGCCATCGACAACGACATGAACGCCACCGGCCAGATGCTGGCGGCGCTCCTGGGCTGGGGCCAGGCGACCTTCGCCTCCAAGCTGGAGGTCGAGGGCGAGGTGGCGCGCGTCACGCGCGAGGTGGACGGCGGGTTGCAGACCATCGAGGTCAGGCTGCCCGCGATCGTCACCGCCGACCTGCGCCTGAACGAGCCGCGCTATGCTTCGCTGCCCAACATCATGAAGGCCAAGAAGAAGCCCTTGGAGGAGAAGACGGCCGCCGACCTGGGCGTGGACGTGAGCCCGCGGCTGGAGGTGGTAGGCGTGCGCGAGCCCGAGGGCCGCAGCGCGGGCATCAAGGTGGGCTCGGTCGATGAGCTGGTGACGAAGCTGAAAGAAGCGGGGGTGATCTGATGGCGGTTCTTCTTCTGGGGGAAGTCACGAACGGCGTTCTGAACCGGGACGCCACGGCCAAGGCGGTCAAGGCCGTGGCGCCGCTGGGCGAGGTGACGGTGCTGTGTGCGGGGGCAAGCGCGCGTGACGCCGCCGCCGAGGCCGCGAGCATCGCCGGCGTGGCAAAGGTGCTGGTGGCCGAGGACGCCCGCTACGGCCACCGCCTGGCCGAGCCCACCGCGGCGCTGCTGGCGTCCCTCGCGGGCGAGTACGAGCACATCGCGGCCCCCGCCACCACCGACGCCAAGAACGTGATGCCGCGCGTGGCCGCGATGCTCGACGTGATGGTGATCCCCGAGGTCTCGAAGGTGATCGACGCCGCGACCTTCGAGCGCCCGGTTTATGCCGGCAACGCCATCCAGACGGTGCGCTCGCGCGACGCCCGCAAGGTGCTGACGATCCGCACCGCCAGCTTCGAGGCGGCGGGCCCGGGCGGCAGCGCGCCGGTCGCGGAGGCCACACCGGCCGCCGATCCCGCCCTGTCGCAGTGGCTGGGCGACGAGGTCGCGGCCTCGGACCGTCCCGAACTGACCAGCGCCAGGCGGGTGGTCTCGGGCGGCCGGGCGCTCGGCTCGAAGGAGCAGTTCGCCCTGATCGAGGCGCTGGCCGACAAGCTGGGCGCCGCCGTGGGCGCCTCGCGCGCCGCCGTTGACAGCGGATACGCCCCGAACGACTGGCAGGTGGGCCAGACCGGCAAGGTGGTCGCGCCCGAGCTTTACGTGGCGGTGGGCATCTCGGGCGCCATCCAGCACCTGGCGGGCATGAAGGACTCAAAGGTCATCGTCGCCATCAACAAGGACGAGGAGGCGCCGATCTTCCAGATCGCCGACTATGGCCTGGTGGGGGATCTGTTCCAGCTGGTGCCGGAGATGACCGGGAAGGTGTGAGGACATCATGAAAGACATGCCGGTTACCTCGTTTCTGGACAGCGTCGGCGCGCATTTTGATGGTGCCTTCGCGCATATGTCCCTGTCGAAGGGCCTGCCAGAGCGGATCAAGGCCACGAACTCGATCTATCGCGTCACCTTTGGCGTTCGGCTGCGCGGCGAATTGATCAGTTTCACGGGCTGGCGCGCGGTTCATTCCGAACAGATCGAACCAGTCAAAGGCGGCATCCGCTATGCACCCGATGCCAACGGTGAAGAAGTCGAAGCCTTGGCCGCGCTCATGACCTTGAAATGCTCTCTGGTTGGCGTGCCGTTCGGCGGCTCGAAGGGGGCACTCTGCATCGATCCTCGCGAGTGGAGCGAACTGGAGCTGGAAAAGATCACCCGCCGCTTTACCCAGGAACTGGCACGACGCGGTTTGATCAGCCCAGGCCGAAACGTGCCCGCGCCGGATATGGGGACAGGTGAACGCGAGATGGCCTGGATGGCGGATGAGTATCGCCGCATCTCGCCGCTTGAAACGTTGAACGCCGCCGCGTGCGTAACGGGCAAACCGCTGTCGCGCGGCGGCATTGCGGGCCGGACCGAGGCGACCGGCAGGGGTGTGGCCTATGTCCTGGCCGAGCACTGTGAAGCGGCCGATGGAGCAGGCGCGCTGTCGGGAAAGCGGATTGTCATCCAGGGTTTTGGCAATGTCGGCGCCCATGCCGCGCAGGTTCTTGCAACAGAATACGGTAGCCTCATCACTGGCATCATCGAGCGCGATGTGTCTTTGTTCAACGACGCCGGCATCGATGTTATGGCTCTGCGCGAGCACCTTGCGCGGGGTGGCCGGATGGCCGAGTTCAATGGCGCAGAGGTCAGGACATCGTCTTTGGACGATCTTTGCACTGATTGCAATATCCTGATTCCCGCAGCTTTGGAAAATGTCATCACCGCCGCGAATGCGCCTTTGCTCAAGGCCCGCATCGTTGTCGAGGCAGCAAATGGGCCGATCGACTTCGAGGCTGACGGTATTCTGCAAGATCGCGGCATCACCGTCATTCCCGATCTTTGCGCGAACGCTGGCGGCGTGATCGTCAGCTATTTCGAATGGGTCAAGAACCTGACTCACATGCCGTTTGGTTTGATGGAGCGACGGATCACGCAACGACGCTTTTCGCACGTTGCAGACTTGATCGAAAATGCTTGCGCTCAATCTGTCCCTGCCCACATTCGTGCCGACCTGGCAGAATCCGGGTCGGAACTGGACCTCGTTCGGTCTGGCTTGGAGGAGATGATCCGCGCTGCCTATCGCCGCATCGCCGCGCGGCTGGCGGCGCAACCGGAACTCGGCTCGTTGCGCCGCGCAGGCTATGTATTGGCGATCGAGGAGGTCGCCAACGCCTATCGTGATCTGGGCATTTGAGCCATGACCGACACGCCCTGAGACGCCCGGCCCATGCCATCGAGGCCATCCGCCTGCGGCCCTTGCTGGTGATCACCATCGCCATCGTGGGCTTTGCCTATGCCGCGACGCATGGGGGCTTCGTGCTGGCCTCGCTGTGGCTGATCATCGCGGGTTCGCTTGCCGATCCGGGCGGCAAGTGGCGCCAGATCCTGCCGCTGGCGGCCGGCCTGACATTGTTCGGCGCCCTGGTCTTCGTCTATGGGTTGGGCGTGCAAGTCCCCCTGTGGCCCTTCTGAGAACCGTGGCCCTTCTGACAACCGTCGTCGTCTGGGGAGGATCGGATGACATTCTTTGACCTGCTTATGCTTGGTTTCAGCGAGGCGATCACGCCCGCGAACCTGGCCTTCTGCCTGCTGGGCGCCCTGCTGGGAACGCTGATCGGCGTGCTGCCCGGCATCGGTCCGACTGCAATCATCGCCGTCCTGCTGCCCATCACCTTCTTCCTGCCGCCGCTCGCCGGGATCATCATGCTGGCCGGCATCTATTACGGCGCGCAATATGGCGGCTCGACCACCGCCGTGCTGGTGAACCTGCCTGGCGAGGCATCTGCCGTCGTGACGACGCTCGACGGCTACCAGATGGCACGGCAGGGCCGGGCAGGGGCGGCGCTTGCCGTCGCAGCACTCGGGTCGTTCTTCGCGGGCACCGTGGCGACCTTCGCCATTGCCATCGCGGGACCGACGCTGTCCACCTTCGCGCTGTCCTTCGGACCGGCCGAATATGTCTCGCTGATGGTCTTCGGTCTTCTTGCCGCGACGATCCTGGCCAGCGGTCCGGTCCTGAAGGCGATCGGCATGATCCTGATCGGCCTTCTGCTGGGGATGGTGGGCACTGATCAGGCGACCGGTGCGGAGCGGCTGACCTTTGGTGCCATCGAACTGTTCGACGGCATCGACTTCATCGTCATCGCCATTGGCATCTTCGGCTTTGCCGAGATCATCACCAACCTGGAACGCAGCGGGTCCGAGGGCGTGAAGCTTGCCCCCTTGTCGCGCCTATGGCCCACGCGCGAGGATTTTCGCAATTCCTGGGGCGCTGTCCTGCGCGGCACGGGGCTTGGCACGCTTCTGGGTCTGCTGCCGGGCGGGGGCGCGACGCTTGCCTCCTTCAGCGCCTATTCGCTGGAAAAGAAAGTCTCGAAGCACCCCGAAAGGTTCGGCACCGGCGTGGTCGAGGGCGTGGCCGCCCCCGAGGCCGCCAACAACGCCGCCGCGCAGTCCTCGTTCATCCCGCTGCTGACGCTGGGCATCCCGTCCAACAACATGATGGCGATGATGCTGTCCGCCTTCATGATCCACGGCATCACGCCGGGACCGACCGTGCTGACCAACCAGCCCGAGATCTTCTGGGGCCTTGTCGCCTCCATGTGGATCGGCAACCTGCTGCTGGTGGTCATCAACCTGCCGATGATCGGGCTGTGGATGAAGCTGCTGACGGTGCCCTACCGGCTGCTTTATCCGGCGATCCTGCTGTTCTGCTGCATCGGCGTCTATTCGATGAACAACCGCATCTTCGACGTGATGCTGGCGGCGGGCTTCGGCCTGCTGGGCTATGTCTTCCGCAAGGCGAAATGCGAACCGGGGCCGCTGCTGCTGGGCTTCGTGCTGGGTCCGCTCTTGGAATCGAACCTGCGCCGCACGCTGCTGATCGAACAGGGCGACCCCTCGATCTTCATCGAGCGCCCCATCAGTCTGGTCATGCTGATTGCCACCGTGATCCTGCTGGGGCTGATGATCCTGCCCTCCTTCCGAAAAACCCGGGAAGAGGCGTTCCAGGAGGAAGAAGCCTAGACCCACCAGACGGCCGGAGGAAACTCCGGCCGTTGTTCTGTCGGGTGGCTTGGAGAGGAACTCCTTCCACCCTCAAGACTCACCGATTGCCTGAGGATCGCTCCTGTCGTGTGCTTCATGCTCTCGCAGGTGGCGGACAGCCGCCACAGCTGGCAATGAACTAGGATCTCACGGCTTTTGAGCCGCGAAGAATTGAGCTGCCTTTCTTAGCACCTCCCTCTCCTCCCGAAGAAGATCAGCATCCCGTTCGGGAACCCGGCCCTCTTTGGAAATCACCCGGATCCATTTTCCGAGCGTCGAAAGTCCCATATCCACCCTTCTTCTTGGCGAGCATTGCTCTCAGAAGACCGGAACGAAACCCGGGCAGGTCCAGGGCCAGCTATGACACGGCTCGACCGGGCACGTTGCGGCTGCTTCCGGACCAGGAACGGATCAAGGACTTGCGAGCAGATTACAGGGCAATGGCACCCATGATGTTTGACGAGGCACCACCATCGTTCAAAGACATTCTTGCGAGAATTGCTGCCCTTCAGGAAAGGGTCGACAGCTAGGCGCGGCAAATGTGAATGCTGACCATGACGGATTTTGAGGTGATACGCCCTCTGCTGGACACCAAGTCTTGAAATGCCCTTGAACGGCTTTCCCATAGGTTGACGCGGTGGGTTGCGGCGAGTTCCAGATGGTCATCATGGTCTTGGCAGGTCGCAAGGGCCGCTCTTGCCGCACGGCAAGTGCAGCTTTCGGCACGACGGCTGAAGTCATCGGCACGTTGCACATAAGGCACCAGGTCATAGCGACCCCGAAGATGCGTCCTGATGGCTTCCGATTGCATCGGGCGACGTGTCGCTGTCGGCAGCCGGTGACATGTGCAGGATCGTGCAGCTCCGTTCCGAAATCGCCGTTTGGGAATATAGCAGCGGGTGGTATCGCCCCTGCGCCCAGTCCCCCTGCAAATCCGCATAATGCGAACTTGCAGGCAGGCCGGACTGGCCAGGGGTATTGATGAAAAGGCTTTGATCCCAGTCACCGACATCGATCATCATGCGGACCGACGGTCCCATGATCACGTCCAGATCGGATGCACGGTATCCGGCATGGTTGGGCGAAGCCGACGAACCGCCAAGGGGCACCGGCGGCATCGACCAGTCTGCGGGCGCAAGCCGATGCAGCGGATGGCGCAATGTCAGTTGGTGGATCGCACCCCAGGACCAGGCTGCAGGATCCTTTCCCATCAAGGCCACGCAATCCTGCCAAGCGTCCTCGATGACCTTATCCAAGCCAGGAAATCCGGTCTCATGCCTCTCGAGCCAGTCCAGAAGGGCGGCGGGATCACAAGGCGCCAGCAAGGGCAGGACAGCGTCCGCCGCGCCCTCGGCACGCGCGATGGCGGCGCCCAGATGGCGCGACAGCAGGATTTCCAGAAAGGCAGCCGCACCGCTTTCCGGTGACAAGTCACCATTAAAGCCGCTCAGCAGGGCAGCCACATGAGGAGGCAAGCCTTGCCGCGCCAGCCAAGCCACCAGACGCAAAGCGGTGCGGGAATGGCAGCTTGTCTGAAATGCGGCGCAATCGGCCAGGGTCACGCGGTCGTTTTCGGCAAGCCGGGCATTCAGGAAATCATGGCGACTACTGTCCAGCCATTCAAAGCCGGGTGATGCCCCGCTCCAGTCAAGGGGCAGGTTCATGGCATTCGCCGTGGCAATGAAGCCGCAAGGCGGATCAATCTCCACCGGGTTGTCGGCAGGATCGTGCAGCCCGTGCCATTCGTTGCTGCCGTCACCCCATCCCGGCACCAGGCCGGAGGCTGCATCCGCACGGTGCGGCCAGGCGCCCGAAGGCTTCCAGACGATGTGTCCCTTAGTGTCGGCATAAACGTGGTTGACCGAGGGGCAGCCCCATCCTTTCAACGCATCCACATACGCCGCAGGTGATCGAGCCCGCATCACCGACAGGCTGGCCATGTAGGGCGCGGTGCCCGGCAGCGTCCAGACCGTGCGCAACGAGAAGGCATGGTTGTCCGTGACATGCAGGACCGGGCCGTGGCAGGTGAATCGCAGCACCGCTGGCTGATCGGGGTGACCCCTGACGGGCAGCGTTTCTTCGATCTGCTGCATCCGCCGCCACGCGCCCTGATGCCAATACAGGTCCGGATCGTCCGGACGCAGGCGATAACACAGGATGTCTTCCTGATCGTGGCCGAAGATGGTCAAACCGAAGGCCGCGTGTCCATTGTGGCCCATGGCGATGCCCGGCATCGTCGGCTCACCCGCGCCGATCACGTCCAAACCCGGCATGGTCAGGTGGACGACATAGCGGATCGAGGGCAGGGTATGGGTGCGGTGCGGATCAAGGCAAAGGATCGGACGGCCGCTGGCGGTGCGGTCGCCCGAGATCGCCCAGTTGTTCGACCCCTCGCCCGCCGCGATCCGGTCTATATCGCCCAGCGGGGTCGGCTGCGCCCATAGATGGGCCTGATCCAGCGTGGCGGTCAGCCGCTCGGGCGTGAAGCTGGCGGGACTGACCCCCAGCAGAAAGTCGCGCAACACCCGTTCCGACAGGATCGACAAGTCAAGTTCGTCGGGGACAATCGGGATGACGGCCGGGGAAAGCTTTTGTCGAAGCCCGTCCAGGCGGGCGCCCAGGACCGGCCCCGCTGCCGCCATGACTTGCGCCCGCAACAGTTCCGATGTCGCGTTGCGCGTCAAGGAATGGCTTCGGATGCGGACCACATCCTCCGGGTTCCAATGCGAGGGGCGATGAGCTAGCAACGCAAACTCGGGCGGCAAGGGCAAGTCGCCCGACAGGACGCCATCGACATGGGCGTTGATGCCCCGCGTGAAGGCGGTGCAGATCTCGCGGGCGTCGGGGGCGTAGGCGGCCCATTCCGCCGCCATGTCGCCGCGATACAGAAGCAGCCGTGCGGCGCGATCCTGCTCCAGGTAACCCGGTCCGAAGTCGCCCGCCAGAAGGCCCAAGCCGCGCTTGCGGGCAATGTCGATCTGCCACAGCCGGTCGCGTGCGGCGTTCCAGCCCTGCGCGAAGAACAGGTCGTCGCGGTTTTCGGCGCGGATATGGGCGATGCCCCAAGGGTCTATGCGGATGCTGACCGGGGCGTGAAGCCCCGGCAGCAGATGGGTGGCCTCCGGCATCGGCTCAGGTCAACTCCATGAACAGGCCGGCGTGAAGGCGGGCGCGCTCGATCAGGCTGTCTTCGAAGATGTGTTCGTTCAAGGTATGCAACCCTTCGCCGCGAACACCCGTCGAATCGATGGTCGGGATGCCAAGTGCGCCGGTGAAGTTCCCGTCCGAGCCTCCGCCCGAGGGCTTGTGGCCAAGCGTGAAGCCGACGCGATCCGCAATGCTTGCGGCGATGTCGTAAAGCGCCATGTCCTGCGGCTGGCCCGGTTTCCAGACCGGCCGGGTCACGCCGCGCGTCACGATCAGCTTCACGTCGTTTTCGGTGCCCGACAGCCCGAGCATGGCCGCGACGCCCTTTTCCAGATCCTCGTCGGTCTTGGCCATCGACAGCACCTCGGCCAGGCAGGACGAGGACACGCAGTTCACCCATTGCCCGGCATGGATCACGCCAACCGAGAAGGTGCAGTCATCGGTTGTCATGGCCTCGATCTCGGCCACCTTGCGGGCCATCATCGCGATGGCCGAACGTCCCTCCTTCAGCCGCCAACCCGCGTGGGACGGCACACCGCGCGTTTCCAGGTTGAAGCGCGCAATGGCATAGCGGCCGATCACGCAGGAACCGTCGGCCAGGGCCGGTTCGGGAACCACGACATACTTGTTGAGCCGCGCTTCCTGCTCGATCAGGTCGCGGGTGGCGGGGGTGCCGATCTCCTCGTCCGGGGTCAGCAGAAAGGTAACGGGCAAGGGTGTGCGGAGTCCTGCGCGCATGATCTGGCGCATCGCCTCCAAGGCGACGAAGTTGCCACCCTTCATGTCCTGGATGCCCGGGCCATAGACCTTGCCATCTTCGCGACGAAAGGGGTTCGAGGCCAGCGTGCCGACGGGATGCACCGTGTCCAGATGGCCGGACACGAGGATGCCTGGCTTGCCCTGTTCGGGATGAGGGAACTTGACCCGCAGCGACGGGCCGCAACCCATCCGGCCAGGAATGACTTCGAGGCTGGCGCCTGCGGCGGCGCAGTCATAGGCGGCGACATCGACCATGCGCGCCAGGGCCGCTGCATCGAAGGTCGGGCTTTCGGTTTCGATCCACGGGCGCAGGCGCGCGATCATGTCGTCCGGATCGAAGGGCAATTCCATGAAGGACATCACGCGGCCTCTCGGTTCAGCGGCATCCGGCGCTCCACGATGCGGGCATAGATCGACGAGCCGATGGGCAGCACCTCGGGGTCGAGGGTGAAGGCAGGGTTGTGCAATGCCCCCTGTCCACCGTGCATGACGTTGATATAGGCGCCCGGCACGGCGGCAGACATGTCGGCGAAATCTTCGGAACCCATGAACTGGGGGCAATCGGTGTCGATGTTGTCGGCCCCAAGAACATCGGCCGCGGCGGCGACATAGGCATCGGTCTGTTCGGGCGCGTTCACCAGCACGTCAAAGACGTTGCGGATGTCCAGGTCGATGGTGATGCCGTGCCCAAGCGCCAGTCCGTCACACAGTTCCTGCATCCGGGCGGCAACAAGATCCATCACGTCCTTGTCGAAATAGCGCACCGTGCCGGTGATCGTCGCGGTTTCCGGCACGATGTTGTAGGCGGAGCCGGTATGGAACTGCGTGCAGGACAACACGCAGGATTTCACCGGATCGACATTGCGCGCGACGATGGTCTGCAACTGCCCGATCAGGTCCGCGCCGATCACCAGCGCATCGCGCGAACGATGGGGCTGCGCGGCATGGCTGCCGCGGCCGCGAATGGTGATGTCGAAGAACGATGCCCCCGCCATCATCGCGCCCGTGCGGATGCGCGCGCGACCCAGTTGGGACATCGGCTGGTTGTGCATCCCATAGACCTCGTCCACGGGGAAACGCTGGAACAGCCCTTCCGCGATCATCTTGCGGGCACCGCCCAGTCCTTCCTCGGCCGGTTGGAAGATGAAGACGGCTGTGCCGTCGAAATCGCGCGTCGCGGCCAGATATTGCGCCGCGCCCAGAAGCATCGTGGTGTGCCCGTCATGACCGCAGGCGTGCATCGTGCCCGGCGTCTGCGAGGCATAGTCCAGCCCGGTGATCTCCTCGATGGGCAGCGCGTCCATGTCGGCGCGCAGGCCGATGCGGCGGTTGCCCTGACCCTTGCCATGCAGGA
Source organism: Paracoccus shandongensis (assembly GCF_017315735.1). GTDB lineage: Bacteria > Pseudomonadota > Alphaproteobacteria > Rhodobacterales > Rhodobacteraceae > Paracoccus > Paracoccus shandongensis. The sequence goes on from NZ_JAFLRK010000017.1 coordinate 11,557, forward strand.
TGCCGACGACGCCTGTCTCGCCGATGGCGGTGTGAACCTCGTCCAGGCCCCATTGGCGCAGCAGCCCTTCGACGATGCCGGCAGTGCGGCGTTCCTGGAAGCCGATCTCGGGGTGGCGGTGAAGATCCTCGAAAACGGCGCGCAGCTCGGGCGCGCGGTCGCGGATGAAGTCGATCAATGCCATGTCTTTCCTCTTTCGATCAGGCGACAAGCGGCTTGCGCGCCGCAAAATCCCAAAAGCGTCCCGGCGCGGCCCCGATCAGCGCGCGGGTGTATTCGTGCTGCGGATCATGCAGGACGCGTTCTGCCGATCCCTGCTCAACGACCGCGCCGCGCTGCATGACCAGAACCTCGTCACAGATCTGGGCGGCGACGCGCAGGTCATGGGTGATGAAGATGATCGCAATTCCGGTCTGGCGCTGGAGTTCGTCCAGAAGATCCAGCACCTGCGCCTGGACCGACACGTCCAAGGCCGACACGGCCTCGTCCGCGACCAGCACCTCGGGCTTCAGCATGACCGCGCGGGCGATGGCGATCCGCTGCCGCTGCCCGCCCGAGAACTGGTGCGGATAGCGCCGCAGCGCATCCTCGGGCAGCGAGATGATCTTCAACAACCGCTTGGCCTCGGCAATCGCCGTGTCGTAGGGAACGCCATAGTTCAGCGGTCCCTCGGTCAAGGACCGGGCAATGGTCCAGCGCGGGTTCAGCGAGCGGTAGGGATCCTGAAACACGACCTGCAGCTTTCGCCGCTTGGGCTTCATCTGCGAGGAGGTGAGGTGGGCAATGTCGTCTCCGTCCAGCAGAATCCGTCCGTCGGTCGGTTCGATCAGCCGCATGATGGAACGCGCAACCGTTGTCTTGCCCGAGCCGCTTTCGCCGACGATGCCCAGGGTCCGGCCGGGGGACAGATCGAAGGTGACCCCGTGCGAGGCCCGGACCTCGGTCTTCTTGCCCAAAAAGGATCCGCTGCGATAGGTCTTGCCCAGGTTCTGTGCGGCGAGGACCGGAGTCGCGGGGGGCGCCTGGCGCGACGGGCGCGGCACCAGGCTCGGCACCGCGTCCAGCAGCTTGCTGGCATAATCGTGACGCGGCGTTTCCAGCACCTGCCGGATCGGGCCGGTTTCCACGATCTCTCCCTGGCGCATGACACAGACGCGGTCGGCGATTTCCGCCACGACGCCCATGTCATGGGTAATGAACAGCACCGCCGTTCCGTGACGCTGCTGCATTTCCGCGATCAGCGACAGGATCTGCTGCTGCGTGGTCACGTCCAGGGCGGTCGTGGGTTCGTCCGCGATCAGCAGGGCGGGCTCAAGGATCAGCGCCATGGCGATCATGATCCGCTGGCGCTGCCCGCCTGAAAGCTGATGGGGAAAACTGTCGTAGATACGTTCAACGTCAGGCAGGTGGACCTGGCGCATGATGTCCAGAACCTTGGCCTTCTTTTCGGCCCGGCCCAGCTTCGTATGCAGATCCAGAACCTCGGTGATCTGCGGACCGACCTTCAGAACCGGGTTCAGGGCGGTCATCGGCTCCTGGAAGATCATCGCGAGGTCGGTGGCGCGGCGCTGCTTCATCTGGGCGGACGACACATCCAGCAGGTTCTGCCCGTTCAGGGCAATGCGCCCGCCTTCGACATGCAGCGCATTCCTGGGCAGCAAACCCATCGTGGCCAGCGAGGTGACGGACTTGCCTGATCCGCTTTCGCCCACAAGACAAACGGTTTCGCCCCGGCGAATGTCGAAGCTGACGCCCTTCAGCACCGGCGGCAGGTCGCGGTCCGAGACGCGCACCACAAGGTCACTGATTTCCAGAACCACCGGAGCGTCGGAAAAGTCTCTGCTTCTGAGGGTCATGTCAGGCCTCGCGTTTCTTCATGCGGGGATCCAGTCCGTCGCGCGCCGCATCGCCGATCAGGTTGATCGACAGCACGCAGATGGTCAGCAGGACACCGGGCCACAGGATGATGCCGGGGTTCAGGCGGAAATACTGTCGTCCCTCGGCCATGATGTTGCCCCATGTCGGGATCTCGGTGCTGATGCCCGCACCCAGGAAGGACAGCAGCGCCTCGGTCAGGATGGCAGAGGCGATGATATACGTTCCCTGGACGATCATCGGCGCCATGGTGTTGGGCAGCAGGTGCTGGAACAGGATCTTCGGTGTCGAGGAGCCAAGCGCGAGCGCAGCCTCGACATAGGGTTCCTCGCGCACGGTCAGGACGACCGAACGGACAAGACGAACCACGCGCGGAACCTCGGGAACGGTGATGGCCATGATCACCGATCCGATGGATGGTCCGTTCAGCGCCACCAGGGCAATGGCGATCAGGATCGAGGGCATGGCCATCAGCGCGTCCATGGCCCGCATGATGATCGCGTCGGCGGTTCGGAAATAGCCGGCGATCAGACCGATCAGCACACCTAGGATCAGTGCCGTCGCCGCCGCTGCAATGCCGATGACCAGCGATGTGCGCCCACCCAGGATCATGCGCGAGAAGAGGTCGCGTCCATAGGCGTCGGTGCCAAGCAGATGTTCGCCCGAGGCCGATTGCAGCCGCTTCAGGGGGTCCATCGCCAAGGGGTCATGTGTCGCGATCCAGGGCGAAAAGACCGTCAGCAGGATCACCGCCAGCAACAGGATGGTGGCGATGAACGGGGCGATGCCGGTCGAGGCGGGGGAAAGCTGCGACAGCAGTCGCAACGACAGCGGCTTTTCGGCGGCGGGACGTTCGATGACCATCAATAGCGGATCCTCGGGTCGAAGAGCGGATAGGAGAGGTCGATCAGCAGGTTGACCGCGACATAAAGCGTGGCCGTCAGCAGGATCAGCGCCTGAATGACCGGATAGTCGCGCGCCAGCACCGCATCCACAGTCAGGCGGCCGATGCCCGGAATGTTGAAGATCGTCTCGGTCACGACCACGCCGGAAATCAGCAGCGCGAAGCCCGCGCCGACGATGGTCACGATGGGCACGGCTGCGTTCTTCAGCGCGTGGACGAACAGCAGTCGGCGCTCGCCCACCCCCTTGGCGCGGGCAGTGCGGATATAGTCCTCGTTCAGCACATCAAGCATCGCAGCCCGCGTCATCCTCGCGATCAGCGCGATGTAGATCGAGGCAAGGGTCAGCGACGGCAGGATCGCGCGTTCAAGGAACGGACCAAGCCCATCCGTCAAAGGGCGATAGCCCTGCGGCGGCAGCCAGGCCAGCTTCACGGAAAAGACCAGAAGCAGGACATAGCCGACCAGAAAGACGGGAACCGAAAATCCCAGGACCGAGAAGGACATGACCAGGTGATCGACCCAGCTGCGATGCTTCCAGGCCGCGATGACGCCCATCGGGATCGCCACAAGGATCGTGATGACGATGGTCATCACCGCCAGCGAGATCGATGGCCCGATCCGGCCCGCGACCATGTCCAGAACCGGAACGCCCGAGATCAGCGAGCGGCCGAAGTCGCCTTGCAGGATGCCGCCCATCCATTTGACGTATTGCGTCAGCAAGGGTTCGTTCAGGCCCATGGCTTCGCGGATGCGAGCCAGCGTTTCGGGCGTGGCGTTGTCGCCTGCGATGATCGCCGCCGGATCGCCCGGCGTCAGACGCAGCAGCAGGAAGACGAAGATCGACACAAGGAACAGGACAGGGATGACGGACAGGATCCGCCTGATCAGATAGCTTGTCATGGCATGGCCTCACGAAGCCCGCAGTCGGGTGCAGGCTGGGATGGCAGGTGGCCGGGCGGCAGACACTGACGCACCGGCCGGGGGGATCACTCCTCGGTCTTCGTCAGGTTCCAGAAGACCGGCACCGGCGTGGGCAGCATATCGGTCAGCACCGTGCGCCGCGCCTGCGGGAACTGGTATTCGCCAAGGGGCACATAGCTGACGGTCTCCATGGCATGTGCCTGGATCGCTTCGGCTGCGGCCTTCTGTTCCTCCGGCGTCTTGGCAGCGATGTATTGCTGCTTCAACTCCTCGATTTTCGGATCGTCAGGCCAGCCGAACCATGCCTGATCGCCGCGCCCGTTCAGCATCACATTGATGACAGGGTTTGCGATTTCCGAGATTTCCCAGTTGGTGAAGAACATGTTCCAGCCACCATCCGCCGGGGCTGCCTGCGACGCGCGACGCGTGACCAGCGTCTGCCAGTCCATCGGTTGCATGTCCACTGTAAAGCCCGCTGCGCGCAACTGTTCGGCAGCTACGACCGGCTGGGCACGCAGCGTCGGCCCGTCGGTTGGCTGCATCAGGACAACGGGCGTGCCATCGTAGCCCGCTTCCTCCAACAAGGCGCGCGCGCCTTCGGGATCGCCGCCCGCCGTCAGCGTCTCGGTTCCCGTCGTGTTCTCATAAGGTGTGCCGCAGCCGAAGATCGCGCCGCAGGTCTTGTAGTATTGCGGATCGCCCATCAGCGCCGCCAGAACGGGTTCCTGCGACATGGCCATCATCGCCGCGCGGCGGATCTGGGGGTTGTCAAAGGGCGGGTGCTTGAAGTTCATCCGGCCCATCGTCTGAAATCCGAAGGGCGAGCGCAGTTCGACCAGGACGGCATCATCGCCTTCGGTCAGCGGGATCAGGTCCACCGGCATGGATTCGATCAGGTCGATATCCCCCGATTGCAACGCGTTCACCGCCGTCATGCTGTCCGCCATTGTCATCCAGCGAACGCGATCGACATTGACCACCTTGCCGCCGGCATAGCCGGAAGCCGGCTCGTCGCGGGGGATGTATTCCGCAAATTTTTCATAGGTGACGCCAACACCCGGCTGAAATTCCTCGGAAACGAAGCGGAAGGGGCCAGAGCCGATATGTTCTTCGATCGCCTGGTCGGGCGGAGTTGCGGCGATGCGCGCGGGCATGATGAAGGGCGGCACGGCCGAAGGCTTGCCCACGGTTGCAAGAAACGCGCTGAACGGTTCCGACAGGGTCCAGACCACGGTCCGGTCATCCTGCGCGGTCAGCGATGCGGTCACATCCATCAGCAACTGCCCACCGGTATCGCGCTTGCCCCACCGGGTCAACGAGGCCACAACGTCCGCGGCTGTGACCGGCGCACCATCATGGAACGTCAGGCCTTCGCGAAGGGTGAACGTATAGGTGAGCCCATCGTCCGAAACGGTGAAATCGGCCATCTGCGGCTGCATCTCGCCCTGGGCATCCTGTGCGATCAGCACGTCATAGATCATGTAGGCATGATCCCGGGTGATATGGGCGGTGGTGATGACCGGGTCCAGCACGCGCAGGTCGGAATGCATCACGGCATTCACCGTGGTCTGCGCCAGCGCACCGCCGGCAGCCAGCGCCAGGGCCGAGGCCAGAAGGCCGGTTCTCAGGGAAAGCGTCACGGGATGGTTCATCTGTGGGTTCTCTCTGTTGTCAGGCTTTTGCTTGTTGTTCGGTGAAGGTCGGCCCCAAAGGCTTGATCCGCATGTCCGGGCGCAGCCGCGTCCAGGGCAGCGACGAGGGGCAGAGCGGCATGGCGCCGGGCGACACGGCGACCAGGATCTCTTGCGCGATGGGTTCGAAATCGGCGCGAAAATGGACCGAACTCTTGTTGACGAGGATCGCCTGCGCCTCGGGCTGGATACCAAGGCTTCGATAGAAGTTCCGGTCGGCCATCTGCGCGATGTTGCTGGTGACGACGACCTGGGTTCCGCCGATCCGAAGCGCGGCGGACGGCCCCATCTTGATCATCGTGCCGCCATAATAGGGGCCGGTCGCATGAACGGCGCCGTCCGACAGGGCTGCGACAACGGCTGTCGCGGTAAAGGGTGCGTCGTCCGCAATCCCCGACCGGCCGCCCAGCGAAACCGCAATTTCCGCCCCGATCCCTGCCTGATGCGCGACGCGGGCAGCCTGCGGGTCGTGAAAATTGCCGATGGCTGCGCGTTCGGCCCCGCAGGCGACCAGCGCGCGCAACATGCCCGTGGTGTCCGAGGAGCCGCCCGCGCCCGGATTGTCCTGCGTGTCGGCGATGATCACAGGCTTTGTCGCACCCTGTGAAAGGCGCATCGCCTCGCGCACGGCATCGTCCGGTGCAAGCGCCTGGCCGGCAAAGGCGCCCTCCTGGGCCAGCAAGGCATCGGCCATCGCTTGCGCCCAGGCTTCGGCGGCAAGGGCATCGGGCCCATAGGCAAATGCCGCCGGGCCGCAGCCCGGAAAGTCGGCCGCCGGAAAGCCCATGAACAGCGATGCCGTCTCGACCCCGGCGGGAAGATCACGCGTCATGGCATAAAGCCCGCGCGCTGGCTCCATCCCGGTATATTGCCAGCTGATCGGGATGAGGAAATCGACAGACCGCATGGCCTTGGCCCAACGCGAACCCGACCGCACCATGCGGTCAAGCGCCGCGGCAGCGCGATACCCTGTATCGGCCATGTCCACATGGGGATAGGTGCGAAAGCCCACCATGATGTCGGACAGGTCGAACATCCGGGGCGTGATGTTGCCGTGCAGATCCAGAGAGCAGGCAATGGGGGTATCGGGATGCAGTTGCCGGATCCGGGCCAGAAGCTCGCCTTCCCCGTCATCGAGGTGCTGCGCCACCATGGCGCCATGCAGATCCAGATAGATGGCGTCCAGCCGACCTGCCGCCGCGATGCCTGCAAGAATTTCTGCCGTGATTGCCTCATAGGCATCGCGCGTCACCGGGGCCGAGGGAATGGCGCCGGCCCAGAGGACCGGCACGACGTCCCAACCCGCGCTGTCGGCAAAGCTGAAAGCTCCGGCCATGCCCAGGTTCACTCCGCGGATCGTCTCGCGCAGCGCGCCGCCACGGGTCATCGGGATATAGCCCCCGCCCTGCTGGAAAGCCCGCATATCCGCCGGCGCAGCCGCGAAGCTGTTGCTCTCGTGCAGAAATCCCGCAAAGGCCGCGCGCATCATCATTCACCGTTGTTATTTCGGCTTCCACCGATTAGAATGTATCGTCTAGCGATACTCTTGTATCAAACAGGAAAGACCAGCCTTGCCTCTCCTGTCAATGGTTTTCGAAGCAGGAACAGGAACACGGCCAATGTTTCGCGATCTGAACGGAGTTTCGACATTTGACCCCGCCGAAGCTGACGAATTTGGCGATGATCCCCTCTTCGTGCGTGCCGCCGCCCGGACGGTCGCCGTTCTTTCCGCCTTTGAACTGGCATCCAAGCCGCTGAGCCTGAGCGAGATCGCGAAGCTTTCCGGGGTCGAGCGCAGCGCAGCGCAACGCATGGTTCATACGCTGCTGGCCCTCGGCATGATTGTGCGAGACGACGAGGATCGCGGCTATCTGCCGGGAAAGCGGATCTTGACCATGGCCTATTCCTGCCTGCGGCTTGACCCGGTCATGCAGCGGGCCACCCCCATTTTGCTGGAACTGCGGCGGCGGACACGCGAACGCGTGGACTTGTCGCTATGGGATGATACCCGCCTGATCTATGCGCTTCGCATGCCGTCCAAGCATGAAATCTTTACGGCCACCCTGACCGGCAACACGGTGCCAGTGTATTGTACGGCAGGCGGGCTTGCAGTGCTGGCGCATTTGCCCGACCAGCAGATCGCCGACATCTTCGGCCGCTCGGACCGGACCCCGTTCACGCCTGAAACAATGACCAGTCTGGAGCAGGTGATGAAAGGGGTCGAAAGAGCCAGGCATTGCGGCCACGCGCTGGTGACGGGTCAAATCCTGCGCCATGAGATCGCGATGGGCGTCGCCATTCTCGACACGGCAAGCCACCCGATCGGAGCCATCCATCTGGCCGGATCGCTTGACGAACACAGCCCCGAGGAGTTCGAGGCAAAGTTCGGCAGCCTGCTGCAGCAGGCCGGCACCTCGATCTCGGTCTTCGGTTGAGAGCCATGTCCGGCGTGCTTGATGCGGCCTGACATGTCGGGGCTGGCCAGGCTCTGGAACAAGGCGCGGCCGAGGCCGCGGGAGGTCCGATGATCCACATCCTCCATGCAGGCGCGCCATGGCGCAGGTTCCCACGGATCATCGGATACAAGGGGCTTGCTCATGGCCTCTCAGCACATGAGCAGCGGTTGGTCAGACGCTCCTAGACCAGCGCCAGCGAGAACCATGGCACGTAGGTGACAAGAAGCAGCGCAACAAGGATCGCCAGAAGGAAGGGCCAGCCGTCGCGCATGAAGGCGGGGATCGAGACGCGCGACAGGTTGCAGACCAGCAGAAGAACCGTTCCGACCGGCGGTGTCAGGGTGCCGATGGACAGGTTCAGGATCATGATGAGCCCGAAGTGAACCGGGTCGATCCCCAGTTGCAGCACCACCGGCTTGAGCAGCGGCACAAGGATGATCATGATCGCGGTGCCCTCGATGAACATGCCAAGCCCCAGAAGCAGGATGTTCACAAGCAGCAGGAAGACATAAGGGTTCGTCGTGATGGAGGTGATGAACTCCGCCATGCCGATCCCCGCCCGCTCCAGCGAGAAGATCCAGGCCAGGGCCGAACTGGTCATGATGACCAGCAGGATCGCCGCGGTCTGCCGGGCGGTCTCGGTAAAGGCCGAGGTCACGTCCGATATCCTCATCTCGCGATAAACGAAGATGCCGATGATCAGGGTGACGATGGTCGCGATGGCCCCGGCCTCGGTCGGCGTGAAGATCGCAAAGCGGATGCCGCCCACGATCACCACGACCAGCAGCAGCGCGGGCCAGGCGCCGGCGAAGGTCCGGCCCGTCTCGCCCCAGCTTGGCCAGGCCTCGCGCGAGGGCTTGTAGCCGTTCTTCTTGGCCACGATCCAGACGGTGAACAGCAGCAGCACGCAGCACAGCAGCCCCGGCAGGATCCCCGCCGCGAACATCGAGCCGATCGAGACATCCGCCACCAGGCCATAGACGATCAGCGCGATCCCCGGCGGGATGATCGGCGTGATCAGCGAGGAACAGGCGGTGATCGCGGCCGCGACGGACCGCTTGTAGCCCTGCCGTTCCATTTCCGGGACGACCATCCGGCACATCATCGCCGCATCGGCGAGGTTCGAGGCCGAGATGCCGCCCATCAGGGTCGAGAGCATGACGTTGGTATGCCCCAGGCCGCCCGTCAGCCGCCCGACCAGAAGGTCCGCAAGCCGCAGCAGGCGGATGGCGACGCCCGCGGATCCCAGAAGCGTGCCCAGCAGGACAAAGAACGGGATCGCCAGAAGCGACGGGTTTTCAGCGGGGGACATGAACCGCTGCACCGCGATGGCAAGCGGCACGTCGGAAAAGCCGATGAAATAGATGAGGATCCCCACAAACATCGCAAGGTAGATGCGCATGTTCAGCATGAACAGCGCCAGCATGATCGGGATGATGATGAACCACGTCATTCCAAATCTCCAAAGCGTCAGTGACGTGTTTCTTCTTCGACAGGCTCGGCGGACCCTGGCGCGACCAGCCGCCAGAGAACGACAAGAGCCGTCAGCCCGGCGCCCACGACAACGGCGAGGTCAAGCCAGAACCAGGAAATCCGCAGGATCTGCGTCCGCTTGAAGGCCGCGCTCTGGCCAAGCTGCCAGCCCAGCCAGGCCATCCAGACCAGCACCCCCGCCGAGGCAAGGCCCACGACGATCTCGATCGCGCGGCGGGGTCCGGACGGAAGGGCGCCCACGGCGAAATCGATGGTCAGGTGCTGGCGCCGCCACTCGCAGGAGATCGCGCCCAGCATGATGATCCAGATCATCAGGAAGCCGGAAATCTCCTCGGTCCACTGGAACGGCGCACCCATGACATAGCGCATGAACACCGCAAGCGCCGTGACGCCCACAAGAATGGCAATAAGCACGCCGCCGATGGCGGAGGCGAGTGTCGCGACAAGCTTCATTGGTCACAAATCCTGTTGAAGAAAGGCCCGCCGCCCCGAAAGGCGGCGGGCGATGCGGGATCACTGGGCCAGTTGCGCCTGGATCTGCTGGTAAAGGCCGTCGGACCATTCGGGGAACATGTCATAGAAGGCCATGGCCTTTTCCTTGAAGGGCGCAAGGTCGGGATAGGTGATCTCAACCCCCTGGGCCTTCATGTCTTCCAGGATCTTCTGGTCGGTCGCGGCGGCGAGTTCCTGGCTGTAGAGGCCCGCCTGATAGCCGGTCTCGTGCAGCATCTCGACCACCTCGGGATCGAGGGTCGAGAAGAACGCCTCGCCCCCCAGCCAGAGCGAGGTGTTGGTCAGATAGCCGATCATCGACAGGTGCTTGGCCTGTTCATGCAGCTTTTGGCCGTAAAGCACCGGCAGCGGGTTTTCCACGCCGTCGATCACGCCCTGCGTCAGCGCCGGATAGACATCGCCCAGCGGCATCGGCGTCGGCGTGCCGCCCATCACCTCGATCGCGCGGATCTGCATGGGGTTGTTCGGAACGCGGATCTTCAGCCCTTCCAGGTCGGCGGGTTTCTCGACCTTGCGGTTGGCAAGAAGCTGGCGCGTCCCGTAGAGATAGTTGGAGATGACGATATGGACGCCCTTCTCGCGAAGCTCGGCTTCCTTCTGCTTGAACCAGTCGGATTCGTAGATCCGGAAAAGCGCCTCCGGGCTGTCGGTCAGGTACGGGCCGAACAGGATACCCAGGTCAGGATCGTAGTCGGTCAGGAAGGCGACATCGGCGATGGTGATGACGTTCACCCCCATCAGGCCCTGTTCGATCACGTCCTGTTTCGCGCCAAGCTGCGAGGACGGGTAAAGCTCCAGCTTGACCTCGCCGTCCGAGGCCTTGTCCACCAGTTCGGCCCAGCGGTTCATCACCAGGTCGGCCGGTTCGCCCGGATTGTTCTCGTAGGCGACCTTCACGGTCACCTCCTGGGCAAGCAGGGGCTGCGCGGCAAGCGCAAGCGCCGTGGTCAGGGCAAGGGCAGTGATCTTCATGGTTCCTCCCGGATGTTGATCAGGATGCTGCGCCGGTCCGGTCGCCCGCCTGTGCGGCGAGGACCGAGCCGGAATGGTCGAAATGCGCATTCAGCGCGCCTGCAAGCCGCGCGCCGTCGCGCGCCCTCAGGGCCTCGATGATGCGCTCGTGCTGCGCGCAGGCCGTTTCGGTGTCGAGGCGGCGGGTTTTCCCGATTTCCAGGTAATAGCGGATCGTCACCGCCATGACCTGATAAAGGCTCAGCAAAACCGCGTTCCGCGAGGCCGCGACAAGGCACAGGTGGAATTCGTAGTCATGGCCCGCCGCCTCCGAGACGGTAAGCGCCGAGGCCAGGGAACGGTTGGCGTCTTCCATCCGCTTCAGGATCGCGTCGTCCACGCCGCCCACGGCAAAGGCCGCGGCGCCCGTCTCGACGATGCGCCGGAAGTTCAGGACATCGCCCATGGCCTGGGGCGACGTGTCGAAATGCTGCGAAAAGACCTCGAACACCGCGTCGAAATCCGGCTGCCGGACCTTTGCCCCGCGCTTGGTCTTCTCGATCAGGCCGAAGGCCTCCAGGTGGATCATCGTCTCGCGGATGGTGTTGCGCGCCACCCCGAAACGCTCGGCAAGCTCTCTCTCGTTCGGCAGGGCATCGCCGGGGGCATAGCGCTCGACGATCTCCTTGCGGAGCACTTTCCGGATGTCCTCGACGGCTGACGTTCCTGCCACCGGCGCCCCTCCCCCTGGCGTTTGGTCCTGTGGTTGGACCAAGCAAGTCTCGCATCGGAAGGAAAGAGTCAACGCCCCGTTTTCAGATTTTGACGCCAGCGCCCCTCAGTCCGCCCAGCGGACCGAGGCGATCAGCGTGCGATGCGCCGTCGCAAGATGTGTGGACAGCGCGGCCCGTGCTGCCGCCCCGTCCCCGGCCAGGACCGCGCGGATGATCGCCAGATGCTCGGCGGCGGCGGCGCGGTTTCGCCGCATCTCGTCCTGCTTGTTCCACAGGTAATGGTAATGGACGATGATCGCGATGGTGCGGCTGAAATCGGCGATGAAGCGGTTGCGGGCGCCGCGGCAGATCAGGGCATGAAAGGCCGCGTCCAGCCGCGGAAAGGCCAGCGCCGCCGCCTCGTCGCCCGCCACCACCGCTTCATGCGCGGGGATCATGCCTTCAAAATCCGCGCGCAGGGTCTTGTCCGCCAGAAGGCGGTCCAGCGCGCGGGCCTCGAAGATCTGGCGGACCTCGAACATCTCCTCGGCGAAGTCGCGGGTGAAGCCCTTCAGGATCCAGTGGCGGTTGGGCTGCTTGGTGATCAGGCCGAAGGGCTCGAAGCGGATCAGGAATTCCCGCACCGCGCCCAGCGGCATTCCGAAGCGCCGCGCCAGGTCGCTTTCGTTCAGGATCGTGCCCGGCGGGATGTCGCCTTGCAGCACCCAGGCCAGGAACATCTCCTCGACCTGCGCCTGCAGGGCCCTGGTCTCGTCCTCGTCGAAATAGTCCGACGGGCCGGGCGCGCGCAGCAGCCGCTTTTCCCGCCCTTCCCAGGTCAGAAGCCCCTTTTCGGCCAGATGCGCCAGCACCGCCCGCACCGTTGTCCGGCTGGCGTCCAGCCTGCGCGCCAGGTCGGCCTCCGACCCCAGCGTGGTGCCCGGCTCAAGCGCCTCCAGCATCCCCAGAAGCCGGTTGCACAGCCCTTTGAACAGCCGATTGTCGCGGGCCATGCCGCTCTCCCGTTGCAGCCATGTCGGTTAATGTGTATTTATTGCATAAAGAACCAAATCACCAGCTTTCCCGAAGGAATGACGATGACTGCGATGAAGGCGCTTCTTTGCGTGGAGCCCGGCACCTTGCACCTGACCACGCGTCCGCGCCCCGAGGCGAAGCCGGGGCATGTCCGGGTGCGGATCGGCCATGTCGGGATTTGCGGGACCGACTATCACATCTATGGCGGGCAGCAGCCCTTCCTTAACTATCCGCGCGTCATGGGGCACGAGCTGTCCGGGCGGGCGCTGGAAGCCTCGGCCGACGGGCGCATCGGGGAAGGCGATCTTGTCGTCATCAACCCCTACCTGACCTGCGGCACCTGCCGCGCCTGCGCCAACGCAAAGCCGAACTGCTGCGAGAACATCGCCGTGCTGGGCGTCCATGCCGACGGCGGCATGTGCGAGGAGATCGTGGTGCCGGAAGGCAACCTCTACCCGGCGGAAGGCCTGTCCGAGAAGGCCGCCGCCATGGTCGAGTTCCTGGCCATCGGCGCGCATGGCGTCTCTCGCGCCCGCATCCGCCCCGGCAGCACGGCGCTGGTGGTGGGCGCGGGTCCGATCGGCCTGGGCGCCGCGCTGTTTGCCGCGATCGACGGGGCGCGGGTCACGCTGCGCGACACCTCGGCCGACCGGCTGGCGCTGGCGAAGACGGTTCTTCCCGATGCCACCGTCGAGCTTGTGGGCCAGGAAGCGCCCGGCGCCTATGACACGGTGTTCGACGCCACCGGCAACATCCATGCGATGAATGCCGGGCTGGCCTGGGTGGGCCATGGCGGGGCCTATGTGCTGCTGTCCGTGGTGAAGGGCGACCTGGCCTTTGCCGATCCCGAGTTCCACAAGCGCGAAACCACGCTTTTCGCCAGCCGCAACGCGCTGAAGTCGGATTTCGAACATGTAATGGCCTGCATCCGCGACGGCCGGGTGCCGGTCGATGCGCTTGCCACGCATGAAACAAGCTTCGAGGATGCGGTGACGAACCTGCCCCTCTGGGCGAATGACCGCGGCACCCTTGTGAAGGCGATCATCCGTGTCTGAGACCCCGGTCGTCCAGTTCGGCACCAGCCGCTTTCTTCAGGCCCATGCCGACCTTTTCTTCGCCGAGGCGGAAACGCCGGTTGCCGTCACCGTCGTCCACTCCTCGGGCGATCCGGCCCGCGCCGGACGCTTGGGCGCGCTTGCCGCCCCCGAAGGCTATCCGGTGCGGATCCGGGGGATCCTGGACGGCCGGACCGTGGACGAGGAGCGCCGCGTGACCTCGGTCAGGCGCACCCTGTCCACCGCCACCGACTGGGATGACCTGTCGCGCATCGTCACGCATGAGGCGAAGGCGATCCTGTCCAACACGGGCGACCGGGGATATCTGCCGTCCCCCGCCGATACCGGGCCGGTCCCCACGCAGGCGATGAGCTATCCGGCCAAGCTGTTCCACCTTCTTGCCGCGCGGCAGGCCGCCGGCGCCGGGCCGCTGTCGATCTTTCCGATGGAACTGGTCCCGGAAAACGGCCGCGTGCTGAAGGCCCGCGTGCTGGAGATCGCCGCCGCGAACGGGGCATCCCCCGACCTGCGCGATTGGCTGGATGCCTGCACCTGGGTCAATTCGCTGGTGGACCGCATCGTGTCGGAACCGATCGAGCCTGCGGGCGCGGTGGCCGAACCCTATGCGCTGTGGGCGATCGAGGCCGGGCCGGGGGTCGCCGCCCCCTGCATCCATCCCGCCGTGCAAGTGGTCCCGGACCTGGAGGAGATCGAGCGTCTGAAGCTTCATATCCTCAACCTGGGCCATACCGTCCTGGCCGACATCTGGCGGCGCGAGGGCAGCCAGCCCGACCGCTTCGTCCGCCAGATGATGCAGGGCCAGCCCTGGGCGGAACTGGACGCGATCTATCGCCAGGAAGTGCTGCCCGGTTTCGCGGCCAGGGGTCACGCCGACAAGGCCGCGGCCTATCTGCAAACCACCCTGGACCGCTTCCGCAACCCGTTCCTGGACCACCGCGTCGCCGACATCGCGCAGAACCACGCCCAGAAGGCCGAGCGCCGGATCCAGGCCTTCATCGATTGGGTCGGTGCCTCCGGCCCCGCCATGGATCGCCTTCAGGCCATTGTCCAAAGAGCCGCATCATGACCGACACCGCCCCGCCCCCCGTCATCGGCAAACCCGCCGCCGCGCGCCCGGCCACCATGCACCTGAGCCCCACCGATACCGTGGCCATCGCGCTGCGTCCGCTGACGGCGGGCGAGGTGCATGGCGGCGTCACGCTGGCCGACGACGTGCCGCTGGGCCACAAGTTCGCGGTCGTGCCGATGCCCAGGGGCGCGGCGGTGGTCAAGTATGGCCAGATCATGGCCGAGGCCAAGGCGGACATCGCCCCCGGCCAGCATGTCCATGTCCACAATATCGGCATGGCCGAGCAGCATTCCCATGCCGCCACCCATACCGGCACGATCCACGCCCTGCCGGACCGCACGACCTTTCAGGGCTATCTGCGGCCCGACGGGCGCGCGGGCACGCGGAACTTCATCGGCATCCTGGCCTCGGTGAACTGTTCATCGACCGTTTGCGGCGCCATCGCGGATGCGGCGAACCGGACGCTTTTGCCGAAATATCCGGGCATCGACGGCTTTGCCCCCATCGTCCACGACCAGGGCTGCGGCATGGCGAACCAGGGCGAGGGCTTCGACGCGCTGGTCCGCACGCTGAAGGGCTATCGCGACCATCCGAATTTCGGCGGCGTCCTGATCGTGGGCCTTGGCTGCGAGGTGAACCAGCTGACCCTCTACAAGCCGACCGAATGGACGCGAGAGCGTTTCCATACCTTCAACATCCAGGAGGTGGGCGGTTCCGCCTCGGCCGTGCGTCGCGCGCTGGAACTGCTGGAGCCGATCGCCGCCGCCGCCTCGGGGGACCGGCGCACGGTGCAGCCGGTGTCCAAGCTTGTTCTGGGGATGCAATGCGGCGGCTCGGACGGGTTTTCCGGCATCACGGCCAACCCGGCGCTTGGCGTGGCATCCGACATGCTGGTCGCGGCGGGGGGAACCTCGATCCTGTCCGAGACGCCCGAGATCTTCGGGGCCGAGCATCTGCTGATCGCCCGCGGCTCCCCCGAGACGGGCGCCAAGATCAACGCCATGATCGACTGGTGGCGCGACTATACCGAAAAGAACAACGCCTCGCTTGATAACAACCCCTCGCCCGGGAACAAGAAGGGCGGGCTGACGACGATCCTGGAAAAATCCCTGGGCGCGGTCGCGAAAGGGGGGCTGTCGCCGCTGGCCGGCGCCTTCGCCTATGCCGAACGCATCGACAGGACCGGCTTCGTCTACATGGACAGCCCCGGCTATGACCCTGTCGCGGCCACAGGCCAGGTCGCGGCAGGGGCCAACCTGATCGCCTTCACGACGGGGCGCGGATCCTGCTTCGGGGCCAAGCCCGCGCCCTCGATCAAGCTCGCCTCGAACTCCACCCTGTTCCGCCAGATGCCCGAGGACATGGACATCGACTGCGGCGTGGTCGTGGACGAGGGCGTCAGCCTGGAGGAGATGGGCGCGCGGATCTATGACCTTCTTCTCGACACGGCCTCGGGCAAGAAGTCGAAGTCCGAGGAATTCGGCTATGGCGACAACGAATTCGTGCCGTGGAAGATCGGGGCGGTCCTTTAACGGACCGCTGAAATGGCCGGAGAACCGGAATGGTTTCCCGTCTGGGCGACTGTGAGGATCCTGGCCGGGTTCTTCGGCGAACGCGCCGCCTTGGCCGAGAAGCCGGCCGCCAATCGGCAGCGCCCCCCTGCCGATCTGCCCGCCTTTCCACCGCGCCGCTGATGGCCCGGGCGCTGCGGCTGAGCGGCCGGCCGGCTCAACCGAGGATCGCGCAACCATCAACCGGCCGGAGCCGGAACGCTGCCTTTGAAGAAGGGGAGACAGCCCGGCACCGGCCCTGCAAGCCTGCGGACTCTGCGGAGAACAAGGATTCTGCCGTGGCGAAGCACGGCCCCTGCCGTCCTGCTCGGATCAGCCGGAGGGCAGGATAAAAGGACGATCTTCACAACCTCTTGTTTACACGTCGCATCCCCACGCCTATGAAGGGGCACCCTTCTGCGTCGCGCAAGCGACATCTCGAAAGAATCGAAGAGGTTGTTCTGATGACTGACCATTGTCGGCGCCCTGCGTCATCGCGGCCGATCCAGAATGTTTCGCCTTCTGCCGGGCAGAGCCGCGAATTTTTCCTGCTTCCCTCTTTCGTCAGGATGCGTGGTCTGCCGGCCATCGCAGGTTGAAGATCAGCCTTCCGGCCCATGAAGGATTGCATCGGCATTTCCTTCCGGCCCCGGGAAGGCAGATCGCGCGCAGCGGCTGTGGGCGCTCATATCACGGCGTTCGCCCGCTTGAATCATCCCCTTAATCACAGGACAGGAAAAAATGCGGAAAGTCTCCTATGTCAGCCTTCAGGACTTGTCGTTCAGCGGAGGCTCCTGGGCCATCACGTCCGACAGCGGCGCAGGGCTTGTCGGCAATCAGGTCACCGTCTCGTCTGACTACGAACTGTCGTCCATCATCGTCAGCGACGACGATGGCGTGTTCGAAGACGATGACAATGGCGATGGATGGGGCGACAACGGCATCGCGCAGACCCTGGGCGAAGCCGCGGTCCTGAATGGCGTGACCTATCCTGCAGGCACCGCGCTGGAAGCGGAATACGAACTGACCCTGGGCTATACCGATGGCGAGGGGGTCGAGCAAAGCGTCCGCATTCTGGCGGTGAAGGCCGGAAATACGGTCGTCGGCTATGCCTTCGCCGATGGCGTGCCGCCTTCGGGCGTGGCGCTGAACATCCTTTCGAACCGCGACAGCGGGTTTCAGACCGACGGAAGCTTTGTCGCGATGGGGGTGCCCTATGAGGAACTGGTGCCCTGCTTCACGCGGGGCGTCCTGATCGAAACGGACCGTGGCCCGGTGGCCGTCGAGGATCTTTCCGTGGGCGACCTGGTCCTGACCCGGGACGACGGCCCGCAGCCGATCCGCTGGATCGGTTCCAAACGGCTGTCCGCCGCCATGCTGCGCGCCAACGAGGCCCTGCGCCCGATCCGCATCCGCGCCGGTGCCCTGGGCGCCGACACGCCTTCCCGGGATCTGCTCGTCTCGCCCCAGCACCGCATCCTGCTGCGTTCAAGGATTGCCCAAAGGATGTTCGGCACCGACGAGGTGCTGGTCGCCGCCAAGCAGTTGCTGCTGGTGGACGGCATCGACATTGCCGACGAGCGGGCCGGGGTGGAGTATTTCCACATCCTTTTCGACAAGCACCAGGTGGTCATCTCGAACGGCGCGGAAAGCGAAAGCCTCCATACCGGGCCTCAGGCCCTCAAGTCCGTCGGACCAGCGGCACGGGAAGAGATCTTCACCATCTTCCCCGAGCTGCGCGACGGCGATCCGGCAGGGCTTTCCCAGGGCGCGCGCATGCTTCTGAGCGGCAGGCAGGGGCGCCGGCTGGCGCATCGGCACGCGCAGAACGCACGACCGCTGGTGATGTAGGCGGCGGACAGGCCGGCTGACCTGCCACTGAACTTTCATCCCGCCACGACCGGAGCCAGGCGGTCGTTTACGCCGTTCAATGCTGTGGTCAGGTACAGGGCGAAACCTGCGGGGGTCTGATAGCCAAGGGCTGAATGGGGCCTTGCGGTGTTGCAGTCGGTGACCCAAGCCGCGATCAGATCGCGTGCTTGGGTTGCGAAACAGCGTCTTGCTCAAGAACTCGTCCCGCGTCCTGCCGTTGACGCTTTCGACAAAGCCGTGTCCCGCATCGGCTTGCCGACGGTCAGGACGTATAGACCAGGCTTTCCGGCCCCGCACCCAGCCAGCGCAGGGCGCTTTCCAGGCTGGGTTCCGGCCTCGGATTGTCGATCTGGAGTTCTTCCGAGATGTGGGTCAGGTGATGCATCATCTCGGCGGCGGCCTTGTCCCCGTCGCCCTCGGCAATGGCGCGGACGATGCTGCTGTGTTCGTCCCTGGGGCAGCCTGTCTCGGATTCGGCATGGACCAGGATCGCCAGGCAAGTCAGCACCTGAAGCTGCGTCAGGATATGGACCAGATAGACATTGCCGCTGATCTCGGCCAGCTTCAGGTGGAATTCCCCGGTCAGCCGCACCAGCGTCGAACGGTCGCCCGCCTGCCGCGCCGCCTCCTCGGTGGCGATATGGCGGGCAAGGCGCTGCATGTCCTCTGCCGATCGCGTCAGCGTGATCGCGGAACCCCTGGCGCTGGATCCCGCGATGACCAGCGCCGCCGCCCGTCAGACGCGTGTGCAGGAGATGCTGGAGCTGGTGCGCCTGCCCGTGCGGCTGGCCGGGGTCTTTCCCCACGAGCTGACGGCGGGCGAACAGAAGCGCGTGGGCATGGCGCGGGCTTGGCGACGCGGCCCGATTTCGTGGTCTTCGACGAACCGACCACCGCGCTGGACGTCCGCGTCCGCGCCCAGATCATCGACCTGATCCGGAAGTTGCAGCGCGAGATGCAGCTGGCCACGCTGTTCATCACCCATGACCTGAACTCGGTCCGGTCGCTGGCCCATAACGTCGCGGTGATGCGCCACGGCAAGATCGTCGAGATCGGCGAAACCGAACGCATCTTCGCCCATCCGCAGCATGATTACACCCGCATGCTTCTGGGCGCGGAACTGCCCGTCGGCCGCTTCGGCCAGCCCGATGAGATCGCGCCGACCGCGCTGCTGCTTGCCTCGGAAACCGGAGGGGCGTTCTATTGCGGACAGGTGCTGTCGCCCAATGGCGGCGACGTGATGGTATAAGGGGGGACCAACATGCAGGAATTCGACCTGGTGATCCGGGGCGGCACGGTCGTGACCGCCGCCGACACCGCCCGCGCCGATGTGGGCATCCGCGACGGCAGGATCGTGGCCGTCGGGCTGGACCTGGACAAGGGCAGGCGGGACATTGACGCGACCGGGTTGCGCGTCATGCCCGGGGGCATCGACAGCCATGTGCACTTGGCGCAGCCCGCCTTTGGCGGCCCCGCCATGGCCGACGGGTTCGAGACGGGCACAAGGTCCGCCATCGCGGGCGGCAACACCACCGTCATTCCCTTTGCCCTGCAATCCCGGGGCGCGTCCCTGCGCAAGGCGGTCGAGGATTACCACAAGGAGGCCGAGGGCCAGTCCTTTTGCGACTATGGTTTCCACCTGATCCTGACCGACCCGACGCCCGCCGTGCTGGGCCAGGAACTGCCTGCTTTGGTGGCTGCGGGCTATACCTCGCTCAAGGTCTTCATGACCTATGACGACCTGGTGCTGAACGACCGCGAACTGCTGGAGGTGTTCGATGCCGCAGGCGAACAGGGCGCGCTGGTGATGGTTCATTGCGAAGGCTATGACGCCATCCGCTTCATGACCGAGAAGCTGGAAAAGGCGGGCAAACTCGCGCCCTATTACCACGCCGTGTCCCGCCCCCAGTCGGTCGAACGAGAGGCCGCCCACCGGGCCATCAGCCATGCCGAACTGACCGGCGTGCCGATTATGATCGTCCATGTCTCGGGGCGCGAGGCGATGGAGCAGATCCGCTGGGCGCAGGCGCGCGGGCTGAGGATCATGGGCGAGACCTGCACCCAATACGTCTCGCTGACGGCCGAGGATCTGAAGGGCCTGAACATGGACGAGACGGGCAGCAAATACGTCTGCTCGCCCCCGCCGCGCGACCGCGAAAGCTGGGACGCGATCTGGAACGGCATCCAGACGGGGGTGTTCCAGACCTTCTCGTCGGACCATTGCCCCTTCTATTTCGAGGGCGAGATGGGCAAGAAGAACCCCAAGGCCCGCACCGCCTTCAAATGGGTGCCGAACGGCATCCCGGGGGTCGAGGTGCGGATGCCGATCCTGTGGTCTGAAGGCGTGGTCAAGGGGCGCATCACCGAAAACCAGTTCGTGGCCCTGACATCGACCAACCACGCGCGGATCTATGGGCTGACGGGCAAGGGGTCCATCGCGCCGGGCTATGACGCCGACATCGTGCTGTGGGATCCCGCGCGCCGCGTGACGATCAGCCAGTCGCTGATGCATCACGGCGCGGATTACACCCCGTGGGAGGGGTATGAGGTCACGGGCTGGCCCCATGCGACGATCCTGCGCGGCGAGGTGGTGATGCAGGAGGGCGAGATTTTGGGGACGAAGGACAGGGGCCGCTTCCTGCCCCGCGCCTTGTCGCCCATGGCCAGTCGGGGCGCGGGCGCGCCGATGGACTGACCCTCAGGCCCCGAAGCGGCGCCAGGACCGGGCCAGCCGGTCCGCGTCCATGAACCGGCCGATCAGCACGATCACGCCTTCCTCGGGCGGGGGTCCGGCCAGGGCGGTGTTGTCATCGGGCAGGATCTCGGGCGGCTGGACCACCCGGCGCACCGATTGCAGCAGCAGCCGCCCGGCGGGCGTGCGCACCACGCCCTTGATGCGCACGATGTCGTCGCCCCGCGCCTGGATCAGCGCCGACAACCAGGTGGAGAGCGCCACCCACCCGCCATTGCCGACCTCAAGGCGATGGGGCAGGATCGGTTCGCGGGCGGCCAGCGGCGGCAGGTCTAAGGGGCGCAGCCCGTCCTGCGGCGGCAGCGGCCCCGGCACCCCCTGTTCCGCCGCAGACAGCGCGGCTGCGGGATTGATCTGGCGCAGCGTCAGTGCCAGCCGCGCCAGCGTTTCGGGATCGGCCTGCACCGGCTTGGTCAGGACCAGCGCATCCGCCGCCTCGATCTGCGCGCGGGCCAGGGGTTCGGTGGTCAGTTGGCTGGCACCGTGGAGGCTGTCCACCAGGACCAGCACCTGCGCCACGGCCAGGCGGCGGGTCAGGACGGGATCGCCCGCAATGGCCGCCGCGATCCGGCCCGGATCGGCCAGTCCGCTGGTTTCCAGAAGGATGCCCGCGACCCGGCCCGCGTCCCTGCCGCTGGCCTCGTCGCAGATGCCCCGCAGCGCGGCCAGCAGCGCGGGCAGACCCGTGCAGCAGGCACAGCCCCCCGCCAGCACGGTGATCCGGCCCACCCCGGCCAGCAGCAGATTGTCCACCGGGGTTTCCGCGGCCTCGTTCACCAGCACATGATGGCGGACGAAGCGCCCGTCGTGCAGCTGGTGGCGCAGCCAGGTGCTTTTGCCCGCACCCAGGAAGCCGCCCAGGATCGTCAGCGGCAGGCGGCCGTCCGAACGGGGCTCAGCCATCGGCCAGGGCCCGGTCGGACAGCGGGTCGATGGGCTGGCCCGCCATCCGTCCGGCTGCGTCCAACAGCGCGGCCAGATCGGGCACCAGTTCCCGCTGCCCGCCCGGCGCGAAGAGTTGCAGGCCCGGCGTCGCGCCGTCGTCCCAGGCCTTCAGCCCGTAAGGGGCCAGCAGGCGGTTGACCGCATCCAGCCGGGCAAAGCGCAGGCGCAGGCGGTCACCGGGCGTCTGCGCGCCCGCATCCGTCCAGTGTCCCGGCGCGGCGGGAAAGCCGCAGGCGCTGCACATGATGCCTCCTCAGATCACCTCGGGCCGCTTGCCCGAATCGAAGGGATAACGCTTGCGGAAATCGTCGGCGATGTCCTCGAACGTGGCCCATTCCACGCCCTCATGGCCGTTGATGTGTTCGATCAGCCGTTCCAGCATCAGCAGCACCTGCGGACGGCCCGCCACGTCGGGATGGATGGTGAAGGCGAAGACGCCGTAGTCCATTTCGCGGTAAACCCAGTCGAACTGGTCGCGCCACATGTCCTCGATATGGCGGGGGTTGACGAAGCCGTGGCTGTTCGGGGCCTTCTTCATGAACATCATCGGCGGCAGGTCGTCCACATACCAGTTGGCGGCGATGTCCACGAGGTCGATTTCTCGGCCATGCTTCAGCGGGTGCATCCACTCCTTCGCCTGCTTGGTATAGTCGATGGTGTTCCATTCGTCGCCCACCCGGGCATAGAAGGGCTGGAAGTCGCGATAGCCCTGCGAATGGTCATAGCTGAAGCCGTATTTCTGCAGAAGCGCGGCGGTGGAATTCGACATCTCCCACCAGGGGGCGACATAGCCGCGGGGGGCGCGGCCGGTCAGGCCCTCGATCAGCTCGATGGACTTGACCAGCACGTCTTCTTCCTGCTGCGGGGTCATGGCGATGGGGTTTTCGTGCAGATAGCCATGCGCGCCGACCTCGTGGCCCGCGTCCACGATCATCTTCATCTGGTCCGGGAAGGTTTCCAGCGAATGACCGGGAATGAAGAAGCTGGTGCGCAGGTCGTATTTCCTGAACAGGCGCAAAAGGCGGGGGATGCCGACCTCGGTCGCGAAGATGCCGCGCTGGATGTCGGACGGGCTGTCGCCGCCGCCATAGGATCCGATCCAGCCCGCGACGGAATCGATGTCGGTGCCGAAGGCGCAGTAGATTTTCTTGGTCATCATGGTCTCCGTGGTGGGGTGGTTTCGGGATCGGGGCAGGACAGGTCGGTGAAGTCACCGAGCCGGTCCGGGGCGCCGGTCATCAGCGCCAGCATCAGCACCAGCCGCGCCTTCAGCGCGTCCAGATCGCCGCTGCCCTGCAGGCCCCGGTCCAGCAGGTCGATTTCCCCGCCCACCTGGCCATAGGTGCGCGACAGGACGCGCCCGCCGCGCGTGCGGCTGGAAAACACGACCGGGACGCGTCTTGCCGCCGCCGCCAGCGGGTCCAGCCAGGACGAATGCACATGCCCGCCGCCCGCCAGATCCAGCACCAGCCCTGCCGCGCCCGCGTCCAGGCAGGCATCCACCAGCAGCGGCGGGTCCGACAGGCCGGGCTTCAGGATCGGCACGAAGGGGAGCGCGGTGTCCTGCGGCACATCGAACGTGGCCCCGCGCGGCGGGCGGGCGTAAAGGGCGGGGCGCCCTTCGGCCATCCAGCCCAGGGGGGCGGGGGACCAGAAGGCCCCGGTCGATGCCGTATCGCGTTTCTGCACCCAGGCGGCCGGATGGATCACGTCGTCGAAGGCGACGATCACGCCCAGGTCGCGGCATTGCGGCGCCGCCGCGCAGGCCACGGCGGCCAACAGGTTGGCCGGGCCGTCCGCCCCGGGCAGAAAGGGGTTGCGCATCGCCCCCGTCACCACCACCGGCATGGGGCCCCGGTGCAGCAGGTTCAGGACGAAGGCCGTTTCCTCGATGGTGTCGGTGCCCTGCGTGACCACGACGCCCGCCGCGCCCCCGTCTTCCTGCGCGCGGATCGCGGCCGCCAGGTCGAAGACCAGCGGCAGGCCGATCTCGGTCGAGGGCAGGTTCGACAGGTTCCGCGCGCCGATCCGGGCCAGCGCGTCCAGTTGCGGCACCGCCGCCACCAGATCCGCGCCGGTCAGGCCGGGGGCCACGCCCGCAGCGCCCGCATCCGGGGCGCAGGCGATGGTGCCGCCAAGGGCGATGATCTCGACCCGGGGGTTCATCTAATCCTCGTGCGGGGTGCCGGTGGAATCGTTCGTGCCGGGCAGGTGATGGTTCATCGACGCATCCCAGGCGGCGTGGACGGTATCGCCGACACGGTGGGGATGGGCGAAGTAATCCTCATCGTCCATGTAGATCATGAACTCCTCTCCCAACCCCGTCTCCAGCGCGACCTTCACATAGGTGCCCTGGTATTCGATGTTGACCACCCTGCCGGTCAGGCCGTTCCTTGCCGCAGCCTCCGGCCGGACCGCGATCCGGTCGCGGCGCACGGAAAAGCGCAGGTTTTGGCCCGGTTCCACCCCCCGCGCGGCGGTCAGGTCATAGGAAACCCCGTTCCGCCCCGCGACCACCGCCGTGGTCCCGTCGATGCGGTCCACCCGGCCCGCCAGCACGTTCTGCCCGCCCATGAAGCGCGCGACATAGGGGCTGTGCGGGCGGTTGTAGATTTCGCGCGGGGATGCCGCCTGTTCGATCAGCCCGTGGTCCATCACCACCACCTGGTCGGCCAGGGCAATGGCCTCGGGTTGGGTATGGGTGACGTGGATGAAGGTGATGCCCAGGTCGTTCTGGAGCCGCTTCAGCTCCACCCGCATCTTCAGCCGCAGGAATTCGTCCAGGGCCGACAAGGGTTCGTCCAGCAGCAGCACCCGGGGCTTGTTGATCAGCGCCCGGGCCAGCGCCACGCGCTGCTGCTGACCGCCCGACAGTTCGGAGGGCACCCGGTCGGCCAGATGCAGAAGCTGCACCCGGTCCAGCATGTCCCGCGCGGCCTGGCGGCGGTCGTCGGCGCGCACGCCCTTGACGCGCAGGCTGAAGGCCACGTTGTCGGTCAGCGACAGATGCGGGAACAGGGCATAGTTCTGGAACATCAGCGCCGTGCCCCGGCTGCCGGTGCGGGCCGTGGTCACGTCCGTCCCGCCGATCAGGATGGACCCCGAAGTCGGCGTCTCGTGCCCCGCGATCATGCGCAGAAGCGTGGTCTTGCCGCAGCCGGACGGCCCGATCATGCAGCAATAGGCGCCGCCGTCGATGGTCAGATCGACGTTGTTGACGGCCTTGGTCCGCCCGTAAAGCTTGGTCACGTGGCGGATGTCGATGCGGCTTTGTTCGGTCATTCGGTCCTTCCCCTGGCGCGCGACCGCTGTTTCTGGATGACGGCGATGGCCACGAAGGCCAGGGCGATCACCAGGAAGCTGACGGCGGATGTCACCGTCCCGATGGCGTAAAGCGCGGGCGTGGTGACGTTGGTGGTCATGTTGGAAATCTCGATGGGCAGGGTGTTCCTGCCCCCCACGGTCAGCAGGGACCGCGGCATCTCGTCATAGGACAGGGTGAATCCGAACAGGGCCACCGCGATCAGGCCGGGAAACAGGATCGGCACGGTGACAAGGCCCAGCACCTGCCAGGGCCGGGCGCCGGCGTCCCGCGCCGCTTCCTCCCACGACCCATCAAAGCGGTTCAGGACGGCGAACATGATCAGCAGGCCGAAGGGCAGGGTCCAGCTCAGATGCGCGCCAAGCGCCGACAGCCACCAGGCCAGCCGCAGGCCCAGAAGCTGGAACAGCTGGCTGATGCCGAGGCCCAGCAGGATCCCCGGCACGATCAGGCTGATGATCGACAGATAGAAGATCGGCCCCGCGCCCCAGAACCGGCGGCGGAAGCCAAGGGCCGCGAACAGGCAGACAACCGCTGTGATCGCCATGGCCATGACGCCAAGGAGCAGCGAGCGGCGGAACGCCCCGCCCAGGTCGCCATAGCGGCTGGAGGTCCAGAGGTCGTTGAACCAGTGGGTCGAGACCCCTCGCATCGGGAAGGTCAGCCCGCCCGTCGGTCCCTGGAAGCTGAGGATGAAGATCATCAGCATCGGCCCGTAAAGAAACAGCACGAACAGCCCGAAGAACGCCGCCAGAAGGTAGAAGCCCATTCCCCGGCGCGTGGATGATTGCGACATGACCGCCCCCTACCGCGCCAGTTCCGCGCGGATGTCCACCACCCGCAGGATGGCCGAGACCATCAGCACCACCACCAGAACCAGCAGCACCGCCAGGGCCGCGGCCTGGGGATAGAACAACTGGTCGATCTGGTTCTTCATGGCCGACACGACCGATGCGCTTTGCCCCCCGCTCATCACCCGGACGACGAAGAAATCGCCCATCACCAGCGTGACCACGAAGATCGACCCCAGGGCGATCCCGGTGCGGGACAGGGGGATGATGACGCCGGTCAGGATCTGCCAGGAACTGGCGCCCGCGTCGCGCGCGGCCTCGATCAGGTTGGGGTTGATCTTGGCCATGCTGTTGAAGATCGGCACGATCATGAACAGCGTGAACAGGTGGATATAGGTCAGCACCACCGCGAAATCGGAATACAGCAGGATGTCCAGCGGCCGGTCGGTCAGCCCCGACTGCATCAGCATCCGGTTGAACAGCCCCTCTCGCCCCAGGAAGGGGATCCAGCTGACCATGCGGATCACGTTCGAGGTCCAGAACGGGATCGTGCACAAAAGGAACAGCCCGATCTGCCATTTCAGGTTGCGGACGTGAAAGACCAGGAAATAGGAACAGGTGAAGCCGATCAGCACCGTGGCCACCAGCACGATCGCCGCGTATTTCAGCGTGTTGGCGAACAGCGTCAGCGTGACGCCCGTGGACAGCACGTCGCGGTAGTTCTGCCAGGTGAAGGCGGGATAGACGGAAATCCCGTCCGATTCCCAGAAGCTGAGCAGCACCACCGTGCCGATGGGAATGCCGACCATGGCCAGCATGATGAGGGCCAGGGGCGCGACCTGCAGATAGGGGGTCAGGCGCGACCCGCCGCCGGGTGATTGCGCGGACATGAGGGGGGTTCCTTGGGCCGGATGCCGTTCTGGAAAGGGGCGGGCGCGCCGCCCCCCGTGGTCAGGCGCGGTCGAGCGCGCTATCAGGCCGAGATGAACTCGTTCCAGCGCTGGACCATGTAGCGTTCCTCGTCCATCACCGTGTTCC
The DNA here is from genome assembly GCF_017315735.1 of Paracoccus shandongensis. Taxonomy (GTDB): domain Bacteria; phylum Pseudomonadota; class Alphaproteobacteria; order Rhodobacterales; family Rhodobacteraceae; genus Paracoccus; species Paracoccus shandongensis. Next base: position 38,526 of record NZ_JAFLRK010000017.1, read on the forward strand.
AGCAGGCCACGTTGCCCATGCGCTGTTCGAACGATCCGCCGTCGCGCACCGCGCCCGCCTTGTCCATCACCGCGCCGTAAGGGTCCAGGATATCCTCGGTCGCGGGCTTGCCTTCGTACCAGTAGCCCACTTCGTTGAGCGTCAGGTTGGCCTTGGCAGTTTCCGGCACGGACGAATAATACCCCTGCCGCGCGATGAAGGCGCCCTGCCAGCCCGACAGATACCAGTTCAGGTAATCATAGGCCGCATCCAGCTTCATCCCCTCAAGATGGCCCATCAGGCCCATCCCGAGGCCCCATCCGCGATAGCCTTCCTTGAGGCCCTGATACACGCATTCGATGCCGCGCGACTTCACGGCGGTGACGGCGGGCGACCACATCGACTGGATCACCACCTCGCCCGCGGCCATCAGGTTCACTGATTCGTCGAAGGTGGACCAGAAGGCGCGGAACTGGCCATCCCGTTTCAGCTCGATCAGCCGGGTGATGGTGTGGTCGATCTCGTCCCGGGTCATGTTGCCCTTGTCGGCATAGGTGATCTCGCCCATGGCCTCCAGCGCCATGGCGGCGTCCATGATGCCGATCTGCGGGATGTTCACCAGCGCGGTCTTGCCCTTGAACTCGGGGTTGAACAGCTCGGCCCAGCTTTCGACCGGCCGCCCGATCAGGTCGGACCGGATCCCCACCGTGTCGGCGTTGTAGATCGTGGGCATGGTGGTGGCGTAGTCGGTGGCCCCTGCCGCGAAGGACGTGTCGCCCGGGCCGCCGGTATACATCACCTCCAGAGGCATGGTGCCCTGGCGCGACAGGTCGGACCCGTCGAAGTTCTTGCCGTCCTTCATCAGGGGCGTCATCTTCGACCAGTTGGCGATGCGCGCGATTTCCACGGGTTGCAGCTTGCCCGACCGCCAGACCTTCTGCATGGCCCAGAATTCCAGGTCGGCGATGTCGATGGTCTCGGGCTGGCTGACCACCTTGGTCATCAGCGACGTGCTGTCCGCCGTCTGCGGGACAATGGTGAAGCCCAGGTCCGCGCTGGCCTTTTCCGCGATGTCGGCGATCACCGAATAGGACGGGCCCACCTGGTTCAGGGTGATGTCCTTGATGGTCTGCGCCCAGATCATCGGCGCGCCAAGGACGCCCGATCCCGCCGCCACCCCGGCCGTCGCGGCCGAGGTCTTCAGAAAGCCGCGGCGCGTCAGCCCCGCGCTGCCCCTGTCTTTGCCGTGTGTCATGCCATCTCTCCCGGTTGGTTGCCGTGGCTGGCGCCACGGAGGACGCCGGTCCGGGCCGGTTCTGCGGCCTTCTGAGACTCGGCGGCGACAGGATCACGGTAGCAAACTGTCTTTGGGATGCAATGCACATTTTTGGCTGTGGCGCGCGAACATATCCGTTAGGATAGGCCAAGGGGGGGGCCTTCGGGGGAACGGCATGGCATCGGACGGCGCAGGGGGGACGGGCCGCGACCGGGACGCGGGCGGTGCCTTTCTGTATGCGTCGGTGCGCGACCTGCTGGCGGCCCGGATCCGCCAGGACCAGCTTCCCCCCGGCGCCCTGCTGAAGGAAGCGCCGATTTCCAGCCAACTCGGGATCAGCCGCGCCCCCGTGCGCCGGGCGCTGGCGCTGTTGGCCCAGGACGGCCTGGTCACGCCGGCGGCGGGCCAGGGCTATGTCGTCGGGCGGTCGGACCTGCCGCTGCGCCTGTCGCCCCGGCGCCTGCACGAAATCCTGACGGCCGACACGGGCGACCTGGACCGCACCGCGTCGTGGGAGCGGATCTTTTCCCAGGTGGCCGATGCCGTCACAAGCTGCATGCCCTTCGGCAGCTTCCGCATCCAGGAAGCCGAGCTTGGCGATCACTACAACGTCAGCCGCACCGTCGCGCGCGAGGTGCTGTGGCGCCTGATGGATCGGCGGCTGGTGGAAAAGAACCGCAAGTCGCACTGGATCGTCGGCCAGCTGACCGCGCGCGACCTGCGCGACACGCTGCAGATGCGCCGTCTTCTGGAACCCGAGGCCCTGGCCATGGTCGCGGCGGACCGCAGCTTGGGCGGCTTCGACGGGCTTCTGCGGGATATCGAGGTAGCCATCGACAGCTTTCCCGCCTGCGGCGGCGCGGCGGTCGACCGGCTGGAGGAGGCGATGTTCGTGGATATGTTCGGGGGCCTGCGCAATTCGCGCCTGCTGGGGTCGATCCGGCGCAACCAGTTGTCCCTTCTGGTGGCGCGCCTGTTCAGGCGCCGCTTTCCCATCATCGACGACGGGGCCGCCTTGCGGGAATATGCGCGGATCCTGCGGCACCTGGGGCAGGGGCAGATCCGCCAGGCCCAGGCCGTGCTGCATGACCACCTGTCCCGCATCGAGGCGCTGGCGCTGGCGCGGCTGCGCGTCCTTTCGCTGCTGGAGGCGCCCGACATGACCCCCTACATGACGCCCGTCTATCGGGGCCAGGATGGCTGAGGCGCTGCGGGTCATCGGCACATCCGCCACCCTGACCGAGGCCCTGCGCCGGCAGGCCCATGCCGATCTGGATTTCCCGGTCGCCTTCGAGGTTCTGGACGGGCTGTCCTGCCAAAGCCGGGGCGTGCTGTCGCCCGAAAGCTATGACGTTTATGACCAGTGGTTCCATTCGGTCGACCTGCTCTGGACCGCAGGGTCGATCCAGCCCATCGACACGGCCCGGATCGCGCATTGGGACGCCGTGCGGTCGTCGGATGTCCTCGCGGGGCCCGCGCGGGGCTTCGGGACACGCCCCGCCGACGTGCTGTTCGTCCAGCCCGACCGTTCGCTTGCCGCCACGCCCGCCCCGGCCATCTCGATGCTGCCGACCTCGTACAACATGGACAGCTTCGCCTATGCCCCGGACCTGGCGCTGCGCCGCCACCCGGCCGAGCCGGAAAGCTGGGCCTGGCTTCTGGACGGCCGCTGGCATGGCCGCTGCGCGCTGAGCCTGGATCCGGCCGCCAGCGCCGTGGAGCTTGCGCTGGCCGTCCAGGCCGCCGGGCTGATGACGATCGGCGACCCCGGCGATCTGACGGTCGAGGAAATCGACGAGATGTTCGGGCACCTGATGGCGCGCAAGCGCAGCGGCCATTTCACCCGCTTCTGGAATTCGGCCGAGGATTCGATCCGCCTGCTGTCAACGTCCGGCTGCGTCCTGTCCTCGCTGTGGTCGCCCGCCTATTACGGGCTGAGAAGCCTGGGCCTTGAGCTGACCTATGCCGCCCCGACCGAAGGATATCGGGGCTGGCATTCCGGCATGTGCCTGTCCGCCGCCCTTCACGGCGACCGCCTGGACAGGGCCTATCGCTATCTGAACTGGTGGCTTGACGGCGTGCCGGGGGCGATCATGGCGCGGCAGGGATACTATATCTCGGTGCCGTCGCGGCTTGGCGGCACGCTGACGGATCCCGAATGGGACTATTGGTATGGCGGCCTTCCGGCTGCCGCCGATCTGCCCGGCCAGTCCGGGGCGATCATCGTGCAAAAGGGCGAGCGCCGCGCCGGAGGCGGCTATCGGCAGCGCCTGTCCAAGGTCACCGTCTGGAGCACGATCATGCCCGAACACAACTACCTGGTCCGGCGCTGGCACGAGTTCCTTCAAGGCTAAGGGGGGGTTGACGGCAAAGGCAGGGAGACTCGCGCCGCCTGTCGCGGCAGCGGTCCAGACGAAGCCTTGGCGCGGAAGCGAATGGCGTGCCGGGGCGGGAATGGGCGGGAGGCGGTTTCTGGCCGTTTTCCTGTCTCCCTTGCCTTTGGGCGCGAGGTGGTGACGCGGTCGGACGCCGTGTGGTTCATTTCCGAAGGGGTGGTCCGCCCCGAGATCGAGGCGGGCGCGCTGGTGGTTCTGCCGATCCGCAACGAGCTGCTGGGCGGGCCGGTGGGCATCAGCCTGCGCGAGGGGGGCGAATTGCGGCCCGAGGCGCAGGCGCTGGTGGCGGCGCTGGAGGCCGCCGCTCAGTAGGGCAGGCCCACGTAGTTCTCGGCCAGGTCGCGCTGCGCGGCCTCGGACGCGGCCAGATGGGCCAGGGTGGCGCGGCGCATCTGGGCGGCGAAGCTGTCCTCGCCCTCGAAGCGGTGCAGCATGGTGGTCATCTGCCAGGAAAAGCGCATGGCCTTCCAGATGCGGGCCAGCGCCCGGGCCGAATAGGCGTCGATGCCCGCCGTGTTCCCGCGCAGCGCGTCGATCAGCGCGCCGTGCAGGTAGAAGACATCCGACACCGCCAGGTTCAGCCCCTTGGCCCCGGTCGGCGGCACGATATGGGCGGCGTCGCCCACCAGGAACAGCCGGCCCCACCGCAGGGGTTCGCTGACGAAGCTGCGCAGGGGGGCGATGGACTTCTCGATGGAGGGGCCGGTGACCAGGCGGGCGGCGGCCTCGGAGGGGATGCGGCGGCGGAACTCGGCCCAGAAGCGGTCGTCCGGCCAGTCGTCCACCGTGTCGGTCAGCGGCACCTGCACATAGTAGCGCACCAGGCTTTCGCTGCGCATGGAGGCCAAGGCGAAGCCGTGGGGCGAGTTGGCATAGATCAGCTCGTCCGCCACCGGCGGCGTGCGCGACAGGATGCCCAGCCAGCCGAAGGGATAGACGCGCTCGAACTCCTGCCGCCTGGCTTCGGGGATGGTCTTGCGGGACACCCCGTGAAAGCCGTCGCAGCCCGCGACATAGGCGCAGGTCAGGCGGTGCGGCTTGCCGTCGACCGTGTATTCGACCGCTGCCTGCGGCCCGTCCAGGTCAAGGATGCGCACGTCGCCGACGCCGTGGACGATGGTCGTGCCCATGGCGTCCTGCGCGGCATAAAGATCGCGCGTCACCTCGGTCTGGCCATAAACCATCACCCGCCTGCCGGTCAGCGCCTTGAAGTCGATATGGACCACCATGTCCGCATCGGTGATCAGCGTGCCGTCATGGGGGATCCCTTCCGCGTCCATGCGCGCGCCCACGCCCGCCTCGCGCAGCATCTCGACGCTGCCCCATTCCAGGATGCCCGCCCGGATGCGCGACAGCACGTGATCGCGCGTGCCGCGTTCCAGGATCACCGTGGCGACCCCCGCCCGGTTCAGCAGTTGCGACAAAAGCAGCCCCGAGGGCCCGCCGCCGATGATGACGACCTGGGTGTCCATGTTCGCGTTCCTTCCCCTTGTTTGCGGTCTTCTAGCCGCGCGCGGGCCGGGCGCGAATGGACAGGCAGGGCCGCGGATGGTACTTTCCGGGCATGACGACCGCCTCGCAGATCCCCATGTTCAGCCTGTTCGGCGAAACCGGCGCCTTTCCCGACGTGGTGCATTGCGAGCCGATCCGCGACCGCGCGGGCCGGCACGCCTGGGTCATCGCGCCCCACCGCCACACCGACATGGCGCAGGTCTTTGTCATGGACCGGGGCTGCGCCGCGGTGCGCATCGACGGGCAGGACGAGGCGCTGGCGGACGGGGAGTTCCTGTTTCTTCCGGCGAAATCCGTGCACGGCTTCACCTTCGCCCAGGGCGCCGAGGGGCTGGTCTTGTCCTTTCCGCTGGCCATCCTGTCGGGGGCGGCCCCGGCCGATCTGGCGCGGCTGTTGTCGCGGCCGCTGCGCCACCCGGCCGGGGGGCGCATCGCCGAGCTGGCGCGCCAGATCCACCACGCCTTCCGCGACACCGGCCCGTTGCGCGCGAGCCTTCTGGTCAGCCTGTCGCAGGCCCTGCTGATCTCGGTCGCGGAAATCGCGGCGCGGCGCGGGCAAAGGGTCGCGCCCCTGCCGCGCCGCCGGATGGAGGCGTTCGAGCGGCTGATCGTGCAGCACATGGGCGACGGCTGGGGGGCGGCCGACTATGCCTCGGCCCTGGCGATCACGCCGGGGCATCTGAGCCGCATCTGCCGGATGGCCACCGGCCAGGGCGCCACCCGCCACATCGAGACCGTCCTGATGACCGAGGCCCGCCGCCTGCTGGCCTTCACCCGCCTGCCCGTCGCCGAGATCGGCCACAGGCTCGGCTTCGACGACCCCCCGTACTTCTCACGCCGGTTTCGGGTCGCGACGGGCGAGACGCCCTCGGCCTATCGGCTGCGCTTTGCCTGAGCGGGGGAACCGGCGGCGTGACGGTCCAGCCGTAGGGCCAGCCGCGACACGGCGGCCTTGAAGGCGACCGCTACCAGGACGGTCGCGGCCAGTGCCGCGAACATCGCGTCGATCTTCATGCGCCCGACCGACTGGATCATCAGTGCGCCCAGGCCGCGCGATCCGCCCACCCATTCGCCCGCGATGGCCGCCGCCGGGGCATGGACGGCGGCGATCCTCAGCCCGCTGGCAAGGCCGGGCAGGGCGGCGGGGATGCGGACGATCCGCATGGCCTGCACGGGCGTGGCGCCCAGGCTGTCGGCCAGGTCGCGAAACACCCGGGGCGTGCGCGACAACCCGTCCCCGAAGGCCGAGGCGACCGGAAAGAACACCGTCAGCGCCACGACGGCGATCTTGGGCGCGACGCCATAGCCCAACCACAGCGTCAGCAGCGGCGCGAAGGCAAAGACCGGCACCGTCTGGCTGAGCGTGATCAGCGGCATCAGCGCGCGGCGCAGCGGCGCCAGCAGGCCCATGGCCAGCGCCATCAGGACGCCCAGGGACGCGCCGATGGCAAAGCCCGCGCCGATCTCGGCCCCGGTGACCAGGGCCGCGCGGGCCAGCGCCGCCCGCCCGTCGATCACGGCCCGCGCGACCGCCAGCGGCCCGGGCAGCAGAAAGCGCGGGATCTGCAAGGCCGTGACGGCACCCTGCCACAGCAGCACGAAGATCACGGCAAGGCGGATCACCCGGCCAGCGTCCAGAAGGCGGCCTCCAGGCGCGTCGCGGTGAGAAAGCGGTCCTGCAACTGTTGCCAGCGGGGCAGGGCATGGGCCTGCGGCCCCAGCCTGTCCGCCACTGCGCCGTCGATCAGGGCGGCGGTGTCGCGGCACAGCGCCTGGTAATCGGCCCCGCCATAGGTTTCGATCCATTCGGCATAGGCCGGATCGTGGGGTTCGGACAGCAGGCGCGCGCCGATCTCTCCATAGCCCAGGACGCAGGGGGCCAGCGCCGCCAGCAGGTCCAGGAAGTCGCCGCTGTATCCCGCCTCCAGCACATGCGGGTATGGGCCGGGTTCTGCGGGGGCTCGACGGTGGCTGTCAGGTCCGCCCCGGTGATCCCGGCCCGGGCGCAGAGTTCCACATGCAGCCGCGTTTCCGTTTCCAGCAGCGCGTGGACGGTGGCCGAGCAGGCGCGCATCTCGGCCAGGGATGCGGCCTTGGCGACGGCCAGCGACCAGGCGCGGCAGGCTGCCATCGGCCAGCGCGCGCAGGAACGGCACGCGGACATAGGCGTCCCTATCCGGCGCGCCCGCCCGCCACAAGGGAAAGCAGGTGCCATGGCTCATGCGCCGGGATCCGTCGCCAGGGCGCTGACCGGCAGCACCTTGTCGGTCAGCCCGGCATCGCGCAGAAAGGTTTCAAAGCGCGCATAGCGGGCGTGGTCCACCGCGCCCGGGCTTTGCGAGAAGCGCGGCAGGGTCGCGGTCCAGGCCTGGCGGTTCAGTTCGTCGTCCAGGTCGGGGTAGGTGTCGCGGAACAGTTCCCATGCCTCGTCCGGGTGGTTGAGGATGTAATGCGCGCCGTGTTCCATGGCGGCGACGAAGCGGGCGGTGGCATCAGAGTCCATGGTCCGGGGATTGGCCAGCAGGATCAGTTCGTCATAGGCGGGGATGCCCTGTTCCTCGACGAACAGGCAGCGGCCCTCGGCGCCTTCCAGGCGCATCTGCGTCAGCTCGAAGTTGCGAAAGCCGCCAAGGGTGGCATCGACCTGGCCCGTCATCAGCGCGGGCGACAGCGACCAGCCCACGTTGACCAGGTCCACGTCGTCCAGCGACAGGCCCGCCCGGTCCAGCATCGCGCCCATCAGCGCGGTTTCCATCCCCGGCACCGAATAGCCGACGGTGCGGCCCTTCAGGTCCGCGATGGATTGCACCGGGCCGTCGGCCAGGACCGTCACGCAGTTCAGCGGCGTGGCGACCAGGGTGGCGATGCGGGTCAGCGGCAGGCCTTCATGGACCTGAAGATGCAGTTGCGGCTGATATCCCACGGCCAGATCCACCTGCCCCGAGGCCAGCATTCGCGGCGGGTCCGAGGGGTCGGCGGGGGCGGTGATCGCGACCGTCAGCCCGGCATCGGCAAAGAAGCCCATCTCCTGCGCGACGATGATCGGCGCGTGGTCGGGGTTCACGAACCAGTCCAGCATCAGGGACAGATCCTGCGCGGCGGCGGGGGTGGCGGATAGCGCAAGGGCCAGGGCAAGGGGCTTCATGGGGGATCTCCAAGGGCGATCAGGGCAATCTCGCCCGGCCAGTCGCGGCGCAGGCGGTCGGCGGCGGCCCAGGCTCGCAGGCCCGAGCGGCAGGCCAGGACGACGCGCTGGCCTTCGGCCGGGCGCAGGCGGTCCGGCTGGCGCAGGGCGTGGGGCACGAAGGGGATGGGGGCCTCGTCCGGGCCGCGCAACTCGACCGCAAGGTCGCCCGGGCGCATCTGGCTGGGGGCGATGAAGCGGTGGCCGGTCGCGGGTTCAGGCGCGCCGTTAAAGCGGAAGCTGGCCGGGCGCAGCCCGTCGAAGCGGATCATCTGGCCCAGGGGCGGGGGCCGCAGCCCCAGCAGCACCGCCATCGCCATCTGCGCCTGCAAGGCCCCGATCAGGCCCGCCATCGGTCCCATCACGCCCGCTGTGGCACAGGTGCCCGCCTGCGCGGGCAGGTCCGGGAACACCGCCCGAAAGGACGGCGCGCCGCCGCAGAAGCCGCCCGCGAAGCCTTCGCTGCCCAGGACCGAGGCTGCGACCAGAGGGCGGCCCCCGGCAAGGCAGGCGTCCGACAGCGCATAGGTCGCGGCAAAGCTGTCGGCGCAGTCCAGCACCAGGTCCGCCCCCGCCACCAGTTCGGGCGCATTGGCCGGGTCCAGCCGCGTGACCAGCGGGGTGACGGTGGTGTCGGGGTTCAGCGCCCCCATCTCCAGGGCGGCGGCCAGGGCCTTGGGTTCGCCCAGATGGCGGCCATAGATCGGCTGGCGGTGCAGGTTCGAGGCTTCGACCCGGTCGGGATCGGCCAGGGTGATGCGGCCCACCCCCGCGCCGGTCAGGTATTGCAGCACGGGAACCCCCAGGGCGCCCGCGCCGATCACCAGCACATGGGACGCCGCAAGTCGGGCCTGGCCCGCCTCGCCGATCTGGGGCAGGACGGTCTGGCGCGCATATCTCATGTGATGTCCAGCCATTCGCGAATGCGCGCCGCAGGGTCGGGGTTCAGGGTGATGTCGGTCACGGCCGCCGCCATGTCCGCGCCCGCCGCAAGGGCCTGCCGCGCCCGGTCCGGCGTCAGCCCGCCGATGGCACAGAGGGGGATGTTCCCGACGCGCGCCTTCCAGGCGGCCAGCCTTGCGACGCCTTGCTCACGCCATTTCATCGGCTTCAGGATCGTCGGCCAGACCGGGCCGAGCGCGACGTAATCGGGCGCGCAGGCCAGCGCCCGGTCCAGTTCCGCCTTGTCATGGGTCGAGATTCCAAGCCGCAGCCCCGCCGCGCGGATCGCGGGCAGGTCGGCATGGTCCAGATCCTCTTGCCCCAGATGCACGAAGCCGCAGCCCAGGTCGATCGCCAGCCGCCAGTGATCGTTCACCACAAGGGTCGCCCCAAACTGGCGGCAAAGGTCGCGGGCGCGGGCGATTTCAACCCGCAGGGCGTCGTCGGGCCGGTCCTTGATGCGCAACTGCACCAGCCGCACGCCCAAGGGCAGGGCGCGGGCAATCCAGTCGGCGCTGTCGAGGATCGGATAGAAACGCGGCAGCCTCACAGGAAGGCCCGCCCGATCACGGGGGTCGAGGGGATGGCCATGTCGGTCCGCTCCATCGGGTCGGCCAGGTATGCGGCGCGCCCGGCGCGGATGGCGTCGGCCATCGCGCCCGCCATCGCGGCGGGATCGCCCGCGCGGGCCACGGCGCTGTTCATCAGGACCGCGTCAAAGCCCATCTCCATCGCCGCCGCCGCGTGGCTGGGCAGGCCGATGCCCGCATCCACGACCAGGGCCACGTCGGGAAAGGCCGCCCGCAGCGCCCGCAACCCGTGCGGGTTGTTCAGCCCCAATCCCGACCCGATAGGCGCGCCCCAGGGCATCAGCACCTGGCAGCCCGCGTCCAGCAGGCGTTCGCAGACCACCAGATCCTCGGTGCAATAGGGAAAGACCTTGAAGCCGTCGCCGGCCAGGATGCGCGCGGCCTCGACCAGGCCGAAGACATCGGGTTGCAGCGTGTCGGCGTGGCCGATCACTTCCAGCTTGATCCAGTCGGTGCCGAAGACCTCTCGCGCCATCTGCGCGGTGGTGACGGCCTCGCGCGCGCCGTGGCAGCCTGCGGTGTTGGGCAAAAGGGCCACGCCAAGGGATCGGACCAGCGCCCAGAAGTCCTGCCCGCCGCCCGCTTCCCTGCGCAGGGACACGGTGGCGATGCCCGCGCCCGACCGGGCGAAGGCATCGGCAAGGATCCTGGGCGAGGGATAGCCCGCCGTGCCCAGCATCAGCGGGCTGTCGATCTCGGTGCCATAGAAGACCGGCATCGTTCAGCCCCCCTGCATGGGGGCCAGCGCCTCGATGGCGTCGCCGTCGCCAAGGGGCGTCGTCTCGCGCAGCGCGGCGGGCACGAAGCGGCCGTTCAGCGCGGTGGCGATGCGGCCGGTCAGGCGGGCCTCGGCCAGGGCTTCGGCCAGCGTGGCGGCGGCGGTATCGCGCGGGGTGCCGTTAAGGGTGATCCGCATCCATGAACTCCGGTCTAGTCTGGTGTTGAAGGTGGTCGGCCACCATGCGCGCGACGGCGGGGGCCAGCAGGAAGCCGTGGCGGTAAAGGCCGTTGGCGTGGATGACGCCCCCCACGCGGCGGATGCGCGGCAGGTTGTCGGGGAATGCCGGGCGGGCGTCGGCGCCCAGTTCCAGCACCTCGGCTTCGGCGAGTGCGGGGTGCAGGGCGAAGGCCGCCGACAGCAGTTCCAGCACGGCGCGCGCGGTGGGGGGGCCGCGCCGGTCGCTTTCAACCATCGTGGCGCCCAGCATGAAGACGCCGTCGCCGCGCGGCACGACGTAAAGCGGCATCCGGGGATGCAGCAGGCGGACGGGGCGGGCGAGGCGGATCTCGGGGCAGCGGATCACGGCCATCTCGCCCCGGACGCCGCGCAGGTCGCGCAGGGCGTCGCGGGCCGAAAGGCCCCGGCAGTCGATGACGGTGCCCGTGGGGGTTTCGGTGCGGGCCAGGCATCCGGACAGGATCGACAGGGCCTGGCGGGGGGCCAGATGCGCCTCGTCCGCGAAGAACAGGGCGCGGGCGAAGCGGCCTGCTAGGTCGGGCTCCAGCGCGGCAATGCCGGGGGCGTCCAGCATCCGGTGGCCCGCGCTGCGCCGGGCAAAGCGCGACAGCGCGCCCGCGTCGCGCGCCAGGCTGACGACCAGCGTGCCGTTGCGCGCGACCGGGACGCCCTGGTCCTGCCACCAGTCGGCGGCGGTCAGCCCGTGGCGCGTCACCGCCGGATCGGCGCTTTCCCCTTCGCAATGGGGCGCGAGCATCCCGCCCGCCCACCAGGAACAGGCCCGGGGGCCGGGGGCTTCGCCAAGGATCGCGGCGGGGATGCCGCGCCCGTTCAGTTCGGTGGCGATGCAAAGCCCCATCACGCCGCCGCCGAGGATCGTCACGCTCATGCCGCAGCCTCGGCCCGGCGCGGCCAGAGGGCGTGGAAATGATGCACCGGGCCGTTGCCGCCGCCCACATGCAACGCATCGGCGGCCCGGATCGCGTCATGCAGCCAGTCATGCGCGCGGCCCACGGCATCGGCCACCGCAAGCCCCTGCGCCAGCCCCGCCGCGATGGCCGCCGACAGCGCGCATCCCGTGCCATGGGTGTTGCGCGTGCGGATGCGGGGCGAGGAAAAGCGCGCCGTGCCGTCGGGGCCCACCAGCAGGTCGGTGCATTGCGCGTCTGCGGCATGGCCGCCCTTCATCAGCACATGGCCGGGGCCAAGGGCGCGCAGGGCCCGGCCTTGCGCAAGGGCCGCGGATTCGGTGTCGGCGGGGGGCACGCCCAGCAGGCGGGCGGCCTCGGGCAGGTTCGGCGTCAGCACATGGGCCAGGGGCAGCAACTCGCGCAGCAGGGCGGGGATGGCCTCGTCCCCCATCAGCACGTCGCCAGACTTGGCGATCATCACCGGGTCCAGCACCACGGGGATCGGGCAATCGCGCAGCGCGGCGGCAACGGCGGCGATGGCGGCGGGGGATCCCGCCATGCCGATCTTGATCGCGTGGACGGCGATGTCGTCCAGCACCGCGTCGATCTGCGCCCCGATCAGGTCCGGCGGCATCAGGTGGACGGCGGCGACGCCCCGGGTGTTCTGCGCCGTCACCGCCGTGATGACGCTGGCGCCATAGCAGCCGAGCGCCGACACGGTCTTCAGGTCCGCCTGGATCCCGGCGCCCCCGCCGCTGTCCGACCCCGCGATGGTCAAGACCGTTGGTGTCATCTGCCCCTCCTTCGGCATGGGGCATGACAGGGGGGCGGCGGCGGCAGACGGGATGCGGCGACGGGCGGCGCGTCTGCCTATCCGTTCCCTCCGCCGGCATGACCCGGATCAGGTTCGATGGGTCGGCGCGCATTGCACCTCTCAGCCCCGCGACGGGACGCCCCAACGGATAGTGTCGGGCGCGACCCTAGCGGCGCGGGGCGGGATCGTCCAGCGCCTTTGCGCGCGCCGCTGTGGCGCCCACGACACCGCTCGGTGATTTTTCTTGCCCGATTGCAACTTGGGGGCCAGTCTTGACGCTGACACCTCAGGGGGGCGACATGTCACAAGCACATCCTGCCGGGGCGGCGCACCAGCCCGAACTGCACCGCGTCATGGGTCCGAAGCTGCTGCTCTTGTTCATCGTCGGCGACATCCTGGGCACGGGCGTCTATGCCCTGACCGGCACCGTCGCGGCCGAGGTGGGGGGTGCCGCCTGGGCGCCCTTCCTGATCGCCTTCCTGGTGGCCACGATCACCGCCATATCCTACCTGGAACTGGTCACGCGCTATCCGCAGGCGGCGGGGGCGGCGCTTTATGCGCACCGCGCCTTCGGCATCCACTTCCTGACCTTCCTGGTGGCATTCACGGTGATGTGTTCGGGGATCACCTCGGCCTCGACCGCATCGAACGCCTTTGCGGGGTTCCTGAACGACGGCTTCGGCCTGGGCCTGGCCAAGGGCAGCACCGGCATCCTGGCCCTGGCGCTTGGCTTCATGGCGCTGGTCGCGGCCGTCAACCTGCGCGGCGTGGGCGAAAGCGTCAAGGCGAACGTCGTGCTGACCTGCGTGGAACTGACCGGCCTTCTGATGATCATCTTCGTGGGCTTCTACGCCATGGCCCAGGGCCGGGCCGATTTTTCCGAGGTGATGGTCTTCCGGTCATCCGAGGAAAAGGGCGCCTTCCTGTCGCTCACCGCCGCGACCGCGCTGGCCTTCTTTGCCATGGTGGGCTTCGAGGATTCGGTCAACATGGCCGAGGAGGTCAAGGATCCCGTCCGCATCTTCCCGCGCATCATGCTGACCGGGCTGGCGATCACGGGGGTGATCTATGTGCTGGTGTCGATCTGCGCGGTGGCGCTGGTGCCGGTGGGGGATCTGTCGAACCCCGACAAGGGATCGGCCCTGACGCAGGTGGTGCGCGCGGGCGCGCCGAACCTGCCCTTCGACAAGATTTTCCCCTTCATCGGCATGTTCGCGGTCGCCAATTCGGCGCTGATCAACATGCTGATGGCCAGCCGCCTGATCTATGGCCTGGCCCGCCAGGGGGTGCTGCCGCACGGGTTGGGGCTGGTCCACCACACCCGCCGCACGCCCTGGGTGGCGATCCTGTTCACCACCGCGCTGGCCTTCGGGCTGATCTGGTTCGTGGTCACGCGGTCCGATCTTCCGGCGGTCAGCCTGCTGGGGGGCACCACCTCGCTGCTGCTGTTGTGCGTGTTCACGGTGGTCAACGTCTCGCTGATCGTGCTGCGGCGTCAGCCGGTCGGGCACGAGCATTTCCGCGCGCCCGCCTTTCTGCCCTGGATCGGCGCCGCGACCTGCGCCTTTCTGGCCGGGCCCTGGGCGCGCAGCGCGGCGCAGATGGACCAGTACCGCATTGCCGCCTGGCTGCTGGCCATCGGCATCGGGCTGTGGGCCGCGACCTGGATCTGGAACAGGGCGCTGCGCCACAGGCCCCATCCGGGCAGCCTGGGCGACATCGAGCGGATGCGCGAACACCACGGGGATTCGCCGCGGAATTGATCCCGGCGGAAAAGATGGCCAGACAGCACCGGAGAAAACATGGACCGCGACAGCCTGGAACTGAGATCGACCGTGCAGGCGGACGGCACGCTGCGCCTGCACCTGGAACCCGTCAGCCTGCCCGAACCCGGCCCGGGGCAGCTGCTGGTGCGGGTTGAGGCCGCGCCCATCAACCCGTCCGACCTGGGGCTGATGTTCGGCCCCGCCGACATGGCCACCCTGGCGCGGGATGGTGACGCGCTGACCGCGCGCATCCCCGATGCGGCCATGCCCGCCCTGCGATCCCGCATCGGCCAGTCCCTGCCCATCGGCAACGAAGGGGCGGGGACCGTGGTCGCGGCGGGCCCCGACCAGCAGCAGATGGTCGGCAGGCGGGTGGCGATGCTGGGCGGGGCGATGTTTGCGCGCCTGCGCCTGATCGGGGCCGGGGATTGCCTGGTCCTGCCCGAGGGCGCCGGGGCCGAGGAAGGGGCGGCACTGTTCGTCAACCCGCTGACCGCCCTCGGCTTTGTCGAGACCATGCGGGCCGAGGGGCACAAGGCCATCGTCCATGCCCCTGCCGCATCCAACCTGGGGCAGATGCTGGTGCGGATCTGCCAGACCGACGGCGTAGGCCTGGTCAACATCGTGCGCAGCCCTGAACAAGTCGCCCTGCTGCGCGGCCTTGGCGCGGCGCATGTGGTGGACAGCAGCGCCGCCGGTTTCCGGGCCGAGCTGACCGAGGCCATCGCCGCGACCGGCGCCACGCTGTCCTTTGACGCCATCGGCGGGGGCGAGACGACCAGCATCGTCCTGAACGCCATGGAGGCGGTGGCGGCGCGCGATGCCGCCAGCTACGGCCTTTACGGCTCGGGCGTGGCGAAGCAGGGCTATATCTATGGCGCGCTGGACACCGGCCCGACGATCCTGCGGCGCGGCTTCGGCTTCAGCTGGAGCGTGGGGGGCTGGCTGCTGTTCCGCGCCCTGCAACGCCTTGATCCCGCCACGGTCGCGCGGATGCGCGAGCGGGTGGTCGAGGAAAGAACGACGACCTTCGCCAGCCATTATACCGCGCGCATCCCGCTGGAGGGGGTGCTGGACCCGGAGACCGTCGCCGCCTTTGTCCGCAAGTCCACCGGGGCAAAATACCTGATCACGCCATAAGGGCCGTCAGCGGATCGCCCGCCAGCCATGCCGCAAGGTGCGGCAGCACCGCGCTTGCGCGCAGGGGCAGGGTGGCGTCGCCGATCATGCAGCGACCGCAAGGTGAGGCGTTCAGGGGAAAAAGCAGGTCACGAATTGCGCTGCGGCCTTCAGGCGATCCCCGCCAGCCGCAGGGCCAGCCCCGCCCCGGCGCAGCCCGCCAGCACCGCGACCGGCCCCAGGCGGAAGCGGAACACCGCGACCATCGCCGCCACGACCAGAGCCAAGGCCGCTGGATCCAGCGTGCGCCAGACGGGCCAGTCCAGCGACAGCCCCCAGGCCTGCAGCACCTGCACCTGCCCGAACAGCACATGCAGCCCGAACCAGACCGCCAGGTTCCCGATCACCCCGACCGCGGCGGCCGTGATCGCGCTCAGCGCCGCCGACAGGGCAGGGTTGTCGCGCAACCGCTCGATGAAGGGCGCGCCCAGGAAGATCCACAGGAAGCAGGGCACAAAGGTCACCCAGGTCGTCAGAAGCCCGCCCAGCGTGCCCGCCAGCAGCGGCGGCATCGCGCCCGGATCGCGGAACGCGCCCATGAAGCCCACGAATTGCGTGACCATGATCAGCGGGCCCGGCGTCGTCTCGGCCATGCCCAGGCCGTCCAGCATTTCGCCCGGGGCAAGCCAGCCATAGGTCTCGACCGCCTGCTGGGCGACATAGGCCAGCACCGCATAGGCGCCGCCAAAGGTGACCACCGCCATGACGCTGAAGAACCCCGCGATCTGCGAGAACACGTTGCCCGGACCCGCCACCCCGAACAGCGCCGCCACCGGCACCAGCCACAGCGCCCCGAACAGCGTGGCGACGCGGATCGCCCCGGCGCGGCTGACCTGCGCATGGTCGGGCACCTCCTCGCCCAGCAGGGTTCCCGCATCGGCGACCGGGGTGCCGCCCGCCTTGCCATGGCCGCCGCCCCCCAGAAAACCCGCAAGCCCCGCCCGCGCGCCAAGGAACCCGATCAGCCC
>NZ_JAFLRK010000017.1:60000-71026 GCF_017315735.1 Paracoccus shandongensis
AAGGAGAGGTGCAAGCCTTGAATTGAAGCCCCGGTAAACGGCGGCCGTAACTATAACGGTCCTAAGGTAGCGAAATTCCTTGTCGGGTAAGTTCCGACCTGCACGAATGGCGTAACGACTTCCCCGCTGTCTCAAATGTGGACTCAGCGAAATTGAACTGTCTGTGAAGATGCAGACTTCCCGCGGTTAGACGGAAAGACCCCATGCACCTTTACTCCAACTTCGCACTGGCATCAGGATTGCGATGTGCAGGATAGGCGGTAGGCTTTGAAGCGGGGACGCCAGTTCCCGTGGAGCCGTCCTTGAGATACCGCCCTTCGCTGTTCTGATGTCTAACCGCGGCCCGTTATCCGGGTCCGGGACCCTGCGTGGTGGGGAGTTTGACTGGGGCGGTCGCCTCCCAAACAGTAACGGAGGCGCGCGAAGGTTGGCTCAGAGCGGTCGGAAATCGCTCGTTGAGTGCAATGGCAAAAGCCAGCCTGACTGCAAGACTGACAAGTCGAGCAGAGACGAAAGTCGGCCATAGTGATCCGGTGGTCCCGAGTGGAAGGGCCATCGCTCAACGGATAAAAGGTACGCTGGGGATAACAGGCTGATGATGCCCAAGAGTCCATATCGACGGCATCGTTTGGCACCTCGATGTCGGCTCATCTCATCCTGGGGCTGGAGCAGGTCCCAAGGGTATGGCTGTTCGCCATTTAAAGAGGTACGTGAGCTGGGTTTAGAACGTCGTGAGACAGTTCGGTCCCTATCTGCCGTGGGTGTTGGAGACTTGAGAGGAGTTGCCCCTAGTACGAGAGGACCGGGGTGAACGTTCCACTGGTGGACCTGTTGTCGTGCCAACGGCAGTGCAGGGTAGCTATGAACGGACAGGATAAACGCTGAAGGCATCTAAGCGTGAAGCCCCCCTCAAAACAAGGTCTCCCTTGAGAGCCGTGGAAGACCACCACGTCGATAGGCCGGAGGTGTAAGTGCAGCAATGCATTCAGCTGACCGGTACTAATGGCTCGATAGGCTTGATTTGATCCGGAAGAAGAAAGACTTCTTCCCGCAGCATCCTTGGACAACATCTTCGCCCAAAAGGGCGGAAACGCTGAGCGTTCCTTTCCCGGTCTGGTGGCCCTAGCGCGAGCAAAACACCCGATCCCATCCCGAACTCGGCCGTTAAGTGCCGCCGCGCCGATGGTACTGCGTCTCAAGACGTGGGAGAGTAGGTCACCGCCAGACCTGGAAAGAAACGCACCTCTCCAAAACGATCAAAACACCGACAACGACAACCCACTGTCGCGGGGTAGAGCAGCCCGGTAGCTCGTCAGGCTCATAACCTGAAGGCCGCAGGTTCAAATCCTGCCCCCGCAACCAGAATTTACGGCTAGAGATATAAAAGGCTTAAGGCCGAAATGAAGCGCCCCTTGGGGCGCTTTCTTGCGTTGCAAGACCACGCAACACATTCCCTAAAGATCTTAACACTTACGAACAGCCCCATTCCGGATGACACGGATGCGACAGGGGAAAAACCAAATGTTCGTGCGATGTTCCTTCGGCTGGCCCGAGGTTCAGGACGGCGTGATGCGGGTATCGCGGGCGCAGGCAGACGCTTGTTTGAGCCCTCCGTGGAGCGGGCGGCACGCCAACACAAACAGGAGGTGACGGCTGAAAAAGAGGCCTTTGTTAACAAGTTGAAGGCGCTGATCGAGCGGCTGAAAGGCCAGGTTCCGGACCATCGGCGCATGAAGTTCGGGCCGAAGTCGGGAAAAGCTGGACCCTGCGCAACTGGAACTGGCGCCGAAAGATCTGAAAACGGCCATTGCCGAGACGCAGGCCCGGATTGCCGCTGTCGAGGACCAGATCGCGGCCAGTGAGCCTGACCCTCAGACGAGAACGCCCCGGGCGCCCTGCAAGGCGCGGACCCTGCCCGAGGGCCCGCCGCGCGCCCTGCGCGTGATCAAGCCCGACAGCATTGTCCGGCTGCCATTGTTGTGCCATTGGTCCGAGCGACAATGGCGACGCGGCTGCGGCGACATGGTCCGGATCGGCGTGGACCGGCCGCGCGGCTGGATTACATCCCGGCGCGCTATCAGGTGATCCTCAGGGTGCGCCCTCGATATGTCTGCCCCAAGGGACGCACGGGCATGGTCCAGGCCAAGGCGCCTGCGCATCTGCGGGAGGGGTGAGTGGGCGTACGCCATGGGTTCGAGGATGACCGCGAACGGCCCATCGAGGCGCTTCTGGCCTAGATTGCCGTGGCCAAATGTTCCGAGCACATGCCGCTGAACCGGCAGGCCGTGGTGATGGCTAGTCACGGCGGGCCAATCGACCGCTCGATCCTGGCCGACTGGATGGGCCGCACCGGCGCGCTGATCGCCCCTGTGGTCGAGCATATGACCAAGCGCCCCATGGCGGACAGCACCCGGCCTTATGTCGACGAGACCATCGCTCCTGTGCTCGCTCCCGGGGCAAGGCAAAACGAAAACCTGGACAAGGCAACCAGGATGCCCCTTCGGGTGACAGGTTTTCCGCATCCCTGATGGCATTCCCGATAACCGGCGGTCTTGCCTTGCCGCGTTGCGCCCTGTCCCGGCGGCCACCCCGGCCGCGAAGCTTGGGCTGGAAACCATCGCCGCGTCGTCCTAGAGTGTGGCAAGCGATACACGAGCAAGGAGCCGGGGTTTGTCCGAGACACTGCAACGCTTCCTTTCCTCCAGCCTTGTGGGCGTCGCGCTTGCGGTTGGCGTGATCTGCGCCTGGATCGCCCTGCACGTTTTCGCCGTGTGGCATCTGGACGCCGTGGGTTCGCCCGCGCTGGCGGTTGCTTGTCTGATCGGGCTGACATGGCTTTCCGTCGGGCTGTTCATCGTCGCCCATGACGCGATGCACGGCGCGATCCTGCCTGGAAGGCCGCGGGTCAACGCGGCGGTCGGGACTGTGGCCCTGATGCTTTTCGCCGGGTTTTCGTGGCGCAAGATGATCGTCAAGCACATGGCCCATCATCGCCATGCGGGCACCGACGACGATCCCGACTTCAGCCATGGCGGGCCGCTCGCGTGGTATGTCGCGTTCCTGCGTACCTATTTTGGCTGGCGCGAGTTCTGGGTGCTTGGCGGGGCGGTGATCCTTTATGCGCTGGTCCTGGGCCCGCGCTGGCCTTACGTGGCGTTCTGGGCGCTGCCTTCGATCCTCGCCTCCATGCAGCTTTTCGTCTTCGGCACCTGGCTACCGCACCGTCCGGGCCGGGACGCCTTTCCCGACCGGCACAACGCCCGCTCCACGCGGATCGGCGATTCCCTGTCGCTGCTGACATGCTTCCATTTCGGCGGCTATCACCATGAGCACCACCTTTATCCGTCCGTGCCATGGTGGCGGTTGCCCTCGACCCGGCGAAGGGGCGAGGCATGAGCGTGCTGGTGCCGGTCCTGATCGTCCTCCTGACCGTCGTCGCCATGGAGGGGTTCGCCTATTCCGTCCACCGCTGGATCATGCACGGCCCCCTGGGTTGGGGGTGGCACAAGTCGCACCACGAGGACCATCATGGCGTGTTCGAGAAGAATGACCTTTACGCCCTGGTTTTCGCGGTGATTTCGATCCTGCTCTTCGCGGTCGGCAGCGCGTGGTGGCCCTGGCTGTGGTGGGTCGCGGTCGGAGCGACCGTTTACGGCGTGATCTATTTCGTTGTCCACGACGGCCTGGTTCACCAGCGCTGGCCGTTCCACTATGTCCCCCGGCGCGGCTATTTCCGCAGGCTTTATCAGGCCCACCGGCTGCACCACGCGGTCGAGGGCCGGGACGATTGCGTGTCCTTCGGCTTTGTCTATGCGCCGCCGGTCGAGGATCTCAAGGCGCGGCTCAAGGCCTCGGGCGTTCTGGCGCAACGCCAATCCCAGCACCGCGACGCCTGGCGCGCCGATCGCGCCGAGGACTAGGCGCTGTCCGCATGGGGGGATCCCGTCCGGCTTGAAGTTCTGGTCCAGGGAAGCCAAAGAAGGCCGGTCTTTAGGGCAGACAAACTCCAAGCCGCCCATTCCTTTCGACCGCGCGGGCGCGGGCGGGGGCGCGGGTCAGTTCGGCCTCTTGCCGGGCCCGGCGCGAGACATCCCTGACAAAGGCGTCCAGCATCGGTTCCTGCCGGTCCGAGGCGATGACCCATGACATTTCGACCGGGACGATCCGGCCCGACCTGTGCTGGGCGGTGGACTGGATGACCTCGACGCCATCGCGGCGGGCAGGACCGGCGCCACCCCGCCAACCGCGCGCAGACCGGCAAAGGCCTGGCCGTTCCGCAGGGTCTGGCTGCGCGGATAAAGGATGGGGAAGCGCCTGCGCAGCTGTTCGGCCCGCTGGGGGTGTCGGGTTCGGCGGGCAGCAGCATGACCGCGCGTTCCCAGAACCGACCGGATCGCTGACACCGGCCTTCCGCATCCGGTGATCTCGACCCTGGGGATCGCCGGGTTTCGGGTGATCTGCGCGGACAGCGATACCGGCAGGGTCAAGACCCTTGCGCAGCGCATCGCCCTGGGGGTCGACACCGGACCGACACCGCCATGGCCGTTTCGGATCGGCAGGCAGGCCCTGACCGGCCCGGTCGTCCTGTCCGGGATGGCCGCGCGCTGACGGCGAGGGGCCGCTGCCCGGCGCCCGTTACAGCCCGTATTGCTCGCGCGCGTAATGGCCCAGGCCAACGGCATCCAGCCTGGCCAGCGGCGCAAGGAAGGTCACCTGGATCACGCCCGGCGCGCGCCCGATCTCGATCGCGCCGTTGATGGTGGCGCGGTTGCGCACCTCGGGGACAGACATGCCCAGCAGGGTCGCGGCGCGTTCCAGCCCGTTCTCGATCGCGGCGTTCAGGTTCGGCGCGGTGCCGATCACGCTGACCGGGGCCAGAGGCTCGATGTCGCCCACGCCCCATCTTGCGGCAAGACGCCGGCCCTTCGCGACCTCGGCCGCGGTGAAGGGCCGCGCCAAGGGCGGCAGGTCTTCCTCGAGCGGGAACAGGACGGGGCCGTCGATGGGATAGTTCTTCACCACCTCGACCTGCAGGGTCACGCTGCCCGCCACGTCCATCGTGTGTCCAGCGATCTCTCCGTCGCCCTGGCCCGCGTGCATGTCGCCCAGATAGACGCCCGCGCCCGGCACCTTGACCGGGCAGACGATGATCGCGCCCGCGCGCACCGCGTCGATGTCCATGTGCCCGTCGGTCTTGTGGCGGGCCAGATCCTCGGCGCTGATGGCATAGTCATGGGGCGCGCCGACCAGGAAGGCGCCGAAATCGCCCGCGTTGTGGCTGTCGGGCATCGCCACCGAGGGGCAGGTGCCAAGCTGGCCCAGGAAGGGCCGCATCCGCACCAGCGTGCCCGGCATGTCGGATGGCGCATAGGTCAGGATCGAATGCTGGCGGCTGCCGTCGGGCAGGGCCGCGTAATGGTCGGCGTTCCGGGCGATCGTCTCGGCGGCACCGGCGGGCAGGGTCAGGCCGACGCTGCGGGTGTCGTCGAAGGTGACGGTATAGCCGTGGACGATGCGGAAGGGCGTGACCGGGTTGCCGCAGCGGTCGCATTTCACCGCGTCGGGGCCGATCCCCTGAACATGGGTTTCGGGCCAGACGGTGTCGCAGACCGGGCAGCGCGCGGCGACGTAAGGATCGCCCAGGCAGAACCCCTCGGGCGAGCTGTCATGCCCCGATGCCGTCGCGGTCGAGGTCACGGTGATGTCGCGGATGCGGATGGCCACCCCGTCGCCCACCTCGGCGCCGTTGACCTGGACGGGCGTGGTGACCTCGTGGCCGCCGCGCAGGCGGGGCGTGATCATCGGCCCCCAGCAGCCGGGCGCGGTGTTGGCGATGATGGTGCCGCCGTTCTCGACCGGGCCAAGCATGGGCGCTGCGGGGTCGAGGACACTGTTGGTAAACTCGGTCACGACAACGCTGCGGCGCGACGGCGCGATGCTGCCATCCGGCATGGAAACCCCCAAAGTTCACTGTATGGACCGCGACAAGGTTAGCGGCTTGGGGCGCATAAGCAAGCCTGGCGAAGGTCCGGTGGTTCAGGATCATCGGGACACGGCGCGCGGCTGCCGATCACGCGATAGCGCAGGTCCGAGCGCATCTGCCGGGCCGATGCAGACCCCCGATCCGGCCGCGACAAGGGCGGTCCGGATTTCGCGCCCCTCCAGCACCTCGGCGGGGCCGGAACCTGGTGGGCATGGCGGGGCCGCGTCTTCTTGGGATGGACGATCGGCTTCTGCCCGGGCAGGGCGGACAAGGGCAATGGGCCGCCATCCTCCGCCAGGGCGGTGTCCTGCGGCAGACAGTTCGCTGCACCAGCGGATGATCCAAGGCGTGCGCTTCCGCGACCTGGGCCCGTCCCTGGCCAGCGAATGCGCCCCGCCCGGTCTTGGATGGGGCGATGAAACTACGCTTCGATCAGTGCAATCATGCGCTCCAGCCTCTGCATCGCCAGCCAGCCGTCGCGGATTTGGGGCGCGGCATCGCTTTCGCCGCGGATCTTGGCGGCAACATCCACAAGCAGGCCGATCTGCCCGGCAAGCTGGCCCTGTCAGCCGGTCAGCACGGCCTTGATGACGCCAAGGATGGCGGCGGCGGGCGCCGTGCCCAGGAAGATGTCGGCGCCGCCCATAACGACGGTGACGAAGGACTCGGCCATGAAGGACGCGCCCATGGCACGCCCAGGGGAATGAATGCCTCGCCCAACATGGTGCCTCCATTCTCGGCCACGATCTCGCGCACCCATTCCGCCGAGATCTGGCCGAAGTTGTAGTCGGCGGCGACGGTGTAGACCTTCGGGCCGTAGGTCTTGATCATGTAGGGCAGCAGGGTCGAGATCTGCTGTTCCGGCACCGCGCCCGTCACGATCATGTTCGCATCGCAGACCCGCCTTCATACTGGTTGTTGTAGAAGGGAAGGCCGTCAAACTGGTTGATGATCGGGCGATAGGCCTCGCCCGAGGCGGAGGAGAAGCCCGCGATGACGGCATCCACCTTGTCGCGCTGCAGGGCGCGGCGCATGAATTCCCGGTAACGGGTGTTGTCGGACCGGGTGTCGTATTCGACAAGCTCCAGCGGGGGTCTGTCGATGCCGCCTGCGGCGTTGATCTTCTCGACCGCAAGCTGGATGGCGTGGATCTGCCGATGGTGGCAAGGGCGAAATCGCCGGACTGGTTCGCAATCGGGGCGCGAGATGCCGATATGCGGCGTCAGGCAGGCGTGCAGGGTGTCGGGGTTGATCCACGCCGGATCCTGGGGCGCCCCGAATTTGCAGGCGGTGACGGCGGCGCGGACCTGCGCCACGCGTTCGCTGCCGGCGCGCCAGCAGGTGGATGGCGGTATGGCTGGATTCCGCACCCGCGCGGGCGACTGGACCCTTCGAGAAGGCCCGGCGACAGGCCGCGACGAAATCGGCGTTGCGCACTGTCCGCAGGGACAGGAAAGAGACGCTGGGGGTGATCTGCCCGTCTGCCGCCTCTGGGCAGATGGCGTGCAGTTCCGGTTCGGACAGCGTGCAGCTTGCCACCGGCATGTCGCGCGGCTGGTCGATCCTGGCCGCGGCGCTGGCCCGGCGCAGGAATTCATGGGACGACGACCCGATCAGCAAATTGAAAATGTAATCGGGCCGCAGCGCCAGTATCTTGGACACATGCTGGTCCAGGACGGTTTCGCCCACCGGGACATGGCTTTCCGCCGCGATCCGCCCGCCCGGCCACGCGGTCGGCGCGCCGCCGGGGTGGCGTCAGGGGGCCACGCAGTCGGCGTAGTGGTGGACCACGCCGTCGGGGCCTGCCTCCAGCACAAGGCCGTGGATGTCGGTCTCGAAGCCCGGGCATTCGCGGGCGAATTCGCGGTTGAAGCGCAGGTAATCCACGATCTTGGCGTTGAAGGTCTCGCCCGGGATCAGCAAGGGAATGCCGGGCGGGTAGGGGGTCACCAGGCTGGTGGTGATCCGGCCTTCCAACTTGTCGATGGGCACGCGTTCGGTCCTGCGCCGGGCGATGTGGGAAAAGGCTTCGGTCGGGGTCATCGCGGGGTGGTGGTCGGACAGGTAGATCTCGGTGGACAGGCGCGCCACGTCGTATTTCGCGTAAAGCGCATGAACGTGCTGGGACAGGTCGCGCAGGCCCATGCCTTCGTAGCGCGGATGCTTGGCGCAGAATTCAGGCATCACGCGCCACAAGGGCTGGTTGCGGTCGTAGTCGTCCTTGAACTGCTGCAAGGCCGCGACCAGCGTGTTCCAGCGGCCCTTGGTGATGCCGATGGTGAACAGGATGAAGAAGCTGTAAAGCCCGGTTTTCTCGACAACCACCCCATGTTCGGCCAGGTATTTCGATACGATCGAGGCGGGGATGCCGGTCGTGTCGAAGCGCCCCTCGATGTCCAGGCCGGGGGTGATGATGGTGGCCTTGATCGGGTCCAGCATGTTGAAGCCCGGCGCCATGTCGCCAAAGCCGTGCCAGCTGTCCTCTCCGTCGCGCTGCACGCCCTCGCTGTCGGTGCGGCGCAGCACCCAGTCCTTGGTGCGGCCGATGCCTTCCTCCTCCAGCGCCTCGGGGCCCCAGACCTGGAACCACCAGTCCTTGTCGCCGAAATCCGCATCGACCTTGCGCATGGCGCGGCGGAAATCCAGGGCTTCCAGGATCGATTCCTCGACCAGGGCGGTGCCGCCCGGCGGCTCCATCATCGCGGCGGCCACGTCGCAACTGGCGATGATCGAATATTGCGGGCTGGTCGAGGTGTGCATCAGGTAGGATTCGTTGAACAGGTGCCGGTCGAGCTTCGTTTCCTCGGAATCCTGCACAAGGACGTGGCTGGCCTGCGAAATTCCCGCCAGCAGCTTGTGGATCGATTGCGTGGCATAGGTCACGGCGTGCTTGGTCCGGTCCCGCTTGCGGCCCATGGCGTGATAGGTGCCATAGAAGGGGTGGAAGGCCGCATGGGGGATCCAGGCCTCGTCGAAATGCAGGTTCTCGACATAGCCGTCGAGCATCCGCTTGATTTCCTCGGTGTTGTAGAGGACGCCGTCATAGGTGGACTGGGTCAGCGTCATGATGCGGGGCTTGACCGCATCGGCATCGACGCCCTGCAGCAAGGGGTTCGCGCGGATCTTGGCGCGGATGGATTCGGGCTCGAACTCGGCGTGGGCGATGGGGCCGATGATGCCCCAATGGTTGCGGGTGGGCCGCAGGAAGACCGGGACCGCGCCGGTCATGATGATCGCGTGCAGGATGGACTTGTGGCAGTTGCGGTCCACCACCACCACGTCGCCGGGCGCGACCGTGTGGTGCCAGACCATCTTGTTCGAGGTGCTGGTGCCGTTCGTCACGAAGAAGCAGTGGTCGGCGTTGAAGATCCGCGCGGCGTTGCGTTCCGACGCGCCGATGGCGCCGTTGTGGTCCAGAAGCTGGCCCAGTTCCTCGACCGCGTTGCAGACATCGGCGCGCAGCATGTTCTCGCCATAGAACTGGTGATACATCTGCCCGATGGGCGATTTCAGGAAGGCCACGCCGCCCGAATGGCCGGGGCAGTGCCACGAATATGACCCGTCCTCGGCGTAATCCAGCAGCGCCTTGAAGAAGGGCGGCTGGATGCCTTCCAAGTATGACTTCGCCTCGCGGATGATGTGCTTGGCCACGAATTCCGGCGTATCCTCGAACATGTGGATGAAGCCGTGCAACTCGCGCAGGATGTCGTTGGGCAGGTGGCGGCTGGTCTTCGTCTCGCCATGCAGGAAGATCGGCACGTCGGCGTTCTTCCAGCGCACCTCCTCGATGAAGGAGCGCAGGTTCAGCACGGCGGGGTCAAGGTCGGGGCCGGGGCTGAATTCCTCGTCGTCGATGGACAGCACGAAGGCCGAGGCGCGGCTTTGCTGCTGGGCGAATTGCGACAGGTCGCCATAGCTGGTGGCGCCCAGAACCTCGAACCCCTCGCGCTCGATGGCCTCGGCCAGGGCGCGGATGCCAAGGCCCGAGGTGTTCTCGGACCGGAAATCCTCGTCGATGATGACAATGGGGAATCGGAATTTCATGGGATGTCCTTCTGATCAGCATCGCCGATGCCCGTTCTTTCCAGTGCAGGCCCGGCCGTCAAGGCAAACGAGGCCGGCCCGGCAGGGTGCGGGCCCGCGTGACGGCGCCCTGCGTCCTTGGGCCAAGGCGGCGGCGGGCGCAATCGGGAAAGTTCGGCCGGACCGTTCAGTTTTGCGTCATGCGGCGGGGGCGGGCGGAAATATCTTCGCGACAGGGGAAGGGATCGGCCATCGGCTTCGTCTATCCTTGCAAGATGACCAGACAGCGCGACCCGATCCTTGACCTGCTGACCCCGCTGAGGCGCTATGCCTTCGCGCTGACGCGCAACCGGGCCGAGGCCGACGACCTTGTCCAGGACACCCTGCTGCGCGGCCACGAACAGCGCCGCCAACTGGCCCCGGGCAAGGCGCCCGGGCCGTGGCTGCGGGCCATCCTGCGCAACCGCTTCCTGGACCGCCGCCGCCAGGGCCTGGCCGACAGCACCCGCGAGGCCGCCTATGCGGCGCTGAACCCCCGGGTGGTGGACGCCCCGCAGGACAGCGCCCTGCGCCTGGCCCAGTTGCGCCGCGCCTTCCTGGACCTGCCCGACGACCAGCGCGAGGCGCTGGAACTCGTGTCCATCGAAGGCCTGTCCTATGCCGAGGCCGGGGCCCTGACCGGCGTGTCGCCCGGCACGGTCATGTCGCGCGTGTCGCGCGCCCGGGCGCGGCTGCGCGCCTTCGAGGACGGCACGGGCAATGACGGGGTGGCCGATCCGAAACCCGCGCTGAAGCTTGTAGGGGGACATGATGCCGAACGCTGATCCGCAGATCACCGACGGGGATCTGGACGCCTATGTGGACGACCAGTTGACCGGCCCCCAGCGGTCCGGGGTCGAGGCCTGGCTGGCCCGCCACCCCGACGCTGCCGCCCGCGTCATGCGCGACCTGGCCTTGCGCCGCGACCTGCGCCGCGCCCTGGCCCCGCCGCCTACGCCCCGCCCCCTGCTGGGGGCCGCG
>NZ_JAFLRK010000018.1 GCF_017315735.1 Paracoccus shandongensis
GATGGCGCGGCGTAAGCCTGTCGAACGACCTGGTGCTGTTCCGGCAGAAGTATGGGCCGGCCAATGTCACCACGATGATCGAACGCACGAGCCGCTTCCTAGTCGCATTGAAGAACGAGGAAAAGCGCACCAAGCCGATCATGGCGCAGATCGCCCAGGCTCTGACGCCCCTGCCCCGGCATGCCTGCCGATCGATCACCTTTGACCGCGGATCCGAATTCGTCGACTGGCCGCATCTACAGGCGGAGGTGGGCACGCAAACCTGGTTGTCTAATCGCATCGCATCGGTCAAGCCCTTCTGCACATGCGATACAAGTCGCGCCATTCAGGCCCGCCAAGGTGTCGGTGCAGCATCACAAGCCAGGCCCAGCTTTGTCAGCATTTTGGAGTATGCGCGTATGTCCGGAGCGTGGTTGTCTCCGCGGTCAACATGTAGCTGCCGCATTTCGGTCTCCGCAGGTGAAGCCTTCTTATGTTTTGCACGCAGTCCATAGCGGCTGCAGCCAGGTCTTTCAGAATGGCCTGACGTTCGTCCGAGACAGGGACGCCTCCTCGCATCAGGGGTTCTGACACGCTGAGCTTGGTGGGCTGGAAGTCTTATTCCGGACTTCCAGCCATTGGGTTGAAGCGCTCGCCCGTCTTCAGCATGGTGTGCATGATCACCGCCAGCTTGCGTGCCACGGCCACGGCGGCGCGCTTGAAGCCGAGCCGCTGTCGCAGATGCAGACCCCAGGCCTTGAGCCGGTTTTCGGCTTCAGCGGTGGTTCTGGTGAGTAGCGCTGTTGCAGCCTCATAGAGCAAGCCACGCAGTCGGCGGTCACCTCGACGGGAGATATGACCGTCATAATCAACCTCACCGGACTGATAGCGGCGGGTGGTCAGGCCGAGCCACGAACCGACGGCACGGGAGTTCCGGAAGTTGTCCGGATGCTCAATCGCGGCAACATAGGAGATCGCTGTGATGGCGCCGATGCCGGGTATTGTCATGAGAAGCTTCGTGGCCGCGCTTTGCCGTGCCATGGCAAGCAGGTGCTGACTCAGATGGGCGGCACGTTTGCGCAATTCGAGCCAGACCTCCAGCAGTGGCAAGATGATCTGCGCCAGCAGGCTGTCGTCTGCCACGAGCTTTCGGACATGGAAATCGAAGACGCGCCCGGTGCCCTTCGGGACGATGAGCCCAAAGGTCTTCATGAAGCCGCGGATCTGGTTTGTCAGCTGGGTTGTCATGTCCAGCAACTGAGCACGCGCCGCAATAAGCGTGCGGATCCGCATGGCGCCGAATGACTTGACCCGCACGGCCTTGTAAAAGCCAGCCTCAGCCAACTGCGCCAAACCATCCGCGTCGTTTGCATCGGTCTTGTTGAGGGTCTCGCTGAGTATCTTCTGAGCATGGCGCGCCTCGATGCAGATCGCGGGCAGCCCTTTCTCCGTCAAGGCGTGAAAGAACCAGGTCGCCAGCGGGCCGCTCTCGAAGATGACCCTTTGGGGCTGAGCCGCGTGCTTGCGAATGGTCTGGGCAACGGCCTTGGGGTCAGAGGGGCATTTCCCTCGCCAGATCCGCCGCCCGCCCTGGCGGATCGAGATCGTTGTGTCCTTCAGAGAAACATCAAGTCCAACATACTGGTCCATGGTCATTCTCCATCCGATGGCGCGACCGGGCCGTTCATCGGCCCGGCGTCCCCACCATATCGAGCGGCGGCTCGGTTCCACGACACAGAGCCCGAGAAGCGCGACGCGCGATTACCCCATGTTTTGCGAGGCGCAGTCCCCTTGGCAGAAAGGTGCTGTGGAGAATGCCAACAAGCGACTGCGGCGCTGGCTCTGCCGCGACACCGATCCGAACAGCCTGTCGCAGGAAGAACTACGCATCCTCTGTTTTGCGAGGCGCAGTCCCCTTGGCAGAAAGGTGCTGTGGAGAATGCCAACAAGCGACTGCGGCGCTGGCTCTGCCGCGACACCGATCCGAACAGCCTGTCGCAGGAAGAACTACGCATCCTCTGTGCCGGCCTCAATGCCACGCCGCGCAAGTGCCTGGGCTTTCGCACTCCCGCCGAGGTCTTCAAGGCCAACCTGCTCGGCCGCGGCTACAGAAAGGCGAAACTTTCCCAGCAACCGAAGTCGCATCTGGGCTAGCGCGTCCAGGTGGATTCACAAACGAAGTGCAAATGCCAAACTAATACAGGTATTTACATGAGGTTTACGAATGGCTTCCCATTACCAGCACCTGAGTTTTGAAGAACGTCGAAAGATTGCCAAATGGCGCGAGGGCAAGATGCCGGTGCCGGAAATCGCAGACCGGCTTTCGCGCTCACCCTCGACGATCTATCGGGAGCTGAAGCGGAACACGTATCAGGACGTCGAGCTTCCGCAGTACAGCGGCTACCATGCGGTGACGGCCCAGGAGAAGTACGAGCGCCGCCGCGTGGTTCACCGAAAGCTGGTCGCCCATCCGGAGGTGAAGGCAGCGGTCGAGGATGCGCTCAAGGCGGGCTGGTCTCCGGAACAGGTCGCCGGCCGGATGCGGCTTGAGCAGCACCGCATCTGCGTCAGCCATGAAACGATCTACCGCTTCGCCTATTCAAAGCTTGGCCTCGCGGAAGCCTTCTATCGCCACCTGCCTGAGCATCGCAGACGCCGCAGGCCGCGAAACCACCGACGACATCAGCGTAGTCGCATCCAGGACAGCCAGAGCTTGTGTCACCGGCCTGCGGTTGTTGCCGAGCGTCAGGAGTTCGGCCATTGGGAATGCGATCTGATGATGTTCCGCAAGGTGAAGGTCACCTCCCTGGTCGAGCGGGTCAGCCGATTTACCGTTGCCATGCGCAATGAGGATCGCCACTCCGAGCCGATCATGGAAGCGCTGATCGCGGGGCTGGCGCCCCTGCCCGCCGAGGCACGCCAGTTGATCACCTTTGATCGCGGCACCGAGTTCTCGGCCTGGCGACGGTTGAAGGACGGGATCGGTGCCGCCACCTGGTTCTGCGATCCACAGGCGCCCTGGCAAAAGGGAACGGTCGAGAACACGAATGGCAGGCTCAGAAAGCACCTGCCCCGCTCGACCGATCCAACAACTCTGACAAATCGATACCTGAGGTCGATCTGTCAGAGCCTCAATTCCACGCCCCGGAAGTGTCTCGGCTACCGGACACCCGCGGAGATCTTCGAAAGCAACCTGATGGCCATCAGAAACAGGCTGGAGTAGAAGAAAAACAAGGATTTGCGCTTCGGCGTGAGTTCACAGCCGCCGATTAACGTTTGTTCGCCCCAAGGAACGGAACAGTTCCCACACCTTGGTGTTTTCCCCAGGCATCCAAAACAGGGAGAGAACAGCCATGTTCCTGCGCGTTGACAAGCTGCAAGTCGAATTGCCTGCCCCCAAGCGACAAGACCCGAACGCCGGTGCCGCCCTGCAGGAATTGCTGGGTGGCAAATATGGCGAGATGTCCACGCTGGGGAACTACATGTTCCAAAGCTTCAACTTCCGCAGCAAGTCGAAGCTGCGCCCCTTCTACAGTCTGGTCGCGGCCATCACCGCCGAGGAGCTGGGCCATGTCGAGCTGGTCTCGAACGGGGTGGCGATGCTGAACAACGGCCCGGACGTGCCGGGCGGGGACGAAAAGTTCGGCGGCGACATCTCGAACGCGCCGTTCGAGGGGATGAAGGACATCCGGTCCGCCGCCTCGTTCTATAGCCATGCGGGGGGCGCGGTTCCGGTCAACTCGAACTCGATGTCGTGGAACGTGGACATGGTGACCACGACCGGCAACGTGATCGTGGATCTTTTGCACAACTTCCACCTGGAATGCGGCGCGCGGCTGCACAAGCTGCGGGTCTATGAATCGCTGACCGACGCCAATGTCACCGGGCGCGAGGTTTGCGGATACCTGCTGGTGCGCGGGTCGGTCCATGCCCACGCCTATGCCCTGGCGCTGAAGAAGATCACCGGGGTGGACCTGGACAAGTTCCTGCCCACGCCGAACATCCCCCTGGGCAACATCCCGGAATGCCAGAAATATCTGGCCGAAGGATCGCACCGCCGCCTTTATACCTTCAGCCCCTCGGACTACGAGGAGATGCGCGGCATCTGGGGTGGCGGCGGGGAAACCGCCCTGCCCGACGATCCCCCGGGCGAGCTGGAGGTGGTGGACGGCCTGCCCGACGGCGGCAAGATCCATGACCTGACCGGCGTGCCCTCGGCCTTCACCCCGGATTACGCCCCCGAGGAGATGTTCGAGATCGCGTCCAAGCTTTACCAGAAGTCGCGCTGAACGCGCGACGGCGGCCGTCCCAGGGCGGCCGCCCCGTTCCACGAGGTTTCCGATGCCGCGCCGCCAGTCTGATCTGCCCCTTGCCGCCGCCGTGCTTGCCCTGACCGTGGGCGCGGGCCTTGCCGCGGGGGCGATGCTGAAATCCCCGCCCCGGCGTCCGCCCGACAGCGCGCCGGGCCGCACCGCGCGCCGGTCCCATTTCGGCGGCTACCAGGTCGCGGGCCGCACCGTCACCATCAACGCGCCGCGCAGCCGCCTTTACCAGATGTGGCGCAACCCCGATCACCTGCCCGACTTCATGGAAGGCCTGGCCGCCGTCCAGGTCAGCGGCGACGAGGTGACCTGGGTCATCGACACGCCCGACGGCCATCTTGCCGTGGAAACCCGCCTGGTCGAGGACCGCGAGAACGAGGCCCTCGCCTGGCGGTCCGTGGACGGCGCCGAAATCGAGATCGAGGCCAAGGTCCAGCTGCGCGACGCCCCCGCCGGACGCGGGACCGAGGTCGAGGCCCATATCGCCTGGCGCCCGCAGATGGGCACGGTCGGGCAATGGGCGGCCCGGCTGCGCGGCACCGATCCGAAGGTGCGCGGCAAGCAGGAACTCAAGCGGTTGAAGATGCTGGTCGAGACCGGCGAGATCGCGACCGCCAACAACCGGAAGGCAGGCTGATGCGCGCACTGACCTGGCATGGCAAGCACGACGTTCGCGTCGATACCGTTCCCGATCCCCAGATCGTCAACCCCCGCGACGCCATCATCGAGGTGACGGCGACCGCCATCTGCGGATCCGACCTGCATCTTTACGACGCGGTGATCCCCGGCCTGGTGCCGGGCGACATCCTGGGCCATGAATTCATGGGCCGCGTGGTGGACACGGGCCCGAAATCGACGCTGAAGAAGGGCGACCGGGTGGTGGTGCCCTTCACCATCTCGTGCGGGGCCTGCTTCTTCTGCCAGCAGCAGCAGTTCTCGGCCTGCGACAACTCGAACCCGGTGGAAAAGCAGGAAGCGTCCGAGCTGCTTTACGGCCACGCGATGAGCGGGCTTTTCGGCTATTCGCACATGACGGGCGGCTATCCGGGCGGTCAGGCGGAATACGTGCGGGTGCCGTTTTCCGATGTGGGCCCCATCGTGATCCCCGAGGGCGTGCCGGATGAACAGGTGCTGTTTTTGTCCGACATCCTGCCCACCGGCTGGATGGCCGCGGAAAACTGCGACATCCAGCCCGGCGACAGCGTGGCCGTCTGGGGCTGCGGGCCGGTGGGGCTGTTCGCGATCCAGTCGGCGCTGCTGATGGGCGCGGGCCAGGTCATCGCCATCGACCATTACCCCCACCGGCTGGCGCTGGCGCGGTCCCTGGGCGCGAAGATCATCGACTTCAAGCAGACCCATGTGCTGGAGGCGCTGATGGAAATGACCGGCGGCATCGGCCCCGACGCGGTGATCGACGCCGTGGGCATGGAAAGCCACGGCTTTTCGCCCGACAACCTGATGGACGCGCTGAAGCAGAAGGTGGGGATCGGCGCGGACCGGGCGCACGCGCTGCGCATGGCGCTGATGGCGGTCAGGAAGGGCGGGCGCGTGTCGATCCCCGGCGTCTATGGCGGGATGGCCGACAAGTTCCCGCTGGGCGCGCTGATGGAAAAGGGCCTGCAGATCCGCACCGGCCAGACCCATGTGCAGAAATACACGCGCCAGTTGCTGCAACGCATCCTGGAGGGAGAGATCGACACCACCTTCCTGATCTCGCACCGCCTGTCCTTGGAGGATGCGCCCACCGGCTACAGGAACTTCCACGGCAAGCAGGACGAATGGACCAAGGTGGTCCTGACGCCCGGCACAAAGGGGACTTGAAGATCATGCCCAGCACCACCGAAGACGGCGACAAGACACCCGAACCCGGTCCGCTCGACCGATCGGCCGGGGCGGCGGGGGAACCCACGGACACGGATTATGTCCGCGCCACCGCGCCCGTGCGCAACCGGCTGGCCTGGCAGGTGCTGGTCTGGCCCCTTGGCATGGTCCTGCTGGTGATCGTCGGCGCCATCTGGGCGCTGTCGTGACACACCGCGCGCCCGGGCCCCGCCGCCTTGGCCGCGCGGGCGTGGCGGTGGTGGCCATCCTGGCCGCCGTCGTGCTGGTCCTGTTCGTGGGCCGCAACCTGTGGCACGCGACCGAAGTCCACGACACCCCGCCCGAGATCGGGGCCGGCCAGCCCTGATCCGGTCACGGAACCGCAAGCCATTTCCGGGGCCTTGCTTTATGAAGCAAGACCTTGCCGGAGACCGGCCATGCGCCAGGGGACAAGACTGACCATCCCAAAGATACGCCCCGACGGGCTGCAACTGGACGAGCCGCGCGCCCGCCAGCGCCGCTATTGGCGCGTCCAGCGCGTCGCCTGGTGGTGCTTTGGCGGGATGATGCTGCTGGCCGTCCTGGGCCTGACCGGCAGCGGCGGCGTCTTTTCCAGGCAGACCGTCCACTTCGCCGATGCCCGGGCCGAGGTGCCGCGCGTGTCCCGCTGGGAAGGCTCGGACGAGGTGGCGATCACCTTCGACAATCCCGCCCCCAGCCACGAGGTCCGCATCTCGCAACCCTTCTTCGAGCGCTTCCAGGTCGAGCGGATCCAGCCCGAACCGGACCGGGCCAGCCTGGCGGAAGGCGCGCAGGTGATGACCTTTCCGGCCACCGGCCCCGCGCCCCATCAGGTCAAGCTGGACCTGCGGGCCATGCATTTCGGTTGGACCCGCTTCGAGATGACCGTCAACGGCGAAACCCGCCCCATCACCCTGATCGTTCTGCCCTGAGGACACCATGGATTCCGTCATTCGCGGCGTCGCCATCTATGCCGTCCTGCTGGCCGCCACGCGCCTGTCGGGCCGCCGCACCCTGGCGAAGATGACGCCCTTCGATTTCGTCCTGCTGCTGATCATCGCCGAAACGACGCAGCAGGCCCTGCTGGGCGACGACTTTTCCATCACCAACGCGGCGATCCTGATCGTCACGCTGTTCGCAACCGACGTGGCTCTGGCCTTCGTCAAGGCGCGGTCGGACCGGGCGGCGTCCATCCTGGACGGCAACCCCACCGTCCTGATCAGCCAGGGCCGCGTCGACGAGGAGGCGATGGGCCGCGCGCGCGTCGGCGTGGGCGACCTGCTGGAAGCCGCGCGGTCCCAGCATGGGCTGAAGACGCTGGACGAGATCGACGCCGCCGTGCTGGAAGTCAGCGGCGGCATCAGCATCATCCCGAAGGAACGCTAAGGGGGCAGCATTGCCGCCCTTGCTCTGGCGAAGGCCATCGCCTTCGCGCCGCCGGGCCTCGCGTGGTCTTTGCCTGCACCGTCCCTGGTGGCACCGCCGGTCAGGGGGCGGGGGAAACACGTGTTTCCCTGTCCCGCCCGGCACCCCTGCCCCCCTTTCTGCCGAATCCCGGCCCCCGGGACGCGGGCCGGTCAGCCGTCCTTCAGCTTGTCTTCCACCTTGGTGCGGCTGTTGCCCTCGGACTTGACCGCCTCGCGGACCTCCTTGCGGGACACGCCCATCTTCTCGGCCTCGTAACGGACCTCGTGGTCCTGGCCGCTCGCGACCATCCGCCGGTCCTGGGCGCGTCCGCGCCTGGTCTGCTGTGCCATCGCTTCCTCCGTCATTCGTCCTTGGGCTTGGCCATCCGGGTATGCAGCTTGGCCACCAGTTCGGCGGGCAGAAGTTCCGCGATGGCGGCCTGCGCCTTGTTCTTGAAGGTGGGCGTGGCCTGGGCCGTGCCCTTCATCATCGCGCCATAGCCGAAGGCCGCGACCATGGCCGGATCGTCCTTTGGCCCCTGCCCGATGGGCGTGTCCAGCATCCCGGCGCGTTCAAAGAACTTGGTGTCCGTCGGCCCCGGCATCAGGCAGGTGACGGTGACGCCCGTGTCCTTCAGCTCCTCGGCCAGCCCGACCGAGAAGTTGTCCAGGAACGCCTTCGAGGCGTTGTAGGTCGCCTGGTAGGGCCCCGGCATGAAGCCCGCGATGGAGCCGGTGATCAGGATCCGACCCTGGCCGCGCGCGACCATCCGGCGACCCAGGGGATGGGCCAGCCGCAGCACGCCCAGGATGTTCGTCTTGACCGTGCGCTCGATCCCGTCCAGATCCTGTTCCAGGAAGGTATGGCCAAGGCCGGTGCCCGCGTTCAGGAACAACAGGTCCACGTCCTGCCCGCCCAGGGCCGCCACCACGGCCTGCGCGCCTTCGCGCGTGGCCAGGTCGGCCTCGACCGCCCGGGCGCCCAACTCGCTGGCGGCGGCGTGGATTTCGGGTTCGTTGGCGACGATGATGGTGTCGTGGCCGTCGGCCACGCAAAGCCGGGCCAGCTCAAGGCCGATCCCCGACGATGCGCCGGTGACAAGGGCAACGCTCATAGACGGCATCCTTTGCAAAGGGTGATGGTCCGGTGTCAACAGCCGTGCCCGCCCCCGGTTCCCCCCTTGTCGCGCCGGGCGATGTTTTGTCGCGCTTCCCGGGGGCGGAACCGCCCGGCCTTGCGCGGGGTTGAACGGGAAATCCTGGCGAACGGGAACAGCCATGCCCCGCATCCTCGTGTTGACGATCTCGGCGGCGGCCCTGGCCGCGCCATGCGCCCTGGCCCAGCCGGAAGGCAAGGTCGGGCAGTATTCCGATGTCACCGTCACCGGCGCGATCCTGGAACCGCGGCCCCGCAGGCCTGACGCGGACCTGTCCGGCTTCCAGCTGCCCCCGGGCGCGACGGTCAGCGTCTTTGCCCGCGATCTGGTCAACCCGCGCATCCTGGCGGTGTCAGCCGACGGCACGCTTTACGCCACGCGGCGCAGCGTGGGCGACGTGGTGATGCTGCGCGACGGCGATGGCGACGGGGTGGCGGACGCGCCGGTGACGGTCGCCAGCAGGCCGGGGATGCACGGCATCGCCTTCGACGGCAACCAGGTCTATCTGGTCACGGTGAACGACGTTTACCTGGCCGATGTGGCCGAGGACGGCACCTTCGGCCCCTTGCGCCGCATCATCAACGACCTGCCCGACGGCGGCCAGCACCCCAACCGGACGCTGGCGATGGGGCCGGACGGCAAGCTGTATGTCTCGGCCGGCAGCACCTGCAACGCCTGCGCCGAAACGAACCCCGAAAGCGCCACCATCCTGCGCGCCGAACCCGACGGCAGCAGCCGCACGATCTTTGCCAGCGGGTTGCGCAACACCATCGGCTTCGACTGGGAACCCGGCACCGGCCAGTTGTGGGGCATGGACCACGGCATCGACTGGCTGGGCGACAACGAACAGATCGAGGAGTTGAACAACATCCGCCAGGGCAAGCAATACGGCTGGCCCTATGTCTATGGCATGGACCAGTTCAACCCGCAGGACAATCCGCCGCCGGGCACCAGCCTGGAAACCTGGGCCGCGATATCCGAAGAACCGGCCCTGGGCCATACGGCGCACGCCGCGCCCATGCAGATGGTCTTCTATGACGGCGCGATGTTCCCCGAATGGCGGGGCGACGCGCTGGTCGCCATGCGGGGGTCGTGGAACCGCCGCCCGCCCTCGGGATACGAACTGGTCCGCATCGACTTCGAGGGCGGCAAGCCCGTGGGCATCGAACCCGTGATGACCGGCTTTCTGGCCCAAGGCGCAGAGGGCTGGACCCATGCGGGCCGTCCGGTGGGCGTGGCCGTGGGCCGCGACGGCGCGATCTTCGTGTCCGACGACACCGAAGGGGTGATCTATCGCATCGCATCCGACGCCGCGCCGCAGGACCGCCCGCTCGCAGGCGGTCCCGTGCCGAATGCCTTGGTCCCGCCGCCCCCTTCCCCGCTGGCCACCGAAGTGCTGAAGGCCGAAGGCGCCCTGACCGTCACCGCATCCTTCCAGCCCGACGCCCCCATCGACCTGAAGCACGCGGCGGATGGCGACAATGCCTCGCCCGCGCTGTCCTGGGACGGCGCGCCCGAGGGAACGCGGTCCTTCGTCATCATCGCCGAAGACCCGGACGCCCGGGAACCCAAGCCCTTTGTCC
The DNA here is from genome assembly GCF_017315735.1 of Paracoccus shandongensis. Lineage (GTDB taxonomy): Bacteria > Pseudomonadota > Alphaproteobacteria > Rhodobacterales > Rhodobacteraceae > Paracoccus > Paracoccus shandongensis. Next base: position 10,290 of record NZ_JAFLRK010000018.1, read on the forward strand.
ACTGGCTGGCCTATGACATCCCCGCCGACGTGACCGCCCTGCGCGAGGGGCTGCCGACCGAACCTTCGCTGCCCGCCCCCGAAGGGCTGAAGCAGGGCGCAAATTCCATGGGATCGACGGGGTATGCCGGGCCGAAGCCGCCGGTCCCGGACGGGCCGCATCATTACCACTTCCAGGTCTTCGCGCTGGACGTGCCCAGCCTGGACCTGCCCCCCGCCGCCGACCGTGCCGCCGTGCTGGCCGCGATGCGGGGGCATGTCCTGGCCGCCGGGACCATCACCGGCACCTTCGACCGCAACTAGGGAAACCGCCATGAAACGCCTTGCAACCGCCCTGCTGATCCTGTCCCCGCTGGCCGCGCTGGCCCAGGGGACCGAGGTCGATCCCCCCGCCTTTGTCCAGATGGCCGCCAGCTCGAACATGTTTGAAATCCGCTCCAGCCAGATGGCCCAGGACAGGGCGACCGATCCGGCGCTGAAGGACTTCGCGGCCCGGATGATCGCCGATCACGAAAAGGCCGGGACCGATCTGAAGGCCGCAGCCGGGGACATCCCGGTCCCCGCCGAGCCCTCGGCCGAACATGCGGACATGATCGGGCTTCTGGAAGACGCCGAGGGGGCCGAGTTCGACAACCTTTACAAGACCATGCAGGTCCGTGCCCATGCCGAGGCGGTGGCGCTGTTCCAGGGCTTTGCCGAAGGGGGCGACGACGCCGACCTCAAGGCCTTTGCCGCAGCCACGCTGCCGGTGCTGGAGGAACACCGGGCCCATATCGAGGAGATCACGACCGGCCAGTGACCCCCGGGCCTGCCGGGCGGAACAAACCCCCGCCCGTGGCCGTTTTGGTCAGACAGCAGGGATGGGGCATCATGGCACCGCGCACGTTCTGGAAAGGCTATCTGAAACTGTCGCTGGTGACCTGCCCCGTCACCCTGATGCCCGCCACGACCGAGGGCGAGAAGGTCCGCTTCCACACGCTGAACGCCAAGACCGGCAACCGCGTGGTCAGCCAGTATGTCGATTCCGTCACCGAACAGCCCGTCCGCGACGAGGACGAGGTCAAGGGCTATGAACGCGGCGAGAACGACTACATCATGCTGGAGGACGAGGAGATCGAGGCCGTCGCGCTGGAAAGCACGCGCACCATCGACATCGACATGTTCGTGCCCGACCATTCCATCGGCTGGGTCTGGTATGACCGGCCGCATTTCCTCTTGCCGGGGGACGAGGTGGGCCAGGAAGCCTTTGCCGTGATCCGCGACGCTATGGCGGCGACCGGCACCGTGGGCATTTCCCGCGTGGTCATGTATCGCCGCGAACGGGCGGTGATGCTGAAGCCCTGCGACAAGGGGATCGTGCTCTGGACGCTGCGCTATGGCGACGAGGTGCGCGAGGCGGGCGATTACTCCGACAAGCTCGGGGCGGAAAAGCCCGAGGCCAGGCTGATGACCCTTGTCCGGAAGCTGATCGACGAACGCAGCACCCAATGGGACGCCCGGATGGTGGACGACCCGGTCCAGGCGCGCCTGCTGGACATCATCGCCGCCAAGCAGAAGGGCAGGAAAAAGCCCGCCCGCCCCCGCGCGCCCAAGGTGGAAACGCCGGACAACGTCATCGACATCATGACCGCGCTGAAGAAAAGCATCCAGGCCGAGGGACAGCGCAGCAGGGGCTGAGCAGGGCCGTTCAAACGTAGGGTGCGTGCTTGCACGCACCATCCCGGGACGCATCGGTGCGTGCAAGCACGCACCCTACGGTTTGCGGCGTCGTCCCTTCCCCTCCAGCGGCCGGGCGGCAGTCCGGAAATCCTCCCAGGGATCCCGGGTCAGCGCGGCCAGCCGGTTCGGCGTGTTCTCCACCGTGAAATAGGCGGGGCCGACCTGGTTCAGTTCGTCCCACCCCACCGGCATGGAGACGGCGGCGCCGGGGCGCGCGCGGGTGGAATAGGCCGCAACCGCCGTCATGCCGCGCTGGTTGCGCAGCCAGTCGACCAGGATGCGCCCGTTGCGCTTGGCCTTGGTAATGGTCGCGACATGGGCGTGGGGGTTGTCGGCCGCCATCGCCTCGGCCAGTCCCTTGGTGAAGGCCTTGACGGCATCCCAATCAGCCTTGGGCACGAGCGGCACCACGACATGCAGCCCCTTCCCGCCCGAGGTCTTGACGAAGGCCGCAAGCCCCGCATCGGCCAGGCGTTGCCGAACCTCAAGCGCGCAGGCGATGACCGCGTCCCAGGCCACGCCCTCGCCCGGGTCGAGGTCCATGGTGATGGTGTCGGGGCGGTCCCAATCCGCCACCGTGGACCCCCAGGGATGGATCTCCAGCGCCGCCGACTGGACCAGGCCCATCAGCCCGTCCAGGTCGGTGATGGCGATCATCGCTTCCTCGGCCTTTTCCTTGGGATCCTTGACCTGGGCGATATTCTTGTTCATCCCGTTCCAGGCGTGCTTCTGAAAGAACCGCTGCCCGTTGATGCCGCCGGGGCAGCGCAGCAGCGCCAGGGGGCGGCCCACGATGAAGGGCGCGATCCGGGGCCAGACCTCGGCGTAATAGTCGGCCAGGCCTTCCTTGGTGATGCCCTCCTCGGGCCAGTAAAGGCGGTCGGGATGGGTCAGGGTCACGCGGCGCTTGGGGGCCTTCGGCGCCTTCGGGGCCGGGCCGCTTTCGCGCACCACATCCGCGGCGGGCTTGTCCTCGCGCAGCCCCCGGAACGAGGCGTGGCGCAGCAACCCGTCGGCGGTCCAGGCGCGGAACTCGACCTCGGCCACCAGTTCGGGGCGGACATACCGGACGCCGCGCGCCTCGTCCGCCGTCAGCTTGCCCGCGAAGGGGCTGCGGTCGATGCGCATCGCGTCCAGCCGGGTACGCAGGTCTTCGGCGACCTTTTGGGAAAAGCCGGTGCCGACGCGGCCCACGTAATCCAGCCTGCCGCCGTCGAAGACCCCCAGCACCAGCGATCCCACCAGCTTGTCCGAACTGGTCGAGGGCACATAGCCCGCCACGACGAATTCCTGCCGGGCCGAGCATTTGGACTTGATCCAAGTCTTGCCGCGCCCCGAGACATAAGGCGCGTCAGCCTCCTTGGAGATGATCCCTTCCAGGCTGAGGCGGCAGGCATGGCGCAGCACCATCGACCCGCTTTCCCCGAAATGGCTGGAAAACCGCACCCGGCCCGGGTCCGTACCCACCAGATCCTCCAGCAACCCCTTGCGTTCGATCAACGGCACCGCGCGCAGGTCATGGCCGTTCAGATACATCAGGTCGAAGACATAGAAGACAAAGCGGTCATAGCGCCCTTCCGACAGATCCGCCTGGAGCGCCGGGAAATCCGAGGCCCCTGCCCCGGTTTCCACCACCAGCTCGCCGTCGATGATGAAGGTTTGCGCAGGCAGCGCCCGCAGGGCGTCCGTCACCTCGGCCCCGAAGCGGTCGGTCCAGTCCAGCCCGCTGCGCGTCAGCAGCCGGACCTGTTGGCCTTCCAGCCGGGCTTGCAGGCGATAGCCGTCGAACTTGACCTCGTGCAGCCATTTCGCGCCCGTCGGCGGGGCGGGCTTCAGGGTCGCCAGCGCGGGTTCGATGAAATCCGGCATCGGGGTCTTCTTCGCGCGGCGGGCGGGGGCCTTTTCGTCCTTGGGACGTGGCCTGGCCTTGGGCTTGGCGGGCTTCGGCTTGTCCTCGGACCCTTGGGCCACCTCCTCGACCGTGCGGCCGGTGGTCACGGATTCGGGGCGTTCGGTCAGGATGTCGGGGGCGTCGTCCGGGCGGGCGGCGTCGTCGTCGGACTTGATCAGCAGCCAGTTTTCCCGCGTTTCGCCCCGCTTGCCGCGCATCCGCACCAGATGCCAGCGGCCCGACAGCTTTTCGCCCTTCAGCGCGAACTCCAGCTTGCCGGTGGCATAGTCGCCGCCCACGGGAACCCATGTCCCCCGGTCCCAGACGATCACCGCGCCCGCGCCGTAATTGCCCTTGGGGATGGTGCCCTCGAATGTGGCGTAGTCCAGCGGGTGATCCTCGACATGGACAGCCAGGCGCTTTTCGCCCGCGACAAGGCTTGGCCCCTTGGCCACGGCCCAGCTTTTCAGCACGCCGTCCATCTCCAGCCGCAGGTCGTAATGCAGCCGCGTCGCCGCGTGCTTCTGGATCACGAAGGACCGGCCCGCCGCGCGCGCCTTGCGCCCGCGCGGTTCGGCGGTCTGCGAGAAATCGCGCTTGTCGTTATAGACATCCAGCCCCGCGCCCGACTGCCCCGCCCCTGCCCGCTTTGCCATGCCCTAGCTGGCCTTCTTGCGCGCGGACGGGCGGGTGGGCGCCTTGGGCTTGGCGCCGCCGCGCGGCTTGGTCGTGCGGCGCGCGGGCTTGGCCATGGCCGCGCTTTCGCGCAGGGCGGCCATCAGGTCCACGGGCACCTCGGGCTCGGGCTCCTTGCGGGGCTGGATGGTCCGGCCCTCGATCTTGGCCTTGACCAGTTCGGCCAGGGCTGCCTCGTAGCGGTCGTCGAAATCGCGGGGGTCGAACTTGCCGCGCTTGGTCTTGATGATGTGTTCGGCCAGATCCAGCATCTCGCCCTCGATCTGGATGTCGGGCAAGTCGGCGAAGACCTCGGCGGGGTTGCGCACCTCGTAGTCGAAGTTCAGCGTGGTGCCGATCAGCCCGTCCTCATGCGCGCGGATCAGGACCGTGCGGACGCGGCGGAACAGCACCGTCTGGGCCAGCGCCGCGACCTTTTTCGCGCGCATCCCGTCGCGGATCAGGGCAAAGGCCTCGACCGCGCCCTCGTCCACGGGGGCGATGTAATAGGGCTTGTCGAAATACAGGTCGTCGATGTCGTCGCAGCCGATGAAGGCGGTGATGGATAGGGTCTTGTCGCTGTCGGGCACGGCGGATGCGACCTCACCCGCGTCCAGCATCACATAGTCGCCCGATCCGATCTCGTATCCCTTGACCTGGTCGTCGCGTTCGACCGGCTTGCCCGTCTCGCTGTCCACGAAGACGCGTTGCAGGCGGTTGCCGGTCTTGCGGTTCAGCGTGTGAAAGGCGATGCGTTCCGATGTGGACGCGGCGGTATAGAGGCCGACCGCGCAACTGACCTCTCCGACCTTCAGAAATCCCTTCCAGCTTGCCCTGGGTGCCATCGCCGCCTCCGCCATCCGTTTGAAACGAACGGCTTGGGACGGGCCGGGTTCCCGGGGCCCGCCGCTACTCGGCCGCCCAGGGGCGGCGGGCGATTTCCTGGGCCAGGGGCCATTCCACCGACCGCATCCCGCCAGACGGGTCATGGCCCAGAAGCCCGTTGGGGCACAGCCGGTCGTCGTCCCATCCGGGATGGTTGGCGATGGGGTAAAGGCAGATCCCCTCGACGGGGACGCCGCGGTCCCGGGCGCGGGCGACCTCGTCCCGGATATAGGCGAACCAGGATGCGCGGCGCGCGCCCTCGGTGCCGGTTTCCGCGATCATCAGGGGGCGGTCGTATCGCGCCGCGACCTCGACCAGCAGGTCGGATAGGGGGCGATACCAGGGATGGTCCATGTCGATGGGCGGGCCGCCGTGGATCCACTGGTTGTTCCAGTAATAGTTGACGCCGACGATATCCAGGAAGCACGGATCGCCGCCAAGCTGCGGCCACATGCGGCCCATGATCAGCTCGAAGGCCTGGAACTGCGCGTCGTGATAGCCATGCGCTTCCCACAACGGCCTGCCGTTATGTGGATCGTGGTGAATCGCCAGCAGGGGTTCGGCATGGACGAAACGCGCGCGCGGATCCACGGCGCGCAATTCGTGCATCGCGGCGATGGAGGCGCGGGCAAGCTGGCATTTCAGTTCATACCCCCGATGCGCGGCGAAGGGGTTGAGGTATTGCGCGTCGCCCCCGGCCCAGGCGAAGAAGCTGATCTCGTTCACCGGGCACCAGAAGGGGACGGCGTCCGTGATCTCGCGGTGGTGCAGGGCCACGGCGCGGGCCAGCTTGGCGAAGCGGTCCACGAAAGCCGCGCCCCAGATGTCCAGGTCGTCGGGCCAGCCGTAATGCAGCAGATCCCAAATGACCTGCGTGCCGGTGTCGCGCGCGGCCCGCATCATCGGCGTCAGGCTGGAGAAATCAAAGCGGCCCGGTTCGGGTTCCACCAGGTGCCAGCGCACCCCGTCGCGGCAGGCGGTGATGCCAAGGCCTGCAAGCTGCCGGTAATCCTGCGCGGCATGGGCGTGGTGGCCCACGGCCTCGATCAGGTCCAGCCGCCGCCCGTTGCGCAGCCGGTGGGTCGAGGATTCCCATCCCCCCAGGACAAAGCTGTCAAAGGTGGCGGGCGGCGGTGCGGGCTTGCGTTCGGCCAGCACCCGGTCGATCAGCGCCCGCCATTGCGGCACCACGACCTGCGCGGAATAGCTGGCATGGACATGGGCGCGCAGGGCGCCGCCAAGCCGCGCGCGCAGGGGGGCATCGGCCAGCAGGCGTTCCATCGCAGCGGCCACGGCGGCCGGGTCTTCATGGGGCACGAACAGCCCGCTGATGCCGTCCCGGATCTGTTCCATCGATCCGTTGTCGGCGGTGGCGATGACCGGCAGGCCCGCCGCCCCGGCCTCGGCGATGACATGGGGCATCCCTTCGCCGCGCGACAGCCAGCAGAAGATGTCCATGGCGGCCATCAGGTCGGGCACGTCCTTGCGGTCGCCGGTGAAGATGATGCGGTGGCCCAGCGGTTGGGCCATGTGGCGCAGTTCGTGTTCGTATTCCGGCATGAAGGCGTCGGGACCGCCGACGATCACGAAGCGGGTGCGGGGGTCGGTGATGCGCAGGGCGGCGGCGATGAAATCCTCGACCCGCTTCTTGCGGTCCAGGCGGCCCACCCAGCCGATCAGGATCTCGTCCGGCGCGATGCCCAGGGCCGCGCGCATCCCGTCGCGCCGTTCGGGGCGGAACTCGTCTAGGTCCACCATGGACGGGATTTCCAGCGCGTCCCCCGGCCGGTCGGGCATCCTGGATGCCGCCGCCGCCCGGATGCTGTCGCAGACGCCGACATAGCGGGTGGTGAAGTGCTTGGGGCCCGACAGCGCCTCGCGCACCAGCCCGCCATGCTCGATAAGCGGCGGGCGCAGCGCCATGCGTTCCAGCGCGGGATAGATGTCGGCCACGTCCTGGCAGGACACGACCACATCGGCCCCCGCCAGCTTGCGGCGCAGATAGTCGATGGTGTCCTCGAACCCCAGGCCATAGGGGGTGGTATCGACATGCACGCCCAGGTCGGCCAGTTGTTCATGGGTCTGGTGGGGCATCCCCTCCTTGCGGAAGCAGGGGATGACGGTGATGCGGTAACGGTCGCGCGGCAGGTTGCGCGCCAGCAGGCGGATTTCCGTTTCCTCGCCACCTACGACCAGCCAGGCCATGACAAAGGTGATGCGGATCAGCGCATGGTCCGGGTGGGGCAGCGGGAAGGCGTCGGGGGGAATGATCCCCCAGGCCAGGGTGTCGTCGGCGTTCATGATGCATCGAACACGATCTGGAGGAAATCGGGACGCTCGGCCACCAGGTGCCGCAGAAAGGCCGGGGCGTCGTCATAGGGCACGACATGGGTGATCATGTGCTGCCGGATCCCGTCGCCCTCGGCCTGCAACAGCCGCAGCGTTTCCTGCGCCAGCCGCCGCTGGTCCCAGGCATGGGCGACCTGCCGGGGCATCCGGTTGATCTGCGCGCAGCGGATGGCAAGGCCGTTGTGGTGGAACTCCTCTCCGAACCGCGCGCCGTCCATGCCGCCCTGGTAGAAGGCCAGGTCGATCACCGTCCCCTGCGGGCGCAGGGCCTGCAGGCAGCGGTTGAGGCTGTCGGACCGCGCGCGGGTCTGGAACACGTATTCCGCGCCGCGCCCGCCGACCTTGTGGTGCCAGGCGGATTTCGCGTAACGCACGGCCTCGTCCTCGCCCATGGCGACAAAGCCCATGCGGCGGGCGATGTCCTGCCGGAAGGGCGACGGATCCACCACCACGATTTCCGACGCCCCGCCCTGGCGGGCGAACAGCGCGCAGAACAGGCCCACCGTGCCGCCGCCCCAGACCAGGACCGGGCGCCCCTCGACCCCCGCGCCCAGGAAGGGGACCGCCGCGCCGAACTGGTCGGCATCGGCGTGCAGGATGCCGTTGGCGGCGATGGGGCCCATCTGCGCGACGAAGATGCCCAGGATCGGGTCCATCCCCCAGGGCAGCTTCAGCAGCAGGTCATGAGCAGGGTTCGCGGTGTGGCCGGTCTTGTGGCCGAAGGTGGTGGCCAGCACGTCACCGTTCTGGAACCCCGGCGCGCGGGCGTCGATGACGCGCGCCACCTCCATGTAGCCCAGGAAGTTGACGGGGAAACGGGCCGATGGCTCTCCGGGGATGAACAGGCCCTGCCCGTCGTCCCAGCGGCTGTGCAGATAAGGGTTGCTGCCTTTCAGGAAGGTCAGTTCGGTCCCCGCCGACAGGCCGGTGTACATCAGGTCCAGCCGCACCTGCCCCTCGCCCGCCGGGCCTTCGTCATAGCCGAAGAAATAGGGCTCAAACGGGCGCTCGATGCCCAGGGACCGGATGTGGCGATGCTCATGCGGCATGGTTGGCATCCGGCGCAGGGGACGGACGAAAGATGGGCTGCGGGTCAGCCCGCAGCCCCTCCATCTTCACAAGGGCGCCGTCGCGGGCGGATTGCGCAACCGCAAGGGCCACGCGGTGGGTCATCAGGGCCTCGCCGTAAGGGCAGCGGATGCGGTTTTCCCGGCCCTGGACGGCCTCAATGAAGTCGCGGTCCTCGCGCCAGACGGGATCGCCCTGGGCGTGGCGGACAGGGCGGCCCCGGCCCACGTCCACCATGATGTCGTGGTCGCTGATCTCCAGCGCCATGCCGTCGGCAAAGACATGCAGGCCGACGCGATGGTTCCAGCGCAACAGGCAGGTGGCCGACAGGTTGGCGATGGCCCCGCTGGCAAAGCGCAGCGTGGCCGCCGTCGCGGTGGGCACGGTCAGGCCCTGGAAATCCGCGCGGTCGCGATGGGCGGCCATGCCGAAGACCTCGGTCACGTCGCCCGCAAGGAAACGCGCGGCGTCGATCACATGGGTGGCCTGTTCCACCACCTGCCCGCCGCTGCGGTCGCTGTCCCACCACCATTGCGGGGGCGGGGTCTGGTCCAGCCAGAAGCCCTGGATCAGGTGCGGGGCGTTCTGGGCAAGGTGCCCGCGCGCCTCGTCCATCGTGTCCAGGTAGCGCCAGTGGTATCCGACGGCGGTGACAAGGCCCGCCTTCTCGACGGCGGCTGCGATCTCCTCGGCCAGGGCGATGTCCAGCGACAGGGGCTTTTCGACGAAGAAGGGCAGGCCGCGCGCAAGGCAGGCGCGTTCGGGGGCGCCATGGGCGAAGGGCGGGACGCAGATGAAGACGGCGTCCAGATCCTCGGCGGCCAGCATCGCCTCGTGGTCGGGATAGGCCTTGGCGCCGGTGGCCTCGGCCGCCTGCCGGGCGCGGGCCTCGTCGGGATCGCAGAGGGCGGCGATCTCCACGTCCTCCATGGTGCGCAGCACGCCGAAATGGCGGTGCGCGATGCCGCCCGCGCCGATGAAGCCCAGCCTTGTCTTTTGCATTCCATCCTCTCCACGCTGCCGCAACACGCGGCGGTAAATCTGCAAAGTGTCCGCCGCCATGCGGTCGGCGGTGAAATGCCTGCGCCAGCGGGCCTGGCCGCTGCGCGCCACGATGGCGCGGGCGGCATCGTCGGTCAACGCCCTGGCCATCGCATCGGCCAGGGGCCGCGACCGGCGCGGCGGCACCAGCCAGGGGTGATCGGGGCCAAGCGCCTCGGCCGATCCGGTCACGCGGGTGGCGACCACGGGCAGGCCGAGGGACATCGCCTCCAGCGCGACAAGGGGCAGCCCCTCGAAACCGGATGGCAGGACCAGCAGGTCGGACGCGGCCATCAGCGCGGGCACGTCGTCGCGCCGGCCCAGGAAGCGGACCGCATCGGCCAGCCCCAGCCGGGCGGCCCAGTGGCGCAGCCGGGCCTTGCCGGTTCCCTGCCCCACCAGATCCAGCCGCGCCGCAATCCCGCGCCGATGCAGGCGGGCCAGCGCCACCAGCAGCGTGCGGTGCAGCTTTTGCGGGGCGAAGCGGCCGACGCAGAGCATCGCCAGCCCGTCCCCGCCCCGGTGCCGCGCGGGCAACGCAGCCGTGCCGTTCGGAACCGCATGGACCGGCACCCTGCGCCCCATGCCCGCAAGCGCCGCGCGCCAGCCCGCAGCCCCCGCGTCCGAAACCGCGATCACCGCATCCAGGCCCCGGCTGGCCCGGGCATAATCGGCCACCTGCCCCGCATCGGTCAAAAGCCAGGGCAGGTGTTCGGTGCGCACCACCGCCCGGCCCGCGCGCAGGGCTGCGGCCACAAGGCCGTGGCCTTCCCAGCCGATGCCCGCATGGACATGGACAAGGCGCGCGGGGCTGGCGGCCACGAAGCGTTGGGCATCGGCCAGGGCAAAGACCTGCGCGGGCAGGCCCATGGCCCGGGCGCGCCGGACCAGCGCGCGGCCCGCCGCGTGGTCGGGAAAGCCCAGGGACGCCATGCCGGGCGGCAGGGCGCGGGCCAGGGTCAGCATGTGTTCGCCCACCCCCGACGGCTCGGGGCTGTCTGTCACCAGAAGGCAGCGCATCACGCCATCATGCCAGGGGAACCGCCGCGTCCGCCGCAGGCTGGCGCGCCGTCAGCCGCCGGTGGATCGCCAGCGCCTGACCCACCACCTGGTCCATGTTGTAGTACCGATAGCTGCCCAGCCGTCCCGCGAAGATCACGCCCGGTTCTGCCGCCGCCAGCGCGTCATAGCGGCGGAACAGCGCCTGGTTTTCCGGGCGCGGGATCGGGTAATAGGGATCCCCCTCGGCCGACGGATATTCATAGCTGATCGAGGTCTTGGCGTGGACCTGCCCGGTCAGGTGCTTGTATTCGGTGATGCGGGTGTGGGGCACGTCCTCGGCCGGATAGTTGACGACGCCCACGGGCTGGAACTGCGGCTGGTCCAGCGTTTCGTGCCGGAAGCGCAGGCTGCGATAGGGCAGCGTGCCGAAGCGGTGGCCGAAATAGGCGTCGATGGGTCCGGTATAGACGACCAGCCTGCCCCTGTCGGCGGCGTCCAGGTCGTGGAAATCGGTGCCAAGCGCAAGCTCGATCCCCGGATGGTCCAGAATCCGCTCGAACATGCGGGTGTAACCCTCTCGGGGCATGGCCTGATGCTTGTCCGTGAAATAGCGGTCGTCGGTGTTGGTTCGTGTCGGCACGCGCGCCGTCACGGACTTGTCCAGCTGCGAGGGGTCAAGCCCCCATTGCTTGCGGGTGTAGCCCTGGAAGAAGGTCTCGTAAAGCTCTGTCCCGACGGCATTTATCACCACGTCGCGGGAGGTGCGGATGTCCTTGACCGGCTGCGCCTGGCGGGCAAGGAACGCCTCGGCCTCGGCCTCGGACTGCATGTCCAGGCCGTAAAGCGCGTTCAGCGTCGTGCGGTTGATGGGCATGGGCACCGACTTGTCGCCCACCCGCGCCAGCACGCGGTGTTCATAAGGGCGCCATTCGGTGAAGCGGCTCAGCCAGGCGAACACGTCGTCGCTGTTGGTGTGGAAGATATGCGGGCCGTAGCGGTGGATCAGGACGCCCGCCTCGTCCAGGCAGTCGAAGGCATTGCCCGCGACATGGGGGCGCTTGTCCACCACCAGCACGCGCTTGCCCGACGCTTCCGCGAACTGGCGCGCTAGCACCGATCCCGCGAAGCCCGCGCCGCAGATCGTCACGTCGTGCCGTTTCGCGCCGCGCAGCACCGGCGGCACCGGCAGCTTCACGACCGAGGCCGAGGGCGGATGCTTGCCCAAGACCCGGTCCAGATGCACCTGCATCCGCTGAAACGTGCTGTCCCAGCTGAGATCGGCCAGCATCCGGTCGGCATCGTCGTGCCATTGCGTCCGGTGGCGCGCGGCCAAGGCATCCTCGCAGGCGCGGATGAAAGCGTCGGCATCCGCCGCGATCCGCACGGCGGACAGGCCGCCATACTGGCGCACCACGTCGCGTACGGGGGTGGACACCACCTGCACGCCGCCCGCCAGGTATTCCGGCGTCTTGGTGGGGGAAATGAAGCGCGTGGCCTCGTTCATGGCGAATGGCATCAGCGCCACGTCCCATCCCGACAGATAGGCGGGCAACTGGTCATAGCCGCGCTGGCCCAGCCAGTGGATGTTGGGCGCGCGGGGCAGATCCTCGGGGGCGATCTTGGCCAGGGGGCCGATCATCACGACCGACCAGTCGGGATGGGCGCGGGCCAGCGCCGCGATCAGGCCCAGGTCCAGCCGTTCGTCAATCACCCCGTAATAGCCCAAGCGCGGACGGGGCAGGCCCGCCTGGTCGCCCGGTTCCGCCAGCCCGGCGCGCGCGCGGGCGAAATGCGCCGTATCGACCGCCGACGGAAAGGGATGAATGTTGGCGTGCCGGTCGGCTTTCGCCTCGTAGATCGAATGGCCGCCGGTGAAGACCACATCCGCCGCGGCCATCAGCGCGGTTTCATTCGCGGCCAGGTCCGGGGGCGCAAAGCGGAAGGCCGACAGCTCGTCCATGCAGTCATAGACCACGGCCGCCGCGTCCACATGGGCGGCGATGGGCCACATCATCGGCGTATAGAACCACAGGACCGGGCGGTGGATGCCCGCCAGCCCCATCATCTGGTCCAGCAAGCCCGACAAGGCGCGCGCCTGGTCCTCGGGCGACCAGCGGGCGGGGACGCGGGGGCGGATCGCCTGGACGGTCGTGCCCTCGAAGGCGTGGAATTCCAGATAGGGCAGGTGGTGGTCGGTGGGGATCGCCTCCTCCCAGAAGAACAGGCGGTAATCGGCGGCGAAACGCTGCATCAGGTGCTGGGGGCGTTGCAGCACGAAATCCCAACGCAGGTGCGAAAAGCAGATCAGCGCGGGGCGGATCGCAAGTGCAAGGGGGGACAGGGGGTTCACGTCGTTCATGGCACCATCCTTGCATTGCGGATTTCGGTCAGTTCCCGGCTTAGCACGGCCATGCTGGGCTGCCAGCCCCAGCGGGCCAGCGCGGCATCGCGCGGCGCATAGCGGGCGTAATCGCGCAGCAGCATGTCCAGGGCCTCGGCAAACTCGGCCCCCTCATGGGCAACGACGCCGGTGTCCGGCGTGACGAACTGCAAGCCGCAGGACAGCCGCGCATTGGCCAGCACCGGCAGGCCCGCCAGCTGGTATTCGGTCAGGATCGCGGGCGCCCCATCATCGACGCCGCAGACCACGCCCACGCGGGCGCGGTTGATCTGGCGGTTCACCTCGTCAAAGGGAACGCCGGGCGGGCCCACGATCTCCAGGTCCAGCCCGTCGCGGGCGGCGCGGTCACGGAACTCGTCCGCCTGGTGGCCATAGCCCACCACCAGCAGCCCGCGCGTGCCGGGGCGGCGGGCCATGGCGTCGAACAGGATGTCGTGGCGCTTGTAAGGCTGCGCGCAGGCCACATAAACCACGTCGCGGTCCTTGTCCGCGCCCGTGGGAAAGAACGTCTCGCCCGAGGCGAAGGCGGGACCGATGGGCAGCACCAGCGTGCGGGCGCCGGGCAGGCGGGCCTCGATTTCCTGCGACTGCCAGTCGGCCCCGGTCAGGAACAGGTCGAAGCGCGCGGCCAGATCATCGGGGATCCGCAGGGCGGGCGCGTCGATGGAATTGTAGATCTTCAGCGACGTGGCGCAGGCATCCAGCAGCGCCGCATCGACGCCAAGCCCCCAGACACACAGGATATCCGGCGCGCCGACGGTGCGGATGAACTCCACCGCCTCGGCCGAGGCATGGGGTGCGGGACCGTCGGCCCGGAACACGCGCCGGGTCAGGGCGGGGTTCAGGGGATCGGGCGTGCCGTCCGGGCGGCCCCTGTCGCGGTCGCTGTCGCCGTCGCGGCCCGCAAAGCTCCAGATCTCGGCGTGATCGACCAGGCCCGCGGCGACGGCGGACAGGGGCAGGCGTTCCAGATAGCCGCCGATCACATCGACCCTGTCGGGCCGCCTGCGGGCCGTGGGCGGCGTGCTTGCGGTCCAGAAGCCGGGGTCGGCGGGGGATTGCGGAATGCTGGGCGGGATCTGCGAGCAGAAATCGGAAATCGCAACGATCCAACCGGGCATATGGGGCCATCCAGTAAAAAGGGCACTGGATAACCGTCAGGCCCCGCAAAGAGTTTCATTGATCTTTGTCAGTTTTCGGTCCCCATGCCGCCAGCGAGGCCGCCAGATCGGGGTGATCCTTCGCGGCATCCTGCAACGTCTCGCCCGCCGCCGCCGCTTGCCATGCCCGGCGGATGGCGCGGACCCCTGCCGCGGGACCGTTCGGATGGCCGTGGATGCCGCCGCCGCCCAGATACATCAGGTCCAGCGTGCGGCCGGTGCGCTGAAAGGTTTCCACCGCCTGCCCGCCCCATTGGCCCGAACAGACCACCGGCAGGGGCCGGTCCGCGTCGGAAAAGATCGGCGTCATCACGTCATGGAAAGACTGGACAAAGCTGTCGTCGGGTTCCCAGTATTTGGCCCTTATGCCGTTGATCTGGAACTGGTCCACGCCCAGCAGGCGCCAGATCTTCTGATAGGCCCGGAACTCCATCCCCAGGGCGGGGTGGCGGGTCAGGATGTCCCAGCCGTTGCGGTGCGCGTGCAGGCAAAGCTGCGACCGCTTGCGCAGGAATGCCATGCCGCCGGGACCGATGGAGTTGATGTTGACCACCGCCGCATTGCCGCCCCAGGACACCACATGGTCATGGTTGCGCATCATCTGGTCGGGGTCGGCGGACGAGATGCCAAAGGCATACATCACCTTTTTCCCCGTCCGGTCGGCATGGCGCTGGATCACCGGCATGATCGCATCGACCCGCGCGGCCAGCGACGAATAGCCGGGCGACATCAGCTTTTCGTCGTCCTTGATGAAATCGACGCCCGCCTCGCACAGGGTCTGGACGACCTGCGCGGTCTCCTCGGGCGACAGGCCCAAGGATGGCTTGATGATGGACGCGATCATCGGACCTTCCGCCACCCCCATCAGGCGGCGCGACCCGCTGATGCCGAATTGCGGTCCGGGATGGCAGGCGAAGGCGGGCGGCAGGTCGAAATCCATGACCCGCACGCCGGTCAGCCCGCGGATGGCATAAACGCCGCCCACGGTGATCGTCATCAGCGCGGCGATGTCGGTGCCGATGGCGTCCAGCGGCCAGGCAATCGTCACATCGGCGCGGTGGAAGGGGCCGGGGGCGTCCGTCAGGAAACCGGGGCTGTCCGTGTCGGGCAGCGGGACGATGCGTTCGACGCGGGCGGCGTAGCGGGCCTTCAGCGCCTCGGTTTCCCCGGGCAGGTCGGTGAAGGTGCCGGTGGACTGGTCGGCGGCGACCTTTTGGGCCACCGCCTCGACGCTCCCGGGGGTTTCGATGCGATAGATGACGCGGATGCGGTCGGTCATGCTGTCCCCTTCCCCGATTTCTGTGGCCCGCCGCCGTCGCGGATCCAGCCGAAGTAATCCTCGGACCCCATCTGGCCCCCTTTCAGCGCAATGTCCAAGCCGTCATGCGGGCCGGTTCCAAAAGCCTGGCACAAGGCCGCGCCGGGAATGGTGGGGGCCTTCGCCACCAGCGCCGACAGCCCAAGCTGCCGCATCCCGTGCCCCGATGTGTCCCCGCCCGAGATCACCGCCCGCCGGACGCCCGTGGCCCGCAGCGTCCTGTCCAGGATGCGGCCCAGCGATTCCCCGATGCGGCGGTTGGCGGTGGCAGGGTCCATGCCGCTGCGGGCCAGGGCCGCGCGGAAGGCATCGACCTGCGGGCCTTCGCCGGATGCGGAATGGACCAGGGGGCTTTGGCCCGTTTCAGCGGCGGCCCGCTTTATTGCCACCGCGCGGGATAGGGGCCGCTTTGATTGCCTTGGCGAAGGCCATCGCCTTTGCCACGTCGCGCCCTATCCACCTGAACCGCCGGACCTTTCGTGGTCATGGGGCTGCACCGTCTCTGGTGGCAACCCTCACCCCACGTGCGGCTTGCGTTCCAGCGCCCCGCGCGTCAGCCGGTCCACCAGGATCGCGACCGCCACGATGGCAAGGCCCGCGCGCAGGCCAAGGCCCATCTCCATCCGGGTCAACCCGCGCGTGACCTCGGCCCCGAGGCCCCCGGCGCCGACCAGGCCCGCCAGCACGACCATCGCCAGCGACAGCAGGATGCACTGGTTCAACCCGACCAGCAGCGTGGGCTTGGCGGCGGGCAGTTCGATCTTCCACAGGATCGTTCGGGGTTTCGCGCCAATGGCTTGGCCCAGTTCCTTCAGGTCGTTCGGAACCCCGCGGAAGGCCAGCGTGGTCAGGCGCAGCATTGGCGGGATGCCGTAAACGATGGTGGCGATGATCGCGGGCACGCGGCCCAGGCTGAAGATCATCACCGCCGGGATCAGGTAAACCCAGGGCGGCACCGTCTGCATCACGTCGAGGACCGGACGCAACGCCCGTTCGACCGAGGCGCGGCGGGCAGCGAGGATCCCCAGCGGAAAGGCCACCGCCACCGCAATGGCTACGGCCACGACAACCAGGGCAATGGTCTGCATGGAGGCCTCCCACAGCCCGGCGATCCAGCAGAAGCCGAGGCATGGCGCGGCGAGGGCCGCGACCCGCAACCCTGCCGCGAAGAAGGCCGCCATGACCACGATGGCGATCACGGCAAAGGCGGGCAGGACCAGCAGGGCGGCCTCCAAGCCGCCCAGAACCCCTTCGATCACGCGGGTGATCAGGGCAAAGACGCCGTGGAAATTCGCGTTCAGCCAGTCGATCACGGGGGCGAGGACTGCGCCGGGATTGAACTCCATCACGATCTCCTTGCTGCGGCCTGGGTCAGGCGGTCCAGAAGCATGGTCAGCACCACGATGGCGGTGGAGGCGTTGATCGAGGTCGCGATGTCCAGCGTGCGGATCGCGCCATAGATCGTCTCGCCCAGGCCGCCCGATCCGACAATGCCCGCGATGACCACCATGCCGAAGGCCATCATCAGGCTCTGGTTGATGCCCGCCATGATCGAGGGCACGGCAAAGGGCAGCCGGATCTTCCAGAACATCTGCGCGCGGCTGGCGCCGACGGCTTGGCCCAGTTCCAGGAACTCGCCAGGGGTCTGGCGGATGCCCAAGCTGGTCAGGCGGATGGCGGGCGGCACGGCCACGATCACGGTGGCGACCAGGGCGGTGGCCGGGCCAAAGCCCAGCAGCGCGATGGCGGGCAGCAAATAGATATAGGGCGGCAGGGTCTGGACCAGGTCCAGCGCCGGTGTCAGCGCACGGTCGAGCCGCGGCATCAGCCCGGCCAGCACCCCCAGGGGCAGGCTGATCGCCAGCGCGATCACGCTGGCCGCGACGACCAGGGCCAGGGTCTGCATGGTTTCCCCCCACAGGCCCATGGCGGCGCAGGCGGCCAGGGCCACCGCGCCGCCGATGCCGAAGCCCCAGGACAGCGCGCGCCAGCCGATCAGCCCGGCGATGACCGCCACGGCCCAGAAGGGCGGCAGCATCAGCAGCCACAAGACGCCGTCATACAACCCTTCCAGCACCAGGCGGACGGCGTCGAAGACAAAGGCGGCGTGGTCGGACAGCCAGAACAGCGCGTCATCGACCACGCTGTCGAAGGTGGTGACGAAACTTTCCATCCCGCCCCCTTACGCCGCCGCGCGGATTTCAGGCTCGCCCCGGACGCCCAGCAGCAGGCTGCGCGTGGTGACGACGCCGACGATGCTGCCGCCATCGGCAATGGCGATGGCGTCGCTGCCGGTGCCGGTGATGGTGCCGATCAGCGCGTCTATGTCCGCCTCGGGCGAGCAATGGGGCAGCCCGTCAGGCGAGGCGCCATGCGATTGCAGGCGCCATTGATCGACCGGGATCATCACCGAATGGGCCTTGACCAGGTGCAGGCGGGAAATGCCCGCGACGAAATCCGCGACATACTGGTCGGCGGGGTTCATCACGATCTGTTCGGCGGTGCCTTCCTGGATGATGACGCCGTCCTTCATGATGGCGATGCGGTCGCCGATGCGGATCGCCTCGTCCAGGTCGTGGGTGATGAAGACGGCGGACTTGCCCAGATCCTTGGTCAGCTGGCGGAATTCGTCCTGCAACTGCCGCCGGATCAGCGGGTCCAGCGCAGAAAAGGGTTCGTCCATCAGGATGATCTCGGGGTCCGAGGTCAGCGCGCGGGCCAGGCCCACCCGCTGCTGCATCCCGCCCGAGAGCTCGCGCGGATAGCGGTTCTTCCAGTCGGACAGGCCCACCTTGGCCAGCGAGGCTTCCGCCGCGCGGTTGCGTTCGTCGCGCCCCACGCCCTGGACTTCCAACCCGAAGGCCGCGTTTTCCAGCACCGTGCGCTGCGGCAGAAGGGCGACCGACTGGAACACCATGCCGATATGGCGGGCGCGGGTTTCGCGCAGGGCGCCCGCGTTCAGCGTGGAAAGATCGCGGCCCTTGACAAGCACCCGGCCGAGGCTGGGTTCGATCAGGCGATTGAGCAGCCGGATCAGGGTCGATTTGCCGCTGCCCGACAAGCCCATGATGCAGAAGATCTCGCCCCGGCGGACCTGAAGCGTCGCGTCGGACACGCCGACCACGCAGTTGTATTCCCCCAAGATGTCCCGCTTGGTCAGGCCGCGTTCGGCGATAGACCGGATCGCCTCGCGCGAGCGTTCGCCGAAGACCTTCCAGACCGACTGGCAGTCGATCAGAACCTCGTTGCTTTCCATATCCACCCTGTTGTTCTTGTTGGCGAAAAACCGGGCGGCATTGGGTCCGCCCGGCCGGTGTCAATAAGCCTTGATGTTGCTCCAGCGTTCGACCAGGTCGGCATGGGCGGCGATCCAGTCGGCGATCGCCTCGTCCATGGTCTTGCCGTCGTTCACGGCGGCGTTGATCGCGGTGATGTCGGCCAGGGGGACATAGACGCTGGCCAGGATTTCCCGCGCCTCGGGGTTGGCGGCGGAAAAGCCGTCCTGCCCGATCCAGTAATAGCTTTGCGGGGGCGGGAAGACGCCCTTGGGATCGGCCAGATACTTGATGTCGAATTTCTGCGACATCCAGGACGGATCCCAGATGGTGACGGCGATCCATTCCTGGCGGTCGGTCGCGGCCTTCAGCGCGGCGGTCATGGCGGCGGTGCTGCCCTCGACCAGGTGCAGATCCAGCCCGTATTCGGACAGGGCATTCGCGGTGTCGCGCATCAGGCCCGATCCCGGCTCGATGCCCACGATCTTGCCGCCGAACCTGTCGGCGTTCTCGTTCAGCTGCTCGATGGAATCGATGGGAACATATTTCGGCACCGCGATGCCCTGGTAAAGGCCGTGCGACACCGGCGCGATCTTTTCCAGCCGGTTCTTGTTGCGCTGCCAATAGTCATGCGCGACATAATCCGTCTGCGAGGCCATGATCTGGACATCGCCCTTGGCCAGCGCGGCATAGGCGATGCCCCATTCGGAAAACTCGGTCACCTCGACGGTGAAGCCCTTGTCCTCCACGACCTTTTTGGCGATGCCGGTGATGGGGGTCAGGTCTTCCCAGGACATCGTGCCCATAAGGATGGTCTTGTCGTCCTGCGCCATCGCCGGGGCGGCCAGCCCCAGGGCGACGGTCCCGGCCATGATCGCGTTGAAAATCCTGCGCATGATATCCTCTCTGTGTGTCCAGTCGTCGGGCCGTGACCATCCGGCGCCGCGCAAGGCGCAGCGGGCGGGATCCGGCCCGTTTGCTGGTTGTCTGGTGATCGGGGACACCCCTTGGCTTTCCCCGGCCGGGATTCCCGGTCCCGGCTGCCCGCAGTTATCCGATATCGGTTGCCGCTGGGGCAAACGAGAATATCCTGCACCGCTGCATTAGAAATTCTAGCGCAGGGGTCACGGCTTCAGCGAGGCCAGCATGTGATCGACAAAGGCCGCCACGCCGGGCCGCTTCAGCGATTTCTGCCGCCCGTTGAGGAAATTGCCCCGCCCGATGGTCAGGGGGCCGGGATGGGCCAGCACCAGCCGGCCCTCGCGGATCGGCGCGCGGACCATGTGCTGCCAGCCCAGCATCACGCCTTCGCCCGCAAGGGTCGCGGCCATCAGCAGGTTGACCTTGTTCGTGGACAGGCTGGAGGGCGCCCCGGCCCAACTTGCCCCCTGCGCCCGGAACCATTCCTTCCAGCCCAAGGGCTGCCAGCCGATCGCGTCCGCCGACCAGTGGCGGTCGTGCAGGTGCAGCAGGTTCACGCGGTTCAGGCTGTCCGCGTCGTCGAAGGGGCCGTGTTCCGCCAGGAAGGCCGGGGTGCAGACGGGATGGGCCACCTCGGGGAACAGGAAATGCAGTTCCTCGCCCACCTCGCAGCGTTCGTTGCCGCAGATGATGGACAGGTCCACCTCGGAATAGTGGCGCAGGGTGTCGTCGGCGTCGGAGGCCAGCACGACGAAGCCGATCTCGGGGTGGGTCTGGCGGAAGCTGTCGATCAGCGGCTTCAGCCAGAAACTGGCCATGCCGTCGGTGGCGGAAACCGTGATGGTTTCCGGCCCGTCATCCCCCGCCACGACGGAAACGGCGGCGCTGATCGTGTCCAGCCCCTCGCTGACGGCGGCGGCCAGGCTGATTCCTTCGGGCGTCAGTTCCAGCGCGTTGTGGCGGCGGATGAACAGATCCACGCCAAGCGCGCGTTCCAGCAACCGCACCTGCTGGCTGATCGCGCCCTGCGTCACGTTCAACTCGCGCGCCGCCAGCGTGAAGCTGAGATGCTTGGCCGCCACCTCGAAGGTCGCGAAAGACCCAAGCGAGGGCAGGTAGCGGCGCTTGATCGGCGGCATGGCGGCGGGATCCCCCTGGTGACGGGGGATCATTCTAGCCGGGATCGCCATTCTTTCCAGCGCATATAGGCGTTGGCGCCGATGGTGTCGAAGGGATGGGGCGGCAGGCGCACGGGTTCGGCCTCGGCGGTGAAGAAGGCGGTGATGTCGCTGGTGTTGCCGGTCGCCAGTTCCGCAGCACCAATGCCGGTCAGCGTGCCCCGCGCGGTGCCCAGGCCGTTCTGGACGCAGGCCGCGTAAAGCCCCGGTTCCAGTTCGCGCATGACCGAGACGTTGTTGCGCGCCAGGCACAAATGCCCCGACCAGGCATGTTCAAAGCGGATGCCCTTCAGCATCGGGAAGCGCGCGTCGAATTTGCGGCGCATCGCCCGCACGGTGCGCGCCAGGTCGCCCGCGCTGGTCTGCATGGCGGGCCGGTAATATCCGCCTTGCCGGATCACGATGCGGTTGCCGCCCTGCGCGGGACCGATGCGGCGCACGGTGGTGCCCATCGGGTCGGCGGGCGTGGCCCCCCAGCAGTCCTGCCCGCCAAGGGCGCGGATGGCCTCGGGCGGCAGTTCGGCGGTCATGCAGGCGTTCAGCATCACATGCATCAGCCGCCCGCGCTTGAAGCCGAAGCTTTCCAGGTGGCCGTTGTTGGCCATGATGACCCGGGGCGCGCGGATCTCGCCCCGCTCGGTCGCCAGGCTCCAGCCGTTGCCGCTTTCGATGCGCAGCACCGGAGAGTTCTCGTAGATCCGCACGCCGTCCCGTTCCAGCCCGGCGGCAAGGCCCTGCACATAGCCCGCCGGTTGCAGCATCGCCGTGCCGGGGGTGTAGAGGCCCCCCTTGTAGTAGCTGCTGCCGGTGATCTCGCGCATCTGCTGCGCGTCCAGCATCTCGTGCGGTTCGCCCAGTTCGCGCAGATGGGCGGCATAGTGGATGTTGCCCTGGATCCCCGGCTTCGAGGCCGCGGCGTTGATCTTGCCCGTGCGCTGGAAATAGCCCGGGGGGATGCCGTATTCCCCCACGGCCTCGTCCGCGAAGTCGATGGCCTGCCGGTTCAGCCGGGTTAGTTGCCGGTCGTGGCTGTCCCCCGCGCCCGCGTAATCGCCCGAAGTCAGCTCGTGCGGCAGGTCGATCATGAAGCCGGAATTGCGCCCGGTGCCGCCTTCGGAAATCCGCGCGGCGTCCAGGATGGCGATGTCCAGGCGGGGGTCGATCTGGCGCAGCCGCCGCGCGGCGGAGAGGCCCGCGAAGCCGCCGCCGATGATGGCGATGTCGCAGCCCGCCTGCCCTTCCAGCCGCGCGCGAGGCGGGACGGGGGGCAGGATCGCGGCCCACCCGGCGGGGCCGTTGAAGACCGGGGTGCGGCTGGCGTCGTGCCGGGCCATCAGTCCACGCCTGCGTCCGAATGGTCGGTCAGATCCAGCCAGATGGTCTTCAGCTGGGTATATTGGTCATGGGCATGGACCCCGTTGTCGCGCCCGCCAAAGCCCGACTGCTTGTAGCCGCCGAAGGGGGTGGAAATGTCGCCCTCGCCAAAGCTGTTCACGGTGACGGTGCCCGCCCGCAGCATCCGCGCGCCGCGCAGCGCCCGCTTGCCGTTGGCGGTAAAGATAGACGCGGCAAGCCCGTATTCGGTGTCGTTGGCGACCGCAATGGCTTCCTCGAAGCTGTTCACGGGGATCACGGCCAGGATGGGGCCGAAGATTTCCTCGACCGCCAGCTTGGAATCGCGCGCGGTCTGGACGATGGTCGGTTCGATGAAACCCTTGGCGGGGGACTTGCCGCCCAGCAGGATCTTTTCGCCCTGCGCCGCTTCCAAGTAGCTGGAAACCTTGTCGAAATGCGCGGGGCTGACCAGGGCGCCGACGCGCACCTGCGGATCCAGCGGATCGCCCAGGATCCATTCGTGGGCGTGCGCGGTGATCCGTTCCATCAGCGCATCCTGGATGTCGCGATGCACGATCAGGCGCGATCCGGCGGAACAGTTCTGCCCCATGTTCCAGAAGGCGCCGTTCACGACATGGGCGGCGACCGCGTCCAGATCCTCGGCATCGTCCAGCACGATGCAGGGGTTCTTGCCGCCCAGTTCCAGCACGACCTCCTTGAGGTTGCTGTCCGCCGAATAATGCAGGAAGCGGCGGCCCGTCACGGTGGACCCGGTGAAGCTGACCATGTCCACGTCGGGATGGCGGCCCAGCGGCTCGCCCACGTCCGCCCCCGATCCGGTCACGACGTTCAGCACGCCGCGCGGCAGCCCGGCCTCGGCGGCCAGTTCGGCCACACGCAACGCGGTCAGCGACGTTTCGGCGGCGGGCTTGACCACCACGGAACACCCGGCGGCCAAAGCCGGGCCGATCTTCCAGGCCAGCATCAGAAGGGGAAAGTTCCAGGGCAGCACCAAGCCCACGACGCCCACGGGTTCGCGGACGATCATGGCGATGTGGTTGTCCGACGCAGGCGCCACCTGGTCATAGATCTTGTCGATCAGTTCGGCGTGCCACCGGATCACATGGATCGTTTCCGGCACGTCCACGGTTTCGCAGTCATAGATGGTCTTGCCCGCGTCGAGGCTTTCCAGCACCGCAAGTTCACGCGCGTTCCGCTCCATCAGCCTGGCGAGCTTTATGAGGACTTCCTTGCGCTCGGCCGGGTGGATGCGCGACCAGCGGCCATCTTCGAAGGCCTCGCGGGCCTTTTCCACGGCCAGCTCCACGTCTGCGGCACCGCAGGCGGCGACCTCGGTCAGCGCCTCGCCGGTGGCGGGGTTGGTGGTGGTGAAGGTCTTGCCGCCGATCGCGGGGCGGAAGGTGCCGTCGATGAAGGCGTTCTGCGGCAGCACCAGCGATGCGGCGATGGCCTTGTATTCCTGAGTGGTCAGAAGATCGCTCATCTTTCGTTGCCTTCCGTGATCGCCTTGACGGTGGTTTTCAGCGTGCGGATCACCTGTTCCAGCGCGCGCTTTTCATCCTTGTTCAGACCCTTCAGCGGGGGGCGCATCGGACCGGCGCGCAGGCCGGTGACCTCGACCCCGTGCTTGACGCACTGGATGAACTTGCCGCCCTGTTCCAGCACCCGCATCAAGGGCAGCATCGCCGACATGATGCGGCGGCCCTTGTCGAAGTCGCCTTCCACCGCGCACGCCCGATACAGCGCGATATGTTCCCCGGGCAGGAAATTGGACCCTGCGCAGATCCAGCTGCGCGCGCCCCAGGCAAAGAATTCCAGCGCCTGGTCGTCCATGCCGCAGGACATCTGGACATGCGGATAATCGCGCGCCAGCAGATGCACCCGGTTGATGTCGCCCGAGCTTTCCTTGATGCCGATCACGTTTTTCGACCGGCCCACGCGGTCCAGGAAGTCGCGCCCCATCTCGACCCCCATCCGGCCGGGATAGTTGTAAAGGATGATCGGCAACCCGCAGGCCCGGTCGATGGCCAGCGCGTTCAGCGCGTTTTCCTGATCGGTCGGCACCGAATAGGGCGGCGTGCCCAGCAGGATCGCATCCGCGCCCATGTCCCGCGCACCCTGCGCCAGCGCGATGCTGTCGGGCGTGCGCATCGCCCCGGTGCCGACGATCACCGGCACCCGGCCCGCCGTGCGTTCCGTGATGAAGCGCGCCAGGTCCAGCCGTTCGTCCACCGTCTCGGCATAGTTCTCGCCCGTGGACCCGCCCGAGATCAGGCCGTGGACGCCCGCGCCGATCAGGCGCTCGATCAGCTCGGCCAAGGCGTCCAGGTCGAACGACCCGTCGGCGTAGAAGGGCGTGATCAGCGGGGTATAGATGCCTTCCAGCACCATCCGGGGGGTCATGCGGGCCTCCTCTGTCCAGCAGCGTGTTGCGCCAACTGCTACGCCGGGCATGGCTTTCCCCGCAAACGACAATATTCTGGGACGGTGCATTAGAAAAACTATGCAGGGGGCAGCGATGACCGAAGGCGACGTGGCGGTGGTGGTTGGCGCCTCGGGCGGGGTCGGGTCGGCTTTGGTCAGCGAGTTGCAGGCGCGGGGCCGCGCGGTGGTCGGCCTGTCGCGCCCCGACCTGGACCTGACCGACCCCGACAGCATCGCGCAGGCCGCCGCACGCGTGGCGGCCAGCGGCACGCCCGCGCTGGTGATCGTCGCCACCGGGTTGCTGCACGGCCCGGGGGTCGAGCCGGAAAAGACCATCCGCGCCCTGGACCCGGACGCCATGGCCCGCGCTTTTGCCGTCAATGCCATCGGCCCGGCCTTGGTGATGAAGCATTTCCTGCCGCTGCTGCCCCGAGACCGGCGGGCGGTGTTCGCCGCGCTGTCGGCCAAGGTGGGCAGCATCGGTGACAACCGGCTGGGCGGCTGGTATTCCTATCGCGCCTCCAAGGCGGCGCTGAACCAGATCATCCGCACGGGGGCGGTGGAACTGCGCCGCACCCATCCCCAGGCCGTCTGCGCGGCCTTCCATCCCGGCACGGTCGCGACCGGGCTGTCGCAGAAATTCGCCAAGACCGGCTTGCAGGTCCAGCAGCCGGCCGAGGCCGCATCCGCCCTGCTGGACAGCATCGACCGGCTGGCGCCCGAACACAGCGGCAGCTTCCTGGACCGCTTCGGCGCCCCGATCCCTTGGTAGGCCCGGCTTTTCACGGGAACGCCCGGCCCGCTGCGGTGTTGACCGGGGCAAGGCATCCGAAAGGAAAAGCGCATGACCAAGGCCACATTGACGCTGGACGGCATGGCCCCGCTGGAGGGGACGGCCGAAGCCGGGGGCGATTACATCCGTTTCCAGACCGATGGCATCGGCGCCGACGCGCTGGACCGCCTGCACAAGGGCCGGATCGAGATCGACGGCAAGACCGAAAAGGTCATGGTGAAAAACACCCAGCCTGGGGACGACGGAGGGGTCGAACTGACGCTGCAACGCTTCCAGCCCTCGTCGGTCTGAGCCCGATCCCGCCCTGTCCGCCCCTTACGGAGGATCCCTGATGAACACCGTTTCCCGACGCGGCTTCCTGCGCACATCGGCCATGGGGGCCGGGGTGGGCACCCTGGCGCTTGGCCTGGGGGCCACGCCGGTCCTGGCCCAGACCGCCGGGCGCGCCATCGGCACCGGCCAGACCCCGCCCGCCGACCCGCTGGAGCGCAGCGCGGCAGGCCGCCCGGAACCGGACCTGGATGCCGCCCCGCGCCCGACCCCGCCGGGAAACCGCCTTGGCTGGGCGGTCTGCGGCCTGGGGCATTTCGCGCAGAACTATGCGATCCCTGCCTTGGGCCAGGCGTCCGAGTCCAGGCTGACCGGCCTGGTTTCCGGCAACCGTGACAAGGCGCTGGCCGTGGGCGCCGCCTGGGGCGTGCCCGAGGACGCGATCTTCGATTACACGATGCAGGGGCTGGCCGACAACGACGCCATCGACATCGTTTATGTGATCACCCCCAATGCCATCCACGAGGAAAACGTCATCGCCGCGCTGGAGGCAGGCAAGCACGTGTTCTGCGAAAAGCCCTTCGCCCACAACTCGGCCGCCGCGCAGCGCATGATCGACGCCGCCCGCGCCGCCGACCGCAAGATCATGATCGCCTATCGCGCCCATTTCGAGCCGAACAACACCGCGCTGAAGAAGATGGTGGACAAGGGCGAACTTGGCGAGATCTGGTATGCGACATCCGACCACCACCGGCCCCTGGATCCGTCGGTCGAACGCGACCAGTGGCGGATGGTGCGCGATCTGGCGGGCGGCGGGTCGATGATGGACATCGGCATCTATTCGCTGAACGGCCTCATCTGGCTGCTGGACGAGGCGCCAAGCCGCCTGATCGCCACCACCTTTTCCCCCGAAACCCCCGACGGCCGCTTCGGCGAGGTCGAGGCCATCGCCCAGGTGCAGCTGGTCTTCCCCTCGGGGCGGCGGGCCAGCATCTCGTCGGGCTATGTCGCCAGCAAGAAGCGGATCGACCTGTGGGGGTCGCAGGCGGTCGCGGTGCTGGATCCGGCCACCGAATACAGCGGCAACCGGCTGACGGTCACCACCGCCGAAGGGCAGGAAACGCCAAGGCCCCCGGGCCCCAGCGAACAGCAGTTCACCGGAGAGATCGACCATTTCAGCAAGGCCGTGCGCGACGGCATCCCGATCCTGACCCCGGCCGAGATGGGCCTGCGCGACATGCACCTGCTGGAGGCGGTCTATCTCTCGGCCGAACGCGGGGAATGGGTGGACCTGAACCCCGACGGCACGCTGGTCAGCGGCCAGTGATCCCCTCGACGGGGTGGGGCGGGACCGGGCGCGTCACCAGATAGTTGCGGCGCTTTTCGTAGAAGGCGTTGCCGCCCGTCACCAGGACGTAATGCATGTTGTCATAGGGAAAGCGGTGTCCCGCCGTGTGGAAGAACATCGCGTTCCCGACCAGCGGATGGCGTTCGCCGCGCAGGACCGACCGGGCGGCCTCGCGCACCTTGGGCGCGGTCTTCAGGTTCATCTTGCGCCGCATGATGCCCGGCGCGAACTGGTTCTTCTGCCCGACGACGCCGCAGACCGACCGGGGATACTGGCCCGATTGCACGCGGTTCATCACCACGCTGCCCACCGCGATCATGCCGTCGCGGCTGGAGCGGTTCGATTCGAAATACATCGCCCGTTCCATGCATTCCTGTTCGGACATGCGGTGCCCGAAGCCGCAGCCCGCCAGCACCAGAACCGCCGCAAGGGACAGCCCTGCCCGAAACCCTGGGATCATCCTCATCGCCTGCCCCTGCCCTTCTTGTTGTTGCGTGATGCTTAGCAAGAACCGGGGCCGCGCCGCAAGCCGACGCCCCTGTCCGCGCGGCGACGAACCGCCCCTTCAGGTCAGGACAAAGTCCCGGGGGACGGGCATGGGGGGCAGGTCGGTCTCTCCCATGGCGGAACGCAGGTGGATCTCGATCAGGGTGGCATAGGCCGCGATTGGCAGGTTGTTGGGCATCAGGCCGAAGGGCTCCTCAAGCTCCTCGCCCAGGGCGTCCAGGCCGAAGAAGGTATAGGCGACCAGCATGGCGGCAAGCGGGGCGGACCAGCCCAGCATGTCGGCCAGCCCGAAGGGCAGCAGGAAGCAGAACAGATAGGCCGTCCGATGCAGAAGCAGCGTATAGGCAAAGGGCAAGGGCGTGTTGGCCAGGCGCTCGCAGCCGACCAGGGCCTGCGTCAGGTGGCCAAGGCTTTCGTTCAGGGCCAGCGCCTCGACCGGGGCCAGGCGGCCCTGGCGCAGCAACCGGCCGACCAGGGCCGCCGCCCCGTGCAGGATCGCGTCGGCGGGCCCGGCCCCGGGGACCGGCGCGCCCCGCAACTGCCCCACGGCGGCATGGGCGAAGGCGATCACCGCCATGAGGATCCCGCGCCGTTCGGGGGACGGGCTGTCCGCCCCCTCCTCCAGCACGACGGTCTGGCGGGCGATGTCGCGGGCGGACTGGATCATCTGGCCCCACAGCTTGCGGGCTTCCCACCAGCGGTCATAGCAGGCGTTGTTGCGAAAGCTGAGGAACACGGACAACGCGATGCCGATCAGCGTCAGGGGGGCGGGGTTGATCCCCGGCACCATCTGGGGCGCGTGGCGATGGGCGGCCACCACGATCAGCGACAGCACGCCCACGGCGGCAAGCTGCGGCCAGGTCCGCAGGATGATCGAGCCCTTGAGCACGAAGAACAGCGTCAGCAGGCCCGGGCGGGGACGGACGATCATCGGCCCCGGCCCTGCCGGTGGGCGGTGCCCCGGCGCATGATCCCGGCCTGGCGCGTCCCCCGCGGCACGGCGGCTAGTCCTTCCTGAACAGGTCGCGCAGATGGGACGGCTGGCTGCGCAGATATTGCGGCGGCACCCTGACCGAGGCCTGCAGCGCGGCCGCCGCGTGCCAGGGCCAGCGGCTGTCCCAGGTGATGGTGCGCGCAAGGCCCACCATGTCGGCATCGCCGGTGGCGACGATGGCCTCGGCCTGCTGGGGCTCGGTGATCAGGCCCACGGCGATCACCGGGATCCCCACCGCCCCCTTGACTGCCCGCGCCAGCGGCACCTGATAGCTGGGGCCCACCGGGATCCTTTGCCCCGCATCCAGCCCGCCGCTGGACACATGGATCGCCGCGCAACCCCGCGCCTCCAGCGCGCGGGCAAGGGCGATGGTCTGGTCGATGTCCCAGCCACCCTCGACCCAATCCGTCCCCGAGACGCGCACCGTGACGGGGCGATCCGCCGGGAAGGCCGCGCGCACGGCGTCGAACACCTCCAGCGGAAAGCGCATCCGGTTTTCCAGGCTGCCGCCGAACGCGTCCGTGCGCCGGTTCGACAGCGGCGACAGGAAGCTGTGCAGCAGATAGCCGTGCGCGGCATGGATCTGGACCGCGTCCAGCCCCAGGCGGGCGGCCCGGCGCGCGGCGGCGGCAAAGGCGTCGCGGATGCGGTCCATGCCGGCGCGGTCAAGTTCCAGCGGCGCGGCCTCGTCCGCCCCGAAGGGCAGCGGCGAGGGCGCGACGGTCCGCCAGCCCAGGGGGTGATCGGGCGCGATCTGCGCGCCGCCCTTCCACGGCAGGTCGGTCGAGGCCTTGCGCCCGGCATGGGCCAGCTGGATGGCCAGCGGCATGGGCGACCAGCGGCGCACCCCGTCCAGGACGCGGCGCATCGCGTCCTCGGTGGCGTCGTCCCACAGGCCCACATCGGCATAGGTGATGCGGCCCTCGGGGACCACGGCCGTCGCCTCGATGGTCAGGATGCCCGCGCCGGAATGGGACAGGTGGCCCAGGTGCATCAGGTGCCAGTCGGTCATGCGGCCATCCTCGGCCGAATACTGGCACATGGGCGCGATGACGATGCGGTTTTCCAGCGTCAGGGCGCCGATGGCGATGGGCTCGAACAGCTTCGGTTTCGGCATGATGTGTCCTTTGGTCGGGGAACAGGGCGGGATCCGTGCAGGGCCGTGCGGGTCATTCCCGCGACACCCCGGTCGCGGCCTCGATCTCGTCGGCGACCTGCTGCTGGAGCGTCCAGATGTAATCGTCGTGGATGCCATGCTCGGCCAGGCCGCGCACCGTGCGCAACAGGTATTCCGCCCCCGACCCGGCCGCCCCCGCCGCGCGGGCCAGGCGCCGGGCCTGTTCCGCGACGGTCAGGCGCGCCGTCTGGGTGCCCACGGGATCGGCATAGAAGGTCAGCGCCTGCTCGCGGCCGCGATCCGTCTCGACCTCGATCCAGCAGGCGTTGTCGGCCAGTTCGTGGGCGACCAGCTCGCGCGACAGGATGGCCCGCATGGACTGCGTTTCCGTGCCCTCGGCAATGTCGAGAACCAGCCCCTCGCACCGACCGCCCCGCGCCAGCGCCAGCATCAGTCCGGGCCGGTCCGGCGAGCCGCGGAAATGGTCGAGCGAGATCGAGAAACTGCGGTGCCACCCCACCGCCGTCGCACGGCGGCGCCCCTGCACGGCAAAGCCGGGGTTCCAGATCAGCGAGCCATAGGCAAAGATCGGGATCGGCCGGGGCCTGCCCCGCGTCAGCCGGTCCGCCAGCAGGTCCAGATCGGCGTCCTCCAGCATCCGCCAGCGGGGATCGTACAGGGGTCCGTCCGCCGACTCGATGCGGGCGACATGGTCGTCGGACAGCGCGATGGGACGGGGTGGGGTCATCGGGCACCTTTGGCAGCAAACGGTTGCCGCCAGAGTCCCCGCCCCGGCGGCAGGGTCAATCCCCCATGTGACGCGCGGAGCCTGCGGCAGAGAGGGTGGAGCTGCCCGGTCTGATCGAAAAGGTGGCGGTCCCCCCGGAACCGAGACAAGGGGGATCAACCTTCCGGCATTGCCATGATCCTGCGCGACCGGAACAGCCAGCCCGGCATCTGCGGCAAGACAGCCTTCAACGCGCCAGGACAGCCTTCAGCACCCGGGTCAGGTCCGCCCTGGCCGTGGCGCTTTTCGCGATGGATCGCCAGGCGACATGATGATCCGGGCGGACCAGCAGGCAGCCGTCGTCGCGGATTTCGGACAGGCGCGCCCAGTCACCGCTGTGATCGACATGGGTCTGGCGCGGGCCGATGACATGGGTGGCGATCTCGATCCCCAGTTCCGCCGCCAGCGCCTCGGCCGCCTGGACCCAGGGCTCGCCGCCCAGGCCGGTCAGCAGGGTGAAGCGGCCGTGCCCGCACAGATCCAGCGTCGAGACTTCGGCCCCGGTGTCGTGCCGGTAAAGCCAGGCATGGGGCAGCCGCGCCCCGGGCCATGTGGTCGGCTGGTAATGCAGGTCGGCATCCAGCGAAAAGGCGGGCTCGATCTGGCCATCCGTCACGACCGCGTCCGAATGGTAACGCTGGTTCATCTCGACGCCATGGGCGTCGAACTCGTATTTCTTGAAGGCAATGGCCTTGCGGATCGCCTCGCGCTGTTCCTCGGCCTGGGGGGTGCCTTGGGTGCGGGCTTGCAGGTTCCTTTGCATCTGCTCGGGGCTGACGCCTTCGGCCATGCCGAGCGCGGCGAAGATGGAGCCGGTTTCGGCGATGGACTGGTTGGCGCGGGTGACGATCTGCCTGGCGATCGGCGCCCGTTCGGCGTCATAGCTGTCCAGCAGGCCTTCGCCCGCCTGTCCCTTGACCACCATCGCCAGCTTCCAGGCCAGGTTGAAGGCATCCTGGATCGAGGTGTTCGAGCCCAGTCCGTTCGACGGCGGATGGCGGTGGATCGCGTCGCCCATGCAGAACACCCGG
This sequence comes from Paracoccus shandongensis, assembly GCF_017315735.1. Classification (GTDB taxonomy): domain Bacteria; phylum Pseudomonadota; class Alphaproteobacteria; order Rhodobacterales; family Rhodobacteraceae; genus Paracoccus; species Paracoccus shandongensis. The sequence goes on from NZ_JAFLRK010000018.1 coordinate 41,799, forward strand.
CCCTGGCTGATCCGGGTCGCGTAGTAATTGTTCACGGTCCAGGTGTTCGCGGACAGAAGCTCGATTTCCAGGTCCGGGTCGCCGATCAGCTGGCGCGCGACGCCGGTGGCGAAGTCCGGCGTGACCTCGGGTTCGGGTCCGTTGATGTCATAGCCCCAGACGATCAGCCATTCGTTCCAGGGCCGCACCATCCGCACCAGCCCCATGCCGATGCCGCCGACATCCGCACCGGGCTGCATGACCCAGTAAAGGACCGAGGGCCGGTGCGCGACATAGCGCGACAGATCGGCGCGGAACAGGATGTTCATGCTGCCGCCCACGGCCATTTTCCCCTCGAAGGGCAGGCCCGCATGTTCGGCGACCAGCGATTTGCCGCCATCCGCGCCGACCAGGTATTTCGAGCGGATGGTGAATTCCCTGCCGGTCAGCCGGTCCAGGCAGGTCGTCGTCACCCCGGTCGCATCCTGTTCGTGCCGCAGGTATTCCGTGGACATGCGTGCCTGCGTGCCCCGTGAACAGGCGGTCTTGAACAGCAGCGGCTCCATGTAGGTCTGCGGCAGGTCGTTCATCCTGGTGGGCGAGGACATCAGGTGTTCGGCCCTGGACAGCGGGTGGTTGCCCCAGGCCTTCATCCGGCCGATTTCTTCGCCCGCAAGGCTTTCGCAGAAGATGTTCTCGCCCATCAGATCCTGGTGGGTGGCGAACATGTAGGCCTCGTTCTCGACCTCGCGGCCCAGGTCGCGCAACACCTCCATCGTGCGCTGGTTGGTGATATGGGCGCGCGGCGTGTTGGCCAGCCAGCGATAGCGGTTCACCGCGATGTTGGCGATGCCGTAGCCCGACAGCAGCGCCGCCGTGGCCGAGCCTGCGGGGCCCGTGCCGATGATCAGCACATCGGTGCTCATGTCTGCCATGGATGTCCTCCCAAGGATATGCAGTCGGGGTGGGCCTCCTTGCCCGGTCCCCGTTCAGGATCAGATGGCGGGCTGGTCCCCCGCCCATGCGGCCCCCAGCAGGGCGCGGATGCCGTCGCGCGTCACGGGGCGCGGGTTCCAGTAGGGATTGGCCGAAGCCAGATCCGCGGCCCGGTCCAGATCGCCTTCCTTCAGGCCAAGGTCGCGCAGCGCCAGGGGCGCACCCGCGTCACGCGCGAAATGCCACAGGCCCAGGCCAGGGTCGCCATGGCCGAAAAGGTCCGTCACCGGCGCCAGCAGGTCGGGCACCGCCTTGGCGTTGAAGGCCAGCGCATGGGGCAGGATCACCGCATGGGTTTCGGCATGGGGCAGATCGAAGCTGCCGCCCAGCGTGTGGCAAAGCTTGTGATGCAGCGCCATACCGACCTGTCCCAGGACCGTGCCGCACAGCCAGGCGCCGTAAAGGGTCTGCCCCCGCGCCGCCACGTCGCCGGGCCGGGCCATGACACCGGGCAGGCTGTCGCGAAAGGCGCGCAGCCCCTCGACCGCCATCAGGGACGACAGGGGGGAACGGTCGCGCGCGTAAAGCCCCTCGGCCGCATGGGCCATGGCGTTCAGGGCACTGGTCACGGTCATCCCGACCGGCAGGCTGGTCACCAGTTCGGCGTCGTAAAGGATCACCTCGGGCTGGACCCTGGGGCTGGTCAGCGTGGTCTTGACGCCGTGTTCGGTCTGCCCCAGGATCTCCGTCGCCTCGGATCCGGCATAGGTGGTCGGCACCACGATCTGCGGCAGGTCGGTGCGCAGCGCGATGGCCTTGCCGAGGCCCGTGGTCGATCCGCCCCCGACCGCGACCAGCACATCCGCGCCCAGGTCGCGCGCCAGGGCCGTGGCCTGTTCCGAAATATCGACCGGGGTGTGCATCGCCGCGCCCGTGAAGCGGCCCACCGCCGCCCCGCCGCACAGCGCCGCGAAGTCGTCGGCCAGGGCGGCCTGCTGCGGCGTGGTCAGGATCAGCGCCCGGCTGGCGCCAAGCGCCTCGATCTCCTCGGCCACCGCCTTGCGGATGCCGGCGCCGAAATGCACGCGCACCGCGGCGCTGCGCGCGGTGAACTCATCGCGGTAAAAGGACATGGCTCCTCCTGTTCCTTCGGACAAATCTAGGGGGTGGAAACAGAAATATTGATCGGATGTGTGCGTTGTAATATCGCTTTGCGCTATGAAACTGGACAGTGAACATCTTGAAATCCTGGCGGCCATCGTCGAACAGGGCGGCTTGACCGAAGGGGCCGAGGCCCTGGGCAAGTCGCAGCCCTCGGTCTCGCGCTCGATGGCGCTGTTGGAGGCGCGCATCGGCCTGCCCTTGTTCGAGCCGGGCCGCCGCCCGCTGCGCCCGACCGAACTGGGCGCCAGCCTGGCGCGCCTTGGCAGCCGCATCCACCGCGCCAACAAGGAGGCAAGCCTGCTGGTGCAACGCTATCGCCAGGGGCTGGCCGGGCGGCTGCGGGTCGGCGGCTCGCCGATCTTCATGGATGGGGTGGTGGCCTCGATGATCGCGGAATTCCAGTCGCGCCATGCCGATGTGCAGATCGACCAGTCCTATGGCTATCTGAACCAGCTTGAAGCCGGGCTGAGGAATGGCGGCCTGGACGTGGCGATCCTGCCGCTGCACCCGGGACAGGTGCCCCCGGATCTGGAATTCACGCCGCTTCTGGGGGGCAACAACGTCATCGCCTGCCGCGCGGGCCATCCGCTGACGCGCACGCGCGGCATCACGCTGAACCATATCGCGCCCTATGCCTGGATCGCGCCGCCTGCGGACAGCCCGCTGTATCGCGACCTGCAACGGTCGCTGAAATCCATCGGGCAAGAGGATTTCCGGGTGAACTTCTCGGGCGGGACGCTGGCCTCGATCCAGTCGGTGCTGACCGGCTCGGACGCGCTGACGGTGCTGCCCTATTCGGTGGTGTTCCTGTCGCGCCGCACCATCCCGCTGGAAGCCCTGCCGCTGAAGATCGACCATGCCGAACGCCAGCTGGGCATCCTGCGCGTGTCGGACCGCCAGTTGCCGCCCGCCGTGCGGCAGTTGACGGGTTTCCTGCTGACCGAATGCCAGCGGCTTCAGGCGCGGATGGACCATGACCAGCAGATCACCCGTCGGCGCGGCTGATCATTTCAGCGCCACATAGGTTTCAGCATCAAGCTGCGCGATCCTGACGGCCACCGTCAACCCGCTGACCCGTGACAGGCTGTCGCGCAGTCCGGCGGCGACCTGTTCCAGCCGGTCGCGGGGACGCGGCATCAGGTGCAGTTCCACATTGATGCCGGGTTGGTCGGGCAGCGCCAGAACCGGCAGCACCGCGACCTGACAGGCGGCGGGCGGAACCTCCAGCAGCCTGCACAGCATCGCGCGCAGGTTGGGCAGCAGATCGGACACCGCCGGGCGCACCGACGCGTAACAGGCTTCGTCGATATAGATTTTCACGTTGGGCATGGCGGCCTCAGACCGGAACAAGGACGAAATCGAAGGGCGAGCGCCACAGCGTGTCGCCGCCTTCCAGGCGCTCGTAGGGGGCGACAAGGGTGTCCTTGACGCCGAACACCGCGTCCGAGGCCAGGTATTCGTCGCCGCCCACGAAGGTATGCGTGACCAGCCGCTGAAAGCCGGGCGCCGTGACCAGATAGTGCATGTGCGCGGGCCGGTAAGGGTGGCGGCCCAGATGGCCCAGCATCTGCCCCACCGGCCCGTCGTCGGGGATCGGATAGCTGACCGGCTTGATGCCGACAAAGCTGTATCGCCCGTCCGGTCCGGTGACGAAGCGGCCGCGGTTGTTCCATTTCGGCTGGATGCCCGGCTGCTGCACGTCATAGAAGCCGTCGGCATTGTCGGACCAGACATCCACCGTGGCGCCCTCGACCGGGTTGCCGTCCAGATCCAGCACCCGCCCCTCGAACAGGCAGCTTTCGCCCTTGCCGTCCAGGCTGATGGTGTCGCCCATGGCCCGGATCGGTGCGCCCTCGACATGGAAAGGGCCGAAGACGGTGTTTTCGGTCGCGCCTTCGGGGCGGCGGTTGTTGATCGCGTCGACCAGCATGGACACGCCCAGAACGTCGGACAGCAGGATGAATTCCTGCCGTTCGCCTGAACAGATCTGGCCGGTGCGGGTCAGGAAGCCGATGCCGTATTCCCATTCCTCTTGCGTCAGGCCGACATCCTTGACGAAATCATGCAGGTGCCGGACCAGGCTTTCCATGACGGTCGCCAGCCGCGCATCGGTCTGCGCGCCCATGCGCCCGTTCACGGTGGCGGTTGAATTGGCTTCGGTGAAATAGCTCATGGGTCTTCCTCCCTATGGATCGGTGGGCGTGACGGGCCGGGGCGCCGCATGGGACAGCGGCAGCGGATCCAGGCCGGTGCGTTGGGTAAAGCCGCCCCACAGGCCGCGACGCGCGAACAGCATGATCGCGATGCCGATCAGCCCCAGGACGATCAGGTAGACGGTGCCGTAATCGGCCAGCAGGCGTTGCAGGCCATAGAAGACCAGCACGCCGATGACGGGGCCGGGCAGCGTGCCGATGCCGCCGATCACGGTGATGAAGATGACAAAGGCGGTCCAGTCCAGCAGGGAAAACGCCGCATCCGGGGAAATCCGCCCGATCTGGATGAACAGAAGCCCGCCGCAGAGCCCGGTGCCGAAGGCCGTCAGCAAAAAGACCAGCGCCTTCAGCCGCACGGGATCCACGCCGACCGACCGCGCCGCGACCGGATTGTCGCGCACCGCCTGCAAGCCCAATCCCATGCGCGACCGCAGAAACAGCCAGCTTGCCACCAGCATCGCCAGCACCAGCGCCAGCGCCAGCCAATAGGTCAGCGCATCGACCGCCGCCGCCTTCGATCCGCCGATCAGGGCGCGGATGGCCTGGATTCCGGGCATGTCCTGCACGGCGCCTTTCGGCAGCGCGGTGCCGGTGCCGCCGCCCAAGGCCTTCCACTGACTGATGCCCAGCCGGGCGATGTCGGCCACCGCCCAGGTGCCGATGGCGAAATAGGCGCCGTTCAGGCGAAAGGTGAAAAAGGCCACCGGCACCGACAGCGCCATGGCGACCAGTCCGCCGACCAGCAGCCCGGCCAGCGGGTCCATTCCCCACAGGATGACACAGGCGAACATGCCGTAGGCCCCGACGCCGACAAAGGCCTGCTGCCCCACGGACACCAGCCCCGCAAAGCCCGCCAGCATGTTCCAGTTCAGCGCCAGCACCAGCAGGCACAGGACCATGAACAGATCCTGCACCAGCGCGCGGCTGCCGATCACCGGCAGCGCTGCCAGCAGGACGACCGCCAGAAACAGGACCAGGGGAAGAAGCACCTTTCGCATGGCCTGCCCTTCAGTCATTGGCGCGCGGAAACAGCCCGCGCGGACGCACAAGCAGCACGGCGACAAAGGCCAGGTGTCCGGCCAGGATCTGCCATTCGGGATTCAGCGCCGCGCCGAAGGCCTGCGCCAGGCCGATCACCAGCCCCCCGGCCAGCGTGCCCCACAGGCTGCCCAGGCCGCCGATGATCACCGCCTCGAAGGCGTAAAGCAGCCGCGCCGGGCCGGTCGCGGGATCGAAATTCGCCCGCGCGCCCAGGTAAAGCGCGGCGATCGTCGCCACCACCAGGGCGATGCTGGTCGCCACCGCAAAGACGCGATCCGGCCTGATGCCCATCAGTTGCGCCGTCACCGGATCGTCCGAGGTGGCCCGGAACGCCCGGCCAAGCGCGGTGCGGTAGAACAACTGGTTCAGCCCGAAGATCACCGCCACGGCAGAAACGAAGGTCACAAGCGGCATCACCCCCAGGTTGACCGGCCCCAGGGGCAGCGACTGCGCCTCGACCGGGCCCACGGGCAGCTTGCGGCTGTCGGCGGAAAACCCCATCAGCAGCGCGTTCTGGATCACCACCGACAGGCCGAATGTCACCAGAAGCGGCGGCAGGATATCCTCGCCCAGGACACGGTTCAGAAGCGCCGTCTGCAACAGCCAGCCCAGGGCGAACATCGGCGGCAGGGCAAGGGCCGCGGCCAGGAAGGGGTTCAGCCCGGTCGCCGTCCCGATCCCCAGGATCAGATAGGCGCCCAGCACGATCAGGTCGCCATGGGCCAGGTTGACCAGCCGCATGATCCCGAAGACCAGCGACAGCCCCGCCGCGAACAGGGCGTAAAGCCCGCCCAGCATCAGCCCCTGGATCAGCGTGTCCAGCCAGATCATGCCTGTCTTACCCCGAAATAGGCATCATGGATCGCCGCGCGCCCCAGGCTTGCCGGGGCGCCCGACAGGGTGATCCGCCCCTCCATCATGCAATGCACCTGATCGGCCACCTTCAAGGCCTGGCCGATATCCTGTTCGACCACGACAATGGCGGTGCCGCTGGCGCGGATGGCCGGAAAGGCGGCATAGATTTCGCGGATCACCACCGGGGCGAGGCCCAGGGACAGCTCGTCGCACAGCAGCACGCGCGGGTTCGACATCAGCGCCCGACCGATGGCGACCATCTGCTGCTGGCCGCCCGACAGCGCGGTGCCGGGATGGTTCCTGCGGTCGCGCAGCACCGGGAACAGGTCGTAAATCCGCGGCAGGGTCCAGAAGCCGCCGCCTTGGCGGGCATAGGCGCCGATGCGCAGGTTTTCCTCGACCGTCAGGCTGGGGAACAGCCGCCGGCCTTCGGGCACCATGGCCACGCCCGCGCGCAGGATGTCGGACGCGGCCATGCGGTCCAGCCGCTGGCCGTCCAGCACCACCGACCCGCCCGTGACCCGCGCGATGCCGGTGATCGCCCGCATCAGCGTGGTCTTGCCCGCCCCGTTCGCGCCGATGATGGCAAGCGTCTGGCCTGCATCCAGCGTCAAATCCACCCCGAACAGGGCCTGGAAATCGCCGTAATGGGCCGTCAGCGCGGTCAGTTGCAAAAGCGCGCTCATGCCTCGATCCCCAGATAGATCTCGCGCACCTCGGGGGCGGCCATGACCTGATCGGGCGCGCCGATCATCAGCACCCGGCCGAAGTTCAGCACCATCAGCCGCGTCACGACGGCCGTCAGCGCGTGCAGCACATGCTCGATCCACAGGATCGCGGTGCCTTCGGCATGGATGGCGCGGATGGTGGCGACCAGCTCGCCGCATTCGGCATCGGTCAGCCCGCCCGCGATCTCGTCCAGCAGGATCACGCGCGGCCGCGTCGCCATCGCGCGGGCCAGTTCCAGCCGCTTGCGGTTCAGAAGCGGCAAGCCCCCTGCCCTGCGGTCGGCAAGGGCCGCCAGCCCGGTGCGGCGCAGGATGTCCATGCAGTGGCCGGGCGCCTCGGCCGCGCTGATCCCGCCGCCGAACCGCGCGGCCACCAGCAGGTTTTCATAAACCGACAGGTGATCGAAGGGCTGCGGGATCTGGAAGGATCGGCCGATGCCGCTGGCGCAACGCTGCATCGGCGTTTCGGCGGTGATGTCGCGCCCGTCCAGGCAGATGGCGCCCCGGTCGGGGCGCAGGTTGCCGGTGATCAGGTTGAACAGCGTCGATTTCCCGGCGCCGTTCGGGCCGATGATGCCCAGGGCCTCGCCGGGGGCCAGATCGAAGCTGACAGCCTCGGCCACGGTCAGCGCGCCAAAGCGTTTCGACACGTCCCGCAGCGACAGGATCGCCATGGCCCTCTCCCTTTCTGGCCGGTCTGCCTGATGCCACCCTAGAGACGGGCTGGCGCGGATTGGATCGGATGATCCGGCGGCAATATCGCCTTGCGTTATGAAGGCGCCGGATTGTCAGCGGAACACGTCGCGGCTGTCCTCGACCATCAGGGTCAGGCTGGCGCGGCCGTCCGCCGCCTCGCGCAGCCGATGCCAGCGCCGGTCCAGATAGATCAGCGATTCCAGTTCCGGCGCGTCGGGGGCATGGCCCGCCTCGCCTTCCAGCAGTTCCGCCACCACCAGGGTCGCGCCTTCCACCGGCAGCGATCCGACGATCCGCGCGCGGAACCAGGTCGCCACGCCTTCATAGCGCGGCTCGCCCGTGGGCAGGCGGTGCCAGGCGATACCGGGGCCAAAGCGGTCCGCCCCCGGAGTCGCGCCAAGCTGCGCCAGCGCCAGGTCGTCATAGCGCAGCAGATGGACCACGATCCCGCCCGCCGCCAGCACCGCCGCCGTCGAGCTTGACCGCGACGACAGCGAAAAACCCACCGTGGGCGGTTCCGCGCTGACCGAGATCAGCGAGGATACCGTCATCGCCACCGGCCGGTCCCCCGGATCGGCGGTGATCACCGCCACCCCGGCGGGATGGCAGCGGAAGGCCTCGCGGAAGGCCTGCGAAAGGGGCTGGTCGGTCATATGCGCGCTCCGAATGCTGCCGGGACAGGGTGTCCCCGTCCCGGCGGATGCTTACTTCTTCTCGATCAGATCATAGAACTGCCAGACCCGGTCGGACCACAGCCCGCCCAGTTCACGGCCCGCCGCGGTGACGATGGAGGGCGCGATGGTGAAATGGTTCGCCGCCACCATCATGTCGCGGAAGGTGCGCTGGATCACGCCCGCGCGCAAGCCAGCCCCGCCCGAGGCGCGATAGGCGAAGTTGCACACATCGACGCCCACCTCGTGGATCTGGGCCTTGGCCAGATGGACAAGGCTGATCTGGCGGGTGGACATCATCTGGCCGCTTTCGGCCAGACGCTCGATCTCGCCCCAGACCTCCATCACCAGGGCGCGGGCGGCGCGATAGCTGGCCTCGGCGCGGCCATAGTCGTGCCAGAACTTCTCGCTTTCCCCCAAAAGCCCGGCGCGGCCGGATTTGGATCGCGCAAAGGTCGCGATCTCGTCCAGCATCCGCCGCCCGGCGCCCATGGCCCAGCCGGTATGGCCGATGGCGGCAAGGCCGACAATCCCCAGGCTGAACAGCTCTTTCAGGCGCTGCGGGGGCGCGGTCAGGATGGGAAACACCAGATCCTCGGCGATGAACACATCCTCGGCGGAATAGTCGATGGAGCCGGTGCCCTTCAGCCCCAGCACGTCCCAGTTGCCAAGCTGGTTGTGTTCCGGGATGGGGGCATGGGCGCACATGACGATGACATTGCCGGCCTCGTCCTTGGCGGGCTTGCCGGTGCCGTCGTCCACGAAGCAGGCCGAATGGGACCAGGTGGCGTGCGAAAAGCCCGAGCCATAGCTCCACTTGCCGGTCAGGGTATAGCCGCCCTCGACCTTTTTCAGCATCCCCAAGGGCGCGCCCTGCCCGGAAAAGCGGTTGTCGGTGCCGGGCGCGAACAGGCGTTCCACCGCGCTGTCGGGCAGGAAGGCCGCCGACATCGCGCCGATGCAGCAATGCACCATCGACACCCAGCCGGCCGAGCCGGAATGATAGCTGACGGCTTCCAAAAGTTGCAGCACCTCGGTCGGGCGCATCTGCGCGCCGCCCAGTTCCTCGGTCGCCAGAAGATGCGAGAAACGCAGCGGCTTCAGCAGGGCGAAGGTTTGGGGCGTCAATTCGCCCGCTTCCTCGTCCGCCGGGGCGTTGGCTTCAAGCTGCGGGCCGATGGCGGCGATCTGATCCAGCATCTCGCGGTAATCGACGGACTTGCCCCAATAGCTGTGGTTCATGGGCTTGTTCATCTTGCTCCTCCTCAAGGACAAGGTTCAGGCGGCGAGGAAATCGCCGATGGTTTTCAGGGTTTCGGGACGTTCCTGCGCCACGAGGTGGCCGGTTTCGGGAACGGACAGGAACTGCGCATGGGGCAGGTTCTCCAGCCAGATCGGGGCCTGCGAGGCGGGCAGCAGCCGGTCCCGTTCGCCCCAGACCAGCAGGGTCGGGTTGGTGATCCGCGCCATGAAGCGGCGAAGGTTCGGATGGCCCATGCCGAAGGGCGCGCAGAGCCGCCCGACCAGATCGCCTTCCCGCGCGCGGTCGGCACCGAAGCGTTCGGCAAAGGCGGCATCGCTGCCGTCGGGGAAAAAGCGCGCCGCGACCGCCGGGTCATGGGTCAGGTAGCCGGGGAAATCCTGCGGCGCGATGGTGTTCAACGGCGTGGCCGGATGGGCCGGATCGTTCAGCCCGGCGGGCGCGATCAGCACCACCTTGTCGAAGCGTTCGCGGGCGATGGCGGCCAGTTCGGTGGCCATCCAGCCGCCCATGGAAAAGCCCATCAGATGCGGCCTTTCCCCAAGATCCAGCGCATCCAGCAGGTTCAGGTAATGCAGCAGCATGTCCGAGATGTCGGCCACATGCGGCGCGGGGCCGGAAAAGCCCATGCCCGGATGGCTGGGCAGCAGCACGCGGAAGCGGTCGGCAAGCCCTGCGGCGGAATCGAACCCCTCCAGCGTGGCAGCGCCGTGCAGGAACAGGACCGGCTTGCCGGAACCGATGGCCTTCACCACCGTCCGCACGCCGCCGATGTCGTATTCCAGCGTTTCAAAACTTGCGGCCATGTCTTGCGTCTCCTCAGGACAGTTCGGGCTGGATCAGCACCTTGCATTGCGTGGTGCGGCGGCGCAGGGATTCAAAGACCTGCGGCACCTGCGGCAGGCCGATGCGGTCGGTGATGATGGCCTGCGGCGCGAAGGGACCGGCGGCCAGCGCGTCCAGCGCCACGCCGAATTCGTTCCGCTGATGGAAGAAGACGCTGAAGATCAGGTCGATTTCCTTGGACAGCGCGACAAAGGGATCCCATTCGTCGCCGCCGATGCACAGGCCCACGCCGATCACCTTGCCTTGCAGCCGCACGGCCTGGGTTGCCGCTTGCAGCAGGCCCGGCTTGCCCACGCATTCAAACACGATGTCGGGGGCGCCGCCGCACAGATCGGCCAGGTTCTCGGCCAGGCCGGGACCGGACAGCGCGAAGCCCGTGGCCCCCAGGGCCAGCGCCCGGTCCCGCTGATGGTCGTGCAGGTCGGCCATCGCCACATGGCTGGCCCCCATCCGCCGCGCCCAGAAGGCGACCAGCAGCCCGATGGGACCGGCGCCCAGCACCGCCACGCGGTCCCCGGGCTTCATGCCGGACCGGGTGATGCAATGCAGCGCCACCGCCAGCGGCTCGGCCAGCGCGGCATCAGACAGCGCCACGCCGTCGGGCAGGCGCTGGCACTGGCGCGCGGCGACGGTGACATGCTCGGCATAGCCGCCGCCGATCAGCACCATGTCGGGACAGCGCGCCGGATCGCCGCCCAGACAGCGCGGGCAATGGCCGCAGCCGCGCATCGGCACCACCGCCACCCGGTCGCCGGGGCGCAGATCCTGCACGGCGGCGCCCGCAGCCACCACCTCGCCCGCGATTTCGTGGCCCAGCACGAAGCCCGGTCCGATGCCGAAGGGCGCGGGATCCTCGGTGATGTGCAGGTCGCTGCCGCAGATGCCGCAACCGGCCACGCGCAGCACGACCTCGTCGGGGGCGGGCGTGGGATCGGGGCGGTTATCGGTGCGCAGCGGCTGGCCCACCGCGTCGAAGATGACGGCCTTCATGGCTTGTCCCTTTCCAGAACCAGATGGCGGCGGATCGGGAACCAGGGCGCGTCCCAGCGTTTCGAGATCATGCCCCAGATCCCCGTGCGGGCGTAAAGCGCCACCAGAACCGTCATCACCCCCAGGACGACGAAATAGCTGGCGCCGTATTCGCCGAAATACCTGTCCGCGATGAAATAGATCAGCGTGCCGATCAGCACCCCCTCGATCGAGGCGATGCCGCCCACCATGACGATGAAGATGGCGATGTTCGACCACATCGGATCAAAGGCCGAGGGCGGGTTGATGCGCAGCTGCGCCATAAAATAGACCGCGCCCACCAGCCCGCATCCCACCGCCGCCGCGACATAGATCATGAAGCGCAGGCGCCGCACGTTCACGCCCTGGCTGGCCGCCGCAACCGGATTGTCGCGCATGGCGATCAGCGCCAGCCCGAAGCGGGACCGCAGGAACCAGTAGCTGCCGCCGATGCTGACCAGGACCAGCAGCGCGCAGAACAGCGACATGGCGATGTTGCGCTGAAAGGCGGAATAGTCCTTCATCACCGACAGCGACATGCCCGCCCCCGCGTTCACCAGCGGCAGGTTCGAGGCGACCAGGCGGAACACCTCGGCCACGACCCAGGTGCCGATGGCGAAATACGGCCCGTCCAGCCGGTGCAGCAGCAGATAGCAGGGCACGGCCAGCACCAGCGGCACCAGCAGCGACAGGAACACCGCCAGGAACGGGTTCACCCCGAAGGTCTGGGCCAGCACGAACAGCGCATAGCCCGCCGCCCCCATGAAGGCCTGCTGGCCCACCGACACAAGGCCCGCATAGCCCGCCAGCATGTTCCACATCTGCGCGACGGCGATATAGCAGCACAGTTCCAGCACCATGCGGATGGTGCCGGTCCTGGCCCACCAGGGCATCGCCGCCAGCCCGATCAGCGCCAGCACGAACAACGCCAGCGCGATCCGCCCCGAGGCGGTCTGCCGCCGGATCCGTACCTGCGGGGGCATCATGGAAACCATCGTCATGTCAGGCCCTTCCGAACAGGCCCTGCGGGCGCGTCGCCAGCACGAGCAGAAAGACGATATGCCCGGCCAGCACGCCGAAGCCGGGGTCGATGCGGAAGCCGATGGCTTGCGCCACGCCCAGCACCATCGCGCCCAGGAAGGCCCCCCAGACCGATCCCATGCCGCCGATGATGACGGCCTCGAAAGCATAGATCAGTTGCGCGCCGCCATCGGCCGGGGCCACGGTGGAGCGCAGCGACTGGAACACGGCCGCAAAGCCCAGGATGCCGACCGCGATCGCCGTGGCCGCAGCATAGACCGCGCGCGGGTTGATGCCGGTCATCGACGCCGCCTCGACATCCGAGGCCGCCGCCCGCAAGGCCCGCCCGAACCGCGTGCGCTTCAGCATCAGGTCCAGCCCCCAGGTCAGCGCGACCGCGAAGACCAGCACGATCACCGGCAAAAGGCCGATATGGATGCCGCCGATCTGGATCGACCGGCTTTCGATCCCGCCGCCGGGCAGCGACCGGCTGTTGGCCGACCAGATCTGCAGCATCAGGTTCTGCAAGGCCAGCGACAGGCCGAAGGTGGCGATCAGCGACGGCAGCGGATCCTCGCCCACGACCCGGTTCAGGACGGCCTTTTGCAGCAGCCAGCCCAGGACCGCCGCCAGCGGCACCAGCGCCGCCATGACCGTGAACGGCCCCAGGCCAAGGGTCGAGGCCAGCGAGATCCCCACCAGCGACAGCAGGATCACCAGATCGCCATGGCTGACATTCACGATCTTCATCACACCGAACATCAGCGCCATGCCCAGGGCGTATTGCGCATACATGCCGCCCAGCAGAATGCCCTGGATCAGCGCGTCAAACCACTGCATGGGATCCTCCGAAATAGGCCTTGGCGATGGCGTCGCGCGTGACCGCGCCTGATGGGCCGGTCAGCGTCACCCGCCCCTCCAGCATGCAGTAAAGCCGGTCGGATGCCGACTGCGCCAGGCCCACGTCCTGTTCCACAAGCACGACCGAGGTGCCCTGCGCCCGCACCTCGGGCAGGGCCGCATAGATTTCGCGGATCACCCGGGGCGCCAGGCCCAGGCTGATCTCGTCGCACAGAAGAACCCGGGGCTGGCACAGCAGCGCCCGCCCGATGGACACCATCTGCTGCTGCCCGCCCGACAGGCTTTGCACCGGGGTGCGGGCCTTTTCCTTCAGGATCGGGAACAGCTGGTGCAGCCGGGCCAGCGACCAGCCGCCCTTGCGGCCCAGCCGGTCGGCCTGATCCACCGCCACGCGCAGGTTGTCCTGGACCGACATGCCGGAAAATAGCCGCCGCCCTTCCGGGACGATGGCCACGCCCTTTTGCACCATGCGGTCGGCGGGGGTGCCGCCGACGGGCTGGCCGCCCATGCGCACCATTTCCGGCGCGACCGGCAACAGCCCCATCACCGCGCGCAGGAAGGTGGATTTCCCCGCGCCGTTGGCGCCGATCAGCGCCACGGCCTCGCCCTGGCCGATCTGGAAGTCGATGCCGTAAAGCGCCTGGAAATCGCCATAGCGCGCCACCAGGCCATGCGTCGAAAGAACGGCGCCGGTCATCCCTCGATCCCCATATAGACCCGCTTCACGTCCGGGTCGGCGATCACGGCGTCGGGCGCGCCCTCGGCGATCTTTTCGCCGAAGTTCAGCACCATCAGCCGGTCGGCCACGGCCAGCAGCGCGTGCAGCACATGCTCGATCCAGACGATGGTCACGCCCCGGTCGCGGATGCGGCGCACCAGCGCGACCAGATCGCGGGATTCCTCATCGGTCAAGCCGCCCGCGATCTCGTCCAGCAGCAGAAGCTGGGGGTCGGATGCCAGCGCGCGGGCCAGTTCCAGCCGCTTGCGGTCCAGAAGCGTCAGCCCCCCGGCGCGCAGGTTGGCCTTGCCCGACAGTTCGCATTCCTCCAGCACCTGCGCGCAAAAGCCGTAGCTGTCGCGTTCCGACCGGCCGCCCCCGAAGGTCGAGGCGACCAGCAGGTTCTCGAATGTGGTCATGCCGGAATAAGGGCGCGGGATCTGATAGGTCCGCCCGATCCCCATCTTGCAGCGCCGGAACGGTGGTTCCCCCTTCAAGGGGACGTGCCCCAGGCGGATTTCCCCGCCCGATGGCCGCATGTCGCCGCTGATCATGTTGAAGAGCGTGGTCTTGCCCGCGCCGTTCGGGCCAAGGATGCCCAGCACCTCGCCGCGATGCACGTCGAAGCTGACGCCGTGCAGCACCCGCACCGCGCCGAAGCTTTTCGACACGTCGCGCGCGGCAAGGTGAACCTCTCCGGCCATCCTTTCCCCCCAAAGCTGATCGCTGGTGTCGCGCATGATCACCAGGCGATCGGGACGATCTTCTGTTCCGGCGGGAACAGCTGGTTGACGGTGTTGTCGACGATCTTCAGGTCATAGGGCCAGTTCGCGCCCTTGACCCATTGCCCGCCAAAGATCGGCATCGTGCAGATGTTGCGGTGCGGCGTGCCGCCGAACCGGACCGGCCCGCAGACGGTGGACAGGTCGGTCGCAGCCATCGACTCGCGGTTGGCTTCCCGGTCCAGGGGATCGGTCGACCGTTTCAGGATATCGACGGCCACTTCCAGCAGGGCATGGGAATAGCCCAGGGGCTGCGTCCACTGGCGCTTCTGGTCGGCCTCCCACCCGTCGGCGATCTCGCGCCCGGTCTGGCCGGTCAGCGACGACTGGAAGGGGAAGGCCGGGGTCCACCAGACTTCGGTGGTCATGCCGTTGCCAAGGCCGCCCATCGCCTCGACCCCGCCGGGGAACAGCAGCGCCGCCGCGACCGTGATGGCCTTGGGCTTGAAGCCCTGCTGGTTGCACTGGGTCACGAAGGTCTTCAGGTCGTCGGGATAGGCGATGCCGCCGATGATCTCGCAGCCCTTGGCCTTGAACTCCGCGATCTGCGCCGAGAAATCGTTGGTGCGGGGCTGGAAATAGCCGGGGATCACCACCTCGTATCCGGCGGCGCGGGTCGGCGCGGGCAGGCCGTATTCCTCGTTCCCCCAGGTCTCGCCGTCGATGTTCTGCGGGAACAGCATCCCCACGACCTTGTTGCTGTCCAGCCCGTTCCAGAGGCCCACATAGGTGTTCAGCGCCTCGTCCAGGCCCCAGAAGAAATGATAGGTCCAGTCGAATTCGCCGCCGCCGCGCGGCATGATCACCGCCTGCCAGGGTGCCCCCGCCGAGATGCAGGGCGCCTCGTACAGTTCCGACTGCTCCATCACCGGCAGGATCGTGTCGGTGGTCGAGGCGGGCACCATCAGATGCACTTCGTCGTTCAGGATCAGGTCGCCTGCGATCTCGGCCGCCTTGTTGGGACTGGACTGGCTGTCGCGCTCCAGGATTTCCAGCTCGTAGGTGCTGCCGTTGGCGGCGGTGATCGTGCCGCCAAGGGCCGCGCGGATCTTTCCGACGGTATAGCCGTCCGTTTCGCCGAACAGGCCCAGGGGGCCGGTCGCGGGGGTGATATAGGCCATCCTGATCCGACCCGCCGTCTGCGCGCGCAGATAGCCGGGCAGCGCCAGGGTCGAGACCATCCCCGCGCCCGCGCCGCGCAGCAGGGTGCGGCGGCTGATGCCCGATCTGACAAGCCTGTTGTAGTAGGTCATCGGTTTTCCTCCCTTGTGGCCGCCGGTCCCGCCTCCTCCTCAGGCAGGACACGAGCGGCCGTGATTTCAGGTCATGCGGGTCAGCGAGCCGCCGTCGATCACGATCAGCGACCCGGTGAAGAAGGCCCCGGCGGGCGAGGCCAGCAGCAGCGCCAGCCCTTTGATATCCTCGACATCGCCGATGCGGCCGATCAGCGACTGGCTTTCAAAGGCGGCGCGGTCGGCCTTGTTGCGCAGCCGCCCGCCCGCGATGTTGGTGATGAAGGGGCCGGGCAGGATGGCGTTCACGCGGATGCCATAGGCGCCCAGTTCCATGGCCATGTGGCGCACGAAATGGTTCACCGCCGCCTTGGCGGGCATGTAGCTGGTGCCGACGATGCTTTCGTTGATCTGCGAGGCGATGGACGAGGTGACGATGATCTGCCCCCCGCCATTGGGCTTCATGTGCCGCACGGCGTTCTTGACCGTGGTATAGACCGAGGTCAGGTTGATCTCGATCCCGCGGTCCCACTGGCTGTCGGGAATGTTCTCGATGGCGCCGTCGGGATTGCGCTCGCCCTCGGGCGTCATGAAGCCGGGACCGGGGTCGATGCCCGCATTGGCGAAGACGGTGTCGATGCGGCCATGGCGTTCGGCCACCGCGTCGAAGGCAGCAGTCATGGCGGGACGGTCGCCGACATCGACCCGCTGGCCCCAGATCTCGCCGCCGTCCCCGGCCAGTTCTGCCACGGTGCGGTCCAGTCCTTCGGCGTCGATGTCGAAGATGCAGACCCGCGCGCCCTGTTGCAGCATGATCTCGGCATAGGCGCGGCCGATGCCGCTGGCCCCGCCGGTGACGATCACGGATTTGCCGCGCACGTCGAACATCGTCTCAAGTGAAGCCAAGGCATCCTCCCATTCTGCCCCTTCCGCCCGCACCAGGACGTGACGGTGCCGCGACCCGCCCCGGCGGCAGGCAAGGCGGCGTCGGTCCGGGAAAACCCGGAACCGCGCATCGGTCCTGACGAGAAGGCCTCGCCCGCCTCCCAGAGGGCGAAGCCACTGCCTGCATGAGGCGGTCTGCATCCGTGCAAGTCAAATGCGAAAAACTGCCCTTAGCATAGCAGTTCGATATATAGCTGCCCCCTGTCCCGGTCAGGCCAAGGCCTCCATCCGGCCGCCGGCCGGGATCTCGGGGGTGGCGCCGTTCTCGACGATCACCAGGTCGTAGCCGCCGCCCTCTTTCCTGCGCCACTGGCCGCCGGTCAGCGGCGTCTTGCAGACGTTGCGGGCGGCGAAGTCCGGCACGCCCGCGCCGTTCCAGGCGACCCTGCCCACCACGGTGGCCATGTCGGTCGCGGCCACGGCTTCGGCCACGGCGTCGCCGTCGCCCGTGTCATCGACCCGTCCCATGACATTCGCCGCCACCTCGAACAGGGAATGGACAAAGCCGATCGGCTGGGTCCAAGGCCGCCCGGTCGCGGCGGTGAAATCCGCCGCCAGTTCGGCCGAGCCTTTCCCCGTCAGGGATGAGGAGAACGGATGCGAGGGCGACCACCACACCTCGGACGACAGGTTGTGCCCGGCCTCGCCCAGCGTTTCCACCGATTGCGGGAACAGCAGCGCCTTGGCGACCGTCACGGCCTTGGGTTTCAGCCCCTGCTGGCGCATCTGCGCCCAGAAGGTGGCGAAATCCGGCGGGATCAGCACGCCGGTGACGATATCCGTGTTCGCCGCCTTGAAGGCGTTGATCTGGGCCGAGAAATCGTCGGACAGGTTCTGGAAGCTGCCGGGATTGGTCAGGCTGTAGCCGCGTTCGGCCAGGCCCGGACGCAGGCCGTTGTCCGGGTCGCCCCAGGCATTGCCGTCGGCGTCGTTGGGGAACAGCCCGCCCACCGCCTTGCCGGTCTGAAGCTGGTCCCACATGGCGGTATAGACCTGGATCACGTCCTCCATCCCCCAGAAGTAATGGAAGGCGTAATCAAAGGGCTGCCAGCTTGCCGGGTCGCGCGGGTTGCCCTGCTGGCCGATGAACCAGGGCTGCCAGGGGGCGACGGTGGTGATGCAGGCCACGCCCTCGCCCTCGCAGACGCCGGCCACCGGATTGGTGTTTTCCGGGGTCGAGGCCGCCAGCATCAGGTTCACCTCGTCGCCGAGGATCAGTTCCTTGGCGACCTCGGCGGCGCGGTTCGGGTTCGACTGGCTGTCCTTGACCACCACCTCGAACTCGCGCCCCAGTTCGGAGCCCAGGAAGGTCTTGATGTTCCAGTCGTCGCTTTCCGCGAAACCCGCCAGCGGGCCGGTGCGGGGCGTGACATAGCCCAGCTTGATCCGCGCGCCCTGCGCGATGGCCGGCGCGGCCAGATGGGGCGCGGCAAGCGTCAGGCCGGTGGCGGCCGTGGTGTGCAGGAATTTCCGTCTGGTGAACATCTCATCCTCCGCTGATGATCTGCGGGCGGCACCCGGTCCGCCTGCGCCTTCCCCTGGCGGCAAGCATGGCGTTTCGTGGGGCGATTTTGTTTAGGATTTCGGACGGCCAGCATAACCCGGTGCTATGAACCGCCCGGCCCGTTATCGCGCCGATGCCATTCGCGGGCTGTGGCCCGCCGCCATGTCGCCCAGCATCGCGGCCAGCATCGCGATTTCCGCGTCCGAGACCTCATGCGCGCGACCGGGGAACAGGTCCGTGCGCAGCGCGGCCCGGGACCGGCCCAGCACCAGCGCGGCTTCGGCAAAGGCCTCGACCGGGATCCAGGGATCGGCGTCCGAGCCGGTCAGATAGACCGGCAGCCCCGCCCGAAGGTTTTCGGGACGCGCATCGCCCGCCACGCCGACCCGGCAGCCGGTCAGCGCCGCCAGCGCATCCGGCGCGTCCCGGCCCGCCAGCGCGTATTCCAGCGACAGGCAGGCGCCTTGCGAAAACCCCGCCAGCAGAAGCGGCAGGCCGGGGGCGGCGGCGCGGGCGTCACCGATCAGGCGGTGCAATCCCGCCAGCCCCTCCGCCAGGGCCGCGCGGGTGTCCGACGTCAGCGGATCGACCGCCCGGGCGCCATACCAGCTTGCCCCCGGCGCGCGTGGCAGCAGGAAGGCGGTCCCCGGCGCGTCCAGCCGCGCCAGCACATGCGACTGCATCTCCTCGGGCGACTGGCCCCGGCCGTGGACAAGGACGCAAAGCGCCCTTGCCGCCGACAGGTCCGCCCCGCAGCGCAGCACCTCCAGCGCCGCAGTCATGCGAAATCCGCTTCCTCAAGCCCGGCGCGCAATTCGTCCTCGCGGTCCTTGAACCAGGGCGGGAAGACCAGCGTCTTGCCGATCTCGCCCGGCGCCTCGTCGCGCGCCCAACCCTGGGGCGTGGTCCAGGCAAGCTCGAACAGCGCGCCGCCGGGGCTGCGGACATAGCAGGACTTGAAGTAGTTGCGGTCCTTCTGTTCGGAAATGTCGGTAAAGCCCAGGCCTTCGATATGGGCGCGAAGCTTCATCTGGTTTTCCTCGTCGCCGGTATTCAGCGCCAGGTGGTGAATGGTGCCGCCCGCCAGCGTCCAGGTGCCCTGGTTGCTGTCGCGGTCCACGATCACCTCGACCCGCTGCACGACGCCGCTTGCGTCGGGAACCCGGAAGACCAGCCCTTCGTCGCTGTCGGCTTCCTTTTCCAAGGGCAGCGCGACCGTCAGGAAATCGTCCATCGCGGTCCGGTCCATCACCGCGACCGAGGCGCCGTAGATGCCCTTGATGCCATGGGCGCGGGTGATGCCGCGCGCCTCGTTGGTGATGGGTTCGCGGGGATCCCCGTCGCTTTCGACCAGTTCATGCGGGATGCCGCAGGGATGGGCGAAGACCACGCGGGTCGCGCCAAAGCGGGTGATCTTCGCCGCGGGAATCCCGCCCGCGTTCAGGCGGTTCACCCAGAAGTCGGAAGCCCCCTTGGGGATCGACTGCATGATGGTGCGCGACTGGTTGGTGCCGCGCCGCCCATACACGCCGGGCTTGCGAAAGGGAAAGGTGGTGATGATGGTCGAGGCATCGCCGTCGGGCGAGCCGTAATACAGGTGATACACCGGGATCACCCCGTCGAACAGGACGGTGCGCTTGACCGAATGCAGGCCCAGCGTCTTGGTGTAGAAGTCGAAATCCTCCTGCGCGCCGTCCGTGGACAGCGTCAGGTGGTGAAATCCGCTGACAGGGGTCATGTCTTTTCCTCCAGTATGTTAACTCTCGGCCTGCCGCAGCGGGCAAAGGGCAAGTTTCAGATCAAGCAGATGCTCGCGCGTCCCGGCTTCGGTCCGGATGGCCCGGAAATCCGCCAGAAGCGCAGGCCTGACGCCGAAGACCGCGTCCCGACCGATGGCGGGATCCGCCCGGTCGAAGATATGCGTGGTCAGGGTCTGGTGGCCGGGAACGGTGACGCGGAAATGGATATGCGCCGGACGGTCCAGCGGGCAGCCAAGGGCCGCCATCAGCCGCCCGACCGGCCCGTCCGAGGGCAGCGCATACCCCCCCGGCTTGACCGACAGAAAGGTGAACCGCCCCTTCCCGTCGGCCCGCAGCTTGCCGCGCAGGTTGAATTCAGGCTGGCAGTCGGGCTGCTGGTTTTCATAGATCCCGGCGGCATTGGCGTGCCAGACCTCGATCACGGCGCCGGGCAGTCCGCGGCCCCGGGTATCCGTGACCTGACCCGAAACCCGCAGCCGTTCGCCCTTTCCGTCGCGCGACAGATCGGACCCCAAGGGCAGTTCCGGCGCATCCGCGCGGTAGAACGGTCCCGTCACCGTGTTCGGGGTCGCGCCCTGCGGCCGATGGGCGTTCATCTCCTCGACCAGCGCCGACACGCCCAGCACATCCGCCAGCAGCACCCATTCCTGGCGCCGGTGGTCGGTGTGATGCCCGACATCGGTCAGAAAGCCCAGGGCCTGACGGAATTCGCCGGTGGTCGGATGCAGTTCCGCGACCAGCAGGTGCAGTTGACGCGCGATCAGCGCAACCGACGCGCCCAGCCGTGACGGCGCGACCGCCGCCAACCGGCGCTGCAGATCCTGCCCGATCCCGTTCGGCGCGGGATCCCGTGACGGCTCGCGGCAGTCATCCATTCCGGCGGGGCCTCCCCTCCCCTGTCACGTTTGCTAGCACGCCCCTTGCGGAAACGGCTTGAGTTTTGCGGCCGGCAATATAGCAGTTTGTTATGCGACTGAACGAACGCCACCTCATGCAGCTTGCCGCGGTCCTGGACGCCGGCGGCGTGTCCGAGGGCGCGGCCATGCTTGGCCTGACCCAGCCAGCCGTCAGCCGCTCGCTGTCCATGCTCGAGGCGCGGGTGGGCGAGGCCCTGTTCGTCAAGGGCCGCCGTCCCCTGCAGGCGACGCCGCTTGCGGCGCAGCTGGCCGCGCAGGGCCGGGTCATCCTTGCCGCGTCCCGGCAGGCCTCGGATGCCGTGCAGGGCTTCGTCAAGGGCAGCAAGGGCCTGGTCCGGGTGGGCGGCGTGCCCTTCTTCATGGATGCGATAATCAGCCGCATGATCGGCACCTTCCAGTGCCGCGAGCCCGAGATCATCATCCAGCAAAGCTACATGAACCTGCCAGAGGTGATTGCGGCGCTGGAGGGCGACCAGCTTGACCTGGGGATCGTCGCGGTGGGCGAGGTTTCCTCGGGTTCCGGCTTCGAGTTCACCGAGATCCTGCAGGGCCGCAATGTCGTTGCCTGCCGCCCGTCCCACCCGCTGATGCGCAAGCGCCCGATCGAGGCCCGGGATCTGACCGCCCATCCCTGGGTCGCGCCCTTGCCCGGCTCGCCGCTGATGTCGGATTTGCAGATGATCCTGATGAGCATCGGCATGTCGGACCTCAACATCCGCTATTCCGGCGGCTCGCTGATGAGCGTGGTGAATTTCCTGGCCGAAACCGACGCCCTGGCGGTCCTGCCCTTTTCGGTGGTCTTTGCACTTCGCGACACCGGCCATGTCACTGTGCTGCCTTATCAGATCCCGCAGCCCAACCGTTCGCTGGGGCTCATGCGCAGGGCGGGCGGGCCGCGCAATCCCGCCTCGGATCGCCTTGCAAGCCATGTCATTGTCGCCTTCGACAGCTTGCGCCACGCGATCAAGCGCCATGAAACGGCGGTGATCTGGGGACATTCCTGAACCGCCAGGGCAGAAGCGTTCGCCAATCATGATGCCGGATCGGCAACGAGTTCCGACAAGGGTTCCCTGCCCGAGACAAGCAGGCAATCCCTTGCGCCCGTGCAGGCAACCCACAGCAGATGACGCGCGGTCCTCGCAGACGGCTTCGGGATCCGCCGAATACATCCGGCCAGGTGACAGCGCCACGATCGTTCGGACCGGCGCGCGTGATTCGCGTTTCCAAAGGTCTTGAATACGGCATGGTGGGTCACAATACCGGCCTGACCTGTTCACGCCCTGGTTCACCACCAATGTCGCGCCGCATCCCATCGGGGCCGGGGCCATCGCAGCGCCCATGGCCCGGTTGCAAGGGCGGGACCAGGGCAGTTCAACGGATCGGCGGCCCATCCCCATTCCGCCGATATGTGTTGCGACCGCAACAAACCAATTGACGTGCCTTTCCATCCCGCTTATCGAAAAACAGCCGCAGAGGAGAAGCGGCCGAAAAGATCAACTGAACACGGCAGAACCTGCCCGCGAACCCTTGTTTCGCGGCCCGGTCGGGTTGTGCCCTGTTCCGGGAGGGGAAAATGGCACATCACATTCTGACCGCCGAGGATGCGGGCCCGCTGGAAAGGGGGCGCTGGACGCCGCTGCGGATCGCCGTCATCTTCATCTGCTTCCTGCTGAACGCCATCGACGGCATGGACATCGTGATCATGTCCTATATCGCCCCGGTGCTGAAGGCGGAATGGACGCTGAGCCCCGAGGCGCTTGGCACCGTCTTCAGCGCCTCGCTGGCGGGGATGGCGGTGGGCGGGCTGTTCATCGCCCCCCTGGCCGACCGCTTCGGGCGGCGGCCGCTGATCCTGACCCTGCTGGTCGTCATCACCCTGGCCATGCTGGCCAGCAGCCAGGCGCAGAGCCTGACGCAACTGGTCATCCTGCGCGCGATCATCGGCGCGTCAGTGGGCGCATTCCTGGCCAGCGTCACCACGATGGCCGCCGATTTCGCGCCGCGCGGACAGCAGGGCATGGTGGTCGCCGCCGCGATCGCCGGATATCCGCTGGGCGCAGTGATGACCGGGCTGATCGTCGCCCATACCCTGCCCGACCATGGCTGGCGCATGATGCTTCTGGGCGCGGGCGTCATCTCGCTGCTGGTGCTGCCGGTCGTCGCACTGATCCTGCCGGAATCCATCGACTATCTGAAGCGGGTCCAGCCCAGGGGCGCGCTGGACAAGCTCAACAGCGTGCTGCGCCGGTTGGGAGAGCCGGTCGTCGCCGCCTTGCCCCCCAAGGCTGCGGCAACGCGCGCCTCGGTCGCGGCGCTGTTTGCGCAAGGACGCCTGCGGGGGACGCTGTGCCTGTGGCTGGCGGTCATCATGGGCTTCATGACCTTCTATTTCCTGGTCTCGTGGATCACCCAGCTGTCGGTCCAGTCGGGCCTTGCGGTGGAAAACGCGATCTATGCCGGGGCCCTGTTCAACCTGGGCGGCTTTGTCGGCACCTTTGTCATCAGCGCCTTCGGCAGCCGCCACGGCCTTCAGCGCGCGACCTGCGTCGCCATGCTGTGCGGCGCCGTCGTCGTGGCCGCCTTCGGCCACCTGGCGGTGTCGCTGGCGATCACGCTGACCCTGGCCTTCTTTGCCGGGTTCACCACCAATGGCGGCTTCAACGCCTTCTATGCACTGGCCGCGGCGCTTTATCCGACCGAGATCCGGTCGACCGGGATCGGCTGGGCGATGGGCGTCGGGCGCATCGGCGCCGTGATCGGCCCGATGCTGGGCGGCATCCTGATCGGCCAGGGCCTTGGCCTGCCCGGGCTGATGGCCGCCTTTGCCGTTCCCCTGCTGGTGGCCAGCATCGCGGCGCTGTTCATCCGCGGGCGGCAGACCGCCCATCAGACCAATTCCCTGTAAGGAAGGATCCCGGACATGACCGTCAACGATATCTATGACGTGGTGATCGTCGGGTCCGGCGCGGCCGGGCTGACAACCGCGATCACGGCACGCAAGAACGGCCTGTCCGTGGTCGTTCTGGAAAAGGCGCCCGTCTTCGGCGGCACCACCGCCTTTTCCGGGGGCGTCGCCTGGATCCCTGGCAACCCCCATTTCGAGGACCGGCCCGAATCCCAGGGCGGCGCCAGGGTGGACCGCGCCGCCGTCCACGACTACATGCGCCACGAGGCGGGCAACAATTACGACGCCGCCTTTGTCGATGCCTATCTGGACTATGGCCCCCAGATGCTGCGCTTCCTGGAACGGGAAACCGAGGTGAAGTTCACGCCTT
This sequence comes from Paracoccus shandongensis, assembly GCF_017315735.1. Taxonomy (GTDB): domain Bacteria; phylum Pseudomonadota; class Alphaproteobacteria; order Rhodobacterales; family Rhodobacteraceae; genus Paracoccus; species Paracoccus shandongensis. Next base: position 66,211 of record NZ_JAFLRK010000018.1, read on the forward strand.
CGCTTTACCCCGACTATCACCCCGAGGCGCCGGGCGGGGTGCAGATCGGCCGCTCGGTCACGGCGGCGGCCTATGACGGGCGTCGGCTGGGCAAGGAATTCAAGCGCCTGCGCCAGCCGCTGAAGACCATCACCTTCATGGGGATGATGTTCAATTCGTCCAACAACGACCTGAAGCATTTCTTCAATTTCACCAAGTCGCCGGTCTCGGCGGCCTATGTCGCGAAACGGCTGGCGGTGCATCTGGGCCATCTGGCGCGGCATGGGCGCGGGGTGCAGCTGACCTCGGGCAATGCCCTGGCGGCGCGGCTGGCGAAATCGGCCTTTGACCTGGGCATCCAGGTCGTGACCGAGGCCCCGGTCACCGAATTGCTGCACCGCGATGGCCGGGTGGACGGAGTCGTCGCCACCATCGACGGCCAGCGGCGCGAGATCCGGGCTGCGCGCGGCGTGGTGCTGGCGGCGGGGGGCTTTGCCCGCGACCTGGCACGGATCAAGGCGCTTTACCCGCATGTCGCCGAAGGGGGCGAGCATTTCACCCCGGTCCCCGAGGGCAATACCGGCGACGGCATCACCCTGGGCGAACGGGCGGGCGGGCATCTGTCCCGGGATCTGCCGAACGCCGCCGCCTGGATGCCGGTGTCCAAGGTGCCCTATCCGGGCGGGGCCATCGCCTTTCCGCATCTGGTGGACCGCTACAAGCCCGGCTTCATCATGGTGAACCCGGCCGGGCGGCGCTTTGTCAACGAAAGCCATTCCTATCACGATGTCGGTGCGGCGATGATCGACACCTGCCAGGGCCTTGGCCGGACCGAGGCCTGGCTGATCGCCGACCACCGCACCGTGCGCAAATACGGCATCGGCTTCGTGAAACCCTATCCGATGCCGCTGGGCCCGCATATCCGCAACGGCTATCTGAAGCGCGGCAAGACGGTCGAGGATCTGGCCCGCCAGATCGGCGTCGATCCCCGCACCCTGGCGCAGGAAATTAAGACCTATAACCAGGGCGCCCGCCAAGGCGAGGACCGGCAGTTTGGGCGCGGCAGCACGGGCTTCAACCGCTATCTGGGCGACGGCAACCACAAGCCCAACCCGAATGTCGCGCCGGTGGAAAACGGCCCCTTCTATGCGCTGCACATCGTGATGGGCGACCTGGGCACCTTCCCGGGCCTGGTCACCGACACGCAGGCGCGCGTGCTGGGCGACGGCGGCGCCCCGATCCCCGGGCTTTACGCGGCGGGCAACGACGCGGCCTCGATCATGGGCGGGGCCTATCCGGGGGCGGGCATCACCATCGGCCCGGCGATGACCTTCGGCTATGTCGCGGCGCTGTCGATGGCCGGGCGCATCGCGGACCAGCAGGCGCAAAGGGCTGCGGAATGACCGGAACGGACAGCGCGATGTTCACCGCCCCCGCCGACCGCCCGCTGGTCAACCTGCGCTATTACACCATCGCGCCCCGCAAGATGGCCGAGTTCCTGGAGGTTTTCGACCGGCTGGCCATGCCCGTCCTGATCCGCACCCTGGGCGCGCCGATCGGGTTCTATACCAGCACGGTCGGCACGCTGAACCAGGTGGTGCATCTGTGGGCCTATCGCGACATGGCCGACATGGAGGCGCGCTGGCAGGCCCGCGACAGCGACCCGGATTTCGCCGAATACCTGCGGGCCTCGGGACACCTGATCGTCGCGCAAGAGGACCGGCTGCTGCGGCTTGCGGCCCTGCCCTCGCTGGCCGGGGCCTAGCGGTCTTGGCGGGCGCGGCGCTGCGCGTCTTCCTCGACCTGCGGCAGGTTGGCGATCAGGCGGTGGAAATAGGCCAGCAACTGTTCGGTCTCATGGGCGTCGAAGCCGGCCAGAAGGGCGCTTTCGCGCGCGCGGGCGACGGGCAGGACATCGCGGTGCAGCGCCAGCCCGTCAGGCGTCAGGTTGGCCTCGCGCCGCCTGCGGGCGCCGTCGCGCATCTCGACCAGACCGCGCTGTTCCATCGCGGCCAGCGCCCGGCTGATCGCACTTTTGTCCAGCCCGATGGAGTTGGCCATGGCAATGACGTTCGACCAGGGCTCGACCGCCAGGTGGCACAGGATGCGCCATTCGACGACGCCGATCTGGAACCTGTTGTGATATTCCTGCGACGCGCCCGCCCCCAGTCGGCTGGAAAAGCGGGTGCTGAGGGCGCCGATGCAGCGGTTCAGGTCGAAATGGTCGGATTGCATTGGGATCTCCTTGCCCCATGCCTAGCGGATTTTTCACCGCTGCCAAGCCCCGTCCCCCCATTCCAAACCATCACACCACAAGGAGAACGGCCATGAGCTGGCTTCAGCTTGAAGGAAAGACCACCGTCATCACCGGCGCGGCCGGGGGCATCGGCCAGGCCCTGGCGCGCGCCTTCGCGGCCCAGGGCGCCCGGGTCGTGCTGCTGGACCGGCAGGCGGACCAACTGGACACCCTGGCGCGCGATCTGGGCAACGGCGCCCTGGGGCTGGCCTGCGACATCGCGCGCCCCGAAGACATCGCCGCGGCGGCGGCCCGGGTCGATGCCGGGGGCGGGGCCGACATCCTGGTGAACAATGCCGCGATCCTGCGCCCCGGCCCGCTGGAAAGCGTCACTGAGCCTGACTGGTCGGCCATGCTGCGCATCAACCTGACGGGTTCGCTGCTGATGGCGCAAGCCTTTGGCCGGGCGATGCTGGCGCGGGGCGAAGGCGCGCTGGTCCATGTCGCCTCGATCGCGGGAAGCCAGCCGCAGCCCGCAAGCGGCGCCTATTCCGCGTCCAAGGCGGCGACGCTGATGCTGTCGCGGCAACTGGCCCAGGAATGGGGACCGCGCGGGGTCCGGTCGAACTGCGTCAGCCCGGGCCTGGTCCGCACGCCCCTGTCGGAAGCCTTCTATGCCGACCCCGAGGTGAAGGCCCGGCGCGAGGGGATGGTGCCCCTGCGCCGCATCGCCACGCCCGAGGACATGGCCGATGTGGCGCTGTTCCTGGCCTCGCCCCGCGCCGCCTATGTCACCGGGCAGGACATCGTCGTCGATGGCGGGTTGTCGCAATCCCTGATGGGCCTGGTCCCGCGTCCCGGATACTGACCCCCCTTCACGCGAACCTGCCGCGATACTCTGACGGGCTTTGTCCCGTCGCCACCCGGAACCTGCGTGAGAAGTACGGGGGGTCGTCGAAGCCGAGCCTGTGGCCGATCTCGGCTATGGGCAGGCGGGTGAAGGCCAGCAGGCGGCGGGCCTCGGTCATCAGGACGGTCTCGATGTGGCGGGTGGCGCCCTGGCCGGTGGCCATC
>NZ_JAFLRK010000019.1 GCF_017315735.1 Paracoccus shandongensis
CTCGGGCAGGGGCGCGGCCTTGGCGGCCGGGGCAGGGGCGGCAGCCCCGGGTTGCGGCGGGCGGGCGCGCTTGCGTTGCTCGGCCTGGGCGCGGCGCAGCGCGCCGGACAGCAGCTCGCCCGCGGAAACCTGGCCATCCTCGCCCACGGGGGCGGCCTGGTCCGCCGCCTGCTGCAGATCCGCGATCAGCTTCAGAAGCGCCGCGTCGTCCAGCGCCTTCAAGGCCGCGCCGCGGCTGTTGCGGGTCAGGGCGCGCTGGTCATCCGTCAGCAGTTCCTGTTCCAGCTTGGTATGGTTGGGCATCGCTGTTCCCTCGGCACGCAGCCTGATTTTTGCGGCGGATGTTGAAAGAGATTTTCCGGTTTTGCAAACGGAAAGGCCCCGGAATCAACCGGGGCCAGGGCCTGCCGTCGGGGCCTGTGCCTTACTGCACGGCGCTTTCCACCGGCGAGTAGGTCGTGACCGGCGCCCCGCCGGGGGTCGAGATCGTGGTCACCGCATAGGGATCGGTCACCAGCGCCGTCGTGGGCGCGGCGGCCATCGCCGTGGGTGCGCCGGCCATGGCGGTCTGCGCCTGGTTGGCGGGCTGGACATAGCCTTCCGGCGTCTCGATCATCGGGCCTTCCAGGCGGATGCTTTCCTCCTGGCTGCGGACATGGACCGTCGTGCCGGTTTTCACCTGGGCGAACAGGTCGATGACATCCTGGTTGAACAGCCGGATGCAGCCCGCCGAGGTGGCCTTGCCGATCGACGACGGGTCCATCGTGCCGTGGATGCGGTAATAGGTGTCCTGCCCGCCTTCATAAAGATACAGCGCCCGCGACCCCAGCGGGTTGTGCATCCCGCCCGACAGCCCGCCCGCGAACTGGGCATACAGATCCGGCTGCGTGCGGATCATGTTGTCGGTGGGCCGCCACGACGGCCAGGCCGCCTTGCGCGCGATGGTCGCGGTCCCGGCGTAACCCGTGCCCGCCCGGCCCACGGCCACGCCATAGCGCATCGCCTGGCCGCCCGGCTGGACGTGATACAGCACGCGCGCATAGGGATCGACCACGATGGTGCCCGGCGCCTCGGGGCCGTTATAGGGCACCTGCTGGCGCTGGTTGCGCTCGTTCAGATAGGCGGCACGGACGGCGGGGATCTGGATCGGCTCTCCGTTCGGGCCGGAATCCGTGCGGGCCTGATAGGCTTCGGGCACCGTGGGATTGGCCAGCGTGATCGGCTGGCTGCTTCCACATGCGGCAAGCCCCAGGGCAACCGCCGTGAACAGGGTAACGAGACGCATCTTCATTCTTCCTTCATGGCACCGCCGCGGCACGGGCGGATCCGGTGCCGTCGGCGTGTGAATTTCGTCTTGATCGCCCCTGTGGCAGGCCAAGGGTGATTCGCGCTAGGTTTATCAGCCCGTCACATGCACCGGCGTCAAGCCTTGCGGCCCGCACCAGTGGACAGCAATCCCCGCATTGTGGCGAAAGGGCGGCAGTCCGTTCAAGATTGACTGACGGGGGAACAACTTGTCGTTTGCTTTGGTTTCATCGCCGCCACAAGGCCCCCCGTCCCGACCGCGATTGCACCGTGCCGCCCCGCTGGCTAGGCTGCACCCAAAGCCAGAGCGACCGTTCCCGTGACCGACCAGACAGCATCCCGGCCCCCGTCCCCTTCCGCGCTTGCCCCGTTCCGCTATCCCGATTTCCGCCTGCTGTGGGGGGCGACGCTGGTGTCGAACTTCGGCGGGCTGGTGCAGGCGGTGGGCGCGGCCTGGCTGATGACGCAACTGACCGACAGCGCCACGCTGATCGCGCTGGTGCAGGCCTCGAACACGCTGCCGATCATGCTGCTGGCGCTGGCGTCCGGCGCGCTGGCCGACATCTTCGACCGCAAGGCGATCCTGATGTTCGCGCAATGCTTCATGGCGGCCGTGTCGCTGGCGCTGGCCATCGTGGCCTGGCAAGGCTGGCTGACGCCCTGGCTGCTGCTGGTCTTCACCTTCCTGATCGGGGCGGGGCAGGCGCTCTATAACCCGCCCTGGCAGGCCAGCATGGGCGACCTGGTGCCGCGCGCCGATCTGCCCGCCGCCGTGACGCTGAACTCGGTCGGCTTCAACCTGATGCGCAGCGTGGGCCCGGCTGCGGGGGGCTTCATCGTGGCGGCCTTCGGGGCGGCGGCGGCCTTTGCCGTCAACGCGGCCAGCTATGTGCCGCTGCTGGGCGCGCTGCTGCGCTGGCGTCCCAACATCGCCCCCCGCACCGCCCCGCCCGAGGAGTTCCTGCCCGCCGTGGCCGCAGGCCTGCGCTATGTGCTGCTGTCCCCGAACCTGACGCGGGTGATCGGGCGCGGCGCGCTGTTCGGATTCGCCGCCGTGTCGGTGCTGGCGCTGCTGCCGCTGGTCGCCAAGGCCCACCCGGAAGGGGGGTCCATGCTGTTCGGGGGCCTTCTGGGCTGCTATGGCATCGGCGCGATCGCGGGGGCCGCGCTGAACCCGCGCATCCGGGCGCGGTTCAACAACGAAAACATCGTGCGCATGGCCTTTGCCGGGTTCGCGCTGTCGGCCATCGTGCTGGGCCAGACGCAGGCCATCTGGCTGCACGCGCTGGCGCTGCTGCCCGCGGGCGCGTCTTGGGTGCTGGCGCTTTCGCTGTTCAACGTCACCGTGCAGCTTTCCACCCCCCGCTGGGTCGTGGCCCGCGCCCTGGCGCTGTACCAGACGGCGACCTTCGGCGGCATGGCGGCGGGATCCTGGGTCTGGGGCAGCGTCGCGGGGGCGCATGGCCTGGGCGACGCGCTGACGGCGGCGGGCCTTGTGCTGCTGGCGGGGGCTGTTGTCGGCTTCTGGTTCAAGGTGCCGGAATTCGGCACCGCCGATCTGGATCCGGCCAACCGCTTCCGCGAACCGGCGCTGCGGCTGGATCTGCGCGGCCGGTCGGGACCGATCATGGTGATGGTGGATTACCGCATCGCGCAACAGGACACGGCCGAGTTCCTGCGCCTGATGGGCCTGCGCCGCAACATCCGCCGCCGCGACGGGGCGCGGAACTGGGCGCTGCTGCGCGATCTGGAACATCCCGACCTGTGGTCGGAAAGCTATCACATCGCCACCTGGGACGAATATGTCCGCCACAACCTGCGCCGCACGAAATCGGACGCGGAAATCACCGTGGCCCTGCGCGCCCTGCACCGGGGCGAGGGCGATCCCCTGGTCCACCGCATGATCGAGCGCCACAGCGTCGGCCCCGAGGACGACCTGCCCCTGATCGGCAAGATGGACGTGTAAGGAGAGCGCATGACCACGGCCCTGTTCACCCACCCTGACGCGGAACGCCACATCACGCCCCCCGGCCATCCCGAGCAGGTGGCACGTTATGGCGCCGTCATCGACGCGCTGGCCGACCTGGATCTGGACCGGCGAGAGGCCCCTCGGGCCGAGGAAGCCGAGATCCTGCGCTGCCATCCCTTGCGCTACCTGGACCGGATACGGGCAGCGGTCCCCGAGGACGGCTGGCAGATGCTGGATGCCGACACGCATCTGTCGCCCGGCAGCCTGGATGCCGCCTTGCGCGGCGTCGGCGGCGCGGTCGCCGCCGTCGATGCCGTTCTGGCGGGCGAGGTTGCCAATACCTTTGTCGCCATGCGCCCGCCCGGCCACCATGCGGAACGGGAAAAGCCGATGGGCTTCTGCATCTTCGGCAACGCGGCCATCGCAGCCATGCGGGCGCTGGACCATCACGGGCTGGACCGCGTGGCGGTGCTGGATTTCGACGTGCATCACGGCAACGGCACGCAGGCGCTGCTGTGGGACGATGCCCGCGCCTTTTTCGCATCGACCCACCAGATGCCGCTTTATCCCGGCACGGGGGCAGCGTCCGAACGGGGCGCGCACGGGCAGATGGTGAACGTGCCCCTGCGCCCCGGATCGGATGGCGCGGCGGGGCAGGCCGCCTGGCGCGACATCCTGGCGCAATGTCGTGAGTTCAATCCGCAACTGGTGATCGTCTCGGCGGGCTTTGACGCCCATGCCGCCGATCCGCTGGCGCAGCTTGAATGGCAGGACGCCGATTTCACCGCCATCACCCGCATGATCTGCGACATGGCGGCGGATCTCTCGGCCCCCGTGGTATCCTGCCTGGAAGGGGGCTATGATCTGGCGGCTTTGGGCCGGTCCACCCGCGCCCATGTCCAAGTGCTGCTGGAGGCCGGAACATGAACGACATCGCGACCATGAGCTTCGAGGAAGCCATGAAGGAGCTGGAGGCCACCGTCGGCAAGCTGGAAACCGGCGACGCGTCCCTGGACGAATCGATCCGCCTTTACGAACGCGGCGCCGCCCTGCGCCAGCATTGCGAGAAACGCCTGCGCGAGGCCGAGGACCGGGTGGAAAAGATCACCCTCGCGGCCAATGGCCAGCCCACGGGAACGGAACCGGCCGAGGGGCTGTGATGCAGTCACGGCTGACGGCGGTGAAGGCCCGGGTCCAGGCCGCGCTTGATGGTGCCATCGGTGCGCTGCCCCCGGGCGAGTTGCGCGACGCCATGGGTTATGCCTGCGCGGGCGGCAAGCGGATCCGGGCCTTTCTGGTGATGGAATCCGCCCGCCTGCACGGCGTGCCTGATGCCGCAGCCCTGCCAGTCGCGGCGGCGGTCGAGGCGCTGCACGCCTATTCCCTGGTCCATGACGACCTGCCCGCCATGGACAACGACGACCTGCGGCGCGGCCTGCCCACCGTCCATGTGAAATGGTCCGAGGCGACCGCCATCCTTGCGGGCGACGCGCTGCAATCGCTGGCCTTCGGGCTGCTGGCGGACCCTGCCCTTGATGCCGCCGCCACCCGCCGCCTGGTCGCGGCTTTCGCGCAGGCCGTGGGCGGGGCCGGGATGGTCTGGGGGCAGGCGCTGGACATCGCCGCCGAATCTGCTGCCCAACCGCTGACGCTGGGCCAGATCACCGAACTGCAAGGCGGCAAGACCGGCGCTCTGATCCGCTTTGCCGCCATGGCTGGGCCGCTGATCGCGGATGCCGATCCCGCCCCTTTGGCCGCCTATGCCGATGCGGTGGGCCTCGCCTTCCAGATCGCCGACGACATCCTGGACGTGACCGGCAACGAAGATGTGACCGGCAAGCGCGTGGGCAAGGACATGGCGGCGGGCAAGGCCACCTTCGTGTCCCTGCTGGGGCTGGAGGGCGCCCGGGCCGAGGCCGCGCGGCTGGCCGCCGCCGCCGATGCCGCCCTGGAACCCTATGGCGAGGGTGCCGGAAACTTGCGCCATCTGGCGCGTTTCGTTATCGAACGCGACACCTGAACGCCCGCCCGCAATGCCTGAAGGGGCCAGCCGATGACCGACCTGACCAAGACGCCGATCCTCGACCGGGTCAAGCTGCCCTCGGACATGAAGGCGCTGAGCGACCGGGAACTGCACCAGCTTGCCGACGAACTCAGGTCCGAAACCATCAGCGCGGTCAGCGTCACCGGCGGGCACCTGGGGGCGGGCCTTGGCGTGGTGGAACTGACCGTGGCGCTGCACGCGGTCTTTGACACCCCGCGCGACAAGATCATCTGGGACGTGGGCCACCAGTGTTACCCGCACAAGATCCTGACCGGCCGGCGCGACCGCATCCGCACCCTGCGCATGGGCGGCGGGCTGGCGGGGTTCACGAAACGCGCGGAAAGCCCCTATGACCCCTTCGGCGCGGGCCATTCCTCGACCTCGATTTCGGCGGCGCTTGGCTTTGCGGTGGCCCGCGACCTGGGCGGCGATCCGGGCGACGCCATCGCGGTGATCGGCGACGGCGCCATGAGCGCGGGCATGGCCTTCGAGGCGCTGAACAACGCGGGCCACCTGGGCAAGCGGCTGATCGTGATCCTGAACGACAACGAGATGTCCATCGCCCCGCCGGTGGGCGCGCTGTCGTCCTACCTGACCAGCCTTTACACCCGCCGCCCGTTCCAGGATCTGAAGGCCGCCGCCAAGGGCGCGGTGGGCCTCTTGCCGCCGCCTTTCCAGGAGGGCGCGCGCCGGGCCAAGGAAATGCTGAAGGGCATGACCATCGGCGGCACATTGTTCGAGGAACTGGGCTTTTCCTATATCGGCCCCGTCGATGGCCACGACCTGGACCAGCTTCTGCCCTTGCTGCGCACGGTGAAGGCGCGCGCGACCGGCCCGGTGCTGATCCATGCCGTGACCCGCAAGGGCAAGGGCTATGCGCCCGCCGAAAACGCCGCCGACCGGGGCCATGCCACGGGCAAGTTCGACATGGTGACGGGCGTGCAGGCCAAGGCCAAGTCGAACGCGCCCAGCTATACGGCGGTCTTTGCGCAGGCCCTGATCGACGAGGCCGGACGGGATGAGAAGATCGTCGGCATCACCGCCGCCATGCCGGACGGCACGGGGTTGAAGCAGTTCGCCGAACGCTTTCCGCGCCGGACCTTTGACGTGGGCATCGCCGAACAGCACGCCGTGACCTTTGCCGCGGGGCTGGCGGCGGGGGGCATGAAGCCCTTCTGCGCGATCTATTCGACCTTTTTGCAGCGCGGCTATGACCAGGTGGTCCATGACGTGGCGGTCCAGAACCTGCCCGTCCGCTTTGCCATCGACCGCGCGGGGCTGGTGGGCCAGGATGGGCCGACCCATGCCGGGGCCTATGACATCGCCTTCCTCGCGAACCTGCCCGGCATGGTGGTGATGGCCGCCGCCGACGAGGCGGAACTGATGCACATGGTCGCCACCGCCGCCGCCCACGACAGCGGCCCCATCGCCTTCCGCTTCCCGCGCGGCGAGGGCACCGGGGTCGAGATGCCGGAACGTGGTCAGGTGCTGGAAATCGGCAAGGGCCGCATCGTCCGCGAAGGCAAGGGCGTCGCGATCCTGTCCTTCGGCACCCGCCTGTCCGAGGCGGCGAAGGCCTGCGAATCGCTGGGGGCGCGCGGCATCACCCCCACCGTGGCCGATGCGCGTTTCGCCAAGCCGCTGGACCGCGACCTGATCCTGCGCCTGGCTGCGACCCATGACGCGCTGATCACGCTGGAGGAAGGCGCGGTCGGCGGCTTCGGCAGCCATGTCGCGCAGCTTCTGTCGGACGAAGGCATCTTCGACAGCGGTTTGCGCTTCCGGTCCATGGTCCTGCCCGACCGCTTCGTCGATCACGACGCGCCTTTCGCCATGTATGACAGCTCGGCGCTCAACGCCGCGCATATCGAGGCGAAGGTGCTGGAGGTCATGGGGATCGCGCAACTGGCGGGCAAGACCGCCTGACCGGGATCTGCCGCGAAAACGGGCAGCCTGCTGCGCAATCCCGCAGCGGTGCCGCTTCTTCTGCATTGCGGCACGGGATTTGCAGGCCGTCGCTGACACCTATCGCGATCAGGCGCAGTATTAACGCATGGGGCGAGTGATCCGGCCCCGATCCTCGACATCCGCCAGGGACCCGCCCCCTCCTCCCTGCGCAGTCTCTGGCGGTATCGCGGAATGAAAAAGGCGCGGGGTCTGCCCGCGCCTTTTGTGTTAGTGGACGGTCGCCTCGGGGCGGGGGCCTTCGCCCACGGCCCCCAGCTTGTGGCCCGCGCGGCCGATGCGGTTTTCCACGATCAGCCCCTCCGGCCCGGCGCTGACATGGACCGTCTGGCCGTCCAGAACCTCGCCCGACAGCAGCAGTTCGGCCAGCGGATCCTGCAAGGCGCGCTGGATCACCCGCTTCAGCGGACGCGCGCCGAAGACCGGGTCATAGCCCTGGTCGGCCAGCCATTTGCGCGCGCCCTCGTCCAGATCCAGCGTGATCTTGCGCCCCGCCAGACGCTGTTCCAGCCGCCGCAACTGGATGTTGACGATCCCGTCCATGTTGGCGCGGCTCAGCCGCCGGAAGATGATGATCTCGTCCAGGCGGTTCAGGAACTCGGGCCGGAAATGCGCCCGGACCGCCTCCATCACCTGTTGGCGGGCATCGGACGAATCCGACCCCTCGGGCAGATGCGACAGCGCCTGAGAGCCGAGGTTCGAGGTCAGGATGATCAGCGTCTGCTTGAAGTCCACCGTGCGGCCCTGGCCGTCGGTCAACTGCCCGTCGTCCAGCACCTGCAGCAGCACGTTGAAGACGTCCGGGTGGGCCTTTTCGACCTCGTCGAACAGGATCACCTGATAGGGACGCCGCCGCACGGCCTCGGTCAGCACGCCGCCCTCGTCATAACCGACATAGCCCGGAGGCGCGCCGATCAGCCGGGCCACGGAATGCTTTTCCATGAACTCGGACATGTCGATGCGGACCATCGCGGAATCGTCGTCGAACATGTATTCGGCCAGCGCCTTGGTCAGCTCGGTCTTGCCGACGCCGGTCGGGCCCAGGAACAGGAACGACCCCAGCGGGCGGTTCTCGTCGTTCAGGCCCGCGCGGGCGCGGCGGACGGCGTTGCTGACGGCCACCACGGCTTCCTGCTGGCCGATGACGCGGCGGCCTATCTGCTCCTCCATCTTCAGCAGCTTTTCCCGCTCGCCTTCCAGCATCTTGCTGGTGGGGATGCCGGTCCAGCGTTCGACCACCTCGGCGATCTGCTCGGGGCGGACGGCTTCCTCGACCATCAGCCCGTCGCCGCCGGTCTCGGCCTCGGCCAGCTGCTTTTCCAGGCCGGGGATGATGCCATAGGACAGTTCCCCCGCGCGGGCCAGGTTGCCCTCGCGCTTGGCCTGGTCCAGTTCGGCGCGCGCGCGGTCAAGCTGTTCCTTGAGGTTGCGCGATCCTTCCAGCTTGTCGCGTTCGGCCTGCCAGCGGGCGGTCATTTCCGCCGATTGCTGCTGCAATTCGGACAGATCCTTTTCCAGCCGTTCCAGCCGGTCGCGCGACGCGGCATCGTCTTCCTTTTTCAGCGCCTCGGCCTCGATCTGCAACTGCAGGATCTGGCGGTCAAGCTGGTCCAGCTCCTCGGGCTTGCTGTCCACCTCCATGCGCAGACGGCTGGCGGCCTCGTCCACAAGGTCGATGGCCTTGTCGGGCAGGAAGCGGTCGGTGATGTAGCGGTGGCTCAGCGTGGCGGCGGCGACCAGCGCCGCGTCGGAGATGCGGACGCCGTGGTGAAGCTCGTACTTCTCCTTGATGCCGCGCAGGATGCTGATCGTGTCCTCGACCGTCGGTTCCTGGATCATGACCGGCTGGAAGCGCCGGGCCAGGGCCGCGTCCTTTTCGATATACTTGCGGTATTCGTCCAGGGTGGTGGCGCCCACGCAATGCAGTTCGCCCCGCGCCAGCGCGGGCTTGATGAGGTTCGCGGCATCCATCGCGCCATCGGTCTTGCCCGCGCCGACCAGCACGTGCAACTCGTCGATGAACAGGATGATTTCCCCGGCAGCGGTCTCGATCTCCTTCAGGATGGCCTTCAGCCGTTCCTCGAACTCGCCTCGGTATTTCGCGCCCGCGATCAGCGCGCCCATGTCCAGCGCCATCAGACGCTTGTCGCGCAGGGATTCGGGCACGTCGCCATCGACGATGCGCAGGGCAAGGCCCTCGGCAATCGCGGTTTTCCCCACGCCGGGTTCGCCGATCAGCACCGGGTTGTTCTTGGTGCGGCGCGACAAAACCTGCATGGCGCGGCGGATTTCCTCGTCCCGGCCGATGATCGGGTCGATCTTGCCGTCGCGCGCGGCCTGCGTCAGGTCGCGGGCGTATTTCTCCAGCGCCTCATAGCTGTCCTCGGCGCTGGCCGAATCGGCGGTGCGGCCCTTGCGGATGTCGTTGATCGCGGCGTTCAGTTTCTGCGCGGTCACGCCGCCCGCCGTCAGCGCGTCGCGGGCATTGGTGTTGACCATCGCCAGCGCCATCAGGATGCGCTCGGCCGGCACGAAGCTGTCGCCCGCCTTCTTGGCGATCTGCTCGGCCTCGTCCAGCACGCGCACCAGCGAGGGGTCCACATAGACCTGGTTGTTGCCGCCCTTCACCTTGGGCAGCTTGGCCACGGCCGCATCGACGGCCTCTTTCACGCGGCGGGCATCGCCGCCCGCGCGGGTGATGAGGTTCGACGACAGCCCCTGGTCGTCGTCCATCAAGGCTTTCAAAAGATGTTCGGGGACGACCCGCTGGTTTTCCTCGCGGATCGCGATGGTCTGGGCGGCCTGCATGAAGCCGCGCGACCGCTCGGTGAACTTTTCCATGTTCATCGGCAATATACTCCTTCCACTAGCCCCCGTGTCGCAGGCGCCCGTCTGGCACGCCCCGGTCCGGGTCTTCGACTATCATCTGGGTAGTCTTGCGGCGCTTTCAAGCGGCTTGGCGATGTGCCATAACGCCGCGATTTCAGGAACAAGGGTGGCAGCATGGATGACCGGCTGATCGTGGCGCTGGACGTGCCGAACGCCGTGGCGGGGCTGGACCTGGCCGAAAGGCTGGGCGATGCCGTGGGCTTTTACAAGATCGGCCTGGGGATGCTGACCGGCGGCGGGCTGGCGCTGGCGCAGGAACTCAAGGACGAACAGGGCAAGCGCGTCTTCCTGGACATGAAGCTGTTCGACATCGGCGCCACGGTGGAAGCCGCCGTGCGCGGGCTGGCGCGGTTCGACCTGGATTTCCTGACCGTGCATGGCGATCCGCATGTGGTGCGCGCCGCCAAGGAAGGGGCAGGGGGGTCCGGCCTCAAGATCCTGGGCGTGACGGTCCTGACCTCGCTGGAACGCGCGGATCTGGACGCGGGGCTTATCCGGCCGGGCGACATCCACGACATCACCGTGGAACGCGCCGCCCGCGCCTTCGAGGCGGGCGCCGACGGCATCATCTGTTCCCCACGCGAGGCCGCGGCGATCCGCGCCCTGCCGGGATCGCGGCTGATCGTGACGCCGGGCGTGCGTCCGTCCGGGGCGGCGCTCGGCGATCAAAAGCGGGTGGAAACGCCCGCCAGCGCCATCGCCGCCGGGGCCGATCACATTGTCGTCGGGCGTCCCATCTGGCAGGCCGCCGATCCGCGCGCCGCAGCGCAGGCCATCATCGCGGAAATGCGCGGCTGATTGACCCGTCCCGCCATCCGCGCCACCTTGGGCCCGCAAGGGGGGGGCGCGCAATGGCGGACGACCGGGGGATTTCGCAAAAGGCGCATAACGACCTGGTGCTGTCCTTTCTGGCGGTCAGGCGCGCCATCGGGGCGCTTGGCTTCTTCCTGCCGCTGGCGCTGCTGGCCTATGGCCTGCTGGACGGCCAGCTTCTGACCAGCATCTCGGCCGCCTACTACACGCCCATGCGCGAGGTCTTCGTGGGCACCTTGACCGCGCAGGCGGTGTTCCTGTGGAGCTATGAGGGCTTTCGCCCCGATGCGGGCGACCTGGTCACGGACAAGGGCACGGCCCGGGTGGCGGCGGTGGCCATCGCGCTGGTGGCGCTGGCCCCGACCAGCCCCGCCGGGAAGGCCGGGGCCGGGGTGGATCCCGCCTGCACCCTGCTGCAATGCGCCCTGGGGCCGGGCCTGGCCGCGCAGGTGCATCTGGGCGCGGCGGCGGTGTTCTTCGGGGCGCTGGCGGTCTATTGCCTGGTGCTGTTCACGAAAGGCGCGGTCGACGGGGTGGAAAAGGACGCCTCGAACCGGATCTATCGCCTTTGCGGCTGGACCATCATCGCCAGCATCGCCCTGGTGGGGGTGCTGTTCGCGACCGGGCTGGAGACCCGGCTTGCGGCGCTGCGCCCGGTCTTCTGGCTGGAAACCGTGGCCACCTTCGCCTTTGCGACAAGCTGGATGGTCAAGGGCGACGCGCTGCGCCCGCTGGTGCGCGGGGTGGCGGCGCTGCGATGATCCCGGCCACCAGGTCGCGGAACTGCGGCACCGCGCGGGGATGGGCGGCGAAATCCCCCAGCGGCATCATCCGCCATGCCTGCCCCTCGTCTCCGAAACGGATCGCGGCGATGTTTCGGGCGGTCAATCGCCCCGTGAACAGCCAGGACCGCCAGCCGGGATGCTGGCGCGAGGCGAAGGGCCGCCCCGTCAGGCGCGACGGCGGCAGGGCCAGCCCGAACTCCTCGTGCAGTTCGCGCAGGGCGCATTCGACCGGCGATTCGCCGCCCTCGCGCCCGCCCCCGGGCAGATCCCAATGCGCCGGAAAGGGCAGGCCGGGCTTGTCGTCGCGCAGAAAGGTCAGCAGCCGCCCCCCATGCGTCAGGACCAGCTTGGCGCCGTGAAACGCGGCTTCTTCTTGGCCTGGATACCCATCCGCGCCCGCCGCCCGGGCCGTCATTCGCGGCTGCCCGGCCACACCCGCCGAAAGACCAGCCAGGCCACCGCCGACAGCAGCGCGGTGACGGCCAGCGTGACCGCCGGCCCCGCCGTCCACAGCCCGCCCAGCATCAGCACGCCCATCAGCCCGACCGAGGCCGCGAGCCCCATGAAGGCCCACCCCGGCACCAGCAGCTCCACCCCCGCCAGCAGGACGGCCGCGGCCAGCCACCACCAGCCGTTCATTGCGCGGCGATCCCGGCCTCGGTCGGGCCATCGGCCTCCAGCATGGCCAGCTTGCGAATCACCGACCCGAAGCGGGCGGCGAAACCGTCAAAGCCCGCATGGGGCGCGATGGCCTTTTCGTCCATGTAGAGCGAGCGGTCGATTTCCAGCTGCACCACATGGACGTTGTGGCAGGGCCGCCCGTAGGTCGAGCAGATATAGGCCCCCGCAAAGGGCGAATTGCGCCGGATGCGCCAGCCCTCGGCCTCGACGGCGGCGACGATGGCGTCCGAGACACGCGCGGCGGCCGAGATGCCGTGGCGGTTGCCCAGCACCATGTCGGGGCGCGGGCCGTGCAGATGGGCCAGCGCGTCATGGGGCATGGAATGCACGTCGATCAGGATCGCCTGGCCGAATCGCGACCGCGCCTCGGCGATCAGCGCGGCCAGCGCGCGGTGATAGGGGCGCCAATAGGCGTTGATGCGGCGCTCGGCCTCGGACCGCTCGATCGGGCGCTCCAGGATGGCGCGACCCTGCGAGACGACGCGCGGGATCACCCCAAGGCCCGCCAGCGTGCGCTGGTTCAGGGGGTGGCGCGGGACGCCGCGCACGACCAGGGGGTCGATCTCGTCGGGGGCGCGGTTGAGGTCCACGATGGCGCGCGGCACCTGGGCGCGAATCGTCACCGCGCCATGGCTGGGGGCGCCCGCGATCAGCCGGTCCACAAAGGCGTCCTCGGACGAGCGCAGCGTTTCGGGGGGCAGCTTCGTGCCTTCCAGGAACCAGGGGGGATAGATGCAGCCCGAATGCGGGGATCCGAAAATGACGCCGCTGAACCAATGGTCGGGCCGTTCGATCAGGACAGGCAGGTCGGATTCGGTCAAGTCAGACCCCGGCAGGCGGTTTCCTCGGGGGTCCATATAAGCCGGAATTTTCCTGATGCGATAGGGCTTGAAACCCCCGGGGGCCCCCTATATAGACACGCGGACCAAAGGCGGTTCGGGACACATCGAAAGGTGTCGACGGGATCACCCGAGGACGGGCGGTTAGCTCAGCGGTAGAGCACTACGTTGACATCGTAGTGGCCACTGGTTCGATCCCAGTACCGCCCACCATGTTTTCGCCGCCCCCGGCCGATGTCGGGGGCATTTCGTTTTCCTGCGGCTGCGGGCCGCGTGATGGAGAAAAACCGATGAAGGTTCGCAATTCGCTCCGCTCGCTGAAAAGCCGGCACCGCGACTGCCAGGTGGTGCGCCGCAAAGGCCGCATCTACGTGATCAACAAGACCAACCGCCGCTTCAAGGCCCGCCAGGGCTGATCCGGCCGCGATCACCGCGAAAACGAAACAAACCCGCCCGATGGCGGGTTTTTTCATGCCGGAACGCCGGAAGTTAACCGTTTGCTAACAAAGCATTTGGTTAACACGCCTTAAGGTTGTATTGGTGCCCCCAGGTATTTTGCAACGTTTCTGCGGGGTCGTGTCATGTTCGTGCTTGCCAGTCTGATGGCGCTTGCCGCGGCGGGGGCCGCGCTGGACCTGACCTCCACCGCCAGCCGCGACGTGGATGACGACGACCCCGAGGATCTGCCCCCCACCCTGGGCGAGCCCGACAGGGGCGAGGTCGGCGACATCAGCGCCGGCACATCCGAGGAGGGCGGGGCCGATCCCGCGCCCGGGCCGGACGTGACCGGGCCCCCGGTGGCCGAGGAAAACCCCGACGACGAGCTGATCGAGGGCGGGCCCGAGGCCGAGGATCTGTTCGGCGGCGCGGGCAACGACACCATCGAGGCCGGGGCGGGCGACGACTGGGTGCAGGGCGACGGCAGCTATGACGCCGCGGGCGACGACGAGATCCGCGGCGGCGCGGGCGCCGATTCGCTGGCCGGGCAGGGCGGCGACGACATCATCTGGGGGGATGAGGGCGCCGACACCGTTTACGGCGGCGAAGGCCAGGACACGCTGTTCGGCGGGTCTGGAAACGACTGGCTGTCGGGCAACGATGGCGACGACCTGCTGGTCTCGGGCGGCGGGGCCGACGACCTGGACGGCGGGCGCGGCAACGACCACCTGGTGGGCGACGACGATCCCGACACCGTCTGGATGCACGGGGGCGTGGGCGCCGATACCCTGGCCCCGGGCGCGGGCGATTTCGCCGAAGGGCAGGACGGCGCCGACCAGTTCGTGCTGCAACAGGCGCCCGGCCAGCTGCCCGTGATCGCCGATTTCGACGCGCGCGAGGACCAGATGGTGCTGCACCTGCCCGACAGCATCGCGGGGGACGCCCGGATCGATCTGGCCGAGGACAAGGACGGCACGGTGCTGATCACCGTCAACGGCGAGGCCATCGGCCGGATGCTGCAAAGCGGCGGGCTCGTGGCCCGGGACATCCTGGTGGTCCGGCTGCCCGGCTGACGATTTCCCTTTCCTTGCGGGTGCTTTTCCCCTATAGGCGCGCATCCGTCCCGGCCTTGCCCGGGCGGACACTCCACGGGCCCGTGCTGGACGACATCCCGGCCTGCGCCATAACCCCTTTCCTGAAAGGAGATCCCGATGTCGATCACCGTCGAAGAAAAAGCCCGCGTCATCCAGGAATTCGGCACCAAGGCCGGCGACACCGGCTCGGCCGAGGTTCAGGTCGCGATCCTGTCCTCGCGCATCGCCACCCTGACCGAGCATTTCAAGACCCACAAGAAAGACAACCACTCGCGCCGTGGTCTGCTGAAGCTGGTCGCGCAGCGCCGCAAGCTGCTGGACTATCTGAAGAAGAAGGACGAAGCCCGCTACACCGACCTGATCGGCAAGCTGGGCCTGCGCCGCTGATCGCAGCCGGTTGACGAATGGAACGCCCGTGGCCCCTGGCCGCGGGCGTTTTGCCGTGCGGATGCCTAAAATCTTCGGCACTGTTTTCTGGACGGTTAAGGGAAAATTAAGAACTGTTCACGTGTCACCACAAGGAGATGCGCGAATGGTACTTGGTATTCTCAACAAAGCTGTGTCGGGCCTGCTGGGGGGCGGAATCCTGCCGTCCACGGCGGCCGCACCCGCCCAGGCCAATGCCGCCGCCCGGGCCGCCCAGGCGGCGGCCAAGCAAGCCAGCCAGACGGCAGAACCGGCGTCCGGCGCCACCCCGGGCGTGGTCTTCGACCTGTCCCCGGCGGCCTTGCAGGCGGTGGCGGCGGCTTCCGCCGCCCCGGACAGCCAGGCCAGCGCCCCTGCGGCCACGGCGGCGGTGCCCGAGGCGCCGCCTCCCTTCCTGCCCGCGGCCCTGACCATCGCCGCCCAGATCGCTGCCCTGCAGGCTTCCCAGGCCGAACCGGAAGCCGGGGCAGCCGCCGCCACTGCCCTGTCGGTCACGGCCACCCCGACCTTGTCCGCAAGCGGCGAGGTTCAGGAAACCGCCACCACTGCATCCACCGCCAAGGCCGAGGAGGCAACGGACCCCGACGAGGAAGCCCGCGCCCGCGCCCATGCCATCCAGGCGCAGGAACGCGAGCAGGTGCTGAGCCTTGTCGAGCAACTGTCCGAGGCCAGGGCCGATCCCCTGGCCGCGCTGACCGCCCCGGCCGAGGAGGCCGCAGCCGACGGCAAGGCGGCAGACCTGGCCGCCTGAGGCCGGGACAGGCCCGCATGACATCCGGGGCGGCGGAGCATCGGTTCCGCCGCCCCTGGTCTTTCGGGCGGCCCTGCGGCATCGCCGCCCGGCCCGCCCCCCGCCGATGCGCCTTGCCGCTTCCCAAAGCCCTTGTTTTCCTGTAATGGCCCGCCATCTGTGACGTGACGCCCCAAGCCCCGGGGCACATGCAAAGGATAGGGGCGGCGGCAATGGGGCCGCCATAGGACACGGGCGCGAACCAGAAGGCTGGCGCGGCCCAGAGGAAACCAGATGTTTGACGAAGTGAAGAAATCCATCCAGTGGGGCCAGGAAACGCTCACGCTGGAAACGGGCAAGGTTGCCCGTCAGGCCGACGGCACGGTCATCGCCACCCTGGGCGAGACCAGCGTCATGGCCAACGTGACCTTCGCGAAGGAACCCAAGCCCGGGCAGGACTTCTTCCCGCTGACGGTTCACTATCAGGAAAAATACTATGCCGCCGGCAAGATCCCCGGCGGTTTCTTCAAGCGCGAGGCGCGCCCTACCGAAAAGGAAACGCTGACCGCGCGCCTGATCGACCGGCCCTGCCGCCCGCTGTTCGCGCCGGGCTTCAAGAACGAAACCCTGGTGATGTGCACGGTGCTGTCGCATGACCTGGTCAACGACCCCGACATCGTGGCGATGATCGCGGCATCCGCCGCGCTGACCATTTCCGGCGTGCCCTTCATGGGTCCGATCGGCGCTGCCCGCGTGGGCTTTGCCAACGGCCAATACGTGCTGAACCCCGAGGTCCAGGACATGGACCAGCTGCGTTCCAACCCGGAACAGCGCCTGGATCTGGTCGTCGCGGGCACCAAGGACGCCGTGATGATGGTCGAATCCGAGGCCTACGAGCTGACCGAGGAGGAGATGCTGGGCGCCGTCAAGTTCGGCCACGAGCAGATGCAGCCTGTGATCGACCTGATCATCGACCTGGCCGAAGCCGCCGCCAAGGAACCCTTCGACTTCCAGTCCCCCGATTACAGCGCGCTTTACGCCCGCGTGAAATCGCTGGGCGAAACGGACATGCGCGCGGCCTATGCCCTCATCGACAAGGCCGAGCGTCGTGACGCCATCCAGGCGGTGCGCGAAAAGGTCGTGGCCAGCCTGTCGGAAGAAGAACTGGCCGATCCGAACCTGGGCTCGGCGCTGAAGAAGCTGGAATCGGGCATCCTGCGCGGCGACGTGATCAACGGCGGCGCCCGCATCGACGGCCGCGACACCCGCACCGTCCGCGCCATCGAAAGCGAAGTGGGCATCCTGCCGCGCACGCACGGGTCCGCCCTGTTCACCCGGGGCGAGACGCAGGCCCTGGTCGTGACCACGCTGGGCACCGGCGATGACGAACAGATCATCGACGCGCTGCACGGCAACTTCCGCTCGAACTTCCTGCTGCACTACAACTTCCCGCCCTATTCGGTGGGCGAGGTGGGCCGCGTGGGCTCGCCCGGCCGCCGCGAGATCGGCCATGGCAAGCTGGCCTGGCGCGCGCTGCAGGCGGTGCTGCCCGCCCCGACCGACTTCCCCTACACCATCCGCGTCGTGTCCGAGATCACGGAATCGAACGGCTCGTCGTCCATGGCCTCGGTCTGCGGCGGCTCGCTGTCGATGATGGATGCGGGCGTGCCGCTGAAGGCGCCGGTCGCGGGCGTCGCCATGGGCCTGATCCTGGAGGACGACGGCAGGTATGCGGTCCTGACCGACATCCTGGGGGATGAGGATCACCTGGGCGACATGGACTTCAAGGTCGCCGGCACCGCCGAGGGCATCACCTCCCTGCAGATGGACATCAAGGTCCAGGGCATCACGCCCGCCATCATGGAGCAGGCCCTGGCGCAAGCCAAGGAAGGCCGCCTGCACATCCTGGCCGAGATGGGCAAGGCCCTGACCGAGGGCCGCCGCGAGTTCAGCGCCCACGCCCCGCGCATCGAGACGATGCAGATCCCCACAGACAAGATCCGCGAAGTGATCGGCTCGGGCGGCAAGGTGATCCGCGAGATCGTCGAGGTGTCGGGCGCCAAGGTCGATATCAACGACGACGGCACCATCAAGATCGCCTCGGCCAACGCCGATTCGATCAAGAAGGCCTATGACATGATCTATTCGATCGTGGCCGAGCCCGAGGAAGGCAAGATCTACACCGGCAAGGTCGTCAAGCTGGTCGATTTCGGCGCCTTCGTGAACTTCTTCGGCAAGCGCGACGGCTTGGTCCACGTATCCCAGATCGCGGCCAAGCGCCTGAACCACCCGAACGAGATCCTCAAGGAAGGCCAGGAGGTCAAGGTCAAGCTTCTGGGCTTCGACGACCGCGGCAAGGTCCGCCTGGGCATGAAGATGGTGGACCAGCAGACCGGCGAGGAAATCACCGAGGCCAAGGAAGAAGCGGCCGAAGGCTGATTCTTTTCGCGACATCGAAAAGCCCCGGCATGTCCGGGGCTTTTTCATGCCTTTTACGACAGGATGTTCCGGTGCAGACGGACTGGCCGATTCTCATATTGACCCTGCAAGGCGACGAGGCGCGCCGCCAGCCCTTGCTGGACCAACTTGCCGCAATGGGCTTGTCCTGGCGCCTGATATACGGTGTCGATGGGCGGCAGGGCCTGCCCAACGACTGTCTGCCGCTGATCGACCGCGAGGCGGCGCGGGGTCGCATGAAACGGCCCATGACGGATGCGGAATTCGCCTGCGCCTTGTCGCATCGCCGGATCTGCGAAATCATTCTGGACGAAGGCCTTGCCGGTGCGCTTGTGCTTGAGGATGATGCGATCCTGACCCCGGACTTTGCCGACTTTCTGCAGGCGGGGTTTCACAGGACGGAAACATTGGCCTTGCTGTATCATTATTCGGGGCGCGCCTTGCCCTGGCAGCGCAGAAAGGCCGGGCGCTGGCTGATGCATCGGCCGACGCGGCGGGCATCGGGCTGCACCGCCTATACGCTGTCCCGCCATGCGGCGCGGGACATTCTGCGCGCGACGACGCCGGTCGCTTGTGTCTCGGACTGGCCCGTGGACCTGTATGAAACAAAGGCATGGCTGGTCACGCCCCAGATCGTGCGTCATCCCCCGCCGGGGGAGGGGCCTTCGCATCTGGACAAGGACCGGGCTGCCGCAGAGAGGCAGACGGTTCGCGAGAAAAAGAACCCCGCCCGTTTCCTGAAGGCCCGATACTATCGCGGCCTGATCCGGCGCAGGCTGGCGCGCCCGGTGGATGGCTAGGATGACCCCTTCGGATTACATGGCCAGGGCGGGGCTGTCATTCTGCCCGCTGCCCGAGGTTTTAGCCGATCCGCAGGGCAGGATCATCGCGCATCTGCGCCGCCCCGGTGCCGCCGACCTTGCCTGCACGGCCGATCTGCGCGGTGAAATCGCGCTTTACGAAACGCCGCAGGGCGAGCCGCCGCTGTTCGTGTCCTATTACACCACCGACACCCCCTATGAGGCGCTGGCCGCCGACCTGCGCGCCTCCCTGGACCACCATGGCCTGCCGCACCGGATCGAGCCTGTGGCCTCGCGCGGGTCATGGGTCGCCAATACCGGGCTGAAGGCGCGGGTGATCGAAACGGCCTGGCGCGAAAGCGGCCGTCCGATCTGCTGGATCGACGCCGATGCCGCGATCCTGCGCCCGCCCGCCTTCCTGATGGGCAATCCCTTCGACGTGGCCTTTGTCCGCCGCGGCGGGTGGGAGGATATTTCCTATCTCATCTACCTGAACACGGCCCCGGCGGTGGGCAGGATGCTGGCCGAATGGGTGCGGCTGTGCGACGAATACCCGCATGTCTGGGACCAGGTGCTGTTCAGCCTGGCCTGGTTCCGCACCGCCCGCGACACGGATCTGGCAAGCCAGTGGCTGAACAGCGGCATATCCCGCACGCCCCGCCCCGGGATCCGCGACCTGAGGGACCGGGTGTTCTATTACCCCTTTGGCCGCAAGATCCGGCCCTTCATCGACCAGAAGCAGGCCTCGCGCCAGCTCAAGGCCTATGTGAACGCCTCGGCCCGGCGCAAGGACGAGATCGGCACCGACGATCTGAGCGCGGGCTATCGCGCCGCGCTTGCGGGATATGATTTCAGCTTCGATCCGCGCCTGGACGCGGTCGTCTCGCGGCGGGGCTGAGGTGGTCAGGCGCCGGAAATCCCGCATCGAGCGGTTCTTCTCGCTCAACCAGCACCGTAAACGCTGGGGGGCGCGGCGGCATCTTGCCGGGGATCCCGATCTGGCCGCGATGCGCGACCGCATCGTCGCGGCGGGCGAGGCGGTGCAGACGCGCGGTTCGGACAAGTCGCTGGACCGCCACCTGGCGAACCTGAGGGCCGAGTTTTCCGGCCAGCCCGAGCTTCTTCTGCATCACGCGACCCTGATCGTGCTGATCCGGCGCGAGGTGCGGCTGCCGGAAAGCCTGGCCCGGTTCTTCGCGCTGTGGACGCAAGAGGCGGATTTTTTGTGCCGTCACCTGAACCTGCGCTGGCTGATTTCCGCGGCGGACACCTTTGCGGATCATGGCCCCGACCCGCAGGCGCGCGCCATCGGCATGATGGCCTCGCTGCTGGGCAATACCGTGAAGATCGGCGAATCCGACCGCTATATCCACGGGGCCGAGTCGCTGGCGCCGATGCCGGACCGGATCGACAGGCTGCAAACCGACCTGGTTCCGCTGTTCGAGGGCACCTCGGTCTTTACTGTCGGCACGGACGACACGCTGCGCAACATGTATTGGCGGCTGGAGCCGTTCTTCGCCGCCGAACCTGCGGGGATGATCCTGAAGACCGTCTATGACCGGATGCAGGTGAACGACACGGCCTTTGCGCGCCTGCGTGCGCTGCACCACCGCGACCGGACCGGCTGGTGGGACGACGGGGCAGGGTCGCCCTGATGCAGCTTCCCGTTTACCTGATCAACCTGGACGGCTCGGAGGACCGGCTGCGTTCGGCCACCCGCCAGCTGGACGATGCGGGCATCCCCTTTGAACGCGTCCCGGCCTTCGACGGCAGGGCGCTGCGGGTCGAGGAGTTTCCCGGTTACGATCCCGTGGGCACGATGGCCTATATGGGCCGTCCCCTGCGCGGGGGCGAGATCGGCTGTTACCTCAGCCACCTGGACTGCGCGCGCCGCGTTCTGGACAGCGGCGCGGCCCGGGGCCTGGTGTTCGAGGACGACATGCAGCTGAAGCCCGGCTTTGCCGAAGGGCTGCGCGTCGTTCTGGACTGGCTGGACGAACATCCGGACTGGGATCTGGTCAACCTGGGTTCCCCCCAGCACAAGATCTATACCCCGGTCCTGGGGTTCGATGTCGCGGGGCGGCATCACGACCTGACCCGCGCCCATTATTTTCCCATGACCGCCACCGCGCTGATCTGGTCGCGGCAGGGGGCCGAAACCTTTGTGCGCACGCATGACCGCATCACCCGGGGCGTGGACAATCATTTCCGCCACTGGCTGACCCGCAGCGACCGGGGCTTGGCGGTCTGGCCGCCCCTGGTCACGACCACCGGCGCGGAAAGCGACATTGAGGACGGCAAGGGCAAGCGGTCGGCGGAAGGGCGGCATCCGCTTTACGGGCTGATCAAGCAGCGCCGCCAGATCGTGAACAAGCTGTTCGCCTGGCGGCACAAGCGCGACCTGGCGCGGCGGCAGAGGGCCGCAAAGGGCGCGGCCCCCCGGTCCTGATCACGCCGGATCCCTGGCGAACCGCAGATAGGGCAGCTTGATGTCCAGGGGGCCGTACCGCTCCTCGGCCGCCTTGTCGTCCAAGGCCAGCGCCACGATCACGTCCTGGCCCGGCACCCAGTTGGCGGGCGTGGCGATGGGCACGCCGTCGGTCTTCTGCACCGCATCCAGCGCCCGCAGGATTTCCGCGAAGTTGCGGCCGATGGACATCGGATAGGTCATGGTCAGCCGCACCTTCTTGTCGGGCCCGATGATGAACACGCTGCGCACGGTCGCCGAATGGGCGGGCGTGCGCCCCTCGGTTGGCAGGTAATGATCAGCGGGCAGCATGTCATAGGCCTTGGCCACGGTCAGGTCGCGGTCGTCTATCATCGCGAAATCGGCCGGGACGCCCGCCACCTGTTCGATGTCGCGCTTCCACTTGCCATGATCCTCGACCGAATCGACCGAAACGCCCAGCACCTTGGTGTTCCGCTTCTCGAATTCCGGGACCAGTTGCGCCACGGCGCCGAATTCGGTCGTGCAGACCGGCGTGAAGTCGCGCGGATGGCTGAAGATGACGGCATAGCTGTCGCCCAGCCAGTCGTGAAAGCGGATCTCGCCTTCGGTCGAGGGGGCGGTGAAGTCGGGGGCGATGTCGTTGATGCGCAGGGACATGGGTGTCCTTTCAAGTGGTTGCCGCAGGCAGAATAGGTCAAACGACCGGGAATGCCAGAGGTTTATCGACATAGATGGTCGAGATTTAAGAAGGCTTGCACCCGCCCCGCCGCCGCTTCACCTTGTGCAGGAAAAGGGATGGAGGGGATCGCGATGACCGGGCTCTTGGACAAGCGCAAGTTCTATATCGACGGGGCGTGGGTGAATCCCGCGCGGGCCAGCGACCTTCAGGTGATCGACCCCTCGACCGAGGAAGCGGTGGCGGTGATCAGCCTGGGCGACAAGGCGGACACCGACCGCGCGGTGGCGGCGGCCAAGGCGGCCTTCGCGGCGTGGTCGCGGACCGAGCCGTCGGAACGGCTGGCCCATGTCGAGAAGATCCTGGAGATCTACAACCGCCGGGCCGCCGACATGGCCTGGGCGATCAGCCACGAGATGGGCGCGCCCCAGGACATGTCGCTGGACGACCAAGTCGCCGCCGGCACCTGGCACATCACCAACTTCATCAATGCCTTCAAGGAGTTCCGGTTCATCCGCCCCTTGGGCGATCACGCCCCGAATTCGATGATCGCGTGGGAGCCGGTGGGCGTCGTGGGCCTGATCACGCCCTGGAACTGGCCGATGAACCAGGTCACGCTGAAGGTCATCCCGGCGATCCTGGCGGGGGACACCTGCGTGCTCAAGCCGTCCGAGATCGCGCCCCTGTCCTCGATGCTGTTCGCCGAGATCGTGGACGAGGCAGGATTGCCGAAAGGCGTCTTCAACCTGGTGAACGGCGACGGGCCGGGGGTCGGCACGCAACTGTCCACGCATCCCGACGTGGACATGATCAGCTTTACCGGATCCACCCGCGCCGGGATCGCGATCACCAAGGCCGCCGCCGACACGTTGAAGAAGGTGGTTCTGGAACTGGGCGGAAAGGGCGCCAACATCGTCTTCGCCGATGCCGACGACAAGGCGGTGGTGCGGGGGGCGCGGCATTGCTTTTATAACAGCGGGCAGTCCTGCAACGCGCCGACCCGGATGCTGGTGGAACGGTCCGTTTATGACCGCGCGGTCGAAACGGCTGCAAGGGTTGCCAATGAAACGCAGGTTGCCACGGCGCACCAGCCCGGCCGCCATATCGGCCCGGTGGTCAGCCGCCAGCAATGGGACCGGATCCAGGCGCTGATCCAGGCGGGCATCGACGAAGGCGCGCGCCTTGTCGCGGGCGGCCCCGGCCTGCCCGAGGGCGTCAACCGCGGCTATTTCGTGCGGCCCACGGTCTTTGCCGATGTCAGCAACGACATGACCATCGCCCAGCAGGAAATCTTCGGCCCCGTCCTGTCGATCATCCCCTTCGAGACCGAGGAGGAGGCCATCGCCATCGCCAATGACACGCCCTACGGCCTGACCAACTATGTCCAGTCGCAGGACGGCCCCCGGCGCAACCGCGTGGCCCGCCGCCTGCGGTCGGGGATGGTGGAAATGAACGGCCAATCGCGCGGTGCGGGGTCGGCCTTCGGCGGCGTCAAGATGTCGGGCCGGGCGCGCGAAGGCGGCGTGATGGGCCTCGAGGAGTTCATGGATTCCAAGGCCATCAGCGGTTGGGCCACCGACTGAACCCATAATGCCTTGCATTTGAAGGGTTAACTTGTTCTTTGCCCCGCCACCCGCGACATTCCGGCTGACTGTAAAGGCGGTAGGGCGATGGCAAGGCAAAAGGGATCCACGGGATCCACGATCATGATCAAGCGGGTGACCGCCTCGGCGGAGGGGGGGCACCATGGCGGGGCATGGAAGGTGGCCTATGCGGATTTCGTGACCGCGATGATGGCCTTTTTCCTGCTGATGTGGCTGCTGAACGCCACGACCGAGCAGCAGCGGCAGGGGCTGGCCGATTACTTCAACCCGACCATCGTGCGCACCCCCGGCGCCTCGGGCGAGGGGGTCGAGAAGCAGGGCAAGGATCCCTCGGACACGCCCCTGGAGCAGGTGGCCGAGGAGATCGAGCGGCAGATCCGCGCCACGGGGGGCGAATCGCAGCAGCTGACCAACCTTTTGCGCCATGTGGTCACCCGCATGACGGACGAGGGCTTGGTGATCGAACTGGGCGACCTGACCGACCAGCCCTTGTTCGTCGGTGACACCGGCCAGCCGCAGCCGGTCCTGCGGGAACTGACGCGAATCGTCGCGCGCGTCATGGCCAAGACCCGCAACCAGGTCGCGGTTTCGGGCCATGTCCGGGCCTTTCCCGAAACGCTGGTGAACTCGCCCGTCTGGGCGCTGTCGGATGCCCGGGCGCACGCCGTGCGCAACCTGCTGGAGGAAGCCCGCCTGGACCAACAGCGCATCCAGCGCGTCACCGGCTATGCCGACCGCAAGTCCAAGACAGGAAACCCGATGGATCCCGCCAACAACCGGATCGAGGTGATTTTACTCAGATGAAGGGGCGCGGTTAGGCGAATCTTAAGCCCTGCGGTGGATGATCCAAGGCGAACCACAAGAAGGTGATGCCATGTCAATATCTTCCGCGATGAGCGCCGGTGTCTCGGGGCTGGCGGCCAATTCTACCCGTCTTGCGACGATTTCCGACAACATCGCGAACTCGGGCACCTATGGCTACAAGCGGATGGAGACGGATTTCAATTCCTTCGTGCTGAACCAGCACCGCATCGCGGGGCTGTATTCGGCGGGCGGCGTGACGGCCACGACGCAGCGCCTGATCGAGGATGACGGGGCCTTGTCCACGACCACGCATCCGCTGGACATCGCCGTTTCGGGCCGCGGGATGCTGCCGGTGACCTCGGCGGTGGATCTGGACAACGGCTACACGGACCTGCCCTTCATGATGACGCGGACCGGATCGTTCCGCACCGATGCGGAAGGCTATCTGAAGACCCAATCGGGCCTGGTCCTGATGGGATGGCCCGCGCAGGCCGACGGCACGGTTCCGACGATGTCGCGCGACAGCATGGGCGGGCTGGAGCCCATCCGGATCAACCCCTATCAGACCGCAGCCGATCCGACGACCGAGATTTCGCTGGGCGTGCGCCTGAAGGCGACAGAAACGCTGCCGGACGCGTCGGGCGATCCCTATAACGTGAAGGTTGACTATTACGGCAACCTCGGCACGTCCGAATCGCTGAACATCAGCTTCATTCCCGACACGTCCGATGCGACGGGCATGTCATCCACCTGGGTGATGGAGGTGCGCGACAGCGCCTCGGACCCGGCATCGAACCTTGTCGGATCCTATCGGATCACCTTTGACGAAAGTCAGGCCAATGGCGGCAGGATCGCCAGCGTGACCACGCTCAGCGGCGGTGCCTATGATCCCGTGACCGGGGCGATCGGCCTGACCGTGGCGGGCGGGCCCATGGACCTGGTCATCGGCACACCGGGCGGCACGACCGGGCTGAGCCAGGTTTCGACCAGCTACTCGGCCACCAACATCGCCAAGAACGGATCCCCGGTCGGCAACCTGACCTCGGTCGAGGTCGATGCGGATGGTTTCCTGAAGGCCACCTATGACACGGGCTTCGTCAAGACGCTGTACCAGGTCCCGCTGGTGGACGTGCCCAATCCGAACGGCCTGAACTCGGTCGATTCGCAGGCCTTCACGATCTCGTCCACCTCGGGCAACTTCTTCCTGTGGGACGCGGGCGACGGGCCGACGGGGTCGGTCCAGGGTTACGCGCTGGAGGAATCGACCACCGACGTGGCCGAGGAGCTGACCCACCTGATCCAGACGCAGCGGGCCTATTCGTCCAACGCGAAGATCATCCAGACCGTGGATGAGATGCTTCAGGAAACCACCAACATCAAGCGGTAAGGGATAACCGGGATGAGCATCGCGCGCGCCCTTGGAAATGCCATTTCCGGCCTGACCGCCACCGCGCGGGGGACCGAGGCGGTTGCGGCAAACCTGGCCAACGCCTCGACCCCCGGCTATGCGCGGCGGGATCTGATTGTCAGCGCCCAGACGGCGGGCGGCAATGCCGGGGGCGTGCGGGTCGATGGCGTGACGCGCGCCGTCAATGCCAGCGTGCTGTCCGAATCGCGCCTGGCCGAGGCGGCGCGGGCGGACGCCACCACGCGCCTGGATTTCGCCACAAGGATCGAGGAGGCGATCGGCATCGCCGGCAATACAGGCAGCCTGGGCTCTGCGCTCAGCGATTTCCAGACCGCCCTGGCCTCGGCGGCCAGCAGGCCCGACGACGAAATCCGCCTGACCCAGGTGGTCGACAAGGCCGCCACCCTGGCCAGCCGGCTGAACGCCCTCTCGGACGAGGTTCAGGCCGCGCGCACCGAGGCGGACCAAGCCATTGCCACCGATGTCGCCACGCTGAACACGGCGCTGGCCCAGGTGGCCGACCTGAACCGCAAGATCGCGGTTCTCGAGGCGGATGGCTCGGACCCATCGTCGCTTTACGACCAGCGCCAGGGCATCATCAGCGAGATATCGAAGATCGTCCCGGTGCAGGAGGTGACGCGGGCCGCGGGCGCGGTCGCGCTGTTCACGGCGGAAGGCGCGGTGCTGCTGGATGGCACCAGGCCGACGGAACTGTCCTTCACCCCTGCAGGACAGGTGACGGCGGACAGGACGGCCGGAACGGGGCTGTCCATGCTGACCCAGAACGGCGTGGAACTGACGCAATCGCAGATGCGGCTTTACGCCGGCGGATCGCTTGCCGCCAACTTCGCCATCCGCGACGAACTGGCCCCCGCTGCGCAAAGCCTGCTGGACGACCTCGCGCTTGACCTGCACGACCGCCTGGCGGATCCGGCCGTCGATCCCACGATCAGCGCCACATCCGCCGGTCTTTTCACCGATGACGGCGCACGCGCCAGCGCGGCAACGAAGACCGGGCTTGCGGGACGGATCAGCGTCAACGATGCTGTCGTGGCAAGCGAAGGGGGCGAGGCCTGGCGCATCCGCGCGGGCCTGGGCGCCACGACCTCCGGGGCGGTGGGCGATTCCGCGCTGCTGGTTGCCATGTCCGGCGCGCTGAGCGAGGCCTCGGCCGCCGCAACCGGAACCGCCTTCAGCGGCAAGGCCTCGCTGGCCGCGCGCCTGGCATCGGTCGAAACGCAGATCTCCACCGCGCGCGTGAATGCGCAGTCCGAGGCCGCGGTCCGCAACAGCCAGGCCGATACCATCACCACCCGGCTGACCGCCGATGGCGTGGACAGCGACGCCGAGATGCAGAAGCTGCTGCAATACGAACAGGCCTATGCCGCCAATGCGCGGGTGATCCAGGCCATCCAGACCATGATGGACCAGATACTGGAGATTTGAAGATGACGGTGCAATCCATCGGGGATCAGGCGCGGGCCTTTGCCATGCAGTCGGCCTCCAGCCGGATCAAGACCACGCTGGCGACCCTGACCGCGGAACTCTCCAGCGGCGAGGTTGCCGACCTGGGCGCAAGGCTGGGCGGCAACACCCAGAACCTTGCCGGGATCGAGGCGCGGCTGGCGATGCTGGCGCAGTTCAAGAACAACGCCGCCGAGGCTGCCGCCCATGCCAAGGGGATGCAGGACGCGCTGACGGCCGTCCAGTCGGCAACCGAAAAGCTGGGACAGGGCCTTTACATAGAGCCCGCCTCGCCCACCGACGAGCTGATGACCGCCCGCTCGGCCGAGGCGGCCTCGGCCCTGCAGACGGTGATCGGGCAGTTGAACGGCTCGGTCGGGCAGAGGTTTTTGTTCTCGGGCATGGCAAGCGATACGCCCCCGCTGGCCTCGGCCGATGCGATCCTGTCGGAACTGACGACCCTGGTGTCGGGCCTGACTACGGCCGAGGATGTGACGCAGGCGGTGTCGGACTGGTTCGACGCGCCTTCGGGCGGTTTTGCGGATGTGGCCTATCGCGGCGGGGCAGGGGGCCGGCTGATGCCGATCGGCGAGGAAACGACCATCGCCCTGACCACGACCGCCTTGTCGCCCGCGATCCGCGACAGCCTGAAAGGTTTGGCGACCGCAGCCCTGATCGACCGCGGCGTTCTGCGCTCGGATCCCCAGGAAGGGCAGAAGTTGCTGCAAGGCGCGGGCAAGGCCCTGCTGGACAATGCGCCCGCCTTGACAGCCGAGATGTCGCGCATCGGCTATGCCCAGCAGGTGATCGCCAGCGCGCAGACCGAAGGGGACGCGGCCAGTGCCACGCTGCAAATCGCGCGAAACACCCTGCGGGAGGCCGATCCCTTTGCCACCTCGACCGCGATCAGCGATGCCGAAACCAAGCTGCAGACGCTTTACACCGTGATCGGCCGCCTGTCGCAGCTGAAGCTGGCGGATTACATCTGATGCGGCGCCTTCTTGCGGTGATCTTCCTGGTCTTGTTGCCGCTGGCTGCGGCGGCGGTGCCGGTCCGCGTCAAGGATCTGGCGGATTTCGACGGGGTGCGGGGCAACGATCTTGTCGGCTATGGCCTGGTGGTCGGCCTGGACGGCACCGGCGACGGCTTCCGCAACGCCCCCTTTACCGAGGAACTGCTGGCCGGCCTGCTGGAACGGCTGGGCGTCAACGTCACGGACGAGGCGCTGCGGTCCCGCAACGTGGCGGCCGTTGTCGTCACCGCCACCCTGCCGCCCTTTGCGCGCTCGGGCAGCCGCATCGATGTCAGCGTCTCGACCATCGGGGACGCGAAAAGCCTGCTGGGCGGGACGCTGGTGATGACGCCCTTGAAGGCTGCAGACGGCAACATCTATGCGGTGGCCCAGGGCTCGATCATCGCCAGCGGCGCCGCGGTCGAGGGAGAGGCCGCCCGCGTGGTCGAGGGGGTGCCCACATCGGGCAAGATCCCGGTCGGCGCCCGGGTCGAGCGCGAGGTCGAGTTCGACTTTGCCGGTATCGAGAACATCCGCATCGCCTTGCGCAACGCCGATTTCACCACCGCCACCCGGATCGAGGATGCCATCAACCGCGATTTCGACCGCCGCGTCGCCGTCACCCAGGACAGCGGCACGGTGATGGTCGAGTTCCGGCAGCTGGGCGATGTCAATCCGGCCCGCGTGCTGGGCCGCATCGAGAACCTGACGGTCGAGCCAGAGGACCGTGCCAAGGTCGTCATCGACCACAAGTCGGGCACCATCGTCATCGGCGAACGGGTGCGCATCTCTCGGGTCGCGGTCTCGCAGGGCGCCCTGACGCTGCAGGTCAGCGAGGCGCCGATGGTGTCGCAGCCCAATCCCTTCGCCCGAGGCGAGACCGTGACGGTGCCCCGAACGGTTGCCGAGTTGCGCAACGAGCCCGGCATCGGCTTTGCCGAGGTCGCGGGGGAAACCTCGCTCAGCGATCTGGTCGAGGGGCTGAACGCGCTTGGCGTGCGCCCGCGCGAGATGATCGACATCCTGAAATCCATCCATGCCGCGGGGGCCTTGCACGCCGATCTGATCATCGAATGAAGCGGGCGCGTTTCAAGGCAAGTGACACCGTCGGAACCATCGCATAGACGATAGGCGACGTTTTCAGATCTGGATGATCTCATGAAGATAGAAGCCACCGCCTTGCCGGATGTTCTGGTGATCACGCCTGCCCGCTTTGGCGATGAGCGCGGTTTTTTCTCGGAAAGCTGGAACCGGAAGACCCTGTCCGATGCCGGCGTAAGCCTGCCGGACTTCGTCCAGGACAACCATTCGATGTCGCGCCGCGCAGGCACCGTCCGGGGGCTTCATTACCAGGCGCCGCCCTTTGCTCAGGGCAAGCTGGTGCGCTGCGGGCGTGGGGCCTTGTGGGATGTTGCGGTCGATGGGCGCCGGGGCAGCCCGACCTATGGCCGGTGGGTCGGGGTCGAGCTGTCCCATGAAAATGGCCGGCAGCTTTGGGTGCCGCCCGGCTTCCTGCACGGTTTCGTCACGCGCGAGCCCGATACCGAGATCGTCTACAAATGCACCGCCCCCTACGACAAGGCCAGCGACGGCGCGGTCCGGTGGGACAGCCTTGGCATCGACTGGGGGGTCGAGGAGCCCCTGCTGTCCGACAAGGACCGGGACGCCCCGGCTTTCGCCGACTGGCAATCCCCTTTTGAATACCAGGGTGCCGCATGAAGATCCTCGTCACCGGCGGCGCCGGGTTCATCGGGTCGGCCGTGGTCCGGCTGGCCGTCCGGCGCGGGCACGAGGTCGTCAATGTCGATGCCCTGACCTATGCCGCCAATCCCGCCAACGTGGCCGAGGCCGCCGACAGCCCCCTTTACCGTTTCGAGCATGTCGATATCCGCGACCGGGCCGCGCTGGACCGGGTCTTTGCCACGCACCGGCCCGATGCCGTGATGCACCTGGCCGCCGAAAGCCATGTCGATCGGTCGATCGACGGACCCGCCGCCTTCATCGAGACCAACGTGATCGGCACCTTCAACATGCTGGAGGCCGCGCGCAGCCATTGGACCAGTCGCGGCCGCCCCGAAGGCTTCCGCTTTCATCACATCTCGACCGACGAGGTGTTCGGCTCGCTGGGCGAGACCGGGCAGTTCACCGAAACCACGCCTTATGATCCACGCAGCCCTTATTCGGCCAGCAAGGCGGGCTCGGACCATCTGGTGCGCGCCTGGCACGAGACCTATGGCCTGCCGGTCCTGCTGACCAACTGTTCCAACAATTACGGCCCCTACCACTTCCCCGAAAAGCTGGTTCCGGTGGTCATCCTCAAGGCCCTGGCGGGCGAGCCGATCCCCGTCTATGGCGACGGCGGCAACGTGCGCGACTGGCTGTATGTCGAGGATCACGCCGACGCCCTGCTGCTGGTCGTCGAAAAGGGCGAGGTCGGCCGCAGCTACAACATCGGCGGCGAGAACGAGGCCAGAAACATCGACCTGGTGCGCACCATCTGCGCGCATATGGACGCCCTGCACCCCCAGGGCGCGCCCCATGCCGACCTGATCACCTTTGTCACGGATCGTCCCGGCCATGACCGCCGCTATGCGATCGACCCGGCCCGCATCCGCACCGAGCTGGGCTGGCGCCCCTCGGTCACGGTCGAGGAAGGGCTGCGGCGCACCGTCGAATGGTATCTGCAGAACCGCGGCTGGTGGCAGCCGCTTTTGTCGCGCGAGGGCGTCGGCCAGCGTCTGGGGCAAGGGACATGAACGGCCTGCTGGTTCTGGGACAATCCGGGCAGCTTGCGCAGGCGCTGGCCCGGCAGGCGCCGGAGGCAACCGTCTGGGGCCGGGCCGAGGCCGACCTGTCCGACCCCCATCCCGTCGCCAACCGGATCCGCGCGCTGCGGCCAAGGGCGATCATCAACGCCTCGGCCTATACCGCCGTTGACCGCGCGGAAACGGATGCCGAGGCGGCCGCGATGCTGAACGCGACGGCGCCGGGCCTGCTCGCTCGGGCTGCGGCCGACCTGGGCATCCCCTTCCTGCATGTGTCCACCGACTATGTCTTCGACGGGTCGGGCAACCGCGCGCGGACCGAGGATGCCGCGACCGCCCCCCTGGGCGTCTATGGCCGGACCAAGCTGGACGGCGAAGGCCGGGTGGCGGCGGCGGGCGGGCAATGGGCGGTGATGCGCACCTCCTGGGTGTTTTCCCCGGATGGCGCGAATTTCGTCAAGACGATGCTGCGCCTTGGCGCGGAACGCGACAGCCTCAACGTCGTGGCCGACCAGATCGGTGGCCCGACCGAGGCGGGCCGGATCGCGGCCGCCCTGCTCACGATGACGCGCCAGATGCTGGCCGATCCGCAAAAAGGCGGGCTTTACCACTTTGCCGGGGCCCCCGACATCAGCTGGGCCGGTTTCGCGCGCGAGATCTTTGCGCAGGCAGGCCTTGCCTGCCAGGTGCGCGGCATTCCGGCCAGCGACTATCCGACCCCGGCGCGCCGCCCGGCCAATTCGCGGCTGGATTGTTCCCACATCGCGCGGGATTTCGGCATCGAGCGGCCCGACTGGCGGGCCGACCTGGGCACCGTTCTGAAGCATCTGGGATACACGACATGACCGCACGCAAGGGCATCATTCTGGCGGGGGGCTCGGGGACGCGGCTTTATCCGATCACCATGGGCGTCTCGAAACAGCTTTTGCCGCTTTATGACAAGCCGATGATCTATTACCCGATCAGCGTGCTGATGCTGGCGGGCATCCGCGACATCGCGATCATCACCACCCCCGAGGACCAGGCGCAATTCCAGCGCCTTCTGGGCGACGGCGCGCAATGGGGGCTGCGCTTCGAATGGATCGTCCAGCCCTCGCCCGACGGGCTGGCGCAGGCCTATCTGCTGGCCGAGGATTTCCTGGCCGGCGCGCCCTCCGCCATGGTGCTGGGCGACAACATCTTCTTCGGCCACGGCCTGCCCGAACTGCTGAAGGCGGCCGACGGGCGCGACAGCGGCGGCACGGTCTTCGGCTATCGCGTCTCCGACCCCGAGCGGTATGGCGTTGTCGATTTCCAGCCGGACGGGCGCGCGCGCGCGATCATTGAAAAGCCGAAAACGCCGCCTTCGAACTTCGCGGTCACGGGGCTTTATTTCCTGGATGGCACGGCGTCGGAACGCGCCAGGCAGGTCAAACCCTCGGATCGGAGTGAGCTTGAGATCACGAGCCTGCTGGAAAGCTATCTGCACGAGGGCAGCCTGACGGTCGAGAAGATGGGCCGGGGGTTCGCCTGGCTGGACACCGGCACCCATGAAAGCCTGCTGGACGCGGGCAACTTCGTGCGCACCCTGGAAAAGCGCCAGGGCCTGCAGACCGGCTGCCCCGAGGAGATCGCCTTCGAGGCCGGCTGGATCACCGAGGATGCCTTGCGCGAACAGGCGCGGCGTTATTCCAAGAACGCCTATGGCCGCTATCTGATGGGCCTTCTGGGGCCGTCCTGACGCAACCGGCCCATCAGGGCCGCCGCGAACAGGGCGGCGGTTCCGGACCGCGTCTGGCGGTAAAGGCCGAGCCGCGCCATGCGTGCCGCAGCCAAGGGTCCGGGCTGGCGCAGGACCGCGCCGAATTGGTCTAGGACCGCGCGGTTTTCGGGCAGCAGTTCGGACCGGACGGCATCCAAGGCGGCGTGATTGGCCGCCAGCCAGCCGCCGTATTCGCCCGCCAGCAGCCTTGCGATCCGCTGCGACATGGCGGCCATCGTGTCGTTGCGGCCCATCACGCTTCTGGGGTGCTGGCGATAGAACAGCGCGGGGCGCGGGTCGTGGATCAGCGCGGCCCCCGCGCCCGCCGTGATCTGGTAAGCCCACCAGTCATGCGATTCGATGTTCTGCGCCCGGGCCGCCGGGACGCAGCGCCGCAGGATCGCCGCGGCCTGCCCGTTGAAGACCGAGGTATTGCCCGCCATGATCGCCTGGACCAGGGCATTGCGAAAGCCCAGGGGGCGGCGGAAATGGCGCGATTCGGCCACGGGGGCCAGGGCCGCGTCGGTGATGATGGTGCGGGCGGCGTAATGGGCCGGGCCGTCCTGCGCCGACAGCGCGGCCGCCGCGCGGGCCAGCTTGTCGGGGAACCAGACATCGTCCTGGTCGCAAAAGGCGATCATCCCCTCGGGCGCGAGCGACAGCAGGTGCAGGAAGTTCTGCGTGGCGCCACGCCCGGGCCCCTGGATCACCTGCACCTGGCCCGCAGGGCGGGATGCCGCGAAATCCGCGACGATCTCGGGCGTGCCGTCGTCCGAGCCGTCATCCGACACGATCAGCCGCCAGTCCCGATGGGTCTGCGCGGCGATGCTGTCCAGTTGCGCGCCGATGAAGGCCCCGCCGCGATAGCTGGCTAGCAGGATCGTGATGCAATCGTTGGAAAGGGGGCGGTCCACCGGCATGTCCTTGAAGGGGCAGGGCCGGTTTCTGCCCTGCCGCCCTGGCGGATGCAACCGTCAGCCGGCCTGGCGCGCGATATCCTCGATCAGGACGGCCTTGACGGTCAGGTCGGTGCTGGCCTGCGCGGCCTTTTGCAGCCGCTCGCGCAGGGGGGCCAGCCGCGCCTCGGAGGTGAAGTTGCCGTCGAAACCGCCGGTATTGGCGTGGATCAGCAGCTCGCGCAGCAGCGCGTCGCGCAGGCGGTGTTCCTGCTGTTCCATCGCCTGCAAGTCGGCGCCGGGTGTCTCGATGGTCAGGGTCAGGATCATCACCGCGCCCATGTCGCCGTTGCGCATCAAGGGCACGAAGAATTGGGACGGAAAGGTGAACCAGCCTTCGGCCGGAACCGGGCCCTCGCCCCCGTGCCCGCCGCCGCCATGATCGGCCGATGCGGCGGCATGGTCCTCGGCCGGGGCAGGAGCTGCGTGATCCGAGGCTTCCTCGGCGGCATGATCGGCGCCCGGTTCGGCGGCATCCGCGCCGCCATGACCTTCGGCAGGGGCTTCGGCTTCGGCCTGTCCGGCCACGTCTGACGCGGGGCGCAGCATCTCGCCCGCAGCGACACCTGCGAAAAGGGCGACAACAGGAACCAGCAGCATCAGGATCTTCTTCATCTGCGGCCTCAATAAGGCAGGATCACATCGGCCAGCTGCTGGCCGAAGCGGGGTTGCTGGACATCGGTGATCTGCCCGCGCCCGCCATAGGAGATGCGCGCGCCCGCGATGCGGTCATAGGCGATCTCGTTGCTGCGGTCGATGTCGGCGGGGCGCACGAAGCCGCTGACGGTCAGCTCGCGCAGCTCATAGTTCACGCGCACTTCCTGGGTGCCCTCGATCTGCAGGGTGCCGTTGGGCAGCTGGTCGATCACGGTGGCGGCGACGCGCAGGGTCAGCTTGTCGCGCCGGGTGATGTTGCCGCTGCCCTTGTAGGAGGACGAGGCCTCGGCCTCGGCCAGGTTGTCGAAGCTGGCGCCCTCGGGCAGCTTTTCGTTCAGGCGCTGCGGGATGCCGATCATCTGCGGGATCGACACGCTTTCGTCCGAGGACCGGCTGCGCCCCGAGCTGTTGGTCATCTGCGCCTCGTCGTCGATCTCGATCACCACGGTCAGGATGTCGCCGCGCGTGGCCGCCCGACGGTCGCTGATCAGCGACGACGTAGTCCCGGCCCAGAGCGAGGCCGCGGCCTCGGGGCGGCCGGAATCGACGGGAATCTCCAGGGGCGGGTTGGTCATGGCGATGAATTCCTCGCTGTTGCGGGGCGAGGTGAGGCTGGGCGGCTTGCCCAGGTGGTCGGTGCGCGCGCAAGCCGAGACCGCCAAGGCCAGGCACAGGAAATGGGTCGGTTTCATGGGAAATCCTTGGGTCTATTTCATGGCCAGCAGGCTGCCGTCGGGCTGGACCACGGCGCTGATGGTCGCGCGGGATTCCAGGTTCATGACGCGGATCACCTCGCCCGCGGCCCCGTCGGACAGGGTCCGCGCCTCGGTCACGATGCGCAGCGCGCCGCGCTGGAAGACCAGCGGGTGGATCTGGTTGCGCGAAATCAGCCTGGGCGCCTGGAGCAGCGAGGCTTGCAGCGGGCGGCCTTCGTGGATGGTGATGCGGGTTTGCAGGCCGATCGCCTGAGACGGGTCGGACAGGCCGGGCCGGTCGCCGTCAATGGCGCGCAGGTCGCCCGCCGTGATGACCGTGCCGGCAGGCAGCGTCCGCGCCGCCGCCAGAACCGCCGCCCCGGCAGGCAGGGGGCCAAGCGCCAGAAGCAGGACCAGCCAGCGCATCAGCGCACCTGCGTGGTGGCCGCCAGCATCTGGTCGGCGGCGGTGATGACCTTGGCGTTGAGTTCATAGCCGCGCTGCGCCTTGATCAGTTCGGTGATCTCGCGCACGGAATCGACAGAACTGTCCTCCAGATAGCCCTGGCGCAGGATGCCAAGCCCCTCCTGGCCGGGCGTCGTCACCTGGGGCGTGCCGGAGGCGGCGGTTTCCAGGAACAGGTTGGACCCGATCGCTTCGAGCCCCTTTTCGTTGGAAAAGCCCGCCAGGGTCAGTTGCCCCAGCATCTCGGGCTCGACCTGGTTGGTGAAATAGGCGTAAACCTCGCCCGCCGCATTGATCGAGATGCTGCGCGCATCGTCGGGAATGGTGATCCCCGGCGCGACCTGATAGCCGTCCGAGGTCACGATCAGCCCGTCGGGCGACCGCTTCAGCCCGCCGTCGCGCGTATAGGCCGAGAGGCCGGAGGGCAGCGTCACCTCGAGATAGCCGTCGCCGTCGATGGCCAGGTCCAGGTCGCCCCCGGTCTGGGTCAGCGAACCCTGTTGCAGGTTGATGCTGACCGCCGTGGGGCGCACGCCCAGTCCCAGCTGGACACCCGCCGGGATGACGGTGCCGTCGGCGGCGGTCACGGTGCCGGGACGGGTCGCCTGCTGATAGGTCAGGTCGGCGA
Source organism: Paracoccus shandongensis (assembly GCF_017315735.1). GTDB lineage: Bacteria > Pseudomonadota > Alphaproteobacteria > Rhodobacterales > Rhodobacteraceae > Paracoccus > Paracoccus shandongensis. Next base: position 36,560 of record NZ_JAFLRK010000019.1, read on the forward strand.
ATTCCGCGCGCCGCGCGTTGTAGCCGGTGGTGGACATGTTGGCGAGGTTGTTCGAGATGACCTCGACGCGGGTCTGCTGGGCGCTCATGCCGGTTGCGGCGATCTGCAGGGCTCTCATGGGTGGACCTTTCAGCGGGTCATGCCGGTGATCGCGCTGCGGATGCGCTGATCTTCGCGGTCAAGGAAGGACTGGCCCAGCTCGTAGGCGCGCTGGACCTCGATCATGCGGGTGATCTCGAAGACGGAATCGACGTTGGATTCCTCCAGGAAGCCTTGGCGGATGCGGGCGTCCTCGACGGGCTCGGGGGCGGCGTCGGTGGTGAAGGCGGTGCCGCCCTGGTGGGTCAGCTGCGCGTCCTCGGGCGCGGTGAAGACGCCGATCTTGCCGAAGGCCACGCCATTGGCCGACAGCGTGCCGTCGGCGCCCACCGCGACATCGCTGGCGCCAGCGGGCACGATGAGGGGCGCCATGCCCTCGTCCAGCAGGCGGAAGCCGTCGGCGGTCATCAGCTCGCCCTCGGCCGAGGGCAGGAAGGCGCCAGCGCGGGTCAGGCGGTTGCCCTCGGGTGTCTCGACCAGGAAGAAGCCCTCGCCCTCGATGGCGAGGTCGAAGTTGCCGTTCGTCTGGGTCAGCACGCCCTGGTCCAGATCCAGGGTCCGGCCGCGGGCATGGGCCATCGACAGCGTGTCGCCGCTGCGGTCCAGCGCCGACAGGTGTTCGGCGAAGATCACCCCCTCGCGGCGGAAGCCGGTGGTGTTGGCGTTGGCGATGTTGTTGGCCACCACGCGCATTTCCGCCATCAAGCCCGATTGCCGGGTCAGCGTCGCATAGATCGCGTTGTCCATGTCAGCTTCCCGCAACCAGGGGGATGATCTGCCCCAAGTAGAAATCGGACAGCGCGGTGGTCATGAAGCTCATGGTGACCCAGAAGACGGCCAGCATCAGCCCGACCTTGGGCACAAAGGTCAGCGTCATCTCCTGGACCGAGGTCAGCGCCTGGAACAGGCCGATCACCACGCCCGCGATCAGCGCCACCGCCAGCATCGGGGCGGAAATGCGGACCGAGATCAGCAGCGCCTGGCGCAGCATGTCGAAGAGCAGCGTCTCGTCCATGGCTCAGACCGGCATCCGCAGGATTTCCTGATAGGCCTCGACCACCTTGTCGCGGATGGCGACCACGGTTTCCAGGGCGACCTCGGCCTCGGCGATGGTCTGGACCAGGCGGTGGGTTTCGACCTGGCCAGTCATGGCGCCGGCCGCCACCTGATCGACCTGGCCCATCTGGGCCGCGAAATCCTCGGCGGCGTTGGACAGCGCCTGGACGGCGGGGGCGGGCTGGCCCGGCGCCACGGCGGTGCGGGCGGCGGAATAGGCACTGGCTGCATTCAAACTGGTAAACATGGGCGACCCTTTCTAGCGACGCAGAAGTTCCAGAAGCGACGCGCCCATCTGGCGCGTCTGCTCGAACATTTTCAGGTTGGCCTCGTAGCTGCGGCCCGCCTCGCGGGAATCGGCGATCTCGATCACCAGATCGACGTTGGATCCCAGGTAATAGCCGTCCTTGTCGGCCAGCGGATGCGAGGGGTCATAGACCCGCGGCAGGTCCGTCTGGTCCAGCCGCAGCTTCGATGCCTCGACCTCGCCGGTGGGGCGGCCGAAGCGGACGGCCTCCTCGAAGGTGACAAGCTTGCGGCGATAGCCGGGCGTGTCCACGTTGGCGATGTTCTCGGCCGTGTGGCGCAGGCGTTCGCCTTGGGCGCGCATCCCCGATGCGGACAGGTGCAGGGCGGAAACGGGCTGGTCCATCACGCACGCCTCCCGATGCTGGTGCGCAGCAGATCCAGCGCCGAGCTGTAGATGCCCAGCGACAGGTCGTGCCCGCGCTTGACCTCGGCCGCCTTCAGCATCTCCTCCTCCAGCGAGACCGAGTTGCCGTTGGGCGACACGCCGGTTTCCGACACCGTGGCATGGGTGGCGGGCGACCAGTCGGGCGCTTCCAGGTGGCGCGGGTCGGTTGTGCGCATCGCGGCATAAGCCGCGCTGCGATAGCTGTCGGTGAAGGACTGCAAATCCTCGGCCTTGAAGCCGGGGGTGTCGGCATTGGCGATGTTGCGGGCGACAGTGACCTGCCGCTGGCTGGCGTATTGGCCCATGGCACGGGCCATGCGCATCATTTCGATCTTTTCAAACATGAGGCTTCTCCTCATTGGCGATAACCCGGTCTTAACCCCGATTCGTTTAGAAACCGTTTGCGGCCCGAAAAAACCGGAGGGTGAGATGGACCAACTGACCTCGATCGCGGCGCGGATCGCCGATCTGCGCATGACGCGGCACTTTGGCCGGGTGCATTCGATGCATGCCGGGCTGATCCGGGCCGAGGGGTTGAACAGCCATGCCTCGGTGGGCGACAGGGTGCTGATTTCTTTGCAGAAAGGGCAGGTGGCGGGCGAGGTCGTCGGGCTTGGCCCGCGCCATGCCGATGTGCTGCCTGAGGGCGATGCCGAGGGCCTGTCGGTGGGGGCCGAGGTGGAACTGCTGTTCGCCCCCACCATCGCCCCCTGCGACGCCTGGATCGGGCGAATCATCGACCCCCTGGGCCAGCCGCTGGACGGCCGCCCCCTGCCCACGGGCCGCGAGCCGCGCCCTTACCGCCGCGAGGCCCCGCCCGCCGTGCGCCGCAAGAGGCTGGGCACGCGCCTGCCCACGGGATTCGCGGTCTTCGACACGCTGCTGCCGCTGGTCACGGGCCAGCGGATCGGGCTGTTCGCGGGATCGGGGGTGGGCAAGTCCACGCTGCTGTCGGGCCTTGCCCGGGGCGTGCAGGCCGATGTGGTGGTCATCGCCATGATCGGCGAGCGGGGCCGGGAATTGCGCGAATTCGTCGAAAAGACCCTGGGCCCCGAGGGCATGGCACGGGCGGTGATCGTGGCCGCGACCTCGGACCGATCGCCGCTGATCCGGCGGCGCTGTGCCTGGGCCGCGATGGCCGTGGCCGAGCATTTCCGCGACGGGGGGCGGCATGTGCTGTTCCTGGCCGATTCGATCACCCGCTTTGCCGAGGCGCATCGCGAGATCGCCCTGGCGGCGGGCGAACCCCCCAGCTATCGCGGCTTTCCGCCCTCGGTGTCGAACCTGATCATGGCGCTGGCCGAACGGTCGGGCCCGGGGCTGGAGGGGACGGGCGACATCACCGGCATCTTCAGCGTGCTGGTCGCAGGGTCCGACATGGAGGAGCCGGTGGCCGACATCCTGCGCGGCACCCTGGACGGCCATGTCGTGCTGGAGCGGACGATTGCGGAACGGGGGCGCTTTCCGGCCATCGATGTGGTAAGATCGGTGTCGCGGTCCTTGCCCGACGCCGCCACCGCTGACGAGAACAGGATGATCGGCAAGGCCAGGGCCGCCCTTGGCGCCTATGCGGAATCCGAACTGATGATTCGCGCCGGCCTTTACGCACCCGGATCGGATGCGCGCCTGGACGAGGCCGTGAAGCTTTTTCCGCAGCTTGACGACTTCGTGACGCGCAAGACGAACGGGGTCGCCGACAGCTTTGTGGAACTTGCTGCGGCGCTCCGGGTTCAGGGCAGCCCACGCCAGGGCGCGCGCGCGTGATCATCAAGTGCAAGCGGTTGAGTTCGCTTAATGAATGTTAGGCTGGGAGGGCGGGCCATTGCGCAGTGCAGCACGATTTGCAACTGTCCGCTGCCAGAGCAAGGGGACGGAATTGGCAATCACCGAGTACTTTGTCCGTTATCTTCAAAGACGCGATACTCTGGCCCCGGAAGACCTTGAACGCCTCCGGGCCATCAAGACTCACCATGCGAGCTTCGGCGCGGGCGAGGTGATCGTTCCTGCGGGCAGCAGCCCGACCCGCAGCTGCATGATGCTGCGGGGGTTGTCCGCGCGGTCGAACCGTCTGGTCGGCCGTCCCGACGACCGGGTGATCACGGCCCTGCACGTTCCCGGCGACTTTGTCGATCTTCACGCCTTTGTCTTGGCCCGGCTGGATCATTCCATCGTCGCGGTGGGCCCCGTCGAGGTCGAGTTCATCGACCATGCCGAACTGACCGAGATCACCGAGAACTTTCCCCACCTGACCCGGCTTTTGTGGATGGCCACGCTGATCGAATCGGCGATCCACCGGCAATGGCTGGTCGCCGCGGCCTCGCTGCGCTCCAGCGCGCATCTGGCGCATCTCTTGTGCGAGATCTACACGCGCCTGACGGCGGTGGGCGCGGCCTCGGACGGGCAGTTCCAACTGCCGCTGCTGCAACGCGAACTGGCCGATATCCTGGGCTATTCCCCGATCCACGTGAACCGCGCCGTGCGGGACTTGCGCGATCGCGGCCTGATCCGCTGGTCGGGATCGGACATCGGCATCATCGACTGGAAGGGCCTGGTGCTGTTGTCGCGCTTCGATCCGTCCTATCTGGATCTGGAGCGCGCCAGCCGATGATCGCGGGCAAGGCCTACTGGCACAACCGCCAGCCGCCGCGGCGGGCGGCGATGTCCAGGTGCAGGTGGTCGTCATGCGCCGCGTTCGCGCCGGGGCCAAGCACCGTGGTGAAGAACAGGCAACCGGCCGCGCGGATGGTGCGCTGGAAGGCCTCGGCCAGGTCGCCGGTGTCGGTGCGCGGCTGGATCACCAGCGGATCGGCCCCGTCCAACAGGACGGCGGCGATGTCGATGGCATTGCCAAGCGCGTGTTCCGACAGCTTGGGCCGGTCCTCGCCCGTGCCGATGCGCGGTCGGCAGTCATAGGTCGTGCCCAGTCGCAGGCCCGTGACGCGGGGCGCGCCCGGCAGGTGGGATGCCGCCGGACGCAGGAAGTCGCGCGCCCAGAAGCCAAGCCCCCGCGCCGTGTCGCAGCGCATCACCGCGCCCCCTTCCAGCACCAGGTCGGGCAGGATCCGATCGACCCGGATCGGCCGGGCGATGCCGCAATCGGGGTCGGCAGCGTCGGTGAGGGGCGGCTGTTCGGCATAAACCGTGCCCAGATGGGACAGCGCCAGCTTGCAGGCGGCAAGTTCCTGGTCGGTTTCGCGCAGCATCCACCAGGCAGGGGGCGCGGGGGGACCGAACATCGCGGTCGGCGGGGGAACGGTTTCCGCCGATGCCTCGGGCGGGGCGGCGGTTTCCCCGGGCCGTTCCGGCGGGCGGTCCTGCGCCGCCGCGGGGGCCAGCGGCACCAGCAGCGCCAGCAGGATCGCCCCCGCCCGGATCATGGCTGCCCGGCGGCAGGCGGGACGACGAAACTGTCGGGCAGCGCCCCGCTGAGGGCATTGCTCAGCGGATCGGCGGGCGGTGCCAGAGACTCGGCGTCCTCTTCCGAGGTGTTCTCGTAAACCGCCTCGGCCGGGGCGCGCTTGGCGGCCAGCGGGTCGGTGTAGTCGAGCGGTTCTTCCGGGGCCGGGGCGGCAGGAACTGCGGCGGCAGGGGTTTCCAGCGGCTCGGCCGGGGCGGTGGCGGCGGGTGCCGCGCCGGTCGCATCGGCGATGGTGACGCCTGCGGGCAGGAACTCGACGGTGGTGGTGTTGACGCGGACCATGTGGGCCAGTTCCTCGGCGTCCCAGTTGGTCAGGCGCACGCAGCCCATCGACTGGTTGCGGAACAGTTGCGAGGGCGTGGGCGTGCCGTGGATGCCGTAGGTCGGCTTGGAAAGCCCGATCCAGACGGTGCCCACCGGCGCGTTCGGCCCCGGCGGCACCACCAGCACCTTGTCGTTGTCGCCCTGCTGGAAATTCTTCTTGGGATCATAGGTATAGTTCGGGTTCAGCGCCACCTTTGCCACATGGTGATCGCCCGAAGGCGAGGGCGTGGCCGACGACCCGATGGTCGCGGGATAATCCACCAGCAGCTTGCCGTTCGCGTCGAACCCGGCCACCCGGCGGGTGTTCACATCGACCAGGATGCGCGCCACCGTGCCGCGCATCCGGCTGCCGGTGTTGATGACCTTGATGGTGGCGCCGGGCACCAGGTCGGTGCCGGGGTTCAGGAAGGCGATGAACTTCTCGTCCATGTGGAAGCGTTCGCCCAGGCGTTCGGCGACGCTGGTATGGGCCATGGCGGGCATCTTCGCCTTTTCGGCGTAATCGGTCGGGATCGCGTCCACCAGCCCCTCGGCATCCTCGGCGGTGATGGTATAGTCCTGGGTGGCGGGCTGCGCGGCAAAGGATTGCAGCAGGTTCCACACATGCGGGTCCATCACCCCGTCGATGGGCAGACCCGACCGGCGTTCAAAGGCCATCAGCGCGCTCTGGCTCATGCCGCCCTTGAAGCCGTCGATCACGCCCGGAGAGATCCCGGAGCGGTCCAGCAGCACCTGCACCTTGGTCGTCAGGGCCGACCGCCCCGGGGGCAGTTCGCCGCCGTCATAGCTTGCGGCCTCCACATCGGCTGCCAGGAAGGGCTTGTCGGTCTGGGCCTGCGCGGGCAGGGCACAAAGCGAGGCAAGCGCCAGGGCAAGCAGGGTCGGGGGCGAAAGGCGCGGCATGGGGGTCTCCGTCGGATGGGCGCAGCATTGGCGGTCTTGCGCGAAATCGCCAGATAGACCGCCGGTCACATTTCGGTCAATTGCCGTTTGAGTTCGCGGCCGCAGCGCCGTAGCCTGCCCCGAGGGACGCATATCCGGGGACAGGGTGACGGGCGAGGGGATGGGCATGGCGGGGCTTGCCGCGATGGCGGCGGCGGTCGCGCTGACGGCCCTGCGGATGCCTGCCGCCCTGGCGCTGATGCTGGCGGGTGCGGCCTGCCTGGCCTGGACGGGAAGCCTGGAGCGCGCGTGGGATCCGCTGGCGGCGCTGCTGTCGGCGCCGGATCTGGCGCTGGTGCCGCTGGTCCTGATGCTGGGCAACACGGCCTTTTACGCGGGTTTCGCCACGGGGGTGCATGACGCGGCGGCGGTTGCCTTGCAAGGCAGGCGCGGCGGGCTGGCGCTGGCCGCGATCGGGGGCTGCGCGGGCTTTGCCGCGGCCTCGGGGTCGTCGCTGGGCTGCGCGGCCACCATGTCGCGCATCGCCCTGCCCGCGATGCTGCGCGCGGGATACGATCCGCGCCTGGCGGGGGCCTCGGTCGCGATGGGCGGCACGCTGGGGGCGCTGCTGCCGCCCTCGATGCTGCTGATCGTCTGGGGGCTGCTGTCGGGAACGCCGGTGGGCGCGATGATCCTGGCCGGGCTGCTGCCTGCGCTTTTGTCACTGGCGGGGATGATCGCCACCGTGCTGTGGTGGGTTTGGCGCGATCCGCAAGCCGCCCCCCTGCCGCAGCCGCAGCCCATTCCGGCAAGCGCCGTCCTGCGCGCGGTCTGGCCCGCGCCGGTGCTGTTCGCGATCATCGTGGGCGGGATCTGGTCAGGCCTTCTGACCCCGGTTGCCGCCGTGACGGCCTGCCTGGCCCTGGTGCTGGCCCTTGGCCTGGTCCAGCGCCGCCTGACGCCCGAGACGCTGTGGTCCGCCCTGCGCGAAACCCTGCGGCAGACGGCGGCGATCCTGCTGGTGCTGGTCGCGGCGACGCTGTTCCTAGCCTTCCTGGAGAGGACCGGCATCCCCGCCGCCTGGGCGGACTGGGCCGCCGACATGCCGCGCCTGGGCACCCTGGCCCTGCTGGCCCTGGCCTGCGCCACCCTGGCCTTGCTGGCCGAGCCGGTGGCGATGCTGGTTCTGCTGCTGCCTTTCGCGCTGGCCCTGGCACAGGTCTGGGGCCTCGATGCCGTCTGGGCGGGGGTCGTCCTGGTCAAGCTGGTCGAGACCGCGCTGGTCCTGCCGCCCTTCGGGCTGATCGCGGTGGTCGTGGCGACCGCCAGCAAGACCGTTCCGCCCGGCCCGGTCCTGTCGGGCATCCTGCGGTTCCTGTTCGCGGACCTTCTGGTCCTGGCCGCGATCGTGCTGTTCCCGGCGCTGACCGGCTGGCCCTAGTCCTCGGACACCAGGCGATGATGGGGGGGATAGAACTGGCGGGCGAAGGACACGGGGGTCGTGTCGCTCCAGTTGGTGCGCTCGATGGTCAGGACGGGGGTGCCCTCGGCGATCTTCAGGTGGCGCGCGCAATCGCCGGTGGCCGCATCCGCCAGGATCGAGAAGCGGCCATGCGTCAGGGCCACCTGGCTTGCCAGCCATTCATGGGCGGATTGCTCCTCCACGTCCTGGCGGGTCAGGGGGGGCAGGATGCGCGGGTTCAGCCAGATCGCTTCGCAGCAATGGGGGTTGCCGTCGGCCGTATAGGTCGCCTTGACCAGCACCAGTTCCTCGGCCGGGGAAACCTGCAGGGCGCGGGCGGCGGCCTCGGTCGGCAGGCGGGTCAGGAAGTTCGACAGGCGATAGGCATAGGCCGCGCCCATGCCCTCGATCTCGGTGCGGATGGCGGGCATGTCCAGCACCGTGCGCCGGGCCGAGGTCGCGGCCACCCGCGTGCCCACCTTGCGGCGGCGTTCGATGATGCCGCTGTCGGCCAGCTCGCGCAGCGCCCGGTTCACGGTGGCGCGCGCGCAGCCCATGCTGACGGCCAGTTCCTGTTCGGTCGGGATCAGCTCTCCGGGGGGCCATTCCCGGCTTCGGATCCGCTCCAGCACATCGGCGCGGACGGATTGCCAGGTGTTCATGCGCCTGCCGCCGCCCGCCGCACCGGATGCGCGAAGCGACCGGACAAGGTTACCGGGTATTTTTGCCATTTTTTTACTATGAAACTCGAAACATGTAACCAATCCAGTGTCGGGAACAGTTGGCGCAAAAGGAAGATGTCCAAATCGACAATGGCCCGTGACCGGCAAAGGCTTGCCATGCCGGGCGCGACAGCCCGCTTGCGCCGGGCGGTGCGGCTGCTATTGCATGATCTGCAGCCGACCGCAGGGGGAACGATGCGCGCCGAGGCCACCACCGCCAATCCCGTCGCCGCCGCAGGCACCGCCTGGGGCATCCTGACCGCCATCAGCCTGTGCCACATGATCAACGACGTGATGCAGTCGATGCTGGCCGCGATCTATCCGCTGCTGCGGGTCGAGTTCGCGCTGACCTATGCGCAGATCGGGGTGATGACCTTTGCCTTCCAGGTGACGGCATCGCTGCTGCAGCCGCTGATCGGCATGGCCACGGACCGGCATCCGCAGCCCCGGTCCTTGCCCTTCGGCATGGCCTCGACCTTTTGCGGGGTCTTGCTGCTGGCCTTCGCGCATCATTACGGGATGCTCTTGGCGGGGGCGATGCTGATCGGGGTCGGATCGGCGGTGTTCCATCCCGAAAGCTCGCGCGTGGCGCGGCTGGCGTCGGGCGGGCGGTTCGGCACGGCGCAGTCGCTGTTCCAGATGGGCGGCAATTTCGGGCAGTCGCTGGGCCCCTTGCTGGCGGCCTTCATCGTGGTGCCGCTGGGCCGCCCGGCGGTGGCCTGGTTCGCAGTGGCCGCCGCCCTTGGCGCCGCGATGCTGTGGCAGGTGGGCCACTGGGCCGAGGGTCGGCGGCGCGCGGCATCCGCGAAGCCCGACACGACCCTGCGCCTGCCGCGCGCCATCGTGATCCGCGCCATCGCGGTGCTGGCGATCCTGACCTTCACCAAGAACATCTACACCGCCTCGATGAGCAGCTATTTCACCTTCTTCACCATCGAGAAGTTCGGCCTGTCCACGCAGGGCGCGCAGATCATGCTGTTCCTGTTCCTGGGCGGCATGGCGGCGGGCGTGATCCTGGGCGGCATCGTCGGCGACCGGATCGGGCCCTTGCGGGTGATCTGGTTTTCCATCCTGGGCGTGCTGCCCTTCACGCTGCTGCTGCCCCATGTCGGGCTGGCGGCGACGGGGGTGCTGGCCGTGATCATCGGGCTGATCCTGGCATCCGCCTTCCCGGCCATCGTGGTCTTTGCGCAGGAACTGGTGCCGGGGCGCACCGGCACCATCGCCGGGCTGTTCTTCGGATTCAGCTTCGGCATGGGCGGCATCGCCGCCGCCGCCTTGGGCGTGCTGGCCGACGCCCAGGGGATCGAGCGGGTGTTTTTCCTTTGCTCGTTCCTGCCGATCCTGGGGGTTCTCACGATCTTTCTGCCACGCCCGGGGCGGCTGATCGGCGGATGACGGACGGGCCGCTGTTCTTCCACATCAGCCCCGACAACTGCGGCGAGGGGCGGCTGGCCCGGCTGTTCCGCCGCAACGGCCACCCCGCCGTCTGCCACGACAAGGGGCGTCTGGCCGAGGATGTCCTGTTCGCCCGCGCCACCGGGACCGACCCGCTGACGCCCTGGCCGGGAACGGTGCTGTTCGCGGGCCTTTACCGCCACACCCCGCATTGGCGCCCTCCGTTGGAGGCCTGGCGGCAGTTCGCCTGGCTGGCCGACCGTTTTCCGCAGGCGCGCTTCATCCTGACCACGCGGCGCCCCGAGGACTGGATCCTCGATCGCCTGACCCGCGACGGGGCGGCCGCCGCACGCTGCCATGCGCATCATCGCGGCTGCGCCACCGCCGACCTGCCCGACCTGTGGGAAGCCGACTGGCACGCCCACATGGCGGCGGTCGAGGCTTTCTTCGGCACCGATCCCCGGCTGTTCCGCGTCGATCTGGACCGCGACACGCCCGCCGATCTGGCCGCGCGCCTGGACCCGCTGCTGCCGATGCCCGATGCCGGCTGGCAGCCAGGCTGGTTCCCCCCGGCCGAGGGCGCGCCCCCCGATCTGGCCCGGCTGCTGGCCCCGCCCCCTGCCGAACCCGTCGATCCGGCCTATGTCGAGGACGTGGCCGCCTTCTGCCTGCGCGGGCTAGAGCCCGGCGCGCCGCAGGACGGCGGGCTTTCGGAATATTTTTCCATCTGGAACGGGGCCGCATTCGTGACCAACCGCCACGGCGCCCCGCGCCGCATCGCGGTCCGGGACGGGATCGCCCTGTCGGCCCCAGGCCGGCATTTCAAGCTGATCCGGGCCGAGGGGGTGATCAACGACGCCCTGCGCCTGGACCGCCCCTTGCCCCTGCGCATCGACATGGAGGATTCGCGCTGGTTCGGATCCCCCCAGGGCGAGGCGCTGTCCGCCCCGGTCCTGTGCCACAACCGCCGCGCAGGCGCGCGCAATGCCGTTCTGTGGCCGCTGCCCGACCAGCACGCCATCGGCCTGCCGGGCTTCGATCCCGATGCGCCCCCCGACCCGATCCCGTGGGAGGACAAGCTGGACCAAGTGGTCTGGCGCGGCATGATCTCGGGCAGCGGGATGGGAGAGGGGGTCAGGACCGGCCCGGCCTCGCACACCATCCTGCGGGATCTGGCCCAGGCGGGGGACGATCCGGCCCGGCGGCAGGCGGCCTGGGACCGGCTGTGCAACACCAACCGGCTGGCCTTCGTGCGGCGCTGGTGGGAGCATCCCGATTTCGACCTGGGCGTGGTGATGGCCTGGGGATACCGCGACTTTGCCCGCGATCCGTGGCTTGCGCCCTATTGCGTGCCGCGCCAGGGCCGCAGCTTCTTCCACGGATTCCGCTATCAGCTGTGCCTCACAGGCTATGACCACGGCTCGAACTTCATCGGGGCCATCGACAGCCAGTCGGTGCTGCTGGCCGAGGAGGACGGCTGGGAAGTCTTCTATTCCGGCCGCTTCCGTCCATGGAAACACTATATTCCGCTGGAACGCTATGGCACCGACATCGCCGAAAAGCTTGCCTGGGCGCGGGAAAATCCGAACGAATGCAAGGCCATGGCGGCTGCGGCCCGCACCGAGGCCGCCATGCTGCGCAAGCCCGCCACGCGGCGCGCGATCATGGCGCGGATCCTCGACGGGCTGGCGGCGGCGGGTTAGGCATGGGGCAGGAGGAACCCATGACCACGATCCGCATCGAACCCCTTACGCCGGAAGCGTTCGCCCCCTTCGGCGAGGTGCTGGCCCCCCGCGCCACCCCCGACCGCATGATCAACGCAGGCCGCTGCGAGCGTCACCACGCGCTGGCCACCGTGGAAACCGGGGGCGGCGAGGCGATCATCTCGATCTTCCGCAGCGAAGCCGTCAGCCTGCCTTACGCCTGCACCCTGCTGGAACGCCACCCCCTGGGCAGCCAGGCCTTCATGCCGCTGGGACCGGATGCCTGGATGTCGGTCGTGGCCCCCGACGCGGGCGGCAAGCCCGGGGCGCCGCGCGCCTTCCTGGTGCCTGCGGGCACCGGCGTGAACCTGCGCGCGGGGGTCTGGCATGGTGTCCTGACGCCGCTGGACCGGCCCGCCTATTTCCTGGTGGTGGACCGCGAAGGGGACGGCGTGAACCTTGAAGAAGTCACCATCCCCCCTGTAACCATCACCGCATGATTCTGCCCGATTTCAGCGTCGAACGGACCGCCCTGTCCCGGGGCGCCCGCCGCGTCGCTGGCGTGGACGAGGTCGGGCGCGGCCCGCTGGCCGGTCCCGTCACCGCCGCCGCCGTCGTGCTGGACCCCGGCAACATCCCCGACGGGCTGAACGATTCCAAGAAGCTGACGGCAAAACGGCGCGAGGCGCTGGCCGAATGGCTGGCCGTCCATTGCGACCATTGCATCGTCCATGTCGGTGTCGAGGAGATCGACCGCCTGAACATCTATCACGCCTCGCACCTTGCGATGTGCCTGGCGGTGAAGGGCCTGCGGACCCGGCCCTGCCACGTCCTGGTGGACGGCAACCGCGTTCCCCGCGACCTGTCCTGCCCGGGAGAGGCGATCGTGGGGGGCGATGCGCGCTGCGTGACGATCGCCGCGGCCTCGATCCTGGCCAAGGTGGCGCGCGACCGGCTGATGGTGGATTTGGCGCAACAACATCCGGGCTATGGCTGGGAAACCAACGCGGGCTACGGCACGCCCGCGCACAAGCAGGCGCTTCTAGATCTGGGCGTCACCCCTTGGCATAGGCGTTCGTTCGAGCCCGTCCACAACATCTTGTGTAAAGCCCTAGAGGCAAGCTCTTGATTCAAAAAAGAAATTGACGCCGATTCGGGTCTGAATCATGTTGGGGGGATACCAGACCGGGACAAACCGGCACTTCCCCCCGAGGCAAAGATGATAAAGACCAAGGACCAGCGCATGGCAGCCGCGCGACCGCTTCCCCTCAACCAGATCCTGGCAGGCGACTGCATCGCCGTGATGAACGCGCTTCCCGAAGCCAGCGTGGACCTGATCTTTGCCGACCCGCCTTATAACCTGCAACTGCGCGGCGACCTGCACCGGCCCGACAATTCCCGCGTCGACGCGGTGGACGACCACTGGGACCAGTTTTCCAGCTTTGCCAGCTATGACGCCTTTACCCGCGACTGGCTGGCCGCCGCGCGGCGCCTGCTGAAGCCCAACGGCGCGATCTGGGTGATCGGCAGCTATCACAACATCTTCCGCGTGGGGGCCGAGATCCAGAACCAGGGCTTCTGGATCATGAACGACGTGATCTGGCGCAAGGCGAACCCGATGCCGAACTTCCGCGGCAAGCGGCTGACCAACGCGCATGAAACGCTGATCTGGGCCGCAAAATCCGAAAATTCGAAATACACCTTCAACTACGAGGCGCTGAAGTCGCTGAACGAAGGCACGCAGATGCGATCCGACTGGGTGCTGCCCATCTGCAACGGCGGCGAGCGGCTGAAGGACGCGGCGGGCGACAAGGCCCATCCGACGCAGAAACCGGAATCGCTGCTGCACCGCGTCATCATCGGCACCACCAATCCCGGCGACGTGGTGCTGGACCCGTTCTTCGGCACCGGCACGACAGGCGCGGTCGCCAAGATGCTGGGCCGCGACTTCATCGGCATCGAGCGCGAGGAAGCCTATCGCGAGGTGGCCGAACGCCGCATCAGCCGCATCCGCCGCCTGGACGCCGAGGCGCTGGCCACCGCGCGGCCCAAGCGCGCCGAACCCCGCATCCCCTTCGGCCAGGTGGTCGAGCGCGGGATGCTGCGCCCGGGCGAGGAACTGTATTCCATGAACAACCGCCACAAGGCCAAGGTCCGCGCGGACGGGTCGCTGATCGGCAATGACGTGAAGGGATCCATCCACCAGGTCGGCGCCGCGCTGGAAGGCGCGCCCTCCTGCAACGGCTGGACCTATTGGCATTACCGGCGCGAGGGCCGGATGATCCCCATCGACATCCTGCGCCAGCAGATCCGCGCCGAGATGGAGGGCGAGGTGTCCCGTCCCAACTGAACATCAGGTGTTCGCCACGTTCCCCCGGCTGCCGCCATCAGGGGAACCGCCTTGCCCCGCCATCCTGCATGGCGGGGCTTTTTCAGGCCCTCAGACCCAAGGCCGCGCCTGCGCCATCTGCGTCTCGTAGCTTTCGATGGCGGGGGCCTTTTCCATGGTCAGCCCGATGTCGTCCAGCCCGTTCAACAGGCAATGCTTGCGGAAGGGATCGACCTCGAAGGCAAAGGACTGCCCGTCCGAGGTGGTGACCGTCTGGTTTTCCAGATCCACCGTCATGCGGGCGTTGGCTCCCTTGCGGGCATCCTCCATCAGCACATCGACCGCGTCCTGCGGCAGCACCACGGGCAGGATGCCGTTCTTGAAGCAGTTGTTGAAGAAGATGTCGGCGAAGCTGGTGGAAATCACGCAGCGGATCCCGAAATCCAGCAGCGCCCAGGGCGCATGTTCGCGCGAGGATCCGCAGCCGAAATTGTCGCCTGCCACGATGATCTGCGCCTGCCGGTAGGCCGGCTGGTTCAGCACGAAATCCGGCAGCTCGTTCCCGTCGCGGTCATAGCGCAGCTCGTCGAACAGGTTGACGCCCAAGCCCGACCGCTGGATCGTCTTGAGGAACTGCTTGGGGATGATCATGTCGGTGTCGATATTGACCAGCGGCATGGGCGCTGCGATCCCGGTCAGGGTGGTGAACTTGTCCATGATCGGCTCTCCCTACGCCATTTCCGCCGCGAAGGCGCGCACATCGACCAGATGCCCGGCCACGCCCGCCGCCGCAGCCATCGCGGGCGACATCAGGTGGGTGCGGCCTTTATATCCCTGCCGGCCCTCGAAGTTGCGGTTGGAGGTCGCAGCGCAGCGTTCGCCGGGGGCAAGCTGGTCGGGGTTCATGCCCAGGCACATGGAACAGCCCGCAAGCCGCCATTCGAAGCCCGCGTCCTTGAAGACCTGGTCCAGCCCTTCCTCCTCGGCTTGCGCACGGACCAGGCCCGATCCGGGCACCACCATGCCGCGCACGCCGGGCGCCAGCCTGCGGCCGCGCAGGATGTCGGCCGCGGCGCGCAGATCCTCGATCCGGCCGTTGGTGCAGGAACCGATGAACACCGCGTCGATGGCGATGTCGGTCAGCTTCGTGCCGGGCGTCAGGCCCATGTAGTCCAGCGACCGCCGCGCGGCCTCGACCTTGCCGCCGGTGAAATCCTCGGGGGCGGGGACGGTCGCGGTGATGGGCAGCGCGTCTTCGGGGCTGGTGCCCCAGGTGACGGTGGGGGCGATATCCTCGCCCCGCAGGGTGACAACCTTGTCCCAATGCGCGCCCTCGTCGCTGAAAAGCGTCTTCCACCAGGAAACGGCGGCTTCCCATTGCGCCCCTTTCGGCGCATGGGGGCGGCCCTTGACGTAATCGAAGGTCGTCTGGTCGGGCGCGATCAGGCCCGCGCGGGCGCCGCCCTCGATCGCCATGTTGCAGATGGTCATGCGGCCTTCCATGGACAGGCTGCGGATCGCCTCGCCGCAATATTCGATGACATGGCCGGTGCCGCCCGCCGTGCCGGTATGGCCGATGATCGCCAGCACCACGTCCTTGGCGGTGACGCCGGGGGCCAGGCGGCCCGTCACCTCGACCTTCATGTTCTTCGATTTCTTCTGGATCAGCGTTTGCGTGGCCAGGACATGCTCGACCTCGCTGGTGCCGATGCCGTGGGCCAGCGCGCCAAAGGCGCCATGCGTCGCGGTGTGGCTGTCGCCGCAGACCACCGTCATACCGGGCAGGGTCCAGCCCTGTTCGGGGCCGACGATGTGGACGATCCCCTGGCGGATGTCGTTGACGGGGTAATAGACCACGCCGAATTCGCGGGCGTTGCGGTCCAGCGCATCGACCTGGATGCGCGATTCCTCGTTGTCGATGCCCGCTTCGCGGTCCCAGGTGGTCGGCACGTTGTGGTCGGGCACAGCGATGGTGCGTTCGGGGGCGCGGACGGTGCGGCCGGTCATGCGCAGCCCCTCGAAGGCCTGGGGGCTGGTCACTTCGTGGACCAGGTGGCGGTCGATATACAGAAGGCAGGTGCCGTCTTCCTGGCGGTCCACCACATGGGCGTCCCAGATCTTGTCGTAAAGCGTGCGTGCGGATTGGGTGGTCATGGTTTTTGGCTTTCGGCTGTGATGGGGTCGTGGCGAAAGGATCGGCTGCGGCGCAAACCGCAGCCCGTCACAGTCGCGCCGTCACGCGCCGCGTGGCGCCGAAGAACCGCGAGGGCAGGCGCGCGCGGTCATGGATGTCGAAATAGATGAACCCGGCCATGGCCGATCTTTTATGCCCCTTTCGGCGTTGACGCAACATTGTCGGAAGGGGCGGAAGGGGGATGGAGCCGATCGGTCCAAGCGTCATGGATGCAGCCCGGGGGCTGTGGTCGCGCATCGCCCTGTTCCTCGAGATCATGATCCTGCCGCAGCGCCTGTATCAGCTGGCCGCCATCGCCGGGCTGATGCTTCTGTCCTGGCTGGTGGGCCGGATCACCGCCCGGCTGTGGAACGACTGGCTGCGCCGGCGCGACAACTGGCCCAAATGGCGGCTGCGGCTGGGGGTGCTGATCGGGCGCAGGATGGGGCTGATCATCTTCGCGGCCCTGGCCTGGACCGTCGTCCTTGTCATGCGAGAGATCACCTGGCCCTCGCGCAGCGCGCTGATCGCGCTGGCGGCCTCGATCGCGGCGGCCTGGCTGGCGACCTTCTTCCTGGTGCGGCTGATCGCCAACCGCTTCCTGCGCCGCATCGTCAGCTGGGCCGCCTGGATCTGGGTCACGCTGTTCCTGCTGGACCTGA
Source organism: Paracoccus shandongensis (assembly GCF_017315735.1). Taxonomy (GTDB): domain Bacteria; phylum Pseudomonadota; class Alphaproteobacteria; order Rhodobacterales; family Rhodobacteraceae; genus Paracoccus; species Paracoccus shandongensis. The sequence goes on from NZ_JAFLRK010000019.1 coordinate 53,482, forward strand.
CGGATCCCGCGGGCGATTTCCTGGACAGCATCGCCATCACCCTGGGCGAATTGCGCCTGTCGGCCCTGACGGTGCTGAAGGCGCTGGTCGTCACCGGCCTGATGATCGGGGCCGCGCGGGCCTTGTCGCGGCTGATCGGGGGCCGGCTGGCCCGGAACGAGGACATCTCGCCCACGATGCGGGTGCTGACCACGAAGCTGTTGCAGATCATGCTGTTCAGCCTGGCGCTGATCGTCGGCCTGAAGGCGGCGGGATTCGACCTGACGGGGCTGGCGGTCTTTTCCGGCGCGGTGGGCGTGGGCCTTGGCTTCGGGCTGCAGAAGGTGGTGTCCAACCTGGTTTCGGGGGTCATCATCCTTTTGGACAAGTCCGTGAAGCCCGGCGACGTGATCAGCCTGGGCGACACCTTCGGCTGGATCGAGGAACTGGGCGCGCGCTATGTCAGCGTGGTCACGCGCGACGGCAAGGAATACCTGATCCCGAACGAGGATCTGGTCACGGGCCAGGTGGTGAACTGGTCCCACACCGACAGCTTCGTGCGGCTGGACCTGACGTTCCGCGCCTCTTATCAGGACGATCCCCACAAGGTCACCGCCACGGCCATCGCCGCCGTCAAGACGGTCAGGCGGGTTCTGTCGCACCGGCAGGCGGTCTGTTGGGTCACGGGCTTTGGCGAAAGCTCCATCGACTATGTGCTGCGCTTCTGGATCGACGACGCGGCGGACGGGCTGACCAATGTGCGCGGCCAGGTCTATCTGGCGCTGTGGGACGCCTTCAAGGAACAGGGCATCACCATCCCCTTCCCGCGCCGAGAGGTCCGGCTTGTGAATGACGCGCCTCGGGTCCATACGGGCGATCCCCGGCCGGACGACACGGAATCGGACCGGGAACATTGAGATGGTGCGAAAAGTTGCTATCTTTGATCCATCCCCTGCGCCGGGGGCGATCGGCGCGCTGACCGGAGGATATAACCCTGTCACAAGACGTCTCGCCGGCCACGGGGCCGGCTGCGACCCCTGGCGGCCCTGATCTGACCAGCGACCAGATCCTGGACCGCGTCCTGTCCTCGCTTGACGACGACAAGGCCGAGGACATCGTCACGATCGACCTGCGCGGACGGTCGGCCATGGCCGATCACATGGTGATCGCATCGGGCCGCAGCGCGCGCCAGGTGGGCGCCATCGCCGAAAAGCTGGCAGACCGCATGAAGCAGCTGACCGGCCGCACCCCCCGGATCGAAGGCAAGGACACCGGCGATTGGGTGCTGATCGACACCGACGACGTGATCGTCCATGTCTTCCGCCCCGAGGTGCGGGAATTCTATCAGCTTGAAAAGATGTGGATGCCCGCCGACGCGCTGAGCCGCGTCCGCGACGGAACCCGCCCGGCGATATAGTCGGGCAAGATGCGGATCGACATCGCCGCGGTCGGGCGGCTGCGCAAGGGCCCCGAGGCGGCGATGGTGGCGGATTACCTCGACCGTTTCGCCAAGGCCGGGCGCAGCCTTGGCCTGCCGCCGATCACCCTCCACGAGGTCGAGGACAAGCGCGGCGGCGGCATGGCGGCCGAGGCCGAGCTTTTGGCGCGCGCCATCCCGCAGGGCGCCGCCCTGGTGATGATGGACGAACGGGGCGAGCAGCCGACCTCGCCCGATTTTGCCCGGCGGCTTGCGGGCTGGCGCGACGGGGCCCGCGATGTCTGCTTCGTGATCGGCGGCGCGGATGGGCTGGACCCGGCGCTGCGGGCGCGGGCCGACTGGCAGATCAGCCTGGGCCGCATGGTCTGGCCGCACATGCTGGTCCGGGTGATGCTGGCCGAACAATTGTATCGCGCCGCGACGATCCTGGCGGGATCCCCTTATCATCGCGCGTGAATGCGGCAGCGGGGCAGGGGGCTGTCTGCCCCCTCTTGGCCTGCGGCCAATTATCGGGCCTGCTGGCCCCTTCTTCGCTGAAAAAGGTCCACTGGACCTTTTTCCGGGCGCTTCGAAGCCCCGAGGATATTTGAACCAAAGTGAACGCGGCTGCCATTTCACTTTGGCCCAAATATCCCGGGGGTCCGGGGGCTGGCCCCCGGCCTTCGCCGGTTGCCGCAAGCGCCGCGCCAGCGTAACAAGGCGCAAATCACCCCGAGGCGCGATATGACGAAACCTGTGGTCCTGTGCATTCTTGACGGTTGGGGCATCTCGGACCGGCCCGAGCAAAGCGCGCCGGATCAGGCGGCCACGCCGAATTTCGACCGGCTGATGCGCACCTGCCCCCATGCCACGCTGACGACCTTCGGTCCCGACGTGGGCCTGCCGCGCGGGCAGATGGGCAATTCCGAGGTGGGCCACACCAATATCGGCGCGGGCCGCGTGGTCGCCATGGACCTGGGCCAGATCGACCTGGCGATCGAGGACGGCAGCTTCGTGGGCAACGAAGGCCTGGTCCGCTTCGTGGAACGGCTGCGTGCCACGGGCGGGACGGCGCATCTGATGGGCGTGGTGTCGGACGGGGGCGTGCATGGCCATGTCGTCCATGTCCAGGCCGCTGTCCGCGCCATTGCCGCCGCAGGCGTGCCTGTTGTCGTCCATGCCATCACCGACGGGCGCGACGTGCCGCCCCAATCGGCCATGGGCTTTGTCACCGAATTGCAGGGCACGCTGCCCGAAGGGGCGCGGATCGGCACCGTGATCGGGCGTTACTTCGCCATGGACCGCGACAACCGCTGGGAACGCGTCGAACGCGCCTATCGCGCCATCGTCGCGGGGCAGGGGGAACCCGCGCTGTCGGCCGACCTGGCCGTGACCACGGCTTACGCACGCGGCGAGACGGACGAGTTCATCCCCCCCTTCATCATCGACGGCTATAACGGCGCAATGGACGGGGACGGGTTCTTCTGCCTCAATTTCCGCGCCGACCGGGCGCGGGAAATCCTGACGGCGCTGGCCGATCCGGATTTCACGCAGTTCGACACCAGTGACCGCCCGGAATGGGCAGCCCTTCTGGGCATGGTCGATTACAGCAGCCGCCACAACGACTTCATGACCGCCGCCTATCCCAAGCGGCAGGTCGTCAATACGCTGGGGGCTTGGGTCGCCGCCAAGGGCCTGCGCCAGTTCCGCCTGGCCGAGACGGAAAAATACCCCCATGTCACCTTCTTCCTGAACGGCGGCAAGGAGGCGCCCGAACCGGGCGAGGACCGCTTCATGCCCGCCAGCCCCAAGGTCGCGACCTATGACCTCGCGCCGGAAATGGCCGCCGACGAGGTCGCGGCGAAGCTGGTCGAGGTGATCGGCGCGGGCTATGACCTGATCGTGGTGAACTTCGCCAATCCCGACATGGTGGGCCATACCGGCAGCCTGCCCGCCGCGATGCTGGCCTGCGAGGCCGTGGACCGCGGCCTGGGCCGGATGCTCGACGCCCTGGACCGCGCGGGCGGGGCGGCGGTGATCTGCGCCGACCACGGCAATTGCGAGACGATGATCGACCCCGAAACCGGCGGGCCGCATACCGCGCACACCACCAACCCGGTGCCGGTGATCGTCTATGGCGGCCCGGCGGGCGCGCGGCTGCGCAATGGCAGGCTGGCCGACCTGGCGCCGACGGTCCTGCAACTGATGGGCCTTGACCAGCCCGCCGAGATGACGGGCCAAAGCCTGATCGTGACCGCATGAAGTTCCTTCTTCCTCTGGCCTTGTCCGCCCTGATCGCTGCCGCGCCCCTCCAGGCGCAGGAACCCTCGGTCAGCGCCGCCGTGGCCGAGGCGCAGGACGCCGCCGCCCAGTTGCGCGCCGCCGTCGCCAAGCTGGCCGGTGCGCTGACCGCCGATGACCAGGTGGTCGCCCTGACCGAGGTGATCCGGGGCTATGAACAGGGCCTTGCCGCCCTGCGCGAAGGGTTGCGCCAGGCCAGCGCGCGCGAGGCGGAACTGCGCGCGCGCTTTGAATCGCAGCGGGTGCAGCTGGCCTCGGTCCTGGGCGCCATGACGGCGATGCAGCAATCGCCCGAAACCACCATGCTGCTGCATCCGGCGGGCGCGCTGGCCAATGCGCGGTCCGGCATGGTGCTGGCCGACATCACCCCCGGCCTGCGGTCCGAGGCCGAGCGGTTGCAGGACGACCTGCACGAAATCGCCACCGTGCGCGAATTGCAGGCGGGCGCGGCGCAGATGCTGGGCGCGGGGCTGGCCTCGGTCCAGGAAGCGCGCCGGCTGCTGGCCAGCGCCGTCACCGACCGATCCAGCCTGCCGGTGCGCTATGCCGATGCGCCGGCGGAAATGCAGAAGCTGCGCGATGCGGCGCAGTCGCTGGACGAATTCGCGGCGGGCGTGGCCAAGGTGCAGATGGACGTGGGCCCCCCCCTGGAGGATTTCGAGGGCGCCCGGGGCAGCCTGCCCCTGCCGGCCGTGGGCACCATCCTGCGGCTTTACAACCAGCCCGATGCCGCAGGCGTCGAACGCCCCGGCTGGGTGATCGCCACGCCCCCCGCTGCCCTGGTCACGACCCCCTGGCCCGCCAGCATCCGCTATCGCGGCCCGCTTCTGGATTACGGCAATGTGATGATCGTCGAGCCCGCGCGCGGTTATCTTCTGGTCTTTGCGGGCATGGCGCAGGTCTTCGGAGAGGTGGGCGACGTGCTGCAGGCGGGCGATCCGATCGGCCTGATGGGCGGGTCCGAGGCGCCGGCACAGGAATTTGGCGCGCAATTCGTCGCCGATGCCGCCATTGGCGGCAATGCAGGGCAGACCGAATCCCTGTATCTGGAATTGCGCAAGGGACAGGAAACTCTGGACCCGGCGGACTGGTTCGTGCTGAATCCCGTCGTGGAGCCTCAACAGGATTGAAGGCAGGAAAGGCCGACATGAAACACTATCTGATCGCAGGCGTGGGCGGCGTTCTGGCCGGGGCCCTGCTGACCACCCAGATCGCCGGGCCGCTGGTGGCGCAGGAAACCGGCTCGAATGCCTCGATCTATGAACAGCTGGAACTGTTCGGCAACGTGTTCGAACGCGTCCGCGCCGATTATGTCGAGGCGCCCGACGACAAGGAACTGATCGAGGCCGCGATCAACGGGATGCTGACTTCGCTGGACCCGCATTCCTCGTTCCTGTCGGCCAGCGATTACGAGGACATGCAGACCCAGACCCGCGGCAGCTTCGGGGGCCTCGGGATCGAGGTCAGCCAGGAGGAAGGGCTGGTCAAGGTCGTCTCGCCCATCGACGACACGCCCGCCGCCCAGGCGGGGGTCAAGTCGGGCGACTTCATCACCCATGTGAACGGCGAATCGCTGATGGGCCTGACGCTGGACCAGGCGGTGGACATGATGCGCGGCCCCATCGGGTCGGAAATCACCGTCACCATCCTGCGCGAGGGCGAGACCGAGCCTTTCGACCTGACCATGACGCGCGACACGATCAAGCTGACCGTGGTGAAGACGCGGATCGAGGGGCATTCGGTCGTGTTGCGCGTCTCGACCTTCAACGACGAGACCTATGACACGCTGAAATCCGAACTGGAAAAGGGCGTCAAGGACGCGGGCGGCATCGACAAGGTGACGGGCTTCGTCCTAGATTTGCGCAACAACCCGGGCGGCCTGCTGAACCAGGCGATTAGCGTCAGCGACGCCTTCCTGGACGCGGGCGAGATCGTCAGCACCCGGGGCCGCAACCCCGAGGAAAGCGAACGCTGGAACGCCGAACCGGGCGATCTGGCCCAGGGCAAGCCCATGGTGGTGCTGACCAATGGCGGATCGGCCAGCGCGTCGGAAATCGTCGCGGGCGCGTTGCAGGATCACCGCCGCGCCATCGTGGTGGGCGAAAAGACCTTCGGCAAGGGGTCGGTCCAGACGGTCATGCCGGTGACGGCCGACAGCGCCATCCGTCTGACGACCGCGCGGTATTACACGCCCTCGGGCCGGTCGATCCAGTCGCTGGGCATCCAGCCCGACATCCTGGTGGCGCAGCCCACGCCCCCGGCGAAGGGGGGGGAGGAGGAGCAGGGCCCCCGCACGCAGTCGAACTTCGGCCGCTCCGAGGCCGACCTGCGCGGCGCGCTGAACAACGATTCCGTCAGCGAGGACGAGAAGAAGCAGATGCAGGACGAGGCCGCCGAGGTCGAGGCCACCGCCAAGCTGCGCGAGGAGGATTACCAGCTGGCCTATGCCGTGGACATCCTCAAGGGCCTGGCCGCCGTCGATTTCAAGGCGGGCCAGGTGCCTGCCGCCGCCACCCCCGCCATGACGGGCGAGGGGTCGGGGACCGAGGGCTCGGGGGCCGCCAGGACGAATGGCTGAAGGGGACCGGACGGGGCCGGGCGGGCTGCCCTATCGCCCCTGTGCGGGCGTGGTGCTGATCAATGCGGACGGCCTGGTGTTCGCGGGCCGGCGCATCGACATGCCCGGCGCCTGGCAGATGCCCCAGGGCGGCATCGACAAGGGCGAAACCCCGCGCGAGGCCGCCTTGCGCGAACTGTCCGAGGAAACCGGCGTTTCTTCGGACAATGTCGAGGTGGTGGCCGAAACCCCCGGCTGGGTTTACTACGACCTGCCGCCCGAGCTTCTGGGCAAGGTCTGGAAGGGCCGTTATGGCGGGCAGCGCCAGAAATGGGTGCTGATGCGGTTCGGGGGCACCGACGCCGACATCCGCCTCGACACGGATCATCCTGAGTTCGAGGAATGGCGCTGGATGCCTGCGGCGGCGCTGCTGGAGAACATCGTGCCGTTCAAGCGCGGGGTTTACGAGGAGGTGCTGGCGACGTTTGAGGGGTGGCTGCGCTGACACGGAAGTTGCCTGCGTCCTTCTTGGCTTCCCTCACCGCGCATCATAAGTATGATAAGGTATGAGGTCTGGCAGGAGCCCTGACGATGCCCGCGGTTGAGCGAATGACCATTACCATGCCGACCGAGATGGCCGAAACGCTGCGCCAGACCGTGGCAGGCGGCGAATACGCCTCGACCAGCGAGGTCGTGCGCGAAGCCTTGCGCGACTGGACCCGCCGCCGCGATGCGGAGCGTCAGGATCTGGAAGCCCTTCGGGCGGCGATCAAGGCCGGGCTGGACAGCGGCCCCGCCATCCCTGCCGACCAGGTCTTTGCCGAACTGCGCGCCCGCTACGCCGCCAAGGCCTGACATGCCGCGCTTGGTCATCCTGCCTGCCGCGCGGGCTGACCTTTTTGAAATCGGCGATTTCATCGCCCTGGACAATCCAGAGCAGGCAGCATCATTCGTTGCCGAAATCGAAGCGCGTATTCGTCAAATCGCAGAGCGGCCCGGCAGTTTTCCCGCGCGCGACGACCTGTACGAAGGGCTGCGCGCGGCACGGCATGGGCGATATCTGATCTTCTTTGTCGAAGCGGGTGACGAGGTGCGGATCGTGCGCGTGCTGCACGGTGCGCGGGATCTGCCCGGCATGTTTGGCCGATAGCCAGCGACAAGCCTGCCGCTGTCACCCGCTCCAACGGGTAAGGGCGCCCTTTCGGACGCCCCTTCATATCACCGCCGCAACTGCCCCAGCAGGATCGAGGTCGGATACCCGTCCGGCGTCACGCCGATGGACCGCTGATAGGCCGCGACCGACTCCATCGTGGCCGATCCGAACAGCCCGTCGATCTCGCCGCTGTAGAACCCCTTGGCGCGCAGGCGCTGCTGGATTTCCTGGCGCTCGCCGGTGGACAGCGGGCGGTCGTTCCTGGGCCACGACCCCTGAATCCCCGCGCGCCCGGCGATGCGCTCGCCCAGGAAGGCCACGCCAAGCGCGTAGTTGTCCGAGTTGTTGTAGCGCAGGATCGAGCGGAAGTTGTCGAGGATCAGGAAGGCCGGGCCGTTCGCCCCCGCCGGCATGATGATCGACCCGTTGCCGCCGGGCAGTGCCCCGCCGCCGATGCGGCGCACGCCCTGCGCGGCCCAGTCCGACCGCCGCGTGCCCTTGCCGACCAGGCCCATGTTGAAGCCCGGCGGCAATTGCACCTCGGCCCCCCAGGCCTGGCCCGGCACCCAGCCGTTGCGGCGCAGATAGTTCGCGGTCGAGGCCAGCGAATCGGTCGGGTCGTCCGACCAGATGTCGCGCCGCCCGTCGCCGGTGAAATCGACGGCATAGTCCAGATAGGACGTGGGCATGAACTGCGTGTGCCCCATGGCCCCGGCCCAGCTGCCCAGCATGTGTTCGGGATCGGTGTCCCCCGCCTGCAGGATCCGCAGCGAGGCGATCAGCTGGTTCTGGAACATCTCGCCCCGGCGGCCGTCATAGGCCAGCGTGGCCAGCGACGGGATGATCTGCATCTTGCCTCGGTTGGCGCCGAAGTTCGATTCCATCCCCCAGACGGCCAGCACGATCTCGCGCGGGACGCCGTATCGCGCCTCGATCTGCGACAGCACGCCCGCCAGTGGCGCGGCCTTCTGGCGGCCGGTGGTGACCCGCACGTCCGATACGGCGCTGTCCAGGTACAGCCAGACGGGGCGGCTGAACTCGGCCTGCTTGCGGTCCAGGCGGATCACCTCGGGGTTGTAGCGGGCGATGCGCATGGCGCGGTCATAGGTGGCGGGCGAGACACCCGAGGCCAGGGCGCGGGGCCGGAAGGACTGGACAAAGTTCTGCAAGCCCGCCTCATCCCCGGCGGATGCCTGCGGGATCGGCGCGGGCGTGACCGGGGCGCTGCCCCCCATCGCGCCGGGCGCGCGGTTCATGGGGCCCGCGCAGGATGCCAGGGCCCCCACCAGGGCGGTGGTCAGGAAGATGCGGGAAAGTGTCATGGGATCGCCTGTCCGTAACTGCTGCTTTTGTTGTTGGCGGGCAGTCTAGCGAAGACACTTTCGGTTGAATAGGCCGCTTTGCCCCTTCAGTGCAGGGTGTCGCCGTCGTCCCCCGCGCCCTCGCAGCCTTTGAAGAAGGGCTGCATCTGCGCGATGATCACCGAGTTCTCGTCCAGCGCCCGCTGCATGAGGGCGCGTTCCTCGTCGTCGATCTCGTGCCCCTCGGCCAGGCGTTCGTCCAGGCTGCCGTAGCCGGTCACGTCCAGGGGGGACAGATCGGCCTGCTTCAGGATGGCGACCGTTTCGCGCACCGCCTCGGCCTCGTCGCGGCCTGCGGCATAGCAGATCAGCGCGGCGCCAGTCGATCCGTCGGGCAGGCCGTCGTTTCTGGTGCGGCCGACCTCGACCAGAAGGGTATAGACGTTCATGGCGGCCTCCGTGATGGTTGCCCTTGCAACAGCACGATTGGCGCCGGGGCGCAAGGCGCGGGAGAATGGCATGAGCAAGAGCGTGGCGCGGGTCAGGGCGGCCTTGGACGCGGCGGGGGTGGCCGCCGAAATCCTGGAGATGCCGGACAGCACCCGCACGGCCGAGGATGCCGCGCGGGCGGCGGGCTGCGCGGTCGATCAGATCGCCAAGTCGATCATCTTCCGGGGGCAGGCAACGGGCCATGTCGTCCTGTTCCTGACCGCGGGCGGCAACCGCGTCGATCCGGCCCGCGCCACCGCCGTCGCGGGCCAGCCGCTGGACCGCGCCGACGCCGCGCTGATCCGCGAGGAAACCGGCTTCGCCATCGGCGGCGTGGCCCCGGTCGGGCACCTGAAGCCGGTCACGGCCTTCTTCGACCCGCGCCTGCTGGAGTTCGACCGCGTCTGGGCGGCGGCGGGCACGCCGCGCCATGTCTTTGCGATCGCGCCGGGAGTGCTGTTGGAGATGACCGGGGCGCAGGTGGCGGATTTCACGGGGTGAGCAGCCGTTCCAGCAAGGGGCTGTCCGCCCGTTCCAACCCCTCGATCACGTCGAAATGGTGGCGGCCGGGGTCGATCACGCAATCCGTCGCGGCCCCAAGGCCCGCCCAGATATCGGCCAGCAGGCGGGCCTGGCGGATGAACTCGGGCCGTTCCATCCCGCCGACCCAGGTGGTCACGGGGATGCCCGGGCGCGGGGACAGCAGGGCGGGGCTTTCGGCGGCGGCCTCGGGCCTGTCCAACCGCAGGGTGTCGTTCATGGCCGTGCGTAGAAGCGGGCGCAGGTCGGTCAGGGGAGAGATCGGCACGCAGGCCGTGATCCGCGCGGCCACCGCGTCGGGCAGGGTGCCGTCGTCGCAGACCATCCGCGCGGCCAGGTGCCCGCCCGCCGAATGGCCCGTCAGCGCGATGGGACCGTCCACCCGCGCGGCGGCCTCGGCAATCGCGGCGGCGACCTCGGGCGCCATCTGCGCGATCCGCGCCCCGGGGGCCAGGGTATAGGCGGGCAGGGCGACCGCCCAACCCCGCGCCAGCGCGCCCGCCGCCAGATGCGACCAGACGCCCGGATCGAAGGCCATCCAGTAGCCGCCATGGACAAAGACCATCAGCCCCCGCGCGCGGCCTGCCGGGCGGAACAGGTGGCCCCGGCCCAGCGGCTCGGGTCGGTGCGCCGCGCGGAACCGGGCGGCGGCCTCCTGCCAGCGGGGCACGAAGCCGTCGGCCTGGGGGATATGCGCGCCGTTGGCATAGGCGTCGTTCCAGTCGGTGACGTGATACAGCATCCTGTCCCTCTCTTTCCCGCAGGAAAGGCTGCTGCTAGCCTGACCGTCAAGAGAGGACCGCCCATGACCGATTTCGCCGCCACCCGCCGCGCCTTCCACCTGCCATCCGGCATCACCTATCTGGACGGCAATTCCCTGGGGCCGATGCCCCTTGCCGCCACCGATCGCGTGGCGCGGATGATGGCCGACGAATGGTCGGAAATGCTGATCACCGGCTGGAACAAGGCGGGCTGGTATGTCCAGCCGCGCAAGGTCGGCGACCGCATCGCCCGGCTGATCGGCGCGGGCCCGGGGCAGGTGGTGATGGGCGACACCCTGTCGATCAAGGTGTTCCAGGCGCTCAGCGCGGCCCTTCGCCTGCGCCCCGGCCGCCGGGTAATCCTGTCGGACAGCGGCAATTTCCCGTCCGACCTTTACGTGGCCGAAGGCCTGGCCCGCGCCGTGGGCGCCGAGTTGCGCGTGGTCGCGCCCGAGGCGGTTGAGGCCGCCATCACCCCCGATCTGGCCGTGCTGATGCTGACCGAGGTCGATTACCGCACCGGCCGCCGCCACGACATGGCCGCGCTGACGGCCCGGGCGCATGAGGCGGGCGCGCTGGCCCTGTGGGATCTGGCCCATTCGGCGGGGGCGGTGGATGTGGACCTGACCGGGGCGGATGCCGATTTCGCGGTGGGCTGCACCTACAAGTATCTCAACGGCGGGCCGGGCGCGCCGGCCTTCATCTGGACCCATCCCCGCCATGCGGATGCCGCCCAGCCGATCCTGCAGGGCTGGATGGGCCATGACGCGCCCTTCGCCTTTGACCCCGATTACCGCCCGGCGGCGGGGATCGAGCGGATGCGCGTCGGCACGCCCCCGGTGATCGCGCTGGCCGCGCTGGACGCCGCGCTGGATGTCTGGGACGGGGTCAGCCTGCCTGACCTGCGCGCCCGCTCGATCGAACTGACCCAGGCCTTCATCGCCGGGGTCGAGGCGGAATGCCCCGGACTCGCGCTGAACTCGCCCCGGGATCCCGCGCGGCGGGGCTCTCAGGTCAGCTTCCGCCATCCGCAGGGCTATGCGGTCATGCAGGCGCTGATCGCGGCGGGCGTGGTGGGCGATTTCCGCGCGCCCGACGTGCTGCGCTTTGGCTTTGCGCCGCTTTACAACGGCCTTGACGACGTGGACCGCGCGGTCGAGGCGTTGGCCCGGATCCTGCGCGACGGAACCTGGGATGCCGAAAAGTTTCATCACAAGGCTGCGGTGACATGACGGCGGGGCCTTTCCTCGCCCCTGTTTGTGACGCACATATGCGACAATTGATGGGACAGGTTCATGCGCGCTTTGGGACTGGCATCGGTCATTGCTGCGGTGGGTGCAGGCGCATCCCCCGTGCTGGCGCAGGGCGAGCCGTTGCGCGTCGAACTGGTCCAGGCGCAGGAAAGGGCGGTCCAGCTTGACCTGCAGCTTTCGGGCAGCATCACCGCCACCGACAGCGTCGAGATGAGCTTTCGCCAGGCCGGGCGCGTGACCCGCGTGCTGGTGGACGAAGGCGACCGCGTGACCCAGGGGCAGGAACTGGCGCGGCTGGATTCGGTCCAGCAGGACCAGGCCCTGCGCGTGGCCGAGGCCGGGCTGGCCGCGGCGCGCGCCGGGCTGTCGCAGGCCCGCCAGGCCAGCGACCGGGCCAGTGCGCTGCTGGCGC